>JAPWHL010000100.1 GCA_027214255.1 Roseovarius aestuarii
CCCGGTGACGGCGACGCGTACACCGCGGAGGACGACGGGATCGATGTGCAGAGCGTCGAGGTCGGCGTCCGCGATCTGCAGTTCATACGCGCCGGCGGGAAGCGGAAGCGAAGGCCCGCCCCAGCGCGAGGCCTGCAAGGCGAACGTGGCCTTCCTGGTCTTGCCGCCTCCGCTGACGCGAGCCTCCACCCGCGCCCGCGGTCCGACGAGCGCCGCCGTGGCCGGACGCTGACCGGTCCCTGCG
>JAPWHL010000101.1 GCA_027214255.1 Roseovarius aestuarii
TCTAATAACAATGCGCATTAAGCTAGCACGACGAAAGATAACTTTACACCGCCCTGGCCATCATGATTCAACCAAGGCCAACGCTTCCTCCACATCCACAGCCACCAACCGCGAACAACCGGGCTCGTGCATGGTTACGCCCATCAACTGATCGGCCATTTCCATGGCGATTTTATTATGGGTGATATAGATAAACTGCACGGTTTCCGACATCTCTTTTACCAGCCGTGCATAGCGCCCGAC
>JAPWHL010000102.1 GCA_027214255.1 Roseovarius aestuarii
ATCCTTAACCTGCGACGGGGCAGGGCAGTACCGGGTGTAACTGGGACTAAAAAGACAAAAACCGCCAGCTGGCGGTTTTTGTCACAACAGGGTCTATCAATGCTCAAACATGGCAGAGATGGACTCTTCGTTGCTGATGCGGCGAATGGCTTCGGCCAGCACGGAAGAGAGCGTCAGCTGCTTGACCTTGTCGACCGCCTTCATCTCCGCGGTGAGCGGGATGGAGTCGGTGATGATCAGT
>JAPWHL010000103.1 GCA_027214255.1 Roseovarius aestuarii
ATCCGGTTCCGACCATGTCGCTCATCGTATGGAGCGCGCTGGTTCCAATGGTTTCATTCTTCATTTCCTCGTATGTGATTGAAGGTCCTGAGCTTATCGTTGAATCATTGGTCAATATCGAATGGCATAACGTTTTTTCCATTGTTTACTTGTCTCTACTGGCGACAATTCTGGGATACGGCGGCTGGAGCTACTTACTTAGCCGTTATGAAACCTCCATGGTTGCTCCGCTTTCGTTG
>JAPWHL010000104.1 GCA_027214255.1 Roseovarius aestuarii
CGCCGATTCAACCTGACGCCAACTGGCACGTGGACCAGTTATCGAACGGTATGAAATACCATCTCTATCCAACAGAAGACCAAGAAGTCTCGGTCCGTTTGGTGATGAATATCGGCTCATTCCAAGAAACATCTTCTCAAAAGGGTTACGCTCACTTTGTTGAGCATATGGCGGTTAATGGTAGTGAGCATTTTACCGGTAACGACGTTGTCAAACTTTTTGAGCAATCTGGTGGTAGC
>JAPWHL010000105.1 GCA_027214255.1 Roseovarius aestuarii
ACGTAGGCCCGGGGCGTTACGCGCCGGGCCGCTGCTGAATTCAGGTGATCGAGTCGGGTTGGGGGGGTGGGCGCGGGGGGGTGATTTTGGGGTGGGGGTGGGGGGGGGGGGGGGGGGGTTGGGGGGGGGGGGGGGGGGGGGGGGGGGGGGGGGTGGTGAGGGGGGGGGGGGGGGGGGTTGGGGGGTGGTGGGGGGGGGTGATGGTGGGTGGGTGGAGTGTTGGTTGGGGGGTGGGGG
>JAPWHL010000106.1 GCA_027214255.1 Roseovarius aestuarii
CCCCCGCCCCCCGCCCCCCCCCGCCCCCCCCCCCACCCCCCCCGCCCCCCCCCCCCCCCCCCCCCCCCACCCCGCCCCCCCCCCCCCCCCCCGCCCGCGCCCCCCCCCCCCCCCCCCGCCCCCCCCCCCCGCCCCCCCCCCCCCGCCCCCCCCCACCCCCCCCCCCCACCCCCCCGCCTGCGATCATATGCCAGCACCCGTCCCCGAGCCGAGGGCCGAGGGCTTAGCCCTGCCC
>JAPWHL010000107.1 GCA_027214255.1 Roseovarius aestuarii
ATATCATCAAGTGGAATTGTAATTTTGTTTTTATGTTCACTCCGTGGATTAAACAGTTCGATCCAACTGGTAACTGCACGATCGGTTTGCGAATTACGGTAAACAATACCCATAGAACCCCACATGTAAGGATTGCCGCCTTCCCCACAACTGACCGGTGCTTGGTGGTTTAGGTTTTCGCGATGAGTAATTGCTGGTGATGCTAATGAATGAAATTTTCCAAGCCGATACAT
>JAPWHL010000108.1 GCA_027214255.1 Roseovarius aestuarii
GCGTCGGGTTCCGGGTGCGTTCCGTCACCAAAAGCACGGAAGTGCGCGCCACGGGGGCGGAGGGGGCGGATGAGGTGCATGCGGTCCGGCTGGGGGGGGGGGGGGGGGGGGGGTGGGGGGGGGGGGGGGGGGTGGCGGGGGGGGGGGGGTGGGGCGGGGGGGGGGGGGGGGGGGGGGGGGGCGGGGGGCGGGGGCGGGGGGGGGGGGGGGGGGGGGGGGGGGGGGGGGTGGGG
>JAPWHL010000010.1 GCA_027214255.1 Roseovarius aestuarii
CAACCCAACCTGATCAGCAGGCGCAACGAGTAGCTTAATTTACGCCAGGTCTCGTCCAAACATTGGGGAGTAGCTCAAAATGCCTCATCTCCCAGCAGCTTGTAAGACGCACTCATCGATCTCTTGAATGCGGATTTGAGCTCATCACGAGCATCTTCTGACATTTCGTTTATTCGCTTCATCGCCGCGTTCAGGAAACCATCGAGGTCATTATTTTTGTAGTCTTTCCAATCGGAAAGATAGAATGCACAAAACCGCAACGCACACTCCCGTGCTGACATCCTGACATCACTAACACTGTCCGATGTCGCGGTTTTGAACTCCTCAGTCGAGACCAAATCCACAAGAAATGAACGCACAGGCCCTTTATTTAGAGCATGCCTAATTTCTTGTGAATTCAGGGTCATGCCACCGGTGTTGATCCGACTGAAGATATTGAACATTACCTCCTCAGGTGTACCGGGCTGGATCACGTTTATTACAAGCTCGGTTTCTTCTATCCGACGCTGCATGTTGCGCGGCAATTCTGAAAATTTTGCCTTCTCGAACTGAACCAGGTACTCCAAGCCTCTCAGAGGAAACTCGTCATTCACGAAGTCGTGGATCGTCGTCATACGTTGCAACCCGTCGACAACAGACCAAACATCTCTGAGATCGCTCGCCACGTAGAAAACCGGCAAGGGGATACGTAGCAAAATCGACTCGATCAATCGGCCCTTTCGACCTTGGTCCCAGATTCTTGCGCGGCGTTGAAACTCGGGGGCGAGATCAATCTCGTCATGATCAATCCTTGTGCATAGTAGAGATACCGTTTTGGTTTCCCTAGCCACTTTGATTTTGTCAGCGTCGAAAGGGCGTTCAATTTGAACTACCTCTTGGTTCGGGTCCGGCCTTTCTTCTTCAATTCCAGTAGCTTCGCCATCTTCGCGAAGTTCGATCACCTTTTCATCTTCAATCATCGCATTTGCCCAATCGCACGCTTCAGCGTAATTTTGCTTACCCTAATCAATGAACTCGTAATGAAACAGGACCTAACTCGCAGAAATCGCATCCAGAATAGCCTTCCGAACTTCAAGCGGGTCCTTATTCGTCATGGTAGCAATGACAAAAACGCCCCTTCCGCCTGAGTTTTTCGCCCATTGCTCGCCGACTAGCTGCTTTTCCCTTGTATCCTTCGTGATCTGTTCGCCGGCATGCTGCTTTCCTTTGTACTCAACGACCAGAGTTCGACCATCTTTGAGCTTTGCAACGAAATCGGGGTAGAACTTATCGGTCGGCGTCGGCAACCAGAACGAATTGCGGTGCCGTGATACGTTCCGCATCCAGTATTCGACTTCGTTCAAGCCATCCAAGACCAGCGCGCACTGCTCCTCTTCTCCTCCGGCGACGGTATCGAAGCTCGGGACCTCATCAGGGCCCATGAAGTGCTTCCTGAAGGAAAATTTGGTGCCGCGGTACTTAGGCACATCTGAGTACATTTCATCTGCGAACTCAAAGCCCTCGTCAAAGGAGACTTCAACGCGCGCTTCTGGCCCGAAAAGGCTTGTCTGATAGACCTTGTCGCGTTCAGCTTGACGAAAGCCCTTGATCTTCTCCCCCAACTTCCGCGCCAGAATGAACTTGCAACGCATGAGCTGCGAAAGCGGGATCGCCCGATCTCGATTCAAGAATGTCACGACGTCGCCAAGCCAGGCGAGCAACTCCACTTGGCTGATCCAGGGATCGCGAACCTTTCGATCAAGGAACTGCACCAGTGCATTCGGCGTCCAGTCCTCGACATCAACGTCCATTGTTAGTTGGTCCGAGCTATCGCCTGCCGAGATGAGCAACCGGCTGCCATCCAGATCGATCTCAAATGTGTTGGTCGTTTCAACGATATCAAACTCGGATTTGTCGAGCCGGGCGGGATAATCAGACAACGACCAGTCGTGGTACTCCATCAACACGTCCGTGTCCCCGAGCACCAATTCGCCTTGCACATGGGCCATCAAGCGAGGCACCACATGGGTCTCGCCCCGATGGGCTGGCGCAACCTCGTGCTCGTGTTTGGCCTCCCATTCCTTGATCTTCTCGCGGAAGTGCTGATGAAACCGCTCCGGCGTTTGCTCGAACAGGCGTTCCTTTTCAGATGGTTTGAGGAAACCCTTAATCTCCACGGATGCCTTCCCGGCGTCATTGGGCGCAACCTTAATCTTGCCCGGCGCGACCCGCTCGATGCCTTTCACTTCTTCCTTGTCCGCATCCAGGTCCATAGTCAGCGTTGGTTTTGGTCGCGATTGATAGCCAAAGAGACCATCACCCAACTCTGGATCTTCGGCCTCTATGTTGGCCTCTGCCTCGCTTTCCTCAAAGCCCATATCCACGAGCTTATCTCGCAAAGACTGTGCCGCTTCTGAAAAGCGCTTGGATACCAACTTCGCGTAGGACTTGTTCAGCGCCGTGGCCTTCCGCCTTGTCGCATAGGGCATCCGCAACACGCGCCCTAATAGCTGCTCAGCATCGGTCGAACTACGGATGTTGGCGACCGAACAAAAGACATAGGCGAAAGAGCAATCCCAGCCTTCTTTCAGCGCTTCAATGGTTATGACGTACTCAATCGGACAGGCCGGATCGAACAAGTTGATCCCGTCCAACTCTCGCTGGGCTCCGGTCGCGACAGCGATCTTTTCCTCGTCGATATTCTCATTCTCGATCAGGTGCTTTTTCAACACCTCGACCGTCACCTCTTCGTTCTTCTTTTGGGCCTGGAACAGGACAATCGGGCGAATGTAGCCATCCCGATCCATGTCGGCATGTTCCTGCAATTCAGCCCGCTTGAAGATCGCAGAGGTAACCGCACCCTGCCAGGTCTCCGCTTCATCCAGCACAACCGGCATCTTGATCATCTCTTCATCCTTCAGCTCCTGAGCTGACACAGAGTGAAGGATGTTGTTGAAGCCCTTAGGTGTTGCCGTGAACTCGATCAGCGCCGTCGGGTTGATGCGCTCGTAAACAACTTGGCTCAGGTCGGACCCGGCTTTGTGCGCCTCGTCCATGATGACCAGCGGGCGATGCAGGTGCATCAGGTTGGCGAAGCTGAACCGAATATCGCCTTTGTCCGGGCCGTCGTCGTTTCGCTCCAAACCCGGTGCATTGGGCGGCACGCTTGAGAAATGTGGCTCGAGCATCTCGTGGTGACGATAGACGTGGTATTTGTCTGTCTTGCTCTGTCGCAGCGCCTGAATGGTTCCGACGACGACGCAAAGGTTCGAGCGCAGGTCATGCGGGGTCAGTTGCGTGAAGTCGCCGATGTCGAACACGCGCACGCGGCCCTCGAACGCTTCATCCAGCACCCGCCGGTAGGGGTGGCGCGGGTTCTTTAGCGCTTCGGCGGTTTGCAGGCGGATCGTGTTGGTTGGCACCAGCCACAGCACCAGCGGGAAGTCTTTCTCCACCCAGGTATCCTTGGCCACCGTAATCGAATGCGCGGCAAGGATCGTCTTGCCGCCGCCAGTGGGTAGGCGAAGGCAGACATAGGGCACATCAGGCAGCGCCTTGATGGGCTTGTAGCCCGCCGAATAGCCGCGCAGGCGGGCGGCCAGCTCAGGCTCCGCCGTGATCGTTTCATAGGCGGTCTTGGGGACGGAAATGCGGGCTTCTTCAAAGAATTCACGCAAGGTCGCCAACGAGGCTTTCTGATAATCCTTCAGCTTCATTTGCGGGCCTTCACGTCATAGGGGGTTTGTTTGAATTCAATATGTTCGGCATTCAGCGACGCTTCTGACAGCGCCGTACGCTCACCGTAGACGGTCAGCGGGCCTTTGAAATCACCTTGGGCCGCACGTATGGCAGCGAGTGTCTTGCGAGTCAGAACGTTGCCGCCAGTGACGGCCTTGTCACCCAAGATGCCGTTGTAGAGCAGCGCATAGCCATGGCCGTCCGCTGCCCCTAGAAACGGGGTAGAGGGCTGCGGTTCGGACCACGGCGCTCCGGTTTCGGCGAACCAAATATGGGCAGCCAGCACGGGGAAGCGGATATCGGGCTGGATTTGTCCGTCTTCGGTAAAGACCGGCGGGCCGAGGCGATAGAAGCGAAAACCGCCGCCGCCTTCCCAAGATTGACTGGAGGATATGCCGCTCGTTTCGCCGTCAACTACCGATGACAGTCGCGGTGCGCAGTGTGTTTCGGCCTGTTCACCGCGCTCAATCCCAATGAAGCGCCGCCGCATCTTTGCTGCCACAGCAGCAGTCGTGCCGGAGCCCAGAAAGCTATCGAGAACCAAGTCACCTTCGTTCCTACTAATCATTGAAATCACGCGCTCTAGGAGCATTTCTGGCTTCTTTCCGGATGGAAAGCTAACCTTTCCCTCATTCTGCAAGTTGTTGGTGGGAATATCGTTCCAGATGGTAGAAATTGGCTTCGAAATGTAGTTTTTCTTGTCCTTTTGTCGCACTGAGCCTGACAAAAAGTACATCTGCCTGCCTTTCAGCAAGATCAAAGGTTCATAACCTTCCCGATCAAGCTTTATGGGATGTTCCGCATCCCGAGACTCTGCAATCTTCGGCACGAGCCATTTTGCAGGCTTTTGCAGTGTCTTAGGCTCGAAGACACGGTGTGCATTTTCGAGAGCAAACGCATTTGCTTTCGCTGTGATAATCTCTTGGAAGCCTTCGCCAAGCTTTTCTTTAGCGAGCTTGTAGCGTGTAGCAGGATGATCAGCCGCGGGAACCTCCAGCTCATCCATCACATGCTGCTTAATGTTCTTAAAGTACCAAGCCTCTGGTTCATCGTCGAAGTTGACCACGAAACGCGAAAAATGTCCCAGATCTACATTTGTCGAATATGCATATTGCGGCTGGAACTCAAACCGAGCCTTGTTTTTTGCATAGAACAGGAGGAACTGAGATACCTCGGTTGGCCCGGTATTGACGGTTTTGAAGCTGGACGGCGTTGCGGCCTCAACAGTGATTGTCACGATATAATTTGATCGACCAAAAACTTCGTCCATCATGACTTTGGCGTATGCTGCCTGAGTGTCATCCAAGTTGACGATTATTGCCCCGTCTTCAGCCAGCAAATCCCTAAGAAAAACTAGCCTTTGGTACATCAGCGAAAGCCAAAGAGTATGCTCCACATTGTCGTCGTAGTTTGGGAACGCGCCGCCGGTATTGAACGGTGGGTCGATGTAGACGCACTTCACTTGATCAGTGAAATAGGGCAGCAGCGCCTTCAAAGCTTCCAGATTGTCGCCTTGGATCAGCATGTTGCCCGCATCGCGCGCTCCATAGCTCAGCTCCGACACCTCTTCGAGCAAGCGGTAGGGAACCTTCTCGGCGGCGCGCACATCATCGTCGCGGGTCAACCATCGTAGTGTGGGCATTCGTTATTCTGTCCTTCTCGGGTCTAGGTGGCTGATCATGTGCGAGAAGCAGCACTTAGCTGGCGCAACCGGCGCTGAAAATAGGTCTCTATGCCAACCGCCAACGCATACGCTGGTGACGCAATGACCAGCGCGACGGTTGAGATTGCCAGAAGCGCGGCCAGCGCACCTACAGGCACCGCCCCGCCGACCATGACCAACGCGAAACACGGCAGGTAAATGATGGCTGCGAACAAAACGAGGTGAAAAATCGGGTCAGTAAATCGAGCGAGGTCGCTATGAAGCCGCTCGATCACGACCATTTTCTGTCTTTGCCAGTGCGGCAGGTCAGTGATGTACATCTTCATTCCCTCAACAGCTCGATCCAGGTGTGAACGTCTTCCATCTTGATCTCCTTTCCATCGGTAAGAGACCGATACCAACGCGCCACAATCGCCCCACGCTTTTCGCTTTTGATCCGGATGCCTTGGTCCGTCAGGAAGCGATCCAGCGAGGTTTCAAACTCTTCCAGCGCGTCGATATCGTGCTGCACACGGGCAGCTTTCGTGCCCAGAAGAATCCAGGTCACGTCAGTCCCAAATTTCTCATCGAGCATGACCAAGGCCTCAATCGGCAGCCCCCGCTCGCCCTTCTCATAGCTATGATAGGCTCGAAGCGAGACGCCGATTTCCTTGGCCATGTCCGATTGGGACAGTCCGATTTCATTGCGCGTGATTGCAAGTCGGGCACCTATGCCAACGAGCAAATCGGTGGTTTTTTGCCTCAAAAGTAGCTTCCTGTTGACGAATGTGCTAAATTTCACAAATATGCAAAAAATGGCACAATGGTGGTTATTACGTATCTGACCATGCCAGCCGCGCCAAAACAACCGATTCCGCTCAACCCCAATGAAGGAGGTCATTTTGCAACAAGAACGCCTGCTTTCACCCAAACAACTCAGCGAGATCGTCGGGCTCAGTCCTGCGCAAATTCGCGCGCTCATGAACACCGGGAAGCTGGAGTTCGTGGAGATATCATCGAAGACCAAGATGCTGACAATGAGCGGCTGGGAGCGGTTTCAGAAGAACGCGACCAAGGTCAAAAGTGCCGAGGGTTCGGCAGCGAATTGATGGGGGTGTCAGACCATGGCGACGACAAATCTCAATATTAACGTAGTAGATAAGCGCATGTTCAAGCAGTCCGAGGCCGCGAGCTATGCCGGGTTGCCGGTGAAGCACTTCAAGACCGCTTGTCCGGTGCGCCTGGTGGAGTTGAAGCAGGGCACGCTTCTTTGGGATCGTCGTGACCTCGATCTCTGGATTGATGATGTGAAGTCTGGGGCTGTGATCGATACCCGCGACACCATTCTGGACCGCCTTTGATGACACAGGTGCGGGTTAAAGGGTTCAAGATTTTCAAGGACCGGCACGGCAAGCAGCGATGCTACCACCGCGAGACCGGCCACAAGGTTGACCTGACCCATGCGCCTATAGGCTCTGCTGAGTTCTTTGCGGAGTGTGAGACGATCCGTGCCATCGCCGAGGCGCAGCGAGCGAAGGCACCAAAGGCCGGAACGCTTGGTGGGTTGATCCAGTCCTACTTTGAAACCGAGCACTATCAGAACCTGGCCGAAGCCACCCGCCGTGACTATCGCAAGTGCGCCGACTTCCTTGAGCCGATCCGCGACACGCCGATCCATGTGATCGACACGCCTCTGATTGCAGGCATCCATGACAAGGCGGCGAAGAAGATTGGCTGGCGGCGGGCGAATATGGTGCGCACGCTTCTAAGCGAGGTCTTCCGCTACAACATTCCGAAGGGTCTGATCTCAGCCAACTTCGCCAAAGACGTCATTCCCAAGCGCCGCCCTCGCGACCGTGCCTATGCGAACCGCCCATGGACCATCGAAGAACGCGACACTGTTTTGGGGAAAGCGAAGTCCCATGTGCGCGTGGCCCTCGCCTTGATGATGAACACGGGCCTCGATCCGTCCGACGCCCTGCGACTGCGAAAGGATCAGGTTGATGGTGGCACTATCTGGGGCGTGCGTGGGAAGACGGGCGAAGAGGTCGCGATTCCGGTCAGTCCGACGCTTCAGGCCGCGCTGGACCGTATGCCCGACCACGACGCCGAGACGGTGCTTTCAAATTCCAGAGGAGAAGCTTGGACTTACAACGGCTTTTCGACTGTTTGGCACCGCTTCAAGACCGCCCTTGAGAATGAAGGCCTTATCGAAAAAGGCCTGACCCTCAAGGGCTTGCGGCACACGGTCGCCACGACTTTGCGCGAAGCGGGCCTTGATGAACGGCGCATCGCGGACCTCTTGGGGCAAAAAACACCTTCCATGGCGCGGCACTATTCGCGGTCTGCAAACCTTGCCGACAAGAACCGCGAGACTATCGCCACACTGGAAGAAGAGAACCGAAGGCGGGCCGCAAGTGTCAAACCTTCGCAGAAAAGCGTCAAACCTGACCGAAAAGAGGATCAGTCATGAGCAGAAAAAACAAATATATCAGCTTGTTAAGTGGTGCCCGGGGGCGGAATCGAACCACCGACACGAGGATTTTCAATCCACTGCTCTACCCCTGAGCTACCCGGGCACGGGGAACGCATCAGCGTTCGGGTCTGCGCGTTCTAGGATAGCGTTGACGGGGTGTCCAGAGGGTTTAAGAATTATTTCAGTGGCGTTTGCAGGTCGAGGTATCTGGATCCTCATCTGCCCCGCAGTCCGAAGCCTCATTTCGGGCCATTGCAGCGGCCTGTTCGGCTATCTCTATGTCCTCTGGATCGTTGGAAGGGATAGCATATCCGCCGCCCAGCCATTTTGACAAATCAACATCCGCGCAACGTCCCGAACAAAACGGGCGATAATCCGCATCACTCGGTTTTTGACAAATTGGACAGCTCATCCCAGGTCCTCGGGCAAGGGCGCGCGATCACGTTTGCGTTGCAATTCATAGTGACCCAATGGGGTCCAGCCGACCAATGCTGTCTCGGTCACATCGCTTCGAAATGCGGTGCGCAGGGCCGTTTCAAACGGGCGACGGTCCTTCTTGGCCATCGGCGCCAGATCCAGTGTAATCTGCCCGCCAAGGCCACGCAGTCGCAACTGGCGCGGCAATTCTCGGGCGCAGGCCAGATTGGCCTTGTTGCCCGCCGCCGGAGTTGCGTCGCCACCTGTGTTGACATCAACGGCAATCAGGGCGCGCGTTGGCTCGATATACATGCTGGCGCCACCGGACAGGGGGACATGTGGAGCAAGCAGTTGTTCCAATTGATCCATCACGCCCAGCGCCTCAAACCCGCCTGCTGCCGTTTCGACATCGGCAGGTGCGCTCCATTCCCGCCACGCCACACGATGGGGGCTATCGCCCTCGACCAATACCTCGGCGTCGCCATCGCTGTCAGCCATCACCGCTAAGGCCAAATCAACCATGGCTCGGATGTCATCGGCAATCTCTTCGCTTTCGGCGTCACTGCAGGACGAGCGCAGAATCAAGCCCATCGTGTTATCAATCATCGCCTCATGTGCGATTTCCAACAATGCATCACGACGCGCCTCGTCACGGATACTACGCGAGATGTTCAAACCCGGTGCATCCGGCGTGACGATCGCATAGCGGCTCTTGAACAGCAGCTTCTGGGTCACTGGCAGGGCCTTGCCCGGCTCAGCATGCCCCGTGACCTGTACCAGCAACGCCTGACCGGGTGCCAGACCGCGTACTTGCCGCAAAAACGCCGGTCCATCGGGGGTACGCAGAAACATACCTCCCTGCCCTTTTACGGGACGATCCGCAATCGCGCGATAAATCGTGCCCGGACGCGGTGTATCGGTGTCCACCAACACATCTTCCAACCGCCCCGCAACCAGACGCGCAGCCGCCTCGCGCGCGCCTATGTGATCCAACACTATCGTATCGCGCATCAAGATGCCCCTTTCCAACCGGCCGCCGTCAATAACGAGGCCGTTTCCGCCAATGGTAGCCCCACAACAGCAGTGAACGATCCAGAAATCCACGGAATCAACGCTCCGGCCGGCCCCTGAATTCCATACCCGCCAGCCTTGCCTTGCCAGTCGCCTGTCGCCAGATAGGCCCGAACCTCTACATCCGACAGCGACTTCATCCTGACCTTTGTCAACACGTCCCGCTGCCACAAATGCGCACCACGCCGCACTGCAACAGCCGTTACAACGCTATGACGCCGCCCGGACAACGCTCGTAAGAAAACCTCGGCCTCGGCCTCGCTCTCGGGCTTGCCCAATATCCGACGGCCCAGCGCGACAGTGGTGTCCGCTGATAAAACGATATCACTGGCATCCGCACGCACCGCCAGTGCTTTTTCACGCGCCATGCGAATACAATACGGGCGCGGCAATTCACCCCGAGCAGGGGATTCATCTATATCAGGGGGGCGGATATCATCCGGAACGACACCGATCTGCGCCAACAATTCCAGACGCCGCGGACTGCCTGACCCAAGAATAAGTTGAGCGCGCGCAGCGAGGGATTGCGTCATATCGGCACCCGGATAAAAAACGCGACACGGTCGCGCCCTGCCATCGGCAAAGCGCCGCACCGTACGCCTAGATCAATCGGGGTACAGCAGTGCCGTACCCTATTTGAAGCGGTAATTGATCCGACCCTTAGTCAAATCATATGGGGTCATCTCGACCTGCACCTTGTCGCCGGCAAGAACACGGATGCGGTTCTTACGCATCTTACCTGCCGTATGTGCGATGATCTCATGGCCGTTTTCCAGCTCGACCTTGAATGTCGCATTCGGCAGGAGCTCCTTGACGACACCGGGAAATTCGAGCGTATCTTCCTTGGCCATGTGGTCTCCTATAGCAGCTTTTCCGCGATCATGCGGAATTGCGCCTTAAATGGCCCTAATCGCGCTATAATTCAAGAGGCTAAAGCACACAGGCGCAACACGGGCGTAAATCACCGCCAGTCCAGACACATCTGTCATTCAGACCAGACGCATCACGTCCGGATCTGCATGACGCCCCTGCTGGTCCTCCCAATGGCTGCGATTCAATACGCCCCCATCCGCGCGCACATGGGCCACCCGCGCCAGATCCACCTCGCCAAACGTCCACCCGGGGCGATTAAGCGTGCCCTCTGCGATCACACCCGTAGGCGGAAAGCCTGTATCGGGCGGTCCGAAAATCCCGCCCATGCCAGTGCCTTCATCCACGGCTGGCGACCAAGTCGCCATACCGACAACAGAAGACATCACGCTGACGCATTGCGCTTCTAATGCACGGGCCATCGCCCCAATCCGAACGCGGCTATATCCCGCCAATGCTTCGGTGCAGGAGGGCACCAGCAACAAATCCGCCTCGGAGACAGCCCGCCCCAGAAGTGGAAATTCGCTGTCATAACAAATCAGTACCCCAATTCGTCCTAGGCTCGTCTCGAACAAACGCAGCGGTCCACCGGGTGCGATATCCCAAGGATCACGCTCGAACCGGGTCATGATCTGCTTGTCCTGAATCCCAACAGCACCGCCAGGTGTAAACAGCCGTGCGCGGTTAACCGGGCGCGGCGCAATAGCCTCATCCAGAACCGGGGCCGACGCGGCCAGAATATGCACGCCATACCGCGCGGCCAGATCCGAATGCAGGCTATCCACATCCCCGATCAAATCCGACACGGCATAAAGACAACGCTCCAGGTCTCCCGCCACCTCCGGCCCGGCCAACATGGCCAGCTCCATCGCACCATATTCAGGGAACACCAATAATTCCGCCCCCTGCCCGGCGGCGTCTGCCACCCACGCGGTCAGCTTGTCAGAATACTCAGACCAGCTTTTTAGCGGATCCAACGGATATGCGGCTGTTGCTATTTTCATATCAGTCATTTTATCACCGCCCCTGAAAAGGTCCAGCACACACCGCTTTCATCTTTCCAAAAATACCTTTTCCAAACGCCCTTGAACACGACAGGCATAGATCATGCGCCCCGAGCGCGTCCCGCGCCCGCCGGGCCCTCACAGGCCCGGCGCCTGACATTCAGCGCGCCGTTAGGCGCTCATTTAGATCACGCCACGAAAAAGCCCCGCACGCCCGGGCTGTTGCGCCGGGGCCCGCGGGGCAAATGTCGTGCTAAAACCGTCTATTTACTGCGGGATGCGCAACATTTGGCCGGGGTAAATCTTGTCCGGGTGACTGAGCATCGGTTTGTTGGCTTCGAAAATTTCGGTGTAGCGCGCGCCATTGCCCAGCGTCTTTTCCGCAATCGCCCACAGCGTGTCGCCCTTTTTGACCTCGTGCAAAACCGGGTCATCCCCGCCGGCCAGATCCTCGACACCCGAAACGCCCTCGATATTACCGACGGCCAGAATCACTTTTTCCTTGGCTTCTTGGCTGGTGGCCTTGCCGGACACTTTGACGACACCGTCCACAACGTCGATCTCCAGACCATCCGATTCCAGCCCCAGATCCGCGACCTCTTTTTTCAACGCATCCGCATCTGGCGCCCCATCCGAGACTTTCTTGCCCGAGCCTGTCAGAAAATTCCAAAATCCCATGATACCCTCCTAGTTGGTGCTATGCGCCCATCTTTGGCCATTCGGGGCCGGGTGAACAGGGGGAAAACTTAGCTCATTCCGCCATCCGTGAATTGCAACCGTGCCAGCCGCGCATACAGCCCGCCTTCCGCCACCAAACTGTCATGCGTGCCAGAGGCAACAATGCGCCCTTCTTCCAACACGACAATCCGATCTGCTTTTTTCACAGTCGCCAACCGATGCGCGACGATGATCATCGTGCGCCCCTCTGACAGCGTATCTATTGCGCCCTGTACCGCCCGCTCGCTTTCGGCATCAAGCGCGCTGGTCGCCTCATCTAGCAAGAGAACGGGCGCGTCGCGCAAGATCGCGCGCGCGATGGCAATCCGTTGCTTTTGCCCACCCGACAACATCACACCGCGCTCGCCGACCTGACTGTCATAGCCCTCGGGCAGACCTTTAATGAACTCATGCGCTGCAGCGGCACGGGCGGCGGCCTCGACCTCGGCGTCGGTGGCGCCCAACCGGCCGAACCGGATGTTTTCACGTGCCGTGGTGGCGAAAATCACCGGATCTTGTGGCACCAACGCCAGATGCTGACGAAATGCGTCGCGCCTCATCTGGCTCAATGGCACACCGTCCAGCGTGACCTGCCCCGCATCCGGATCATAAAACCGCTGGATCAATTGGATCACCGTGGTTTTCCCCGCCCCCGACGGGCCCACCAACGCGATGGTTTCGCCCGCATGGATCGTCAGGTTGAATGCATCCAGCGCGGGAATATCCTGCCTTGCGGGATAGGAGAAATTCACATTCTCAAACCGGATTTCGCCCTGCACTGGAGCCGTCAATGCGACTGGGCTGGCCGGGTCTTCGATCGGGTCATGAGTGCCCAGCAATTCAACCAAGCGCTCGGTTGCGCCCGCCGCGCGCTGCAATTCGCCCCAGATTTCGGACAATGCGCCAACCGCACTGGCCACCAGAACCGAATAGATCACAAACTGAACCAACGTACCCGCGCTCATCGTGTCGTCGCGTACCGCACGTGCGCCCATCCACAACACACACACCACGCCCGCAAACACCAAAAAGATCACAATCACTGTCATCAACGCCCTGATCCAGATGCGTTGACGGGCAGCGTTATAGCTTTGCTCGGTGACGTCCGCGAAACTGCCTCGCGTAGCTCCTTCGTGGGTAAAGGCCTGAACCGTCTGCACACTTAGCAGCGCCTCGGATGCAGTGCCCGAACTTTGCGCGATCCAGTCCTGATTTTCGCGGCTCAGCTTGCGCAACTTTCGCCCCAGCACCAAAATCGGAACGATGATCAAGGGCACGATCAACAACACCATGCCCGTCAGCTTGGCCGATGTGGCCAGCATCAGCACCAAACCGCCAATGAATATCAACAGGTTGCGCAGCGCAATTGAAATGGACGATCCGATAACACTAAGGATCAATGTGGTGTCGGTGGTGATCCGGCTCAGAACTTCACCGGTCATGATCCGCTCAAAAAATGCGGGGCTCATCCCGATTACACGATCAAACACTGCCTTGCGGATGTCGGCGACCACCCGCTCGCCCAACCGCGTGACCAAGGCATAGCGCAGCCCGGTCCCCACAGCCAACAGCGCGGTGATCAGCAGCGCGGCAATGAAATACTGATCCAGAATTTGGGCATCTTCAGCCCCGAAACTGTCGATCACCCGGCGCACCGCCAAGGGCATCAGCAGTGATACACCCGCCGTCAGCGTCAGCGCCATCAAAGCCCCCGCAACCAGCAGCTTGTAAGGGGTCAGAAACGGTACAAGCGCCTTAAGCGCCCCCACTTTGCGCGAACGTTCGCGATCCAGCGTATCCGCACCATTCTCGGCTTTGCGCACCACGATACTGTCCTCTCGTCCGGGGGGTTAGCAGCTGTCTTGGCCCTGCGAGCCCATGGGGTCAAGAGGCGGAGGGCCACCATGGGGCGCGACGCTCTGTCTCATCGCACCCCAGACTGTCCACTTTCTTAGTTGCCTTGAGCGCGCTCGGCCTCGATCTGACGCCACTTGGCTACGTTGGCGTTATGCTCGTCCAACGTTTCCGCAAAGGCGTGCCCACCTGTGCCATCTGCGACGAAAAAGATGTAAGGCGTTTGATCCGGGTTTATCGCGGCCTCGATGCTGGCACGGCCCGGATTGGCGATCGGCGTTGGAGGCAGACCCGGAATGACATAGGTATTCCATGGTGTTGCACCGCGCAGTTCACTTTGACGCAGGCCCCGACCCAACACGCCTTTACCTTCAGTAATCCCATAGATCACGGTTGGGTCGGTTTGCAGACGCATCCCCTTATTCAGTCGGTTGATAAAGACCGAGGCCACCTGACGGCGCTCTTCTGGCACGCCGGTTTCTTTCTCGATGATTGAGGCAAGGATCAACATTTCCTCTGGGCTTTTCAACGGCAGGTCATCGTCGCGTTCGGCCCATGCTGCTGCAACCAAGATCTCTTGGGCGGTTTGCATCCGCTCAATCACGTTGGCGCGGGTATCACCTTTGCGGATTTCATAGCTGTCCGGTGCCAAGCTGCCCTCGGCAGGCAAGTCCGCAACGTCGCCCTCCAGAACTTCGATTCCCTTGAGGGCCTCGACAATCTGCCAGCTGGTTGTGCCTTCGGCAATCGCTACACGGAACCGCGTGTCAGGCTTGGCGGTGACTTGGGTGAACACTTCGGGTGTTTCGTCTTCGCCGGGAACAAAAGCGGCCTTTTCGACGTAATGATTGGTCGTCGGATCAAGTTCGCGCACCTGCACTTCGCCGCTGGTCACACCAATACGATAGACCACTTCGGTGCCACAGGTGCTGGCCCCGCCACGGGTGATCAAATGGGTGATTTCAGACATGCTGGAACCTTCGGGCACCAGCCAGCTACCGGCTTTCAGTTGGCTTGCCTTGTCCGTGTAATCCGCCCCGATACGAAAGACCGAAGCATTGGTGACGGCCTGTTGTTCGGCCAGTTGCGCCGACACCTTGCGCATGGACGATCCCCGCTCCACCCGCAGGCAGATCGGCTCGCTCAGGGGGCCTTCGGCATGGTAGGTACTTTGGCCCCACAGGATCAACCCGCCCAACAGGAACGCGATTACAACCAAAAAAGTCAGCGCGTTGGACGCGATATTACGCCACATTATCGCAACTTACCCATACACAAGCTGGCGTTGGTTCCGCCAAAGCCAAAGCTATTGGACATCACAACATCGACCTTGCGTTCGCGTTTTGCATTCGGGGCCAGATCCAGAGGCGTTTCCACCGCCGGATTATCCAGATTGATTGTCGGCGGCACGACCTGATCACGAATTGCCAGAATGGAAAAGATCGCCTCGATCGCGCCCGCAGCGCCCAAAAGGTGGCCCGTGGCGGATTTGGTCGAACTCATCGTCGCTTTGGCAGCGCCATCGCCCAACAAACGTTCGACCGCCTTCAACTCAATCGTGTCGGCCATCGTCGACGTGCCATGCGCGTTGATGTAATCCACATCTGCCGGATCGACACCGGCATGTTTTAACGCCATCTGCATAGCACGATAGCCACCATCGCCATCTTCGGACGGAGCAGTAATGTGATAGGCATCCCCCGACAGGCCATACCCCAGAACTTCGGCGTAGATTTTCGCGCCGCGTGCCTTGGCGTGTTCGTATTCTTCCAGAACGACGATACCCGCTCCTTCGCCCATGACAAAACCGTCACGGTCCGCGTCATAGGGGCGGCTGGCCGCCTTTGGATCATCCGTGCGTTTGGTCGACAACGCCTTGCAGGCGTTGAAGCCAGCAATACCAATTTCGCAAATCGCGGCCTCGGCGCCGCCAGCAACCATCACGTCAGCATCGCCGAAAATAATCAACCGTGCAGCATCGCCAATGGCGTGCGCACCGGTGGAGCAGGCCGTAACCACCGCGTGATTCGGTCCCTTGAAGCCATAGCGAATACCCACCTGCCCCGAAATCAGGTTGATCAAGGCACCGGGAATAAAAAACGGAGATACCCGCCGCACGCCTTTGTCGCGGATTGTCAGGGTCGTTTGTTCAATGGATTGCAAGCCACCGATACCCGACCCAATCATCACGCCGGTACGTTGGCGGCTTTCCTCGTCTTCGGGCATCCAGCCGGAATCCTCGACAGCCTGTTGGGCCGCAGCAACACCGTAGAGGATGAAATCATCCACTTTGCGGCGTTCCTTGGGCTCCATAAAATCGTCGGGATTGAACGTGCCGTCGCTGCCATCGCCATAAGGCACTTCACAGGCGTATTTGGTCAAAACGTTAGAGGCGTCAAACCGCGTAATCGGCCCCGCACCGGATTGCCCATCCAACAGACGGCTCCAGCTTTCTTCGACGCCGGAGGCCAGCGGTGTGACCAATCCAAGACCTGTAACAACAACACGGCGCATAAGCTGCCCCCTTTTTAACTCTGATTGTCAGGTCTTACCTCGGCTTACCACCAAGGGGCAAGGCAAAGCAGAAGGCGCGCGCACTGTCGCGCATGCCAAAAGCCACCGTTTGCTTCGGTGCTGATCCTTATTGAAACTCTGCCACGGGTTCGGTTCCGGTCTGCGCCACCATCAGCGCCTTGGCCAAATCAACATCCTTGGACAACAATGCGCGCCCGATCAGCGTGCCTGCAATGTTGGGCACATAGGCCAACCGCGCCACATCGTCGACACTCGCAACCGTGCCACGTGCAATCACGGGATGGCGCGTGGATGCCGCAAGGGCGGTGATGACGCTAAGGCTGGCATCGCGTTCGGCTATATCCGAGTCGATATCGGTAACGATGATTCCCGCCAGTGGCGCATCATCAAAAGCCGCAACATAGGCTTCTGGTGTAAAGCTGGAGCGCGAGCGCCAGCCGTCAGTCATCACCGCCCCCTCAAAAATATCAACGGCAAGCGTGATTTGATCAGGGAACTGTTTGGCCAAGGCACGCAACAAATCAGGGTCATGGGCGGCCATGGTGCCAATGACGACACGGCCAACCCCGTGGTCGACCCAACGGGCTACCTGATCGCGGCTTCGAAACCCGCCCCCCAACTGAACCGGGATACCAGCGGCGCGAATAATCTCTAGGGTCAGGTCGTTATTGTCGCCATCACCACGCAGCGCGTTTATGTCGGTCACATGCATCCATTCCGCTCCGGCCTCGGCAAAGCCTCGTGCGGTTTCAATCGGATCCACATGCCATATCACAGGCTCGTCCAGCCGCCCGCGAGTCAGCGAAACACATTTTCCGTTAAACAGCTCTAGCGTTGGATAGATAATCATGTCGGACAGGCCCCAGATTTCACGCCCCGCACCATACGGGGCCACAGCATTCTTTGCATGCTACACGGTCTTCGCGATTCTCCAAAATCGGCATTCCATCCCTGAATAGCGCCGCAAAATACCATTGCCGCACCGATAGCCCATGAAGCATGAGACAACATCAGGCTCGCTCGCACTTATGCGTCAAACAAAAAGCCCCCGTTCGTTTCCGAACGAGGGCTTTTCATTATCATTCCCCCCGCAGGGGGCTGTGTCGCTTAGGACGCGTCGTTGATGAATTTCACTGCGTCGCCAAACGTCTGAATGTTTTCGGCTGCGTCATCAGGAATTTCGATGCCGAACTCTTCTTCGAAGGCCATGACCAGCTCGACCGTGTCCAGGCTGTCAGCGCCCAAATCGTCGATGAACGAGGCGTTTTCAGTAACCTTGTCTTCTTCGACGCCCAGGTGCTCTACAACGATTTTCTTAACGCGGTCTGCGATATCGCTCATGTCATATTCCTCATCTTCGCTGGGCGCCTTGGCCCGATTGTGCCCCCGCCCAACACGGGAAGCGGCTTTGATGGTATCCCGCAAGGCGGGGGTGTCTGTGGCTTGTGTACGCTGTGACAGCAAGCCGTCCAGAGGCAAATTCACCTGCCTCCAGCAAATCTGCGCCGCCTATAGCATATGGCGAGGCGTTGGCAAATCAATTCAAGACAATGGGCACCTGCCGCAAAATTGCAAGAGTGCTCGCCGTCTTACAGCATCGCCATGCCGCCATTGACGTGCAGCGTGCTGCCAGTGACATATCCGGCCTCATTACTGGCTAAATATAGCACTGCGGCGGCAATTTCTTCGGCTTCCCCCATACGGGCAGCGGGAATTTGCGTATTGATCTTGGCCTTTTGGTCATCCGTCAGTTTTTCCGTCATAGGCGTGGCGATGAACCCCGGCGCGACGGCATTTGCGGTGATTCCCCGGCTGGCGACCTCATAGGCGATGGATTTGGTCAGACCGACCAACCCGGCCTTGGAGGCTGCATAATTCGCCTGCCCCGGATTGCCAGTGGCCCCGACAATCGAGCTGATGTTGATGATCCGGCCCCAGCGCGCCTTCATCATCGGGCGCATCACGCCCCGGCACAGGCGCATCGTGCTGGTCAGGTTGACGTCCAGCACCGATTGCCAGTCTTCGTCCGACATCCGCATGAAAATCTGATCGCGGGTGATTCCGGCGTTATTGACCAGAATATCCAGCGCACCCATCGCGGCGATGGCCTGTTTCGGCAGAGCCTCAACCGCTTCGGCGTCCGACAGATTGCACGGCAGCACATGGGCGCGTTCGCCCAGTTCGGCGGCCAGCGCCTCTAGTGGTTCGGTACGTGTCCCGCTTAGCCCTACGGTGGCACCGGCAGCGTGCAAAGCAGTGGCGATGGCCCCGCCGATACCGCCGGACGCACCAGTCACCAGCGCGCATTTTCCTGTCAGATCAAACATTTGCGTATCCTTTTCATCCCTTGGCCTTCGGCCTTACACGTTCAGCGCATCAACCGCGGCGCGCACATCATCGGGCGTTCCGATGTTGCGCACGCCGACATCGCGGTTGATACGGCGCACCATCCCTGACAGCGCCTTGCCCGCACCGATTTCCCATGTTTCGGTGACGCCATCAGCGGCCATTCGCACCACGCTTTCACGCCAGCGCACCGCGCCCGTCACCTGTGCAACCAGCAAATCGCGAATCCGTGCCGGATCGCTAACCGGCGCGGCCTCGACATTGGCGATTAGCGGCACGCCAGGCGCTTTCATGGTCACGTCCGCCAGCGCAGCCTGCATGACATCCGCAGCCGGGCCCATCAGCGCACAGTGAAACGGTGCGCTGACGGGCAACAACATGGCGCGTTTCGCGCCGCGTGCCTTGGCCAGATCAACCGCGCGTTCCACCGCAGCCTTGTGGCCGGACACGACCACCTGACCGGGATCATTATCGTTTGCCGCCTGACAGACTTCGCCCTCGGCGGCCTCGGCGGCGACCTCGCGCACGGCTTCCAGATCCAGCCCCAGCACCGCCGCCATCGCGCCAACTCCGACCGGAACGGCCTCTTGCATGGCTTTGCCACGGATGCGCAGCAGGCGAGCGGTATCCGCGATGGTTAATGTCCCAGCGGCCGCCAGTGCCGAATATTCACCCAAAGAGTGACCGGCAACACAGGATGCCGCGTCCAGCGTCACACCTTCGGCTTCCAGCGCGCGCAGGGCAGCCAGCGATGTGGCCATCAGCGCAGGTTGGGCGTTCTGCGTCAGCGTCAGTGTGTCCTGTTCGCCCTCCCAGATCAGCGCGGACAGGGATTCACCCAGTGCTTCGTCGACCTCGTCAAAAACGGCACGCGCCGCCGGATAGGCCTCGGCCAATGCTTGCCCCATGCCGATGGTCTGGGCACCCTGTCCCGGAAAGATAAATGCGCGGCTCATGGCTGTGTTCCCCGTTTCGTTTCTTGATATGCCGGATACCGCGCATGAGGCGGGCGTGCAATGGTCAGGCGCGCAAAGGCGCAGGGGTCCTGTGCTTTGGTGCATCTGGTGCATTGCGCAAAACAGCTTAGAATGCCGGACAGAAAAACGTACAGGAGCAGGCCGATGGCACGCGAAAACACCCTTTCGGGCTATGGGTACATTGCCCGGACCTTTCATTGGCTTACCGCCTTGATGATCGCCGCATTGTTTGCATTGGGGATAATCGCCAGTCAGATCGCGGACCGGATATCGACGGCCGACGGCAGTGCAAGCGATACTTTGATCGGCTGGGCCAAGATTCTGTTTTCTATGCATAAGACACTGGGTATTGCCCTGTTCATCGTGGCCGCTCTGCGCATCCTTTGGGCCATATCTCAGCCCCGCCCCGGCTCGCTCAACGGTGACAACCGCCCCGAGTCGTTCTTGGCCGTCACCGTGCATTGGCTGCTTTATGGGTCATTGATTGCCGTGCCACTCAGTGGATGGGTGCATCATGCCTCTAGCGCGGGGTTCGCACCCATCTGGTGGCCACTGGGGCAGGGTCTGCCACTGGTGCCGATCGATACAACCCTGTCGGAAGTGACAAGTACGATACACTATATCCTGCAATGGGTGCTGGCAGGGGCTATCGGGCTGCATGTCGTGGGGGCGTTAAAGCACCATGTAATTGATCGCGACGCAACATTGCGCCGGATGTGGTCAGGCGTAGAGGCCCAACCGACAGCCCAACAGCCTGGCCATGCCCTGCCGCTGGTTGCGGCACTGGCCATCTGGGGCACCGCAATTGGCGGCGCTGCGGGCTTGGGATGGTTTGAGCAGCACGATGCGGGCGGGCCCGCACTTGCATCAGTTCAAAGCGACTGGGCCGTGCAGGACGGGACGCTGAACATCACGATAAACCAGATGGGAACAGATGTTTCCGGAGGTTTCGCAGACTGGACTGCCGCCATCACCTATGACGACACGGCCGATACAACGGCAAAGCACGGAACCGTTACCGTAACGATAAACATCGCGTCCCTGACTTTGGGTTCGGTCACAGAGCAGGCGATGGGCGCGGATTATTTTGACGCCAACACCTGGGCCACGGCCCAGTTTGACGCCGATCTGATCGACACCGAACAAGGTCTGTCCGCAATTGGCACCCTGCGCATCCGGGATCAAAGCATACCGGTTGAAATGCCTGTAACCCTAAAAATCGAAGGCGACACAGCCACCGCCAGCGGCGAATTGACACTGGACCGTCGCGATTTCCAGATCGGGCAAAGTGTTGGCGATGCCGGATCGCTGGGTTTCGAGGTGGGTGTTCATTGGCAACTGACGGCACAGCGCAGCAAATAGCCATCGAAAGATACAAAAAAGGCCCGCCCTTGAAAAAGGACGGGCCGTTGAGCGCGACGTGAAAAAGATTAGTCCGCTTTCATCGCCTCGATCGAGATTTCGACATCCAGCTCATCGCTGATGTTGGGGGCGAACTTACCCAAACCAAAGTCTGACCGCAGGATGGTTGTTTCGGCGTCAAACCCTAACCAATCCTTGCCTTGCATCGGGTGCGCACCCGATTTGTTCATCTCGGCGTCCAGCGTGACGGACTTCGTCATGCCGTTGATTGTCAGATCGCCGGTGATCAGCGCCTCATCATCGCCAGTCACTTCGATTCCAGTCGACGTAAACGTGATCATGTCACCTTCGGCAGCACCAAAGAAGTCATCCCCCATAAGGTGATTGAACCGCTTTTCCCAGCCAGTGAACAATGACATGACAGGGATCGAAACAGAGACCGAGGAGTTGGCAGGATCTTCGGCATCGAACATGATCTCGCCATCAAAACCCGAGAACAGGTTGTAGGTGGTCGAATATCCTAGGTGATCATAGCTGAACAGCACCTGACTGTGACTGGCGTCCAGCGTGTATTTGGCGGGCGCGGCCATTGCACCGGTGGCGGTCAGCGCCAAAGCAGCGGCGTAAAGGGCAGATTTCATCATTTGTTGGCTCCGGGTTGGGGTCAATACTACCCAGCCAAGCTAACGATTAAATGTGACATGACAATTGCGTAGAATTCAACACATTGTGTGTTCAGGCGCAGGTTCCGCGCCTCAGGGCGCAGAACAGCCGGCTAAGCGATCTGTCGAGATCAGGCGCGGGACCGCGCAAGCATTGCCATCAAGGCGTTTTCAATTGCCGGATCGGTGACCGGCAGTGCGATAACCTGTCGTCCGTTTTGATCACGTGCCGTCAGCAAATTATCGCGCAGAACGATTTCGCTCAACTGATCAATGTCATGGTCGATGTTGGAGAGCACGTTACCGCGCTTGTCGTGTTCAATCACATTGATTCGCCGTTGGCGCGTGTCAATCCGCACCTCGGGGCCAGCCTCGCGGCGGAAACCGGCGAACACCATCACCCCACCAGCGGCCATACAGGCAGATAACAACAGTTTGGCCAGCTGCATCAACGCATCCCCCGGAACCACCGGAATCAACCACATGCCAACCGCTGCCGCGATACATCCAACGCCCACGGCCTTTAGAACCAGCGTCACTAACGGGTTCTCAAGCGGAGCTTCGTTATAATACGACGGGACTTGCTGCTGACGGCGAACGGGGCCTTCTGGCATGTATGTATCAGGAAGAGCTGTCATCGGGGTGTTCCTCACATTCTGCGACAATCAATGACTCGCAGACAAATCCGGCGTTATTAGGGCAACAGCCCGTTCAAAGTCTGGCAATTGGCACACGCCGGTAAAGACGCCGCCCTCTCTCGGCCGTTGCGCACATCCTCACCCTTGCGCAAGACAGCTATCCGCCCTATAGGTCGCGCTCGTTTTGCAAGATTGATAACCGCGCAGACTCTCGTGTTAGGGCCGCAAAGCGATACATGCCCCGGCTATGAAATGCGCCCAGACAGAAGTGGATACCCGCATGCCCCTTTATGAGCATGTCTTTATCGCGCGCCAGGACCTTTCCAGCGCGCAAGCCGAAGGCCTTATCGAACATTTCACAGCCGTGCTGTCGGACAACGGTGGCAAACTCGTCGAGCACGAGTATTGGGGCGTGAAAACCATGGCCTACAAGATCAACAAAAACCGCAAGGGCCACTATGCCTTTCTGAAGACCGACGCGCCTGCCGCTGCGGTTCAGGAAATGGAACGCCTGATGCGCCTGCATGACGATGTCATGCGCGTAATGACCATCAAGGTCGACGCCCACCCCGAGGGCCCGTCGGTTCAGATGCAAAAACGCGACGAGCGCGCCGAGCGCCGTGAGCGCCGTTGATCAACGCCTAAGGTAAAGGACCCTAACACATGGCTACCAAACCATTTTTCCGCCGTCGCAAGGTCTGCCCTTTCTCGGGCGACAACGCACCAGCAATCGACTATAAAGACACGCGTCTTCTGCAGCGCTACATCTCTGAGCGTGGCAAGATCGTGCCCAGCCGTATCACCGCCGTCTCGGCCAAGAAGCAACGTGAACTGGCCCGCGCCATCAAACGCGCCCGCTTTCTCGCCCTGCTGCCCTACGCCGTGAAATAAGGAGAATTTGACATGCAATTGATCCTTCTGGAACGCGTGGCCAAACTGGGCCAGATGGGCGACGTCGTCGACGTCAAGTCCGGCTTTGCGCGCAACTACCTTCTGCCCCAAGGCAAAGCCTTGTCGGCATCCAAGCAAAACATCGCAGATTTCGAAGCGCGTAAATCGCAACTCGAAGCGCAGAACCTGGAAACCCGCAAGGAAGCCGAAGCGATGGCAGCCAAGCTGGACGGCCAGCAGTTCATCGTGATTCGTCAGGCCGCCGATTCGGGCGCTCTGTACGGGTCGGTCACGACACGCGATGCCGCCGACGCCGCCACCGAAAACGGCTTTACAGTTGATCGCAAGCAGGTTTCTCTGACCCGCCCGATCAAAGATCTTGGCCTGCACGACGTCAACGTGTCGCTGCACCCCGAAGTCGACGCCACTGTCGTTCTGAACGTTGCCCGCTCGGTTGAAGAAGCCGAATTGCAGGCATCCGGCAAATCGATTCAGGAACTGGCAGCCGAAGAAGAAGCGGCCGCTGATTTCGAAATCGCCGAGCTGTTTGACGATATCGGTTCGGCCGCATCGGATGACGACGATCTGGCCGAAACGGTTGAGGAAGTTCTGCCCGAAGGCGGCGAAGACGAATCCGCGTAAAACGGTTCAACTTCGACCAAACAGAAAAGCCGCGCGATTGTCTCGCGCGGCTTTTTATTGTCTGATACATGTCTTTCGGGCGCGCATAAATGCCAGAAGTACGCAAATCAGCTGCGCTTCCCTTGCCATGCCGCCAAACGAAAGCAGAAATACAGCCACCCTGCACCGCCCAGAAACTTGAACCCTTCCTCAAGGATTTGCGTTGCCGCGTAGGAAACCGGTAAAATCTCTTGCACCGCATCAACTGCCACGGACATGAACAACATGCCCCCCGCCGTAAGAAACGCAAGGGCGTCGACCTCTGCAATGGTGTCGCGGAACTTGACCACCAGATAGATGACAAACGCCGCATAGAGCGGGACCAGAATCCCTTCGGCGATGTAACGGTCGTGGATCAAGAAAAAGTCATCAACAGCCAACACAGCCCCGAACCACCCCGTCAACTTTAACAACCGCCGATGGGTATCTTCGGGCCGGCCATCATAGGTAGCCATCCCGAAAAAGCACAGCGTTGCCGCAGACACCCACAGCCAACTGCCGATAGAGGAAACAAAGCCAAGGAAACTGTTGTGTTTTGTCAATTGCGCCGTATCTCGCAAAATCTCTAGTACAGTGAAACCTGCCAAAGACATGACAATGACGGACACTGCGTAAAACGCCAGCGCGGGCAGAATACAATAATAGATGCAACGCCGAACGTGATCCGGCGTGACCCGATGCAACAGTTGGGTAATACGCATGTGAGATATGCCTCTCTGGATATCAAGTTGAAGGTCCGGCCCAAATCGGCACAACCACTGCGTATTTTCCAGCATTCACATGTTCAGCGCAATCGCCCGATGCGGTGCATCAAGGCGTTATGTCACAAATTCATGACATATGGCCTTGGCGACACGGGCGGCGTTCTCCCCCCCCCCCGGACACCACATGCCAACGTCTGCCAGAGGTGTCAGACCATCCCAAGAGCTTCTTTATACATCTCAAGAACGGCTTCTTCTTCGTCGATGTCGTCCTTGTCACGTTTGCGCAGTGCAATAACCTTGCGCATAATCTTGGTATCGTAACCGCGCCCTTTGGCCTCGGCCATAACCTCTTTTTGCTGCTCGGCCAGGTCTTTCTTTTCGGCGTCCAGCCGCTCGATCCGTTCGATAAATTGGCGCAGCTCGTCGGCCGTTACACGGTAGGTGGTATCGCTGATCTGATCACTCATGGCTGTCCTCAATCTTGTTGGGGCCTCGCACGGGCCGCTTGAACCTGAGTGAGTAGCGCGCGCAACGATCTCAGGCAAGCCCCAGCTCACATCAGGATGCGCCGTCCGGGTTGAGCTTTGGCAGGTGATCGCGTAGGGCATTTGCACGCATTTGCATCCAAGGAGTGACGCGCATGGACATCCTGATTTGGGCCGGAGCCGCCCTATCAATTGCAGGGCTGATCGGGTTGATGTGGTGCATCATTCGGGTCTGGAAGGCCCGCAATGCTGGGCTGGATAACGACGCGATGCGCGCGGTCGTTCAATCGGTCGTTCCGATTAATGCAGCGACACTGTTCCTGTCCGTCATCGGCCTTATGATGGTCGTGATAGGCATCCTGCTATCTTGATACTATCAGGGCGCCGCCGCCCGCCCAAAGAAACCCACGCCATCTTTGATCATTTTCTGAAGCCGTGAATGCGGCGTCCAGATGTGCGGAGCAAGCGACTGAAACTGCTTCATATCCGCCTCGATCCGCAACAGTCCGGCGCGGTCCGCGCTGAACAACAATCCGCCCTTATCCGGTGACACATCATATCCTTGCAGGAACATAACCTCTAGATCGCAGGCCCGCGACGCGATCCCCGTAGACAACAGACGGGCGGATTCGTTTACGACCGCCGCATGCAGCGCCCGCGCGCACAGCGATGTGTCATACAAACCCCCATCCAATGCGGTGCGTTTCTGCGGGGCAGCTCCGCCATAGCTATAGGTGCCCTGCCCTGCGCGCACACCGGTCTGCCCCTGTGCAATAAGACGGCGCAGCAAGCTATTCTCAGGATGCGCCGGTTGCCCCCGCGCAGCTGCCAAATGATCCAGTCGGGCCAGCACCACTTTCAACCCTTCGGTATCCATATGCCGAAACGGGCCCATCCCATAGCCCAGCGCCTCGGCACCGGCATCTACTGCATAAGGGTTGTGCCCCGTTGCAACCAAGGCCAGCGCGCCCGTCCATACAGCCCAATCCATGTTGCGCCCCAACATGCCCGGCATCGGAGCACTGCGCAATACGGTCTTGCCTGCTCCGGTGTTACCTCTGCTGGTCATGGCAGCGATCAGCGTGGCGGCCTGCTCGGGTTGCACATCTTCGGGCAGAGCCAATTCAGCCAGTGATGCGCTATGAGCCGGGGCATGCAAACGCAACCACATCATACCCCCATGAGCCACGGGGCGCACCCCATCGCTTTCGGTAATGCGCACGCGCGCCGCACCTGCCGGGCCCTCAACGCCACGCCCACCCATTTCCAACACCAATTGCGCCTCAGAGGCGGGGCCATCGTGCAATCGTGCCAACCTTGCCTCGCGGGTTTCAGCAGCAAGCCGACCGCGTGCCACCTCACCGTCATACATTTGCGCCACGCGTTGAATCAGATCTGCGCTGCGCTGGCCTTCGTCCAAAGCCAACCAGACGCGCCAACCAGCATTCAGTGCCATTGCGGTCACCTCGGCAAACGGGCCCCGTGGACCGGTCAGCACAACATCAGTCACAGTCTGCGCGCCAGTCAGGGAAACGCCCGGCACCTTCGCCGCACGACGTTGAACAATCAACAAATGGCGCATCACACAAGAAGCGTCTGACGCGACGCTTTCTTCAAACAGAACCTCTTCCAGGTCCAGGCCACGCTCAAACGGCAGTAGTTGAGCGGCTTCAACGCAACGCAAAACCAAGGCGGCGGCACCCTCTTTAGTCCGCGGCCGCGCTGCAACCAAGGCACGCATATACGCTTGCGGATCGGCCAAGCCATCACTGCGCGCACCGCTGCGCGTCCACAGTCCGGATTGAGCCAGACGGCCCGCCAACGCGATGGCGACAGGGACTGGATCACCGTCAACAACAGCATCCAAGACCGGCGCAATCACCCCATCTCCGGCCTGAACAAGCCGCCCACTAAGCATCAAATCCAGCGCACCTTCAGCGCCGATCATCCGCGCCAATCGTTGCGTCACGCCGCCCGATGGAACCAGGCCCAGTTTGATATCCGGCGCGGCCATCCGCGCCCCGCGCCGCGCAACGCGGCCATGTGCAGCCAGGGCCAAGGCAAGCCCCGCGCCCAAGGCAACGCCATCAATGGCCGCAACGACCGGTTTGGCACTGTCCTCTATCAGCCGGGTCGTGGCTCCAATCGAGGTTTCGCATGGGGTTGGCGCACTGTAATCCAGTACGTTTATACCTGCGCTGAAGCGGCCATTGGCCCCGGTCAATACGATGGCTTGAATCTCTGGGGCTTCATTGGCGGTGTTTATGGCTTGCATCAGCTCGGCTCGCACGCCCGCCGTCAACGCCCCCGACGTACCGCATACCATTGACAAAACCCGCACCGGCCCGTGATCTTGTTGCTGCACCTGATCCGCCACGTCAAAATCCCGTTCATTCACACAGAAAACCACTTGTAAGTAGACCGAATCCGGTCGCTAAGGGCAAGTGATATGCATATCTGATTGCGGACAGGGCGCGATTGTCCCCTTTTGTGGGTCAACCGTCATTTGGGGGGGGCAAGGCGCTGCCGCGATTTCCTTGGCCGCCAGACACGATGCGCTTCACTGTCCATGGAAGAGGCCTTGCCGCACACAAAAGCGGCGCGGCGCTCTCTTATCTGTTACGCCCGTGTCTGCTGTTGACGGCTGTTTTGAGCGAAGGTCGGGATCGCGCGTCTTTCATGGGCGGCATCAAATAGCGGTGCCCCCCGCAATGGCCGTCGGCTTTGTGCAACGTAAGGGCCTCATTGATAACTTAACTGATCGGCCAAGCCTGTGGCATCGACCGAGAGCTCTGAGTTTTGCTGATCCGGACGAGGGCCAGTTTGCTTGCCACCTTGTATTGTTGGCTTGGGCGATGTCTCGGTCATATCCATTGAATTGCGCGCATCCACTGGGGCGGATTGCGCCACGGCGTCTTTTACGTTTCGCTCGTGTTTCACAGTCTTTGCACCCTCCGCAGCCTCACCGTCCAACCAAGTAGACGAAAGGCCACGGCGCAAAGCAACATCTTGGTCTGTGCTAACCTCTGCGGGCGTATGGCCCTCTGAGGACAAGCGAACCGCCCGCGCTCCGTTCACCTGCCCCAGCCGCCCTACAGCAACTTTGTGTTTCTGGCTGGCCTCCAGTCGTGCTTCCATCGGTCGATCCATCGAAAACGGCAACACCTCGCCCACTTCAAACGCACAAACCTGACTTAGGGGCAAACGGATGCGGCCCAAAACCGCTTCAAGGCTTACCGGGGCGTCCATCGCGCTATGCTCTAGCGTGTACAAGGTTTCAACGTCCTGTTGTGGATCAGATTGTGGTGCCTTGGCAGGGACAGGCAACAGCACACAGATTGCGCCGGTTTGCCCCACATCACCTGCCTCTACATACAATCGAAACACGTGAAACGCCGGGGCGTGCAGTGCCAACGTCATAGAACGCGCATCCTCCATCATGACGCCAAAGCGAAAGCCGCTGGCCCAGTGATCTGGCGTTTCTTCCTTCAACAGAGCCTCGGCCCCGGCCAAAGCCGCATCAATCAAGGGCGAAACAATCGCCGCATCAGTGCGCGTGACCGGGCGATCCGCCGGAACCCGCCCCGTGACACGCCCAGTCGTTTGAACCTCGATAAGTGCGTTGAGCAAGGACAGGTCCACCCGGACCCCACCACACACGCCCGCCGGTCCATCCAACAGCATCAGGAGCCCGCCACCATCCAATTCGGTGCGCACTGCGGTTTGTGACAGTTCCACTTGTTCCAGCGCCGTCACAACCAAAGCCAGATCGAACAACTGATCCGCCGACGTGGCCAAGGACAGGCGCAGTGCCTTGGCGGTGGACATCGCCCGCGCCTGATACTCTTCGCGTGCGACACGCGCTTTGCGATGGATAACTGTGTTTCCCTTGCCGTCTGACATACGTCTTGCCGCGCCCCTAAGACCTTGAGTGATAAATTCACCCTATGTGCGCATCAGTTACCATTTCCTGAATACTGCCCCTGAAACCCGGAAGATCCGCCGTTTACATCGCATGCGGCAATTGCACGCGAAACGCCGCGCCCCCCTGCCCCGGAAGATAGCTGATAGAGCCGCCCAATCGCTGGATGATTTCACGACAAATCGCCAGCCCAAGCCCTGCGCCGCCCGCCTTGGTTTCACCCAAGCGCGAGAATTTTTCAAATATCAGCGCATGATCGGCCAAGGCGATACCACTGCCATTATCAACAAAATCCACAATCACGTCCCGACCCTGTAGCACCACCCGGATTTCCAGCGCCGGATCAGCAGCATCGCAATACTTGCGCGCATTGGCGATGAGGTTGATGAACACCTGCGCCAGCCGATGCACATCCGTGCGCAGCGCAACGTTTTCAGCAGCGCGATCACGCGTGATGCGCAACGGCCCCGGTGCGCCCCCTGCCGCGGCAACCGCACGGTCCAAAGTTTCCGCCAATGTGCCGTGTTGTACATTCAATTCAACCTGCCCGTTTTCCAAAACGCTCAGATCAAGCAAGTCGTCCAAGAGCCGGGTTAGTCGCAGCGATTCATCATGGATGATGGTTGCATATTTTTGCTGATCGCCGGGTCGCAGCCCGTCATGATCGCGCAAAATTTCCGAGAACGCGCGAATAGACGTCATCGGCGTGCGCAATTCATGGCTGACCTGACTGAGAAAGCCGTCCTTTTGAACCGACAGCTGGGTCATCTTTTCATTGGCCTCGCGCAATTGGCGCGCAGTGCGGGCCTGTTCGGCCGATTTCGCCTCTAGCTGGTTGGAATATTCCATAATTTGCGCGGTTTCGTCAGCAACAGCCAACAGATCCTCGACCGAAACGGTGGCCCGTCCGACGATCTGGCTGATCATCGCATGGGCAGTCGCCGCGCCGACAGAGCCCGACAGTTTGCGCTCCAATGCTTCTAGGAAGTCGGGGGAGGGTTCGGGCAGATACCCTGACAGGCCCTGCGCACGCGCGGCCTGAGCAAACAACGTCTGCGCCTCGTCCGAACCCATGATGCGCTGGGCCATAATCAGTAGGTCCTCGGACTGTGCCAACCCGCCAGACCAACTGCCAGCGGTGCGCGAATGTTCAAACACGTTGACAAATTGCGCCCCTTGCAAACGCTCGACCGGTTTGGGGAATGTGATGATCGACACCGCACAGAATGCCGCCGTATTCAAAAGGATCGACCACATGACCGCATGGACCAGCGGGTCCATCCCGTCGGCCCCGAACAAAGCCTGAGGGCGCAGCCAGCTAAGGCCAAGAAACCCGTTCTCCATCACATCCACGGGCAGGATGACGCCGGCGCCAAAACTGGGCAAAAACAACGTATAAAGCCACAAGGCAAATCCGACACCCAGCCCCGCCATCGCGCCCAGACGCGTGGCCCCTCGCCAGAACAATCCCCCCATAAGGGCCGGCAGGAACTGCGCCACCCCGGCAAAAGACACTAGGCCGATTGCGGCCAAAGCCGTCCCCGCCCCTGACAGGCGGAAATAGAGATACCCCAACAGAATGACGCCACCGATGGACATACGACGCGCCAGCAACGCAACGTTACGCATGTCGCCAGACATCACCGCAGTGCCGCCCGTGACCTTCAACCAGATCGGCATCACGATGTGGTTTGACACCATTGTCGACATCGCGATGGCTGTCACGATCACCATTGACGTAGCCGATGAAAACCCTCCCAGAAAACTAAGGATGGCCAGCCCTTCTTGGCCCGCCATCAACGGCAGGTTCAGAACGAACAAATCAGGATTTGCGCCACTCGGTAACAGATCAAGCCCAGCAACGGCGATGGGAACGACAAACAGGCTGATCAACATCACGTACAATGGAAAGGCCCAGGCCGCGGTGCGCAAATGCCCTTCGTCCTGATTTTCAACCACCAACACCTGAAACATCCTTGGCAGACACAAGAACGCGGCGGCCGACAGCATAGTCAGCCCCACCCAACGGCTGCCCGATACTTCAAACTCGGCGAGCTTGGACGCGTCGATCCGCTCGATCATATGGGTCAGCCCATCCCCCAACCCCCACACCACATAAATGCCCACGGCCAGCAATGCGAACAGCTTAACCACCGCCTCCAAGGCGATAGCGATGACCACGCCGTGATGACGCTCATTCGCGTCCAGGTTTCGAGTGCCAAACAGGATCGTAAACGCGGTCAAGCCCAGCGCGACGTAAAGGGCGGTCAATTGCAGATTTCCCGCCCCCGTCAGTCGATCTTCGGATGAAAACGCCGCAAAGGACAGCGTGACCGATTGAAGCTGCAGAGCGATGTAGGGCGTCGTTCCGATCACGGCCAACAAGGTGACGCACACCGCCAATGTGTTGGATTTCCCATATCGCGAGCTGATCATATCCGCGATCGAGGTAATCCTTTGGCTGCGCCCGATGCGCACCATTTTCCGCAGGGTCCACCACCAGCCGATCATCACCAATGTCGGGCCAAGGTAGATCGTCAGATATTCTAACCCCGAGCGCGCCGCAAAGCCAACCGCGCCGTAAAACGTCCAAGCGGTGCAGTAGATCGATAATGACAGCGTATAGATCAACGGCGAGCGCAACCATGCCCCCCGCCCGCGCCGCGCCGCGCGATCCGCTGCGAACGCGACAACAAACAAAAACACCACATAGGTCAGGCACACTGCGACAAGGAGGTTCAGCATCGCCATCACTCAGGCCCGGTTACGCCGTCATGCTCTGCCGCGCGCAGTACAAGCGTGGCATCTGCCGGTGAGACCTCTGGCGAGTCTTCGGATGGTTCGGGGCGCAAATAGCGCGATACAACCCCAGACAGAACACCCAAGCCACCCCAAACGCAAAACAAGTAGATCATGACATCAGAGGTGCGCGCGCCATCTTGGCCGCCGGCCCATAACAGGGGCATCAGTAACAGCAACGTCCCCAACACAGGCAACAGGGCAGCCGCGTCTGCCATTCTGCGACGCCGATAGGTGCGCCGCCCCACGAATATCGGGCGCGGTATGTCCGGGTCGCTCATGTGCCGACCAGTTCGCGGACCGCGCTTAACATTTCAGAATTGGAAAACGGTTTGGTCATGTAGCGGTTGACGCCGCCCTGTTCCGCCAGCTCGCGATCCTTGCGTTGACCGCGCGCTGTCAGCATCAAAACCGGGGTTGCGGCCAAGTCGTCCGAATTTCGGATGTCGGTGAGAATATCAAACCCGCTACGTCCGGGCAGCATCACGTCAAGGATCACCAGATCAGGTCGACGTGCGCGTACAACATCCACTGCATCACGCCCATTGGAATGGGTTTTGACCTGCCAGCCGTCCCGCGACAGAATAAAACTGATCGCCTCGATGATGTTCGGCTCGTCCTCGATCAGCAGAACCTGTCTGTTCATGCGGCGCGCCCCTCCCCTAGGTTGCGATGCGTGGCTGTATGATATCTCAGCGCCCGGTTTTCCCAATCCACGTGCGCAGGGTCACAGTATCACAGCAATCCGCGCCGCATGTCAAAAACCAATGCGATCTTAGTGCGAAATAGGGGTATTGCACAGAACCAACTGCCACTTTCGCCCTCTAAGTCGGCTCACCCCCACCTTCCAGCAGCGAGGACTCGCGCCGGGCAACGCAGCGCGTGCGCGCGCATATGCGGCAACTGGTGCCGACGGGCTGTATCGTGTGCGCCTCCTCTGGCGCGTCTTCTTCGTTCGCGGGCCACAGAAACATCACCCCGCGCAGCAAAGGCGGCTCGTTCACAGCCATCGCCTCAATCGGCGCGACACAGGCCAGCGCATTGACCGTGCGCGCATCGCGGGTGGGTTGGATCAGGCGTTGTTGCACGGCACCTGCCGGTTGAGACAGCACGCGAAACACCGGCCACAAAGGACAACTGCCCGCCAGCCGTGTCATCGCGAACCCGTCCAACGGGCGCCGCAGCAACATCGCCCCGGCTCCATCGACAATCACCAATCCAACCGGCCCCACATCCTTCACCGGCAGAAACGCCAACCGGCGCAGCAATGTCGCCAGATCGACCTGAAGACGCCGCGCCAGCGCCGCAGGATGCATCCCGATTTCTGCCAAAGCCGCACGCAACGGCCCCAGCGGCACACGCACTGCATCCGTGCGGTATTGCTGCAAAGCGCTGCGACACAGGCTGCGGGCGCTGGACAGGCTCAGGATATCGCTATCTGCTACCAGCGCATCGATATCCCCACCACCGCCGGGTTCTAACGCTTCAAAATGATAATCATGCGCTGCCAGAAACTGATCCATCTCTTCTTGGGGCGAGCGGATATCGCTGGCGGATCCCGGCGCAGCATCCAAGTAACGTACCAGTTCCTCGGCCCCTTCGGCCAATCGTCGGCTGTCTTCGTTAATGTTGCGATGAAATCGTGCCTGCCATTCCGGCTCTAGCTGGCGGGTATCCACCAGAATGGACGCGGTGGATCGAATGGCGGTGACAACGGACAGGACTTCGTGCAGGGATTCCGCCAAATGCGGATCATGCGCCAACCTGTCGGTCAACGCCTGCACCAAACGCTCGCGTTGCTCGCTCCGCTGATAGGTATCAGCCAACAACTGCGCCCAGCCGGGAAACCGCCCGGCAAACTCCTCCAAACGGTCCAGTTCGGGGGGCGCGGTGCCATCGGTGCGCGGGGTCTGACTGACCACATCACGCAGGCCAGATAGCAACGCTGCCTCGCCCCCCTGACTGAGGACCGGAACATCAACCTCCAAGGCCTCGGCCAGACGCAACAGTATCTTTCCGCCGATTCTACGTCGGTTGTGTTCAATCAAATTCAGATAGGACGGCGAAATACCCGCCAAGTCCGCCAATGCGCTTTGGCGCATCCCTTGGGATAGTCGCCGCTGGCGAATACGCGTTCCGATCGTCGAGCTTTCCGTCACGTCATTTCCTTGGGTTTTCAACGCACTTACGTTGGGTTTGGAAATATTTTTACAAATCCTATCATAGTCGTGTGCATTTTTTTACAAAAATATTGTTTATATAAAAGCAGTTGTTGAGATGTTTTCTTACCCTGTGTCATAAAGTATTTGCACATTAGTGCCATCTGGGAGGGTGCGGAGGAGGACCTTTCCATGATTTATTTTTTGGGAGGATTCTTATGTCCAATTCGAACTTCACGCGTCGTGGTGTTCTAAAAACCAGTGCCATTGCCGGTGCTGGTCTGGCGCTACCGACCTATCTGCGCGCGGCGTCGGACTCTGGTTTCACCAATGCCCCAACAGGCAGCACGGTGACACTGGGCTTCAACGTTCCACAAACTGGCCCATACGCCGAAGAAGGTCTGGACGAGCTGCGCGCTCAAGAACTGGCTGTTCAGCACCTTAACGGCGAAGGTGACGCTGGCATGATGAACACTTTCAGCTCGAAGGCGCTGAAAGGTAATGGCATTCTGGGCAAGAAGGTCGAGTTCGTCACAGGCGATACACAGACAAAATCAGACGCTGCACGCGCATCGGCCAAGTCGATGATCGAAAAAGACGGCGCTGTCATGATCAACGGTGGCTCGTCCTCAGGCGTGGCCGTGGCCGTTCAGGGCCTGTGCCAAGAGGCCGGCGTTATCTTCATGGCGGGTTTGACCCACTCGAACGATACGACAGGGAAAGACAAGAAAGCCAACGGTTTCCGTCACTTCTTTAACGCCTATATGTCCGGTGCCGCCTTGGCGCCCGTTCTGAAAAATGCGTATGGTTCTGATCGTCGCGCCTATCACCTGACTGCCGATTACACATGGGGCTGGACACAGCAGGAATCCATGCAAGCCGCAACCGAAGCGATGGGCTGGGAGACCGTGAACAACGTTCTGACGCCGCTGGCCTCGACCGATTTCTCGTCCTATATCGCTCCGGTTTTGAATTCGGGTGCGGATGTTCTGGTTCTGAACCACTACGGCGGAAACATGGTGAACTCGCTGACCAACGCGGTTCAATTCGGACTGCAAGACAAGATGGTCAACGGCAAGCAGTTTGAAATCGTCGTTCCGCTCTACTCCGAGCTGATGGCGGCCGGTGCTGGTGCCAACGTACGCGGCGTTATCGGTTCGATGAACTGGAACTGGCAGCTGCAGGATGAAGGCTCCAAAGCCTTTGTTAAATCCTTCGGTGAAAAATATGGCCGTCCGCCATCCAACTCGGCGCACACGTGCTATGTACAAACCATGCTTTATGCGGATGCTGTCGAGCGTGCGGGCACATTCAACCCTTGTGGCGTTGCAGAAGCGCTGGAAGGCTTTGAATTCGACGGTCTGGGCAACGGCCCAACACTTTACCGTGCCGACGACCACCAGTGCTTCAAAGACGTGCTGGTTATGAAGGGCACCGAAAACCCCACCAACGAGTACGATACGTTGGAAATCGTCGAAGTGACACCACGCGCCCAAGTCGAATACGCGCCCGATCACCCGATGTTTGCGGGTGGCGAACTGGGCAAGTGTAACCCAGGCGCCTAAGCCTACGAACCAACTTCTGGGCGCGCGGACCTCGCGCGCCCTTTTTCGAGATCACAGGCAATGGCCTGATGATCCCTGTTTCGCATTGGGTGGGGACAATGGACGCAATTCTTCTTCAAGTTCTGAACGGGTTGGACAAGGGATCGGCATACGCGCTGATCGCTCTTGGCCTGACTTTGATCTTTGGCACCTTGGGTGTCGTCAATTTTGCGCATGGCGCGTTGTTCATGATCGGTGCGTTTTGCGCCGTCACGTTGCAACGCATCCTGACATTCAGCTATGTGACGTTGGACGAAACGCAAAAGGATTTCCTCGGCAACCCGCTGAAAGTTGAAACCCCCTATCTAGAAGGCTGGTTTGGCTATGATATCGGGCATGCGATTATAGACTGGTCCGTTCCGCTCGCCATCCTGTTTTCCATCCCCATCATGGTCGCCATCGGTTTCATCATGGAGCGCGGGCTGATCAAACACTTCTACAACCGCCCCCACGCCGACCAGATCCTCGTAACCTTTGGTCTGGCGATCGTGTTGCAGGAAGTGATCAAGTATTTCTACGGCGCAAACCCCATCCCCACGCCAGCGCCTGACATGTTCCGTGGCTCACTCGACTTTGGCGCGATGCTTGGGCTTGAACCGAATGCGGTCATCTATCCTTATTGGCGGCTGGTTTACTTCGGGTTTTCGGCAATCATCATCGGTGCCGTCTTTGCCTTTTTGCAGTTCACCACATTCGGCATGGTCGTGCGCGCCGGTATGGCGGACCGCGAAACGGTGGGCCTGCTGGGCATCAACATCGACAAACGCTTTACCATCATGTTCGGTATTGCGGCCGCCGTCGCCGGATTGGCGGGGGTGATGTATGCCCCGATCAATTCACCTAACTACCACATGGGTATGGATTTTCTTGTCCTCAGCTTTGTTGTGGTCGTCGTCGGCGGCATGGGCTCGCTGCCCGGTGCTGTGTTGGCGGGGTTCTTGCTGGGCATTCTTGAGAGCTTTGCCTCGATGAACGAAATCAAAGCCATACTTCCCGGCATCGACCAGATCATCATCTATCTGGTGGCCATCATCATTCTGCTTACCCGTCCGCGTGGCCTTATGGGCCGCAAGGGCGTGATGGAGGACTAAACCCATGCTTGGACTTGGAAAACGCGACACGTCGCTGGTCATTATAGTGACCCTCATGGCCCTGCTGGCCCCGTTCATCCTGAACCCGTTCCCGACCGAATCCGCGATGGCGCAATTCAACGCGGGTTATCCGGACCTTCTGCAACGGTTTGTCATCTTTGGTATCTTTGCCATCGGATTTAACCTGCTGTTCGGTTTGACCGGCTATCTGTCCTTTGGTCACGCCGCCTTTTTGGGGATAGGGTCTTACGCAGTGGTTTGGATGTACAAACTACTGGATTACAACATCGTGCCAGGTTTGGTTTTGGCGATCATTGTGAGCGGCCTGTTTGCCGTGTTGATCGGCTATATCAGCCTGCGTCGCTCGGGTATCTACTTTTCGATCCTGACGCTGGCCTTTGCACAGATGATGTTTGCCATCTCTTATTCGGACCTGATCGGGCGTTTCTTTGATACGTCGATCACCAATGGCGAGACCGGGTTGCAGGTCTATACCTCTGACCCGCAGATCCTGCTGAACGATTGGGAAAGCGTGCCACACCTTCTGGGGCTGGTCGAGATGCGCTCGACCTACATACTGGACGCAGGCGCATGGTCGTTCTCGTTCAATGCCGGCTACTATTTCTGTGCCATCATCATGATCCTGGCCTTCTACCTGTCAGTACGCATCTTCCGCTCGCCTTTCGGGCTGATGCTGCGAGCGATGAAATCAAACCAGCAACGTATGACCTACACGGGCCTCAACACCAAGCCTTACGCTCTGGCGGCCTTCGTGATCTCGGGCATGTACGCCGGTTTGGCCGGTGGGTTGCTAGCGTCAATGGATCCTCTGGCGGGTGCCGAACGGATGCAGTGGACGGCCTCGGGCGAAGTGGTTCTGATGACCATTCTTGGCGGCGCGGGCACGTTGATCGGCCCGGTTCTGGGTGCTGGGTTCATCAAGTATTTCGAGAACATCTTCTCCAAGATCAACGATACCGTATTACATCAATGGTTCTCGTTCATGCCTGACGGGCTGGAAGACGCCATGGTCTTTATCGTGCACCCTTTCATCGGCAAGGGTTGGCACCTGACGCTGGGCATTTTGTTCATGCTGGTTGTGATCTTCCTGCCCGGTGGTCTGGTCGAAGGTGGCCAACGCATCGCCCGTCTCTTTGCGCGCCGTAAGGATACGGCCCCCAAAGAAACTCAATCCACCCCTGCGGAATAAGGAGACGTTAAGATGGGAATTCTTGAAGTCAGAAACGTCAACAAGCGCTTTGGTGGGTTGCAGGCCTTGGGTGATGTGAACCTCACGGTCGAAGAAAACTCTGTCCACGCCATCATCGGCCCAAACGGGGCGGGTAAATCCACCCTCCTGAACGTTCTGGTGGGAAAACTGATCCCTGACACCGGATCTGTCAGCTTTGATGGCCAGTCGGTTTTGGGACGCAAACCCTTCGAGATCAATCAAATGGGTATTTCCCGCGTATTCCAGACGCCCGAGATTTTCGGCGACCTGACCGTGCTGGAAAATATGATGATCCCGATCTTTGCCAAACGGGACGGCGCGTTCCGCATGCATGCAGTGAATTCGATCAGTGGTGAACAAGAAATCATTGATCAGGCCGAGCACATGTTGGAGAATCTGAACTTGGCCGATGCGCGTCACGATCATTCCGCCTCGATGAGCCGCGGAAACAAACGGCGGCTGGAAATCGGCATGTGTCTGGCCCAAGAACCCCGGCTGTTGCTTCTGGACGAACCGACAGCTGGCATGGCGCGGGCGGACACGAACAACACCATTGATCTGCTTAAACAGATCAAGGACGAGCGCGACATCACCATCGCCATCATCGAACATGACATGCACGTGGTGTTCTCGTTGGCCGAGCGCATTACCGTTCTTGCCCAAGGCTCGCCCTTGGTCGAGGACTCGCCGGAAAACATCAAGGGCCACCCCAAGGTCCGCGAGGCCTATCTGGGCGAAACGGCCGCCTGACGACGTTTTTTTTCAGGCATCGTATTCGCCCCAGTCACGCCGCGCCCCGGACACAGATCCGGGGCCTCGCGGCCAACCATAAGGTCCCGGATCGAATTCGGGACGGGAGATTTGAGACATGAACGTCAAACCCGACTTTTCCAAGCACAAGAACCACGCCGAAACCGCCCCGGCCTTTCTCTCGGTCTGGGAAATGGAAAGCTATTATGGCGAAAGCTATATCGTCCAAGGCATCAGCTTTAACGTCCACGAGGGCGAAATCGTTGCCCTTCTGGGCCGGAACGGAGCCGGCAAGACAACGGTCCTGCGTTCCATCGCGCGGATGGACAACCCCGAAGTCAAGCACGGTGAAATCTGGCTGGACCACCAACCCCTGCACAACATGAAAAGCCACGAAGCTGCGGCCGCCGGAATCGGTTTGGTCCCTGAGGATCGCTGCATCATCCCCGGCCTGACCGTCGAGGAAAACTTGCAACTGGCCCAAATCGCGCCGCCAATCGGTTGGTCGTTAGAGCGGTTGTACGAATTGTTCCCGCGTCTGGCCGAACGCCGCAAGCAAGAGGGCGTGACCCTTTCAGGCGGCGAACAACAGATGTTGGCCGTCGCCCGCGCATTGGCACGTGACATCAAGGTGCTGTTGCTGGACGAACCTTACGAGGGTCTGGCCCCGGTGATCGTTGATGAAATCGAAAAGACCCTGCGTATCATCAAGGAACAGGGGATCACCACGATTATCGTCGAACAGAACGCCGTACGTGTCTTGCAACTGGCCGACCGGGCCGTCATTCTGGATACTGGTGGCATCGTATTTGACGGCACTGCTGCCGAAGTGCTTGAAAACGAAGAGCTGCGCGCCGAATATCTGGCCATCTAATTCAAGGGAACGGCCCGCCGTCAACCGGGCCGTCGCCCTACCAATTCAAAATACCGAGGTTTGATATGACCGAAAAAATGTACCCGCCCTCTGCCGATTTCGTCGCCAATGCCCATATCGACGCGGCAAAATACGACGAAATGTATGCCGCCTCGATCGCTGACCCGTCAGCTTTTTGGGGTGAGCAGGGCAAGCGCATTGATTGGATCAAACCTTATAGCACCGTCAAGGACGTCAGCTTTGAACATGGCAACGTGTCAATCAACTGGTACGCGGATGGCTCGCTGAACGTTTCGGCCAACTGCATTGACCGCCATTTGGCCGAGCGCGCCGATCAGACCGCCATCATCTGGGAGCCGGACGATCCAAACGATGCGGCGCAACACATCACCTATCGTGAATTGCATGAACAGACCTGCCGCATGGCGAATGTCCTGAAGGACATGGGGGTGGGCAAGGGTGACCGCGTCGTTCTTTACCTGCCGATGATCCCCGAAGCAGCCTATGCTATGCTGGCCTGTGCACGTATCGGCGCGATCCATTCAATCGTTTTCGCAGGTTTCTCGCCTGATGCCTTGGGCGCGCGCATCAATGGCTGCAACGCCAAAGTCGTGATCACCGCCGACGAAGCCCCCCGCGGCGGGCGCAAGACCGCGCTAAAGTCCAACACTGACGCTGCCCTGTTACATTGCGACGACCGGGTGAAATGTCTGGTTGTCAAACGCACCGGCGGTCAGACCACATGGACCGATCATGATTTTGATTGCACGGCCCTGATGGCCGCCGCCAGTACCGATTGCGCGCCCGAAGAAATGAGCGCCGAAGACCCGCTGTTCATTCTCTACACCTCGGGCTCCACCGGTCAGCCAAAGGGCGTAGTCCATTCGTCCGGCGGCTATCTGGTATATGCGGCGATGACCCATGAACTGGTGTTTGATTACCACGCCGGTGATGTCTATTGGTGCACCGCCGATGTCGGTTGGGTCACTGGGCACAGCTATATCGTCTATGGCCCGCTGGCCAATGGCGCGACCACAGTGATGTTTGAAGGTGTGCCAACCTATCCCGACGCCAGCCGGTTCTGGCAGGTCTGCGAAAAGCACAAGGTGAACCAGTTTTACACCGCCCCCACAGCCATCCGTGCGCTGATGGGTCAGGGCAAGGAATTTGTCGAAAAATGCGACCTCAGTGATCTTAAGGTGCTCGGCACCGTGGGCGAACCGATCAACCCTGAAGCCTGGAATTGGTACAATGATGTAGTTGGCAAGGGCAAATGCCCCATTGTCGATACGTGGTGGCAGACCGAAACAGGCGGCCATCTGATGACCCCGCTGCCGGGCGCGACGCCCACCAAACCGGGCAGTTGCACGCGCCCCTTCTTTGGCGTCGAACCTGTGATCCTTGAACCGACATCAGGCGCAGAAATCCACGAGACCGAAGCCGAGGGTGTTTTGTGCATGAAAGGCAGCTGGCCGGGCCAAATGCGCACGGTTTACGGCGATCACGAACGGTTCGAGAAAACCTATTTCTCGGATTACAAAGGGTATTACTTTACTGGGGACGGATGCCGCCGCGACGCGGATGGCTATTACTGGATCACCGGCCGGGTTGATGACGTGATCAACGTATCTGGGCACCGCATGGGTACAGCCGAGGTCGAATCGGCTCTTGTCGCCCACGCACAGGTCGCCGAAGCGGCGGTTGTCGGGTACCCACATGACATCAAGGGTCAGGGTATTTACGCCTATGTGACGTTGATGAACGGTGTCGAGCCCAGCGAAGAATTGCGCAAGGAACTGGAAAAATGGGTCCGCACCGAAATCGGCCCCATCGCCAAACCTGACATCATCCAATGGGCCCCCGGCCTGCCGAAAACCCGCTCGGGCAAGATCATGCGCCGGATATTGCGCAAGATCGCCGAAAGTGATTTTGGCACATTGGGCGACACCTCGACACTGGCAGATCCTGCGGTTGTTGACGACCTGATCGACAAACGAAAAACCCAGAACTAGGATTTATCCCTTTAAGGCAATAGATTAACCCGCAAGGCATAACCTTGCGGGTTTCTTTTTACCCGGAATGTCGCAAACCGGCGCGACCTGTCGCGCGCATACCGTCACAGACTGCGTGTATGACAACCACAACACATAGCACCCCGACCGCAGGCTCCACTCAGCCATCAAACGCCGTCGAGGGTATTGCCTGTGTCGAGATTGGCATGTTGTTTTTTGTCGTTCAGGATGTGCTGGTCAAATCAATGCTGGACACGCACCCGGTCTGGAACCTGATTTTGGTGCGCTCGTTGGTGACGCCCATTCTACTGATACCGTTGATCCTATGGCTGGGCGGGCAATACCGCATCCTGACGCCACTGTGGCCATTGCACTTTGCCCGTGCTGCACTTCTGGCGGGTGGATTTTCCCTGTTTTATGCGGCTTTTCCCTTTATGGGGCTGGCAGAGGTCACAACGATCTTTTTCTCGGCCCCTTTGATGACCGCCGCGCTGGCCGCACTGTTACTACGTGAAACCATTGGGGTGCATCGCATCGGCGCGCTGATCGTCGGGTTTGTTGGCATATTGATCGCCATGAATCCGGGCGGTGACAGCTTTACTTGGGTGGCGATCCTGCCACTCACCTGTGCGTTCACCTATGCATTGTCGCAAATTCTGGCCCGTCAGATTGGTACCCGCGAAACAACGCTGACAACAGGGCTGCAAACCATCACGATGATGGGTGTTTTGATCCTGCCATTGGGCTGGCTGGCAAATATGATCCTTCCCATCGGGCCCGAGTTTCATCACCTGCGCATGGCACTCCCTGTGCAAACCTTGGACGATTGGCCGCAATTTGTGGTTTTGGGGCTGGTGGGCACCGTTGGCTGGATGTTGCTGACCCGCGCCTATCAGGTTGCCAACGCCAGCCTCATCGCGCCCTTCGACTATACTTACCTGCCCTTCGCAGCGGTAATTGGTTGGTGGTTGTTTGACGAAGTCCCTCCAACAGCGACGCTGATAGGAATGTCCCTGATCATCGCCAGCGGACTGTATGTAGGTGTACGCGAATTGCGGGCGGCACGCCGCCATGACGATCCCACAGTCGTCGCCGAAGCCACCTTTGCCCCCGGCAGCCCCCTGCCCCCGCAAGGCGAGCCGCCATCGTCTTAACGACAAGGGCTGTGTTGCAATGCCCCTCTTTGTACATAGTTAACAGCCAATCGAGTGCCCTGACTGCCTTTTTGCAAGCAGGATAGCGGTCAATTTGTGCTAGCGCGGCAGGACAGTCAAAACCCGTGCTTTTCTAACCGGACAGCTTGCCATATAAACGGCAAAAATCCAAAGCGTCCGGCAAAAGGACGCAAACGGTCGAGGAACCCGATGCCACAGAAAAAGCACGATGACGATGTCGCCTTTATCAAGGCGCTGGCCCAACTTCTGAACGACAATGATCTGACAGAATTGCAGGTAAAACGCGAGTACGGCGAAGACGATAGCCTTAACGTACGCGTCAGCCGCCGGGTTGAAGCAGCCCCACAGTATATCGCACAAGCCCCCTCCCCTGCACCGACAGCCCCCAGCGCGGCCCCGGCCGCCGCTCCGGCGCTGGAAACCGCCGAAGATCCGGCCAGCCACCCCGGCGCAGTGACTTCGCCCATGGTCGGCACAGTTTATACGCAGGCCGAGCCCGGCGCGCCCAACTTTGTATCGGTCGGTGACAAAGTGTCGGAAGGCGACACATTGCTGATCATCGAAGCGATGAAGACTATGAACCATATTCACGCGACACGCGGCGGCACTGTCAAACGTATCCTCGTCGAGGATGGTGGTGCGGTCGAATTTGGTTCACCCTTGATGATCATCGAATAAGGCAATCGCAATGTTCGAGAAAATCCTGATAGCCAACCGCGGCGAAATTGCCCTGAGGGTGATCCGTGCCGCGCGTGAAATGGGAATCCAGACGGTGGCGGTGCATTCCACCGCTGACACGGATGCAATGCATGTACGCATGGCAGACGAGTCGGTCTGCATCGGCCCGCCGCCCAGCACCGACAGCTATCTGTCGATCCCCGCGATCATCGCCGCCTGTGAAATCACCGGTGCGCAGGCCATTCACCCCGGCTATGGCTTTTTGTCCGAGAATGCGAATTTCGTGCAAATCGTTGAGGACCATGATCTGACCTTCATCGGTCCCACAGCTGAACATATCCGCATCATGGGCGACAAGATAACCGCCAAAGACACCATGAAAAAGCTGGGCGTGCCCTGCGTTCCCGGCAGCGATGGCGGTGTTGCAACACTGGAAGACGCCAAGCGGGTCGGCGCAGAAGTGGGCTATCCGGTCATCATCAAGGCAACCGCCGGTGGTGGTGGCAAAGGTATGAAAGTGGCCGAAACCGCCGCCGATATGGAGCGCGCGTTTCAAACGGCACGCGCCGAGGGCAAATCAAATTTCGGCAATGACGAGGTGTATATCGAGAAATATCTCGGCACGCCGCGCCACATCGAGATTCAGGTCTTTGGCGATGGTAAAGGCAACGCTGTGCATCTGGGCGAACGCGATTGTTCTTTGCAACGCCGCCACCAGAAAGTTTTTGAAGAGGCCCCCGGCCCCACCATCACGCCCGAAGAACGCGCCGCCATTGGTAAAACCTGCGCCGACGCGGTTGCACGCATCAACTATATTGGTGCCGGTACAATCGAATTTCTCTATGAGAACGGTGAATTTTACTTCATCGAGATGAACACCCGCCTTCAGGTCGAACACCCCGTAACCGAAGCGATTTTCGGTGTCGATCTGGTGCGCGAACAAATCCGCGTTGCGGAAGGCCTGCCGATGTCGTTCACGCAGGACGATCTGAGGATCAACGGCCACGCTATCGAGGTCCGTATCAATGCGGAAAAACTGCCCGAGTTTGCGCCGCGCCCCGGCAAGATCACACAGTTTCACGCGCCCGGCGGTTTAGGCGTGCGCATTGATAGCGCTCTTTATGATGGCTATACGATCCCGCCTTTTTACGATTCCTTGATCGGAAAGCTGATCGTCCATGGCCCTGATCGTGCCGCCGCATTAGCCCGTTTGAATCGCGCCTTGGGCGAATTGATCGTAGACGGTGTTGAAACCACGGTGCCCCTGTTTCACGCATTGCTGCAAGACCCCGATATTCAGTCCGGAGATTACAACATCCACTGGCTAGAAAAATGGCTGGAGACCAACCTGCGCGAGTAATAAGGGCCTTTGGTCATGAACGAAGCGGAGTTTACCGTCACACCTGAACTGCTATTGCGGGCCTATGCCGCGGGCGTGTTTCCGATGTCAGACGGGCGGAACGACCCCGAAATTCATTGGGTCGATCCGCGCCTCCGGGGCGTTCTGCCGCTGGATAGGTTCCATATCTCTCGCAGTCTGGGGCGACGTATGCGGACGGCCTCCTACAGCGTCACGTTGAACGCGGATTTCATAGGTGTTCTGGATGGCTGCGCCGACCGCCAAGAAACGTGGATCAACGCGGAAATTCGCCGCCTATACCTGCAACTGGCGACGTTGGGCCATGCCCATTCACTGGAAATCTGGCAGGATGCAAAGCTGGCAGGTGGCGTGTACGGCGTCATTTTAGGCACCGCCTTTTTTGGCGAAAGCATGTTTTCGACCCGCACGGATGGATCGAAACTGGCATTGGCGCATTTGGTTGATCACCTGCGTCGTTGCGGATTTACGCTGTTTGATACGCAGTTCATCACACCGCATCTCAGTACCTTGGGGGCGGTCGAAATCAGCCGTTCAGCCTATCGCGCAGCGTTGGAACAGGCCTTGCAGCGGCGTGCCGATATCCACGCCTTACCGCTGGACACCGACCCCTATTCGGTTTGGCAGCGCAGCACCCAAACGTCATAACGCGGATGATCCAAGGCATTCAGTGCCGGGGACGATGCGATCATCCAGCCCGAAAACTCGGGCGCATCACGCCCTTCTTCCCATATGGTGACAAAAGCAAAGGCATCACGTGCCGGATCGCCACTGGGATAGCGGCACTGGCCCAACTCAACGGTGATCCGCCCCATTGCTGCGCGCGCCCCCGGCGTAAGAGACATGTCTGTCACCTCGCCGGACACCTTGTCCAATCCACGCAGAATTGCCCCGGTTCCAATGGCCACCTGTTGGTCTTGTGCTAACGCAGGCGCCGTCAGAAACAACGCAGTTGCAAGGGCAACGCCCCTCACTTCGCGTCGCCGGAGTCATCCCCGCCCACAAACTTCATCAGCAAAGAAACCAAGCTGACCGAACCCTGAGTGAACTCAATCTGATCACCTGCTGCAAAGAAAAACGGCGATCCACCCGGTAGAATTTCCAGATAGTTTCCGCCCAGCAAACCTTCGGATGAAATCGCAACGGCACTGTCGTCCGGTACATCGATTCCCTGACGGACGGTAAAGGTCGTGCCCGCGCGGTATGTGGCAGGATCGAGCGCCATCGACGTCACACGTCCCACCTTGACCCCGGCCAGCCGGACATCGGTACCAACATCGATTCCGTCCGCGGACCGAAACGTAGCTGTCAACTCATAATTATCGTTGCCCGCCGCAAAGCCGGTCAGCTTGCCCGCATAGAGTGCGAACCCGATAGCCACGGCCAGAACGCATCCGCCGACAATGATCTCAACTTTGTTTTCCGACATTATCGCGTCCTACTTGGGGCTCCAGGCTTCGTAATCCGCGCGCACAACAGGTTCTTTGCGCCGAATCGACCCGGCAGGCGCATAAGCCAGCGGCGTACCCGTCAAGTTTTCCAGATGTGGTTTTTCCCACGGCTTATGTGGCAAAGGATTGTCCGTAGGCGCGTCCTGATAAGTGTGGTGCAACCATCCGTGCCATTCAGGGCTGATCCGGCTCGCTTCGATTTCGCCGTTGAAAATAACCCATCGGCGTGCACCATCCTTGGTGCGGTAAAAGACGTTGCCTTCACTATCTTCGCCCACTTTAACGCCCCGGCGCCATGTGTAAAACTGCGTATTCAGGGTCTGTCCGCTCCACCAAGTGACGGCGCGCAAAAGACTGTTGAGAATGCCCATAGGGTCCTCCGGAAATTGATGTCTCAGATATGGCGCATCATGGCGCAAAGGTCCAGTGGCGTGCACAAAGGAAAAGGCGCGTTCGAATGGAACGCGCCTTCTTGAAACTCATCAAACCAGTATCATCTTCTGGCCAAAAATATCCAATACGGCAGCCCGCGACGCGCGAAACACCACCTAACCGGGAGCAGCAGTATTACCCGGCGCTGGCGCCTTCCTTCTTGGCATCAGAATAGATCATCAAAGGCGCCGCTTCCGAGTTCACAGCTTCTTCGTTAACCAGAACCTCTTCGACATTTTCCATGCTCGGCAATTCGAACATCGTGTCCAACAGGATATCCTCAAGGATCGACCGCAGGCCACGCGCGCCAGTCTTGCGCAAGATAGCACGCTTGGCGATCGCGCTTAGTGCGTCGTCGGTAAAGGTCAGCTTGGCGTCTTCCAGTTCAAACAAGCGTTGGTACTGTTTGACCAGTGCATTCTTAGGCTGCGTCAGGATCGTGACCAAAGCATCCTCGTCCAGATCCTCCAATGTCGCGATCACCGGCAAACGACCGACAAATTCGGGAATCAGGCCGAATTTCAACAGATCTTCAGGTTCCAGATCCTTGAACACCTCGCCAACACCGCGGTCGTCCTTGTCACGGACATCCGCACCAAAGCCCATGGCGCTGCCTTTGTTGCGGGCGCCGATGATCTTATCAAGGCCCGCAAATGCGCCACCACAGATGAACAGGATGTTGGTCGTGTCCACTTGCAGGAACTCCTGCTGTGGATGCTTGCGCCCTCCTTGAGGCGGCACAGCCGCAACCGTGCCTTCCATCAGTTTCAGTAGCGCCTGCTGCACGCCTTCGCCCGACACGTCGCGGGTGATCGAAGGATTTTCGGATTTGCGCGTGATCTTGTCGACCTCGTCGATATAGACGATGCCGCGCTGCGCGCGTTCAACGTTGTATTCGCTGGATTGCAGCAGCTTGAGGATGATGTTTTCGACATCCTCACCGACATACCCCGCCTCGGTCAACGTAGTGGCGTCGGCCATGGTAAACGGCACATCCAGAATGCGCGCCAGCGTCTGCGCCAACAGGGTCTTACCACAGCCAGTGGGGCCGATCAGCAGGATGTTGGATTTTTGCAGCTCAATATCGCCCGACTTACCGGAATGGTTCAGTCGCTTGTAGTGGTTATGAACCGCGACGCTTAACACGCGTTTGGCCGTGAACTGGCCGATCACATAATCGTCCAGTACATCGCAGATTTCGCGTGGCGCAGGCACCCCTTCGGACGATTTCAGGCCCGCCGTCCGGGTTTCTTCGCGGATGATATCCATGCACAGCTCGACGCATTCGTCGCAGATGAACACGGTCGGGCCCGCGATCAGCTTGCGCACCTCGTGCTGGCTTTTACCACAAAAGCTGCAATACAAGGTGTTTTTGCTGTCACCGCCGGAACTATTCGCCATGATCTACCTTTCGGTCGTTCTGAGGTCCCGGGGCATGCCACCAGGTCCGATCTGTGCTGTTTCAGCTAACTTAAGGCAGCCACCGGGCAGTCACAATCGCAAAATGTGCCGCCCGATGATGCCGTTATTTGCTGTCTTTTGCCTCATCGTCGGGTTTGGCGCGATTTTCGACAATCTCGTCGATCAAGCCCCAGTTCTTAGCGTCTTCGGGCGACATAAAGTTATCGCGTTCAAGCGCCTCTTCGACCTTTTTAAGTGTCTGGCCGGTGTGCTTGACGTAAATCTCATTCAGGCGGCGCTTGAGTTTCAGCGTTTCTTCGGCGTGGATCATGATGTCCGTCGCCTGCCCTTGATACCCGCCCGACGGTTGGTGCACCATGATGCGGCTGTTGGGAAGCGAGAACCGCATGCCTTTTTCGCCCGCTTGCAACAACAGCGACCCCATCGAAGCCGCCTGACCGATCACCAGCGTCGAAACCGCAGGGCGAATGTACTGCATCGTATCATAGATCGACAGGCCCGAGGTCACGACACCGCCGGGGCTGTTGATATACATGCTGATTTCCTTGGACGGGTTTTCCGCCTCAAGGTGCAGCAACTGCGCCACGATCAGGCTAGACATGCCGTCATGGACAGGGCCGTTCAGGAAAATGATCCGTTCCTTCAACAGGCGCGAAAAGATATCATAGGCCCGTTCGCCCCGGCTGGTCTGTTCCACGACCATCGGCACGAGGGTGTTCATATAGGTGTTGATTGGGTCCGTCATATCCGCCTGCCTGCTCTGTTATGTCCGATCCATATCGGATGAAGTCCTAAAGGAGTCTTAGTATTGCGCCCAAGGGGCTGCAAGGGCGGCGAGGTATTTTGTGTCTCGCACCTCGATGATTCGTGCCCTGCAACACAACCAAACCCCTATTGGCCCCGCCCCGGCCCCGCGATCCATCCCTCCACGACATCAACACATTTCTACAGGTGATGGGGGCGCCGAACTCAATCGGTCTCGCTCTGTCTTGTTGGATCAGGACATAAGAATCACGGCCAAGCCTTTTTGTCACCCCTGTGGGGCCTCGCGCCCCAATGTTCGACACAGCAGCAAAACCGGAATCAATCCAAATGCGACCAGCGCCAGTGCGGGCACGGCGGCCTCAAACAGGCGCTCGTCGGCGGCCAAGCGGTGCGCACGCACAGCCAGTGTTTGAAAATTGAACGGATGCAGGATCAAGGTAGCAGGCAATTCTTTCATCACATCGACAAAGACAATTAACAGTGCGGTCATCACGCTGGTGCGCGCCACGGGCAAATGCACCCGCCACAACAGGCGCGGCGCACCCTGCCCCAGACTGCGCGCAATAGCGTCGTAATGGCTGGGAACCGTGGCCATGCCACTGTCAAACGCGTTCAAAGCGGCGGCCATGAACCGCGCCATATAGGCCAGCACCATCAACCAGATCGTTCCGGTGATAAGCAACCCGGTATTGATGCCAAACCGCGCCTCCATCACAACGTCAATCGCGTTGTCCAGCGCCGCCATTGGCACCATCAACCCGACCGCGATCACCCCTCCGGGCACCGCATATCCCAGTCCAGCCCCCACCACCAACCAGCGCGAGGTGCGGCCAGGGCGGGTCCGGACACGAAACCCGATCAACACCGCCCCGATCACGGTCAATCCGGCCGCAATGGCAGCCAGCGTGATCGAATTCAGCGTGAATTGCAGGTATCGCCCTTGCCACAGGCTTTGGCCTGATCCCCATGCCATCCAGCTAAGCATAACAACCGGAATGACAAAGCCCACCAGCACCGGAATCAGACAGGCCAGCGTCGCCCCCCATCCTGTCCAGCCGTTCAGTTGGGGCCGCTCCATCACCTCAAAGCGCGCGCCGCCGCGCCCCGCGCGGCGCACATTGCCCCGCTGCGCGCGCTCCAGCCCGGCCAGCAACAGCGCGAACATCAGCAGGCACAGCGACAACTGCGCCGCCGCCGCCCGATCGCCCAGACTGAACCACGCCTGATAGATGCCGGTTGCAAATGTCTGGACGTTGAAAAAAGACACCGTACCGAAATCTGCAATCGTTTCCATGATCGCCAACAGGGCGCCGCCGACGATGGCGGGACGCGCCATTGGCAAGGCGACGCGCCAAAATGCTTGCAGCGGCGATCGCCCCAAAGTGCGCGCGACCAAAAAGGCATTTGCGCTTTGCTGGCGAAACGAGGCGCGCGCCAATAAATAGACATACGGGTAGAGAACCATGGTCAGCATCACGGCCGCCCCCCCGACGGAACGAATCTCGGGGAACCAATAATCCCGTGGCCCCCATCCCATCAGGCTGCGCAGCCCTGCCTGCACCGGACCCGGGTGATCCAACAGATGCGTATAGGCATAGGCCAGCACATAAGCCGGAAACGCCAGCGGCAATGCCAATGCCACTTCCAGCCACTGCGCGCCCGGAAAGCGATAGACCGTCACCAGCCATGCCGCGCCGGTGCCAATCGCCGCCGAGCCGAGACCCACAATCGCCACAAGGATCAACGTCGTGATCGTGTACTTAGGCAAGACTGACGCCAGAATGTCGCGCCAGGTCTGCAAATCTCCGCCCAGCGCTGCCAGCGCAGCCGCCAAAATCGGCGCCACACACAGCGCCGCCACGACCCAGGCCAGACGATACATCAGCCGCTCGATCATCATTTGGTCCTTCAACGTGGCGGAGAATTGCGGGATTGCCCGACTGTTTTGATGAGTAATCAGACCAACCCCAAGGGTCAAGCCCGCGACCCCGCCCCGGCCTGCGTCCATTGCGCCCGTCGTGAACAACTATTGCCTAGGGGCGCAACTCAACAACGCCTGCGCACTCCTGTGGAATTTCTCCATACGGTACAGTGGGTGACGTTACGGACACCAGTCTTTACTTACCCAGTTTTTTCGGACACCCTGCCGGGCAGGAATGGGCCTCCGCGAATTGACCGCAGGAAAGCGCCCTCCTCAAAAAGGGAGAAACTTCATGAAAACACTACGTCACTTTGCGACGGCCACGGCCATTTTGATGGGCGCGACCGGACTGGCCTCGGCCCAGACGCTGAACTTTGCCTATGACGCTGATCCGGTGTCACTGGATCCACACGAGCAACTGTCGGGCGGCACCTTGCAGCTGAGCCACATGATCTTTGATCCACTGCTGCGCTGGAACGCCGAATTGGGCTTTGATCCGCGCCTCGCTTCCAGCTGGGAACGGGTGGATGACACCACGATGCGCTTTATGCTGCGTGATGGCGTAAAATTCCACTCGGGCAACCCGATGACCGCTGCTGATGTTGTCTGGACTATTGATCGCCTGAAAAACTCTCCCGACTTCAAGGGCTTGTTCGCGGCATGGACATCCGTCACAGCCGTTGATGACCTGACCGTCGAGGTCAAGACAGACGGCCCAAGCCCGCTGATGCTGCACACAGCGACCTATGTGTTCCCGATGGACAGCAAATTCTACGAAGAAGGCGGCCCCGAAGTCGTCAAGCATGGCGATAGCTTTGCGTCCAAAACCGTGTCCGGCACCGGCCCCTTCACCATCTCCGAGCGTGAACAAGGTGTGAAGGTCGTGTTCAAACGCAACCCGGACTATTGGGATACCAACAGCCCCGGCAACGTCCAGACGGCCGTTCTGACTCCGATCAAAGAGGCCCCAACCCGCGTCGCGGCCCTGTTGGCCGGTGACGTAGATTTCATCGCTCCTGTGCCCCCAACAGACCTTGAGCGCATCGAAGCCGATGAAAACTCCAAGCTGGTCACGATGAGCGGCACGCGCATCATTACCTTGCAGATGAACGGTGGCCGTAACGAAGCATTGGCAGACAAAAACGTACGTCTGGCGATGGTTCATGCGATCAACAACCAAGGCATCGTTGACAAGATCATGAAGGGCTTTGGCACCACTGCGGCGCAAAACTCGCCCGCTGGATATCTGGGCCACAACCCGGATCTGAAGCCACGCTTTGATCTGGCCAAGGCGCAGTCACTGATGGCCGAATCCGGCTTCCCGGATGGGTTCTCGGCCACGATGATGTGCCCCAACAACCGCTACGTGAACGATTTCAAAATCTGCGAAGCAGCGGCGGCAATGCTGGCCAAGATCAACGTCAAGATCGACCTGACCACCATGCCCAAAGCTCAATACTGGCCCAAGTTTGATGAACGCGCAGCGGATATCATGATGATCGGCTGGCACGCTGACACCGAAGACAGCGCCAACTTCTACGAGTTCCTGAACATGACTCCAGATGCCGAAACGGGCCGTGGTCAGTATAACTCGGGCGGGTATTCGAACGCCAAGGTGGACGAGCTGACCATCGCGTCACTGACGGAAACAGATGAGGCAAAACGTGCCGAAATGCTGCAAGAAGTCGAAAAGATCCTTTATGATGAAGCGGCCTACATCCCGCTGCATTGGCAGGATCTGGCATGGGCTGCTGGCAGCAACGTCGATATCGAACCCGTTCTGAACGTGATGAACTTCCCTTATCTGGGTGATCTGGTCGTTTCCGAATAATGTCCGGACAGGCGGGCCGGATTGTTCCGGCCCGCCACGCAACGACCCGGTCTCGGGCCTAATCCGGGACCTTTTGCTACAAGGGCAGAGGCCCCGGATCACGTCCGGGGCGCGTCCTTCCCTCCAGCACCCGCCAGAGATAGATCCGCCGCATGCATATCATCGCCTTTCTCATCCGACGCGCCATTCAGGCCGTCATCGTGATGTTCGTCATTTCGCTGATCGGGTTCTCGATTCAGGACAATCTGGGCGACCCCCTGCGAGAGCTGGTCGGCCAATCTGTCTCCGAGGCCGAACGTCAGGTATTGCGCGACCAATTGGGTTTGAACGATCCTTTCTGGGTCCAATACGCCCGTTTTCTTGGCAATGCAGTTCAGGGCGATCTGGGCACGTCATATTTCTTTAAGCGTCCCGCGCTGGACGTAATCATGGCCAAATTCCCAGCCACGTTCGAACTTGTTTTAGGATCGGTCTTTATTTTCCTATCACTGTCGATTCCGGCGGGCATCTATTGCGCCATCAACCGTAAATCATGGCTGACGCAGTTCATCATGTCGGCCTCTATTCTGGGCATTTCGGTGCCTGTATTCCTGACAGCCATTCTTTTGGTCTGGCTGTTCGGGGTCGAGTTACAATGGCTACCAGCCTTTGGCCGCGGCGAAACCTACACGATGCCGTGGGGCTGGGAGACCGGTTTTCTGACATGGGATGGCCTGCTACATCTGATCCTGCCCTGTATCTCGCTCAGCTCGATCATGTTGCCGCTATTCATCCGCCTGATCCGGGCCGAGATGATGGAGGCGATGGGCACCGATTACGTCCGTTTCGCCCGTGCGAAAGGCCTAAGCACGCCGCGGGTGCGCTATGTTCATGCCTTTCGCAATACGCTGTTGCCGGTTGTTACCGTCGGTGGCCTGATGATTGGCACCTTGATCGCCTATACGATCCTGACGGAAACGGTGTTCCAATGGCCCGGGATGGGCTTCTTGTTTCTTGAGGCGGTCAACCGTGTCGATACGCCGTTGATCATCGCCTATATCATTTTCGTCGGCTTTATCTTTGTGGTCGTCAACACCATTGTCGATTTCGTCTATACGCTCATCAATCCGATGGTGAAATTACCGGGGGCGAAATCATGATTACATGGCGCGCTTTGCTAAAGCGGTTTCTGTCAGACCCTGTCGCAATCTGTGCGGCGGTTGTGTTGCTGGCTTTAATCCTGATGGCCGTTTTGGCCCCGGTACTGGCACCGCAGAATCCCTATGACCTGATGCAGCTGGACATCATGGACAGTGAAATGCCGCCCAGTTGGCAGCCCGGTGGTGATCCCCGGTTCCTTCTGGGGACCGACACGCAGGGGCGCGGTGTCCTGAGCACTATCATGTATGGCACCGGAATCAGCCTGCTGATCGGCGTCGGTGCGGTGCTGCTGTCCGGCGTTCTGGGCATCACGCTGGGCCTGATCGCGGGCTACAAGGGTGGGGGGATCGATGCTTTTTTGATGCGGCTTGCCGATATCCAGATGAGCCTGTCGACCCTGATGATCGCAATTATCGCGCTGGCCCTGTTTCAGGCGGCATTTGATGCGAATGTCTACGCCGATTATGCCATCATCATGCTGATCGTGATCATCGGCGTCGCCGAATGGCCCAAATTCGCACGCACTGTGCGCTCGTCCGTACTGGGCGAGAAAAACAAGGAATATGTCGATGCCGCCCGCGTCATCGGGCTACCTGCACGCAAGGTGATGTGGGGGCATATCTTGCCTAACACGCTGACCCCCGTGATGGTGATTTCTACCATTCAGGTCGCCGAGGCGATCATGACCGAGGCAGCACTGTCATTTTTGGGTCTAGGCATGCCGGTTGATCGCCCCTCGCTGGGGTCGCTTATCCGTTCTGGATTCGAGTTTGTGTTTTCGGGCAGCACATGGATCACATTTTATCCCGCGCTGGTATTGATCGCGCTGATCCTTGCGTTGAACCTGTTGGGCGATTGGCTACGTGATGTGATGAACCCGAAACTGCGCCGGGGAGACGACTGATGCCCATGCTTGAGGTCAAAGACCTGCACGTCGCCTTTCCGCGCGGCAAAAAAGACTGGATCGAGGCCCTGCGCGGTGTCGATCTCACGTTGGAAAAGGGCGAACGTCTGGGCGTCGTCGGGGAATCAGGGGCTGGCAAATCCATGCTGGCCTTTGCCATTCTGAACCTGATCGCCGAGCCGGGCCGCGTCTCGAACGGATCGATCGCTTTGGATGGTCAGAACCTGCTGGAGATGTCCGAGCGCCAGATTCGCAAGATCCGGGGCAACCGCGTCTCGATGATCTTTCAGGATCCAATGGTCACACTGAACCCCGTGCTGTCCATCGGCACCCAAATGATCGAAACCCTGCGGGCACATCGCAATATTTCACGCAGAGCCGCGCACAAGCTATGCGTCCAGAAGCTTAAGCAGGTCGCCATTCCCTCGGCGGAGGGCCGGATGGATGCCTATCCCCACGAACTGAGCGGCGGTTTGCGCCAACGTGTCGTGATCGCCATCGCCCTGCTGACCGATCCCGAAATCATTATCGCGGATGAACCGACAACAGCGCTGGATGTAACCATTCAGGCCGAGATCATGGCCCTGATCCTGAAACTATGTCGAGAAAACGATGTGGCATTGATCCTGATCACCCACGATCTGGGGGTTGTCGCCGAAGTGACCGAACGGCTTATGATCATGTATGCCGGCAAATGCGTAGAGACAGGACGCACGCGTGATATGATCGCCGCGCCACATCATCCCTATGCTGCGGGGTTGTTAAAGGCCCTGCCCCAGAACGCCAAACGCGGTGAAAAGCTGTATCAGATTCCCGGCTCCATGCCGCCCATCACCAATCTGCCGACGGGCTGCCCATATCATCCGCGCTGCCCGCGCGCGTCTGACATATGTCGCGCATCCATGCCCCCGTTGGAAGGCGGCGTCGCATGCTTTCACCCCCTAGAACAGTCTCAGGAGGCCCCGGCATGAGCGCCCCCATTGTTGAAACGCGCAATCTTCAGGTGCGTTTTCCATTGCCCACCCATTTCCTGAGCCGTGAAAAGCCGGTGTTGCATGCCCTATCAGGAGTCGATGTTCAGATCACGCAGGGCGAAACATTCTGCGTCGTTGGCGAATCCGGCTGCGGCAAGACCACGCTGGGGCGCGCCATCATCGGGCTGAATAAGCCTTCGGGTGGTGAGGTTTATTTCAAAGGCCAACGCATCGACCAGATGGACGAAACCACACGTAAACCTATCCGGCGCGACATGCAGATGGTGTTTCAGAACCCATATGCCTCGCTGAACCCGCGCCGCACCGTGTTTGACACTCTGGCCGAACCAATCAACCACCTGATGCCGGAAAAAACCAAGGACGAGGTCCGCGCGCAGGTCGAGGATGTGTTGGCCGCCACTGGCTGTGACCCATCATGGCAACGTCGTTTGCCGCATGAATTTTCTGGCGGGCAACGTCAACGTATCGCCATCGCCCGCGCGCTGGTCACGAACCCCGCGTTCATCGTCGCCGACGAGCCTATCTCGGCTCTGGATGTGTCCATTCAGGCCCAAATCTTGAACCTGCTGGCCGATCTTCAGGCCGAACGCGGTCTAACTTATTTGTTCATCACCCACGACCTGTCGGTGGTTCAGCATTTTGGCACGCGCGTTGCAGTCATGTATCTGGGGCAGGTCATGGAATTGGCCACAGCTGAAACGATTTTCGCCGATCCCAAACATCCCTATACGAAGCTGTTGCTGGACGCGATTCCCAAGCTGGAGGGTGGCTCGTTCGAGAGACCACGCACGCCCGGTGAGTTGCCCGATCCGGTCAACCCGCCACCCGGTTGCCCATTTGCACCACGGTGTCCCCTTGCGGCCGAACGATGCCGGACCGAGCGTCCCAAGCTGCGAGAAATCTCCAACTCCGGGTCAATGGCGGCCTGTCATTTCGCGCAATAGCCTGCGTTAATCCCAGCGCACTGGAATGTCTGGTACCACGCCAATGTCAGCGCGCGCCACGGCTGTAGCCTTGAGTATGGCAAAACATGACAGGCCTGGCCGCAGGTTCAATTCGTCTGCCGCGTCCGCAGTGATACGCGCCAACAGCCGATCATCGCCCAACCTTAGGGCGACAGCCACCCCCGGCCCATCGCCTCGATGCAGTCCCTCGACCACCGCAGGCAGAATATTGCGCGACGACATGCCTTGAGGATGTTCCAGCGCAATCAAAACATCCTGCGCCAGAATGCGGATACGGATTGGTTGCCCTTTGGACATGCCAGCCCCCGGTACGCGCAAAATGCCGCCGCTGATCGCAAGTTGGGTCAGCCCCCCCGCCTCGACACCGGCCACGCGGGCGTGCAGCACCGCGCCCGCCTCGCGCACGCCGATCATCGGCACCATGGCAGGGTCCGCCAACACCTCGGTCACGTCACCGGTACGCATCACGCGCCCCCCACGCAAAACGACCATCTGATTGGCCAGCCGGGCGATTTCGGCCACCGCGTGGCTGACATAAATGATGGGCACAGAGCCCGCATCGCGTAGCCGCTCCAGATAGGGTAGGATTTCGTCCTTGCGCGGGCCATCCAACGCCGCCAGAGGTTCATCCATGATCAACAACCGAGGTCGCATCAACAGGGCACGGGCCATTGCCACTCGTTGTTTCTCGCCCCCCGACAGCGTGCCGGGGCGGCGCAACATCAACCCCTCGATCCCCAGCATCCGCGCTATGGCCCCTGCATCCTGCGCAGACTCGGTATCGGGTGCATATCGCGCGCCAAATGCAAGGTTGCTGGCCACATCCAGATGCGGAAACAAACGCCCGTCCTGAAACACCACCCCGATGCGGCGTCGGTGAACCGGAACACATATCCCCGAGGCACTGTCGAACAGGACCTGCCCGTCCAGCGTGATCCGCCCCGCATTCGGCGTCAACAATCCGCAAATCGCCGCGGCGATCGTCGATTTTCCCGCCCCCGAAGGGCCAAACAGCGCCGTCACACCTGCACCGGCTTCGAAATCAGCCTCCAGCGAGAAGTCATCAAACCCGTGACGGATATCCACAGACAGGTTCATACGCCGCTAACCCGTGCTGCCACTTTGCGCGCCAACCATTCACTGATCAGGACCGCGCCCAGCGCCACCACAGTCGCCAGAACCACAAGGCGCAGCGCGCTGCCTTCACCGCCCGGAACCTGCAAAAAGGCATAGATCGCCGAGGGCAGGGTTTGCGTTTGGCCCGGTATGTTCGCCACGAATGTGATCGTCGCACCGAACTCGCCCACAGCTTTGGCAAATCCCAAAACCGCCCCTGCCAGAATGCCCGGCGCGATCAATGGCAATGTAACACGCATAAACCCTGACCAGCGCCCCGCGCCCAGCGTCGCGGCGGCCTCTTCCAGTTTGGGATCGACCGCCTCAATCGACAGGCGGATGGCGCGCACCATCAAAGGAAAACCCATAATCGCAGCAGCCAGCGCCGCACCTGTCCAGCGAAATGCCAGTACGATGCCCATCTCGGCCAGAAGCCCCCCTATCGCCCCGTTGCGCCCGAACGTTAACAACAGCAAATATCCTGTCACCACAGGCGGCAGGACCAGTGGCAAATGGACCAGCGCACTAAGCACCCCATGCCCCCAAAATCGCCGCCGCGCCAACACCCATGCCAAGGCAATGGCCGGCGGCAAGGCACAGATCACCGCCACGCTGGACACTTGCAATGACAGCACCAACGCCGCCCATTCATCAGGTTCCAGCATCAGGGCTCCTTTGCGAGTGGGATAAACCCATGGCGCACAAAAATTTCACGTGCCTCCGTCCCGCCCAGAAAATCAAAAAACGTCTGACCGTTCGGTGTCAGGGCTGCCGCCGGATAGGTAATCTGCCAATCAGCATCCTCGGGAACCTCATAAAGCACCCGCACATTTGGCTCGGCAGCAGCATCGGTGGCATAGACCACGCCCAAGGGCGTTTCGCCACGCGCAACCAGCGCCAGCGCGGCGCGTACATTTTCAGTTTCGGCCAGATGAGGCAGCATATCGGCCCATAGCTCGGCTTTTTCCAGCCAAGCGCGCCCATAAATACCGGCCGGAACGCCGGTGGTTTGGCCAATGGCCAAACGCCCACCATTTAACCGGGTCAGCAACGCTTCGGCACTGAGCGCGGGTAAATCAGCCGCATCAGCTGGCGCGACCAACACCAGCCGGTTGGACAACAGCGGTGTCACGCCCTGCCCCGTCACCAAGCCCTGCTCCACCAGCCACGTCATCCAATCGGCATTTGCCAACATCACCACGTCGGCGGGGGCCCCCTGTGCGATCTGGCGCGCTACAGCGCCACTGCCTCCGGCGGACACGGCAATATCACCACCATAGGCCTGTGCCACGTCTTCGATTGCCTGCGTCAAGGAAGCCGCGACAAAAACCACGATACTGTCATTCTCGGCCTGACCCTTGATCGGTATCAGGGCGAGAGCCGCCATGAACAGACCCTGCCGCAAGCGTTGAGAAAATATGTGTAAACATCTTGTCATAACGGCCACCTTGCGTCTTTTTGGGGGCGCCGTCCAACATTGGGAAAAGGTGCGCTAATCTGTCCGGCTCCCGCGCTTTGTCAATGTCGTTTCGATCTGGCGCTTGGGCGGATTTTCCGCTTAACTACTGAAAAGGCAAGAGCAAAACATCCGCTTTGCTAACGCAGTGCACACGAAACAGGTAACTTGATGAGCCGGATGGATACGAAGCAATCCCCAATAGACCTGAGCGAAGCCCACAAAAGCGACGTTCGGACTCAGTTTGGTGCGCTGTGTTTCCGCATTGTACGCGGCAAGGTCGAGATCCTTTTGATCACATCACGTGCCTCCAAACGCTGGATTATTCCCAAAGGCTGGCCGATGGACGGTAAAACCCCCTCTGAGAGCGCCCAGATCGAGGCGTGGGAAGAGGCGGGCGTGCATGGCAAAATGTATAACCGGTGTCTGGGCCTCTATTCCTACCGCAAGGATATTGGCCCCGCTCAGGGCGTGCCCTGCGTCGCGATGGTTTACGCACTGAAAGTCAAGCGGATGGAGCACGACTTTCCCGAGGCTAAGCAACGCAAACGCAAATGGTTGCGCCCTAAAAAAGCCGCAGCACTGGTGGATGATCCCGAACTGGCACAGATGATCCGCGCTTTTGATCCTCAGGTCTTAAAAAAATAACGCGCAGTGATCATGGTTTGTATTTCGTGTTTGATGGCCTATCTTAGACAGGTCTTTCGCATCGGATGGGCAGGATGATAAAATTTACGCTGAAATGCGCAGAAAATCACCGTTTTGACAGCTGGTTTCAATCGGCTGACGCTTACGAGAAACTGGCCAAAGCCGGTATGATCAACTGCGCCGTTTGCAACAGCACCTCGGTGGAAAAATCCATAATGGCGCCGAATGTGCAGGCCAGCCGATCTAAATCTACAGGCGGACCAGCACCTACAGACATAGCCACACCCGTCGCCCCCTCAACGCCGTCTGTGGGACATGGCGCGCTGACTGCGCCAGCTTCGCCCGCCGAGCAAGCCCTTGCGCAACTACGCCGCAAAGTCGAGGAGAACTCGGAATACGTCGGCATGGACTTTGCCCGTGAGGCACGAAACATGCACGATGGAACCGCACCCGAACGCGCCATTTATGGCGAAGCGCGCGTCGAGGATGCCCGCCAATTGATTGAAGACGGTATTCCCGTCACCCCGCTGCCATTCAGGCCCGGGCGCAAATCTAACTGATCCGAAAGGACACGTCATGCACGTTGTTATTACCGGCACCAGCCGCGGTATCGGGGCCGGGTTAGCCGCCACTTATACGCAGCGCGGTGATTGCGTAACGGGCACGACGCGCACCGGCGCGCATGCTCTGGACGTGACCGACCCCGCCTCGCACACGGCTTTTGCCGCGTCATTGGGGGATGCATCCATTGACTTGCTTATCTGCAATGCGGGCGTCTATTTTGATAAGTCACAGGACCTGGTCAAAGGATACCCCGCCCAGATGTGGGCCGATACGTTTTCGGCCAATGTCACCGGTGTTTTTCTGACGGTTCAGACATTGCTTCCGCTTCTGGAGCGCGCAGAAGAGCCAAAGATCGCGATCATTTCCAGCTGCATGGCCAGCGATGCTGAGGCCCCCGGCGGTAGCTACATCTATCGCGCCTCCAAGGCAGCGGTCCTGAATGTTGGACGTAATCTGGCCGTTGATCTTCGTCCTCGTGGCATTGCTGTGGGCATTTATCACCCCGGTTGGGTGCGCACCGACATGGGCGGCTCGACGGCCGATATCAGCATAGAAGACAGCGTTGCGGGCCTGACACAGCGCTTTGATGCACTGGACATCTCCAACACAGGATGTTTTTTGCAATGGGACGGGCGCGAACAGCCCTTTTGACACCCACTCAGAGGACTGAGATGAGCGGCGAACATGATCTGAACCTTTTGCTGGCGGGCATGTCGCCCGAGCTGGATGGTGAGACCTACGTTTTCGCCACCCTGCCAGACCGCATCTTACCTCGAGGCATCCAGCCGCTTGTGGTGATGCAAGAGGCCGAAGGCACAACCATTATTATTCCCCGCGACGCCGCCCAAAAAAGCGGCATCGCCTATCAGTTTCCAAGCCGCCGGATCACACTGAATGTGCATTCGGCATTGGACGCGGTGGGCTTTCTGGCTGTCATCACCACCCGGTTGGCCGCGGTGGGCATGGGCGTCAATCCAGTGGCAGGGTATTTTCATGACCATCTTTTCATCCCCGCCGACCGGGCCGACGACGCGATGCAATCCCTGCATTCGATGATCGCCGAGGCGCGCGCGACTTGATCAGGCGCACCGGGCCTCTTGCCCTTCCGGGCAACGGCGCGTAAACCGCAGCCGTATTGCGATGTAGGGACACAGACATGCCCGTTCTGGTGATGAAATTCGGCGGCACATCCGTCGCCAATCTTGATCGAATCCGACGCGCGGCCAAACGCGTGGGCGTCGAGGTGGCCAAAGGCTATGACGTGATCGTCATTGTCAGCGCCATGTCCGGCAAGACCAATGAACTGGTCGGCTGGGTCAATGAGACGTCACCACTGTATGACGCGCGCGAGTATGACGCAGTCGTTAGCTCGGGCGAGAACGTGACCGCAGGCCTGATGGCCCTGACCTTGCAGGAAATGGACATCCCCGCACGCAGCTGGCAAGGCTGGCAGGTTCCGTTGAAAACCAACAGCGCGCACAGTGCCGCCCGGATCGAAGAGATCCCCCCCGAGAACATCAACGCCAAGTTTGCCGAAGGCATGCGCGTGGCCGTGGTCGCCGGATTTCAGGGCATCAGCCCCGAAGGCCGTATCACGACACTGGGCCGAGGTGGGTCAGACACCACTGCGGTTGCCTTTGCCGCCGCTTTTGAGGCCGAACGCTGCGATATCTATACGGATGTGGATGGTATCTATACCACCGACCCACGGATCGCCACCAAGGCCCGCAAGCTGGACAAGATCGCATTCGAAGAAATGCTGGAACTGGCCTCGCTGGGGGCCAAAGTCTTGCAAACCCGCTCGGTCGAACTGGCAATGCGGTACAACGTTAAACTGCGCGTGCTAAGCAGTTTTGAAGAACAATCAGATGATGCAGGCACGCTGGTCTGCTCCGAGGAGGAAATCATGGAATCCAACGTCGTGAACGGCATCGCGTATTCCCGCGACGAGGCCAAGATGACCCTGATCTCGATCGCCGACCGCCCCGGCATCGCCGCCGCCATCTTTGGCCCTCTGTCCGAGGCCGGGGTGAACGTGGATATGATTATCCAGAACATTTCCGAAGAAGGTCGCACTGACATGACCTTTTCGTGCCCCACCGATCAGGTTGCCCGCGCCGAAAAGGCCCTGCAATCTGCGCAGGACTCGGGCGAAATCGACTATCGCGAATTGGTGGCCGACACCAACGTCTCCAAAGTGTCTGCGGTGGGCATCGGCATGCGAAGCCAGTCGGGCGTAGCCGCCCAAATGTTCAAAACCCTCAGCAACGAGGGCGTCAACATCAAGGTCATCGCCACATCGGAAATCAAGATTTCCGTATTGATTGATCGCAAATACATGGAGCTGGCCGTTCAAGCGCTGCACGATGCCTTCGAATTAGACAAAGCGGGCTGATCCTTCCTCAAGATCAGCCCAATTTTCGGCATCAACACGCAGCGCACAAAAAATCCCGTTTCGCACTGCCCCGGAGTGTGGTTTAACCGACCTGACTGAATTGGGTCTGGAACAGCGCTGCCAATGACACAAGACTTCACGACCGACAGTCGGCAAATGCTGGGCCGTTTGCGTGCCGTCATGGCCGAGGACGCCGCAGGGCAAACGCGCCTTGATCAGATCACTCGTCTCATCGCCGAAGAAATGCGCATCGAGGTCTGCTCGATCTATCTGTTTCGCGATGCGGAAACGCTTGAACTATGCGCCACCGAAGGGTTGAATGCCGACTCTGTGCACCACACACGCTTGCGTATGGGCGAAGGCTTGGTCGGACGCGTGGCACGCACGGGTAAAGTTATCAACACTGACGACGCGCCCGGAACACGGGGTTTTCGGTATATGCCCGAAACCGGTGAAGAAGCGTATTCGTCTTTCATGGGCGTGCCGATCCAGCGGTTGGGCGAAAAGCTGGGCGTGCTGGTTGTGCAATCCCGCAGTGCCCGCAGTTTTTCCGACGAAGAAGTGTATGCCGTCGAAGTGGTCGCCATGGTGCTGGCCGAGATGGCCGAGCTGGGCGTATTCGTCGGTGAAGGTGCGGCGCTGTCCGCCCGCCATCAGCAGCCGGTTCTGCTGCGCGGCGCGACCGCTCAGGAAGGCACGGCGCGCGGTCATGTCTGGCTGCACGAGCCGCGCGTGGTGGTCACCAATCCGTTTGCAGACGACCCCGACCGCGAACGTGAACGCCTTAACGAAGCTGTCGAAGAATTGCGCGTTGGCGTGGATCGTATGCTAAGCGTTGCCAGCAATGGCGACAAAGAACAGCTGGAAGTTCTTGAGTCCTATCGCATGTTCGCCAATTCCAAGGGCTGGATGCGCCGGATGGAGGCCGATATTGACCGCGGCCTGTCCGCCGAGGCGGCTGTTGAAAAAGAACAATCCACCGCCCGCGCCCGTTTGGGACAGGCGGCAGATGCCTATCTGCGCGACCGGCTACATGATCTGGATGACCTGTCCAATCGCCTTCTGCGTATCCTGACCGGTCAAGGCAATGAAACCGGGGCCGAGATGCCCCCCGACCCGATTCTGATTGCACGCAACATCGGCCCTGCCGAACTGTTGGATTACGGCCGTTCATTGAAGGGAATTGTACTGGAAGAGGGCGCGGTTGGCTCGCATGCGACCATCGTCGCGCGCGCCTTGGCCATCCCTTTGGTGATCAACGCGTCCGGTGTGCTGAACGAGGCGCTGAATGGTGATCCCATTCTGGTCGATGGTGACCAGGGCGTTGCACATCTGCGCCCGGATGACACGGTCATCGCAGCGTTCCGTGATAAAATGGCAATGCAGGCAAAAGCCCAGGAGCGCTATACCTCGATCCGCGACAAGCCAGCTGAAACATTATGCGGGCAGACCATTTCGCTGACCATGAATGCAGGCCTGATGGCCGATCTGCCCAGCCTTGAAGGCTCGGGCGCGGATGGCGTCGGCCTGTTTCGCACCGAGCTTCAGTTTCTTGTACGCAGCCAAATGCCCAAGCGCGCCGAACTAAGCGAACTGTACGGCCGCGTGATGGATGCGGCCAAAGGGCGCCGCGTGGTGTTTCGCACGCTGGATATCGGCTCGGACAAGGTGCTGCCCTACATGAAACCAACGGACGAACCCAACCCTGCGTTGGGCTGGCGCGCGATTCGTGTCGGTCTGGATAAGCCGGGCGTAATGCGCATGCAGCTTCAGGCGCTGATCCGTGGCGCGGCGGGCCGCCCGCTGTCGATCATGTTCCCGTTTGTGGCGCAACGCGATGAGTTTGACGCAGGGCGGCGCGAAATGGACAAAGCCTTAAGCCGCGAACGCATTCTGGGACACCCCATTCCCGAGGATATCAAGATCGGCGCGATGCTGGAGACGCCCAGTTTGGCATATGCGCCCGATCAATTTTATCGCGACGTTGATTTCCTCAGCATTGGGGGCAACGATCTGAAACAGTTCTTCTTTGCTGCCGACCGCGAGAACGAACGCGTGCGCCGTCGCTATGACACATTGAATGTCAGTTTCCTGACCTTCCTGCAAAGTATTGTTGAGCGTTGCCTTGCCACTGGCACACCGCTTAGCTTTTGCGGCGAGGACGCGGGCCGCCCGATCGAAGCCGCCTGTCTCGCGGCCATTGGCCTGCGTAACCTGTCGATGCGCCCCGCCTCTATCGGGCCGGTCAAATCGATCCTACGCCGCACCGACTTGAATGAGCTGCGCGCGGTCATCGATGCGGCAGGCGTACGCGGAGAGCAATCGGTTCGAACGCCGGTTATGGAGTATCTGCGAGAAAAACTGTGATGTCCCTTGGCGCTGGCCACTTTTCGCGCGCACGAATTGGCGCGGGCGCAACAATCGCATCCGCGATCGGCACAGCCGCTTTCGTGTCCTGCATGGCCCTTCCAACCTTTGCGCAATCCACAGCGCCAACTGATTGGACCGCCCGCAAATGCGCGCTTTATCGCGTCGCATGGGCCAAAGCAGCATCCGGTGACGCCTTGGACGATGTGAGCGAGAAGTTTTTGTCGTCACACAACGATTTTCTTGCATCTGATTGCACACGCCGGGCGGTATGTCCGCGCACACCTCAGGAACTTGCTTTGGCCGACACGCTGTCCTTGATGGCCGTGGCCGAAGGAATGGCAGGATCATTTCTTCCCTTCACCTGCAAAGCCCCGTCCAATCCCACGCAAGATCCGGACTAGCAGTATCATACAGGCAGGTGATCAGGGTTTGGGCGATACGATCCGCGCGCGAAAATCCTCGAGCAGATCGGCAAGGTCCCTGTCTGCGTCAATCGCCAAACGACGCAGGCCGAAATGGACATGCGCCATTTGCTGATAATAGCTGGTATAGGCGTAATTCGTCGCCGCCCCCGCCGCTGCGCCCAGTACCGGCACAGTCTGCGCAGCCAGTTTCTGACCTAAAACCGTACTCAGACGCGGCGCCACCTTTGCGATCAGCGCCTGCATCGCCTTACCCGTCACTGCAACACGGGTGCTGAGAAAGGCAAGGTCGGATCCGTCATCGTGATCCAGCGGACCGGCTGCGGCAAAGACTTGGACACAATCAAACCGCACACCGTCTTCGTTGGGATCAAACCCGTGCTCAACAGCTACGTCCTGAATTGCTCGCAACAGGATTGTTGTGGTGATCGGCAGTTCGGCCATCGCCGAGGGTAAGCCACCAAATCCACCCGCCGCTCCCATTGCCGTTGTTACAGCCCGATTAAGCCATCCCGGTTGACCACCCACCATAGTACGGGAGTGCGACGCCGCCCCCATCGCCAAAACCAACGCCTGATGGGTGCCCTCGCCCAATCGCGCGCGCATGTCTTCGGGCAGGCGTTCCAGTAACACCTCGGCCTTGCTGCCAATGACGTTCAACACCTGAATGCCCAGATTGCCCGCTTGGCGGTGCCGGCGCACCAATGCGTCCAACTGCGCCTCGACGGCGGTTTTATCGATTGGGGGGGCCAATAAATCCATCATAGCTACAAGATTGTTGCGCGAGCAGACAAATTCAAGCGGCGCGCGTCACTTTCCCGGTGACCCCATCCCATGCCGATGGCGTCAGCGACAGGCCTAGAACCCGATCCGGGTTTGTCGGTGGAGGCATTTCCACCCCGTTCAGCCGCTCGAACCCAAACCGGTTGTAATATGGTGCATCCCCAACCAACATCACCCGCGCCCAGCCACAGGTTCGCGCGGCTTCAAGACTGCCCCGGATCAGATAGCCCCCCAGCCCCTCACCCTGATGCGTCGGGTGAACCGCAATCGGGCCCAGCAACAAGGCAACATGACCGCCAACGTCCACAGGCCAATACCGGATCGCCCCAGCCAAGATCCCGTCAGAATCGCGGGCTACGGTGCTGAGGCCAGACACAGGCGGAACTCCGTCCCGCAACCGGTACGAGCTTAGCGCCTCACGGCCGGGCGCAAAGCAAAGGTCATAAAGCGCCTCTACCTCCCACCAGTCTTCTTGTGTTTCTGCCCGCAAGCTAAGCACGGTCTATCCATTTCCGATGTTTTCCGGTGGCCATGCGCGTATCACGGCGGTAGGTCTGGCACAAACCCGATTGACACGAAAGACGACGCAAATGTTCTACAGACCCGAAGCCGGGCACAGCCTTCCGCACAATCCGTTAAACGCCATTGTCTCACCACGCCCTATCGGCTGGATTTCGACAGTCAGCGCCGCGGGAGTGCGCAATCTGGCGCCCTATTCGCTGTTCAATGCGATTGCTTATGAGCCGCCTCAGGTGATGTTTGCATCCAATGGCGACAAGGACAGCGTCAGCAACATCCGCGAAACCGGCGTGTTCTGCGCCAATGTCGTATCGCAAGACATGCGCGACGTGATGAATGTGACGTCCGGCACAGTCCCCGCTGACGTCGACGAATTTGAGCTCGCCGGTCTGACGGCGTTGGACTGCCAGTCCATTGATTGCCCCCGGATCGCGGGCGTACCCGCCTCGCTGGAATGCCGCATGACCGAACTGTTGACACTGAAAGGCACGGATAATTTTGCCATTTTCGGCGAAGTTACAGGCGTGCACATCCGTGACGACTGCCTGAAGGACGGGCTGTTTGACGTGACCACTTTTCAACCTCTCTCACGGTTGGGTTATCGCGACTATGCAGTAGTTGAAAACGTGTTCACCCTGAAACGCCCCTCCGATTGACGCTAGCCGTCTTTGACGTGGTAATTACAGAAACACAGCCGCGACCGTGATCCAGATCGGCAGGCTAACAGCGCTAAGCAGAGTCGATTGCGCGATCAATGTCGCGACCAATACGCGATCTGCACCAAAGCCGGCGGCCAGCACATGCGCAGCCGAGGCCGTCGGCAGGGCCGCGAAAACCAGAATGGCCGCGACCTGAACGCCCTGCCAGCCCATGATCAACGCGGTCAGGCAGACGGCGGCGGGCAGCACGATCAACTTGACCCCGCACAACGCCGCACTGAACCCGTTCAACCGCGCCAAAGCATACCAGTTCATTGTGGCTCCGATAGATATCAAAGCAATGGGAATGGCCGCCGCCGCCAACATTTGAAGCGGTGCCAATACCGGCCCTGGCAAGTGCCAGCCCGATAGCCCCATTGCGACGCCCCCCAGAGAGGCCAGCAAGAACGGGTTCAACGCCACGCGCCGGACCGTCGCCCCAAAGCCCAGCGCGCCTCCTCGCGACAACGCGGATACGGCAAACAGGTTCGCCACCGGCACCGCCATGCCCACGGCCACGGCCATCAATGCGGCATCCGCACCGGGCAGAGCTGCAATCGCCACAAACCCCAAGGCAGAATTGAATCGCCATGCTGTTTGCCAACCACCTGCGAAATCCAGAAAGCGCGCGGGCCCGAAACGCCGCGCGCCGTAACCCGCCAACAGGCCCAGCGCCAGTATAGCCCAGACCGCTGGTCCGATGTTGACCACGGTGCGCAACTCAATCTCGCGCGCCGAGGCGGCAACAAACAACAGTGCCGGGAACAGGATTTCGAAATTCAGCCGGTCCAACCCTTGCCACGCGTATTCCGACAGCCGACGCCGCAACAGCCCCCCCAATCCCACCAACAGGAACGAGGGCATCAATCCGCTCAAGATCAACAGAAAGGTCATATCGCGGTGCCCCTCTTACGCCAGACCGGCCTGTGGTCGATCTAGTGTCCCGCGCCCAGGACCCCGGTGCGTACATTGTAATCAACTGCCAGCGCGTAATCCGGATCATCGTCGCTATCGACCATCAAGTGGCCTGCCTTGGTCAGCAAGCGGTGACAATCGCGGCTAAGATGGCGCAACTGGATCGATTTACCTGCCGCCTCATATTTTCCGGCCAGTGTCTCAATCGCTTGCAACGCGGATTGGTCCACGACGCGGCTCTGGTCAAAATCAACAATCACCGTCTGCGGATCACCCGCGATATCAAACAATTCCCCAAACCCTTCGGCCGAGCCAAAGAACAACGGGCCCTCGATCCGATAGACGCGCGCGCCCTTCTCATCAAGCTGAGTGGTGGCATGGATGCGCTTGGCGTTGTTCCAAGAGTAAGCAAGCGCCGAAACGATAACGCCGACGACCACAGCAATCGCAAGGTCATATTTGACGGTTACAGCCGTCACCAAAACGATCACCAGCGCATCCGTCAACGGCACCTTGCGCAGGATCGTCAACGAGTTCCAAGCGAATGTTCCGATGACCACCATGAACATCACACCGACCAGTGCGGCCAGTGGAATTTGTTCAATCGCAGGAGCCGCGAACAGGATAAAGATCAAAAGGAACAGTGCTGCAGCGATGCCCGCAATCCGCGTACGCCCACCCGATTTAACGTTGATCATCGATTGCCCGATCATAGCACATCCCCCCATGCCGCCGAAAAAACCGGTCAGGGTGTTTGCCAGACCTTGCGCGATGCATTCTTGCGATGCGCCGCCGCGTTTGCCGGTCATTTCACCGACAAGGTTCAGGGTCAGCAGGCTTTCGATGAGGCCGATCGCGGCAAGGATCACAGCATAGGGCAGGATTATCTCAAACGTTTCCCAATTCAATGGGGCCATCGGCGTGCCGTAAATACCCAAACCCTCGCCGAAAGGATTATGAAAGCTGGGAAAGCCACCTTGAATCGATGCCAAATCACCGACGCGCGGCACATCCAGCCCGAATCCGATCACCAAGGCCGCCACGAGGCCGATCCCAGCCAACGGTGCAGGGATGACGCGCGTGATACGCGGCATGATCCAGATGATCGCCATGGTCAGCCCGACCAAACCCAGCATGATAAACAATGGAGTACCAGACAGCCATTCCCCCCCGCTCATACCGTGACCGGTGTTCACCATCGAGCCGGGCACCTTGAATTGCCCCAGCTGCGCCAGAAAAATTACGATGGCCAGCCCGTTCACAAACCCCAGCATCACGGGATGCGGCACAAGGCGGATGAACTTGCCCCATTTCAACGCGCCCGCGATCACTTGCAAAACCCCCATCAAAACGACGGTCGCGAACAGGTATTCGACGCCATGTTGTGCCACAAGCGCCACCATAACGACGGCCAAAGCCCCCGTGGCCCCCGAGATCATCCCCGGACGCCCGCCAATGATGGCTGTGACCAGCCCCACCAAAAACGCCGCGTACAGACCGACCAAGGGATGCACCCCGGCGACAAATGCAAAGGCCACAGCCTCGGGAACAAGTGCGAGAGCAACGGTTAGACCCGACAGCAGTTCAATCCGTATGCGGCTTGCGCTGAATGGTTCGTCTTGCATGACCCGCAGGTCTGGCATGGTGATCGTCTTGGCAAACATGCCCATAATAGTGCGTTTCAAAGGGAAATCCTGATGGTTTTATGCGTGCAAGTCGCCCGTGTAGACCCACGAAAGAGCGTTGACCACACCCAATTTCTGCACCACAGCCTTGCACCTTGCACATATCAAGGTCAAACGATGAAAAAAACGGCATACATTATCGTGATATTGGCCGGTTTCCTTTCGGTTCTTCAATGGATTAAGCTGCTCGTGAACAGGTATTGCAAGGGAACGGACGTATGGCACAAACCAAGATCGGGATCATCGGCGGATCGGGCCTTTATGACATTGACGGGCTGGAAAACGCGGCTTGGCTCGATGTGGACAGCCCATTTGGCACGCCTTCGGACCAGATCTTGACCGGAACGTTGGACGGCGTGGACATGGCATTCCTTCCCCGGCACGGGCGCGGCCATGTACACAGCCCAACTTCCGTGCCTTACCGCGCCAATATCGACGCACTGAAACGACTGGGCGTAACTGACGTGATCAGCGTCAGCGCCTGCGGGTCATTTCGCGAAGAGATGGCACCCGGCGATTTCGTGATCGTCGATCAATATATTGATCGTACTTTTGCGCGCGAAAAATCCTTCTTTGGCCCCGGTTGCGTGGCGCATGTCAGCGTGGCGCACCCGACCTGTACGCGGTTGGGTGCAATATGCGCCGAGGCGGCCGAACGGGCCGGGGCGACGGTGCATCGCGCGGGGACCTATCTTGCTATGGAAGGCCCTCAGTTTTCGACACTGGCCGAAAGCCGGATGTACCGCGAGGTCTGGGGCTGTGACGTAATTGGCATGACGGGCATGCCCGAGGCCAAACTGGCCCGCGAGGCCGAGCTTTGTTATGCCAGCGTCGCCATGATCACAGATTTCGACAGTTGGCACCCGGACCATGGCGAGGTCGATGTGACACAGATCATCACCACGTTATTGGGGAATGCAGAGATTGGTAAAGGCATGGTGCGCACACTGCCCGCCCAACTGTCTGGGCCGCGCGCGGAGTGCCCGATGGGATGCGATCATGCCTTGGAACATGCGCTGATCACTGCACCAGAGGCGCGCGATCCCGCCGTTCTGGCGCGGCTTGACGCCGTCGCCGGGCGCGTGTTGACTGGCGCGGCGCGCTAAAGCACGCCTTACGCAATCTTTCGGAGTTTGCCCCATGTCTTTCGACCTCTGGCTTACGTTTGTCGCCGCCTCGACCGCCTTGATATTGATCCCCGGGCCCACTGTGTTGCTGGTTCTCAGCTACGCACTTAGCAAGGGGCGCGGTGTTGCTCTGGCCACGGCCGGGGGCGTAGCACTGGGAGATCTGGTAGCGATGACCGCGTCCCTGATGGGGCTGGGCGCACTGGTTCTTGCCTCGGCCACGTTGTTCACCGCGTTGAAATGGGCCGGCGCAATCTATCTGGTCTGGTTGGGCATCAAACTGTTGCGCAGCGCACGCACAGCCGATGTTGGCCTGCCCATGCCATCGCCGGACGTAACCGGGCGCAACGTATTCTGGCACGCTGCGGCCGTCACCGCGCTAAACCCGAAGTCCATCGCATTTTTCATTGCCTTCGTGCCGCAGTTCGTCACGCTGAACACGCCACTGGCGCCGCAGTTCGCCATTCTGATCGCGACCTTTGTTGGATTGGCCGTCTTTAACGCGCTGGCTTATGCGTTATTGGCCGACAGGCTGCGGCAGCGCATCCAACGTCCCGGCGTTCTGACATGGTTGACGCGCGTGGGAGGTGGTGCATTGATCTCAATGGGCGTCATGACGGCGTTCATGCGGCGCGCAACAGCGGGCTGAGGCTGACGCCTCGCATCAGTCACCATTGCTGTTCTGCTTTACAAATTTACAGATAAACCGGCGGATTTCGCCGGCGGCTGGGCTATCCATCTGTTGACACAGCGCTACAAAGGCATCGCGCTCGGCCCTGTTCACCCGTAGGATCAGCTGACTGTCTTTTCAGCCAGAGTCGGGTGTATCCCTGTCCGGCTTGGTCCGGGCCAGATCCGCCGCAAATGTTGGGGCATCAGCAGACGCCGCGTGGGTTGAAGGGAGAGAGTGATCCGAATGCGTCATATCGAACCTGCGCATATCTTCACTTTGGGAAGCCGGCGCATCATAGCGTCGACCTTGCAACCGCAGCATCGGCCAACCGGTGCTGTATTGCAAAAGATGCGGGCAATCATGTCGCACGCTGGCAAGTTCACTGCGCAGTTGCTTGCATGCCCGGCCCGGATCAGCAAAACAGGGGCAACCGTCCAAAACAGCGAAGATGCCCAAAATGGCCAGTGCCAAGACCGTGCGCGACTATATCCGTACCATTCCAGATTTCCCGCAACCCGGCGTGATGTTTCGCGACGTGACAACCCTGTTCGCGGATCCACGCGGATTTCGAATTGCCGTGGATCAACTGCTCCACCCCTATTCGGGCATGCGCATCGACAAGGTCGTTGGGTTGGAAGCGCGCGGATTCATTCTGGGCGGGGCGGTAGCGCACCAACTGGGCACCGGATTTGTACCCGTACGCAAGGCGGGCAAACTCCCCGGCTCTGTGATCTCGCAGGATTACACGCTGGAATATGGCACCGCCACGGTCGAGTTGCACACAGACGCGATAGAACCCGGTGAAAGCATCCTGATTGTCGATGACCTGTTGGCCACCGGCGGAACGGCCGAGGCCGGGATTCGCCTGATCGAACGTCAGGGCGGCAAGATCGCGGGTTGCGCCTTTGTCGTCGATCTGCCTGATCTGGGGGGGCGCAAGCGGATTGAAGCGTTGGGGATGGAGGTGCATGCCCTATGCGCCTTTGAGGGCGACTGACGTTTCTTACGCCCCCCTTTGCAGTCAGCGCGACTGGTCACGAAAACGCGCAGCGCAGGCGCTTGTGTTTTAATCGTTGCCTAGCATACGGCGCAGTGCCTACCTTTTGGAGCTGGACGGGACGCGACCTGATTGGATCAATGCATCCGCCAACATCCTGGCCGTGTCTTCTGACAAAACCGGATAGACCGGCATCACGTTGCGATTATCGCCCGCCTGTCCGACCAAATCGCCGCTTGCTGTGCAAAGAAACATCGCACCGCTATTGGCAAACACGATCTGTTCAGCGGCAAACCGCAAGGTCACGACCTCGACACCCGCTGGCGGAGGAACCCGGCACATGCCCCGCACCCCGTCCAAAACCCGAGCCGGGAGCAGAGCAAAAGGATCGCCCAACATTGCCTCGGCGGTGTCACTTTCGATTAAGACTGCCTGATCTGGGGTAAGAAACATGCGGTCTCGGTTGCCAAGGGCGCCGGGCGGCACCTCCAGCGGCCAGAGCGCGACCGGGCAGCTTTGCGCATCCCCCCAAAGCGGTGCGCGTTCAACTTCGGTCACCCGTTGCAGGCCTGAATCAAACGTCAACACTTTGTCGCCTGCGCTGATAGCTTCGATTGCGCGCCATCCTTGGGTGCTGGCCACACGCGTTCCGGCCATAATCCCCGACAGTGCAGTGCCCGGTTGCCCAGCCACCTCGGGTTCGGTTCCAAGGCCCCAATAGTCACGAGTTAACGCCCCCGAAGTCATTTCACCCCAACCAAACATGTCGCCATCCCCTCAGATGTAGCAGCGCATCAGGCCCCCCAGCCCGTCAGCATTCAAGTTAATCCTTTGATGATCTAAGGGGCCATTTCAGGCTCAAACCATGTCACAAACTGGTCATTGGGCCTTCTGACGGCACAATACCGGTGAGCATGTGCGAATTGGCGTGAAACCGGCAATAATCTTGTGGGCTAAAACGCGTAACCGAATCGGTCGATATCCTGAGCACACAGGTTTGCGACCCGACTGATCAGTGTGTCGCAATAATAGCTCCGATAATCCCGGCGGCGCTGGGATTGGTTCACAACCGGCAGGTCCAGCTGGAATCCAAGCGTGTCCCACAACGCAATTGAATCGCGCTCAAATTCTTCAATGCGGATGTACAGATCACATCTCTCCTGCCCGAAGGCATCGCGCGTGTAGGATGTGTAGGGATTGGCCGAGATCGACGCGCCTGTTTGCGGATGCGCCAGAAACCCCACGAAATCCACCGCTTGTGCGAGACGAACGGCCGGATGCTCGAACCTTTGGGCGCGCAGCCAGTGATAGTAGCTGACCATCCGGTCCCAAGGATTGCGTACCAAAGTAACGACAAATGCCCCGGCCACGAATTCCCGGCTGACCAGCCCGTCGATGTCGGCCAATGTGCTGTGTTTCCAAAGTCGCCCGGCGGCCTGTGCTCCTTTTAGACGGCCCCGCCTGCGCCGCGCTTTGGGCGTATCACCGATCAAGATATCATCGCGCATCGCACGCGATTCCAACGCCAACGCCAACGCGGTTCCCCCGGTCTTGGGGATATGAACAAAAACAAAGTTGCGCCCCGGAGAAATGATCATGACCTTGCCTAAAACGTTTCGCGCGATCTGCATAGCTTACCAATACACGCAGCGGTGGGATTTGGGTATTTGGACCAAGAAAAAAGCAGTGGAAGGTCAGGCCATCCAGTTGGCACGAAGTGGGAGAGCTATGTGAGTTTCCGTTTGATCGGCAGGACAAACCCCATATCCTCGCTGGACTGTTGGATCAACGAATCACGGGGAGGGTGACGTATGGGGTGGATGAGTGACGAGACCGGTCTTGGCAAACGGGCCGCCAATTTCGTTCCGTTGACACCCTTATCGCATTTGCGGCGTGCTGCGCTTCTCTATCCCGACTATGAAGCGATGGTTTACGGACAGATCCGGCGCAGCTATCGCGAGTATCACGCGCGCTGTTCACGTTTAAGTTCGGCGCTGGCAGGATTGGGGGTGATGCCCGGCGATGTCGTCGCAACGCTGTTGCCCAATGTCCCCGCACAAGCCGAAGCCCATTTTGGTGTCCCCGCGTGCGGAGCCGTTTTGAACACGATCAACACCCGGCTAGAGCCGGATACCATCGCCTATATCTTTGATCACGGTGGAGCCAAGATTGCACTGGTCGATACACCCGTTCTTCCCGTGGTCGAGGCTGCGCTGGCCCTGATGGAAGGCCCCGCCCCGTTGTTGATCGAAGTAAATGACGACGCTGCGGGTTATCCTGCGACAGGTCGATACCAGACATATGAAGCTATTTTGGAGCAAGGTGACGACACGTTTGAATGGATAATGCCCGAGGATGAATGGGAAAGCCTTGCGCTGAACTATACCTCGGGCACCACCGGGCGTCCCAAGGGTGTAGTCTATCACCATCGTGGAGCCTATCTGATGACGATGGGCACCGCTCTCAGTTGGCAGATGGTACGCCACCCACGCTATCTGACCATCGTACCGCTGTTTCATTGCAACGGGTGGAACCACACCTGGATGGTCCCCCTGCTGGGCGGCACGGTGATCTGTTGTCGTGATGTAACGGCCAAGAACATCTATGACGCGATCGCCGATGAAAACGTCACGCATTTCGGTGGCGCCCCCATCGTTTTGAATTCCATCGTCAACGCCAAGCCCTCGGACCGGCGTCCGTTTGATCACACGGTCGAAGTATTCACCGCCGGCGCCCCACCGCCGGCTGCGACCTTGCGCGCGATCGAGCCGCTGGGGTTCAACGTCATGCAGGTGTACGGCCTGACCGAAACCTATGGGCATGTCACAGAATGCACGTGGCACAGCGCATGGGACGGCAAACCCGAGGACGAACGATTTGCCATCAAGGCACGAACCGGTGTGCACATGCCCATGGCCGAAGACATTACGGCCATGGACCCCAAAACGATGATCCAAACCCCGAAGGACGGCAGCACTCAAGGCGAAATCATGATCCGCGGCAACACGGTGATGAAGGGCTATCTAAAGAACCCAGAAGCCACCGAAGAGGCTTTTCGCGGTGGGTACTTCCATTCCGGCGATATCGCGCTGCAACACCCTGATCATTATTTGCAGATCGCGGACCGGGCCAAGGATATCATTATCTCGGGTGGCGAGAACATCAGTTCGGTTGAGGTGGAAGGCGTCTTGATGACCCATCCTGCCGTTCTTTTGTGTGCCGTGGTGGCCAAGCCCGACGACAAATGGGGGGAAGTGCCCTGCGCCTTTGTCGAGCTGAAGGACGATGCAACAGCAGATGAGACCGAAATTATTGCGTATCTGCGCGCCCGGCTGGCCGGTTTCAAAACCCCCAAACATGTCGCGTTTCAGGAACTGCCCAAGACGTCCACCGGCAAGATACAAAAATTCGAGTTGCGCGCGGCCGCCAAAGCGCTGTGAGCAGTGTCAGGCCCTACAACATGTCCGTGCCCCACCTGAACATTGCTTTGCACCGCAGGCGACATTGCGGCGGTGCTGCACTTCCATAACGCATTAGGTACGTTTCAAATCGCTTTTACATAACCAACGAATTTAAGGATTCTCGTCTTTTGCATTCCCCAAATTTCCTCGGGCAGATACACTACGGGCGACAGGGTCGTGGCGTTAGGCAACCTTTTGCAAAGGGACTGAATGCCATCAACCGCGCAATGATTGCGGCAAGCGGCCCCGCCGTGCTAACGTTGTTGCAATGAGGCAGAGCAGGCCCACAGCGACATGACAGCATTAACCGAATATCAGCGGCTAGAGGCGCCCGGCCTGTGGCGCGCCGCGCCCGAGGACCAGCGCACCGAGGTTGTCGTGTCTATTGGCGACGCCACGTTGATCATCACGGATATGCGCGACCGCGCGTTGACCCATTGGTCAATTCCTGCAATCAGCCGCGCCAACCCCGGCCAGTATCCAGCGCTGTTTCATCCCGATGGTGATCCGGGCGAAACACTGGAATTGCGGGACTCCGAGTCCGAAATGATCACCGCCATCGAAAAACTGCGCAGTGCGGTTGAGCGGCGCAGGCCTCATCCGGGCCGGTTGCGCCTGATTTCGATGTTGGCGTCAATGGTTGCTGTGGCTGCGCTGGCTCTGTTCTGGCTGCCCAATGCAGTGCGCGATCACGCGCTACGCGTCGTTCCCGATGTCAATCGCAACGCGATCGGGGCCGCCTTGGCCGAACAATTGCAAGCCGTCACCGGCCCGCCCTGTCGCGCACCCGGCGGGTTGGAAGCGCTGTCCACTCTGAAAAACCGACTACCGGCCCAACGCGGTAGCGGCACGCTGCGTGTCGTGCGCGGCGGCCTGGCCAGCACAGCCAGCCTGCCGGGGGGAACGATGTTGATCCACCGTGAGTTGGTCGAGGATTATGACGAACCGGACGTTGTCGCCGGATACATCGTGGCCGAGCGGGTGCGCATGCGGGCGCATGATCCGTTAGGGCGATTGCTGGATCATGCCGGGCTGATCGCCGCCTTCCGCCTGCTGACCACCGGCAGCCCCGGAGAGGACGCATTGCGCAGCTACGCCGCATATCTTCTGACCGCCGAGGCCCCGCCGATAGCTGACGAACTGTTGCTGGACGGGTTTCGCACATGGCAGGTGCGCAGCACGCCCTATGCCTATGCTCAAGACATCTCCGGCGAAACCACACTCCACCTGATCGAGGCCGATCCCTATGCCGGTGGCACGCCCGATCCGGTGCTGAGCGATGGCGATTGGATTAGGTTACAAGGTATCTGCGGCAGCTGAACACGCCCAACAAAAGCGTTCGCGCCCTGGTCATCCCACCAAGATCATCACATCGCGAAATTAACCTGTCTCTGTCCTCGACAGAGCGCGCTTGGGTCTAAAAATCACTACGATCCGGTCGCAAGAATGCCGGGCCCGTTACAGACCCGGCATATAAAATTGCATGGGTTCTTAACGTCAGTTGCGTAGAACCGCGTTGCCAAAACCGGCATTGCGCACCCGTGACAACGCTGAATTCAAGCTGCCTTGGGTCCGAAACGGGCCGCTTAGCACGACACTATAGGTCTTGCCTTTGCTGTGCAGCGATCCCAGACGCGCGGGCAATCCCGTGGAGGCGAGGCGTTGTGCGGCTTGCTGCGCCTGTGCACGGTCTTGATACACCCCGGCCTGCACATAACTGTGGCTGGCCGCAGCCGTGTTTTTCGGTGCGGGCTGAACGGGGGCTGGTGCAACTTTCGTCGCGGCCGTGCGCGTTGCCACAGGCACCTGCCCTTTGGATGAAATCACGCCCTGCGCTTGGTTTTGTTCCGCATAGCTGGTGTAAGGATAGACTAGGCCGGGATATTTCGCGGTTACCTCGCGCCCCGTGCTTCGGTCGATCAGATTGCGTGGCACGGTATTGGTCCATGTGACATCCATCTGGGCCCGCCCCGCAAACGTCTGGTGCGCGCGTTGCGGGTTCAAACGACCATCCATCCAGACACGCTTGTAACCTTCGGGAATCTGAACGCCACGGGTGCTGTTGATCTGGCTGCGACGCACCTTGCGTGGTGTTACGCGCGTTGTGTAGGGATCAACCGTTTGCACACTTGCCGTGGTCATCGGTGCCGTTGCAACGGGCGCTGTGCGCGGCACATAAACCGGCTCGTAGGCTGTGGTGGTCGCAGCATAAACCGTCTGTGTTGCGGCGCGATTTGCACCGGGGACACGGGTCACGTGATCCTCGACCTGAGGGCCGCAACGCACAGTGTACCGCGATGATGTCATGTAGCGGCTAGAAATGCTGCTGCCTCCGACACATTTTGATCTGGTCGTTGCGACGCGCGGTGCGGACGCGGTTTTGACCTTTACCGTCGAGGCCACAGGTGCGGCCATGACGGGCGCTACGCGTGGCGCGGCAACTCTGCCCACAGGCTGCACAACTACGGGTGCAGGAGCGCGGCGCACGATCTTGGGTTGTGGCTGAGGTTGAGGTTTTGCGCGTACGATGGCGGGTTTGGCCTGTACTAGCGCAGGCTTCACACGCGCCACCGGTTTTGCAGCGGGTGCAGGCTTGGCCGCAGGAGCAGGAACGTTAATAACCACTGGCTCGGACGCCGGCGCGGTGGGCGTAGGCGCAGGTGCGCGCACCACCCCAGTTGTCGGCTGCTGACCGCATACCGGGGTGCGGCTGCGCGAGACACGCGGCACCCAGGTGACGTTGCCGTCTATTCCCGCGCGCACAAAAACACAGCCTTTGCTGTCAACATATTGGCGCCCTTGGTAGCTACTGGGCGGAAACTCGGCGGGTTCGCTGGACCCAGTTTTGGCCTGCGCGATTCCCAGACCGCATGATGCCGCGATAACGGCGAACGCAACAACTCTCGTAATTTTCATATTGCCCCCACAAGATGTGGTGAAACTCTGCCTCAATTCATTGGCCGAGTAAACAGGCAAGCGCGCCCCGCAATGGCTTATTTGGTGCCAAACATCCGGTCACCCGCATCTCCTAGTCCCGGCAGGATGTATCCAGCGTCATTCAGGCTGTCATCCAACGAAGCCGTCAGAATCGGCACATCTGGGTGCGCCTCCTTCATACGGGCGACCCCTTCGGGGGCGGCCAGCAGGCACAAAAAGCGAATATCACGCGCGCCGGATTTCTTCAAAAGATCCACAGCAGCCGCCGACGAATTGCCCGTCGCCAGCATCGGGTCAACCACGATAACCAGGCGGTTGTCCATTTGATCAGGGACTTTGTAATAATATTGAACGGGTTGAAGCGTCTCTTCGTCGCGATAAAGACCGACAAACCCGACGCGCGCCGATGGGATCAGTTCAAGCATGCCGTCCAACAGGCCGTTACCCGCCCGCAGGATCGAGATCAGCGCCAATTTGCGCCCTGCCAGAACCGGCGCGTCCATCTCTTGCATCGGAGTTTCTATCGTGCGCGTGGTCATCGGCAACTCATACGTGACCTCATAGGCCAGTAGCTGGCTGATTTCGCGCAACAACTGGCGAAACACCGCCGTGGAGGTGCCCTTTTCTCGCATCAACGTCAGCTTGTGCTGAACAAGCGGATGTTTCACGACTGTTAGATGCTCTTGCATAGCGCCCCCTGTGGCATGATCTGTGGCGTTCGCCGGATAGCCCTTATTCCCAGATGCTGCAGGCGGTGGCAATGGTCGAGCGCGCGAAACCTGTCGTTGTACCGCCCTGAGCGCCCATGACGCGCCCCGATACAAACCTGCCACGTCGCCCCCTGCCCCAGATTGGCACCATTCAAAGTTGCGCCTCGCCCGCCAAAGATGCAAGCTGCGCGCAACACGCAGCCTCTTTGCGTCGCGCAGGTATTTCACACCAGAAAATCCGCTTCGATGGGGCAAACAAAGGACGGACCATGACAGAACCAACCGACACATTGCGCCATGCAGCATTGCATTATCATGAGTTCCCCAAGCCCGGAAAACTTGAAATTCGAGCGACCAAACCATTGGCCAACGGCCGCGATCTGTCGCGTGCTTATTCGCCCGGCGTTGCCGAGGCCTGCTTGGAAATCAAGGCCAACCCCGCCGACGCCAGCCGCTATACCGCGCGCGGTAATCTGGTAGCGGTCGTCACCAACGGAACCGCCGTTCTGGGGCTGGGCAACATTGGACCGCTGGCCAGCAAACCTGTGATGGAAGGCAAAGCCGTCCTGTTCAAGAAATTTGCCAACATCGACTGTTTTGACATCGAGCTGGACGAATCTGACCCCGAAAAGCTGGCTGATATCGTGTGCGCCCTAGAGCCGACATTTGGCGCGATCAACCTTGAAGACATCAAGGCCCCCGATTGTTTTATCGTCGAGGAACGGTGTCGCGAACGCATGAACATCCCTGTTTTTCACGACGATCAGCACGGCACCGCCATCGTTGTCGGGGCGGCGGCCACCAATGCGCTGCATGTATCTGGCAAAGCCTTCGCGGATATCAAGATCGTTTCCACCGGCGGCGGTGCTGCGGGCATTGCGTGCCTGAACATGCTGCTCAAGCTGGGGGCAAAGCGCGAAAACATCTGGCTATGTGACATTCACGGACTGGTTTACGAAGGCCGAAGCGTTGATATGAACCCGCAAAAAGCCGCCTTCGCCCAGCACAGCGATCTGCGCAGTTTGGACGAAGTCATCGGCGGGGCCGATATGTTTCTGGGCCTGTCCGGTCCGAATGTCCTGACCCCGGACATGGTGGCGAAAATGACGCCAAAACCGATTGTTTTCGCCTTGGCCAATCCGACACCTGAAATCATGCCCGACGCCGCACGCGCCGTGGCCCCCGATGCGATCATCGCAACCGGACGGTCGGATTTTCCCAATCAGGTCAACAACGTGCTGTGCTTTCCCTTCATCTTTCGCGGCGCATTGGATGTGGGGGCCACGACGATCAACTCGGAAATGGAAATCGCCTGTGTGCAGGGTATCGCCGAATTGGCGCGCGCCAGCACCACGGCCGAGGCTGCGGCCGCTTATCAGGGCGAGGCGATGAATTTTGGCCCCGATTACCTGATCCCCAAGCCCTTTGACCCTCGCCTGTCGGGCATCGTCAGCACCGCCGTCGCACGCGCCGCAATGGACAGCGGCGTCGCCACCCGTCCGCTGGCGGATTTAGACGCCTACAAGGCCGATCTCGACGCATCGGTGTTCAAGTCCTCCATGTTGATGCGCCCGGTCTTCGAGGCCGCCCGCAAAGACGCCCGCCGCATCGTGTTTGCCGAGGGCGAGGACGAACGCGTGTTGCGCGCCGCACAGGCCATTCTGGAAGAAACCAGCGAACAACCCATCCTGATCGGCCGTCCCAGCGTAATCGAAGCACGCTGCGAACGTCTGGGCCTTGATGTGCGACCGGGGCGTGATTTCAACCTTGTGAATCCCGAAGACGATCCGCGCTATCGCGACTATTGGGGAAGTTACCACGAGATCATGAAACGCCGCGGCATCACCCCAGATCTTGCCAAGGCCGTAATGCGTACGAACTCGACCGCCATCGGCGCCGTCATGGTACATCGAGGCGAGGCTGACAGCCTGCTGTGTGGTACATTCGGTGAATTCCGCTGGCATTTGAATTACGTGACCCAGGTTCTGGCCGACGCCACTCATCATCCCCACGGTGCGCTGTCCATGATGATCCTTGAGGATGGTCCGTTGTTCATCGCGGACACACATGTGCGCGTCTTTCCCACACCCGAAGAACTGGCCGAAACAGCCATCGGCGCGGCGCGCCATGTCCGCCGCTTTGGGATCGAGCCAAAGATCGCGTTCTGTTCACAATCGCAATTTGGCAATCAGGGAAATGACTCGGGTAAGCGACTGCGCGCCGCCATCGCCCTGCTCGACAGTGCCCCGCGTGATTTCTGCTATGAAGGTGAAATGAACATCGACACCGCACTGGATGCCGAATTGCGCGCGCGGCTTTTGCCCGACAACCGGATGGAAGGAGCTGCCAATGTGCTGATTTTCTCCAACGTCGACGCTGCCTCGGGTGTGCGTAACATCCTGAAAATGAAAGGTGGCGGGTTGGAAGTGGGGCCAATCCTGATGGGCATGGGCAATCGCGCCCATATCGTTTCACCCTCAATCACCTCGCGTGGATTGCTGAACATGGCGGCATTGGCGGGCACCCCGGTCACACATTACGGGTGATGCGGCTGTTTGGCCATTTGCAGGCTTGAACGGTTTCCTTTTTGCCGCTGGCCTCAGAGCACATGAGGTGTGAATGGATCATCGCAAACGCGGGCCTATAGGCCAAATTTCCGATGATCGGTCCCTACCGTGGCGACGTGGCCTTATCAATCTGACCATCCACACCAATCATGGCGAATCAAATATTTTGCTGCCTACGGTTTGCAGCTTTGCAACTCCGACAAAATCTTCCTGCAGGACAGTATCGCACACAGGGGGTTTGCAAAGTTTGCAACCCTCCCCTCAAGAATTTTGCAGAATCTCCGCGACATTCTAACCCACATACCACCGTCGCGCTTGCTGCATAGCTGGCATGCGCCTTACACATTCGAAACGCCGAAACGCGTTTCGAATTATACTTTGGGCACCAAGATAAACGAAATCGCGCGCAGCGCTGGCAAGTCACGCGCGTTTCAACGCAATCCACGCCCAAATCACGTCGAAGCGTTTTAATACATCAATTGGCGGTGGGCATTTGCACCTTCCCTGAGCCACGGGAATTTGCAACGCTCTAGGCATTGGAGGAGGACACCATGGGTTATAGTGACGTCTACGACAGCTGGAAATCGGACCCCGAAGCATTCTGGATGCAGGCGGCCGAGGCCATCAACTGGGATCGCAAGCCCTCAAAGGCGCTGTATGGCGACAACGCCCCGCTTTACGAATGGTTCAGCGATGGCTTGGTCAACACCTGCTATAATGCCGTTGACCGTCACGTCGAAAATGGACGCGGCAATCAAACCGCCATCATTCACGACAGCCCGATCACCCACACCAAACATGAAATCACCTATGCCGAACTGCAGACCCGCGTCGCCTCGCTGGCCGGGGCGCTGCGCGCCAAAGGCATCGAAAAAGGTGACCGGGTCATCATCTACATGCCCATGATCCCCGAGGCACTTGAGGCCATGCTGGCCTGTGCTCGTTTGGGCGCGATCCATTCGGTCGTGTTTGGTGGCTTTGCCGCGTCTGAATTGGCCGTACGCATCGACGACTGTACGCCAAAGGCAATCATCGCCGCCTCCTGCGGATTGGAACCGGGCCGCGTCGTGCACTACAAACCCTTGCTGGACGGCGCCATCGAGCAAGCCACACACAAGCCTGATTTTTGCGTGATCTTTCAACGCGAACAAGAGGTCGCAAACCTGATTGACGGGCGCGATGTCGCTTGGCACAGCTTTCAGTATGGCGTGACACCCGCAGACTGCGTTCCGGTCGAAGGCAATCATCCCGCCTATATTCTCTACACCTCTGGTACGACCGGCGCACCCAAGGGCGTGATCCGCCCCACGGGCGGCCATCTGGTGGCGCTCAACTGGACCATGAAGAACATCTACAACGTCGATCCCGGCGATGTGTTCTGGGCCGCCTCTGATGTTGGTTGGGTCGTCGGGCACAGCTATATCTGCTATGCGCCACTGATCCACGGCAACACCACCATCGTTTTCGAGGGCAAGCCAATCGGCACCCCCGATGCCGGCACATTCTGGCGCGTCATCTCCGAACATAAAGTGCGTAGCTTTTTCACCGCCCCGACGGCCCTTCGCGCCATCAAACGCGAAGACCCCAAAGGTGCGGAATATGGAAAATACGATATGTCCTGTCTGAACGCCCTCTATCTTGCTGGCGAACGGGCCGACCCCGACACGATTGAATGGGCACATCAGGTCATGCAAGTCCCTGTCTATGACCATTGGTGGCAAACCGAAACCGGCTATACCATCGCCGGAAACCCGGCCGGAATCGAGGCCTTGCCGGTCAAGATCGGCTCACCCACCGTGCCGATGCCCGGCTATGACGTTCAAATTCTGGATGAAGCAGGCCATCCCGTACCGCCAAACACCTTGGGTGCGATTGCCATCAAACTGCCTCTGCCCCCCGGCACCCTGCCAACCCTGTGGAATGCCGAAGACCGCTTTCGCAAATCTTACCTCAATAGTTTCCCCGGCTATTATGAAACCGGTGATGCAGGCATGATCGACGATGACGGGTATCTCTACATCATGGCGCGCACCGATGACGTGATCAACGTCGCGGGCCACCGCCTGTCCACCGGCGCCATGGAAGAAGTCCTCGCCTCTCATCCCGATGTGGCGGAATGCGCTGTGGTTGGCGTGACCGATCAACTCAAGGGCCAGATGCCGATCGGTTTTGTGTGCCTGTCCAAAGGCGTGGATCGCCCGCATGACGATATTGCGTCCGAATGCGTCAAACTGGTGCGCGAGCGTATCGGGCCGGTCGCAGCGTTCAAGCTTACCCTCGTGGTGGATCGCCTGCCCAAAACCCGTTCGGGCAAAATTCTGCGCGCCACCATGGTCAAAATAGCCGACAGCGCCGAATTCAAAATGCCCGCAACCATCGACGATCCGGCCATTCTGGAGGAAATCAAGCAAGCGTTGCAAACAATCGGTTACGCCAAGTGATCCATCTTGCCCTGCCCCCACACAGCAGGGCAAGAAATATCTTCAGGGCCGAGGTCAGGCCTGCCGCCCTTTCATCTTTCTAAAAATACCTGCGCCGCAGGCTCTCCGCGGCTTCAACTGCATATGCCGTGGTATCTGAACCGCAACAGTTACACCTCGCGCCCCGCCCTGCGCCCGGCACTTGGTCACGTCAAACAAACTGCTCACGCAGCAGGCGCTCTTCTAACCCGTGGCCGTGGTCGAACAGGATACGATGCGCGATACTGGGCTCACTGCGGATTTCAACCCACGCAACATTGGCAACCCATTCGCTGTCAGCAACGGCCATCACCGGGCGTTTGGCCGGATTTAAGGCATCAAACCGCACGCAGGCCGTTTTTGGCACCAATGCTCCACGCCAGCGACGCGGGCGAAACGCCGCGACCGCCGTCAGCGCCAGAACGTCAGACCCAATAGGCAGAATCGGCCCATGTGCACTGTAGTTATAAGCGGTGGACCCGGCAGGCGTCGCCACCAATGCCCCGTCGCACACCAGCTCTTCCAACCTCAAATGCCCATCCACCGTGATTTTCAGCTTGGCCGCCTGCGGCCCCTCGCGCAACAGCGATACCTCGTTGATGGCCAGCGCGTCATGCCTTTGCCCTTCAACGGTTTCGGCCCGCATCGACAGCGGATTGATCACCGCTTCTTCTGCCGCCTCCAACCGATCCAACAGATCCGTCTCGCTGTACTCATTCATTAAGAACCCAACCGTGCCACGGTTCATCCCGTACACAGGCACATCCAAAGACTGCGTGCGATGCAACGTGTGCAACATGAAACCGTCTCCTCCCAGCGCAACGATCACATCTGCTGTGTCCTCGGGAACGTCGCCAAACCGTCCGGCCAAGGCGGCGCGGGCGGTTTGAGCAACGGGGGCGTCGCTGGCAACAAAGGCTATCTTGCGGTGCATCACACCTCCGGGTTATCTGAGCGCACGCTATGGCATAAGGACGACCCAAACACAGAATGTCTCGATGCACCAGCGCTGCCGCACTGCGCACATAAATTGTCGCATTACTGACTTACAATCCACGCCTGTTTCCTATAGGAAATTTGGCACTGTTAACGCAACCATTGGAGCCCCATCATGTCTGATTCCGGTTTCTTCACCGAATCGCTCGCCACGCGAGATCCTGAAATTTTTGGCTCGATCACTGACGAGTTGGGCCGCCAGCGCGACGAGATCGAACTGATCGCGTCCGAGAATATCGTCTCGGCCGCCGTGATGCAGGCCCAAGGTTCGGTCATGACCAACAAATATGCCGAGGGCTATCCGGGCCGTCGCTATTATGGCGGGTGCCAATATGTCGATGTCGCCGAGAATCTGGCGATTGATCGCGCCAAGCAGTTGTTCAGCTGTGGTTTTGCAAACGTGCAACCCAATTCAGGGTCACAGGCCAACCAAGGCGTGATGCAGGCCCTTTTGCAGCCCGGCGACACCATTCTGGGCATGAGTCTGGACGCGGGCGGCCACCTGACCCACGGCGCGGCACCCAACCAGTCGGGCAAATGGTTCAACTCGGTCCAGTACGGCGTGCGCCGTGATACACTGGACGTCGATTATGATCAGATGGAGGCGCTTGCCAAAGAGCATCAGCCCAAAATGATCATCGCGGGCGGCAGTGCGATTCCACGCCATCTGGATTTCAAACGTATCCGCGAGATTGCCGATATGGTTGGTGCCTATGTACTGGCCGATGTGGCGCATTTTGCCGGTCTGATTGCGGCCGGTCAGTACCCCTCGCCCTTCCCCCACGCGCATGTGGCCACCACAACCACGCACAAAACCCTGCGTGGCCCACGCGGCGGCATGATCCTGACCAATGACGAGGCGTTGGCGAAAAAGTTCAATAGCGCCATCTTCCCTGGCATCCAGGGCGGACCACTGATGCATGTGATCGCCGGTAAGGCCGTCGCCTTTGGCGAGGCCCTGCGCCCCGAGTTCAAAGGCTACATCACGCAGGTCATCACCAACGCACAGGCCATGGCGGATGAACTGATCGCGGGCGGTCTGGACATTGTCACAGGCGGAACCGACACGCATGTTATGCTGGTCGATCTGCGCCCCAAAAAGGTAACAGGTAACATTGCCGACGCCGCTTTGGGACGGGCACATATCACTTGCAATAAAAACGGCGTGCCGTTCGACCCTGAAAAGCCAACCGTCACCAGCGGCCTGCGTCTGGGCAGCCCTGCAGGCACGACTCGCGGCTTTAAAGAGGCTGAATTCCGCCAGATTGCCAAATGGATCGTCGAGGTTGTCGACGGTTTGGCCGCGAATGGCCCGGATGGAAACGACGCGGTAGAGGCCAAGGTACGTGGCGAAGTGGCCGATCTTTGCGCGCGCTTCCCGCTATATCCAAACCTGTAATGAGATTGGGGCGGCGCGCTCGTTCACGACTGCGCCGCCCGCCTTTATCCTCGACATTATCCAAACCGAAATCACTGATTTCGGCCCTGCCGGAGCTTTGGCTCAGATCAGCCCCTGCCAGCGTAGAATCACAATCAACGCTGCCCCCGCCAACATCAGGTTAAACACGATAGATCCGGCAAGTCCCAACAACGCGCCTTTGCGCCGATCCTTGGGATCAATTCCATCCAGACCGGAATGCACATCACGCAGCGCAGCACGCATTTGACCTTCATTAACGATCCGGCGCAGTCGCGGATGATCAACCATCTGTTGCGCCTGTGTCAAAACCTTTACCGCACGTTTCGCAGGGGTTGGCATTAACCGCCCCGCTCGGCGCATACGCTTGGCAAAACTGCCTCGGCGCACGCCCAATTTCTCACGCAGCTTTTCGCTAACGCGGTTCTGTTCTTCTTGAAACCATGCGGGATCAATCACTTGGGCACTCCTGTTGGCCGCATCATACTGGCGCGCCGCATGCCCTGCAATGGGGGCTGGCCCTGCGCCCAATGGCGCGCTATCACCGATGCCATGCTGAATATGATCACCCATGGACCTCGCACCGACGCCCCCGGCCTGCTTATTGCGCACGGCCTGTATGGCTCTGCCCGCAATTGGGGCGTCATCGCCAAACGCCTGTCCGACACGCGTCAGGTCGTGGCGGTCGACATGCGCAATCACGGCGCCAGCGGCTGGACCGACACACACAGCTATCCTGACATGGCCAACGATCTGGCCGAGGTCCTCAACCCATTGGACGGGCCGTGGGACGTGCTGGGGCACTCCATGGGTGGCAAGGCCGTCATGATGCTAGCGCACACCCGCCCCGATCTGCTGCGCCGAGTGATCGTGGCCGACATTGCTCCTGTCACTTATGAGCACAGCCAAATCCGCTACGTCGATGCGCTGAAAGCTGTCGATCTGACCGGAATCGAAAAACGATCCGATGCTGCCAACCGGCTGGAAGGATTGGTTGATGACCCGGCCCTGATCCCGTTCTTTTTACAATCACTGGACGTGGCAAATTCGCGGTGGCGGCTTAATTTGGACACGCTGGGGCGGTCCATGCCCGATATCATAGGGTTTCCCCAACTCACGTCGGTCTGTGACCTACCCGCGTTGTTTCTGACAGGCGCGAATTCGGACTATGTCACCGCCGAACATCGCCCAGTCATCAAACGCCTGTTTCCAAAGGCCCGTTTTGCACGGATTCCGGGTGCAGGCCACTGGCTGCACGCCGAAAAACCGCGCGAATTTGAAGCCGCAGTCCGCACATGGCTGGATCAGGGCTAAGTTGATCGTATTTAGCCGTTCAACGCAGCGCGCGCATCGGCAAAGCCGTTCATCGACAGTGGCAGGATAAATTCGCGGCCCAAACGCCCAACAAACCGAATCTTCGTGTTTTCGGTCTCGGTCAGGGCATTCATCTGCTCGGTCGTCATTTCATCCTGTGTCAAGCAACGCGTCGGTTCGCAATAAAGATAGGCGGCACTCAACAGCGGCTCTGGCAGCTCAACATCAACCCCGTCAGGCGCATTCAGGATCAGCTTCACCTCTTCACGCAAAAGCACGTTCAGCGGTGTCTGGAACACGATCCAGTAATCCGATTCCACCCCTTCCGGCCCAATCGCCATCTGCATGATCAACCGGCTGGTGCCATCCTCGACCTTCATATGCACCTTGCTTTGCATTTCACAACGCTGAGCGGGAGCGGCCTCCTGCCCCTCGACAGGGTCAGGCGTATAGCATTCCACGGTCCAATCCCCATAGGTCGCGGTCGTGCGGCTAGGCTTTGGGGCATCCTGCGCCGACAGCGGTATCGCAAAGGTACCGGTCAAGGCAAGCGCGGCAAGGGTCGGAAAAATTCGCATCAAGGTCATCAAAACTCTTTCGGTCTAAGGGCGTGCAGCAACAGGGCGACGCCGGATTTACGGGCAGAAAACCGGATTTCTCCGGCCTGTTCAAGGGGCGCGTGCCTCACTCGGCGGGACTGTGCCCGCATTCTCGGGCGCACCACACTCTCCTTGCAAGTCACACATCAACCACGGCGGCGCAACAGCTCGAACATGGTACAAGCCGGCGCTTCGCTGCGTAATGGCAGACGTCCGGTTTCAACCCAGTCGCTTGGGTTGTAATCCGGAAAATAGGTATCCGGGTCTTTAACGTCCAGATCGACCTGCGTGATCAACAAGCGATCCGCGATCTTGATCATTTCCGCATAAATCCCGGCTCCGCCGATACCGTATAGACGTGCATGTCCTTTAGATGCAGCAAACGCCATCGCCGCATCCACCGTCCCAAAGCACAGGGCTCCGTCGACACCACGCGACGTAACGACAAGATTCAGGCGGTTTTTCAAAGGCTTGAACGGCAAACTATCCCACGTGTTGCGCCCCATGATGATCGCACCACCCGTAGTTTCACGTTGAAAAAACGCCAGGTCCTCGGGCGCGTGCCACGGGATGTCGCCATCCTTGCCAATGGCCCCGTTGCGATCTCGGGCGACAACCAGCGACAGCATCAGACCGCCACCGGCGCAGCAATACCGGGCTCTGGATCATAGCCGGTAATCTCAAAATCTTCATAGCGGAAATCAAAGATGGACGTCACTTCACGCTTTATACGCAACTGCGGCAACGCCTTGGGCGTGCGCGCCAACTGGGTTTGAACCTGATCCATGTGATTGGAATAAATATGTGCGTCCCCTAACGTGTGAACGAAATCACCGGGCTGATAGCCCGTTACATGCGCTAACATGTGCAACAGCAAAGCATAAGAAGCGATATTGAACGGCACGCCCAAAAACATATCTGCCGAGCGCTGATAAAGCTGCAAATGCAGCCGCCCACCAATGATACGCACCTGCCACATGGTGTGACACGGCGGCAGCGCCATTTGCGGTACGTCACCGGGATTCCAAGCCGACACGACCAAACGGCGACTGTCCGGGGATGTGCGGATCATCTCGACCAAGTCGGCGATCTGATCCACGCTGCGCGCGCGAAACACCTCGGCACCCTCCAGCTCTCCTGCGGCTGCGCCAAGGGCCGGAAAACGCCGCCACTGCGCACCGTAAACCGGCCCCAGATCGCCATTCTCATCGGCCCATTCGTTCCAGATCGATACGCCATTTTCCTGCAAATACCGGATGTTGGTATCGCCGGACAGGAACCACAACAATTCGTGGACGATCGAACGTAGATGCAGCTTTTTGGTGGTAACCAAAGGAAACCCATCGGCCATAGCATAGCGCGATTGCAGCCCGAAATGCGAAATCGTTCCCGTTCCGGTCCGGTCGCTTGAGCGCTCTCCGCATTCCAAAACCGTCTTTAGCGCATCGTGATATTGCTGCACGGGACCACCTATTGTTTCGTTGCCTTAAGGGGTAACGCCCACAGGCGCGAACCGCAAGAATGATCACGTGGGGTGGACGCGCGCGCGCCACACCCTAGGATAAGAGAGAGCACACCAAGAGGAGCCGCGCGATGTCATTGAAATATCTGCACACGATGGTCAGGGTTAAGGATCTGGAGGCGTCCGTCGCCTTTTTTGAACTGCTGGGCCTAAAGGAAACCCGTCGCATGGATCATGAAGGCGGACGATTTACGCTGTTGTTCATGGCCCCTCCGGGCCAAGAGGAATGCGCGGTTGAATTGACCTATAATTGGGACGGTGACGATGGCCTACCGTCCGACAGCCGTCATTTTGGGCATCTGGCCTATAGCGTCAGCAATATCTATGATATTTGTCAGCACCTTATGGACAATGGCGTCATCATCAACCGCCCCCCTCGCGATGGCCACATGGCATTTGTTCGCAGCCCCGACAATATCTCGATCGAATTACTGCAAGAGGGAGAAGCCCTGCCAGCCGCCGAGCCGTGGGCCAGTATGGAAAACACGGGCCACTGGTGATCCCCCGCGCGTTGATCAGCGCATTCGCGGCGCTCTCGCTAATTTCGGCGGGGGCGGCGCAGGCCTCTTGCCGGCTGGCGCTGGTTTTGGCGCTGGACGTGTCTGCGTCGGTCGATGCGGATGACTATGATCTGCAACGTCTGGGGTTGGCCGCCGCGTTAGACGCCCCGGACGTGCGCCACGCGATTCTAGAAGGCGTAAATGGATATGTCGCACTGGCTGTTTTTGAATGGAGTGGGCGATTTCAGCAAAAAACACATCTGGAATGGACGCCGTTGCGCAACCACGGCGATATTGACCGCGCCGTTGTGACATTGGGCGCGATGACGCGCAGCCGTAATGACATGCCCACAGCCGTTGGACAGGCCTTGGGCTATGGTGCGACCCTGCTACGCCACGCCCCGCACTGTGACCGTCAAGTCATCGACATATCGGGCGATGGCATAAACAACGAAGGCTATCGCCCCGTGCATGCCTATCGGCATTTCCCCCTGCGCGACGTGGTGGTAAATGGCTTGGTCATTTTGGGCGATGATCCTGAAGTGATGGCGTTCTATTCGGGCGAGGTCCTGCATGGTCCCGGTGCCTTTCTAGAGGTGGCTGACGGGTTTGACGGTTTCCAAGCCGCCATGACCCGTAAACTGTATCGCGAGATCAACAATATCATGATCGGCGGATTAAACCCTGCTCAAGGAATAGACAGCCCCCCACCACGCCTTACGTCGCGGCCGCGCGGATAAGCCGCGCGATTGCACCGTTTATCGCCGCCCTGTTGTGATACCCTTTGTCCCCCAGGTCGCGAACGGTGTCATAACCTATAAGCCATTGATCCGGGTTCGCGACCAAGCCGTTCTAATAGATGTAACGAATTTGATCGGTCCAATACCGTTCCACCCGTCGCAGCGAGGTTGCAATCTGGTCAATACCGTCCATCCCCAACACGCCCTTGTCTTGTAGACCAACGGCATGGCGCACGAAAAGTTTTGAGATGACATCACGAATCCCGCGCCCTTTTGGCGTCAGGCGTACCCGCACTGATCGCCGGTCAATCTCGCAGCGCTGGTGATGCATATACTCCATTTCGACCAGCTTCTTTAGGTTATAGCTGACGTTACTACCTTGATAGTACCCACGCGACTTTAACTCGCCTGCCGTCACCTCGTTGTCACCGATATTGAACAGCAACAACGCTTGAACCGCGTTGATTTCCAGAACGCCAACGCGTTCAAATTCGTCCTTGATGACGTCCAGCAACAACCGGTGCAACCGTTCCACCAATGCCAACGCGTCCAGATAACCTGCCATGAACCCATGTTCGGTGCCGGGGGGCGCCAAGTGATTATGCAAACTCATATTTTTCTCCGTGCGATACTGCTCGAAGATGGACCCTGACGCATAATGCCGAATAATCGGTTAAACCCCGGCAATAGCTGATAAAATGCTATCTATTTTGTGGCACCCGATGCCCCGGACCGGGCCGCGATGTCACGAATTAAGTCGCTAAACCGTGCAGGGGCTGGCACTTGGCCGGTCACCCATTGATAAAGATCCTGATCATTCTCTTCCAAAATAGCATCATACAGATCAAGGGATTGAGCGGATAGCCCGGCCAATTCCGTCTGCGCAAAACGGGTTAGGATGATGTCCATTTCCTTGATCCCGCGCCGCATGGACCGCATGGTCATGCGACGCAGACGCACGTCACGCGTCTCGATGTGCGAGTCAGGCATCTTGACCCTTTATCAATGTCTGCAAACGCCGTTCAGCACGTGCCAGGCGCGAAGCCGCGCGGGTCATCTGGGCGCTGATATCGCGGATTTCATTAAACAGCTCGGCAGCCCCTTCCGGCATTTCCGCCTCGGCAGGATCGCCCGGCCCGTCACCTTCGCCGGACATCAACCACAGGAGAGAGACGTTCAATAGACCCGCCAAAATCGACAGGTGGTTCGCGCGAGGGTCTGCCAGATCGTTTTCCCAGCCATCCAGTGTCTTCTTCTTTACGCCAAGACGTTTGGCCAATTGGGCTTGCGTCATACCCGCGCCTTCGCGGGCGCCGGTCAGGCGATCTCCGAACGTTGTAGCATTAGGATCGAACCAACTGGCTGGTGCGTCGGAATTCATAGTATACCTTTCTGGCGATCGTGCTTGATCCGCCTTGGCGTGCAACCTAAGACATACCCGTCCTTGATTCAAACCGGAGCCCGGCATGATTGACCTTTCCGCAACACTTTCGCGCGTAAAACCCTCGCCGACCATCGCAGTCAGCACGAAGGCGCGCGAATTGAAAGAGGCCGGGCGCGATGTCATCGGTCTGGGAGCCGGCGAACCGGATTTTGACACGCCCGAAAACATTCGCGCCGCAGGCATCCGTGCCATCAACGAAGGCAAGACACGTTATACCGCACCCGACGGTATCATCGAGCTTAAGCAGGCGATTTGTGCCAAGTTGAAACGCGACAATGCGCTGGATTATGTCCCCGAACAGGTCAGCATCGGCACTGGCGGCAAGCAGATTCTCTATAACGCGTTGATGGCCACGCTGAACCCCGGCGACGAGGTGGTAATTCCCGCCCCGTATTGGGTCAGCTATCCCGACATGGTTCTGCTGGCCGGTGGCGAACCGGTGATTGCCGAGGCCTCTATTCAAACGGGCTTCAAACTGACCGCCGACCAACTTGAGGCGGCGATTACGCCAAAAACCAAATGGTTCATTTTCAATTCGCCCTCCAATCCCACCGGGGCTGGATACAGCTGGGATGAATTGAAGGAACTGACAGACGTGTTACTGCGCCATCCGCATGTGATGGTCATGACCGACGACATGTACGAGCATCTGGCCTATGGTGATTTCAAATTCTGCACCCCGGCCGAGGTCGAACCAAAACTTTACGAACGCACCCTGACCTGCAATGGCGTATCCAAGGCCTATGCGATGACAGGCTGGCGTATCGGCTATGCCGCTGGTCCCAAGCCGTTGATCGACGCCATGCGCAAAATCCAAAGCCAGAGCACCTCGAACCCTTGTACGATCAGCCAATGGGCCGCGGTCGAGGCGCTGAACGGGCCACAGGATTTCATCCCCGAGAACAATGCCGTGTTTGTGCGCCGCCGCGATCTGGTTGTCGAAATGCTGAACGCCGCCCCTGGCATAAATTGCCCGGTGCCGGATGGCGCATTCTATGTCTATCCGTCGATCGCGGGGTTAATCGGTAAATCCACGCCCGGTGGAACCGTGATTGAAAACGACGAAGTGTTTGCAACCGAACTGTTGGAAGACGTCGGTGTAGCGGTGGTATTTGGCGCAGCCTTTGGGCTTAGCCCAAATTTTCGCGTCAGCTATGCGACCTCTGACGAAGCATTGATCGAGGCATGCGGGCGCATTCAGAAATTCTGCAAAAGCCTATCCTAAGTCAGGCGGGTGCCCGTAACGTAACGTCAACGCAGGTAGGCAGGCATGCATTGCGGGCGATCAGACCTTTGACAGAGCTCCCTGCTCTGAATAAGTTGCCCGCTACAGCACTCACCAAGGGGCCATTGTGACCGATTTACCGGACTACTACTTTCGCGTGCGCGAAAACGGGGCCTTTGTCTTTCGGGTGGATACCGAAAACCGACAGCGTCGGATCGAGATGGACCAAATCGCCGTCGTCAACATCCGTAAGGGCGAAATCAAGCCGCACGGCGAGCGCGAATTAACCGAGCACGACATGGACGTGATCCGCGATTGGATGGAAGAACGTCTGGAGTTGCTGGAATATCGTGACATAGACGATATCCATCGTGCCGTGGATTACCTGAACACCACTGCGCAATGGGCTCAATCCAAGGCGACTGACGCGCAACTGGAAGCGGTGACAGACGCATTGTTGCTGGCCATGCACGACTTGCGCACGGTGCTGGTGCGCAAAAAGGCCGACAGGCTGTTGGACGACTGACCGCGCCCAACGCGCAGGTATTCAAGGGGCGCTTTTCGATGTGCGCCCTTCGCCCCCCCTCTTTGACCCGCCAAATGTGACAGGGCCTACGTCTGGTCAGTGTGTCAAAGCCCGGTGTGGTGGGTGTCGCCATTAATAAATGACCATTTATTTATTGACATATCAGCCTGCACCGACAAGCATAAACGATAACCAGACAGAATTAGGCAACGGAGACATCCATTCAGGGCCGTGGCGCGCAAGGCCACTGGTCTGGGCGCTGGGCACGATTTGGAGGGGATTGAGATCATGACACCAAAGGATCAGACGGACCTTTGCCATCTTTCCGCTACAGATGCTTTGGCAATGTTCAACGCCAGAACCCTGTCCCCCGTCGAGCTATTGCAGGCCCAAATCCAACGTACCGAACACACCGAAGATACAATCAACGCTTTTTCCCAAACCTTTTTTGACGCGGCAATGGACGCCGCGCGCGCCTCCGAAAAGCGATATGCCAAAGGCGCGCCCGTCGGTGCCCTTGATGGGCTCACTCTTGCGGCCAAGGCCGAAAACAGCATCAAGGGATTGCCGGGGGAATATGGCTCGCTCGTGCATAAGGGCAAGATATCCATCCAAACTGACACTATCATCGAGCGGTGCCTGATCGAAAACGCGATCATCCACGCCCAGACGACAACCCCCGAGTTCAGCTGTGTAGGCGTTTGCCACAGCAAATTATGGGGTGTCACGCGCAACCCATGGAATCCTGATTTTAGCCCCGGTGGATCCTCCGGAGGATCAGGGGCCAGTCTGGCAATCGGTTCAGCATCGCTGGCCACCGGATCCGATATCGCGGGATCCATTCGCATCCCCGCATCGGCCTGTGGTGTTGTCGGATTTAAACCTCCCTACGGGCGCGTTCCGCAATCGACACCCTTCAATTATGACAGCTTTTGTCACAACGGCCCAATGGCACGCAGTATTGCAGACTGTATCTTGCTGCAAAACGTTCTGGCCGGCCCGTCATCGCGCGACATAACCAGCCTGAAGCCCAAGCTGACATTACCCGCACAGCCCAGCCCGGTAAAAGGCATGTCTATCGCCTATAGCCCCGACTTGGGGTATTTTGATATCGATCCCGAGGTGCGCCGCAACACCGAGAATGCGTTAGACATACTGCGCGATGCTGGTGCCGAAGTCCACGAAGTGGCGCTGGGTTGGACCGAGGACACATTGACAGCCGCAATGGACTATCTGGGCCATTTTTTTGGCAACTCGATCGCACAGTTTTTGGACACACATCCAGACGACATCACCGGTTACGCCCGCGCCTTTGCCGAGTTCAGCCGGAAAACCACGGCAAAGGCCAATTTTCGCGCGCTCTCTCTGGCTGGCGAAATGTACGAACGCTTGGCCGAGATTCATCGAACACATGATGCCTTGATCTGCCCGACGCTGGCAGTCCCATCCGTGCCCGCAGATTTTGATTGGACGATTGATCCGCGTATAAACGACATACTTTCCAGCACGGATCCGATGATGGTCAGTTGGTGCCTGACTTACCCCTTCAATATGCTGTCTCGATGCCCGGTCTTGCAGGTGCCCAGTGGGCGGGCGGCAAACGGTGTGCCCACCGGCGTGCAAATCATAGGGCGCACCTATGAAGACGCCGATGTATTCCGCATCGGGGCCGCAATCGAGCAAGCGCAAAATTGGTACGCAACGTCTGACATGCGCCCTGACCCATCCTCATGGACCAAAACCGGAGACTCTGAATGACAGCAAAGAAACCCGCCGACACCGACAAACGTCAATGGCGCCAAATGCCGGCCGAGTTCCGCCGCCGCCAGTTAATGGACGCTACGATCGCGGTAATTTCTGATGTCGGAATTTCCAAAGCCACGGTTGGTCTTGTCGCCGCCCATGCCAAGTTAAGCCCGGCCATCGTCAATCTGCAGTTTGGCAACAAGAACACGATGTTGGTCGAAACATTCAAATCCATGCGCAACGATTTTCGGGATGCATGGGTCGCGGCGCAGGTTGCAGATGTTGCGCGCGATAATGTTGCAATGCGTATCTCGAACATGTTGCAAGTCTATTTTTACCCCGAGCAATGCTCGCCGCAAAAACTGCGCGTATGGTTCGCGTTTTTAGGCGAGGCAGCTGCCCGCGAAACCTATTTGGACATCACACAGCGCTATGAGGACAATTACGTGCGCGCACTGACGGACATGTGCGCCGATCTGATCGCTCAGGGCGGTTACACCCATCTTCGCGCCGAACACATTGCGCGCTCATTACTGGCGGCCTGTGATGGTCTGTGGGTCGCGCGCATGTTGCGCCCCGACACACTAAGCCCAGAAGCATGTCGCGAAAACCTTGCCGCGCTTTTGGCAATGGCGTTTCCGGACCATTTTCCGGCGTCTCCCAATTCCAACGAAGATACGGCAACCGCTTAATCAGCCGGCGGAAATTACCTTAACAAAATGAACAGTGGAGGAAATTGATATGACATACCGAGTCACAGCCGGATTTAACCGGCGCGGTTTTTTGAAATCAACGGCCTTGGGGGCCTTGGCTGCAACTTTGCCGTTTGGCGGCGCTCAGGCCGCCCCGAAACGGGGTGGGCATCTTCGCGTTGGTAAAGCGCATGGCGAAACCACTGATACTTTGGACCCCGGCACATGGGGCAGCGGCTTTGATACGCCGCTGAGCTTTGCAATTCATGGCCATTTGACCGAGGTCGCGCCGGACGGCACCCTTGCCGCAGAGCTTGCCGAAAGCTGGGAGGCCACCCCGGACGCGAAAACATGGCGTTTGAAAATCAGAAAGGGTGTGTCCTTTCACAGTGGAAAGCCCCTGACCGTGGAGGATGTAATCCAGTCGATCAATCACCACCGCGGCGAGGATTCGACGTCGGTCATCGGCCCGTTGGTAAAGCCAATCGTGGATGTGCGGGCGGAAGGGGATGACACCGTCGTTGTCGATCTGGACGCGGGCAACGCCGATTTCCCATTCACTCTAACAGACTATCACATGGCGATTTTGCCCGCGACGGCAGACGGGATCGACTGGCGGTCCGGCGACGGATGCGGCAGCTATGTGCTTAAAAGCTTCAAACCCGGCGTCTCTGTCGAGCTCGCGCGCAATCCCAACCATTGGCGTGACAACGTGGCATGGTTCGACACCATTGAAATGATTGTATTGTTTGATCAGAACGCGCGCACAACGGCCCTGACCTCGGGCGATGTGCACGCTATTGATCGGCTTGACCTGAAAACCGTTGGGCTGATGGCGCGTCAACCAGACATCAACATTAGTTCGATCGCGGGCACACAGCACTACACCTTTGCGATGTCCAGCAATCAGGCGCCTTTTGACAACAACCACGTTCGACAAGCGTTGAAATACGCAGTGAACCGTGAAGAACTGGTTGAAAAAATCCTGTTTGGCTATGGCTCGCTTGGGAACGATGTACCTATCGGTCAGGGTCAGCGCTATTTTAATACCGAGTTAGAGCAACGCCCCTATGACCCGGACAAAGCGAAATGGCATTTGAAACAAGCAGGCCTCGACAGCGTGTCCGTTACCCTGTCGGCGGCCGATGCGGCCTACACCGGGGCAGTGGATGCAGCCGTTCTTTATCAAAACTCCGCCAAGGCGGCTGGAATTGACATCAAGGTCATCCGTGAGGCGAACGATGGGTATTGGGCCGACGTTTGGCGCAAAAAGCCCTTCACAACCGTTTACTGGGGGGGGCGGCCCGTCGAAGATCAGATGTTTTCCACCGCTTATGCCTGTGGCGGCGCGTGGAATGATACGTTCTTTTGCAATGACCGTTTCGAGGAATTGATGATCGCCGCCCGCGCTGAGTTGAACAACGACACGCGCCGCTCGATGTATTTCGAGATGCAGCAGATCCTGCGCGATGATGGCGGTGCGGTGATTCCGATGTTCGCCAACTATGTCTTTGGGACATCCAACAAAATCGGCCTGCCCGAAACGATGGGATCAAACTGGGATATGGACGGCGAACGCTGGGCCGAGCGGTGGTGGTTCGCGTAAGTCATCGGCGGCCCGGCATTGCGCCGGGTCGCCGTCTTTAGCCCCAGTCGGTGTAAACGCCCAGACCACGTTTCTTGATCTGCCCCGCCATGATCACCCGTTGAATTTCTGACGTGCCTTCCCAGATGCGATCGACTCGGATGTCGCGATACAGCCGCTCCACCGGGTTTTCGCGCATGTACCCACGCCCGCCAAGGATCTGGACAGCCTCGTCAATCACACGCCCGGCCATTTCCGAACAATAGAGCTTTAGCGCGCTGGCGCGGGCGTGGATCTGTTTGCGGTCAGCACCTTTGTCGATCTCCCATGCCACACGGTAAAGCATGCTTTTAGCAGCGAAAATCTGCATCGCCATATCTGCCAGCTTGAATTCGATAGACTGAAAGTCGCGGATCGCGGTCCCAAATTGTCGGCGTTCCGCCGCAAAGTCATTCGCCACCTCGGCGGCACGGATCGCGGCCCCTAACGTGTGACACGCAATCTGCAATCGCGCCTCGACAAACCAATCCTTGGTCAACTCAAACCCGTCGCCGACCTTGCCCAGCAGCCGGTCAACAGGTACGCGAGCGTCGTTAAATTCCAGTTCGGCATGATCATTGCAAAAGCTATGCATGAACTTGGGTGACCGCAGATGCGTCATACCTTCGGTCGGGTTGTCCACCAAAAACATCGAGGATTTAGCCGGGTCGCCATCAACATTTGCCTGCACGAGAATAAAGTTCGAGCGATTGAACGAGGTCACAAACCACTTCACACCCGACAACACCCAGTGATCTCCGTCTAGACGGGCGGTGGCCTTAATCGCTCCGGCATCCGATCCGGCCTCGGGTTCGGTGATAGCGACACAGGGCCGTCGCTCGCCTTGGCAGGATGGAATCAGGAATTCGTCAATCTGCGCCTGCGTGCCATGTTTCAGCACTATGGCCGGACGCGGCACACCTGACCACAAGCCGTTGGTGACACGCCCCAATTGTTCCTCGATCACGGTCTGTTCAAGAAACGTAAACCCCTGCCCGCCGTGCTCTTTGGCGTGATTGATCCCGCCAAATCCCCACTCCTGCACCTGTTTTTGCACGGCAGCGTAATCAGTGTCGGGAAGGATGCCGTTTTCGTCAGTGATCAGTTCCAGAGGTTGCAACACCTGATCAGCAAAGTCGCGCGCACGTATCGCCAACTCTTTTTCGCGAGGGGAAAGGTCAAGATCCATCAGGTGTCTCCGCTGTTTTGGCTATGATAAGGGCGTCAACCGCGACAACCCTGTCGGGCGTAACAATCATCGGATTGACGTCGATTTCGGTGATCTGATCACGCAATGCCCACACCAGTTGGGAAAACTGACTGATGGTTTGACACAAAGTGGCGATGTCCGCCGGACGCGCACCGCGATGGCCCTCAAGCAGGCGCGCGATTTTCAAATCCCCCAACAAGGCGCTTGCGCCTTCAGGCGACAGGGGCGGTAAGGCAAAGGCAACATCGCGAAACACCTCGATCAAAACGCCCCCCGCCGACACGGCTATGACCGGACCAAACCCCGGATCGACAAACGCGCCCAGCGCCAGTTCGACCCCGGCAGGAGCCATCTCCATCAGCGTTGCCTGAGGGCCCAAACGCGCCGCCATCTCCGCATAGGCGTCTATCACGGCCTGCTCGGTGGCAAGATTCAGCACCACACCGCCGACATCCGATTTATGCGCGTGCCCGGCAGCCGTTTTCAGAACCACGGGCAGTCGCAGGCTATGGCAGGCCTGCGCAATCTGATCGGGCGCATCAATGCTGACGGTTTTTGCCGCGTCGATCCCGTGCGTGCGCATGAGATCCAGTCCCGCAGCCTCGCCCATAGCGCCTGCTGGCAGGGTTGGCGCAACTTGCGCGCCGCTCACGGCGGCGAGCGGCGCGATTGGGCCCGCACGATACTGAATGACCGCCCGCGCCGCCGTCAATGCGGCGCGCGTACCTTTGATCAACGGTACACCCGCCGCACGCGCGACCCGCACCAGATCCATATCTTCGGTCAGCAAGGTATTGGACGCGATAAACACCGGTTTATCCTGCCCTGTCGCCATATCGACCACAGCACGCACCAAACCCGCATGATAACCATGCCCGTCACGCGGGTCGCTGAAAAAACCCAACAGCGCCGTACCGGGATCAGCCAGCAATGCGCGCCCACATGCTGTATAGCGCGCCTCGTATTCGCGTGCGGTGCCCCATGCATCCAGAGGGTTTTCCGCCACCAATCCCGGGTCCAGATGGGCCGCGATGGCGGCTTTGGTTTCTTGCGAAATCTCGGCCCAGGGTGTGCGTGTTGTTTCGGCCAGATCCACCAACAATTCGCGCTCCCCGCCGGAATCGTGCATCGTTGCCAGCCCACCGTCACCGGCCTGCCTGCCGGTGTCAAACAGCGCCAGCGTGGCCGCCATTTCATCCAGATCATCAACCTGAATGACACCATACTTGCGAAACAGCGCCTGATACGCCCCGTCATTCCCGGCCAATGCGCCTGTATGGCTTTCGGCCATCTGGGCGCTTTTGGCAGTCCTGCCAACCTTTAGCACAACAACCGGGATATTGCGGGCTGCGGCCCGCTCCAGCGCTTTGACAAACCCCGGGGCGTCGCGCACCCCCTCCAAGAACAAGCCGATAACACGTGTTTCTGAACGCTCTAACGCCCAAGACATGTAATCCGACAGGGTGGTGACGCTTTCTGATCCGCTGGATACGGCCAGCGCGAACCCCATGCGCGGCTGATTATAGGCCAAGGCCGCAAAAGCCGACCCTGATTGTGCCAACCAGACAACCCCACCCGCAGGGGTCGTATGTGTCGTGGTAAAAGCCGCGACATTCAGGCCAATGGATGGGCGCATCAGCCCCATGCAGTTCGGGCCGCACAGAACCATCCCCGCAGCCTGCGCGCGCGCCTTAAGGCGCGCCACCAACCGGGGGCTGTCTGTGCCAGCCTCGCCGACATCGTTGGTGCCATCGATCGCACTCGCAAAGATAACAGCGGCGGGGATCTTGGCGGCGATACAATCCTCCAACGCCGCCTCCAACCTCTCATTGGCCAGACATATAACCGCCAAATCGGGCCGCTGTGGCAGGTCGCTCACCGCGCCATAGCATGGGGCGCCGTTGATCTGTTCATAGACCGGATTGACGTGATAAATCGAACCGTGAAACCCAGAGGCCTGCGCAGATTGCACCATCGCGCTGCCCGCCGACCCGGCTTTGGGTGATGCCCCGATCAAGGCGATGTGGCGCGGATCACATAAAGCGTTGATACCCTGACGCGTTTTTGAGACCATCATAACAGCCGTCCAATTGGCTTGAGATGCTTGAGCTTCGAATCAATGTGTTCCAAGGAAATTCGCCCACAAATAAACGACCATTTATTTACAGGATTGCGCATGCACACTTGTTTTGCAAGATAGTTTTGCGCTGTAGCCCCAAGTGAAAATCGTCGTGCGTGGATTGCAACATCACCGTCCCTCAGATTGGATATGCCCCCACCCCAGCAAACCCCAACTCTCTTGCGCCCAAGCTACACGGCCGGGAAAGATACGGTTTCGTATGTGCAAGGCAAAACAACAGCTTGCTGAATGTCATCCCCGTCGCTACCAAGCTTGAATGCGTACCAGTATTACATTTCGCCGCGACGCCCGATCGCTTTTGGTTTTAGGTCTGCCCCTGATCGGCAGCCATCTGGCACAGATTGCAATCCATTTGACCGATGTGGTGATGTTGGGATGGTATAGTGTCGAGGCGCTGGCCGCAGAAGTTCTGGCAGGCTCGTTTTTCTTTCTCTTCTTCATCATGGGGTCAGGCTTTGCTTGGGCAGTCATGCCAATGGTGGCCTCCGCACTATCGTCTGGTCAGGACGTACAGGTGCGCCGGGTGACGCGTATGGGCGCATGGGCATCGATGATGTTCGCCGCAGCAGTGCTGCCGTTGATGATATGGTCCGAACCCCTGCTTTTGATTTTGGGCCAAGATCCGAGCACGGCTGTCTTGGCTGCGGATTATCTGGAGATTGCCGGCGTCGTCATTTTCCCCGCGCTTCTGGTGATGGTGTTGAAATCTTATCTGGCTGCTTTGGAGCGTGCGCAGGTTGTCCTGTGGGTGACATTGGTGGCCGTCGTCTTGAACATTGGCGTCAACTATTTGCTGATATTCGGCAACTTTGGATTTCCCGAAATGGGAGTGCGCGGCGCCGCAATCGCATCGCTTATCGTGACCACTGCATCGATGCTTGCGCTGGGCGTTTATGCTGCGCGCGCCACGCCCGAGCACTCGTTGTTCACACGCATCTGGCGCCCGGATTGGGAGGCATTTGCCGACGTGTTTCGTCTGGGCTGGCCCATCGGGGTGACCAATCTGGCCGAGACCGGATTGTTCGCAGCCTCATCGGTAATGATGGGATGGCTGGGAACCTTGCCCTTGGCCGCGCATGGAATCGCGCTGCAAATCGCATCCGTCGCGTTCATGGTCCAAGTCGGACTGGCCAATGCGGCAACGGTGCGCGCGGGTCAGGCGTTTGGTCTACGCGATCGCAGCGCGTTGCGCTCGGTGGCCGTTGCCTCGGCCATTTCGTCCGTTGGTTTTGCCCTGCTGACCGTGGTTGCATTCTTGCTGTTTCCCGAAACGCTGATAGGCGTGTTCATGAGCCCATCCGAACCGGACCGCGCAGGAGTTCTGGCCATCGGCGTGGGTCTTTTGGCCGCTGCCGGTTTGTTTCAACTGGTTGATGGGGGGCAGGTCATGGCGCTGGGCCTATTGCGCGGGGTGCAGGACACGCGGGTGCCCATGGTTATCGCCGGAATCAGCTATTGGATCATCGGCATGCCGGTCAGCTATGTGTTGGGTTTCACTCTGGGTTTCGGCGCAATTGGCATCTGGATGGGGTTGGTTGTCGGGCTGGCTGTAGCCGCCCTCCTGCTTGGTCTGCGCTTTTGGCGATGGACCACGCGCTGGGCCACATAGTGACCCAGCCCTAGAACAGCGCGCCTTGTTCCGGCGGTGGTGGTTTGCGTTTCGGCGTTTTGGGCTTGTCTGAGGCCTTGTTACCGCCGACCTCAACCCGCCCATCCGCGAACTGAATTTCCAGTTTTTCGGCCTTACCGGCCGCTTTGGACGTTGTGACAAGCTTTCCGTCACCGCGCACCACCGCATAGCCCCGGCGCAACGTCTCCTCATATCCAAGCGACTTGCGTTGACGTTCCAACCCTGCGAGATGCCCGCGCCAGCCCTCGATCTGACGCAGTCCTGCGTCACTCAGACGTTGGGCCATACGCTCCAAGCCTTCTGAGGCAGGCGCCGTGGTAGGAGATCGCAAAGCCAAACGGGCCGACAGCGCGTCCAACCGGCGGCGGTCCTCGCGCGTGCGTCGATCCAGCGCCCCCCCCAGACGATCAATCGCCACCGACAGCCGCCGCGCATCCGCATCTACCGCCCGGCGTAACACACCGGGGCGCAAGGCACCGCTGGCCTCGGACAGGATCACCCGGCGGGTTTGCACGCCCCGCATCAACGCGGCAGGCAACCGTTCGCCCCATGCATCCAGCTTCTGACGTGGCCCATCCAGCAGGGTTTCTGCGCGCGGCAAGGCGCGTGCCAGATCGCGCAGGCGCTGCCCGCGCATCCCCACACCGCCGCTCAGAGCCTGTATCAATCGCCCTTCTTGCCCGTCCAGCCACGCCAGCAATTCCAGCCGCACAGGCACGGCCAATTCTGCGGCAGCGGTCGGTGTCGGCGCGCGCATGTCCGAGGCATAATCAATCAGCGTTGTGTCGGTTTCATGCCCAACTGCAGAAATCAGTGGAATCGCGCTGGCAGCCGCCGCACGCACCACGTTTTCCTCGTTGAAACCCCAAAGATCCTCAATCGAGCCGCCCCCGCGCGCCACAATCAACAAATCCGGTCGGGGCAGCGCGCCTCCCGGTGTCAGGGCATTAAATCCCTCGATCGCGCGCGTCACCTCGCCGGCACATCGCTCGCCCTGCACGGCCACGGGCCAGATCAGCACCTTGCGCGGGAACCGATCACGCAAGCGATGCAGGATATCGCGAATCACTGCCCCCGAGGGCGACGTGATCACACCGATGATTTCCGGCAAGTACGGCAAGCGCTGCTTGCGTTCGGGTGCGAACAGGCCCTCTGCCGTCAAGGCGGCTTTGCGCCGTTCCAGCATCGCCATCAAGGCACCGGCCCCCGCCGGCTTGATATCTTCGATCACAATTTGATAGCGCGACTGGCCCGGGAAGGTGGTCAATCGCCCCGTCGCCACCACCTCCATTCCCTCTTCGGGTTGGACCGGCAGACGCCCTGCGACACCTTTCCAGATAATTCCGTTGATAACCGCGCGATCATCCTTGAGGTCCATATAGATATGGCCGGATTTGGGGCGCGACACGCGGCCCACCTCGCCGCGAATACGAACATGGGCAAATTCACCCTCGATCAATCGCTTGATCGCCCCGGAAAGTTCCGAGACAGAAAATTCCGGCGCATTTTCGCCCGGAGCGGGATCATCAATCAGGTCAGACATACCCTATCTTTGCCCGATCCCGCAGCTGATGAAAAGAGTGCCCGGTTCGCTTGCCAGTGCGCCTTGGCGCGCCTATTCAGGGCGCAGCGCAAGGAACGGCAAGGAGAGAACCATGAACATCCTCATTTTGGGCAGCGGCGGACGCGAGCATGCCTTGGCCTGGGCCGTTCTGCAGAACCCCAAATGCGACCGCTTGATTGTCGCGCCCGGAAATGCCGGAATCGCAGGCATCGCGGATTGCGCCGATCTGGATATTATGGACCCCGGCGCTGTTGTCACCTTCGCTGAAGAAGAGGCGATTGATTTCGTCATCATCGGTCCCGAAGCTCCGCTGGCCGCTGGTGTCGCCGACCGCCTGCGCGAGGCTGGTCTTTTGTGCTTTGGCCCTTCGGCCGCCGCCGCACAACTGGAAGCCTCCAAAAGCTTTACCAAGGCGATCTGCGACGCGGCCAAAGCCCCGACCGCCGCCTATGGCCATTTCACCGATGCCGCCGCCGCACGCGATTATGTCACCCAGCAAGGCGCGCCCATCGTAATCAAGGCAGACGGCCTGGCCGCAGGCAAGGGCGTGATCATCGCAGAAACCGTGCAACAGGCCCATGACGCCATCGACGATATGTTTGGTGGCAGTTTCGGCGCAGCCGGGGCAGAGGTGGTGATCGAAGAATTCATGACCGGCGAAGAGGCATCGCTGTTCGTCCTGTGTGACGGAACCGACATTCTCGCTATTGGCAGTGCTCAGGATCACAAGCGCGTGGGCGAAGGCGATACCGGCCCCAACACCGGCGGTATGGGCGCCTACTCCCCTGCCCCCGTATTGACCCCTGAAATCGAAGCGCTGGCGATGGATCAGATTGTACGCCCGACCATGGCGGAAATGGCCGCACGCGGCATGCCATTTCAGGGCGTTTTATACGCTGGGCTGATGATCGAGAACGGCCAGCCCCGGCTGGTGGAATATAACGTGCGCTTTGGCGATCCTGAATGTCAGGTGTTGATGATGCGGCTGGGCGCACAGGCGATGGACCTGATGCACGCCGCAGCCGAAGGCCGTCTGGCTGATATGCAGGTTTCATGGGCGGACGACCATGCTCTGACCGTTGTTCTGGCCGCCAAAGGCTATCCGGACGCCTATGAAAAAGGCAGCGCGATTCAAGGGTTGGACAAATGCCCCGAAGACAGCAGCAACATGGTGTTTCACGCAGGCACGGCGCGCCGCGACGGCGCTGTTGTCGCCACGGGCGGGCGGGTTTTGAACGTTACCGCCCGCGGGGCGACGTTGACCCAAGCCGCCGCGAATGCCTATGACATGGTGGACAGGATCGACTGGCCCGAGGGCTTTTGCCGCCGCGATATCGGCTGGCGCGCACTGTGATCATTCGCGACAAACCCGAGCTACTGCAGCTGTTGTTTTCGGTGCGCGGTTCGGTTTTGCCAAAGATCCTGCCAAGGGTCCTGATCATCACGGGCTTTGCCGCTGGGTTGGTCTGGGTTGATCAGACGGTCGTGACCCTCCCGCATACCAATGCTGCCCCGTTTGCCGTCTTTGGTATCGCCCTGTCGTTGTTTTTGGGGTTTCGCAACAACGCCGCGCATGATCGCTGGTGGGAGGGTCGCAAACTGTGGGGGCGCTTGATTGCAGATATGCGGTCCCTATCGCGCGAGGTTGAAATCTTTATTCCCGAACGCGCCGACCGCCACCGTATCCTTTCACTGGCATTGGGATTCATCCACGCGCATCGATTGAATCTGCGTCAATTGCCCGCCAAGGCGGCTCCGCCACGATGGTTGAGCGCCGAGGACATGGACACCCCCCATCCACCCTGCACGATGCTAAACAAAATGACCGAGGTAATCGCCGCCGCAGCCCCGGATGGGTTTGCCCGGCGCGCTCTGGCGCAAAGGCTGGACTCGATCGTGATGTCGCAATGCGGCTGTGAGCGGATCGCAACCACGCCCCTGCCATATGTCTATTCACTGCTGATTTTTCGCACGACCTATCTTTATTGCGGGCTTATCCCGTTTGGCCTGATTGAAACGGCGGGCTGGATGTCGCCGATGTTCGTTGGGATCATGGCCTATATCTTTATCGGTTTGGCCGAAGTCACCGAGGAACTGGCCCACCCATTTGGGGAAACCGTCAACGGTCTGCCGCTGGATGCGATGTGTCGCACGATCGAAATCAGCCTGGCGCCTCATCTGGATATGCCCGCCCCTGCACCGCTGCGCGCAGACCGATTCTATCTGAGCTAAGAATAGGAGAGCGCATTGGAGACGGTCACGTTCAAACCCGCCCTTTTGGCCCGGCGCATCACCTATCACATTACGCCAAGCTATGTGGCGCGACGCTCTAGTGACGGGATCGAAACATGGCGTGTCGCCTACGCAGATCTGACCGATCTGGGCCACGTCTCCCAAAATATCGCACGCACCCGAACCGAGCGGCTGGATCTGTTCACCGCCGACGGCAAACGCAGCATTTCAATGAACGCCAGCTACCGTGCGCCGGATGATCCACAATACGTTGCGTTTCGCAGCACCCTCGATCACTTGGCTGCGGCCCTTCACGCGGCGCGCCCTGATCTGTCCGTTACATTGGGTCAGCGTGGCGGCGGACGGATGATGATGTTTGTAATCGGCGTGGTGACGGTGCTGTTCGCCATTGGTTTTGCCGCTGTCATCCTCGGCCAAGGACTATCCGCAAACCGAGTATCGGGGGTGGTTCCTCCGCTGATCGCAATGCTGGCATTCGGCGGGGTCATCAGCTGGACCTACCGTCCGGTCAAAACCTTGGCCAGCCTACCAACCGCGACATTTGCGCAGACGATGGAGGCCCTTGCCAAAGGATCGGCAACGCACTGACATTGGCGCGTTGAGCACGATCCTCGGAGTTTGCGCCAAGCGTATCATTGGCCCAGCGCAGAACAACAGACAAGCGCGGCGCAGCACAAGATAACCCGCCGCGCCCGCGTCACATCAGATTTGTTTTTCGGGCATGTGCACGCGCAGGCCGTCCAGATCGTCTGTCACTTTCAATTGACAGGTCAGACGCGAACGGGTCGGATCGGGCTGATACGCGAAATCCAGCATATCCTCTTCCATATCGTCCTTGGCGGGCAATTTCTCGACCCAATCGGGGGCGATGTAAACATGGCAAGTCGAGCAGGCACATGCACCGCCGCAATCGGCCTCGATGCCGGGAATATTGTTGTCGCGCGCACCTTCCATCACGGTCAGACCCGAGGCAACATCAACGACATGCTCGGTTCCGTTGTGCTCGATGTAAGTGATTTTTGCCATGTCTTGCGCCTTTCATCAGATGGGTCTCGCCCGTTGTCCTAAAACGTTTTTGCGTCAAATTGAACTTCAATTTTCTCACGGGCCTGCCCCGCTCTAGCCAACGCCATCGGTTCAAGCCAGCGCATTTTGCATCTGCTCTGAAAATGAGTTGCGAAGACGCTCATTTGTTCTATATTTGTTCTCATGAAAATCGCCTCCCCTCCCCCTTCGGGCCCGGATGATTGGGCGCGCCCTCCTTCTGCATTGGTCGCAGACCGACTGAACCTGCCACCTGCGGGGGCGCGGGTGACGGTGGCCGGGCTGGTGATCCTGCGACAACGCCCCGGCACAGCCAAAGGCGTGATTTTTTTGACGTTGGAGGACGAAACCGGGGTGGTTAATGTCGTCGTCTGGCGCAAACTGTACGAGCAATATCGCCGCGCCGTAATCGCCGGGCGGTTGTTGCGCGTGACAGGGCGGATACAGCGCGACAATGGCGTCGTGCATGTGTTGGCCGAGGTGATCGAAGATATCTCGCCCATGTTGGACAGCCTGCTGACACCCGCTGATAGCTAAGGCCGCGACATCAGACGTCTTTCCCGCCGGATCAAAACCTTTTAGGGTCAAGATACAACCTATAGCTTATCCCGCGTTCAAGGCCCAAACCGCTATGCACCACTTTCCTTTTGCGCTTTTGATCTGCGCCTCGCTGCCCCTTAGCGCCTGCGACACAGCCCCGCCCAGCGGCGAGCCTGATGTGGTCCAGACACTGGCCGAGGCCCCCCCCGGCGCCGCACCCGGCACATGCTGGGGCAAAGTGGTGACGCCAGCGGTGATCGAAACGATAACCGATCAAATTCTGATGCAACCCCCCGAAGTGTTGTCTGACGGGGCTGTCACAGCCCCGGCCGTTTACAAGACAGAAACCCGCCAAGCCATTGTGCAAGAACGCAAAGTAACGTGGTTCGAAACCCCCTGCGCCGCTGACCTGACGCCCGAATTCGTATCGTCCCTTCAACGCGCATTGAAAGCACGTGGATATTACCGCGCCGGGATCAATGGGGAAATGGACACGCGGACCCGTGCCGCCGTGCGCCGCTATCAAAAAACCGAAGGGTTGGACAGCGGCATCCTGTCCCTCGCTGCCGCCCGCCGATTGGGGCTAATCGCGGTCGACCTGCCCGACGCAGGTTAATCAACCTCTCAGACCAATCTCGAAACGCTGCAACTCGCAATGGCGGTGACACAGCCCCGCCACAACCTGCACCTTACGATCACACCAGACGACGCCGAAACCATCCAAGGCATCGCTTTTCTGAAAGGTCGGGTCATCTGCGCAAGGCGTGATCAAGTCGTCAAAGACGCACCACGTCCCGAACTGCCCAGTCAGTTTCTGGTAAGGACCGCTTGCGCAATGGCATCTCGCTCGGGCAATCGCAGATGGCCCTGCTGAATACGGCAGGTACCGCGTTTTCAACGCAAGGCTTCACCGATGTCAAATCGCGAGTCGTTTTTCATGGATTGAACCCACAGCTTACCAACCTGATGTACAAACAGGCTTTGCCAGTCCCCCGGATCAGCGAATACCGGCCTTAATGCGCAGCCTTGATCGTGCGGGCGATCCGCGCGCCAATTTCGCGGCTGGCTTTCAATGAGGGGTGGATCATATCCGCCCCGTGAAAGCTACGATTGCCGTAGGGAACCAGATCGGCCAGCGATACGAAATAGACGCCCGGCATCCGTGCAGTCAGCCCAGAGATCCGCGCTTCCAGCGCATCGCCTTCGTCGCGGCAGTGTTCAATAGGAGAGCCGACGCCGGGGCTGCGCAAATAACCGACGTAGATGACCTTGGCTCCGGTCTTACGTAGTTTAACCAGCAGCTTGCGGATTTCGCCACGCTCCCCTCGGGCCGTGATCAGTTGGTCCATCCGGCGTTGACACCGTGTGCACCCGCATCCCAGCCACAAATCGTTGCCGCCGCCATTCACCACAATCCAATCCCAGTTTCCCGGACGGTACTGCTTGGAAATGTTCAGACCCATCGCGCCGGAAATAGGCAGGCGATAAATAATTCGCGCGCCCATCATGGATTGATCCGTCACCCGAACGCCCAATTGACGCCCCAGCGCGTGCGACACCGCGCGCCCGCTAATACGGTGCGAGGCCAGCATCGAGTCTCCCATGACCAGAATTCGAGGGCCTGTTTGCTGTTGCGCCTGTGCAAACAACGGACCGCCCGCACCGATCAGCAGGGTCAATACCATCAGGCCGGCACGTATCAGTTGTTGCATCATTGGCGCCTTGTCTTGCGTTTCCGGGGCCGGACGAAATACCCGTTTGCAAGTGGTGTAACGGCTCATAACCCGCGCAGGCAACCCAAGATTGCACGCAACATTCACTCAAACAACCAAATCGTTTCCCCATTGAAAACAGTTTCACCAAATCGGCGCAATTCCATCAAAAACCGTTGGTAACGATGCCGACGGCGCACGACTGAACCAACAGGTTACACCGTGCCCCCGTGCGTTCGCGGGCCCGCATCCAGCGAAAACTGGCGCAGCGCCACGCATGGCCCTTGTTGCAAAATACCGGCCCGATCCATACCCTATCTCAGGCACGCGACATCGCGAGGGCTTAAACAACCCCGCCCTTGATCAGACGCTCGGCCAACGCGGCATAGACCCCTGCCATAGGCCCGTCGCCCGCAGCAATCGGCGTGCCGTCGTCCCCGGCCAGACGTGTTTCAAGATCAATCGGCAAAGCGCCAAGGAACGGCACGCCCAGTTTCTTGGCCTCGGCCTCGACTCCGCCATGGCCAAAAATCTGCGCCTCGTGCCCGCATTCCGGGCACACATAGGTCGACATGTTTTCGATCATGCCCAAGATCGGTGTCTTCAGCGTGTCAAACATATCCATCGCTTTGCGCGCATCCAGCAGCGCTACGTCCTGTGGGGTCGAGACAATGATCGCGCCGGTTGGTTCGGCCTTTTGGCACAGGGTCAATTGCACATCGCCCGTGCCCGGCGGCAGATCAACGATCAACACATCCAGCGTCCCCCAGTTCACCTGCGAGATCATCTGCTGCAACGCTCCCATCAACATCGGGCCACGCCAGATGACCGCCTTGGCCGGGTCCAGCATCAAGCCGATGGACATCATCGTGACGCCATGCGCGTGCAAGGGTTCGATGATTTTTCCATCAGGGCTGGCCGGACGTTTGCTGACGCCCATCATCCGGGGCTGACTGGGGCCATAAATATCAGCATCCAGCAGGCCCACACGCTTGCCTGCGCGGGCCAAGGCGACGGCCAGATTCGACGACACGGTGGACTTGCCCACGCCCCCTTTGCCCGACCCGACGGCGATGATGGTTTTCACGCTGGCCGGTTTCAAGCTGCCCTCAGTAGGCTTTGGATGGCCGCCGATCTTCAGGCTGGGCGGTTGCCCGCCTTGGGCCGCAGGGGCCGGCGGCGTTTTGGGGGCCGGGCCGTGGGCGGTCAAAACGGCGGTCGCACGTGCAACCCCGTCCAATTCCATCACTGCACGCTCGGCGGCGGCGCGCAGCGGTTCCATCTGGCGAGCGATATCCGGGCTGGGCGCCTCAATGACGAAGCGTACATGGTCGCCCTCGACGGTCAACGCACGCACCAGATCACGCGAGATCAGGTCGCCCCCGTCGGGCAGTTCCATCTGGGCCAGTCGGGCCTTGATCGACGCTGGTGTCACGGTCATGATGTCTCTCCTGTCTGTGTTGGCACATAGGTGACAGGTTTTCCCGGCAGGGCAAGGGCAGGACACGCCAAGACAGGCACAACTGCCCCGAAAAATCGACCCGATTCCGATTTTGTGATGCCCGCCACCCTTCAAACTCGACTTTACCCACGAAATAGCCCTCCCAGACGGGCCTAAGTCCCGCCCACTTATGCAAATGCTGCATAGCAGAATTGACCACTCTGGGTATTGTGCAAGCGCAGCAATCGCCTATCTAGTGGGCACAAGCGAACAGACGGGGCGCCACGATGAACCGCCCGAAGTAACGAGTAGGCAAGAACAATGAATTACGCATCAACAACCACCGCACAACGGACATTCTTTGGATTTGGCGTGACTGCGTCCTGGTCAAAAATCAAAGACCGCATGGACAAAAGCCGCGCATATTCCCGCACCGTGAACGAGCTGTCGTCCCTGGGCACAATGGAACTGAACGACCTTGGCATCGCGCGTCACCAGATCGCGGACAAGGCCCACGAATGCGTCTACGGCACACGCCGCACAGCGTAACACCGGATCGGATGCTCTTCTCCTCCCTTAGGGCATCTGTACTGGCTGCGTCCCGACTCCTCCCCGAGGGGCGCAGCCACAAAGACCCGGGTCAATTTTGACCCACACGCCAGACGGTTTGGTCCTCCCCTGAACCGATGGCTGTCAGAGCGGCGATACTGGTCCTCCCCCAGTGTCGCCGTTTCTCGTTTTCGGCTTCGGTCCGGCAGGACTCAGGCGACCCCGGCGCGCAATGTGTCATGGATATGCACCAGCCCCTTAAGCGCCCCGTCGCCGTCCAGCACGAACAACGCGCTGATTTTCTGGGCATTCATAATACCCAGCGCCTCGGACAATAGCGCCTCGGGACGGGTCGTGCGCGGATTACGGGTGGCAATCTGCCCTGCCGTGCGCTCCATCAGCGTATCCAGATTGCGCCGCAAATCCCCGTCGGTGATGATCCCGCTCAGGGCACCATCCTTGACAACGGCTGCCACACCAAATCCTTTGGCCGTCATTTCCAGCAGGGTCTGCCCCATGGGCGTTTCTTCTGTCACCACAGGCAGGGCGTCACCGGTATGCATGACCGCATTCACGGTCAACAATTGCGCCCCCAAGGTTCCGCCGGGATGAAACACCAGAAAATTCTCACGCTCAAACCCGCGCAATTTCATCAACGCCACGGCCAAGGCATCCCCCAGTGCAAGGGTACATGTTGTGCTGGTAGTTGGGGCCATGCCAATCCCGCAGGCCTCGGGCGCATCGGGCAAGAGCAACAGGTGATCCGCCTGCACGGCCAATGTACTGGTCAGGTTGCGCGTGATCGCAATAAGCGGGATCGAAAACCGACGGGTGTGGGCAATGATATCGGCCAGTTCGCGGGTTTCGCCCGAATTTGAAATCAAAATCACCGCGTCCGCGCGCGTCACCATCCCCAGATCGCCATGGCTGGCTTCGCCGGGATGAACCGCATGGGCAGGTGTTCCAGTGCTCGCCATGGTCGCCGCGATCTTATGCGCGATATGGCCAGATTTTCCCATGCCCGACACAATCACCCGGCCCGTCACGGACAACAACAATTGTACGACCTCGTCAAACGCTGCGGGGAGTGCCTCGCGCATCTGCGCCAGTGCATCGCCTTCGATGCGCAGGACGTCGCGTGCGATATCGGATGGGGTGGGATGATCGGTCATTCTACGCTCCGGCAGGGATTGCCATCACCGGATAGCCTTCTCGGCCCGTATTGAAAAGGGGCGCGCGTGATGCAGCAAGGGCGCAGGGTCGCAAAACTGATGCAGGCCGCGTTGACTTGGGCTGCGCCCTGCCCCAGTAATCTGGGCAAAAAAGAGCAGTTTCAGCAAAGGGCAACCACATGAAAATCGCGATGATCGGGACGGGATACGTCGGCCTTGTGTCCGGCGTGTGTTTTTCGGATTTCGGACATGACGTGATCTGCGTTGACCGCGACCCGAACAAGATCGAGATGCTGGAACGCGGCGAAGTACCGATTTTTGAGCCCGGTCTGGACCTGCTGATGGCCAAGAACGTCGCCTCTGGACGTCTGTCCTTTACCACTGATCTGAAAGCGGCGGTTGATGGTGCCGAGGCTGTGTTCATCGCCGTGGGCACACCCACGCGGCGCGGCGATGGCCATGCTGACCTGACATTTGTAATGGCCGCTGCCGAAGAAATCGCGAAGGCCGCCAGTGATTATCTGGTGATCGTCACAAAATCCACTGTTCCCGTCGGCACCAACCGACAGGTCAAACAGGTGATCAAAAAGGTGCGCCCCGATCTGGAGTTTGACGTAGCCTCCAACCCAGAGTTTCTACGCGAAGGTGCGGCAATTGACGACTTCATGAAGCCCGACCGCGTCGTTGTCGGCGTCCAGACCGAGCGCGCGGCCCAAGTGATGGCCGATATCTATCGCCCGCTCTATCTGCGTGACTTTCCGATCCTGACCACCGACCTGGAATCCGCCGAAATGATAAAATACGCCGCCAATGCGTTTCTGGCAGCAAAAATCACGTTCATAAACGAAATTGCCGGACTGTGCGAACGCACCGGAGCAGATGTCAAACAGGTCAGCCACGGCATGGGATTGGACGGGCGAATTGGTAACAAATTCCTGCACGCCGGCCCCGGTTATGGCGGAAGCTGTTTCCCCAAAGACACCAAAGCACTGGCGCGCATTGGTCAAGAACACGGCCTGCCCATGCAGATCACCGAAAAGGTGATCACCGTCAACGAAGAGGTCAAACGCCGGATGATCGACAAGCTGCTCGATCTGCTTGACGGCAGCTTTAACGGCAAAACCGTTGCGGTTTTGGGCGTCACCTTCAAACCCAATACAGACGACATGCGTGACGCACCCAGCCTGACGATCGTTCCCGCACTGGTCGGGGGCGGCGCCAAGGTTCGTTGTTGTGACCCGCAAGGGCAACGCGAGGGCGAGGCCCTGCTGCCCGGCGTGATCTGGCAGGCAGACCCCTACAAAGCCGCCAACAACGCCGATCTGGTGGTGATCTTGACCGAATGGAACGAGTTCCGCGCACTGGATCTGAAACGCATGGCGCGCAAGATGGCCAACCCGCGTATGGCAGACCTGCGCAACGTCTATTCGCCCCGTGATGCGCGTCGCGCAGGCTTTGTCGCCTATGATTCAGTCGGGCGCGCGGGTTTCATGCCCGAAGTGGAATAAATCCCCCCACCTTTCACTCCCCACGTTACGGACCGAAATCCCAATGCAAATACCATTTGATTTGAACGTGCCGCGCTTTCTTGTTTGCGCGGCCATAACCACCGTTATGGCCACACCGGGATTGACCCAAACAGCCGAACTACCGCGGGCCGGCACCTGCGAACACCGTCGTGTCATCACTGAGAGTTTCTCGCTCTCGACCACTCTGGACTGGCGTGGCGAAGAGGCCATGATACTCTCTGGCAATGACAAAACCCCGGGGCAAGTAGTCGGGTTGCGTAAACACGGCGGGGGCTTCAAGTTCTCGGTGCTTTATACGGATCGCATTCTGGGAGAATCCGAAATAGTTGTCTTCTCAATTCCCGATGACGGCCCCACCCAATACAGAATGGGCACGGTGACCTATCACACCCAAGAGGATGGGCCCCGCATCGTTGAAACAATCGCTGCTTTCAACGACGTTGTGTGTGCGGTGATCTATTAGGGGTTTTGAAAACACCGTGACAGTTCAGATGCGCCCGGGAGCTGATCCGGGGCCTCGGCCTACCCGGTCTGCGCCGTCAATCACCGGGTATGTTTTGCATATGGCGCTCGCCGCGCGCGGCTGACAGCGCCATCTGCTTTTGACGTTCGCGAAAACGCCCCTTGTCATGCTCGGATGTCTCGGATGCGCATTGATGGCATGATACGCCTTGCTCAAATTCGGGGCGCTTCATGTCTTCGGGCAGGATGGGTCGACGGCAGGCGTGGCACAACAGGTGCGGCCCTTCGGTCAGCCCATGTTCGACCGACACGCGCCCGTCGAACACAAAACACGCACCGTCCCAACGGCTCTCGGCCTCGGGCACCTCCTCAAGATATTTCAGGATGCCGCCTTTGAGGTGATAGACATCCTCGACACCCTGTCCGAGCAGATAGTTGGTAGATTTTTCACAGCGAATACCACCCGTACAAAACATCGCGATGCGCTTGTTATGAAAACGATGTTTGTTCGCCTCCCACCATGCGGGGAATTCACGAAAGCTGGCTGTTTCGGGGTCGATGGCCCCCTCGAACGTACCAATCGCAACTTCATAATCGTTGCGCGTGTCGATCACAGCCACATCGGGCTGTGTGATCAAATCGTTCCAGTCCTCGGGCGCGACATAGTGGCCGACGCGTGCGCGCGGATCGACATCAGGCTGGCCCATCGTGACAATCTCACGTTTCAGGCGCACTTTCAGGCGACCAAAGGGCTGATAGCTGCTGGTGCTTTCCTTGTGTTCCAAGTCGGCACAGCCGGGTAAGGCGCGCAGATGCGCAAGAACAGCATCGATTCCGGCGCGTGACCCGGCAATCGTTCCGTTGACCCCCTCGCCCGCCAGCAAGAGCGAGCCAGTGATGCCCTGAGATTGGCATAGCGTCAAAAGCGGTCCCTGCACGGCGGCGGGATCGTCAAAACGTGTGAAATGATAAAGCGCTGCAATTGTGTACATGGGATCTGTCATTACGCCCAAGAGGCGCCCCCGGCAAGTCGCACATGTTGACGCAGGCAGGCGCACTGCCTACCCATGAAACCACCGAGTTAGGAGAACAGACATGACGCAAGCCCTGATAGTCATCGACGTGCAGAACGATTTTTGCCCCAATGGCGCGCTGGCCGTGGCCCAAGGTGATGAGATCGTGCCGGGTATCAACGCCCGCATGGCCGATTTCCCAGCCGTGATTCTGACCCAGGATTGGCACCCGGCGGGGCATTCGTCCTTTGCCTCCTCCCACCACGGTAAAGCAGCGATGGACGTGATCGACATGCCCTATGGTCTGCAGGTTTTGTGGCCCGACCATTGCGTACAAGGCAGCACTGGTGCAGCGTTTCACCCGTCGTTACGCACAGATCCCGCCGATATAATCATTCGCAAGGGCTATACCCCGTCCATCGATTCCTACAGTGCGTTTTTTGAAAATGATCACAGCACCCCCACTGGACTGCATGGGTATCTGCAAACGCGCGGCGTTACCCATCTGACGCTGGTTGGGTTGGCCACAGATTTTTGCGTCAACTTCTCGGCGGTGGACGCCGCGCGGCTGGGCTACCGGGTCAGCGTCGATTTAAGCCTGTGTCGCGGAATCGATCTGAACGGCTCTATGCAAACCGCTCTGGATGGTATGGCAGAGGCAGGTGTAACCCTGACCTAGCCCCGCAGAGCCCAACGCCGCGCCCCAACCGCGCCAGTGATGGCCCCCAGAAGATCCGCCAGCAGGTCCAGCCATTCGGCCCCACGCCCCACCGATGGCTGAATGATTTCTATCAGCCCGCCATAGGCGGTCGCCGTGACCACAACCCACCAGATATGGCGGGGATATACCAGACCAAGCGGCACAACCAATGCTGCAAAAGCGATGAAATGATAGAGCTTGTCCGGCGTCGGTGGACCGTCTGCCTGACTGGACGGCATCAAGGTCAACACAGCGATCACCACCGTCAAAAGGACAGTCGCCCCCCACGCATAAGGTTTCTGGCGGTGCGGTAGAATTGCTATCATCGTTCAGCCTTGCACGTTGGGATCAGCCCCGCCTTCTGCACGGCCAACTCCGCAATGGCAATGGCGCGCGCATGATGCGTTACCCACTCGCCAAATCATGCCGATCTCAGTATAGGGGCATCCAACATACATAGGGGCACCAAAGTATGACGCGCAAGATTTTCGGCACTGACGGCATCCGAGGCACGGCCAATACCTATCCGATGACAGCGGATAACGCTTTGCGGGTTGGGGCCGCAGCCGGTCGGTACTTTCGTCGCGACGGGCTTAACCAGCATCGGGTCGTGATTGGCAAGGACACGCGGCGCTCGGGGTATATGTTGGAAAATGCGCTCACCGCCGGGCTGACCTCGACAGGTATGAACGTGCTGCTGCTGGGTCCGGTGCCAACCCCCGCAGTCGGCTTTTTAACACGGTCGATGCGGGCCGATCTGGGAATCATGATTTCAGCCAGCCACAACCCGCATCATGACAACGGTATCAAATTTTTCGGACCCGATGGATTCAAGCTGGACGATGCAGCCGAGGCCGAGATCGAAGCGATACTGTCACAGGATATCCCCCCGGCCAAACCCCAGAACATTGGCCGCGCCACGCGCATCGAACATGGTCAGGGCCGCTACGTCGAATACGCCAAAACAACCATCCCGCGCACCACCCGCCTGTCTGGCCTAAAAGTGGTCGTCGATTGCGCCAATGGTGCCGCCTACAAGGCCGCACCCGAAGTGCTGTGGGAGCTAGGTGCCGAAGTGATCGCGCTGGGGGTTGGCCCGGACGGGTACAACATCAACCTCGATTGCGGGTCCACCTATCCGCAAAAGGCAGCGCAGGCCGTGCGCGAAAATGGCGCTGATCTGGGCATTTGTCTGGACGGTGACGCCGACCGGATCATCCTGATCGACGAAACCGGCCAAATTGCGGGGGGCGATCAAATCATGGCCCTGTTTGGACGTCTCTGGGCCGAGGCAGGCACACTGAACGGCGACACAGTGGTCAGCACCGTGATGTCCAATCTGGGGTTGGAACGGTATCTGCAAGGGTTGGGCCTGACGTTAGAGCGCACCAAGGTTGGTGACCGCTATGTGGTCGAACGGATGCGCGCAGGAGGGTTTAACCTGGGCGGTGAACAATCTGGCCATATCGTGATGACGGATTATGCAACCACTGGAGATGGCCTTTTGGCCGGACTCCAGTTTCTGGCCGCAATGATCACCAGCGGCGAAAAGGCCAGCACCTTGTTGCGCAGCTTTGATGAAGTGCCTCAGAAACTGGAAAACGTCACGTTGGACGCCGGGCGCGATCCTCTGTCCGACCCCGCCGTCCAAGACATCATCAAAACGCACGAAGCCCGGCTTGTCGGCACGGGCCGACTGTTAATCCGCCCCTCGGGCACCGAGCCATTGATCCGGGTGATGGCCGAATGCGAAGACGAGGCATTGCTGAACGACGTGGTTCACGAAATCTCAGCGGCTGTGGCCAAAAGCGGACGTAGCTGACATCCTGCACCTAACCTGACCTTGTGAGCGCATTACCTAGGGATGCGGTCAGGGCGGCAACGTGCGCTCATACTTGGGCCTTGTCTTGGATGAGAAACGAGAACAGCTCGTTCTGAGATGAGATCTTTAGCTTTTTGTATATGTTGCGCCGGTGGACTTTGACCGTCTGGTCCGAAATACCCAGTTGCAACCCAACGGCACGGCTGGAATGCCCCTGCACGATCAGCGCAGCAATTTCAGCCTCGCGCCGCGACAGCGCGGATTGTCCATCGCCGCGCAGGTTCCGATACCGCTCAATCAAACCCGGAACATTGCGCACATCCGGCCGGTCGATCGGTTTGGGCAATACAGCACGCAACCTGTTCATCACGATCGGGGCCAACATGCGGAAGTAGCGAACATCGCCTGCACGGTAACGGCCATTGCCATTGCTGCGCCCCAAGGACAGATGCAACGCAGTCTGTGGCCCAACGCGGATCGTTGTTCCCAATTCATCTATCATTTTGGTTGCTGCATAGTATCGGGCGTAATATTCGCTGGTCTCAAATCGGTCTGGTGAAATTTCGCGCAATTGACCGGCCATAAATTCGGCCTCTCCAAAAGCGGTCGTATAAAATGGGTCTAGAATATACCCAAAACGCGTGTAACATTTCTCGAAATGCGTCCGCAATTTTGGGTCGGGGATATCAGTCAGCAAGGTACAAGGCGGGGCGTCACGCGAGAACAATAACAGTGTCACCGTTTGAGAATGGAACCTGTTGGGTAGAAACTTAACAAGGGGGTCTTTAAAATCGTTTAGCGATGTCCCCGATACCAAATCATTGATGAAAGCATACTCACAGTTTTTGTCCAAAACACCTTACCTCAAATCAAACCAAAGTCGCAAAACACGACCAACCATCACAACAGTTCAATTGCCTTCAAATACCAACGCAGTGGTAGCAATCTTAATCTACCTCGAAGAAAACATAGTTATTGACATATATCAACCCGCCATAAAGCACGCGACGCCAATTGAGCAGATCGGGCTTGTGTCAGAACACAAAAAAGGCGGCGAGGCATGATTACCCGCCGCCAATTGTTCAATTTGACTTGCCCAGCGATGTGACTGGACTCGCCGATAGGCCCTAAACCTTAGAGACGGCCAAGGATCTTGTAGAGCGCGCGCTCGTTCACGATCATCGGATCGTTATAGATCTCTTCATAGGTGTCTTTCAGCTCTTTCAAGCCATCGTTTTGAACCTGAGTCCATTTTTCGGCAAATGTGCCGTCTTTGATCTTTTTGATGATTCCATGCAGACGCTTCTTGTCTGCGGCCTCTTCTTCGGGGCTTGGACGGCCATAGACATACTGGCCATACTGGCTCGTGCCCGAGTGGAATTTAAGCTGCTCAAACAAGCCTGCTTCCATCATATAATCAGCCGCTTCGCGCAACTCGCCCGAGGCATACAGCTCCAACATGACCGCCTCTGGGCTACAGCCAGCTTCGGTCAGGGCTTCATAGGCACGTTTGACCGCGTGCAAATATCCGCTTTGCTCGGCAAAGAGATCCACAACGGTTTCTTCCTCAAAACTGGATTCGACAACGCCCATTTTGGTCGATCCGATGGCCTTGGACAAAGCAATCAGCAGATCCTGCGCGTTACCGGATGCATCCTGATGAACCGCAACAAGGCTGGGATAACCGGTGCCTTCCAAGAATTTTTCGCGCACACCACGACCAATCATGCGCGGCGCAATCAACATAATGTCAACCGAGGCCGGCGGCACAATCTTTTTGAAGTAAACATTATACCCGCTGGCAAAGACCAGAATGTCACCCTCGTTCAGGTTGTCCTTGATCTCTTTTTCATAGATCGCGGGCATGACCTCATCAGGGACCAGCACGAAAATCACGTCGGCCTTTGCCGCCGCTTCGGCCAATGGGAACACTTCCAGCCCGTCTTCTTTGGCTTGCGCCGCCGAACTGTCCGAGCGTGATCCGACGATAACTTTGATTCCGTTGTCGGTCATGTTCAGCGCTTGCGAGCGGCCCTGATTGCCATACCCGAAAATCCCAACGGTTCTGCCCTTTAGCAGGTCCAGATTGCCGTCATCGTCAAAATACCACTTGGCCATGTCTTACTCCTTTTTGGATCGATTGCTTGTCTAATGTGTAATCTAAAATTTCAGATGTCAGTTGTCAAACGCCTAATGTGCATCAAATTGCGCTTGCACGCGTTAATCTGGGGAGATGTTGGTGGAATGGCCAAAAATAGGGGTTGATCCGCACACATGTCGGACGTCAGGTGCCTTGCACCCCAAGTTATTGCTAGACCCGCAGACCAGACACCCGCGCCGGTTAATCGACGATGGCTGTCTTCAATCGTTGGATAGCACCCTGAATATGGGTCTGGACGGCTGTGCGATATGTGTTTTCATCCCGATCGGACAAGGCTGCGATGATCGCCTCATGCTCGTGAATTGTGTCTTCGGAGTCCTTTGGCAGAAATTCCTTGCGCACGCGCGACACCATCAACAGCGTGTTTATCTGATCATACATCTCGGACAACATGTTCAGGCCGCTTAGACCCACGATCTCCATATGCAGTTTTTTGTCGAGTTCGATAAACTCGTCGATGATACTCTGATACTGCCCGTTCTCCAGCAGCTCCTTCATTTGCCGGTGGATCGCACGGATAGATTGCAGATCTTGATCCGTGATATGGCGCATAACATTGGACGCCGAACCGACCTCTAGAACCTGACGCATCTCAAAGGCCTTGGTAACATCCTCAAGTGTCAGGGGATTGAGGTAGGTGCCACTTCGAGGTTTCACTACCAGCAAGCCTTCGCTTTCCAATTGGCGGATGGCCTCGCCCAACGGGGTTTTGCTGATCCCCAATTCTTTGGACAGCTGATTCAGATCGAACCTGTAGTTCAATTGAAAGTGCCCTTTTACGATCAGCTCTTTAAGCTGCGCATAAGTTTGTTCGCGAACAGTCTGGGCAATAATTTTCCTTGGGCCGTCTACCTTTGCCATATCACGTACTCTCACTTGGGCTTTTACTCAACTAGGGCCTGTCAACAGGCCCACCGCCACAACCTACCTGAAAGGCGGGAATTGTCACTATGTCCCATCTCAACGGGCCGCGCACGGCCCGCTGGGGAACAGTTATGGCCGTTTCCGGTCATCCTAACACTCTGGGTAACCACAACGCGATTTCCGGAAAGACGATGATCAATATAAGGCCCAATACTTGCAGACCAATGAACGGAAGAACGCCCAGGAAAATCTGTTGCAGGGTGATTTCGGGCGGGGCCACGGATTTCAGCCAGAAACAGGCAGGCCCGAATGGCGGCGACAGGAAGTATATCTGGATGTTCACTACGAACAGAATACCAAACCACAGAGCCGCGTCATCCGGCTCCATCCCCAAAGCGGGTGCCAGATCACGTACCACTGGCGCAAAAATCGGCACTGTCAAAAAGATGATGGCGATCCAATCCATGAAAGTACCCATGATCACCAAGATGCCCATCATCAAGAAGATGATCATCAACGGCGACATGCCAAGGTTTGCAAACAGATCCCTCATATAGGCACCGCCACCTATCAGGTTGTAGATCCCGACAAAGGCCGAGGCCCCCACGATCAACCAGATGATGGTCCCGACCACTGACATGGTCCCGACCAATGCCCCTTGGATCATATTCATGCTGAGCTTGCCGCGCACAAATGCGACGGCCATTGCGCCAACCGCGCCCACGCCCGCTGCTTCGGTCACGGATGCGATGCCGGCATAGATCGACCCCATGACGCAAAAGATCAGCGCGATACACATCGCAACGGCGCGCTTTTGGGATTTCGTCAGCGCATTGTCTTGCCCGGTTATCGCCGCGACTTCTTGGGCGGTTGGGGCCAGCTTGGGGTTAAGGTTGCACCACACTAGTACATAAATTGCATAAAATGACGCCAGCATCAGGCCCGGCACAAAACCGCCCAGAAACAGATCGCCAATACCGACATTAGCCGACAGTCCAAACACAATCATCACGATCGACGGGGGAATCAACGTCGCCAGAGACCCGGATGCACAGATGATGCCAACCGCCAGCTTGCTATCATAGCCAAGGCGCAACATCTGCGGCAACGCGACCATACCCAGCATAACGATTTCGCCGCCCATGACGCCTGACATAGCCGCCAGAATGACCGCAACCACCGTCGTTTGTACCGCCACACCGCCGCGCAGATTACCCGCAAAAATCGACATCGCGTCAAACAGATCACGGGCAATACCTGCCCGCTCCAGGATAGAGGCCATCATCACAAACAACGGCACCGCGACCAGCGCATAGTTTTCCAAAAGACCAAAGGCGTTGGTGGACACCAGATAAAGACCGTTGGGACCAAAGAACACCAACGTCATGCCAATCGAGACCGTCAAGGTGACCACCGCCAGCGGCATCCCGACCAGCATCAAACCAAACAGGCTTGCCGCCATGATGATCGTTATCAGACCCTTGTCTATTGACCGGGCATCGACCCAATCCTGCGGGTTGACCATCTCGCCCGTGGATTTAAAGACCCCGTGCACCAACTGGATAAGCGAGGATTCGACACCGAAATATTCCAGCACCGTCAACGACAACTTGAGAAGGATCAATCCCGCAATGGCCAAAACAATCCCGCGCCCGACGCCGGACGTAAAGTGCCGCCACAACAGGACCAACAATTGCATGAGATACAGGAATGACCCTAGCGACAATACTGTCTTCAGGACCATCGGCTCGGGCGAATTAAACGCGCTTCCTGTTCGTTCAACCAAACCGATCGAGTGCAACGCACGGACAACGTTGTCATCAAGGAACAATGTCAGGGCCAGAACCCCTGTCGACAGAGCAATGAAATCCAGCCACCATTTGGCGCGATCGCCCACCATGGTGTAGATAACCGTGATGCCAATATGGCGTTTGTAAAGCGCGATGTACCCGCCCGACATGATCCACGCCGTCGCGCTGCACACCATGACCAGTTCGAACGCCCAGCTCGTCGGAGCGTTCATAACGTAGCGCGCAAAAACCTCCCAGATGGTTGCGAAAACGGCCACCAGATACAGTTGCGCCACCGCAATGCCAGTAAAGCGACTGATCGTGTCGACAAAAGAAAACGCATCACGCTGCGGACCCACAGGATGCGCCGGTCCGGCCTCATCGGTTGGTACATTTGCTGCCATATCAGACACTATGGATCTCCTCCCCCCATTTGCCTTTGAATTTGCTTCATCTTTGACAAAGCGCTGTAGTTTGACGCTCTCTTGTCCACAGACCACTGCCCGGAACACGGTGTCTTTTTTTGTTGCGACCTTCTGAAATTTCAGATATCAGTGTTGTGACACGTGTTACCACACAACTGCAAGCGTTAGTTTTAATTTGATAAGATAACCAACCTGACTGACCTCGCCCCTCAAACGAAACTGTCAAAAATAGCCCGAAGGGCGTCAAAAATGGACGAACAGACCACCCCAAATCCCGAGGATGAAACCTTTGACCACGAGGCGGCATACTACGGCCCATGGGCCTGGATTGCCGGGCTCGCTCTGAGCGTCTTTTTGATCGTCCTGCTCTTTAGTCTGGCAGACGGCATTGGTGGTTAAACCAATCAACGATTCCCCCAACAGGAGACAATACGATGAACAAACTCAAGTCTGTCTGCACCGCTCTCGCGGTTGCTCTGTCCGTCACATCTGCCTCGGCAGGGACAACAATCAACATTCAAGCAACGGCAAGCGCCGGCGATTGGGTTCAGAACTTCTACGAAGAATGGGCGGATAAATACAACGCCATGACCGGGCCGGATGGCACCAAGATTGAAGTCATGCCGTTTCAGGCCGTCGTCCCTTACCGTGAAACTCTGGACGCCGTGGCCAATGGCATTCTGGGCGGTGACATGAGTGCGATTTCGTATTTCACCGGGCGCGATCAGCTGTTTTCAATCATGGGCGATCTGATTGCTGGCTATGACACCGTAGATCAGGTGCAGACGTTCTGCCAATACGGCGGCGGCAAAGAATTCATGCAGAAGGTCTATGACGAAACCATGCCCGGCAAGATGCATGTGGTCGGCTGTGCCGCATTTTCGCGAGAGGCGCTGGTGTCTACGACGCCAATCAACGGTCTGGAAGACCTGAAGGGCCTGAAGATCCGTTCACCCGAGGGTCTTGCATCCGAAGTATTCAAACGTGCTGGTGCGGCGCCGGTCGCCCTGCCCTATTCCGAAGTATTCACCTCGCTAGAAAAAGGCGTTGTGGATGCGGCTGACGCATCGTCTTATATCAACAACTCGGCGGCTGGTCTGTATAAGATCGCGAAATACCCGCTGTACCCTGGCATTCACTCGATGGCGACATTCCAACTGGTCCTAAGCAAGGATGCATGGGACAGCATGAGCGAAGCAGACCAAGTTGCGCTCGATGTCTGGTTCACCGCTATGTTCGTCTCTCTGGCACGGGCCAGCGATCTGGAAGACAAGCGCATCGCAGCCGAGGATACGGCCGCAGGCGACATCACCATCATCAACTGGGCCCAAGAGGATCGCGACGGTTTCCGCGCCATTGCATCCGAAGCGTGGGAGGCCGTGGCCGCAAAGTCAGAGCTGGCGACAGAGGCACTGAACACCCACAAGGCGTTCATGAAAACAATTGGCCTACTGGATTGATCCACACTTTGTGACACGTCACATCTGTAAGAATGAAAATACCGGGCACCAGCCCGGTATTTTTTTTGCCTTGCGGTTACATCTACGACTCATTCAGCCCAGCGTGCGTAGCAGATCCTTGGACGGGTCCCCCGTTGCAGGCACACCGATGCTGGATTGATACGCCGTGATTGCCTTGCGCGATTTGGGGCCGATAACACCGCTGGTGCCACCCGTATCAAACCCCCGCGCGCTTAGGCGCTGCTGCAATTGAATACGCTCGGCTTTGACAAGACCATATTTATCTGGCGGGAACGACGCCCGGATCGGGCCTGCGCCGCCGATGCGGTCGGCCAAATGCCCGACGCCAATCGCATAGCTGTCGGAATTATTGTACCGTTTGATCACTCGGAAATTGGACGTTACAGAAAATTTCGGTCCGCCCGGTTGCGGTTGGATCACCGATCCCGATGATGCTGTGCCGCTTACTTCGCTTCCCCATTTCACGCCGCGAGTCCAGCCATTCCGCGACAGATAAGCGGCGGTTGAGGCCAAGGAATCCGACGGATCATCGGACCAGATATCGCGGCGACCATCACCGGTAAAATCAACCGCAAAGGCCTGATAGGATGTCGGGATGAATTGCGTATGCCCCATCGCCCCGGCCCACGATCCTTTTAGGTTCTCTGCCGTCGTGTCACCGGTTTGCAGGATCTTCAGCGCCGCAACCAACTGCTTTTCAAAAAACACGCCGCGACGGCCATCAAAGGCCAAGGTCGATGTGGCCGAAACCACGGGCACGTTACCGCGCCTTTCACCGTAAAAGCTCTCCAAGCCCCAAATCGCCGTGACCAATTCCGCTGACACGCCATACCGTGTCTCGATAGCCGCCAAGGTCGACCGATGGCGCGCAAAGGCCGCGCGCCCCTTGCTTACGCGCTCGTCCGAGGCTGCAATCGCCAGATAATCCTCCAGCGTGCGGCTAAATTCCACCTGATTGCGGTCGCGCGTAACAACGCCGGGCAAGTATCCCGCACCGCGAAAGCCTGCATTCAAGGTTGCAGGCGAGAGTCCCTGCCCCACGGCGCGGCTTCGAAAGCTGCTAACCCAGGCATCATAGCCCGCGTTTGGCACCGGCCTTAGATCATCCGGAATTTCGCTGCTTTGAACAGCCACAGCGCGCGGGCCAAGTGTGCCACCACCGCCTCCACAGGCGGTCAGGCCCAGCGCCCCAAGACCAAGAAGTGCAGTTCTACGTGTATAAGTCATGTATTGTTCACCATTCCCTCGGCCAAGACTAGCCCGCGCCGCACGCCCTGCAAAGCGGGATTTCCGAACCCGGCAAAGCCACGCCCATTGCCCGGAAACGCCCGCATTCCAATCAGATCATTGCGCGCCCTTTGAACGCTTCATCGCGTCCGCCAACGCCGAGCCGAATGCGCCCTGGCTTTGGGGCTTGGACGGTTGCGCAGTTGCTGATTTCGCGCCTCGGTTCGATTTAGGTTTGTCAGCAACGCGTTCACGCGAGGCGCTCGGGGTGGCCCCGTCTTTGCGCATGCTCAAACCAATCCGTTTGCGCGCAACGTCAATCTCGGTCACCCGCACGCGCACGATATCGCCCGCTTTTACAACCTCATGGGGATCTTTTACGAAACGATCTGCCAATTGGCTGACATGCACCAGACCGTCCTGATGCACCCCGATATCCACAAACGCCCCAAAGGCCGCGACATTTGTCACAGTTCCTTCCAAAGACATACCCGGTTTAAGGTCTGTGATGCTGTCAACACCGTCCGCAAAGTTGGCCGTCTTGAAGGTCGGACGCGGATCGCGGCCCGGTTTTTCCAGCTCGCTCAGGATATCGCGCACGGTGGGCAGGCCGAATTTATCGTCTACAAACTGCTCGGCCCGCAATCCAGACAACGCGCCACTATCGCCCATAATGGCGCGGATATCACGGCCACAGGCCTTGACGATTTTACGCGCGACACCATACGCCTCGGGGTGAACCGAGGATGCATCCAGTGGTTCGGCCCCATCGGTAATGCGCAAGAAACCTGCGCATTGTTCAAATGCCTTGGGGCCCAAACCCGCCACTTTCAGCAGGGCCTTGCGGGTTGCAAACGGTCCGTTGGCATCGCGGTGCGCAACGATAGCCTGCGCCAAAGACGGGCCAAGTCCGGCAATATGCGACAACAGCGGCGCGGATGCCATGTTCAGATCAACCCCGACCGCATTCACGGCATCCTCGACAACCGCAGCCAGCGATTGCACAAGGCGGCGTTGGTCCACATCATGTTGATACTGCCCCACGCCGATGGCCTGCGGCTCGATCTTGACCAATTCCGCCAACGGATCCTGCAAACGCCGCGCGATTGACACCGCCCCGCGCAGCGACACATCAAGATCAGGAAACTCCTGCGAGGCCAACTCGGACGCAGAATAGACCGAGGCCCCGGCCTCGGATACGATCACGGGCGTCGGACGCGGGCCACCAGCCGGCAAGCGTTTGATCACATCAGCGACCAAACGATCAGACTCGCGGCTGGCCGTCCCATTACCAATAGCAATCAGCGCGACATTATGACGGCGGATCAACTGCGACAGGGTTTCTTCGGACCCACGCAGGTCGTTACGCGGCTGGAATGGGTAGATCGTGGTCGTTTCCAGAACTTTGCCGGTTTCATCGACCACTGCGATCTTGCACCCTGTCCGGATGCCGGGATCAAGCCCCAGTGTCGCGCGCGCTCCGGCAGGCGCTGCCAAGAGCAGATCACGCAGATTGCGTGCGAATACTTCGATGGCTGCAGCATGGGCGCGCAAACGCAAGTCGGTCATCAGGTCCATGAACATAGACAAGCCCAGCTTGACGTTCCATGCCCAACTGGCCGCATCGCGCAGCCACACATCGCCGGGCAATTGGCCTGAAATCCCGATCTCTGCGGCAACAATGCTAACGATACGGGGCAAACCGACCTCAGGTTCGGGGGCAATATCGACGCTGACAATGTCCTCTTTGGCCGCGCGTAAAATAGCCAAGGCGCGGTGCGACGGAATCGCCGCCCATTTTTCGCTATGGGCGAAATAGTCCGAAAACTTGGCCCCCGCCTCCTCCTTGCCGGGAATGACGCGGGCAGTGATCAACGCTTCTTGCTGCATCACCTCGCGCAGGCGTCCCAAAAGGGCGGCGTTTTCCCCCAGTTCTTCCACCAAGATATCCCGCGCCCCGGCCAGAGCATCCGTTTGCGTCGCAACGGCCTCGCTCAGATACCCCTGCGCCAAATCGGTCGGGTCAGCAGCCCGATTAGCCAGAATCGCGCGCAACAACGGTTCCAGCCCGTTTTCGCGGGCGATCATCGCCTTGGTGCGGCGCTTGGGCTTGTAAGGCAGGTACAGATCTTCCAGCACCGATTTCGTTTCGGCAGCGGCAATGTCGCGTGCCAGCGTTTCGGTCAGTTTCCCTTGCGAGGTGATCTCGCTCAGAATGCTGGCACGGCGCTTTTCCAGGTCACGCAAATACTCCAAACGCTCGGCCAATCGGCGCAGCTGAGCATCGTCCAGCCCACCTGTCGCCTCTTTACGATAGCGTGCCACGAAAGGCACCGTGTCGCCTGCGTCCAACAAGGCAACCGTCGCGACCACCTGTTCGGGGCGCGCACCGATATCAGTGGCAAGTGTACGGGCAATACGTTGTGCAACGGCGGTCATGGCGGGCTCCTCGTTTCGGCCAGAGCCCCCTGATAGCGCCGCGGGCAGCAACCTCCAAGCCTTCGTGCAACAAAAAGACGACTGCTCGGCGATACCCCCACGACCGCGTTTTGGCGATGTTATTTTTCGCGTGGTTCAGCTGGTTCGATTGTGCCACCTTCGCGGACCCAGCCCGAGAACCCCTCGCGCAGATGCGCCGCCTCAAACCCCATGTCCTGCAAGGTCGCCGCCGTCAGTGCCGAGCGCCAGCCAGACGCGCAATGCAGTACATATTTCTTGTCCTGACCGAAAACCTCTTTGTAATAGGGGCTGTCGGGATCGACCCAAAATTCCATCATTCCACGCGGCGCATGCAAACTACCGGGGATAAATCCACTACGCTGGCGTTCGCGCACATCGCGGATGTCCACGATCACGACATCTGGATCGTCCACCATCGCCTTTAGCGCATCAACTTCGACTTCTTCGATACGGGCGCGGGCGGCCTCGACCATTTGGGCGGCTGACATTTTAAGTTTGGACATATCCAGGGTACTTTCGCAGTTTCAAGAATTTGAAGTGGTCATTGGGCCATCATATCACAGGTTCCAAGCCTCCGGGCATCAACATCACGGCCCGGAGGCATTGCGCTGATCCTCCAGCGGAAAATAACAACGCACCTGGCGGACGTTTTCATCGTCGACCAATTCCGGCTCACCTTGCGTGCATCGAGCACGCTCAACAGGGCAGCGGCCGGCCAGACGGCATTTATGCCCGGTGGTTCCAATTGGACTTTGAGGATCACCGTCCAGCTTGATCCGTTCGACACGTGCGCCTTCCTTCAGGGTCGGAATGGCCGACAGCAGCGCTTGCGTATAGGGATGGTGCGGCGTGTGAAACAGCGCCTCAGTCGGGCCACTTTCCACCACCTTTCCTAAATACATCACCACAATACGGCTACACAGCAGGCGCACCACATTCAAATCGTGACTAACGAACAGCAGGGCAACGCCCTTGTCCCGACGCAGATTGTCCAGCAATTGCAGTACAGTCGCCTGCACCGAGACATCCAGCGCCGACGTTGGTTCGTCCAGAACCAGAAGGCGCGGGTTGACCGCCATTGCGCGGGCGATTCCGACGCGTGCCTTTTGACCACCGGACAACTGATGCGGGAACCGGGTCAGAAATTCGAGCGGAAGATTGACCGAAGCCGCCGCCGCCTCGACCTTTTCGCGCAAGGCATCGCGGGATTTTTGCGGCATCAACTGACGCAACGGATCGGCAATCAGATCGAACACGTTAAACAGCGGGTTCAGGCTTTCCGTTGGGTCTTGGAACACCATCTGAATATCGCTGCGCAGCTCCGATTTGGCAAACTTGCTGGCCGCAAGGTCCGAAACGTCCTTTCCGTCAATCTCCATCCGTCCGCCCGAGGAATCAAGCAATCGGCACAGCACGCGCGCCAATGTCGATTTCCCGCATCCGGATTCCCCCACCAGCCCCACTGCCTCGCCCGGGCGGATGTCCAGCGTAACGCCATCAACCGCGTGCAAATGCACCGCGCCACGCCCGGTGAATGGGTTAGCTGCCTTAAGCACAAAGTGCTTTTGCAAACCTTCGACAGAAATGATCGGCGCATCGTTCATAATGGGTTCCTACATGCCACAAAATGACCAGCGTCCACCATTTCCAGCCCCAAACCAGACTGGTCACAATCGGGCTGACGACGCGCACAGCGTTCCGCAAAACGGCAAGGTGGCAGGTCTGTGCGTCGCAGGTCCGGCAAAGATCCGGGGATTGCGCGCAAGTCATGCACGCTGTCCACCAGTGATGGAACACTGCTCAGCAGGCCTTGGGTATAAGGGTGGCGCGGATTTGCAAACAACTGTGCCACGGGGGCGGTTTCAACCACATGGCCCGCATGCATCACCATGATGCGATCACAATATTCCGCCGCCAACGCCAGATCATGGGTGATCAAAACCGTGCCCAGATTTCCGGCACGCGCGATGTCGCGGATCATGTCCATAATCACCGCCTGCGTCGTCACATCCAGCCCTGTGGTGGGCTCATCCGCGATCAACAGGCGCGGATTACAGGCCAACGCCGCCGCGATGCCAATCCGTTGGCACAACCCGCCCGACAGCTCGTAAGGATAGGCCGCGATGCGTTTTTCAGGGTCGGGGATGCGGACCTGCCGCATGGCCTCCAGAACCTTTTCGCGGATAACCGGCGGGCGGTCCGGCGCATGACGCGCGATAACATCCGCAATCTGGCGCCCGACCGATCGGATCGGATTCAACGCCGTGCGCGGGTTCTGAAAAATAATTGACGCCTCTTTACCACGCCACAGATCACGGTCACGCGTGGACATCGCCCGAATGTCGCGACCTTCAAAATGGATATCACCCGAACGGACCTCGGCGGCGCGTTCAAGAATCCCCATGATCGCAAATGCCGTGACCGATTTACCCGACCCGGACTCCCCGACAATCCCCAAGGTTTCGCCCTGTTGCAAATCAAAGGACACACCGTCCAACACATGCACCGTGCCCCCTCGGGTGCGGAAATCTACGCTCAGGTCGCGCACGGACAGCAACGGCGCACTCATGTTCGCGCCCTCGGGTCCAGAATATCGCGCAACGCATCCCCCAGCAGGTTAAAGGTAAAGACCGCCAACATCAGGGCCAGTCCGGGAAACAGGAACATCCACCACTGCCCCGACGCGATATAGCGCGCGCCCTCGGCCACCAGAATACCCCATTCCGGCGTCGGCGGGCGCACTCCCATCCCCAGAAAGGACAGCCCCGCAGCATTCAACAACGCCCAACCCAGATTGACCGAGGCCTGAATGATCACCGGCGAGGCAATGTTGGGCAACAAAAACACTGTCAGTATGCGAAAATGCCCCGATCCACCAACGCGGGCAGCCTCGACATATCCCAGATTGCGCCGCACCCCGACCTCGGCGCGCGCAAGGCGGATGTAGAACGGCAGGTTGATGATTGCCGTGGCATAGATCACGTTCATCAATGTGTTGCCGAGTGCCGCAACCATCGCCATCGCCAGAACGAACAAGGGAAAGGCCATCAACACATCCGTAAACCGACTGGCCACGCGATCCAGCGTGCCGCCAAAGTACCCCAGTGCCGCACCGATCAGAGATCCGATCACGCATGAAATCAACACCGCACCAAAGGCGATGAACATATCCAGCCGGGTCGCCACCAACACGCGGCTAAAAACATCACGGCCCAGTTGGTCGGTGCCAAACCAGTATTGCGCAGACGGCCCGATCAAGGCTTCGCTTGGATTGGTCGCCAGTGGATCATGCGGTGCCAGAGCCGGGCCAAACAGCGTGGCAAACATCAACAAGGCAAACAGCCCGAAGGCCAGCCGATGCAGGCCGTTCTCGGCCAAGGTATAGCGCATAACCGTCAGTCGCGCGCGGACGCCTTCGGACATCATCAGTTCAACCCCGCACGCGGATCGACCAAACCGGACAGAAGGTCAGTCAACAGGTTCACAAGAAGGAAAATCGCCGCCATGATCAGCATGAAACCTTGCAACGGTGCGTAATCCAGCGCGATCAGGCTGTCCAAGGCAAAGGCCCCTATACCCGGCCAGGAAAACACCTTTTCCACCAGAACATTCGCCCCCAGCATATACGAAAAGGTCATCCCCAGCGTCGTGACCACCGGCAGCATCGCGTTGCGAAAGGCATAAGACACAATGATGGTACGCCGCGACAGCCCGTTGGCTCGCGCGGTGCGCACGAACTCACTGGACAGGGTGCCCAACATGGACGCCCGCGTCATCCGGGCCAGCGGCGCCAGTGCAAACAGTGCCATGGTGATGCCCGGCAACAGGATTTGGGCCGCTGCCGATTTCGCCACGGCCAGATCACCGGCAATCAGCCCGTCCACGATGATAAGCCCCGTCACCTGCGGCGGTTTAAACATGAAAGGGTCCAAGCGTCCCGTCGGTTCCGGAACAATGCCCAGCAGGAAATAGAACACATATATCAAGATCAATCCGGTCACGAAGGTCGGCATAGACACCCCTAACGTGGCAGTGATCCGGCAGGCCTGATCAATCCACGATCCGGGGCGTAGCGCCGCCATAACCCCAAGCGGAAGCGCGACAACAATCGCCAAGACAAACGCAAACAGCGTCAATTCAGCCGAAGCAGGCAGGCGTTTGAGCATTTCGGTTGTCACCGGCTGACCGGTCGAGATCGATCGCCCCAGATCGCCCTCCCACAACGCGCCCAGATAGATCCAGAATTGTTCGACCAAAGATTTGTCAAAGCCAAGCGCGATACGCACCTGTTCGACATCATCTGCAGACATAGACGGGTTGGACGCGAAAAAAATGGCTGGATCACCGGGCAACACCCGCGTGATCAGAAACGTCACCAGTACCACACCAAACAACGTCGGTATGGCGCTCAGCAATCTCCATGCAATCCGCGTCATTGGCCAATACCCCCTGTATGCGCGCCGTCGTTGTCATCCTCGGGACGGCATAACAGAAAAATTAGATGATCGCCGCTTACCACTTCTGTTCCATCGGATTTCAACAAGATGCCGCGCTCTTTTGCCAGCCCTCGACCAGCTTTGGAGGTCATTCTGCGTTCAACGAATTCCAGCCGCAAATGCACTTCATCGCCGGGATACAGCGGCGCGGAAAACCGGATATCATCCCATCCCAGTGACGCCGTTACCGAGTGTTCAAACAGCCCCATACCGGATTTCAAACCCTCGATCAGGGCCAAGCTAAACAACCCATGCGCGATGCGCCCGTCAAACCCGGCTGTGCGCGCAAAAGCGTCGTCCATGTGAACCGGATGCCTTTCGCCGGTTAGGTCAGCGTAGCGGTCAATATCCTCAAGGCTGATCCGGCGCGATGCGGATGTCACGGCTGTGCCGGGGGTGAAATCTTCGTACCAAATCTGTGTGCTCATTGGCGGCCCTTCCATTCAGCATCCTGCAACGCACGCCAATCCACCTTGGTTGTGCCGGATCTGGGCAGGGACGGAACAAAAACCACATGTTTGGGGAGTTTGTAAGCGGCCATTTGTGAACGTGCAAAATCAAGAATCTGCGCGGCGTCAATGCGCCCCTCTTGTTCGGGTTCCAGCACGATCAACGCTTTTACTGCCTCGCCTTGATATGGGTCTGGGGTGGAAATGACACAGCATTCTTGCACCGCCTCATGGCGATACAACAGCATCTCGCATTCTGCAGGCGACACGTTATAGCCAGACACATTGATCATCCGCTTGAGCCGGTCCTGAATGAAAAAATACCCTTCTTCATCGACATAGCCCAGATCGCCAGTGCGCAGCCAGACCTCCCCATCGCGTGTGATCAGCGCATCAGCAGTGTCTTCGGGGCGATTCCAGTACCCTGCCATCACCTGCGGCCCTGCCACCAGTATTTCACCAGTTTCACCCTGCGGCAGTTCGGCCAATGTCACCGGATCCACAATGATCGAGGATGTGTCAAAAATCGCAATGCCCAGACACTGTGGCTTTGGGTTGGCCGTGGGGTTGATATGCGTGGCCGACAACGTTTCCGTCAGCCCATACCCCTCGCAAAAGCGCAGGTCATAACGGTCCTGCAAACGCGCGCTGACGGCTGCAGGCATGCTGGCTCCGCCGCCAGTCAACACTTTCAGCCATTCAAAACAGATCGGATCAAACCGCGCGCTGGCCATCACGTCGACGATCATTGTGGGGGCCGCGCTCCACCATGTGACCTTGTGGCGCGTGAACAACGCCGGGATGATGTTACGATCCCACCGCGTCATCAGCACCAACGCCGCCCCAGTAAATATCCCCGCACTCATCGAGGCCTGCATACCTGCAACGTGGAACAGAGGCATGAAACTGGTCATGACCGAGGTTTGATCCAACCCGTACCACTTTGCCTGCGCGGCGGCGGTAAAGGTGACAGTAGAATGGCGGTGCATGCATGCCTTGGGCCGCGCCGTGGTGCCCGAACTATAGGGCATTACGGCGATGTCGTTTGATCCTGTGGTTATCGGCCCGGCAACGTGGCCCGCATCCAGCGCCACGTTGAAATCCACCTCTCCCCAAGGCTCAAGCCGGGTCCGTGCGGCTTGCATGACTGGGGGCAACGGATCAAGCGGTGTTTCGGGCGCGGCATCGGCGTAATAGGCGACGATCAGGTGATCCAACGGGGCGCCCTTTAACGGTCTGGCCCGCTCCAGCAACTCATCGCCGACAAAGGCGACTCGCGCGCCGCTATCTTGCGCATAGTGGAGCAACTCATCGGTTTTGTTCATCGGGTTGACCGGAACGACGATGGCATTGGTACGCAGGATTGCATGGAATGCGATCACGAATTGCGGCGCGTTTTGCATGTACAACAAGACGCGATCGCCTTGTGCGACGCCCAGATGGAGCAGATATCCCGCCAACGCCACAACTTGCGCCTGCAAATCCGCATAGAGCGTCGTTTGACCATAATAATGAAGAGCGGGCCGCGTGGGCCAACGTCGTGCCGAAGCTTCAAGGTTTAGCGCCGCGTTACCCTCGGGCACCTCGATATGCGCGGCAAAACCACCCGGCCAATGGGGGGACTCGGGGCCAGTGCGAAACTGACGGCTTGTGATCTGCGTCATGCCATACGCTCCGCCAATCGCACGACACAACGTTCAAGCGTCGCAACGGCTTTTGCGATATCGGACCAGTCGCTAAATTCCTCGGGGCAATGGCTGCGCCCATCCTTGGAAGGCACGAACATCAGGCCGACCGGAACATGCGCAGCCATGATGCCTGTATCGTGATTGGCCCCCGACGGCAGGCACGAATAAGCAATGTTCAGCGATTTGGCCGCGCCCTCCAGCACTGCCAACAGCTCGGCGTCCATCACGACGGGGTCTTCGCGATAGACATCGCGCACTTTAAAAGCACATCCCATGGTGTCGCCGGTTTGCCTCACCAACGCACGTGTCGCGTTGGCCGCGCGAGCCAATGCAACTGCATCCGTGTCGCGGATTTCCAACGCCAGACGCACCTCGCCGGGTATGACATTGGCCTGACCGGGGGCCAGTTTCACAACACCGATCGTGCCGCGCAACGTATCGCTTGGATCGGTAAGGATCATATCGCGGAATTGGTCGGCAAACCGCGCCGTCGCCGCAAAAGCATCCAGACGCAACTCCATTGGCGTCGTGCCCGCGTGATCGGGCTGCCCGGTAAAACGGATCGCAAACCGTTCCTGCCCCGCAATCGCCGTGACCAGCCCCACGGCATCGCCGCGCTGTTCCAGTACGCGCCCCTGTTCAATATGCAGTTCCAGATAGCAAGCGACATCCGAAAAATCACGCGCAGACTCGGTCACACCTGCCGGATCGAACCCAGCGTCACGCATGGCATCAACCAACGGAACGCCATCCTGTCCACGCCGCGCCTCAAGCGCCGCCAGATCAAAGGCCCCTGTCATCGCGCGACTGCCCGTGAAAGGCCCGAACCGGCCTTCTTCGTCGCGAAAGGCGATCACCTCGATTGGTGTTTGCACCCCCGAGGCCATTGCGCGGCGCGCCACTTCCAGCCCCGCCAACACGCCCAGGGCCCCGTCAAAAGCACCGCCGTTGATCACTGTATCCAAGTGCGAGCCGATGGCGATGGCACGCCCCTGCCCCGGCGTACGTGCAATAACATTGCCAAACGCATCATAACGCGCGGATAAGCCAGCGGCGCGGGCGCGGCCCAAGAACCATTCATGCGCCGCGCAATCCGCCGCGCCAAAGGCGGGTCGACTCCACCCGCCATCGGGGGCGCAGCCAATCTGGGATAGCGCGTCAAAATCGGCACGCAATGCGGCGCAATCCATCATGGCAAATCAGGCCTTTGGGCCGTGGTGCGTTTCACAAACCGCCCTTGTCCGGCATGTCCCTTGAACGCCCCCCGTTCCATCACCACCGCACCGCGTAGAACTGTCGTATCTACCGTCGCCGTCAGTTCGATCCCGCTATAAGGGTTGTATCCGATATCGCCATAATCGCTATCCGGCGACATCACGTGTCGCGTTTCAGGATCAAGAATGGTCAGGTCGGCGTCATAGCCCTTGGCGATCCGGCCCTTGTTCTTCAGCCCGAAAATATCGGCGGGCCAGGTGGCTGTGAGATGTGCGAACTGTTCAAGGCTAAGCCGCCCCTGATCGACGCCCAATGTATAGAGCACCGGCAAGCGCGCCTCGATCCCCGGACACCCGTTGGCCACATCCGCAAAAGATGGCAGGCCCATTGCCTTGGCTGCGGCGGAATAGGATACCTCGTCCGACGTGACCGCAGACAGAACGCCCGATGTCAACGCCGCCCACAATTGCGCCTGATTATCCGCATCCCGTAACGGCGGGCTAAGGATGAAATTATGACCATCTTCGCGCAACAACGCATCCTCGGTCAGCGCCAGAAAATGCGTGCACGTTTCAGCCGTAACAGCTAGTCCATCGCGCCGCGCGGCCTGTACCAGCGGTAGAGCGCCTGACGCCACCAGATGCAGGATATGCACCCCGCAGCCGGTATCGCGCGAAAACTGAATGGCGCGGGACACAGCCTCGATTTCTACGATCGGGGGGCGGGTGCGCGCATGCCAGATCGGATCGGTATGCCCTTTGGCCACGGCTTCGGCACGCAGGTATTCAACAATGCCAGCGTTTTCTGCATGCAGGACAACCATCAGATCATCCTTGGCTGCCTGCGTCATCAGCCGGTGCAACTGACCATCTTCCAGCTTGAGCCCGTCTTCTTCATAGACCGTATATACTTTGAGCGAGGTCACACCTTCGGCACGCAATGCCGCTAGTTCACCAAGGCTGTCGTCATTCACATCTGTTGCAATCAAATGCAGACCATAATCCACGGTCACCACGGGATCCGCCTGTTTGCGGCGGTGCTTCAACCCGGCCATCATCGAGCCGCCACGCCGTTGCAGCGCGAAATCCACGATAGACGTGGTGCCCCCGCGCAGGGCTGCAATACCACCGCTTTCAAAATCATAGACGCTGCGTTGCCCCATGAACCCGACCAACAGATGCACATGCGGATCCACACCGCCGGGCAAAACGATCTTGCCCGCGGCATCAATTACGCGTTCCCCGCAGCCGGCACCGGGATCGACTACGTCGGTGATGCGCTCACCATTTACCACGACATCTGCGTTCACCGCTCCGTCCGGCAACACAACCGTGCCACCTGTCATGACCAGATCGTTCATGAACAGCCCTCCAATGCCTGCGTCAGATCATCCGTGAGATCGTCAACATCTTCGATTCCTGCCGATATGCGCACCAACGCATCCGAAATGCCCATCGCACGGCGCGCCTCTGGCGAAATAGAATAGTGCGAGGTGTTGCCCGGTTGACTGATCAGGCTTTCCACACCGCCCACAGACGGCCCAATTGCGAACAATCGCGTAGCGTCAACCACATGGCGTGCGGCCTGCGGGCTGTGCATTTCAAAGGACAAGAGACCGCCAAAATCGGTCATCTGACGTTTCGCCAAGGCGTGATCCGCGTGGCTGGCAAGACCCGGATAATGCACCTTTGCAACTGCCGGGTGTGCTTCAAGAAATTCGGCCAGCGCCAACCCTGTCGCGTTATGCTGTTTCATGCGCAACGGATAGGTCGCCATGCCGCGCATCAGCAGCCACGCCGCATGCGGGTCCATCACACCACCATGCGCGGGTTGCATCGAGCGCACACCGCGCAGATGCGTGCGTGCCCCAACCACGGCCCCCGCCAAAACATCACCATGGCCGTTCAGGTACTTGGTTGCAGAATGGATCAACAGATCAACGCCCAGTTCCAGCGGGCTTTGATTCATCGGCCCTCCCAATGTGCCATCCACGACAAGCAGCGCCCCCGCGTCTTTGGCAACTTTGGAAATCGCTGGCAAATCGACGATACGTACCAACGGGTTGGTGGGTGTTTCGGCGTAGATTACCCTGGTTTTATCGGTCACACATGCGGCAACGTCCTCGGGGGCCGATGACGCGGACCAGCGCACGGTTACGCCCATGCGCGGCAGGATTTCGTTAAAATAGCGGATCGATACGCCATAGATATCAGGCAGCGCGACCATTTCGTCGCCCGCTTGCAACAGCGGGGCCAACGCGCCACTGACGGCGGCCATGCCGGAGGCAAACAACACCGCGGATTCGGCCCCCTCCAACGCCGCCAGCCGTTGCTCCGCAGCCATGACTGTGGGGTTGCGCACGCGGGAATAGACAAAACCGCGCGCCTTGCCCGTGTTGATCGCCTCTAACGTGTCGGTATCGGGCGCAGCGAAGGTCACGCTCTGATAGATCGGCGCACTGACTGCGCCTTCGTCGTCGTTGGGGCGCAGCCCGGCGTGGACTGCGCGGGTGCTCATCCTGTCCGGGCGGCGCGCGCTCATTTCGTCAACTCGCGCGAGATGATGATGCGCAGGATTTCCGAGGTGCCGCCGCCGATTTCGGCCAGCTTGGAATCGCGGAAATGGCGCTGCATGTCATATTCCATTAGGTACCCCCAGCCGCCCATCATGCGCATCCCGCTCATCGCGGCACGCACATAGGTTTCCGACGAATAGAGATTGGCCATCGCGCTTTCTTTGTTGTTCGGTATGCCGCGATCGACCAGCGTACAGGACCGATAGAGAAGCAAGCGCGCTGCCTCGATCTCCATGTCCATGTCGGCCAGCTTTGCACGGGTCAGTTGGAAACTGTTTATTTTTTGACCGAATTGCTGACGTTCGTCCGTGTAAGTCAGGATTTTGTCCAGACAGCTTTGCGCCGCACCGACATTGACCGCAGACAGGCAGCAACGTTCGTAATCCAGCGTTTTCAGCACATTCATCCAGCCGGAATTGACCTCGCCCACGATTGCGTCCTTGGGCAGGCGCACGTCCTTGAGAAAAATCTCGTTCAGGTCCATCGGTTTCAGACCCAATTTTTTCAGCTTGCGCACCTCGACGCCCGGCGTTTTCGGGTCCAGCAAGAACATGGTGATGCCTTTGTGCTTGGGCGCGTCCGTGTCCGAGCGCGCCATCAGCAAGATGTAATCGGCCTCTTGCGCGCAAGAGCAGAACATTTTCTGGCCGTTGATGACCCATTCATCCCCCTCCAGCACGGCACGCGTGCGCAAGGATGCCGCGTCCGAGCCCGAGTTGGGTTCGGACAGCGAAAACGCAAAGCGGATTTCGCCTTTGGCCAGACGTGGCAGCAGTTCTTGTTTCTGCTCTTCCGATCCGAAATGCACCAACGCATCGGTGGCGATCACGACCGTGGTGTAAAAGATGTTCGCGCCTGCCTCAAAATGGTGGGCGAACTCCTCAAGAAACACCACCAGATCGGTGCAGGAGCCCCCCATACCGCCGTATTCTTCGGGGATAGGCAGGCCCAGCCAGCCTTCGGCGGCCAGTTTGTCATACAGGGCAAAGGGAAACGCCTCGTCCTCGTCGCATTGACGGACATACTCAGGCGGGCATTCTTTCAACAAAAAGCTGCGCAGGCTGTCGCGCATCAGGCGTTGTTCGTCGGTCAGATCAAAGTTCATCATCTGCTTAATTCCCTTTCCAGCGCGGTGCGCGTTTTTCGGCAAAGGCGCGCGGGCCCTCGTTGAAGTCGTCGGACGCGCGCATCCGGTCGCGCGCAGGCAGGCCAGCGAGGATCGTTTCAAAAGCGGTCTGATCGCTCATCACTTCGGTCACGCGCGTCGCTTCCAGCAATGCGGCGACCGCCAATGGCGCGCCGCTGATGATCGCTTGGGCGGTCTTGCGCGCTTCGGCCATCAATTCGTCACGTGGCACGACCTGATTCACAAATCCCAGTCTTTGCGCCTCGTCCACACCCATGCGTCGCCCGGTCAGCAACAGATCAGACGCCACGTTGGAGGGAAGTTTACGATGAGCACGCCACAGCCCGCCCGCCTCGGGAATAAAGCCCCGCGCCAGTTCAGGCAGTGCAAACTCCACATGCGGCGCGGCCAGAACGATCTGACAGAACAGTGCAAATTCAAATCCACCACCAACAGCCAACCCGTTGATTGCGCAAATCAACGGTTTCAGCATGTCGTGACGGTTGAGCCCCATGAACCCATGCGGGCCGAAATCCTCTCCGCTGTCGCCTGCGGCCACGGCCTTGAGGTCCCATCCGGCCGAGAATATCCGATCCCCTGTGGCCGTAACGATACCGACACGCAGATCAGGATCTTCATTCAACCGCGTCAACGCCGCATCCAGATCGCGGCTCGCCTGCTGATCAAACGCGTGGGCGGGCGGGTGATCAAAGGTGATCTCCAAAATGCCGCCATTCACATGAGTTTTGATGCGCGAACCTGTCATGCCGGAAACTCGCGCAGAATGTCCTTGGAAATGATGTCGCGGTGGATTTCCGACGTGCCTTCCCAGATGCGTTCAACGCGCACATCGCGCCACATCCGCTCGATCGGCCAGTCGCGTGTCACACCCATGCCGCCCAGAATTTGCATCGCGTTGTCGGTCACGCGCCCGGCCATTTCCGAGCCAAACAGATTGACCTGCGAAGCTTCGCGCTGCGTCAGGGTGCCGGCCTCCATCTTGGCGGCAGCGTCCAGCACCATCAGGCGCGTTGCGTGAATCTCTACCGCCATATCTGCCAGCTTGAAGGACGTGCCCTGAAACTGGCCAATGGTTTGCCCAAAAGCACGGCGTGTATTGGCGTATTGCGCGGCAATGCCCATACAGCGTTCGGCCACACCAATGCAGTTGGCCGCCAGCATAACCCGGCCCGAAAAAATCCAGTTTTTGGCAATCTGGAACCCACCACCCTCGGCCCCCAGCATGTTGCGGGCAGGCACACGCACGTCCGCAAATGAAATCGCACAGGATTTCATACCCCGGTTGCCGACAACATGGATCGGGCTGACGGTGATGCCGGGCGTATCCTTGTCCACCAGAAACGCTGTGATCCGCTTGCGCGCGCCCTTTGGGGTTTCATCGACGCCGGTCACGGCAAATACGATGATAAAATCCGCCCGCAACGCCATGGTGATGAAAATTTTCTCGCCGTTGATGACAAAATCATCGCCATCACGCACGGCCTTGGTGGCAATCTGGCGCGCATCCGATCCAGCACCCGGTTCAGTCAGGGCAAAACACTCCCACCGCTCGCCTTTGACGACAGGTTTTAGATAGGTCTCGATCTGATCGCCTTCGCAGGCCAGCAGGATGGGCGCGGGACGATTGCAGATGATGTTCAACGCGCGGCTGGTGCGGCCAAATTCAATTTCGGCCATGCAGCGCAGGCTTTGACCCAAACCGCCCCCGCCCAGATCTTCGGGCATGTTGATAGCATAGTATCCGGCTTTGATTGCCTTTTGCTTGAGCTCGTCAAACAGCTCGTCCGGGATCGCATCCGCCTCTTCGACAGCTTTTTCATGCGGCCTTAGTTCAGTCTCGACAAAGGCCCGCACACCTTCGGCGACCATCCTTTGTTCGTCAGTGATCGACATCCGGTCTTTCCTTCTTTGCCCGCGCCATTGGCGAAGTTGGTTGTTGTTTTAATATTCGAAACATTGTTTTATTAATTATCATCACGTGTCAAGATCAACTCATGGAATTTTTGTCCACGGGACGTCTGCACGAATACAGTCCCCCTGTTGCGGGCTCTGTAAAAGTGTAGAGAGTGTAGTCACAGGTGCACTGCGGGGAGAGCGGGCCGCCTGTCTTTGGAGTTAAGTGGGGGAGAAAATTGTGTCAGGAACCGTAGGAAAAGCGCTTAGATTGCTTGAATCATTGGCCAATCACGACTCGCCCGTGCGCCTATCAGATCTGTCACGTGAGAACGGTTTGAACAAAAGCACGGCGTATCGCATGTTGGAAACGATGAGCCAGCTGGGCTATGTTCAGCAGGACGAACCCGGTGGCCGCTACATGATCACATCAAAAATGTGGCAAATAGGCGTACGCGCGTTTCAACGTATCGACATCCGCAATCTTGCACGGCCGTTTCTGGAAACCCTCAGCCGTGAAACGGATGAACCCGCCGTCTTGGCCATTATCGAAGGCGGCGACGTGGTGATTGTAGACCGCTGCGCATCGTCGCAGGCTGTTCAGACCATTTCCCAAGTTGGATCGCGCACACCGATCCACTGCTCCTCACTGGGCAAGGCTTATCTGATGGTCGACACGGAAACCAAACTGAAAACCCTGAAGCGCCCGTTTCAACGATTTACCCCAAAGACAATCACCCGGTTGGATGACCTGCGCGCAAATCTGGCCGAATGCATTGATGCGGGCGTGGCCACGGCGTTTGACGAATACCGCGATGCTGTCAGCGGCGTTTCGGCCCCGGTTCTGGGAAGCGACGGCATGGTGCACGGTATCATCGGGATCACTCTGCCGACAGCCCGAGTAACGGCACCACCCTTTGAGGCAGGCAAGAACATGGTGCGCGAACAGGCGCTGCTGCTATCGGCCGAACTGGGGTACGCCCCACGATAAAGCGCTTCGTCTTTTCCCCAAGACACAGGAAGAACCAGACGCGGGAAGATCACCGGCGATCTATCTGTGATCGGCCCAATACATTGGCCCTCCCCTCCACGCAGGCCAACCATAGCCGTTGATCCAGATGGTATCGATATCCGACGACCTTGCTGCGATACCTTCGTCCAGAATTGCGCGTCCTTCCTTGATCATCGGGTCCAGACACCGTGTCAGGATTTCGCCGTCATCTATCGCGCGCCGAGAAATGCCGTGACGCTGGGACAACCCTTGCAGCATGGTTTCAGTCAAGGGCGACGGCACCGCTTGCCCCTGAGGATAGTCATAATACCCTGCCCCGGCTTTCTGCCCAAACCGGCCAGCCTCGCACAACATCTCTTCAATCGTTTCTCCGGATGAGCGGGCCGCATTCCACCCAAGGTCCAGCCCCGCAAGATCGGCCATCGCAAACGGGCCCATAGGAAATCCAAACTCAAACAGAGCGCGGTCCACCTGCCACGGCGTCGCTCCTTCAAGGATCAACTCCCCGGCTGCGGCCTGCCTTCGGGCCAGCATACGGTTGCCGACAAATCCATGGCAGTTGCCAACGCACACGCCAACTTTGCCCATTCTTCGCGACAGATCCATCGCGGTTTGAAGGACATCCGGCGCGGTTTGAGCCCCGCGCACGATTTCCAGTAAACGCATCACATGTGCCGGTGAAAAGAAATGCAGCCCCAGCACATCATCGGGTCGCGTAGTTGCGTCGGCGATACGATCTATGTCCAAAAAAGATGTATTCGTGGCCATGATCGCGCCCGGTCGCGCAACTGCGTCGATCTGACGAAAGACCTGTTCCTTGACGGTTAGATCCTCAAACACGGCCTCGATGATCAGATCGCACTGACCCAGCGCGGCCATCTCAGACGCGCCCGCGATCCGGCCCACACACGCCTGCGCGACATCCGTGGGTAAACGTCCGCGTGCCGCGCGGCGTTCAAATGAAGCGCGCATGGCTGTCAACGCGCCCTGCAACTTGTCTTGGGATGTGTCGATCATCGTGACCGGCAGTCCGGCACCGGCGCAGGCCATCGCGATACCTCGCCCCATAGTGCCCGCGCCGATAACACCGACCTGCGTGATGCTGCGCGATGCTGTCCCCGGCGCAAGATCGACGACCTTACGCGCCGTCCGCTCGGCCTGAAACACGTGACCAAGTGCCGCTGCCTGCGGCCCCGCCAACAATCGATCAAACGCGGCGCGCTCGCCTTCTAATGCCACCTCAAGCGGCTCGCTCAAGGCGCGCGCGACGCAATCGATGGCCTCCGCAGGTGCGGCCTGACCGCGAAATTTCTGGGCTGTGTCAGAGCGAAACCGCGAGATCAAAGCATCACGCCCTGGTTTCAACCCGCTATCGGGGCGTTGGAAATTTCCCTCCGAGGCGCGTGCGGCCAATATTTTTGCCTCGGCAAGCAGATCGTCCTGACATATTGCATCAACAACTCCCATTTCGAGCGCCTCTTGTGCCGTAATCCTGCGCCCCGACGTCACCATATCCAGCGCCGCCTGCGGCCCGGCCAAGCGCGTCAGCCGCGTCGTGCCACCACACCCCGGAACGAGACCCAGCCGCACCTCGGGCAGGCCCATGCCCGCCCCCACATCAGCAACCCGCGCCGTACAGGCCAACGCCACTTCAAACCCGCCTCCCAAGGCGGTCCCATGCATGGCGGCGACAATGGGTTTGGAAAAACCTGCTATTGCACCAATCACGGCTGGCAAGTCAGGCTGTGCGATCTCGCCCCCAAACTCGGATATATCCGCACCCGAAAAGAAGGTCTTTCCCGCGCAGGTCAGGACGACGGCGTCCAAAGCCGCATCACGGGAAATCTGATCCAACGCAGCGACAATCCCCTGCCGGACAGACGCCGAAAGAACGTTCAAAGGAGGATGATCGACTGTCACCACTGCAATCCGTTCTTGGATGTCGATCTGCACAATGGGTCGATGTTTTTCTGGATGCGTCATCATTTGAGCCTTTAGAATATTTCGAACAGTCCGGCGGCCCCCATGCCGCCGCCGATGCACATCGTCACAACCCCGTAACGAGCCTTGCGCCGTCGCCCCTCAATCAGGATATGCCCAGCCATCCGGGCACCCGACATGCCATAAGGATGCCCCATAGCAATCGCACCACCACTGACGTTCAATCGAGCGTCTGGAATGCCCAACGTATCGCGGCAATAAATCACTTGGCTGGCAAAAGCCTCGTTCAATTCCCACAAATCGATATCTTCGACCTGCAACCCGTGTTGACGCAGCAGTTTGGGCACAGCCACGACCGGCCCGATCCCCATTTCGTCAGGCTCGCACCCTGCTACTGCGATGCCGCGAAACGCGCCCAACGGCGTTAGCCCACGGCGTTCGGCCTCTGTCGATTCTACCAAAACCAGCGCCGCCGCACCATCTGACAACTGGCTGGAATTGCCTGCAGTGATGTGACGGCCCCGCGCAATCTGTTGACCGTTTTCAAACACAGGGGCAAGGGCGGCTAGATTTTCCGCCGTGGTGCCCGGACGGTTGCATTCGTCCTGCGCAAAAACATTTGTCCGCCCTTCGATCATCACCTCAATCGGGGCGATTTCGGCATCCAATACGCCCGTCCGCTGGGCCGTTGCCATCCTTTGCTGGGACTGAAGCGCATAGCCATCCTGTTCTTCACGCGAAATCCCATAGCGTTCGGCAACGATCTCGGCCGTTTCCAACATGGACATGTACAAGGCGGGATGATGCATTTTCAAAAATGCGTCCTGCGTTCGGTATTGGTTCATGTGCTTGGTCTGAACCAGAGAGACGGATTCGACTCCACCTGCAATGGCTATGCCCTGCCCCTCGCAGGTAATTCCATGTGCTGCGGTGGCAATTGCCGTTAGGCCCGATGCGCATTGGCGATCCACGGTTTGTCCCGGGACGGACACCGGACATCCGGCAACCAGTGCCGCCTGTCGTGCCACGTTAAATCCGGTGCTGCCTTGCGGCAGGGCCGAGCCCAGAACAACATCCTGAACCTCTTGGGGATCTATTGCTGCACGACTCAAGGCCTGCTTGATCGCGTGCCCGGCCATTGATTGTGCCGACATGTCCGCAAGTGATCCACGCCACGCCTTTCCGATGGGGGTACGTGCAACGGCAACTATGACTGACTGACGCAAACTGCGTTCCTTTCTGATTAGGTATGCGTTCTGGCCCCTACAAAAACAATGCGCCAGGCGCGATTTTTGAGTCCTGTGATTAACAGCATTTGTTTCACAGTACGCAACGCTATTGCAATAATCAAACTTCAATGGCATCGTCAGGCGACCAAAAACATCCTGGAGACATCCATGCCGCTGAACGCCGAACGCCTTATGGGCCTAGACATCCCCGCACGTCGGCTGCGGTATGACGGCCGCGAAACTTTGCTGTATGCGTTGACGTTAGGCGCCGGAACAGGGGCCGATTCGCGTCTGGTCCAAGAAGACGGTCAGCGGGTGATTCCCAGCTTTGGCCAAAACCTTGCATTCGATGATTCGTGGATGGAACAAGCCGGCATTGACCTGAGCATGGTCGTACATGGCGGGTTGGAACTGACGTTTGACGCCCCTTTTGAACCAGCTGGCGAGGTAGACGTACGGGCCCGCATCATAGGGTTGACCGACAAAGGCCCCGGCAAGGCGGCGATCATACGCCATGAAACCAGCATCTACCGTGACGACGAACGCATCTTTGCCTCGGCATCCAACCTGTTTGTGCGCGGTGCCGGGGGCTTTGGCGGCTCTGTTGGGGAAGAGGCCCGTCGTCAGACCCCACCCCAGGGTCAACCCAGCGCCAGTGTCGAAATCGCGACGCGCCCCGATCAAGCGCTGTTGTTTCGCCTGCTGGGGGATCGCAACCCGTTGCACAGCCAGACGGAGGTCGCAAAACGGGCCGGGTTTGAACGCCCAATCCTACACGGGGCCTGCACCTTTGGTATCGCCTGCTTGACCGTGTTGGAAAGATATTGCGACGGCGCACCTGAGCGAATGACATCCTTTGCCGCGCGTTTCAGCGGCCCATTGTACCCCGGCGAGACATTACATTTCGATTTCTGGGAGACAGCCAATGGGGTGGCCTTCGCTGCGCATTGCAAAGACCGCGATACGCCTGTTCTAAGCGATGGCAGGGCGGATCTTGCCTGAGTCAGCCTGCGGATAGGACCACGACATGCCGACAGACACCTACACACTAACCCATTGGGGGACGTATCGGACCAAAGCCAGCGATGGCAGACCGCCCGAAATCCACGCTCTGCCCGACGATCCCGCGCCGTCCCCCATCGGCCAGTCGATGCAAGATACGCTGAACGACAGCGCGCGCATCACCCAGCCAATGGTGCGTGCGGGTTACCTGACAGACGGGCCAGCCTCCCGCGCCAGCCGGGGCAGCGACCCATTTGTACCGGTCGATTGGGACACCGCCACTAAGCTGGTTGCCCAAGAGTTCGAGCGCGTGCGCGGCCAGTATGGCAACCGTGCTATCTTCGGCGGGTCTTATGGCTGGGCCAGTGCCGGACGGTTTCACCATACCCAAAGCCAGCTACACCGTTTCTTGAACGTTGCGGGGGGGTATGTATCGTCGGTCAACACCTACAGCCATGCCGCCGCCGAGGTGATGATCCCCCATATACTTGGCTCTACCAAGGGCCTAAACTCGCACCACACGCCATGGTCTGTTATGTGTGGGAACACCGAATTGTTCGTTGCTTTTGGCGGGCTGCCTGAACGCAATACACAGATCAGCGCAGGCGGCGTCGGACATCATAACGTGCCGATGTGGCTGGATAAATGTCGCGCGACGGGCACACATTTCGTCAATATCGGCCCGCTGCGTTCAGATATTGCGCCGCGTCTGCAACCGGAATGGCTGTCCGCGCTGCCCGGCAGTGATACCGCGTTGATGCTGGGTCTGGCGCATAGCTTGCATGTTGAAGGTCTCAGCGATCCCGCCTTTCTAGCCACCCACGCCAGCGGGTTTGACAGGTTTGCCGCTTATCTAATGGGCGAGACGGACGGCACACCGAAATCGGCCGAATGGGCGGGCGACCTGTGCGGAATTGATCCCGAGACAATTCGAGCATTGGCGCGCAGGATGGCCGCATCGCGCACGATGATTTCGGTCGCGCTGTCCTTGCAACGGGCAGAGCATGGCGAACAACCCATCTGGATGGCGATCACTCTGGCGGCGATGCTGGGCCAGATTGGTCTGCCCGGTGGCGGATTCGGCGTTGGGTACGGGGCCACCAACCGTATCGGCGAACTGGAGCCCGGAATATCTTGGCCCGCCCTTTCGCAATTTACCAACCCGGTTCCGGATTTCATTCCTGTGGCCCGTCTGGCCGACATGCTGCTGAATCCCGGCCAGCCATTCGCTTACAACGGGCAGGACTTGACCTATCCCCACATTCGCCTTGTCTGGTGGGCGGGCGGCAATCCATTCCATCACAGTCAGGACCTGAACAAACTGGTGCGCGCGTTCCGGCAACCAGAAACCGTGATCGTACAAGATCCGTGGTGGACCGCCACCGCGCGTCACGCAGATATTGTTCTGCCCGCAACCACCTCGCTAGAGCGCAACGATCTGGGCATTGCCAAATCCGAGCCGCATCTGGTGGCCATGCGACAGGTCGCCCAGCCCCATGCGCAGGTTCGCAACGATTATGACATCCTGTCGGACGTGGCCCGCCATATCGGCCTGCTTGATGCGTTTACCGAAGGTCGCAGCGAAATGGATTGGGTCCGCCATCTGTATGAGGGCACGCAACAATCCGCCGCCAAGACAGGGGTAAACCTGCCCGATTTCGACACGTTCTGGCAAACCGGTCTGGTGCGTTTTACCAACCCCGCCCATCCACAGCCTTTGCTGGCCGATTTTCGCGCCGATCCCGTGGTGCACCGTTTGCCCACCCCGTCAGGCAAGATCGAGATTTACTCCGAGACAGTCGCGGGCTTTGGCTATGCAGATTGTCCCGGCCATGCTTTCTGGATCGCGCCGCAGGAATGGTTGGGGGCCAAGGCCCGTGCCCCTCAGATGTTGCACCTGATTTCAAATCAGCCAGCCACCCGGCTGCATGGGCAGCTGGACAATGGTGCTCTCAGTCGTGCTTCCAAGATCAACGGGCGCGAACCGGCCACATTCAATCCCGCAGACGCTGCTGCACGCGGCATCAAACCGGGCGACACGGTGCGTTTGTTCAACGCGCGAGGGGCCTGTCTGGCAGGGGCCTGCCTGTCAGAGGATGTCGCACCGGGCATCGTGCAATTGGCCACTGGCGCATGGTTCAATCCCGAGGTGCCCGGCCAGGACAATGCGCTGGACCTGCATGGTAACCCCAACATTCTGACCCGCGATGTCGGCACCTCACAATTGGCGCAGGGGCCTATTTCCCACAGCGCACTGGTTGAAGCCCAGCGCATCGACACCCCTATGCCAAGCCCAACGGCGTTTGACGCGCCGGACATTCAAACCACCTCAAACTGAAAGACCTTTCCAATGCAACACACCCCATCGGATTACTGGAAACGCCAGCGCGTCATCGTGACCGCCGGGGCATCGGGCATCGGGCTGGAAATCGCGCGCGCGCTTTGCAATGCGGGCGCGACGGTCTGGGTATGTGACCTGACAGAAACAGCATTAAACAACGCTGCCAAGGCCCTGCCGGGTTTGGGAACGATGGTCTGTGATGTCGCGGATGAGACCGCCTGCGCCGAGTTCGTGGCCACAGCCACTGCCGCGATGGGCGGGTTGGACATTCTGATAAACAACGCCGGGATTGCCGGTCCCGCCGCCGCCTTGCACGAAATTGCGGGCGACGATTGGCGGCGCTGCTTTGACATAAACGTGCATGGTCAATTCTACATGGCCCGTGCAGCCATTCCGCATCTGAAACAAAACGATGGCGGTTCGATCGTGTGCATGGCGTCGGTCGCCGGGAAATACGCCTTTCCGCTACGCTCGCCCTATGCGGCATCCAAGGCCGCAGTCATCTCGCTGGCACGTGCCTTGTCGGTTGAACTGGGACCAGACCAGATCCGCGTCAATGCCATCGCGCCGGGCGTGGTCGCCGGCGATCGCATCCGCCGCGTGTTCACCGACCGCGCCGCGACACGCGGCATCCAATACGAAGAAATGGAAGAAATCGCCCTGCGCGCGGTTTCGATGAAAACAATGGTCGACCCGCAGGAGATCGCGGATCTGGTGATGTATCTTTGCGGCCCTTCGGGACGCCCGATCACCGGACAAGTGATGAGCATCTGCGGCGGACTGGAATACACGGAGTAATCAACATGGCCAAATCCAAACCCACGATCATTACCTGCGCCATCACTGGCGCAACTCACACGCCGACGATGTCGCCTCATTTGCCGGTGACGCCCGATGCGATCATCGAACAGGCCATCGGTGCCGCCAAAGCCGGAGCGGCCATTCTGCACCTGCATGCGCGTGATGCTCAAACACAGCGGCCCACTGCAGATATCGACACTTGGCTGCACATCCTGCGCTCGATCCGGGACGAAACAGATGCGGTTCTGAATATGACCACGGGCGGTTCCACATTCATGGAGATTGCAGATCGCCTATCAGCGCCTATGACGGCCTCGCCCGAACTGTGTTCATGCAACATGGGATCGATGAATTTCGGCACCTACGCGATGAAAGACAAATACGCCGGGCAGTGGATCAACGACTGGGAAGAAGATTATCTTGAGGCCAGCCGGGGGGCGATCTTTCGCAACACATTTGCCGATATCGAAACCATCATGACCAAGATGAGCGAAGGCGACACGCGGTTTGAATTTGAATGCTACGATGTTGGCCATCTTTATAATCTGAAACACATGATGGATCGGGGTTTTGTCAAGAAACCTCCGTTTATCCAGATCATTGTCGGCACTTTGGGCGGCATCGGGCCGGGCCCTGAGAACCTGATGTTCATGAAGGAAACCGCAGACCGGCTGTTTGGGACGGGCCAGTATGAGTGGTCCGTCTTGTCCGGCGGGCGCCATCAGATGAACATGGCCACCATGGCCGCAACCATGGGGGGCAATGTACGCGTCGGGCTGGAAGACAGCCTTTATGCCGGGCGCGGCAAACTGGCGGAATCCAACGCCGAACAGGTCACGATGATCCGTGGCATCATCGAGGGTCTGTCCAACCGGATTGCCACCCCTGACGAAGCCCGCGAGCTGCTGGGGTTGAAAGGGTCGGCGGCCGTGAAATTCTAACGTCACTTCATGCGTCCGGCGATCTATCGCCGGGCGTGCAACGGGTTCTGTTCAGGGACAAAAGACCATTCATAATATACGAGTATCGGACAGGGGATCGCCCCCACCAACCGCTACCCCCGGACAACGGCCTACAACACTAGATCCAATGGAAGGTATATATCTATGAAACGCCGTGATTTTCTAGCAAGCGCCGCCGCCTTTGGCGCGGCAACAACACTACCCCTGTCATGGGCCCATGCCCAAAGCCGCGCAGAAAGCCTGCGGGTCCTCAGCGAAGGTGCCGCCAACTCACTTGATACTTTTTCGGTTGGGGTGAACCGCAACTCGATTCAGGCCACATGGAACATCTATGACCGTCTGGTCAAATTCGCCTATAAGGATGTCGGGGATGGCGTTGGGTATTACGACTATTTCAATATCGAACCCCAACTGGCCGAGTCCTTTGAAGTCTCCGACGACAAAAAGTCGATCACATTCAAACTGCGCCCCGACGCCACGTTCCACGATGGCAGCCCGGTAACGGCGGCGGACGTGAAATGGTCAATGGATCGCGTTGTGGCCAGTCCGATTGGTGCATCTCAATTCCGGACCGGGTCTATGACCTCGCCCGATCAATTCGTTGTGGTCGATGACCTGACCTTCCGTATCGACCTGCCGCAGCCTGACCGTTTTGCCCTGCCAAACATGGCGCTGACCTATCCGATCATCGTCAACTCGAAAATGGCGATGGAACATGCAACTGACGATGATCCGTTCGCTATGGAATGGCTGCAATCCAACGCCGCCGGCAGCGGTGCATTCAAAGTGGTGCAGATGGATGTCGGTGAAAAGATTCTGTTTGAGCGGTTTGACGACTGGAAGGGTGGCCCGCTGCCCGGTTTCAAACGCATTCTGTGGCAAACCGTAGCCACGGCAGAAACACGCGTCGCCTCGCTGGTTCGCGGCGATGCAGACATAGCACAGGATTTGCCGCCAAAAGACGTGCAAAACCTTCTGGAGAACCCCGAAGTCAAAGTCATCGGCGTCCCAACGTCCAGCTTCCAATTCCTTGGAATGAACGGCGCGCTGCCGCCCTTTGATAATAAACTGGTACGCCAGGCCATCGCCTATGCCCTGCCCTATGACGACATGTTCCAAACCGCCCTGTTTGGTCGGGGGCGCGCCCTGCACGGCGGCAAACCCGGTGTGCCTGACACCATCACCTATCCGCAAGAAAGCGGTTATGATACAGATCTGGACCGCGCCCGCGAATTGCTGGCCGAGGCCGGGATGGCCGACGGGTTCAAGACCACCTTTTCCTATGAGCTGTCCCAAGCAACAATCGCCGAGCCAGTGGCCCTGCTGTTGCAAGAGGCACTGGGCAAGATCGGCATCGAGGTCGAGATCGAAAAAGTTCCTGCCGGACAGTTGGGCACATTGCTGCAGGAAAAGAAGGTGCCATTCTACTTTGAAGGTTCGACCGCCTATCTGGCCGACCCTGATTACTTCTTCCGGGTGTTTTATACTGGCGACTCGCGCTGGAACTTTGGCGCCTATCAGAACAAGGAATTCGGCGAATTGGTTGCAGCCTCACGGTATGAGGCGGATGAGGCTGTCTATGAGGCACAGGTCAAGCGGATGATCGAACTGGTCAAGGATGAAATTCCAATCATCATCCTGTGGCATCCCGCCTTGGACACGGGCATGCAAAAGGACATCGAAGGCTACAGCTTTACCTTCCACCGGCAGCTTGAAATGAAAACACTCAAACGCAGCTGAGCCATAACGACATGTAAAAGGCGGGGCCACCTGGCCCCGCCTTTTGCGTTTGTGCGCCTGCTGCTCGATAGGCAACACACAAGCGGGGGCCAGAGTGGCCCCCGCCGCGTTTGGATTAATCGCAGGGCTTTTTGTCGTGGCCTTTGC
>JAPWHL010000109.1 GCA_027214255.1 Roseovarius aestuarii
CGCCAGAATCAAATCGCGGGTTTGAAGATTGATATCGATCAGTGGCACATTCTCTTCTTGGGCTACCTGGCGAATAATGCCCGGATAGTTCTTCAAGCGGTCATCGACCAGATTCCCCTGTTCATTAAACGTGCGCATAACGATGGGTGTAAGCAGTAAGATGTTCGCACCACGCACATGCATATCATTGATAAAGCGTAGAAGATTAGCCTTAAAATCAGCAGGAGATGCA
>JAPWHL010000110.1 GCA_027214255.1 Roseovarius aestuarii
CTTCAGTTGCGAACAGCATTCTTAGGGAAAAGAATTCCATCTCCCTCCTAATTTTCCCGAGAATGCCGATGCAGTGTGCAGGACGGATTTCTGTATACTTAGTGTCTATTTTTCTCCTTATTTTCTAATATGTTATTTACCTTGCCAGTCGCTGCCCTGCAGCTCATGGCATGCTTCAATGTCGCTTCAGCAAGAGGGCCTGCTCATACCTCCTGGCGTGATATCACCCAT
>JAPWHL010000111.1 GCA_027214255.1 Roseovarius aestuarii
TGGTGAGGCTGCCCTCTTCACCGACGCCGTAGATGCGGGCTGCGGTCAGGGTATTGAGACCCATGCCGTCGCCGAGGAAGAAGATCACGTTCTTGGCGCCTGGGGCGGGTGCACTGCTGTCGTTGTTGGAGTTGCAGCCGGCGGCCAGGGCGGCGCCGATCATCAATGCAAGTCCTGCCATCTTTCTCATTGGGGTTCGCTCCTTGTAAAACCTGAGCGCAGCCTAGAGG
>JAPWHL010000112.1 GCA_027214255.1 Roseovarius aestuarii
AAACAGAACAACGCTAAAGTTCATCTGCTCAACGTTCTGCCTGGCATTCACATGTCGATGGTTGCTACCTACTTCCCTAAAGAAGCAGCAAAGCAAATGAAAGAAGATGTGAAACAGCAACTGAAAAAATTTGCACAGCAGTTCAGCACTGACGGCGTTGAATTTGAAGTGTATGTTGCAGAAGGGAAAGCTTATAGCACCATTCTTGATTACGCTAAAAAGGTTCACGC
>JAPWHL010000113.1 GCA_027214255.1 Roseovarius aestuarii
CTCCTTTTCTGAATTGATTAATTATTCTTTGTATTTCTAAAACATCATCAAAACCTTTTGAAACACCATTTTCTATTTGTCCAAAACTGCTATAATCAAGTGATTTATCTATTTGTTCATATGCTTTATCTACTAGTAGACTGATTTTTTCTAAAATATCTTTTTCCATATTTACCAGTTGTCCTTTCGATTTTTGTTTTTCGTCTTTAACAACTTTTTCTGGAAGGTTC
>JAPWHL010000114.1 GCA_027214255.1 Roseovarius aestuarii
TCATACAACTTTGAAAGTTGTGATCCGCTGCACTTTTTACTCTTTCCATTTAATGAATATTATCAACGTCCGGAACCGTGTGAGTTAAACATGCATAAAAATTAATATGATCTCTCCTAAATTCATTTCCTATTAAATGGTGTTTACATGCTTAATAAAAAGTTAGCGCTAAGTGGTTTAGCATTATCATTGATGCTGGGCTCAGCAACAGCCATGGCCAAAACGGTAT
>JAPWHL010000115.1 GCA_027214255.1 Roseovarius aestuarii
GGCCGGGTCTACCGCGCGAAGACATACGAGGTGCCGGAGGCCGGACGCGACGCCAAGGGCATGCACGTCGCGAACCTCCTCGCACTGCAGCCCGACGAGAGCATCGCCCAGGTGCTCGACATCCGTGACTACGGGGTGGCGGACTACCTCGTGCTCGCCACACGGGAGGGCCTCGTCAAGAAGACCCGGCTCGACACGTACGACACCAACCGCCAGGGCGGCGTCATCG
>JAPWHL010000116.1 GCA_027214255.1 Roseovarius aestuarii
CATTAAAGGTATATTCTAGTTTGATAACCTGTGCAGGATTTAGGCTGTCTAAAATAAAAGTGTTTTGGTTGAGGTCTCTGGCAAATCTTTTTGTAGTTTGGGTTTTAATGTCAAAAGCTTTGAGTGAAACGCCTTTATTGAAGGTAACTTCAATTTTATTATCCTTGTAGTGTAAGGTATAGTCGGATTCTTGAATGGTCTGAGCTTGGGAGTTTACCGCGAATAAAAC
>JAPWHL010000117.1 GCA_027214255.1 Roseovarius aestuarii
GGGGGGGGACGCGGGGGGGTAGGCCCGCGCCGCCGCCGGAACGCGGGGGGGGGGGCGGGGGGGGGTGGGGGGGGGGGGGCGGGGGGGGGGCGGGGGGGGGCGGGGGGGGGGCGGGGGGGGGTGGGGGGGGGGGGGGGGGGGTGGGGGGGGTGGGGGGGGGGGTGTGGGGGGGGGGGGGGGGGGGGGGGGGTGCGGGGGGGGGGGGCGGGGGCGGGGGGGCGGGGGGGGG
>JAPWHL010000118.1 GCA_027214255.1 Roseovarius aestuarii
TCCCTGCGTCGCTTCAAAGACGATGCCTCCGAAGTGCGTAATGGCATGGAGTGCGGTATCGGCGTGAAGAGCTACAACGACGTCAAGGTCGGCGACAAGATCGAAGTGTTCGAGAAAGTCCAAGTGGCTCGTAGCCTGTAATCATCAGGTAGCGAGTTGCGATACGCAGCGCCCGGCCCCGTTTATGCGTGGCCGGGCGTTTGCCGCTTTTAGGTCCGCTGCTTTTTCG
>JAPWHL010000011.1 GCA_027214255.1 Roseovarius aestuarii
GAAACCGAAAACGTCGACGTCGACAACTGCGCCCATCAGGTCATCCTCAAACTCGAACAAATGGGGCTGATTAAGGGGTGAAGTGATGTCATCGCAAGGATCTCCTATGCCGCAGACACAGACGCAAGACAGGTTCTTGACCGGGCGCACCGCCTTTGTCAGCGGTGGTTTGTCCGGTATGGGCCTGTCTATCGCCACGCGGTTGGCGGCACATGGCGCGCGCGTCGCGGTTGGATCGCGGCGCGTAGGGCAGGAGGATGAACTGCCGTTCTTGGCTGTGCCACTGGACGTGCAGGACAGTGTGCAGGTGACGAGAGCCATCGCAACGGCCGAGGATGAATTGGGGCCGATTGATATCTTGATCAACGCGGCTGGCATCACGACCGAGCAGGGGGTGGTCGGCCATTCTGATGAGCTTTGGCAGCGAGTGATCGAGACCAATCTTACGGGTGCCTTTCGCCTGACGCGTGCGGTATTGCCCGGTATGATTGCGCGCAAATGGGGCCGGGTGATCAACATTGGTTCGACTGCCGCGACGGTAGGCTGGGCGGACAATCCTGCCTATTGCGCGTCCAAGGCGGGACTGTTGGGGCTGACCCGCTGTGTCGCGCTGGAAGGTGCAGCGCATGGGGTTGGCTGTACGATGATCAGCCCGACATGGGTTGAAACGGACATGCTGCATTCGGACACAGCCGAAATTGCAGAACGCGAGGGCAAAGGGCGGACCAGCGCCGATTTGATCCGCGAAATTCGCGATGAAAATCCCCAAAAGCGTATCATTCAACCGGACGAGGTTGCCGCGCTGGCGGCATTTCTGTGCCGGGACGAAGCGCTTGGGCTTAGCATGGACAACATTCAGGTCACCGGCGGCGCATTATGGTAACGTTGGACTGATATCTGGTCGAACGCTGGGGTGGGCATCAGAACACTGTCCCACCTTTCGCCAAGAAATCGGCGCAGGCGGGACAGCGCCCTTAAAGCATGCGCTCTTAAGTTTTCGCTTTGGTGAAGGCCTGGTCAAGCCCGTCAGCGACAGTGTCGACATCGTCCATCGACAGGCAGAGTGGCGGCACCATTCGAAGAACCGATTGATGTGGCCCAGATTTGGACAGGATCAACCTTGCATCGCGGCAGGCCTCAAACACGGCGGCGGTCGTGTCGCGATCTGGTTCTTTGGTTTTGTGGTCCTTGACCATTTCAATCGCCAGCATCAGCCCACGTCCGCGCACATCGCCAATTGCGGGGTGTTTCTGTTGCAAATCACGCAGGCGCGCCAGCAGGGCCGCCCCGACCTCTTTGGCGTTTTGCTGAACTTTGTCCTCGGCAATCACCTGCAATACCGCACGGCCCGCTGCACAGCAGGTTGGGTTCGCGCCATAGGTGTGGAACATGAACTTTTCACTCATCGGTGCGGCCACTTCCTTGCGCGCGACAACTGCCCCCAAGGGAAAGCCGTTGCCGATGCCCTTGGCCATGACCACGATATCGGGAATCATGTCGTCGGATTCAAAGGCCCACATGTGATCGCCAGTGCGCCCAAAGCCTGATTGCACCTCGTCTGCGATGTATAGGCCGCCCGCCGCGCGGACCCGCTCGGCTGCGCCTTTCATATAGCCGGGGGGCATTTCGATGATGCCACCATAACCCTGCACGGATTCAACAAAAATGCCAGCCACGCGCCCGGTGGTTGCGGATTGGATGGTGCGGTCAATTTCGTCCAGATAAGGATCGGTGCCGGCGCCAAAGATGCCACGATACTGGTTGGGTTCGGGCACAAAAGCCACGTTGCCCGGCATGCCGGGGTGGCGGAACCCTGCAATTCCGGTGATGGATTGCGCCGCAGCGGTCGGGCCGTGATAGGCTGTGCGCAGAGCCAGAAGATCAGAATTTCCAGTATAGGTGCGCGCCATGGTCATCGCCAGATCAATGGCCTCTGAGCCGGAGTTGGTGAAATGCACCACCCATTCAATATCGTCCTTTGGCCCTTTGGGCATGGTCGCGGCCAGTTCTTCGGCAAAATGGGCCGGAACGGGGTGATAGAACATCGTGGTGCAATGGGTCAGTTCTTGGGCTTGTTCCATTGCGGCGGCGACAACGCGTGGGTGCGAGTGGCCCACCGAAATGCACAGGTTCATGCCTAGAAGGTCTGTATATTTTTGCCCCTCGACATCCCACAAATACTGCATCTGCCCTTTCTTAAAGACAAGCGGCTCGCGGAAGGGGACGAATTTGGTCAGCGATGCGGCGTAATAAGCATCGCGACGCTTTGCGGTGGCATCGGTTGTCCAGTCAGTCTGCACCATGAATTAGCCTTTCAGTCGTGTGTTGTCAGGGTCGTAAGGGGCGCGGTCAAGCACATGCGCCACACAGCGCCGCCCCAGTATCTCAACGCTGAGAGCATCGCGCGCATCGCGGTCACACAAGTAAGCCAAAGCCAAAGTTTTGCCCGTGCGATGCCCGTGTGCCCCTGATGTGACGATACCGACGACGCGGTCCTCGCGATACACTGAATGTGCATAAAAAGGATCAAACCCTTGGGTGTCGATTTCCAGCAAAACCATATCCCAGCGGGCAGGGTCCTGCATCCGGCGCGTCAAAGCGTCTTTCCCAGCAAAGCTGTGGTCGCCTTTGATCATCATTCCGACGCCGCTTTCGTCCGGGGTTCGTTCGGTGGTCAGGTCACTGCCCCATCCACGATACCCTTTTTCCAGCCGCATCGCATTGGCGGAAAACGCCCCGTAATAGCCAATACCGTGTGTTTGACCTGCGGCATCCAGTGCAAGGAACACATCGCGCGTATCTTCGGCGGCAATGTGCAGTTCCCATCCAAGTTCGCCAATGTAGGATACGCGCAACGCGCGCGCGGTTTTCCCGGCGACGGTGATGGTCTGGGCGCTCAACCAAGGGAATTGCGATAGGTCGGCATCTGTGACCGACGTTAGTATATCGCGTGATTTGGGCCCCATCAGGCCGATCACGCCGAATGCCTCGGTGACATTGGTCACGGTTACATCCATGCCGCTCGCATGTGCACACAGAAGATCCAGATCCATTTCTTCGGCCGCAGCTGCGGATGTCAGATAGGCGTGGTCGTCGCTCAGCATGGTCACGGTGAATTCTGCCTGCGTGCCGCCTGCCGGGGTCAGGGCATGTGTCAGCCCGATGCGGCCCACCTTGGGGGCGCGGTTGGCCCCAAGTGTGTCGACAAAGACGCGTGTATCCGGGCCTGTTACCTCAAATTTTGAGAAAACCGACAGATCGGCGAGTGCCGCGCGCGTGCTGGCGGCCTCGACTTCTTCAGCGACAGCAGGAAACCAATTGGGGCGGCGAAAGCTGTGCGTGGCGATGTCGCCGGGGCGATCCGAGAACCAGTTGGGCCGCTCCCAGCCATATGCGGCCCCCATGACCGCGCCGCGCGCCAGCATTTCGTCATGTAGCGGCGACACGCGCTTGCCGCGCGCGGCGGGACGTTCCTCAAACGGGTAATGCACACCAAATTGCAGGCCAAAACATTCAACGGCCTTGTCCACGCGATAATCACGATCCGCCCATGCGCCAAAGCGACGACTGTCGATGGCCAAGGGGTCCATCGGTGGCGCACCGTGTGTCATCCAATGTGCCAAGAACCAGCCGGCGCCACCGCCCTCCATAATCCCCATGCTAGAGCCGGTCAGAAGCCACGCATTCGACAAGCCATGCGCCGGACCGACCAATGGATTGGCGTCGGGCGTGAATGTGATCGGGCCGTTCACCACCGACTTGATGCCGCCCGTACCCAATGCTGGAATACGCGCCATCGCGGCCTCGATGATATGCTCTACCCGATCCAAATCGGGCGGCATCAGGTCTGCGCCAAATTCGGGCGGCACGCCGTCGATCGACCATGGTTGCGCAGCCGTTTCATAGGGCCCAAGGATCAACCCGTCGCGCTCTTGCCGCACGTACCAGCTTTCTTCGGGGTCGCGAATGATGGGGAGCTCAGGCAGGCCTGCACCAATGCGGTTGGCAACATCGGGGATGGTATCTGTTACCAGATACTGGTGCAGCATCGGCACCGAGGGAATGTTCAACCCCATCATGTGCCCGATTTCCCATCCCCAAGTGCCTGCAGCGTTGACGATGTGACGCGCGCGGATCGTGTCCTTGGAGGTTTCGACCAGCCACGTATCGCCGTCCCGACGGATGGTTTGGACGGGTTCGTATCGTCGAAATGTCGTGCCGGCCTTGGACGCGACCTGTGCCATGGCATTCGTCGCAAGCGTCGGGTCGACATGGCCATCGTCTGGCTCGTAGATGCCCCCCAGTAACCCGTCTAGCTGCGCCAGTGGAAATAGCTCAGCAATGCGGTCAGGTGACATGATTTCCAGCGGATAACCGGTGAATTTCGACAGGCCCGCAACATGTGCAAATTCATCCATCCGGTCGGGATTGCGCGTGATCCGCATCGCGCCCGAACGGTGAAAGCCGACGTTCTGGCCGGTTTCTTCGGGTAGGATATCACGGTAAAGCCGTACGGAGGTGGCGCGCAATTCCTGCACCGTGGCGTTATGCGCAAAATGCGTGCACAGCCCTGCAGCATGCCAGGTTGAGCCGTGCGTCAGGTCGTTTTTCTCGACCAGTACCACATCGCGCCATCCGGCCTTGGTCAGGTGATAGGCAAGTGAGACGCCCATGACGCCGCCGCCGATGATCAGAACTTGCGCATCGCTCATCCGCGCATCCTTTCGCCTTTGGGATCAAAGGGGGGCGCGCTCAGCACCTTGGCTGGGTACATGCGGCCCGCCACCTCGATCTGGAAGTTTCTGTTAACAGTCTGGCTGAGTTTTTCGGCCCTTGCGATATCGACCATCGCAAAGGCCAATGTCAGGTCGGTGCGCATGCCCTTGGCCCCGGATGTGGTCAGACCAATCACTTGGTCTTTTTCCCACACTGGCTCGTCATGCAGGATCAGGGGCGCGCCGCTGACCTGCATCAGCACCATGCGCCGGGTCAGGCCTTGGGTGCGCTGTGTCTCTAGTACCGATTTACCAAGAAAATCTTTGGTCCAGTCAACGGCAAAACCCAGCCCCGCTTCTAGCGGAGTGACCTCGGGGCCCAGATCATGCCCCCAGTGCTTGAATCCTTTTTCGATACGGCACCCGTCTAGGGCATAATGGCCCATGGGGTGCGCCCCTGCGCCTTGCAAGGCTGTGAATATCCCAGCGGGTGCCGCGATTGGAATGCTCAGCTCCCAACCCAGCTCACCGACAAAGCTGACGCGTGTGGCGCGACACGCCTGCCCGGAAATCGTCACCGCGCGCGATGTAGAGAAGGGGAAGTCGTTGAAATCATCCGGTGAAAGGGCCGATAGCAGGGCGCGGCTACCTGCGCCCATGACGCCAATGACCACCTCGTCTTCTGTCCGGTCGGTGATGGTGACATCTCGCCCGGAGGCGTGGCGGCGCAAATATGCGCCGTCGCGGGTGCGTGTCGCTGCGCCCGATGTCAGGCGAAACGCCTGCGCGCCGATCCGCGTTACCGTCACGTCGCCTTCAATCCCGCCTTTGGCGTTCATCAAGGGTGTGTAAACGGCGCGCCCCAGCGGGACGTCCATCTGCGCCGTGGTAATATGGTTCAGGAACTCTAATGCGTCAGGCCCGTCTATGTCGAATTTGCCAAATGGCGACAGGTCCAGCAGGGCGGTGCCCTGTGCCATGACCGCCGCCTCGCGCCGGGCGATGTCGTACCAAGGTTGTGCGCCGACTGAATAAGGCAAGTCACGCTCGCTGGCGTCACACGCGTACCACAGCCCGCGTTCCCACCCGGCGGTTAAACCAAAAACGGCACCTGCGGCGGCCCAGTGATCATGCAGGGCGGATGTCCGCAATCCGCGCCCGGCCTTGGGCTGTTTAAAGGGCCAATGCAGCGTGAATTGATCTGCTACTGCCTCGGCCATGCGGGTGTGCATATGCGCGTCCGAGGCGGTGGCGGGATCGACGCGGGCGACATCGACTTCCCACAGGTCCATTGGGGCCGCGCCGTCCACCATCCAATCGGCCAGCGCACGCCCCACCCCGGCCGAGGACATCACCCCGACAGAATTCATGCCAGCCGCCACAAACAACCCATCCATCTGCGGAGCTTGCCCGATCAAGGGGCGGGTGTCGGCGGTAAAGCTTTCGGGGCCGTTCATGAAATGCGCGATGCCTGTGGTTTCCAGTGACGGCATCAACGACAGGGCGGCCTCCATAAAGGGCGTGAATTGATCCCAATCTTCGGCCATTTCCAGAAACGGGCGGTCGCCCTCGGGGCCAAATGCGTCCCAACATTTTGCGTCTGGCTCGAACCCGCCGATCACCAGCTTACCCGCGTCGCCCTTTATATAGATGCCGCGATCCAGATCACGCACCACCGGAAAAGGCTGAGACAAGGAAGGCATCGTCTCGGTCACGACATACATATGTTCGACGGCTTGAAGCGGCAGGGCGAGGCCGGCCGTTTCGGCCAGCCGTTTGGACCAAGATCCGGCGCAAATCGCGACACGGTCCGCGGCGATCTCATTGCCATCGGTAAGCCGTACACCGGTGATTTTATGCCCTTCGGACACCAGCGCCGCCACCGCGACATTTTCGCGAATGGTCACGCCTTTGGCTTTGGCCCCACGGGCATAGGCCATGCACAGATCGACAGGATTGACCGAGGCATCTTCAACAACGGACATGGCGCCAACCAATCCGTCTGTGTCCAGATCCGGCATGGCGGCGGCCAGCGCGTCAGGTGTTATGATCTCTGGTGTCAGTCCGAAATGGCGACCCAGCGCGGCAATGCGGTGCAATTCGTCCATGCGTTCAGGCGCGCGGGCAAGCCAGTAACCGCCCGTACGACGATACCCCGTGTCCTGCCCGGTCAGCCCTTCTAACGCCGGGAACAACTCGCCTGCGTACATTGCCAGTTTGGTCATGTTCGGCGTGGCACGTAGGGGGCCAACGATCCCGGCAGCATGCCAACTGGTGCCTGAGGTCAGGGAATTGCGCTCTAAAAGTACAACATCCCTGACGTCCCGCTGGGCCAGGTGATAGGCAAGGCTAAGGCCAATGGCGCCACCGCCGATGATAACTGTTCGGTTCATGTGATCCGGTGCGCCCATCTAGAAAAAGGCCATGTCGGGTTTTTCGGCCTTGCGGCGGGTGATATAGGCCTGAATCTCTTCGTCGATGGCTGGATCGAGACCCGGATCAACGTAGTTTTCCAGTCGGTCCTTCCACAGTTGGTTCGCTCGTTGTGCAGCGTCAAAACTGCCATCAGCACTCCATTGTTCGTACGAATTGTTGTCGGGCGTGTCGGGGCGGAAAAACGCATTCATGAAATTGGCTTGCGTGTGGTCCGATCCTAGGAAGTGTTTCCCCGGCCCGGTCTGGGCAATCGCATCCATCGCTTGGGCGTTTTCGCTAAGATCGATCCCGTCGAAAAACCGCGCGACCTTGCCGCAAACATCGGCATCCAGCATGGTTTTCTCATATCCTGTGACCAACCCGCCTTCCAGCCAGCCGGTGGCGTGGTTGATCACATTGGCCCCGGCAAACATCGACATCATTAGCCCCCAAGTGCCCTCTTGCTGGCTTTGAGCATCGGGCAGTTTACTGGCCGATAGTGTGCCGACGGTGTGCAATGGCACGCCCAGCCGACGTGCCAATTGCCCTGCGGCCAGCACCATTTGTCCGGCTTCCGGCGTGCCAAAGGTGGGGGCGCCGTTTTGCATCGACAAGGTTGAGGCAAAGCTGCCCATCAGGCAGGGCGCTCCGGGGGCGACCAATTGCACCAATGTCAGGGTCGCAAGTGCTTCGGCCAAAACCTGCGTCATGGTTCCGGCCACTGTGCAGGGGCTCATCGCACCGGCCAGAACCCACGGGGCGCAGGCCACGGGCTGACCCGCGCGGGCATAGGTCTTCAGCGCGCCTGACATGTGACTGTCCATCACCAAGGGGGCGTTGGTGTTGGAGACGCAATACAGAACGGCATTGTTTGCAACATAGTCTTCGCCAAATAAAATTCGTGCGATATCAATGGAGTGCGTGGCGCGCTCGGCCCCGATGAAGGCCCCCATAAAGGGGCGGTCGGACCAGCGGATATGATTGTAAAGCATGTCCAGATGCCGCTTGTTTGCGGGTAAATCGACGGGTTCGCACACAACGCCACCAGAGTGATGCAGATGCGGAATCATGTGGTGCAGCTTCACCAGACGGGTGAAATCCTCCAAAGTGGCATAGCGGCGACCCTGATCCAGATCATGCACGAAAGGCGGGCCCCATGATGGGCAAAGAACAGTATTAGCACCGCCAATACGGACCGAATTGGCCGGATTGCGCGCATGTTGTGTGAATTCGGCGGGGGCGGTGGCCTGAATCGTGCGGCGGCAAAATCCCGGCTCGAACCGCACGCGCGTGTCCTGCACGTCACATCCTGCATCGCGGAAGATCTGTAACAGTTCGGGATCGTCGTGAAACTCCATACCCGTATCGCGCAGAATTGCGTCTGCGTTATGTTCTATTAGCTCTAAACCCTCTTGCGACAGGATTTCCATGCAGGCGATTTTTCGGCTGATGTACGGGATGCGTGGCGCAGCATCTGTAGCCCGGCGGGCGCTGCGCCCCCCACGGCCACCACTGCGGCGACGGCGTTCTGTTTGATCTAGGGCGGCCACGGGCGGTCCCTCCTTTGCAAGGATATCAACCGCTTTTGCAGCTTGTATTGCAATTAAAATCAATCAATATCAGTATAACTAATAGTATGTGATTTTTGCCGCTCGAACACGGCTACGGAGGCCCGGTGTCATTTGACAGTAACATCATAAAATCCATTGAGGTGTTTGTCGCGCTGGTTGAAACCGGCAAGACCACGGTCGCAGCAGATGTCATGGGGATTAGCCAATCGGCGGTGTCTCAACATTTGACGCTGTTAGAGCGAACATTTGGCGTGACCATCTTCGATCGCAAGGTACGCCCGCTGCAATTGACACAGGCGGGTACGTTGTTTCATCGCCATGCCCTGCGTATTCTGGGGGGGGTCGAGGATCTGGTTGCCGACATGCGCCATCAGGGTGCGCGCCCGATCAGCAATTTGCGCGTGGGTATTCAGGCCTCTATGGCCACCACGTTAACCCCTGATCTGGTGAGATTAGCCAAGGCGGATTTTGGCGTCGAAGATATGACAATCCTTGCCGGCCAAAGCAAGGATCACGAGGGGCTGCTGCGCACCCGCAAAGCCGATTTGGTGATCACCTCGGACCCACTATATGATCTGGACGGGTTAGAGCGACATGCGATCATGACCGAGTCCTTCTTGCTGGTTCTTCCCCAGAGCTATCGTGGACCGGCGGGCAGTATCGGTGAATTGCTGGATCACTTGCCCTTGATCCGTTTTGCAGCCAGCACCGCTGTTGGCCGACTGACCGAACAGCATTTGCGCCGCCTTAAGGTGCGCACGCCTCGCGTCATTCAGGCCGACCGATCCAGTATGGTGACCGCCTGTGTCGCACGCGGGATGGGGTTCACTTTCCTGACGCCCAGCCTGTTAATCGACGGGTTTGTAGAGCAGATGCCGCTGAACATCCGTCCTTTGCCGATCACCGGGTTTTCACGCAGCATCACGTTGCTAGCGCGCGACCGTGAGTTGGGGGAATTGCCTGCGGCATTTGCCAAAACAACAAAGGCGATGCTGGCCAGTCAGGTTGCTCAGCAAATGGGCAGTACAGGCACACGCGCCATCCAATTCGCACCGGATGAGCAATAGGGCGTGTAATGCTCAGGGCGCCGCCCCCTCTGCACCAGTTCAACGGCACTGAGGGGGCATTTTGCCATCAAACGATGCTAATGTCGTTTTCGATCAATGCGAGGGTCATGTTCTCGACTGTCAGGCTGCCGTCTGCACCAAAGTCGAACACAACGTCCGAACCGGATTGTGTGGCGAACCCCATCGCATCCGCGATGGTGGTCAGGGCGCTGAAATCATCGAACTCGATCGTGTCGACATCGTGCTCGAAATCATAAATAAAATCATCGCCTTCGCCTTCGTCATAATGGAAGGTATCCGCCCCGGCACCACCATAGATGACATCTCCGTCGTCCGCGCCGCCGTTCAGGAAATCATCGCCATCGCCGCCGCGTAGCGTGTCCGCGTCCGATCCTCCATAGAGCGTGTCATTGCCCGTGTTGCCCTCTAACAGGTCATCGCCTTCGCGGCCGGACAGATAGTCATCCCCGCCTTCGCCGCGCAAGGTGTTCGCGCCTTGTGTGCCCCACATGCGATCCTCACCCGTGTTTGAACCATAGGCGCTTTCGAAATCCTTGATCGTGTCGTCCGCAGCCCAAGACCGGAAGGCTTCGTTGTCGCGCAGGTCCAGCGACACACCGTCAGGCGAGTCGAAATACGAAATCGTGTCTTCGCCGGTACCGCCATCAAAGCTGTCTATGCCACCGCCCACATGGACAATATCGTCACTGACACCCAGCTCAATCACATCGTCGCCGCCCAAATCGCGTACGATGTCATCTCCATAGAAGGTCTGCAGTGTGTTCTTGCCTTCGGTCCCGGTCATGTCGTCGTCACCGCCGGGAACCTTGCGCCATTGAAAGGTGTATTCCACGGTGCGGTAGGGGGTCAGCAGGGTCAGATCGCCCGAACTGTTGCTTAGGGCGGCGCTGGTGTTGCCCCAAAAGAACTGCGTATCGGTATTGGTGCCTTGCCCCATCGAAATGCGGATGGTTTCGCCCGCGCCGACAATGACGCTGTCACCCCAGTCATAGAACGTGCCGGTCTGGTATTGCAGCCGCCAGTCGCGCAGGTCGGCATCGGACGACCCGGTGTTGGTAATTTCCACCCATTCGCCGTTGACGTTGTCATCGTCCACGCCCGGCACGTCAAAGTTGACGGCGGAAATCTCGAACTCGGCTGTAATCAGCTGTGTTCCTTCGAACGGGTAATCAAAACCGGCCACTTTTCCGTTGGTGTCGTTGCGACGTAGCTCTACCTCGTCGGCGGTGTTGCTCAGTGTGTTTAGTGTCTCGTTGGCGTAGCGCTCTAACCCGGCGTCGGTGCCATTGCCCAGATAAACGCGCAGCCGTTCTCCGGACGCAATCGTGTCGCCTGCGTCAAATTGATAAACCGTGCCATCAGTATACAGGTGATACCCATCCAGTGAGATGGTTTGTGATGACGTATTGTGCAGGTTGACCCATTCGCCATTGAGGTTGGAGGCGTCTGAACCTTCCGCGTCATAGTTGACAGTGATGTCGAGGGCCGCTGACACGCTTTGCGCATCTGAATCTGCCGATCCCCAGCTGTGGCTTTCTACAATGTCGCGGTTCGGGGTCATCAATTCGATCGCGCGCGAGCCGGAGTTGTAAAGCACCCCTTTGGAACTGCCCCAATATACGCTGTCAGCCGTATCTGTGCCGCTGCCCATGTAGATGGTCACAGTTTCGCCTGCCGCCAATGGGCGATCCTCAAGAAAGACGTATTGCTCGGGGCCGACCGCCAGCTTCCAGTTCGCAAGGTTTTGCTCGGTTGTTGACGCGTTACGCAGTGTCACCCACTCGCCATTGGGGTTTTCGTTGTCATCGCCGGGGGCGTCGAAATTGGCCCTCTCGATTACGATGCCGTAATCCGTGGAGGCCCCGCTGTTGTTGGGCCATTCATGGCGCAGCAATACATCGTCATTGGTGTCGATCAACTCGACGTAATCACCGCTGTTGCCCAAGATCGCCTTGGAGTTCCCCCAATGTTTGACCGTATCCGTGTCAGTGCCGCTGCCCACCAGAACGCGCAGGTTCGTATGTGCGGCCAGTATGGTACCGTCGGTGAATGTATAGTCGTAACTGCCTGATTTCAGGCTGTAACCGCTGAGGTCAATCTCGCTGTCGCTGGTGTTGTGCAGGGCCGCCCATTCGCCATTCGGGTTGTCATTGTCGGTGCCTTCTGTGTCGAAATTCGTCGATAGACGAATGGCACCGCGCGCATTCTCATCGATGCTTTGTTCGCTGCCCCAGACATAGGCATCCACCGCTTGTGAGAGTGGTGACCATATTTCTAGTTTGCCCGTGTCATTGTTCAGGATGCTGCTGTCATTGCCCCAATAGCGCACTCCTGCGCTGTCGGTGCCCGACCCGATAAAGATTTTCAGTGTGTCACCGGCTGCCAGTGTTTCACCGTTCTGGAAAAAGTAATCGTTGCTGTCATCCTTGATGCGGTAGTTGGTCAGATCCACCGTGCTGTCGCCTGCATTGCGCACGACAATCCACTCGCCATTCAGGTTTTCGCTATCAGTCCCGGGGGCATCCATCTGAACGTCGTCAATCACCAGCGCGGCCACCGGGGCGTCGATGTCGACATCACCCGTGTCGGGATCTCGGTCCCAACTGTGGCTGTGTTCGGTGGTGCCATAGGGGGTCAACAGCTTTAGCTCGCCTTGCGTGTTGCTCAGCGCCGCCTCGGTGTTGCCCCAGAAGAATTGGGTCGCGGTATCAGTGCCTTGGCCCATCGAGAGGCGGATACTCTCGCCTGCGCCCAGAACCGTGTTCTCGCCCCAGTCATAGAATGTGCCAGTCTGATATTGCAGCCGGTAGTCGCGCAAATTGGCGCTGGATGATCCAGTGTTGGTGATCTCGATGAATTCCCCGTTGGGGTTGTCATCATCCGAGCCGGGTGCATCAAAGCTGACGGCGGTGATCTGAAATTCGTTTGTAACCAGCGCCTGGCCGGTGAACGGATATTCATAGCTGGATACCGCGCCGGCAGTTTCGTTGTCGCGCAGCTCTACCTCGTCGGCGGTATTGTTGAACGTGTTTAACGTGCCGTTGGCGAAACGGTTCATACCGTTGTCTGTGCCATTGCCCAGATAAACGCGCAGGCGTTCGCCTGCAGCAATCGTGTCGCCCGCGTCAAACTGATATTCGGTGCCATCCGTATAAAGATGATACCCATCCAACGACACGGTTTGCGACGACAGATTGGTCAGGTTCACCCATTCGCCATTGGGGTTTTCAGAGTCCGTGCCTTGGGCATCATAGTTGACAGTGATTTCAATCGCAGCGCCCACGCTTTGCTTGGCAGAGTCCGCGCTGCCCCAGCTGTGGGTTTCGACCACGTCGCGGTTCGGCGATTTCAACTCGATCCCGCGTGAGCCAGAGTTGTACAAAATTGCGCTGGAATTGCCCCAATAAATGCTGTCCGCGGTGTTCGTACCCGTGCCCATGTAGACGGTCAGAGAGGCACCGGCGGCCAAAGGCGTGTCTTCCAGAAAAACCAGTTGTTCGGGACCGACCTCCAGCTTCCAGTTGACGAGGTTCTGCTCGGTCGTGCTGGAATTGCGGATGGTCAGGAATTCACCATTAGGGTTGGCGTTATCGCTGCCGGGGGCGTCGAAATTGACCCGGTCGATGACGATGCCGTAATCGGTGATCGGCTCGTGCGGATTGGGCCATTCGTGGCGCAACAAAACCTCGTCATCGGCGTCGATAAGGTCGACGCGGTCGCCACTGTTGCCAAGGATCGCGGCGCTGTTGCCCCAGTATTTCAGCGTGTCGGTGTCTGTACCTGTTCCGACCAAAACGCGCAGATTGGCGCCTGCGGCCAGCGAGGTCCCGCTGTCAAAGCTGTAGACATAACTGCCTGACACCAGACTATAACCCGTCAGGTCAATCGCGCTATCGGAGCTGTTGAATAGGGCCACCCATTCGCCATTGGGATTGGCGTTGTCGCTGCCTTCGGTGTCGTAGTTGGCGGACAAGCGGATTGCGCCGCGCGGGTTTTCATTGATGTTTGTATCGTCGCCCCATGCGTAGGCGTCAACGGCGAAAGAATTGGGGGTCCAAATCTCAAGTGTGCCATTGTCGTTGTTCAGAATGCTGCTGTCATTGCCCCAATAGCGCACTCCCGCGCTGTCGGTGCCTGACCCGATATAGATTTTCAGACTGTCACCGGGGGCGAGGGATTCATCGTCCAGAAATTGATAATCCGCGCTATCGTCTTTCAGACGCCATCCGGTCAGATCGACCGCCTCGGGGCCAGCGTTGCGCACGACCACCCATTCACCGTTGGGGTTTGCGCTGTCTGTTCCGGGGGCGTTCATCTGGACATCGTCGATCACGATGGAGCCGACAGGGCCATCAATCGCCGTATCGCCACCGGTGGTGGAGCGGGTCCAGCTGAATGTGTCGCTTTCGGTGCGGTAGGGGGTCAGCAGTTTTAGCTGACCTGATGTATTGCTGAGCGCGGCCGAGGTGTTGCCCCAGAAGAATTCGCTGGCTGTATCCGTGCCCTGTCCCATACGGATGCGGATCGTTTCGCCTGCGCCAATGATCGCGCTTTCGTTCCAGTCAAAGAACGTGCCGGTTTGATATTGCACGCGCCAGTCGCGCAAATCCGCGTCGCTGGAGCCATTGTTGGTGATTTCAAACCATTCCCCGTTGGGATTGGTCGCGTCCACACCGGGGGCATCAAAATTGACCGCCGTTATCTCCAGTTCGGCGCGGATCAATTCAGTGCCGGTAAACGGATACGTAAAGCTGGACACCGCGCCACCGCTTTCATTGTCGCGCAGTTCGACGCCGTCGGCAGTGTTGTTGAACGTGTTCAATGCCTCGTTGGAGTACCGTTCCATTCCGGAATCGGTACCATTGCCCACATAGACGCGCATCCGGTCGCCCGCGGCGATCACGTCATCGCTGTCGAACGTATAGGTGGTGCCATCCGAATACAGATGATAGCCGTCCAGCGATACGGATTGCGACGACAGGTTGGTCAGGTTCACCCATTCGCCGTTCAGGTTTTCGGCATCCGTGCCGGGGGCGTCATAGTTGATTGTCAATTCGATCGCGGCGCCAACGCTTTGGGCGCTGGAGGGCGCGCTGCCCCAGCTGTGGGTTTCCACCACAACGCGGTTTGGGGCCATCAATTCGATCCCGCGCGAGCCCGAATTATACAGGATTGCGCTGGAGTTTCCCCAATAAACGCTGTCAGACGTATTGGTGCCCGACCCCATGTAGACAGTCAGGGATGCACCGGCCTCGAGTGGTTGGTCCTCTAGAAAGACAAACTGTTCCGAGTCGACGGTCAGCTTCCAGTTGACCAAGTTTTGCACGGCAGAGCTGGAATTGCGGATCGTGAAAAACTCGCCGTTGGGGTTGGCATTGTCGCTGCCGATAGCGTCGAAATTCACCCGGTCAATGACGATGCCGTAATCGGTAACTGCATCCAGCGGGGCGGGCCACTCATGGCTAAGGATGATCTCGTCTTCGTCGTCGATCAGGTCCACGCGGTCGCCGCCGTTGGACAGGATCGCGGCGGATTTGCCCCAGTGTTTTTCGGTCGCTGTATCGGTCCCGGTGCCAACCAGAACGCGCAGGTTCATCCCGGACGCCAGCGAGGTGCCATCAGCAAAGGTGTATTCGTGGCCATCATTGACGATCTTGTAACCGCTTAGATCAATTGCGCTGTCGGATGTGTTGAACAGCGCCACCCATTCGCCATTGGGGTCCGCATTGTCGCTGCCTTCGGCGTCGAAGTTGACGGACAGCTGGATCGCGCCACGCGGATTTTCATCCGTTGAATCGTAGGTGTCCCAAGCATAGGCGTCGACCGCCTGCGAACGGGGTGTCCAGATTTCCAGTTTGCCACCATCATTATTGAGAATGCCAATTTCGTTGCCCCAATAGCGCACACCAGCGCTGTCAGTGCCTGCGCCCAGATAGATCTTGAGAGTTTCACCGGGGTCCAGAACCTCGCCATCATTAAAGACGTAGTCATTGCTATCGTCCTTGATGCGCCAATGCGTCAAATCAACGGACGCAGCTCCGGCATTGCGGATGACAACCCATTCGCCATTGGGGTTTGTGGCATCATCCGCACCGGGGGAGTCATATTGAACGTCGTCAATGACGATGGATGACTGCGGCGCGGTGAAATGTGTGTTCGGCCACAGTTGGTTGTCGCGAATGTTCAGATAGGTGTCGCGCAGGTAGATGACGTCGCCAGTATTGTCGAACAGGGGTTCTGTCAGGCCCAGATACATTGCATCTGCCGTATCGGTGCCCGCACCCACATAGATGCGAAACGACTCCCCTACGTCCAGAACGGTGCCATTCGGGATCGTGATCGTTGAATCCTTGCCATCCTTGCGGATGCTCCACCCCGAGATATCCTCGGACACGGTGCCGTTGTTCTGGATATGGACGAATTCATCACCGACATTCAGATAGTCGTCGCCCGCAGCGTCGTAATTGACGAACATTTCGATTTTGGACCATGTCGACGGATCGCCCCCCGACGCGCCTTCTTCCCACATGCCCACTCCGGCAAGCTGGGCGCGTTCGCTCGCGGCGAAGTAATCGGCGCGGTAATCGGGTTCGAACTCATAGCTGACGGCCAGACCCAAACCTTCTTCGATCAGGGTGACCGCGATGTTTTCACCATCAACAAAAACGTGACGCACCGGGCGGTTTTTTGATGATGAGTCCTCGTTTTGAGCCTCAAGAAGCACATGCGTGCCCACTGGGATCAGTTCGGCGAGACGGTCGGTCGCCTCGGCCGAAAAGGCCTGATCTGTCGTTGTTTCGTTCGTGTCGACACCGGCGATGCGAATGCGATCCAGCAATCCCTCCGGTGGGGTGTATCCGTCATCCCAAACGACATCGAATGTATCGCCATCAATGATTTTGGTGACCGTCGCGCCCCAGATCATGCTGCGATCAGCACAATGGCCGCCTCCGTTTTGGAAACACTGGAAAGGGCGACATGAATGGTGTGATGGGTCATGAAAGTCCTGCTGCTGCTCGGCTGTTTTTTGTTATTGATACAATTGTTCTCGGTGACAACAATTCTCCTATGAATACGGCCATAATGAGGCCTGCGTCACGTAAAGTGATGTCTAATCCCTAACAATTGAGGCTTTTGAGTGGGATCTCCGCATTGATTTTGCACAGCGGTATCGCGCCCTATGCGCGTCAGATGATGTCACGGCGCCCGATTGCCTTCACATCGGCGCCCATATAGCTGCCGGGGCACTGGCTTATCTGGGGGTGTGAATTTCCGTCTACCCAAACCCTTGCGGCTGTCCTATAGTGGCTGTGGATAACTGGGCGTAAGACCCAACTCATCGAGGCAGAGAAGAGAAGGGGACAGGCCGATGCGCTGCCCGTTTTGCGGAAATATTGAAACGCAGGTCAAGGATTCACGTCCGGCGGAAGAGCATGTCTCGATCCGACGGAGACGGTTTTGCCCGGCCTGCGGAGGGCGGTTCACCACTTACGAACGCGTCCAATTGCGTGATCTGGTCGTGGTCAAAACCAACGGCCGCCGCGAAGATTTTGACCGGGACAAGCTGGAGCGCTCGATCCGTATTGCCCTACAAAAACGCCCTGTCGAACCGGACCGGATAGAACAGATGATTTCGGGTATCGTGCGTCGGTTGGAAAGCATGGGCGAGACGGACATCCCGTCTAAAACCGTGGGTGAGATCGTGATGGAAAGCTTGGCGCGAATTGATACCGTTGCCTATGTGCGCTTTGCCAGCGTCTATAAGAATTTCCAAGCGGCAGATGATTTCGACAAGTTCGTCAGTGAGTTACGCCCCGATACTGGCAAGCCTGACGCGTGAGGGACGACGATCATCGGTGGATGCGCGCGGCCCGTGCGTTGGGCCGTCGCGGGTTGGGGCAGACATGGCCAAATCCCGCTGTTGGCTGTGTCATTGTCTCGCCCGACGGACGCGTTCTGGGGCGGGGATCGACCGCGCCCGGCGGACGTCCTCATGCCGAGCCACAAGCCTTGGCGCAGGCGGGCGCGGGTGCGCGTGGCGCGACCGCTTATGTCACGCTGGAACCCTGTGCACATCACGGCAAGACCCCCCCCTGTAGCGAAGCATTGATCGCAGCGGGTGTTGCACGCGTGGTTGTCGCCTGTGGTGATCCTGACCCGCGTGTGGCCGGGCGCGGCCTGTCCGGATTGCGCGCGGCCGGTATCGAGGTGCGCGAAGGTGTGTTGCAAGCCGAGGTGTCCCGTGATCTGGCCGGTTTCTTCAGCCGCATAACAACGGGACGTCCTGAAATTTTGTTGAAACTGGCGACATCGTTTGATGGGCGGATCGCCACGGCCTCGGGGCAATCCAAATGGATCACCGGCCCTGACGCGCGACGGGTTGTGCATGCCATGCGCGCGACACATGACGCGGTGATGGTCGGAGCAGGCACTGCACGCGCCGATGATCCGATGTTGAACGTGCGAGACATGGGCGTATGCCGCCAGCCGGTGCGCGTGGTTGTCTCGCGCCGCTTGGACCTGCCGTTGTTATCGCAGCTGGCCCGAACGGCCCGCGAGGTGCCCGTGTGGTTGATCCACGGAACGGATGCGGACGCAGCCTTGGTCGATGCTTGGACGGGGCTTGGTGCGCATTTGATCCCGGTGGGAGTGACGGGTGGTCAGTTGGACCTGAATGCCGGGATGAGGGCGCTGGGAGCGGCCGGGTTGACCCGTGTCTTTTGCGAGGGCGGTGGCGCATTGGCGGCCTCGTTGCTGCGAGCCGGTTTGGTGGATCGGTTGGCGCAGTTCAGTGCAGGCCTTGCTCTGGGCGCTGAGGGGCGACCCTGTCTTGGGCCTTTGGGCGTTGAAGCACTGGAAGGAGCCCCGCGTTTTACGTTGGATGAGGTGCGTGCGGTTGGCGCGGACATGATGAGCCTATGGCGTGCCGACTGATGCCCGGTCGGTTTTGGGTATTTTCACCAAGAAAAAGTAGGATCAGAGGCTGATCCGCAGGCGGATGAATCCATCGCTGTTTTGCCCCAAAGGCGTGGCGCGGGCGGCACGCAATGCGCTTGGATCGTTCACGACATCGGGGGCTGTCTCCAAGATGACGGTCGTGCCGGGGAGGGGGGCAAAGCGCCACGTTTCGTCGGTGTTTTCCGGCGGTTCCAATGGCGTGGTTGCCAGATGTGAGATCAACAGATCACGCATTGTTTTGGGCGATGTGTAGACCACGGCGCTGTCTGGCATGGTGCGATATGGTCCGCCGCCGCTGGCCCGGTAGTTGTTGGTTGCGAGCAGAAAACGCGCATTGTCCCGCACGGGTTTTCCGGCATGGCTGAGGTCAGAGATGCGCCGCGCATCGGGGTTGACCAAGCGGCCCGCGCGATCGAAACGTGCTGGTTGGCTAAGATCGATTACATAGCTTAAGCCATGAATGACATCGAAATCATGTCCGGGTATATGCGGGTTCAAGAGCGGAGCATCTTGTGCGCCGGGCGTGACCTGAGCAAAGCAGATCGCCGCGCGTTCGAGCCAATCGCGCAGATCGGCCCCGGTCACACGCAGACCGCACAGTACGTTTGGAAATGGGTATAAATCGGCGGCATGACGCAGGCACAGTGGCCCGGCTGGGACGTTGGTGTAGTTTCCCGGGCCACCGAGGCCGCCTGTCTTGACCGCACAGGCGGCTGAAACCAAAGGCAATTCGCCATCCGCGGTACCGGCCACAGCCTGTGCAAGGCATTGCTGCTGCAAGGCGTTGATGACTTCCACGCTTTTGTTTGGGGAGGCAAGGGCGAGGTAGCTGTGTAACCGTGTGGTTGCGTGTCCGATGGGGCGTTGTGTCAGGCGCAATGTCGCTTGGTGCGCGGGCGCCAGTTGGGCCATCAAGGTAGGATCGGCTGGAACCGGGGCCCGACCTTGAGGTGCAGTGGGGCGAAGTTCGGATTGCACGCGGGTCAAAGCCCAAGTGTCACCGTCGCGACGCAAGTTTAGATCCATGACACCTAAATGAGAGCCGAAGGCGCCAGCCATCAGGGCGGGTGTCCCGTTCAACCGGCCGCGTGCGTGATCTACGCCGGATACGAGCGGGTGCTGATGGTGGGGAGGTACCGCGTGTCGTTGCGGAAATATGCCGTGGCAATGCCCTGTTATAATCGCGTCCACGCCCGGTAAGGCGGCCAAGGGCAGGGCAGCGTTTTCCATCATGGGATATGCGGGGTCCGTATCGATTCCGGTATGGGCTAGCAGGATGACGATATCGGCCCCTTCCGCACGTACCTGTGGCACTATCCGTTGCGCGCTTTCGACCATATCGTGGGCTTGGACGCGATCTTGCAGATGTATGCGATCCCACGTGTTCACTTGTATGGGTACCAACCCAATGATTCCCAAGGTCACAAGATGACGCTCCCCCGAATCGTCCAGAACCTGTTGTTTAAGCAGAAAGTAAGGCGGCAAAAACGGATTGCCGTCACGATCTAATGTGCATCCCCCTTTTCTGACATTGGCGCAGGTGAACGGAAATTTCGCCTCTGAAATTGCGCGGCACAACCAGTCGATTCCAAAGTTAAACTCGTGATTGCCCAACGTCGCCGCATCATACCGTAGATGGTTCATCGCGCTGATGACCGGATGCGGCCCATGCCAGTCAGAGCCATCTTGCGGGGTCATATCGCCAATAGGTGTGCCCTGAAGTGCATCTCCGTTATCGAATAAAAATACATTCTGCGCTTCAGCCCGCGCCGTGCGGATCAATGTCGCAATGCGGGCCAACCCATGAGGGCGGTCATCCTGATCCGCGAAATAGTCATAGGGAAGCAGATGTGCATGAAGGTCTGTGGTGCACAAAAGCCGTACCTGTGCCGTGACGTTCTTTGTGGATGCCGCGGGTATTGCGATGTTCGGGAATGGCGGAGGAACGGTCATGGGACATTGACTTTGCTCTAAAGTCATGGAGGGAAATAGCCCCTAAATCCATGACCCTAAGGATGAATAATTGATAAATCTCAATTCAAAGTAGAGCAAGCTGCTGGAAACGCAATGACCGAGTATTTCTTGCGCCTGCGCGATCTTCGTGGCACCTGCGACTTAGGAGGACCAAGATATGAAGCTGGCCGAGACAGTAACCTTTGGTGGCAGCGCGCTGGACCGAGCCGCCGAATTGCGTGGTCTTGTCGAATTGCCGCAATCAAAGTCACAGGTCATCTTGTTGTGGCGCGGAAAATTATGCGCGCATGTTCAGGACTTGGCTCCGTTGTTGCGAGTGCCGATGGATCATCCTGTTCTCGAGGGGGCAGCGACGCCGCCTGTGTTGCTGGGGCGTGAGGCGGATGGCACGTTGATCTTTGCGCAGGATATTTCGCATTGGTCAGCCGAGGACATGGACGCGTCTGCCTTGGGTACGTTTGTCGATACCAGCATGCAAATGCATCCCGATCTGCCGGAAACGTATGGGTTTGCAGAATTGCGGCGGATCATGACCCGTCTGGATATTCGGGACGCGGAGCTGGCTGCGACCGCACGCGCGATCTATGGCTGGCATGAAAGCCACCGTTTCTGTGCACGGTGTGGTGAACCCAGCGACATGATCCTGCGGGGCTGGCAACGGAGCTGCCCGGCCTGCGGCGGGCAGCATTTCCCACGGACAGATCCGGTTGTTATTATGCTGATCGAGAAAGATAATTCAGTTTTGATGGGGCGGTCTCCGGGATGGCCGGACGGGATGTACTCGCTTTTGGCGGGCTTTGTAGAACCGGGCGAAACCATCGAGGCTGCCGTGCGCCGCGAAACGCTGGAGGAAACCAACATCAAGGTGGGGGACGTCAGTTATCTTGCCAGTCAGCCGTGGCCCTTTCCCGCATCATTGATGATTGGCTGTCACGGCACCGCCCTGAGCGACGAGATTACAATCGATCCTGTCGAGATCGAAGCCGCCTGTTGGTTCACCCGCGAAGAAATACTGGACGCATTTGCGGGGCAGCATTCGTTCCTGTCCCCGGCGCGAGAAGGGGCGATAGCGCATTTTCTTCTGCGCAACTGGCTTGCAGATCGTCTGGATTGAGGTGACAATGAAACCAGTCAAAACCGAAAAACGGCCATGGTCCCAATCCGCCTGAAAGCGGATCAAGATCAAACGACGCTATACCAACAAGGCAGAGCGATGAAATTTTCGACGCGCGAAGATATTGAAGCACCTATCGAATACGTGTTTTCCCAAGTGTCCGATTTTCCGGGCCTTGAGCGCTCTGCCCTGCGGCGTGGGGCCGAAGTCCAGCGCGTCGATGAATTGAGACGCCTGGGGCCCGGCATGATTTGGGATACGGCATTTGATTTACGCGGCAAACGCCGTCGGATGCAGGTTGAATTGGTCGAAATGGATCCCCCAAATAGCATGCGGTTGGTATCGCGGGCGGCGACTTTGCATGGAGAGCTTTGGGTTGATCTGGTGGCGATGTCACGTGGTCGCACGCGTTTGACATTGGCGGCGGAACTAACCCCTCAAAATTTATCGGCACGGCTGATGCTTCAGTCTTTGAAGCTGGCAAAATCCAGCGTGACCAAACGGTTCGAGATTCGCGTGGCAACTTATGCACGCGATCTGGAAGACCGTTATTCGCGCCGCGCTTAAGGGCCAAGCGCCCTTGATAACTGGGCGCGCCTCAATGTCATCTTAAAATTAAAGACGCCCCGGCAACTGCTGGGGCGTCTTTTTGGGTTTTGCTTAGGAACTTTATGCGAAGGGCAGCTCGTTTTGATCCGCGATGTCGCGGGCGCGGGTTGTTGGGTCGCCATTGCGCTCGGGCGAAGTCAGCTCGCTGATCTGGTAACCGTTTGCGCGGTCGGCGATGTCACGGGCGCGGGTTGTTGGGTCGCCATTGCGCTCGGACGAGGTCAGCTCGCTGATCTGGTAGCCATTTGCGCGGTCGGCGATGTCACGGGCGTTAAAGGTGAACGACGCGGGGGCGTCGATTGGCTGAGGCGCTGCCAACACAGGGGAGGCGGTGGCGGCAAGGAGGGCGATAAGGCTAAGAGTGCGCATTGTGTGTCCTTTCAATGGAACATTTGTTTTTGCTGTCTGTCTCCAGAGCGGCGTCTGTGCCGTCTGGTATGAGTGACAAATGGACCCTTGGTGGACGAAAGAAAACGCTTCTCGCTGATGCGTGATAAGCCACTCACGTCGCCCCTCGCTGCTGTGATTTCTCCGTGTCCGGGCGTGATCGATCTGGGCAGATTCCGGACGATTTTTGAGGGGCTGAGTGCCTTGTATGTAATTGAAATAAATGTTTAAATTGTAGGAATTGAGTGGGTATTCCGAATTGTTACAATCCGATAACAAATACGGGGGGCACCAGCCCTGAGGCCCGAAACAGGGCCGTGCTTCGAAACAATTCAAACTTTGGGGGCGGACCTGAGGATCGATTTCAGGACCATACTGGTGTTTGCGCGCGCCAAGAGAGTCATAAAAGCCCGATCAGGCAATGCCTGTTCATAGCTCGCGCGCACAGAGCGGGGAGGATTGCGGCACCCGAACAGGAGGGGCGCGGCGCTTGCGGCTATCAAACGCATTCTGAGCTGTCATTAGGTGTCGCGCACGAAGGCAATGCGCCGAGTGCGGGCGCGCGGCGGTAAAGGCGCCCCCTCAAACCGGTGGTGCGTCTCTGATTTGTCTCAGGCAACAAATGGAACGTGTCAGTCCCGGTTAGGATCGCGAGGATAGACGCCAAGGATTTTCAGTTGCGACGTAAAATAGCGCAACTCTTCCAGTGCCAGAGCGACGTTGGGATCATCGGGATGCCCGTCAATATCCGCATAAAATTGCGTCGCCGAGAACGAGCCGCCCACCATATAGCTTTCCAGCTTGGTCATGTTGACGCCATTCGTGGCAAACCCGCCCATCGCCTTATAAAGGGCGGCGGGAATGTTGCGGACCTGAAATACAAAGCTGGTGATCATTCCGTCATCGCCGCGACGGGTGAAATCCGGTTCGCGCGCCATGACAATGAAGCGGGTGGTGTTGTTGCCCTCGTCTTCGATTTCGTTGGCCAACGGCTGTAGCCCATAAATTTCGCCCGCCAGCGGACTGGCCAGTGCGGCTGTGGTTCGCTCACCGTCTTCGGCCACTTGCCGGGCCGAGCCAGCGGTGTCGGCGCCGGTCACACGTGCGATACCGTGTTTCTCTAGAAAGGCGCGGCATTGGCCCAAGAGCATTGTGTGGCTCATCGCCTGGCGGATATCGGTCAACGGGGTGCCGGGCAGCGCCAGCAGGCTGATGTGCACCCGGACAAAGGCCTCGTCGATGATATGCAGCCCGCTACCGGGGAGAAGATGGTGAATGTCAGCCACACGTCCAAAGGTCGAGTTTTCGACGGGCAGCATCGCCAGTCGCGCAGCACCGTTGCGCACGGCCTCGATCGCATCCTCAAAAGTGCGGCAGGGCATTGCCTGCATCTCGGGATAGGTGTCACGGCAGGCCTGATGCGAATAGGCCCCCAATTCGCCTTGAAAAGCGATAGTATTGGTGGTGTCTTGGGTCTGGCCGGGCGTCATGTCGGGCGGTCCTTTGCATTTGTCCCGATTTCGACATGCATCGGGCATTTGGTCGCGCAAACTATACCTTGCGCAGTCCTAGGGGAAGCGGATAGATACGCTTTCGACAGCATTTGAAATGGAAGCAGATCGATGTTCGATACAATGACACTCACCAAGGTCCTCGGCGGCTTTTGCGGCGCGTTCCTGATTTTCCTGCTGGGAAAATTTGCGGCAGAAACGATTTACACGGCCAAGGCAGGACAGGATGACGGTCACGGCGGCGCGCATGTGCAAGGCTATATGATCGACACGGGATCGGACGAAGGCGCAAGCGCCGAAGCCGAAGCTGGTCCTTCTTTGGAAGAATTGCTGGCGTCTGCCGATATCGGCAAGGGCGAACGCGTATTTAATAAGTGCAAGGCCTGTCACAAGCTGGAAAAAGGCGAGAACTCGACCGGCCCTTACCTCTATGGTGTTGTAGGACGCCCGGTTGATACCGCAGATGGGTATGGTTACTCCGGCGCATTGGAAAAAGTGGTGGATGTCTGGACGCCTGAGCATCTGAATGGTTTCCTGACAAAACCCGGTTCTTATGCGCCGGGCACGACGATGGGTTTCACCGGTTTGAGCAAAGCCGAAGATCGCGCGAATCTGATCGCCTTTCTGGATAGCATCGACGAATGAGTCACGCACAACTGATGTGCAATTTGGCCGCTGTCCTGTCCGGGACGGCGGCTTTTTCGTGTTTGGAGGTGGCTGTGGGTCTGATTTTCCCGCAGGCTGGAACAGGTGCGCCACTCCGTCGCGATGCGTGCCTTTCGCACTAGTGCAAATTCGCCGGTTCAGGTTTGCGCCCGGGTGCGATAGCTTGCACAAAAGGCGCGACGCACCACATAAAACAATGGTCGCCATTCGAGGAGGATAAGATGAATTCTTGCACAGGACAGGCGCACAAGACCGTAAACCGCGCGGGCGTATTGGCGCGCAGCACGTCGCCGGGCAATGGTGGGCTTTGGGCCGGATTGATGGCCTTGATTATCGCCGCGGGCTTGGCGCAGACCGCGCTGGCGCAAGACACGGCTCAGGCGGATGGCGAGACCGGTGGAAAGATCATTAAGACCCACGGATATAGCTATTTTGGCGATTTGTCCTATCCTGCGGATTTCCCTCATTTTAATTACGTGAACCCCGATGCGCCCAAGGGCGGCGAAATGTCGCTGGCGGCCTCCGGAACGTTCGACACGTTGAATGCCTATGCGCTGAAAGGCGTGCCGGGTTCGGGCATGGGCCTTATGTATGAAAGCCTGTTGGCCGAAGACCCACTTAGCAACACAAGTTGGGTGCCCGCCGATGCCTATGGTGAATCCTATGGGCTGTTGGCCGAAAGCCTGGAATATGACGAAGGCAAGACCTGGGTCATTTTTAATATGCGCCCCGAGGCGCGGTTTTCGGATGGAACGCCGGTGACGGCGCATGATGTGGTATTTTCGCATAACCTGTTTTTGGAACAAGGCATTCCGTCCTATGCCGAGGCCGTCAAGAAACGTGTGCTGACTGCCGAGGCACTTGACGATCATCGCGTCAAATTCACCTTCGCCGAAGATCCGTCGCGTCGGTCTATGATTGATCAGGTTGGCTCGGTCCCGGTGTTTTCCAAGGCCTGGTATGAACGCACGGGGGCCAAGCTGAACGAATCGCGGTTGGAGCCTGCGGTGGGATCTGGCCCTTACATGCTGGACAGCTTTGAGGTGGGGCGAAACATCGTTTACAAACGCAATCCCGATTATTGGGGGCGGGATTTGCCGGTCAATGTCGGGCGATTCAATTTCGATCGTGTGCGGTTTGAGTATTTTCTGGACGATGCGGCTATGTTCGAGGCGTTCAAAGCAGGTGAATACCTGTTCCGTGCGGAATCCAGCTCAAAAAAATGGGCAACGGCCTATGATTTTCCCGCCGTCGAAAAGGGCTTTGTTCTGCGCGAGGAACTGCCTGATGGATCTCCGCCCAATGCTGCCGGGTTCGTGTTTAACTTGGGCCGGGACAAATTAAAGGACATCCGTGTCCGTCAGGCACTGGCGTTGGCGTTCAATTTCGAGTGGACCAATGAATCCCTGCAGCACGGCTTGTTCAAGCAGCGCCATTCATTTTCGCAGGACACCCCGCTTGAGGCCAAGGGCCTGCCCGAGGGGCTGGAACTGGAATTGCTGACATCGCTGGGGGACTTGGTGCCGGACGCGATGCTGAGCGAGCCGGCGGTGATGGCGCATAGCTCGCGCGCACGAACCCTGTCGGATCGGGGAAACATGCGGCGCGCAATGGCCTTGCTGGACGAGGCCGGTTGGCCCGTTGGCACGGATGGTAAACGACGTAATGCTGATGGCGAATTGTTGACACTGAACTTTCCCATTCCCGCCCCCAGCGCGGCCACGCTGGGCGGGATTATAGAAAATTACATGCAAAACATCGACAAACTGGGCATCACCACCCAGTACGAACCGATTGATGTGTCGCAATTCACCCTGCGCCGACGCGAGCGCGATTACGACATGCTGTATGCGGGGTATTACGCATTGACCGGCGCGGGCACGGGCCTGCGCCAGATGTTTGGTTCAGAGGCAGCCGAATATTCGGTGTTTAATCCTGCGGGCATTGCCAGCCCGTTGGTGGATGCAATCATAGATGCCTCGCTGGCGACCAAATCACAGGCTGAAGAAGACGCGGCTATGATGGCATTGGACCGCGCATTGCGATACGAGTTTCCGATGGTGTCCACATGGTACAATGACAGCTATTGGGTTGCTTATTGGGACGTGTTTGCCCATCCGCAGAAACAGCCGCCCTATCAGTTGGGAACGCTGGATTTCTGGTGGTATGACGCCGACAAGGCCGCGGCACTGAAGGCGGCGGGCGCATTGTGAATGTGATCGACGGCATGCGGCAGGCAATAGGCCCAGTGGCAGACCCATGGCGGCGGGTGAGTGCCTTATGCTTGCGTCTACGTCAGCGAAGGAGCGTCTGAAATGGGGGCCTATATCCTGCGGCGTTGTTTGCTGATCATCCCCACTTTGCTGGGGATTATGATCATCAATTTCGCGCTGGTTCAGTTTGTTCCCGGTGGCCCCGTCGAGCAGGCAATCGCCAACTTGCAAGGGCAGGGTGACGTGTTCGAGGGGTTCTCGGGCGGGGGCAATGACGCGGGCGGCGGAATGAGCGCACAAACCGGCAACGACCGCTATGTAGGTGCACGCGGGTTGCCGCCAGAAATGATTGCCGAGTTGGAGCGCCAGTTCGGTTTGGACAAACCGCCTTTGGAGCGGTTCGTCAATATGATGTGGAACTACATGCGCTTTGATTTCGGCGAAAGTTACTTCCGCAAAATCAATGTTCTGGATCTGGTTCTGGAAAAGATGCCGGTGTCGATCTCGCTGGGGCTATGGTCGACGCTGATTGCTTATCTCATTTCGATTCCGCTGGGCGTTCGCAAGGCGGTGCGTGACGGAAGCGCCTTTGACACTTGGACCAGCGCCATCATTATTGTGGCTTATGCTATCCCGGCGTTTTTGTTTGCGATCATGTTGTTGGTTCTGTTCGCGGGGGGCAGTTACTGGAAGGTTTTTCCGTTGCGCGGGCTAACTTCGGACGGGTTTGAGGACCTGAGCTTGATCGGCAAGGCGCTGGACTATGCCTGGCACATTGCGCTGCCCGTGCTGGCCAGTACGATTGCAGCCTTTGCCACACTGACGCTGCTGACCAAGAACAGCTTTTTGGATGAGATTAAGAAGCAATATGTCATGACAGCCCGTGCCAAGGGCCTCAGCGAGAAACAGGTGCTGTATGGGCATGTGTTTCGCAACGCGATGTTGATCGTGATTGCCGGTTTTCCGGCGGTGTTCATCGGCGTGTTCTTTGGTGGATCTGTGTTGATTGAGACGATATTTTCGCTGGACGGGCTGGGCCGGTTGGGATTTGAAGCCGCGGTCGGTCGGGATTATCCGGTGATGTTTGGCACATTGTTCCTGTTCGGGTTGATCGGGTTGGTGGTGAATATTTTCAGCGATTTGATGTATGTTTTGGTCGACCCGCGCATCGACTTTGAAAAGCGGGAGGGCTGAGGGGATGCATGCATCTGATTTGCCCGTGCACCTGCGGGTAGGCGCGGATGGGGGCCAGCCCCCAGCAATGAATTTGCAGGCAAATTCATTGCTTCCCCCGGGATATTTTGGGCCAGAAGATGAAGGGGACGGCGCATGAAAATGTCTGCGCTGAATCAACGCCGTTGGCGGAATTTCTGTCGAAACCGGCGGGCTTATTGGTCTCTGATCCTGTTTTCTGTGGTGTTTACCATCACGCTGCTGGCCGAGTTCGTGGCCAATGATAAGCCGATCCTGCTGAGCTATCGTGGCTCGCTCTACATGCCGATATTCAACTTTTATCCCGAAACGGAGTTTGGCGGTGATTTTGAAACCGAGGCGGTGTATCGCGACCCCGAGGTGCGTTGTCTGATTAGGTCAGGTGGTTTGGAAGAGTGTTTTGACGATCCTGATGGAATCCTAAGCGCTATCCAGGGAGGGTCTTTTGGTGATGGCGTTGAAGGGTTTCACCAAGGCTGGGCTTTGTGGCCAGTGATCCCTTACAGCTATGACACACCGGTGGATCGTCCCGGCGCGGCACCGCTGCCGCCCAACGGACAGAACTGGCTGGGCACGGATGACACCAAACGGGATGTGTTGGCACGCGTGATCTACGGGTTTCGGTTGTCGGTTTTGTTTACTTTGATCGTGACCGCGTTGGCATCCGTGATGGGCATCGCCGCGGGCGCGGTTCAGGGTTTTTTCGGGGGATTGACCGATCTGATTTTTCAACGCGTGATCGAAATCTGGGCAGCAACCCCGCAGCTTTATGTGATCATCATCCTGTTTTCGATCTTGCCGCGCAGTTTCTGGCTGTTGGTGTTCATCACGGTGTTGTTTGGCTGGATGGCACTGGTCGGCGTGGTGCGGGCAGAATTCCTGCGGGCGCGGAATCTGGAGTATGTGCGTGCGGCCAAGGCCCTGGGCGTTAGCAACGGGCGGATCATGTTCCGGCATATGCTGCCCAATGCGATGGTGGCCACACTGACCATGCTGCCGTTTGTAATTACAGGCACGATCAGCCTGTTGGCAGGGTTGGACTTTCTGGGTTTCGGCCTGCCGTCGTCTTCGCCGTCGCTGGGAGAGCTGACCTTGCAGGCCAAGCAAAACCTGCAAGCACCGTGGCTGGCCTTTACCGCGTTTTTCGCCTTTGCGATCATGTTGTCGCTGTTGGTATTTATCTTTGAGGGGGTCCGCGATGCGTTTGACCCCAGAAAGACGTTTGAATGAGCCTGCTTGAAGTGAAGGATCTGGCGATCAGTTTCCGCCAGGACGGTAAACGGCTGGCTTGTGTGCACGGGGTCAGTTTTACCGTGGATCGGGGAGAGACCGTTGCCTTGGTCGGCGAGAGCGGGTCGGGCAAGTCGATCACGGCGTTAAGTACCGTGTGCCTTTTGGGCAGTTCGGCGGATGTCACCGGCAGCGTGCTTTATGATGGTCAAGAAATGATCGGCGCGGATGAGCGGCGGTTGCGACAGGTACGTGGCAACGATATCAGCTTTATCTTTCAGGAGCCGATGACCTCGCTGAACCCGCTTCATACGCTGGAAAAACAATTGGCGGAAAGTCTGGCGCTGCATCAGGGGCTGAGCGGGGACCCCGCACGCGATCGAATTCTGGAACTTCTGACGCGGGTCGGTATCCGAGACCCGCAATCGCGGCTGGGGGCCTATCCACATCAGTTGAGCGGTGGACAACGCCAGCGGGTGATGATCGCCATGGCATTGGCAAACAAGCCTGACATCCTGATCGCGGACGAGCCGACAACCGCGCTGGATGTGACCATTCAGGCGCAGATTTTGGAACTGTTGGCTGAGTTGAAGCGCGAAGAAAACATGGGTTTGTTGTTCATTACCCATGATCTGGGGATCGTTCGGCGGATCGCGGATAAGGTCTGCGTGATGAAGGATGGCATGATCGTCGAGGCCGGGCCGACGGCGGACGTATTTGCCGCGCCACAGCATGCATATACTCGCAAGCTGTTGAATGCTGCCGCCAGTGGCCGTCCTGCGCCCGTGCCCGATAAGGCGCCGGTCGTGGTGGAGACAGATAGTCTTCGGGTGTGGTTTCCGATCCAGCAGGGCTTCTTGAAAAAGACGGTTGGACATGTGAAGGCGGTCAATGACGCCTCTATCAGCGTGCGCGCGGGTGAAACGCTGGGCATTGTCGGTGAGTCGGGATCGGGCAAAACCACGCTGGCGCTGGCAATCATGCGGTTGATCCCGTCCGAGGGCGCGATCCGGTTTAACGGCGAAGACGTGCGCAGCTGGTCCACACGCGCCTTGCGCCGTCACCGTGCCGATATGCAGATTGTGTTTCAGGATCCTTTCGGAAGCCTGAGCCCGCGCATGACCTGCGCCCAGATTGTTGCAGAGGGATTGGGGGTGCACGGTATCCCTGAAGGGAAGTCGGTGCGCGATCTGGTGGCGGAAGTGTTGGCCGAGGTCGAATTGCCCGTCGATGCGATGGACCGCTATCCGCACGAATTTTCCGGCGGCCAACGCCAGCGCATCGCGATTGCACGCGCTATGATCTTGCGCCCCAAGCTGGTGGTTCTGGATGAGCCGACCAGTGCGCTGGATATGACAGTGCAGGTGCAGATCGTAGAGCTTCTGCGACGCTTACAGGTGAAATATGGGCTGGCCTATCTGTTTATCAGCCACGATTTGAACGTGGTGCGCGCCATGAGCCACAAGATCATGGTGATGAAACAGGGCGACGTGATCGAGGCTGGCTTGGCCGAGGATCTGTTTGAACGGCCCCAGACCGAATATGGGCAAACCTTGCTACGTGCGGCATTGGATCCGGCAGGATAAGTCGCCTGTCGGGGTGACACGTTAAATTGCCGAGCTGTGACCCTGTTTACTGACTTCATAGGTGTCCAGATGACGCGCGATCATGCGCGTCAGAGGGCGGACGTCTGGCGGGATGTGCAACCCCAAGGGCGAGATAGTAAGCAGGCCTGAAAACTGCGCGGCCATGCCTTGTAAAATGGCATTGACGGTGTCGTGAGAGACGTCAAAAGCTTGCGCTATGTTCTGCGTTTTGATTTCAAAGTTGCACATCAAGGCCTCGATCATGCGGCCGCGCATCCGGTCTTCGGGGCTAAATACATGGCCGCGCGAGGTGGAAAACCGCCCCTCGCGAATGTGGCTGGTATGTGCGCCGGTGGCGGGGGCGTTTTGGGCATAACCTTGGGGGAAACGCGATATGGATGAGGCCCCGACACCGATCAAAACCTCGGCAGTGTCGTCAGTATAACCCTGAAAGTTCCGGCGCAGCGTGCCGTTTTTCCGGGCGCGTGCCAGCCCGTCATCGGGGCGTGCAAAATGATCAATCCCGATGTCGTCATAACCGTCCCACAGGAACAGACGTTGTGCCGTCTCAAACAGGTCCAACCGTTGCTGAGGGGTAGGAAGCGCATCCGTCGGGATCAGCTGTTGGCGTTTGGCCATCCACGGCACATGCGCATAGCCATAAAGCGCAACACGATCGGGATTAAGCGACAGCAACTTTTGCACGCTTGTGGTGATCCGTTCTTTGGTTTGATGGGGCAGGCCGAACAGGATATCGGCGTTCAGGCTGGCAATGCCGCGGGTGCGGATTTCGGTGATGGCATCACGGGTCACATCAAAGCTTTGAATGCGGCCAATACATTTTTGGATCTCGTCGTCAAAATCCTGAACGCCGATGGAGGCCCGTGTCATACCTGCTGCAACCAAGGCATCCAGGCGCGCGTTGTCGATCTCATTGGGATCGATTTCGACCGAGAACTCGGTGTCTTCGGCAAAGGGGGCGATGTCGCGGATCGCCCCGGCCAGTTCAGTAATCATTGAGGGGCTGAGGAGGGTCGGTGTGCCTCCTCCCCAATGCAGGCGAGACAGCTGCACATCTTGGGGAAGGTGGCGTGCCAGCATGGCCAATTCGGCCTTGAGGGTCTTTAGATAGGTCGCGACGGGCGCGTCGCTTTGTGTGCCTTGGGTGCGGCACGCGCAGAACCAGCACAGCCTGCGGCAGAACGGCACATGCACATAGAGTGAAACCTTGTCACCCGGCGCGATGGATTCGATCCAGCCTGTGAACGTTGAAGAATTCACGCCTCCAGCAAAGTGCAGGGCAGTGGGATAGCTGGTATATCGCGGCACTTTGGCCTCGAACAAGCCATGCATGTCTAGTTGTGCTTTGCTCATCATAGGCCTAGTCTTAGGGGTAGTCTGAACGTCAAACTTTGATTCAGATCAATGGGAAAGCGCACCACGAATGTTGAGAAATTCCGCTGCAGAAATTCCTCATGATTGCGGGGAATGCCCGATACGCCACCGCGCCGTGTGTTCACGGTGCGAAGCGGATGAGTTGGAGCGTCTGGACCAGATCAAATATTATCGCAGTTTTCAGGCTGGTCAGACGGTGATCTGGGCCGGGGATCGGACGGACTTTGTCGGTTCGGTCGTGACGGGCATCGCGACGTTGACCCAAACCATGGAAGATGGACGCACACAGATGGTGGGCTTGTTGCTGCCCAGCGATTTCGTGGGGCGCCCCGGGCGCGCGTCAGCGGCTTATGATGTGGTGGCGACCAGCGATCTGGTGATGTGTTGTTTCCGCAAAAAACCGTTCGAGGACATGATGGCGGCCACGCCCAGCATTGCCCAGCGGCTGCTGGAAATGACCTTGGACGAGCTGGATGCCGCTCGTGAATGGATGTTGGTTCTGGGCCGCAAGACGGCGCGCGAAAAGATCGCATCGCTGTTGTCGATTATTGGACGGCGCAATGCGTCGATGAACGGGCAGGAAAATACAAGGGAACGGGTTTTTGATCTGCCCCTGACGCGCGAGGCAATGGCGGATTATCTGGGGCTAACGCTTGAGACGGTCAGCCGTCAGATTTCCGCGCTGAAGCGGGATGGTGTGATCGTTCTAGAAGGCAAGCGCCACGTAATTGTGCCCGACTTTGACCGTTTACTGATCGAGGCCGGTGATGATTGCGACGGTGGTTTACTGACCTGAGGGCAGAAGGCCGGAGGTTGGGTATACCGACCCGGAAGGGCGCAGGTTTCGTTGCAGTGAGTATTTGTGCCCCCACCGGGCGTCGGGCAGGGGCACAGGGCGGATGTTTCGTTCGCGTGCATGAATGTCGTGACGTGCCTTAATGTGCCATGAAGACGGGAAGGGCCGCATGCTCTAGCAGATCACGGGTGGCACCACCGAACACGGCCTCGCGGAACCGCGAATGGCCATAGGCGCCCGTGACCATCATATCGGCTTGGATGTCGACCGCATGACGTGACAATACATCCGAGACGCGCGGCAAGGTCCGCGCCAGCACGTCGATTTCGACACGCACTCCATGGCGCGCCAAAAACTGCGAGATGAGCCCACCGGGATCGGACCGATTGGGGCCATGGGTTGGCGGATCGATCACGACCACATGCACCTTTTGCGCAGCCCGTAACAGCGGCAGGGCGGCGCGTACGGCGCTCATGGCTTCGGCGCTTTCGTTCCAACCGATCATGATCTTGTTGGCCGGGGTGGACATGTCGGCACCATCCGGCAACGTCAACACAGGAACCTGAGCATTGAACAGGCAGCCCTCGGTCGTGACCTCAAGTTCGCTTCCACGGTCTGCGCCATAGGGTTGGGCCAACACCGCCAAATCCGAGAACCTCGCCCGCGCGCCGATGCTGCGTGTCAGGTCGATCATCTGCCCGATCTGGGCGTCGCAGGACCATTGCGCATCCGCGTTTCGCAGTATCTTGCGCGCGGCGGCCTCAATCGAGGTGGCCTCTTGTTTGGCCCGATCCAAAGATTGCTCAAGCACAAGGGCGGTTGCGCCGGAGAAGTAATAGCTTGTTTGGCTGCGATCAACGCCAAGACACAGCACATCCAGATGGGCGTCATGCGCGCGCGCCATGACAATAGCCGCATTTAACGTCGGGGCGACCAATTTTTCGTCGGTCAGAACGGTGATCAGAGATTTGTACGTCATTGTGCCCTCCAGTGAGAGTTGGGAAATCCCGGAATGAGCCGGGCTTGATGCAATATACAAAGCGGAATCGAGAGCGGCCTTGATGCCGATCAAGAAATCAGCGGCCAATTGTTGATGCAGATCAAGGCTGAGTGCTGCGCGAGTTGCGATACCCAGCACGTCTATACGCGCCAGCGCGAGCATTCGATTCGTGCGCCAAGATGACGAGGGAACGGAAACATGACGAACTACATCAAGCTGGTAGTGCTTGGGTTGATTGCGTTTTTTGCGCTGATTGCAGCCAACTACGCGCGCGATCTGGCCTATCTGGCCAACGCTTTGACGGTTGCTGCGGTGGCTGCGGGAACTTTCCTGTGGGTGCTGCGCAATACGGATGAACCTGTATCGACAACGGACCTTTCGGGGCAATACATGGATGGGGTGATCCGCTTTGGCGTGGTTGCGACCGCATTCTGGGGGGTCGTGGGCTTTTTGGTTGGCACGTTCATTGCCTTTCAGCTGGCCTTTCCGGGGCTGAACTTTGAATGGGCCGAAGGATATGCCAACTTTGGCCGCCTGCGCCCGTTGCACACATCGGCCGTGATTTTTGCCTTTGGCGGTAACGCGCTGATCTGCACGTCGTTTTACGTCGTACAGCGCACCAGCGCCGCGCGGCTGTGGGGGGGAAATCTGGCATGGTTCGTTTTCTGGGGCTATCAGCTGTTCATCGTCTTGGCCGCGACCGGGTATCTTTTGGGTGCGACGCAATCCAAGGAATATGCCGAACCTGAATGGTATACCGACCTATGGTTGACGGTCGTCTGGCTGGCCTATCTGGCGGTGTTTGTCGGAACATTGGTCAAGCGCAAAGAGCCGCATATCTACGTCGCAAACTGGTTTTTCCTGTCCTTCATCATCACCGTTGCGATGCTGCATGTGGTCAACAACCTGTCGATCCCGGTCAGCATTTTCGGATCGAAATCTGTTCAGGTGTTCTCGGGTGTGCAAGACGCGATGACGCAGTGGTGGTACGGCCATAACGCAGTTGGATTCTTCCTGACGGCGGGCTTCCTTGGGATGATGTATTATTTTGTGCCCAAACAGGCCGAACGCCCTGTTTTCAGCTATAAACTGTCGATCATCCACTTTTGGGCGCTGATCTTTCTCTATATCTGGGCGGGTCCGCACCATTTGCATTACACGGCGCTGCCAGACTGGGCCGGCACTTTGGGTATGGTGTTCTCGATCGTGCTGTGGATGCCCAGCTGGGGTGGCATGATCAACGGTTTGATGACGCTGTCTGGCGCCTGGGACAAGCTGCGCACCGATCCGATCATCCGGATGATGGTGATCAGCCTCGGCTTTTATGGCATGTCCACATTTGAAGGTCCGATGATGTCGATCCGCGCGGTCAACTCGCTGTCGCACTATACGGATTGGACGATTGGTCACGTGCATTCCGGCGCGTTGGGCTGGAACGGGATGATCACCTTTGGCGCGCTGTACTTTCTTGTGCCGAAATTGTGGGCCCGTGAGAGCCTGTATTCCTTGCGTCTGGTCAGTTGGCACTTCTGGCTCGCGACTATTGGCATCATCCTTTATGCGGCGTCCATGTGGGTGACCGGTATCATGGAGGGCCTGATGTGGCGCGAAGTGGATGCCAACGGCTTCCTCGTGAACAGCTTTGCTGACACAGTCGGCGCAAAGTTCCCAATGTATGTTGTGCGGGCTTTGGGTGGGGTGCTGTTCCTCAGCGGCGGCATGATCATGTGCTACAACCTATACATGACGGTCAGACGGAGCCCGGCTGTGACAGCCGATAACTCTGCTGTTCCGGCTGAATGAGAGGGGATTGACCGATGGGAATCCTTCAAAAACACCAGATCCTCGAACGTAACGTAACGCTTTTGGCCATCTTTGCCTTTCTTGTGGTGACGATCGGGGGCATCGTTCAGATCGCGCCATTGTTCTGGCTGGAAAACACCATCGAGGAAGTCGAGGGCATGCGTCCTTACTCTCCGTTGGAGTTGACGGGCCGCGACATCTATGTGCGCGAAGGGTGCTATACCTGCCATAGCCAGATGATCCGCCCCATGCGGGACGAAGTTGAACGCTATGGTCACTACAGCCTTGCGGCAGAATCGCAGTATGATCACCCGTTTCAATGGGGCTCAAAGCGCACCGGGCCGGATCTGGCGCGGGTTGGCGGGCGCTATTCGGATGACTGGCATGTCGACCATTTGCGCAACCCGCAGTCGGTGGTGCCGGAATCGATTATGCCCAAGTACGGCTTTCTCGAAGATCGCATGATCGACGGCGAGCATGTACAGGATCTGTTGAAAACGCACCGTATGGTGGGCGTGCCTTACACCGACGAGATGATCGAGAATGCGGCCGCTGACTTTATGGTCCAGATCGACCCTTATGGTGATTATGACGCCATGGTGGAACGCTATCCGGGTGCGCAGGTGCGCAACTTTGACCGCGCACCGGGCGTGTCGGAAATGGACGCTTTGGTCGCCTATTTGCAAATGCTAGGTACGTTGGTTGATTTCTCAACCTTCACGCCCGTCGCCAGCCGCTAGAGAGGGGTTTGACACATGGAAACCTATTCAATTTTGCGGCAGTTCGCGGATAGCTGGATGTTGCTGGTTTTGTTCGCCTTTTTTGTTGGCGTGATCCTGTGGGTGTTTCGCCCCGGTGGGACCAAGGCGTATGAAAATCCGGCGAGCATTCCCTTTCGGAACGAAAACAAGCCCGCGTCCAATCACGCGCATGACGAGAAGGAGGCGTGAGAGAAATGGCAAAGATACCTAAAAAACTGGACGAAGATCCAAACACAACAGGCCATGAATGGGACGGAATCGAAGAATTTGACAACCCGATGCCGCGATGGTGGCTGTGGACCTTCTATGCCACGATTGTATGGGCTGTGGGCTATTCGATTGCCTATCCGGCTTGGCCGGGCATCAAGGCGGCCACGCCCGGTTTGCTGGGCTGGTCGACGCGGGGAAACGTGGCCGAAGATATTGCCCGCGTGAATGCCGCCAACGACGGGATCAACGCCAAACTGGCAGCAGCCGAGCTGACGTCGATTCCGACCGATCCGGAACTGGCGGGCTATGCGGCATCCGCAGGGTCGGCCGTGTTCAAAACATGGTGCGCACAGTGCCACGGGTCAGGCGCGGCAGGGGCCAAGGGATATCCGAACTTGCTGGACAATGACTGGTTATGGGGCGGCAGTATTGAAGAGATTCATACAACTATCTCGCACGGTATCCGCAACGAGGAAGACGCGGATGCGCGGTATTCGGAAATGCCGGCCTTTGGTGAAATTCTGGAGCGGCAGGAAATCAAGCAGGTGGTCAACTATGTGATGTCCCTGTCGGGCACGCCAAAAGACGCCACATTGGTTGCCGCGGGTAAAGGGGTTTTTCTAGACAATTGCGCGGCCTGTCACATGGAGGATGCGACCGGAGATCGGGACCAAGGCGCGCCGAACCTAAAGGACGCGATCTGGCTGTACGGCGGGGATTACGACACCCTGACAAATACGGTCACATATAGCCGTTATGGTGTGATGCCCGCATGGTCGGACCGCCTGAGCGAGGCTCAAGTTCGCGCTGTTTCGGCCTATGTTCATCAATTGGGCGGGGGCGAATAACCCCTTTTGCACGAAACACCCGCCCGGTTGCTTGCGCCTGGTCGGGTCAGGTGCCGGACCCTCTGCTCTGTTCGCGCGTTTTCAGAAGGCCGGCACCGAAAACACTGCCCCGTCACATTACGTGACGGGGCAGATACGTTTTGTAAGTTACCAATACTGGATGCAATTTCTGCTCCCGTTCTGGCCTCAGTCTCGGCGGCGTGCAGTCTGGTGCGCCTCCAGTTCAGCCTCGCGGCGCGTATCGAACCGGGTGTGCGGGCTCCAGTGGTTGTAAGTTTGCGAGCGTGACGCAGTCATGAAAGTTTTTGCGAATATTCCAATCATTGATCCATCCTCTTGGGGTGCTGTTTATGCATTGAATATTGCGATATTTCGATCAGAATACGACTCAGCAAGTTTTCTTATATGTAAGGAATTCTAACGTATGAACTGGCTGGACCTTCCCCCGTTGACCGCGCTTCGGGCGTTTGCGGCATTGTCGCAAACCGGCTCGGCGCAGGCCGCAGGTGCGGCGTTGAATGTCAGCCATGCGGCGATCAGTCAGCAGATCAAGGCATTAGAGGCGCATATGGGCATGGCTCTGACCCGGCGTGAGGGGCGTGGGCTGGCTCTAACGGATGAGGGGGCGCAATTGGCCGAGGCGCTGGACGAAGGGTTCGGGGCGATTGCGGCGCGTGTCGGAGCGTTGACGGGGGCAGATGCGACCCGCCCTTTACAAATTTCCACTACACCTCAATTTGCCGCCTTTTGGTTGATGCCGCGATTGGGGCAGTTCCAGCAGCGCCATCCGGATGTTGATTTAATGGTTCACCCATCGGCGCAACGCGCTGATCCGGCACCGGGGGGCGTGGATGTTGCGCTGCGTTTCGGAGCGGGGCAGTGGGACGGGTTGGATGCAGAGCTATTGGTACCCACAAACATAGTCGTTGCTGCCGCACCCAGTCTGGTAGGGGATCGGGTGTTTACGCATCCCGAAGAAATGCTGGACTATCCTTGGATGGATGAACTGGAGGTCAGTCAGGCGGATGACTGGCTGCGGGCCAATGGCGTGACGACCAAGCGCTGCAAATCCATGACTACATTGCCGGGTAACCTGATGGTTGACGGGATGCGTGCGGGGCAGGGGATCGGCGTTTTGTCGGGAATCTCCATCACAGACGATGTCGCTGCCGGTCGTTTGCGTATCCTGTTCGAGGACAAGGGAGACACGGGGTACTACATCGTCACGCGCCCCGGTGTGCAACGCCCGCAAACCAAGATGCTGATCCGTTGGCTGCGCAGCCTGAAGAACGCGCCTCTGCGGCAATAGGGCATTTTGCGTTTCAGGGGCGATCTTGATTGACTGTTCTGGTGACAGCCGAACTGGCCCCAAAGGCCAATGACGCTGAAAGATCACTTTCAGATTCGTGATTTGATGCAGGTCAAGGCACGCCCCATTGCGACCTGACACAACAGATCAAATCTGGACCTCATCACCGGAGTGATTCCCTTGGCCAATAGCCAGCCGCAAACACCGCCCAGCCTGTATGCAGCGCGCGAACCGATCTTTCCCAAAAAGGTGTACGGTAAGTTTCGCACGCTCAAATGGGCAATTCTGACGATCACTTTGGGAATTTATTATGTGACCCCTTGGATCCGTTGGGACCGTGGCCCGAACCTGCCCGATCAGGCGGTTTTGGTCGATCTGGCCAATCGCCGCTTCTATTTCTTCTGGGTCGAAATCTGGCCACATGAGTTCTATTTCGTTGCCGGGTTGCTGGTGATGGCGGGCTTGGGGCTGTTTCTGTTTACGTCGGCATTGGGGCGAGTCTGGTGTGGGTATGCCTGCCCGCAAACCGTTTGGACGGATTTGTTCATTCTGGTCGAACGCTGGATCGAAGGTGATCGAAACGCGCGTCTGCGCTTGCATCGCCAGAAAAAGTGGGATTTTCGCAAGGCGCGGCTGCGTGTGACGAAATGGATCACTTGGCTGGTGATCGCGGCGCTTACAGGGGGCGCGTGGGTATTTTACTTTACGGATGCCCCACGGCTGTTTGTTGATTTGTTCACGCTGAACGCCCATCCGATCGCCTACACCACCGTGGCTGTTCTGACTGCGACGACATTCCTTTTTGGCGGGTTCGCACGCGAGCAAATTTGCATCTATGCCTGCCCTTGGCCGCGCATTCAGGCGGCCATGTTGGACGAGGACACGCTGACAGTTGCCTATCGCGAATGGCGGGGCGAACCGCGTGGTAAAACCAACGCGCGTCGCGTTAAGGCACATGAGGCCGAAGCTGCCGTTGCCGCTTCCAGTGCCGCTGGCCCGGGGGCCGCGACCTATGCGCCCACACCTTATCCCGGCGTGCCTCTGAACGATCCCTCTGCCGCAGCGAAGGACGGGCCGGGCGATTGCATTGATTGTATGGCTTGCGTCAACGTTTGCCCGATGGGCATTGATATTCGGGACGGCCAGCAGATGGAGTGCATCACCTGCGCGCTATGTATCGACGCCTGCGACGATATCATGGACAAGATCGGCAAGCCACGCGGGTTGATCGATTACATGGCCCTCACGGACGAGCAAAACGAACGCTCCGGCAATCAACCCAAGCCGATCCTCAAACATATCCTGCGTCCACGCACTATTCTTTACACCGCACTGTGGTCGCTGGTCGGAGTTGGTTTGGTCTTTGCGTTGTTTGTCCGTGGCGATATCGAGATGACGGTGGCCCCGGTGCGCAATCCAACGTTTGTGACCATGGCCGATGGAACGATCCGCAACACCTATGAGGTGCGATTGTTGAACAAGCACGGCGATGATCGCCCCTTTACGCTGACCGTTACAGGGGATCCGGCGCTAACACTGACGTTGGAAGGGGCATCAGATACGACAATCACAGTGCCCGCAAACAGTACGTACAATCAGCGGGTTTACATCGAAGCTCCGGGCGGGACATCCCCTGCATCCAGTCAGATGACGGACCTGCGGATTTGGGTCGAGGATACATTGAATGGTGACCGCGCGTCCAAGGGTACCAATTTCCACGGAAGGGGCTACTGATGGCGGATGTCGAAGACAGCGGATGGCGATTGAATGGGTGGCATGTGTTGGCCGGGTTTGTTGCTGCGTTCGGGGTTATTATCGGCGTCAATCTGGCGCTCGCGTATAATGCTGTGCGAACGTTTCCGGGACTGGAGGTCAAGAACTCATATGTCGCGAGTCAGGAGTTCGACAAGCGGCGTGATGCGCAGGAAACGTTGGGCTGGACCGTTGCGGCAACGCATCATGACGGATTGCTAACTCTGGCGATAACCGATCAAACCGGCGCGCCGGTTCAGGTGGCCCGGCTGGACGCGGTGCTGGGACGTGCCACGCATGTGAAAGACGACATGACACCGGATTTCGTTTACAATGGCACTGCTTACACTGCGCCTGTTGATCTTGGTGCAGGCAATTGGAATATCCGGATGGAGGCGCAGGCAATGGAGGGCACCGATTTCTATCAGCGTGTGGTATTGATCAAGAAATGACCGCCGCGCTGCGCCCATCGCCGTCAGCCTGTCCCGCCTGTGACGCGGCGCCCGCAGCGCTTGCCACCGCCGAGGCGCACGTGGCCGCGCAGCCCGGCCAGATCATGCTATCCTTGCCGACGATCCATTGCGCCGCCTGCATCAGCAAGATCGAAAGCGGCCTGCGCGCCTATCCCGGTGTCAAAAGTGCGCGCGTAAACCTAACGTTGAAGCGCGCGTTGATCACAGCCGACCCCGCGTTAAGCGCGTCTGATATGGTCGCCTGCGTCAACGCGCTGGGCTATGAGGCGCATGAACTGGACGCGGCGGTGTTGACTGCCACGGCGACGGATAAGGCCGGGCGTGATCTGTTGATGCGCCTTGCTGTGGCAGGGTTCGCGTCCATGAACGTGATGCTTTTGTCTGTTGCGGTCTGGTCAGGGGCGGCAGATGCAACGCGGGACATGTTCCATTGGATTTCGGCGGCAATTACCCTGCCGACCATCGCTTTTGCGGGTCAGCCGTTTTATCGCAGCGCATGGGGGGCGCTGCGGGCCGGGCGGTTGAGCATGGATGTGCCGATCACTTTGGCGATTGCGCTGGCGATCTTCACCTCGCTTTGGGAAACCATGCTGAGTGGTCACCATGCTTATTTCGATGCGGCCCTGACACTGACGTTCTTTTTGTTGGCAGGACGCTATTTGGATCACCGAACGCGTGCCATCGCGCGCTCGGCCGCAGAAGAACTGACCGCGCTGGAGGTGCCGCGCGCGTGGCGGCTGGAGAACGGTGCCGAGGTAGAAGTGCCCGTTGTGGCCTTGCGCGTTGGTGATTTGATCGCGGTGCGCCCCGGTGGGCGGATGCCGGTGGATGGTGTCATCACGCGTGGCGCATCTGAGCTGGATCGATCCCTTCTGACGGGTGAAACGCGGCCCGTGTTTGCAGGGGCCGGCATGCAGGTGTCTGCGGGTGAGATGAACCTGACGGGGCCATTGACCTTGCGCGCCACAGCCGTGGGAAGCGATACGTCACTGCATCGCATGGCCGATCTGGTTGCGGTGGCCGAGTCGGGTCGCGCGAACTATACTTCGCTGGCTGATAGGGCTGCGAAACTGTATGCGCCGGGTGTTCATATCCTGTCTGCGCTGGCCTTTGCCGGGTGGTTGATCGGTACGGGTGATGTACGGACTGCGCTGAATATTGCCGCTGCCGTTCTGATCATTACCTGTCCCTGCGCGTTGGGATTGGCCGTGCCTGCCGTGACGACAGCGGCGTCGGGGCGGCTGTTCAAACGTGGTATGTTGATCAAACATGCCACTGCTCTGGAACGCTTGGCTGAGGTCGACACAGTTGTTTTCGACAAGACCGGGACGCTGACGACTGGCACGCCCACACTGGATGCACCAGATGCGCTGGACCCTATAGTGCTGGCTGTCGCGTTGGCATTGGCCGAGGGCAGTGCGCATCCGCTGAGTATAGCGATTGCACAGGCGGGACGGGAGGCGGGCGTTCAGCCTGCTTTGATCACGGATATTCGCGAAGTGCCGGGCTATGGCACACAAGGTATGTGGCAAGGTGCACGCGTACGTCTGGGACGGGCCAGTTGGTCAGGCGCTACCCCCGTGGCAACCGCCGCCACATATCTGCAAATCGGGGACGATGTCCCACTGGCGCTGACCTTTACCGACAGCTTGCGTACAGGCGCGGCTGACTCTGTGGCCGCGCTGATGGCGGCGGGCAAGGATGTGTGGTTGCTGTCAGGTGATAGCACGCCGGCGGTGGAGGCGATGGCCAAGCGGCTAAACATCCCGCACTGGATGGCCGAAGCACTGCCTGCGCAAAAGGCTGCGCACATTCAAGAGATGACCGCCAAGGGCCACCCTGTCTTGATGGTGGGGGACGGACTGAATGATACTGGCGCGCTGAGTGCGGCGCATGTGTCGATCTCGCCCGCGTCGGCCTTGGACGCGGCGCGTGCAGCGTCTGATATCGTGTTATTGGGCGCGGATCTGACGCCGATAGCCGAGGCGTGCACCATCGCCCGTCAGGCCACCCGGCGCATCCGCGAGAATTTTCGCATCGCGACCTTTTACAACCTGATCGCCGTGCCCTTGGCCGTCGCCGGATTGGCGACGCCGCTGATTGCGGCATTGGCCATGTCCAGCAGCTCGATTATTGTGTCTTTGAACGCACTTAGGATTCGGGGGCGAGGATGAACATACTGGTGTATCTTATCCCGATTTCACTGTTGTTGGGCGGCGCGGGCCTGATTGGGTTCGTCTATACGTTGCGCAGCAACCAGTATGACGATCCCGAAGGCGACAAGAACCGTATCCTGTCAGGTGAATGGGATGATCATCCCAAACCCTAGTGGAGCGCAGTTGGCAGGCCTTGCAACAGGGTACGCTTTAGGCGGCCTGACGAGCTGTGTCCTGTGCGGATAGATCCAAGGAATCTTCTCCGGCGGCGGCCATCAATACCCGCGTCTCACAGGTTTTTAGGGTTACGCGGGCGGTTGGCCCATATTCAGGGCCGGGCAGGGCAGCCAAAAGCGCAGCGCGATCCCTGATGTTGAGTGCTTCCACGCCCATTTTCGCGGGGAGGAAGCTTTCACTGGCCAAACCTTCGGCGCGCTATATCTGATGACGTGCCAAAGCAATGTGATGATAGACGACGGGTTGGCCTGCCTGCGCTTGTTCGATACCGCGATAGCCCAAAAGGGATTTCGCATCGGTGAACACTTCGTAACTCTGGAAGTAGAGTGCGGCTGTGGCGTGGCTCAAGGCGATTCGATGATTGGGCGACACCCACACATCGCGCATCGGGGCATGGGGCCCCATTGAATGGGCCGGTATGCGCACAGGGGCGGTGGCCAGATCGTCTGAATGCGACGCCCCCTGTGTTTTGCTGCCTGCCCAGAGGATCGGTTGCAATCCGTCATCTTCGGTCCAGACCAATTCGCCAACGTCCAAGTCCTCTATCGGGCGATACCCCTGTGACGTCAGGATGCGCGTGCCACAGACGAAACACGGCACGGTATTGGGCGTTGGAGTGTATTGAATTTGATAAGTTGCACCGTTATCCGAGGTCTCGCGGGACGCACCCGCGCCAGTCGAGCCCAATTTCGTGCTGGTCATCCCACTTGCGGGGCCAACCGTCGGGGTGAGTTGACTGTCAAATGAGACAAACTGTGTGACAACGCCGTCGACCACCAACGCCACGCCGCCATCTTTGGCCAAGCCGTCGAACGTAGGGGAATTCCACGTTCTCAGAACATAGACATCTTTTCCTGCAACCGTTCCGCCAACGGATCCCAACGAATTGGTGCTGCGTACTAACCCGGTCGCACCATAGACGACGACTTGAATGTTCGCGACGCTGGATCCGGCGTCGACAGCAACTTCTATAAAATCCTGCGTCGAGTAGCCAAGGAACTTTAATTCAGAAAGATAAGGAGCAGGCATAATAATCACCTATAGGTTGGTCTACTGAAAATTTAATCGTAAAAATGTGCCGAAATTATGTTTCCAATTTTGTCTAATTTGGCTGTATCTGAATAACTGTCGTGAATTTGGCTACTATCTTGAGTGCCTTTCAGTCGCCCGTGTAATCTTTTGGGGTGCTGTGAGGTGCGGGTGGGTATTTAGCTGGGCTCAATCATGAAACAGGTGACTTTCTTGGATTGAAGGCGGCGACAGGCCAAATCGGCGGTCTCGCGTGACAACCCCATGAAATTAGCATCAAACCCGTTCGAGCGCCGCGCAACTTTGCGCAGGGCACCGTCCAACGTGCTCATCTCGCTCAACGCAGTTTTCAGCAAAACCTTGCTGGCTTTGTATTCACTGGGATAGCGCCCGACATTAATGCCCCAGTTGCGCCCACCCGAGGTCGAGACCCGCGTGACGACCTCTTGTACCGGATCGTCGCCAGCACTGTTCAGGCTGGCCAGTGTCAGATCTTTGGGGCGGCGCACGGGTTTGACGGTGGCGGCTGTAGCGTCCGCCACCTGAACACCGCCTGCTGTTTGCGCGGGCGGTTGTGGTGTGACGTCAATATCGGCGTTTTGAGCGGCCAGTAGGGCCTTTTGAATGTCACCCTCTTTGGCAAGGGGGACTGGTGGAGTTTCTGCCATCGGGCGTTGCTTGGGGCGCAGGCTTTTCTTGACGGCGGCGGCGGCGGCCAACCGCACAGTCTTGGCCGCGGTGCCGCTGGGCGCGCCTCCTGTATCGCCGGGCCCTTGATAGGCCGGTTTCGCGGGGCGGTTCAGCGCAACGCGCGTCGGGGCCCGCTTGAACCCCAGGTCCAACAGTTCAGCAACCTTGGCGTTGCGTGTTGCGGTCGAACGGCCTCCAAAAACCGTGGCAATGATCCGCTCACCGTTGCGTTCCGCACTGGCGACCAGATTGAAACCAGCAGCGCGAGTGTATCCTGTCTTGATCCCGTCCGCGCCCTTGTAACTGTTCAGCAGGGCCCGGTTTGTATGGCTCACTGTTTTGATCCCGGCATCGGCGGTAAGCCGTGCGAACAGGTTGTAATACTCTGGATAGTCATAAAACAGGTGCCGCCCCATGACGGTCATGTCACGCGCGGTGGATAGGTGGCCTTCCTCGGTCAAACCGTGCGCGTTCTTGAACGTGGTTCGCGTCATGCCCAATGCCTTGGCCGTACGGGTCATGCGACGCGCAAATGCGGCCTCAGAGCCGCTGACGGCTTCGCCCAATGCCGTGGCGGCGTCATTGGCCGACTTCACAGCTGCCGCGCGGATGAGATACCGCAATTTGATCTGTTGGCCGGATTTGAGGCCCAGTTTGCTAGGGGGCTCGTTTGCCGCGTTCCGGGAAATGACCACGTTGTCATCCAGCCCGATTTCACCGTTCTCGATGGCTTCGAACACGACATAGAGAGTCATCATTTTCGTCAAAGAGGCAGGGTGCAGCCGCGCATCCGCGTTGTTCGCATGCAAGATCTTGCCGCTTCGCGCATCCATGACTATTGCCGCATAGGGCGCGGCTGCCGCGCTAAGCGGCAGGATGATGGACATCCAGACCGTTGCCAATATCAATAGGCCCAGCCGAATAGACTGCCTGTTCCGCGTTGTCATGGAACTACTCTTTTTTACTGCCTCATGCCGCCGATTTTCCGGCTGACTTTTCGTATTTACAGTTAGAGTAGCACATCAGGTGTTTTGAATAAAGCCTTCAATTTAATGGAATTTATAGATAAAAACGGCGAAAAATGCCTAGATGTTGCGGCGGAGATGGGGGGTGCCACAAGACCAGCTATTGTGTCGGGAATGTGGCGCTTGTGTGTCTAAACTTGTCAGTGCGCCAGTGATTTGACTGGTTCATGCCGTGGGCAGGTGATTAAATGGTCGTTAATCAATCCACAGGCCTGCATGAATGCGTAGACAATTGTCGGGCCGCAGAACTTGAATCCACGTTTTTTCAAATCCTTGGAAATTTCCTGCGACAAGGGCGTTTGCGCGGGAACTTCGGACAGGTTGGTCCAGGTGTTTTGTAAGGGAGTGCCGCCGACGAAATTCCACAGATAGGTATCAAACCCTTGTTCAGATTCAATTTTTTGCCATGCACGGGCATTGGTGATTGTCGCTTCGATTTTGCCGCGGTGTCGAATGATCCCCGCATCCTGCAACAGGCGGGCGACGTCTTCTTCGCCCCATGTCGCCACGGTGTTGGGGTCGAACTGAGCAAAGGCTGCGCGAAAATTGTCTCTCTTTTTCAATATTGTTATCCAGCTTAGCCCGGCCTGGAACCCGTCCAGGATCAGCTTTTCCCACAAGGCCCGGCTGTCATATTCCGGCACGCCCCATTCGGTGTCGTGATAGCGTATGTAAATCTCTTCGGTGCCAACCCAGCCGCATCTTTCCGTCATTTCGCGTTCCTTCACTCAATTCAAATTGCACCTTTAAAGGTTCCTTAGCGTAAGAACGCCAGTTTGTGCAGAACCAATTCGGAGGCAGGCATGATTGGCGAAAACAAGCAAAAATGGTTGGATATCCCAAACGGATATCAGGATCCGCTGTCCTACGCTGTCAGTGCGCGTGACAGTACGATCATCTCGATGGTCCAGGATGCGGTGCGCCACAAGCATGTCCTTTTGGCTTATCAACCCGTTGTCCCGTCGGGGCAGGCCAATCGCGTGGCTTTTTATGAAGGGTTGATTCGTGTTCTGGATGAAACCGGACGCATCATTCCCGCCAAAGAGTTTATTGGCGCGATCGAAACGACGGAAACGGGGCGCGTGATAGATTGCCTTGCCTTGGAAAAAGGGCTGAGGACCCTGCATTTACATCCCGACCTACGCCTGTCGATCAACATGTCTGCACGGTCTATTGGGTACAGCCGGTGGATGCGTACATTGCACCGAGGATTGGCGCGCGATTCGACTGTGGGGGAGCGTCTGATCTTGGAAATCACCGAAAGTTCGGCGATGATGGTGCCGGAATTGGTCGTCGGATTCATGGACGAGCTTAGCAAAAAGGGAATCAGTTTTGCCCTGGACGATTTCGGTGCGGGCTTTACGTCGCTGCGCTATCTGAGGGATTTTTATTTCGATATTTTGAAAATCGACGGCCAGTTTATCCGCGGGATCGCCCACGATATCGATAATCAGGTGTTGACCACGGCCTTGTCCACCATTGCCAAACAGTTCGACATGTTTACCGTCGCCGAAAATGTCGAACGCGCCGAGGATGCGGCCTATCTAACGGCCATCGGGATTGATTGCCTACAAGGGTATTATTATGGAGCGCCGTCGGTCAAACCCGTCTGGCTCAGCGCAGAAGAGCGGCGCGCGTCGGCCTGATGACGCGTGTCCAGCACCTCCTCGGTATCGACGTGGCGCGAAATGTGCAGAGCGACAAAACTGCTTACCGCTCGCTGGATTCGCCTGTTCTCACGTGGTTTTCGGCGCCGACGAAAGGCGTCTGCATCCGCGACATTCCACCAGTTGCCGCAGTGCTGGGGCTGCGATAAGGTCAATTCAACCGATGCTCGCGCCCCCTGCCATTCTGGGAACGCACCTGTGTCAATCGGGCAAACTGGTGGAGAATAAACTATATGACCAACGTTGTTATCGCCTCAGCCGCACGCACCGCCGTGGGCTCGTTTCTGGGATCGTTTGCGAATACGCCTGCGCATGACTTGGGCGCCGCCGTACTGGAGGCCGTCGTAAACCGCGCAGGCATCGACAAAGGTGAAGTGTCCGAAACCATCCTCGGTCAGGTTCTTACCGCTGCTCAGGGTCAAAACCCCGCACGGCAGGCTCATATCAACGCCGGCCTGCCAATTGAATCTTCGGCTTGGGGGATCAATCAGGTTTGCGGTTCGGGATTGCGCGCGGTTGCGTTGGGCGCTCAGCACATCCAGTTGGGCGATGCGGCAATCGTTTGCGCGGGCGGACAAGAAAACATGTCACTAAGCCCTCATGCTGCGACTCTGCGTGCGGGTCAAAAAATGGGTGACATGAACTATATCGATACGATGATCCGTGATGGTTTGTGGGACGCGTTCAACGGGTATCACATGGGTCAAACTGCTGAAAACGTTGCCGAAAAATTCCAGATCAGCCGTGAGGCGCAGGACGAATTTGCGCTGGCCAGCCAAAACAAGGCAGAGGCCGCGCAAAAGGCTGGAAAGTTCGACGATGAGGTGGTCGCGTTTACCATCAAGACCCGCAAGGGCGATATCGTGGTCGATAAGGATGAATACATCCGCCACGGTGCAACCATCGAAGCGATGCAAAAAATGCGCCCGGCCTTTACCAAGGATGGTAGTGTCACCGCTGCCAACGCATCGGGTTTGAACGACGGTGCTGCGGCAACCCTGTTGATGAGCGCCGAAGAGGCTGAAAAGCGTGGGATTGAACCTTTGGGCCGTATTGCCAGCTATGCCACGGCTGGTCTGGACCCGTCGATCATGGGGGTTGGACCGATCCACGCAAGCCGCAAGGCGCTGGAAAAGGCGGGCTGGTCAGCATCGGATTTGGACCTAGTTGAGGCGAACGAGGCTTTTGCCGCTCAGGCCTGTGCCGTCAACAAAGAGATGGGATGGGACCCCGCAATCGTTAACGTTAACGGCGGCGCGATTGCGATCGGCCACCCCATCGGGGCCTCGGGGTGCCGGGTACTGAACACGCTGTTGTTTGAGATGAAGCGGCGCGGGGCCAAGAAAGGTCTGGCGACCTTATGTATTGGTGGCGGCATGGGTGTTGCATTGTGCGTCGAGCGCTAAACATGCCGAGAATAACGAAAAAGGGCGCGCCTGACGCGCCCTTTTTTGTGCTGCGCAAAAAGAGTCAAATTTATGCGCGCAACAATGTTGCGCATCCCTATCTATCTGGGTAACAACGTTGCTAGAGCAAATCTAGAAGTCTGACATGAGGGAAACAGAAAATGGCACGAACAGCACTGGTCACAGGCGGAACCCGTGGAATTGGCGAGGCGATCTCCAATCGGCTCAAAGCCGATGGTTTCAATGTCGCGGCGACCTACGCAGGCAACGATGAAGCCGCGGCAAAGTTCACCGAAGATACCGGTATCAAGACGTACAAGTGGAATGTTGCCGATTATGAGGAGTCCAAGGCTGGCATCGCACGCGTTGAGGCCGAGGTCGGCCCGATTGACGTGGTCGTTGCCAACGCAGGCATCACCCGCGACGCACCATTTCACAAAATGACGCCCGATCAGTGGCATCAGGTCATCGACACTAATCTGACAGGCGTCTTTAACACGGTTCATCCTGTCTGGCCCGGTATGCGCGAGCGTAAATTTGGTCGTGTGATCGTCATCAGCTCTATCAATGGTCAAAAGGGGCAGTTCGCGCAGGTGAACTATGCCGCGACCAAGGCGGGCGATCTGGGGATCGTCAAATCACTGGCACAGGAAGGCGCACGGGCAGGCATCACTGCCAATGCCGTGTGCCCTGGTTACATCGCAACCGAGATGGTGATGGCCGTACCCGAAAAGGTTCGTGAGTCGATCATCAGTCAGATCCCGGCAGGTCGTCTGGGCGAGCCCGAAGAGATCGCGCGTTGCGTGGCTTTCCTTGCTTCGGACGATGCGGGGTTTGTGAACGGCTCGACCATTTCGGCAAACGGGGCACAGTTCTTCGTCTAAGATTTCACGCTCAGCTAATGAAATTGGGCCGGTGCTTCGTGCACCGGCCCAATCCATTTCTACCCGGGGCCATTATCGACAGGACGCTGTGATATACGCTTGCTGACATGCAATGCGGGTAATGGCCGCGTCGGGGTAAGCGGTGTCAAAGCTGGGCGATTGTCGCCGGGTCCTGACGGGACTGTTTCCCAAAAAGGGCGCGTCAGGCGCTGACGCTTAGGCGGGTAATCTCTTCCTTGATGCGCAATTTTTGTTTTTTCAGCTCGGCGACTTTCAGGGTGCTGACGCTGGGCGCGCGCTGCGCCTCATCTACCTGTTGTGATAAGACTTGGTGTTTCTTCTTCAGTTCATCAATATGCGAACTCATGCTCATGTGTAGTCTCCTCTTCAACGTGAAACCTATTTGGTGAGTGCACCACATATTTACAAATCTGTCACGCCGCAGGTGCAGCATGATCGGCTGAAAAATGCTGAAAAAAGTCAGTGATTTGTTAACCTTTGGCAATTCAAAGCGACGCGCGGGGCAAGTGCCCATCGCAAGGCGCTGAATTCGCAAGACATTAGAAGTGATCGATTTAGCAAAAAATCCAGAACATTTTTGTTGCCCTAAATTCAATCATACGGCGGTTTATGGTCCAACGTCTACATCAAGCCCATTGTCGCGCAGAGCCCGCGCGGCTGCAGGGAAATCATCGGGATGTACCATCAGGCGGCGAGGGAAAATGCCAATTCCTCCCTCCAGAACGCTCATGTTTACGTCCATTTCAAAGCAGTCTATACCCTCGCCCTGAAGCAGGGCCTGAGCAAAGGCGATGGTTGCCATATCGGTCGTGCGCATGAGTTGTTTCATAGGTATGATCTAGTAACGCGCTTGCGATTTGTCGAGCCACGCAAACGAGGATGTGATGGGATTGGACCATACGGCCACTAAACCGCATGACCGCATGGCGGAGCGGTTTCAGGAAAAACTAAGCTCGGTCAATGCGTTGATCCGCGCCCGAATGGCGTCACGCCATGCCCCCCGCATCCCTGAAGTCACCGCACATCTGGTCGAAGCAGGCGGGAAACGCCTGCGCCCGATGTTGACATTGGCGGCGGCGGATCTGTGCGGTTATGTGGGCGAGCATGACGAACGGCTGGCGGCGACTGTTGAGTTTATTCACACCGCTACTTTGCTGCATGACGATGTGGTGGATGAAAGCGCACAACGGCGGGGGCGGGCTACGGCCAACCTGTTGTGGGACAACAAATCCAGCGTTCTGGTTGGTGATTACCTGTTTTCGCGTGCGTTTCAATTGATGGTAGAAACGGGCAGTTTGCGGGTGCTGGACATTCTGGCCAATGCGTCTGCCACAATCGCCGAAGGGGAGGTTTTGCAGCTGACGGCTGCGCGCGATTTGACTACGTCCGAGGCGATTTATCTGCAAGTTGTGCGCGGCAAGACCGCGGCGCTGTTTTCTGCGGCAACGCAAGTGGGGGGCGTCATCGCAGGCGCGCCCGAGGCGCAGGTGCAGGCACTCTATGAGTATGGCGACGCATTGGGCGTGGCGTTTCAAATCGTAGATGATTTGTTGGATTTTCAAGGCGATAGCGCTGCAACCGGCAAAAATGTTGGGGATGATTTCCGCGAACGCAAGCTGACCTTGCCAATCATCAAGGCCATCGCCAAGGCCGATGCAGATGAACGTGCATTCTGGAAACGTACCATTGAAAAGGGCGATCAGCGGGACGGTGATCTAGAACAGGCAATATCCCTGTTGCACCGCCACGAAGCGCTGACAGAAACCCGCGCCGAGGCGTTGCAGTGGATTACAACGGCCAAGGCCGCAATCCAGCAACTACCAGCGCATGAGGTGCGTGACCTGTTGGTAGATCTGGCGGATTACGTGGTGGCGCGCGTCAACTAACGCGTTCGGGCGGCAGAAGGTCCGGTGGCAAATGCGGACCAGCTGAATCGCGAATAGACCCCGGACGTTGATCCGGGGCCTTTTGATTTAATGGGCGTTCAGACGAGTCGCGGCGACCCACCAACCCGGGTGGCTCTCTTGTAAGCGCCCGGCGGCAGAGGCGGCAGTTTCCGCATCGGCATACAGCCCAAAACACGTCCCGCCGGAACCGGACATCCGTGTCAGCAAGCAACCCGGTGTCACCTGTAGGGTGGAAAACACCTGTTGAATGGCGGGTTCAGCCTCGATCGCGGCGTCTTGCAGATCATTGCGCATCTCCGATAGCCACGCCATCAATGTGGCGGCATCCGCGTTTGTCGGCAGGGTATCGGGCATCGGAGGGTTGTTGCGTTTGGTCAGGCGCTGGAAAACGTCTGCGGTCATGACCGGCTTCATCGGGTTGACCAGGACGGCATGCAGCACCGGGAGGCCAGGCGCGTTTGTCACATCCTTGCCGATGCCTTGCATCCGGGCGGCACCGGTGCCGATCACACAGACAGGGGCGTCAGCGCCCAAGGCCAGCACATCAACGGGAATCTGTGCGCCTGTCAGTTGAGACAAAGCCCGCAGCGTCGCCGCCGCATCCGACGAGCCGCCGCCAATCCCACCGGCCAAAGGCAGATGCTTATCCAGCGAAATCTCGGCTGTGGTGTTCATTAACTTTGCAGCACGCAGGGCCAAGTTGTCATCGCCAGTGGGCACGCCTGCGGACATTGGGCCGGTGATGGTCAATGTCGTTTCATCGCTGTGACGCACGCTGACTGTATCGCCAACATCGGCGAACATAACCAGTGAATCAAGGCAATGATACCCATCTGCCTGCCGCCCGGTGACGTGCAGAGTCATGTTGATTTTGGCAGGGGCAAAGGCCGAGATGGTACCGCCAGAGCCCGATTTTTCCACTGTATCAACCGTCATCATTTTTCACTTTCAGGGGCGGAGCGCCCTCATCTTTCAGGACCTGATCAAGGCCCAGTTCCAATTTGCGGCGAATCCGTTCGGGATTGACGTCCGGGGACGGCTTGTCCTTGTCGACAAAGCTAAGGGCGCGTTTCCATTGGAATTCAGCCTCGGTAAATCGGCCTACGGCCCACAAAACATCCCCGAGATGGTCATTAACCACCGGATCAACCGGCATCAGTTCGGACGCACGTTCCATATGCCCAACAGCTTCGTCGTAGCGCCCCAACCGGTACAACACCCAACCCAGACTGTCGATAATATAGCCGCTATCGGGCTGTGCAGCGGCAGCGCGTTCGATCAGATCCAACGCTTCGTCCAGTTTGGTTTGCTTTTCGACCAAAGAATACCCCAGATAATTCATCACCTGTGGTTCTTCCGGATTCAGCTCTAACGCGTGGCGGAAATCGGCCTCGGCACTCTCCCAGTTTCCCAGGCGTTCGTGGCTGATGGCGCGGGCATACAAGACAAACCACTGTGGGTTGTCCTGCGCGGCATAGAGATCCACGGCCTCGTCATAGGCCCCAATCGCCAGTTCGAATTTCTCCAATTGGCGGTAGAGATCGCCGGTTGCGGCATGCACCAACGGCAGTTGCGGATGGCTGATGCGCAGGGCCTCTAACACCTCGACGGCTGCGTCGGTTTCACCTTCACTGCGCAGCACCTCTGCGCGGCCCAGTTCAGCGGCGTGAAAGGATGGGTGGTCGGCTGGCACGCCTGAAAACGCCACTTCGGCCAGCTTGTAACGGCCAATTTTCTCCAGCAGTTCTGCCGACATGATGCGAGCATCAATGTGATCGGGGTCTAGATACTCGGTCAATCTGCTGTAGAGCAAAACATAGTCCTCGCCAGTGTCTTGCAGTAGGGCCCGGCCCAGCGAATAAAACACTTCCGCGATGCCTTCACGGGGCGAACTGACGCGACTGAACGTTATGCGTTCGCCCGCGACCAAACGGGCGCGCAGGTCCGCTATCTGAGGGTCCTGGCTATTGCCGAATGTTTCATCCAGCACCTTGATGGCGTCTTGGTTGCGCTCGAGCTGGCTAAGCACTTCGGCCCATGCGATGATGCCGCTGCGGGTGGCCTGCATGGGTCCACCTGCTTCTCCGGCGTAAATACGATCGGCGCTTTCAAAATCACCAACCGAGGCCAATGCCAACGCTTTGTGATACATTGCAAAACTGCGCAAACCGGCGTCTTTTGCAACCGCGTCGAACAGGTTCAGCGCTTGTGCCATGTCGCCTTCGCCCAGAGTGGCCCAGGCCGAGATCAGGCCGTCGGCCAATGGCCCGACGCCGCGCTCGCGCTTGATCCGGGCCAGCGTGGCGCGATAATCACCGCGTGCAACCTCGTCTGTCAGCAGCACCATCTGCGCAATCTGGCTGCGGTACTCATCCTCTTCCATACGCTTGGCAAGGGGCAGGGCGCCTTCAAAACGACCTAACGACAGCATTGCGGCGACGGAGTACTCCAGAATGGCTGGGTTTGTCGGGTCCTTGGTCAAGGCGCGGGCGTAATACTCTGCGGCTGCTTCGTAATCGCTGTTGTAACGCGCCTGACGCGCGGCCAGATAGGCTCCGGCAGCCTCGTCAGCCGAGGCTACGGGCGCGGCAAAATGCAACGGCGCTGCCAGTGCCAGAATAGTCAGAATTCGAAGTGTCACGCGCGCGCCCCTGATGATTGTGCCTTAGTCGGGCATAACCTAAACCGCGCGGCGGGCGTGCGCAATGCAGCGCGGCCCCGACTCTGCGGTTCAACACCGGGGTGTCGGGGCCGAAACACCGCAATTTCGCAAGAAATTCAACACAATTTGGTGATCGCGCTGCTCATTGCAGGTGGGCGCGCATCACATATTGGGATAGTTCGGTCCGTCCCCGCCCTGTGGCGTGGTCCAAGTGATGTTTTGGGCAGGATCCTTGATATCGCAGGTTTTGCAATGCACGCAGTTCTGGAAATTGATCTGAAAACGTGGCTCTTTGCCGTCTTCATGCACGAACTCATACACGCCTGCTGGGCAATAGCGGGCCGAAGGCCCTGCGTATTTGGGTAGGTTCACATCGACGGGGATGCTGGCGTCCTTCAGTTTCAGGTGTGCCGGCTGGCTCTCCTCGTGGTTGGTCATTGAGAAGCTGACGTTTGTCAGGCGATCGAAGCTAAGCTTGCCGTCGGGCTTGGGATAGTCGATCGGCTTGTGTTTGTCTGCCGCTTCGGTGGCGTCGGCATCGTTCTTGCCATGTTTGACCGTACCCAGCAGGGAAAAGCCCAGTGTATTGGTCCACATATCAAAACCACCCACCATTAGGGACGCCAACAGCCCGTATTTGGACCACAGGGGTTTGACGTTGCGCACTTTTTTCAGATCCTTGCCGATAGCGCCTGTGCGCACCTCGGTTTCGTAATCCGACAACTCATCTGCGCTGCGCCCCGCCTGAATGGCCGCATAGGCCGCTTCGGCTGCAGCTTTGCCTGACAGCATTGCATTATGGTTACCTTTGATGCGTGGCACGTTGACCATGCCCACTGAACATCCCAACAAGGCAACGCCGGGCGCGACCATTTTCGGCATTGACTGGAATCCGCCTTCGGTGATGGCACGCGCGCCATATGCCACGCGTTTGCCGCCTTTCAGAAGCTCCGCCACCATCGGGTGATGCTTGAACCGCTGGAACTCCATGTAGGGGAACAAATGCGGGTTTTTATAGTTCAAATGCACCACGAATCCGACATAAACCTGATTGTTATCAAGATGGTATATGAACGATCCACCACCGGCGTTGCTGTTCAACGGCCAGCCCATTGTATGGGTGACGCTGCCTTCGCGATGCTTGGCGGGATCAATTTCCCAGATTTCCTTCATGCCAAGGCCGAATTTCTGCGGCTCTTTTCCGGCGCTTAGGTCGTATTTGGCAATCACTTCCTTAGAAAGGCTGCCACGCACGCCTTCGCTGAGAAAGACGTATTTTCCGTGCAATTCCATGCCGGGTTCATAGCTGGGTCCTTCGGAACCATCCGCATTGCGGCCAAACTCACCGGCGACCACGCCCTTGACGCTGCCGTCCTCGGCATAAACCAGTTCGGAACATGCCATGCCCGGGAAAATTTCGACGCCCAGTTCCTCGGCTTGTTCAGCCATCCAGCGACAGACATTGCCCATCGAGACAATGTAGTTGCCGTGGTTGTTCATCAGCGGAGGCATCGGGAAGTTAGGGATGCGGATTTTGCCGCCTTCGCCCAGCATGTAAAAATTGTCGTCCTTGACGGGAACCGTCAGCGGCGCGCCCTTGGCCTTCCAGTCGGGGATCAACGCATCCAGCCCGCATGGGTCCAGAACCGCGCCGGACAGGATATGCGCGCCGACTTCGCTGCCCTTTTCCAGCACGACAACCTCGCAATCGGGGTTCAGCTGTTTTAGGCGGATCGCGGCGCTCAATCCGGCAGGACCGGCGCCAACAATGACGACATCATATTCCATGGTTTCGCGGGCAGTCTGGGACATTGTATCATCCTTGTAGCGGGGCCGAGGGGTGGGCGATATGGCTTCAAAAAGAGGCAAATTTCGCTGTGAGTAGCGCGCTAAGGCCCCTTGCGTCAATCAGAACACGACGTCGCAACAGGGCGAAAGCGCCACATTGCGGCAGTTTCGCCAATGTGATGCGCATCTTTAAGCGCGTGCATCAAACGGGCCTTGCATTCGCCGTGGTCCTCGGGGCACTCTGACGCGGCTTTCAGGGGTGGCAGAACACGCACCTGATTGGCTATTCAAAGCGATAGGCATTTTTCTGGGGCACAGATAGAATGCCGATCGCGCGCAACATCGAAGGGCAGTGAGCGTTTTGCGCTTTCCGGAATTGGAAAGGCGCAACTCGTTGTAGAGGAAAGAGACCATGGAAAAGTTCCCGATGACACGGGCCGGATACGATGCTCTGGATGCCGAGCTGAAAAAGCTGAAGTCGGTCGAACGCCCGGCGATCATCCGTGCAATTGCCGAAGCGCGCGAGCACGGAGATTTGTCTGAAAACGCCGAGTATCATTCTGCGCGTGAAAAACACAGTTTCATTGAGGGCCGTATCAAGGAATTGGAAGGCACGCTGGGCCTTGCCGAGGTGATCGATCCCAAGAAACTGTCGGGCGCGATCAAGTTCGGTGCCACTGTGACCTTGGTTGACGAGGACACGGATGAGGAAAAAACCTGGCAGATCGTGGGAGAACACGAGGCGAATATTGAAAAAGGCCTTCTGAATATCAAATCCCCCATCGCCCGCGCCTTGATCGGCAAGGACGAAGGCGATAGCGTCGAGGTGCGTACCCCCGGGGGGGATCGTTCCTACGAAGTGCTGAAAATCGCGTTTGTCTGACGGGCGCTGCGCACATGCCTCCCCCAAAGGATAGCCTCCAAACACCCATCGGCCTTTATGATAAATCCGCAGGTTTGCCCCTGTCCGGGGTGGAATGGGCTGCACTGGTGCTGTCCGGACTTTGGGTGGTGGTGTCGGTGGTGTTCTTTCTGGTGCTGGCCCCCAGCGGTGCCCTTGGCGGCCCCGAAGGCGAGCCGGGAGGCGCGTTGAATTTCCTGCTGACTGTGTTGGTGGTATTCCTGCCTGTTGCGATGATTTGGGTGGCGGCGACGGCGGCCCGTACTGCGCGTGTGATGCGCGAAGAAAGCGTGCGGTTGCAAGCGGCGATCGATGCCATACGCCAAAGCTATGTTGCACAAAGTCAGGCGTCCGGCAAAACAGCCAATGAACCGGCAACGGTTGCACGCAAGCTGGATGAGATTGCCGCCGCGCAGCGCAAGACCGAAACTGCGCTGGCCACGTTCTCGTCGGGGCGAAATGTTCGCGCTGCTCCTACGGTGATCCCACCTAAATCTCCGGCTCAGGTCGAAGATCAGGTGGTGCTGCCTTTGGGGACACCGTCCGAGGACATGACGCCGCCTTTGGCTCGCAGTGATTTCATACGCGCGCTGAACTTTCCTGAAACAGCCGAAGATAAGGCCGGGTTTGCGGCATTGCGTCTGGCGCTGAAACATCGCCCGACGGCGCTGTTGATACAGGCCGCGCAGGATGTGCTGACCTTGCTTAGCCAGGATGGCATCTATATGGACGATCTGCGCCCCGACATGGCCCGCCCAGAAATCTGGCGCAGCTTTGCCGGCGGCTCGCGCGGGCGCGCGATTGCGGCTTTGGGCGGGATTCGGGACCGCTCGTCACTGGCTCTGACGGCGGCACGGATGAAACAGGATCCAATCTTCCGTGACACGGCGCACCACTTCCTGCGCCGGTTCGATCAGATGTTTAGCACCTTCGCAGAAGACGCCAGCGACAGTGATATTTCCGAAATGTCCGACACGCGCACCGCGCGCGCCTTTATGTTGCTGGGCCGCGTCGCCGGTACGTTCGATTAATGTTTTAGACCTGACGGAGTGCGCGTGCCGCGCACACCGGTTTCTGGTGCAAAAAGCTATGTGAGCCCGAAACGACTCTGTTGTGAATAAGGCCAAGCTGGCACCATGAGCGAGATTAGTAAAACGCAATGCATGGGCTTTTTCTTGGTGCAAATACCCCAAAAACCAACGTTACAACATAAAGCTGGCGAAGGGGATGTAGCGCACGGGATCGCCGGGGCGAATGTGGCTTGCGCCATCTGACAATTCCACAAGGCCCTCGGCCCAAGTCAGGCCACTGATGCGCCCTGAACCTTCCGACGCGAACACTTCGGCCTGACCATTGCGAATACGGGCGCGTAGATATTCGCGCCGCCCCGGTTTCTTGCGTTTTTCGAAGGCGGCGGGCATGTCAAACCCTTGTGGGGTATGCCATCCTGCCCCTGCCAGCAATCCAAGGGCTGGGCGAGCAAAGATCAGCGCACAGACCAATGCCGCAACGGGATTGCCGGGCAGGCCAAAAACCGGTCGGCCATTCCACATCCCCAAGGCCAGTGGCCGCCCCGGTTTAAGGGCGATACGCCACTGTTGCATTGCCCCGGCCTCACGCAGGAGGGCCGAGACGTGGTCTTCGTCCCCGGCGGATGCCCCGCCGGATGTGAGGATCGCGTCGGCCTGATTGGCGGCCGCATCCAGTGCAGATGCCAAGGCAGTGCGGTTGTCGGGAACACGTCCCAAATCGACACCCTGCAGGCCTAACTGATCCAAAAGCGCCAGCAACATGGGCCGGTTGGCGTCATATATCTGTCCCGCGGCTGCGTCGTGCCCCGGCTCGATCAATTCATCGCCGGTGGACAGGACGGCTACGCGTAAACGTTTGTGGGCACTCACCTGTCCAACGCCGACGGAACTGAGCAGGGCCAAATCAGGTGCGGTCAAAACCCGACCTGCGGGCAAGATGGTGTCACCCGGCATAACGTCTTCACCTGCGCGGCGGGTGTTGGCATGCAGCTTGATCCCGGCGCGAAAGGCAATGTGACCGTCGCGAACGGCTGTGTCTTCCTCTAACACAACGGTGTCTACGCCAGGGGGTATTGGCGCTCCTGTAAGGATACGCAGGGCGGTGCCCTTGGGAAGTGCTCCTTCGAACGGGATACCGGCAGCGGCCCTGCCCGGTGTCAGGGGCAAGACGGGATCACCAGATGGCAGATCAGCGTGGCAGAACCCATAGCCATCTACGGCCGAATTGGCATGAGGTGGGCTGGCGCGTGGTGCGGTGACAGGCACGGCCAATACACGGCCCCGGGCTTGTTGAACGGGACAGGGGGCATGGCCCACGACAGGGCGCAAGGCCGCGCGCAACGCCGCCAGCGCCTCATCCACCGGGGTCCAATCGACGCCGGCAGGCAGGGCAAAGCAATCGTTGCGCAAGGGCGGCGGGGCAGGAAGCCCCCCGTGCCCTGACACCGAGTGTGCATAAGCCGTCAGGGCAGGGCCATGATCCGCACCAAGAATCCAACCCTCTTCCATTGCTTCGCCTGGCAGGCCCTGCATCATGTGCATGAGTTCCGTGTCCGTAACGGCTGCCAGCGATTGCGCCAACAGGCGCACCTGAACCGCGTCCCGGATCGAATCGTGCCCGTCTTCGGCCTTGAGTGCCGCGTTTACTGCAGGTTCGATCAGCCCAGGCCAGACTTCGGCCAGTACGACGGGGGCCTCTTGCCACGGCTCAAATGGCCAAGCGACGGCGCCAGTATCTCGGCGAAGTCTGGCCAGAATCGGCAGGCCCATCAGCATCTGACCGCCCACAGTGGGGGGGAAGTTTAACTGGAAACAGCTGGAGGATGCCCCGGCGACATCTTCGCAAACGCGTCTTTCTGGAAACAGATCAAATGCGATGCCCTCTTTGCGATAAGGAATGCCCGGCCATGCGTTGCGGTTGGTTTTACCCCAGAAAGGGCCGGGCCCATCCCAGAGGGCGTTGATCTGTTCGGCCACGTCAAAGCGGTTGTTCACGCCTTCGGCATTGTCGGCAATCCGCGCCTCCAGCCAATCCCAAAGGGCACAGGGGGCCGGGTCGCCGGTCACGAGGCGGGCAAATCCCTGCGGGTAAGCAAAGGGAAAATCAAAGCCGCACAGAACCCGCCGCCCTGCGGTGCGTTCCTGCGTGATGATGCGGGTAATTTCCGCTTCTGCGATTTGGCGCGAGCGGCAATAGAGAGGCGTGCAAGGGGCATCGCGTGTGACCAGCGCCATCCAGATTGCATCTTTGGCCGGGCGTTCCGGTGTGCGACGCGCGGCGGACCAATCGACTACCAAAATGCTGTCAAAGCCTCTCATAATCCAACCTCGGACAGAATGAAGCCGGCGATGGCGGCGGTATCGTTCAGATTGAACACCGCGCCATTAAACGCCGTTTTGTCCAGATCGGGCGCATCGTCGCAGGCAATCGCGCGGATGGTGGAATCGTCTTTTGCCAGCAAGGGATGATTGTTGATGGCGCGAACGGCCTCGACCTTGGGGTGGGGGCTTCGTTTGTAGCCTTCGATCAGGATCAGATCAACGGGCGACATTCGTGCCAATAGCTGATCCAAGCTGGGCTCAGGCGCACCGCGCAGTTCTTGCATCAAGGCGACTCGATGGGCCGAGGCCAGAAGAACCTCTTGCGCGCCGGCTGCGCGGTGACGGAAACTGTCACGCCCCGGTTGATCCACATCGAAACTGTGGTGCGCGTGTTTGATCGTGGACACACTCAGGCCACGCGCTGTGATGTCAGTGACCAGACGTTCCATCAACCCGGTTTTGCCTGCATTCTTCCAGCCCGTAATCCCGAACACTTTCATTGTGCGGCCTCCCATAGGGATTGTGCATGGGCCAGGTCCTGCGGAGTGTTGACGTTAAAGAACGGCGCGCCGGGGCCGTCGAACATTGCTTCGCGGCCATTGTGGCGATCTGTCCACATCACGATCTTGCGCAGCCCTCCTTGAAGTGAAGTGCGTAGATCGTGACGCAGGGCCACAGGCCAGAGTCCGAACGTTGGCTGACGGCCATCAGGGGTGCGGGCCAGAACCAGTGGGGCATCCATACCTTCAGCCTCCAACAGCAGACGCGGCACCAAATCACAAGGAAAGAACGGCGTGTCTGCGGCAACGCTCACAACTGTATCCGCGCCCTGATCCGCAGCCCAGTCCAGCCCGGCCAGAACACCCGCCAACGGGCCGACAAAGCCGTCGATACTGTCCGCCAGCACAGGCAGACCAAAGCGGGCAAACCGCGCCGGATCGCCATTGGCATTCAATGCCGCCTCAGCGACCTGAGGCTCCAGCCGCGCCAACACTTGATCAATCAGCGTGGCATCGCCCAGCGGCAACAGGCCCTTGTCACCGCCGCCCATGCGTGTGGCGCGGCCTCCGGCCAAAATGATCCCAAGAGGCTGCTTCATTGCCATATCCCGCCAACGTGGGCCATCCAGCGATTTTGGAGCCCGGTAAGGGCGTAATAGGCGGTTTTAGAAGGTAGCATTATTGCCCCCCTTTACGTTTGTTCTGTCGGTCCTCGTCGGCCACCAAAGCGGGGTCCGCATCGCGTATCAGGCGGTCTTCGCCACTTAAACAGACAAACCGCCGCCCGCGCATCCGCCCGATCAGGGTCAACCCTACCTGACGCGCAATTTCGACACCCCATGCGGTGAAACCGGACCGCGACGCCAGCACAGGAATGCCCATCAACGCGGTCTTTATCACCATCTCCGAGGTCAGCCGCCCGGTGGTGTACAATAGCTTGCCTTCCGGACCGACGTCTTCGGACAGCATCCAACCGGCGATTTTGTCTACCGCATTATGGCGCCCCACGTCCTCCATATAGACCAAGGGGCGTGCCCCTTCGCAGAGTACCGTCCCATGAATGGCCCCGGCTTCTAGGTATAGCGATGGCGTGGTGTTGATCCGATGCGCCAGCGTGTAAAGGTCCGACGTTCGCACCGCAGCGTCGGGCAGGCGCACGCCTTCCAAGCCCTCCATCATATCACCGAAAACCGTACCCACCGCGCAGCCACTGGTGCGGGTCTTTTTCTTTAACTTGTCCTCATAGGTGGTCTGGCCATCGGTGCGCACAACAACAGTGTCCAACTCGTCGTCATAGTCCACGCACAGCACGGTCTCACCATCGCGCAGCATGCCTTGATTGCGCAAAAATCCTAGCGCCAGATATTCGGGGTAATCGCCGATCGTCATCGCAGTCACGATTTCCTGTGCGTTCAGGAAAATTGTCAGCGGGCGCTCCTCGACCACGTTTAGGTGCTGCACCCGCCCTTCATGGTCCACACCTTCAACGGCACGTGTCAGTTTTGACGCGCCGGGTGAGGGGGCAATTAGATATGTGTCAGTGCTATCGTGTTCACTCAATTGCATCTCTCCGGTTCCGGCGATAGATCAGGTGCGCGGCCGGGCCGCATGTATATGCTCGTTTGGTCCGCAAGGCGGAAGGTCCATGACACCAAAAAACACTCTTTCCCCCTACTTACAAGGCATGGCCGACGGAGCGCCTTTCGTCTTGGTGGTGGTGCCGTTTGGCTTGCTGTTCGGCGTGGTCTCTTCCGAGCTGGGTCTGCATGTACTTGAGGCAATCACTCTGTCGCTGATGGTCTTGGCCGGTGCTGCACAATTCACCGGCGTGCAATTGCTGGCCGAGGGCACGCCTGCGTTGATCGCCTTGATTGCGGCGTTGGCGGTCAATCTGCGTATGGCGATGTACGCTGCGGCGCTTGCACCGCATTGGCAGGGAGCTCCGCTGCGGGAACGCGCATTTGCCGCGTGGTTGGTCGTGGATCAGGGTTATGCCTGCGCGATGCTGGCTTACGAAAAGAACCCCGATTGGAGTTCGCGTCAGAAGCTGCGCTATTACGTTGGTACCGTTTCACTGATCTGCCCGTTCTGGTGTGCCTTTACCGTGATCGGCGCAGTTCTGGGAACGGCCATCCCACCTGAATATGCGCTGGATTTCGCCGTGCCGATCACGTTCCTCGCGATGATAGGCCCGATGTTGCGCACTGGCGCGCATATGGCGGCGGCGCTTGTGGCGGTGTTTGCATCGTTGTTGCTGGCGTGGATGCCGTACAGTTTGGGCCTGCTGGTTGCCGGGGCGTTGGGCATGATCACCGGGGCGCAGGTCGAACTGATCACCCGTCGGCGGGGGGAGGGCCGCTCATGACACCTATCTCCACGTTTGATCTTTGGGTCGTCATTCTGGGGCTGGGAATAGGCAGCTATGCCCTGCGTTTCGTTTTTATTGGGCTTATCGGCGACCGGCAGTTGCCTGAATGGGTGCTGCGACACCTGCGCTACACCGGTGTTGCCGTGATCCCGGCCCTGATTGCACCGCTGGTGGTCTGGCCCGCCGCGACTGATGGGCAGATGGACGCCCCACGCTTTATTGCCGCTCTCGTCACGCTCTCGGTCGGATTGGCCTTTCGCAATGTTATCGCTTCTGTGCTGGCGGGTGGGGCCACGCTTTATCTGTTTTTGCATCTCTTGGGATGATGGCGCGAGGGGCGTACTTGCCCTCATCTTCTGGCTGAAAATATCCCAGGGGGGCATTGAAAATCATATAATTTTCAATGGGGGGACAGCGTCCCCCTGATCCTACCGTATCTGCGCGGCATGGCCACTCCGTTTATGTACATATTAAGCATGAAAAGAGGGCGCCCCGTCTGAAGCGCCCTCTTTTCGTGTCATTTCCAACAGCAATTAGCCGATGGCGGCCGCTTTCACGTCGTCGTCGATGAACGGCAGGTATTGCTCAAAGTTGGACGAGAACATCTCGACCAGTTTGGCGGCCTGACGGTCATAGGCTTCGGGGTCATCCCATGTGCGGCGCGGGTCCAGCAGGACCGTTGGCACGCCGGGCGCATCGACAGGCACTTCAAAGCCAAAATTGGCGTCCTTGCGGAATTCCACGTTGCTCAGCGATCCGTCCAGCGCGGCGGACAGCAGTGCGCGTGTGGCTTTGATCGGCATCCGCGCGCCAGTACCATAGGCCCCACCTGTCCAGCCGGTGTTGACCAGCCAGCAGGTCGCCCCGTGCTTTGCGATTTTATCACGCAAGAGGTTGCCATAAACTTCGGGGCGGCGCGGCATGAACGGTGCACCAAAGCAGGTCGAGAACGTCGGTTCTGGCTCGGTCACGCCACGTTCTGTGCCAGCCACTTTTGACGTGAAACCACTCAGGAAGTGATACATGGCCTGCGCTGGTGTCAGCCGCGCGATGGGGGGCAGGACGCCGAATGCATCGCATGTCAGCATGATGATGCTTTTAGGATGTCCGCCAATCGCTGTGGGCGATGCGTTAGAGATGTATTCCAGCGGATAGGCGCAACGCATGTTGGCCGTCAAAGAGTCGTCATCGAAATCCAGTTCGCGGGTTTCTTTGTCAAAGACCATGTTTTCGATCACGGTCCCGAACTTGGAGGTTGTTGCGTAAATTTCCGGCTCGGCCTCGGGATTCAGGTTGATCGTCTTGGCATAGCAGCCGCCTTCAAAGTTGAACGTGCCACGATCAGACCAGCCATGTTCGTCGTCACCAATCAAAACGCGGTCAGGATCGGCCGACAGCGTCGTTTTGCCTGTGCCCGACAGGCCAAAGAAAACCGCCGTATCTACGGGATTGTTCTTGGCGTGGTTGGCCGAACAATGCATCGGCATGATGTTCTTGGCAGGCAGGAGATAATTCAGCAGGGTAAAGACCGATTTCTTGTTTTCGCCCGCATATTCCGTGCCACCGATCAGGATGATCTTGCGGTCGAAATTCATCGCAATCACGGTTTCGGACTTGCAATCATGTTTGGCCGGGTCAGCCTGAAAGCTGGGGCAGTTGATTACGGTGAAATCCGCAACGAAGTCATTCAGTGCCTCGCGTTCGGGGCGACGCAGAAGGTGACGGATGAACAGGGCGTGCCAAGCCATTTCCGTCACCATGCGCACTTTGATCGAATGAGCCGGGTCGGCACCGCCGACCAAATCCTGAACATAGTAAGTGCCGCCACCCATGTGGGCGACCATATCATTGTAAAGGGCGTCAAACCCTTCGGGCGACATTTGGGCGTTGTTTTCCCACCAGATGGTGTCTTTGACCGTGTCGGTCATCACCACATGTTTGTCCTTGGGGGACCGTCCAGTGAATTTTCCGGTCGAAACAAGAAACGCCCCGCCGCGTCCCAATCTGCCTTCGCCGTTTTTCAGCGCAGCTTCGATCAGAGCAGGCTCGATCAGGTTGTAATGGACTTCACCAAGACCGGTGATGCCTTGGTCTTCCAGTTGAAATTTCGGATTAACCCGTCCCAATGTCATCGAAAATGATCTCCAGTATTTGGTCGTCGCAGGTTCAGGCCTGACGTTTAGGGCGTGTCGATTGCCCTTGTCATGCCAACAAATGTCGCGCCTCGCGGGCCTCTTAACATGGGGGTTCTGCGATTGAACAGGCGGCTTTGACGCAGTTAGCGCAACCAATTTCAGGTTAGCGCAATCAGCGGTGTGGATAGGCGTTTCGATGCCGGGATAGGCGCAATGCAAAGTAAATGACTGAGTCAATTTAGCCATTCTGAATGGAAATCTGCCCGAAATAAGGCAGGAAAGCCGATTGATTCGCAGTTTGGGATTGCTTGGCAAGGACAAACAAGGCCATAGTCAGGGAAAAAATCAGGCAACCGAGCAGTACAAGGAATACCACTATGTCGAAAATCGCCCTTGTGGACGATGACAGGAATATTCTGACATCCGTATCCATGACCCTTGAGGCCGAAGGCTTTGAGGTTGAAACTTATAACGATGGTCAACAAGCTTACGAGGCTTTTAGTAAGAAACTGCCCGATATGGCCGTGCTGGACATCAAGATGCCGCGCATGGACGGGATGGACCTATTGCAACGTCTGCGGCAGAAAACATCCATCCCGGTTATCTTCCTGACGTCCAAAGATGATGAGATCGACGAGGTCCTTGGCCTGCGCATGGGCGCGGACGATTATGTCAAGAAACCGTTTTCCCAGCGTCTTTTGGTGGAACGCATTCGCGCATTGCTGCGCCGTCAGGACGCGTTGGACGGGAATGTAACCCCGGCCGAGGCCGAAGAGGGCAAAGTGATCGAACGCGGTGAGCTGCGGATGGACCCGCTGCGCCATGCCGTGTCGTGGAAGGGACGCGATGTTTCGCTGACGGTGACCGAATTCCTGCTGTTGCAGGCTCTGGCCCAACGCCCCGGTTTCGTAAAGTCTCGTGATCAGCTGATGGATGTGGCCTATGATGATCAGGTCTATGTCGACGATCGCACGATCGATAGCCACATCAAGCGTTTGCGCAAAAAACTGCGTCAGGTTGATTCCGAGTTCTCCGCGATTGAGACGCTATACGGTATCGGTTACAGATATAACGAGGAATAAACGTGGCACTGGCCGAAGGGATCAACATGCGTGATGCGGCACCCGGACGGGATGGCGACGTTGTCCTTGGGGATGATTTCGTGTCTCCTGACACTGTTGTCGAAGAAGAGGTGCGCGCGCGACGTGCGCGGCGCGGCTTTTTTTCGCTGCGCGAAAGTCCTCTGACGCGCAAGATCATCACGTTCAACCTGATTGCGCTGAACGTTCTTGTCGCGGGCATTCTTTATTTGAACTCATCGCGTGATGGTCTGGCCCTGCAACGGGCCAATGGCCTTGTTGGTGAGGCTGAATTGGTGGCGGACGTGTTTGAGGCACAACTGCCAACCGGTGCGCCGGTCAATTTGATGACCGGCGATGGCGTGAATGTGCAGGGCACACTCGACGGGCTGGATATCCATAAAGGGGCCGAGGTTTTTGTTTTTGACGCAAACGGCACTTTGGCCGGGCATGTCGTCGGGCAAGCCACGCCACCCGGCGGCGATGCCGGAGGGCGCAAGCCCACCGTTATCACTGATGCGCTGAGCGCTGTTTGGAGCTGGATTTCGGGGCCATTTACTTCATCGGCTTCGGGCAAAACCCTAAGCGTCGAAGAAACGGCGCGCACGCAGGTTGCTGCCGCCATAGCTGAAGGCACACAGGTCGCCTCCAACGAGGTGAGCGATGGCGCGATCTTGTCGGTGGCAACCCCGATTATTCAGGATGGCACGCCCATTGCTGTGGTCGCGATGGTCAGCGCATCGGGTGAGATCGATAATCTGGTCATGTCCGAACGCGAGCGCGTGTTGCAGATGTTCATCATCGCGACGTTGGTTTCTATCGGCCTGTCCCTTATTTTGGCTTCGACCATCGCACATCCGCTGGCTGATCTGGCCGCTGCGGCCGAAGTCGGCGGCGCGCGCAATCGAGGCAAGCATGGGGGCGGGCGCATCCGCATTCCTGATCTGACTGCTCGTCCCGACGAAATTGGCCGTTTGTCGGGCGCCTTGCGGGGGATGGTTGCCGCACTGTACGACCGGATTGACGGGAATGAACAGTTCGCCGCTGATGTGGCCCATGAAATCAAAAACCCGTTGGCCAGCTTGCGCAGCGCGGTGGGCACGATGCGAGTCGCAAAACGTGATGATCAGCGCGAAAAACTGCTGAACGTAATCGAACATGATGTTCGCCGATTGGACCGTCTGGTCAGCGACATTTCCAACGCCTCGCGTCTGGATTCAGAGTTGGTCAAGGAAGAGGAAGAAGCGTTTGACCTTCTGACCATGTTGCGCAATCTGGGGCAATACCTGGGCGAAGAAGCACAATCGCGCGGCATTGAATTCATCACCGATTTTCCTGATAAATCCATCGTTGTGAATGGGTTGGAGGCGCGGCTGGCGCAGGTGTTTGTTAACCTGATCTCGAACGCGTCCAGTTTCTGTGAGGACGGCGACGCGATCCGCATCTGGGCACGCCGCCGCGAAAACCGTGTGCTGGTCGTGGTAGAAGACACCGGCCCCGGCATCCCCGATCAGGCCCTGACCAAAATTTTCCAACGTTTTTACTCGCAACGTGATGCCAGTGATTTCGGAAACAACTCGGGCCTCGGTCTGGCGATATCCAAGCAAATCGTCGAGGCGCATGGTGGTGTCATTTGGGCTGAAAACATCCGTCCAACCGACGCCGACATTACATCCGACCCTCTGGGCGCGCGGTTTGTTGTTGGTTTGCCGGTCTAAGGCCATGTCGTGCCTGCCTCGCTGACCCTTCATGCGACTTCTATTGCAGTTGAAGGGCGCGCCGCCCTTATTCGTGGCGCGTCCGGTAGCGGTAAGTCAGGGCTTGCCTTGCAGTTAATGGCCCTCGGCGCAGGGTTGGTGTCGGATGATCGCACGGTTGTCTGGCGTGACGGAGACCTCTTGATTGCCGACGCGCCCGCCCCGATCCGAGGCCAGATCGAAGCGCGGGGCGTGGGCATTTTGAACGCTCCCGCGATGGGCCCGGCGCAGGTTGTGCTGCTAATTGATCTTGACGCCGAGCCGGGTGCGCGTCTGCCCGTTCCAGTCAGCGAGGATGTGCTGGGCCTGCCCATCCAACGTGTCAGCCGTAATGACGCGCCCCATTTCCCGGCCGCGATCCATCTATTGCTTAGATGCGGTCGCGCTTTCTGACAGGAGATTGCCACTTGCCAACTGTACCAACCGCCCCGCCACTTGTGTTGATCACTGGCCCTTCGGGGGCCGGACGCAGCACGGCAATTCGTGCCTTGGAAGACATGGGATTTGAAGCTATCGACAATGTCCCTCTCAGCCTGCTGCCCCGCCTTTTGGGCGGCCCGGCCCCCGAACGCCCGATGGCGTTGGGGGTGGATACGCGTAACCGCGAGTTCTCTGCCCAAGCGTTGATTGATGCGATTGACCGGTTGGGCGATCTGACCGGCGGCCGTATGCAGGTGGTTTATGTTGATTGCGAGCCTGACGTGTTGGTACGTCGGTTTTCGGAAACGCGTCGTCGTCACCCATTAGCTCCGGCCGAATCGGCGCAGGTCGGGATTACGCGCGAATTGGACCTGCTGCGCCCGATCCGGTCGCGCGCCGATATCTTGGTGGATACCTCGGATCTTAGCCCGCATGATCTGCGTGCGGAAATGGATCATTGGTTCGGTCCTCAAGGTAAGGGGCAACTGTCTGTGTCGGTCCACTCGTTTTCTTACAAACGCGGGTTGCCGCGCGGGGTGGACATGGTTTTGGATTGTCGGTTTCTGCGCAACCCCTATTGGGATGCAGACTTGCGTGCGTTGGACGGGCGTGACCCGCGGGTGGTTGATTATATTGCGCAGGATCCACGTTTTGCCCCGTTTCACGCCCAGTTGACGGCAATGGTCGAATTGTTGCTGCCCGCCTATCAGGATGAGGGCAAGTCGTACCTGTCAATTGCGTTGGGATGTACTGGCGGGCAACACAGATCGGTCGCGATGGCAGAAACTTTGGCCGGGACCCTTGCGAAGGGGGGCTGGCAAGTGTCAACTAGGCACCGAGAAATGGAGCGACGCGCCGCCGAGCAGTCCTTGAGAAAAGGCTGATAAGACGGCTGAAATTTAGACCATGTTAGTGGGGTATGCCCGACGTAGGGTGATCCAAAGTGCAAGTGAGGACGATGTGGTAAAACATGTGGTGACCGGGGGCAAAACGCGATGATCGGTATCGTCATCGTGGCGCATGGCGGTCTGGCGCACGAGTTTCTTGCAGCCGTCGAACATGTTGTTGGCCAGCAATCCGGCATCCGCGCGGTAACGGTGGAAAAGGACGATGACCGCAGCGCCAAACAGTCCGAAATCTGCGCTGCGGCAGATGCCGTTGACAGCGGGGGAGGGGTGGTCGTCGTGACTGATCTGTTTGGTGGATCGCCCTCCAATCTGGCAATGAAAGCGTGCCAGCCCGGCAATCGCCGCATCCTGTTTGGTGCCAATATGCCTTTGCTGATCAAACTGGCCAAAAACCGTCATCTGGCGCTGCCCGATGCGGTCCGCGCGGCCAAAGACGCCGGGCGCAAATATATTGATAGTCAAAACATATCTATGGAAGACGAACCCAAATGACCGACAGCGTGACACGCCAGCTGAAAATCGTGAACGTCAAAGGGCTGCACGCTCGTGCCTCGGCCAAGCTGGTTGAGGTGGTTGAAGGCTTTGACGCGACGGCAGAGGTGTCGCATGGGGGGCAATCGGCCGGGGGCGACAGCATCATGGGTCTTTTGATGTTGGCAGCCGCGATGGGAACCACTATTGACGTCGAGACGCGCGGGCCAGATGCCGAGGCATTGGCAGATGCCGTTCAGGCATTGGTGGCCGCAAAGTTCGGCGAAGATATGTAAGCACCAATGAGTGCAATGGGCGAGATGGGACAGTCCGGTTTGGGAAATGAACACAAGGAAACAGGCTCAGAGCCACCCGCCGGGACGGTGTCATTCACGACATACGATCGGCGCAGCCTGACCTATGCCAATTCCTTTGATGCACCGCTGACCGCATTTATCATACGCGCTATTGAAATGTTCACCGGCAAGATCACGATCTTGCGGATGATCCGGGCCTTTGAAAAACGAGGCGCACCATCGGGGCAACCTTTCTGGCGCGCGGCGCTGGGAACGATGGGGATTGACCTTTTGACCCCGGACGCCGAGCTGGAGAATATTCCGCTAACGGGCCCGGTCGTGGCTGTGGCAAATCACCCGCACGGGTTGGTCGATGGCATGATTTTGGCCGACCTTATTGGCCGCCGCCGCACGGATTACAAAATTCTCACCCGTGCCCTTTTGACCGGAATCGACGAGGTCGCGGCAAGCTACATGATCCCTGTGCCCTTTCCGCATGAACCGGATGCGCAACGTAAATCGGTGGAAATGCGGGCTAAATCTATGGCTCACTTGAAAGAGGGCGGGTTGATCAGCGTCTTTCCCTCGGGTGTCGTGGCCAGTTCGGATACAATGATGGGCCCGGCGATTGAACGCGAATGGAACGTGTTTACCGCCCAGATGATCCGGCGATCTGGTGCGACGGTGGTGCCGATCTTTTTCCCCGGCTCAAACAGCCGTTGGTATCAGATTGCGAACCGGCTGTCCTCCACCCTGCGTCAGGGATTGTTGCTGCATGAGGTGGTTCACGCCTGTAACCGTCCGCAAAAACCCGTTGTCGGCCGTCCAATCAGCGCCGAGCGGATGAAGATGCTGGAAAGCGACCCACGAGGTTTTATGACGTGGCTGCGCGAGCATACATTGTCACTGGGCACTGACACGCCAACCACCTGATACAACCCACTGTTTTATAGGAGCCTCTTAAAATGAGCGATATCGTACGCCACCATACCAATCAACGGATGAGCCAGATTGTCGTCCATAACGACACCATCTATCTGGCCGGGCAGGTCGGCACAGGTGGCGATAGCGTGGCGGATCAAACGCGCAGCTGTCTGGAAAAAATCGATGCCCGTTTGGCCGAAGTCGGCGTGGACAAAACGCGCCTGTTGCAGGCAACAGTCTGGCTGGCCGATATGGCGGATTTTGCCGAGATGAACGCTGTGTGGGATGCGTGGGTGCCCGAAGGTCAGGCCCCAACCCGCGCCTGTGGCGAGGCCAAACTGGCCACGCCCGAGCTGACGGTAGAAATCATCGTCGTTGCTGCCGCCAAATAAGCGGTGGCTTGTAGATACATTGGCGCCCCAGCCTTCATTCGGGGTAGGGGCGCCATCCCTCCGATTGCTCGCATATCACAGGGCCTGATGGACCTTGACCATTGGCTGCGCTAACAAGTTGGCGCCACACTATCCTTAATTAACTCAACAAAGGTTTACACCGATGTCTGGCCACGGCTCTCCCATCCCTATGCGCTCCCAGAAATGCGGCCCGTTAAGCGGTGTTGCCGAGGTGCCGGGTGACAAGTCCATTTCGCACCGGGCCTTGATCCTTGGCGCGATGGCAGTGGGTGAAACCCGCATCACTGGCTTGCTCGAAGGGCAGGATGTGCTGGACACAGGCCGTGCCATGCGGGCCTTTGGGGCCGAAGTGACGGATTTGGGAGACGGGACTTGGACGGTGCATGGCGTCGGAGTTGGCGGATTTACCGAACCCGACAACGTCATCGATTGCGGGAATTCGGGCACCGGAGTGCGCCTGTTGATGGGCGCTGTCGCCACAACGGATATGTGTGTGACATTTACTGGCGACGCGTCTTTGAATGGCCGCCCCATGGCTCGCGTGACTGACCCGCTGGCATTGTTTGGCACGCAGGCTGTTGGTCGGCGGGGTGGGTTGCTGCCGATGACCATCGTTGGCGCAGCAGACCCCGTGCCGGTGCGATACACGGTCCCTATGCCATCGGCACAGGTGAAATCAGCGGTGCTTTTGGCCGGGCTCAATGCGCCGGGCCAGACACAAGTGATCGAACGCGAGGCAACCCGCGACCACACTGAACGCATGCTGGCGGGGTTCGGCGCTGAAATCACCACTCAAGACACGGACGAAGGCCGCGTTATCACGCTGACCGGTCAACCCGAATTGCGCCCCCAGACCATAGCCGTGCCACGCGACCCGTCCTCGGCGGCGTTTCCCGTCTGTGCTGCGCTGATAACACCCGGCTCGGACGTTTTGGTGCCGGGGATCGGGTTAAACCCCACGCGCGCGGGTCTCTTCACGGCGCTGCGTGAAATGGGGGCTGACCTGACCTATGAAAACATGCGCGAAGAAGGCGGAGAGCCTGTGGCCGACCTGCGCGCCCGCTTTTCCGCTGACCTCAAAGGTATCGAGGTCGATCCTGCCCGCGCCGCCAGTATGATTGACGAATACCCGATCTTGTCCATCGTGGCTGCCTGCGCAACCGGGCAAACCGTGATGCGTGGCGTCAAGGAGCTGCGGGTCAAGGAAAGCGACCGTATCGCGGCCATGGCGACCGGTCTGCGCGCCTGCGGTGTCACGGTCGAGGACGGGGACGATTGGTGGATCGTACATGGTCTGGGCCATGGGGAAATCCCCGGTGGTGCCACGTGCGTCAGCCATCTGGACCACCGTATCGCCATGTCATTCTTGGTGCTCGGCATGGTTACGCACGCGCCCGTCGCGGTGGATGACGGCGGCCCCATCGCCACGTCTTTCCCGGTTTTTGAATCGCTGATGGCAGGCTTGGGCGCAGATATCAGCCGGACTGCCTAAGTCCCGCTCTTTTAGTTTGGCCACACCTAAATGATGTTGGTACCGAACGCCCAATTTTTTCTTGGTCCCAATACCCCCGCCGGAGGCGTCCGCCGGTGCGGCAGGTGCCAAGCATAAAAAGAGGGCGCGCAAGTTTCCCCGCGCGCCCCAGAAAACAGATATGTTTTGGCTCAGTTCAGTGCTTTGTCAGATACGGCATGCGTCCAGGCCGCATCGCCGGGATGCGCTGTGATCACCGGATCTGATCCACCAGAAAGCAGCGACTGGATCGTGCGTTCATAATCTGCAGGGTCCAGCGCGCCGTTGCTGCCAGCGGTCAGCTTGGCGATTTCGCGCATCATGCGGGTCTGGTGCTCTTCTGTTTGCGCACCGGTCGCGTCATTGTCTAGAACGATCAGCGCGGCTTCTTCTGGGTTTTCCTCGGCCCATTTCCAACCTTTCATCGACGCCCGAACAAAGCGCGCCATCCGGTCGACAAACGCGGGGTCTTCCAAGTTTTCCTGCAAGACATACATGCCGTCTTCTAATGTGGCGACGCCCTGATCTTCATACTTGAATACGACCAATTCGTCTGGGGTCAGGCCCGCGTCGATGATTTGCCAGTACTCGTTATAGGTCATGGTCGATACGCAGGCGGCCTGACCTTGTAGGATCGGATCCACGTTGAAGCCTTGCTTTAACACCGTTACCCCACCGTCCGAGCCATCAGTGGCCAGGCCCAGTTTGCTCATCCAGCTCAGGAACGGATACTCATTGCCGCCAAACCAGACGCCCAATGTCTTGCCAGCAAAGTCATCGGGGGCTTCCACGCCCGCATCCTTGCGACAGGTCAACATCATGCCCGACGATTTGAACGGTTGTGCGATATTCACCAGATTCAAGCCCTTTTCGCGGCTTGCCATGGCAGAGGGCATCCAGTCCAGAACGACATCCGCGCCACCGCCCGCGATGACCTGCGCTGGTGCTATGTCGGGCCCGCCCGGCTTGATCGTGACGTTCAGGTCTTCCTCGTCATAGAACCCTTGATCCTGTGCCACGTAATATCCGGCAAACTGGGCTTGCGTGACCCATTTCAACTGAAGTGTGACATCATCCGCAGCCATAGCGGCGCTGGCCCCCCAGGCGCTTAACGCAGCAAGTCCGAACGATTTGGTGAATGTGTTCATGGATAGTCTCCCTGTTGTTATGATTATAAACGGATTGTTATCGGCCCCGTTGTGATGGGTGCCAGAATGTCACTGCTTTCTCCAGCAAGGCAACCCCGCCGTAAAACGCGCTGCCAACCAATGCAGCCACGATGATCTCGGACCATACCAAGTCCATTGCCAACTGCCCGACAGAGATCGAAATGCGAAACCCCATGCCCAGGGTGGGTGAGCCGAAAAACTCGGCAATAATCGCCCCGATCAAAGCCAGAGTCGTGCCAATTTTTAGACCGTTAAAGATAAACGGCATGGCGGCGGGTAGGCGCAGCTTTAACAGTGTTTTCCAATATCCCGCTGCATAGGTGCGCATCAGATCACGTTGCATGACGTCCGTCGCCTCAAGCCCTTGGACCGTGTTAACCAGCATCGGAAAAAACACCATGACCACCACAACGGCCGCTTTGGATTCCCAGCCAAATCCGAACCACATGACCATGATCGGTGCCATGCCGATGATCGGCAGGGCGGCTGCAAAACTGCCGACGGGAAGTAAGCCGCGTTTGAGAAATGGAAAACGATCTACCGCAATTGCCATCATGAACGCGGCACCGCATCCCAGAAGATAGCCCGATAGGGCCCCTTTGACGACCGTTTGCACAAAGTCGCGCCACAACAGTGTGGTCGAGCCCGCAAAGGTCTGTGCGATCAAACTCGGCGCAGGTAGCAGTACCTTTGATATATCCAGACCACGTACCACACATTCCCAGATCACAATCAACGTCAGGCCAAAAATTACCGGCACCAGCAAACGGGTTGTGCGCGTGGCCGGGCGGCGCGACAGCCATATGTTCGCGCCCCAGCCAAGGATCCATGCGACCAATGCAGCCATCAACCAGATCATCGCACCATTCCCATCCGGCGTAGGGTATATCTCTGAACGATACCAATCAGTCCAACCAACAATGCAGCCAAGGCAGCAGCGGTCAACAACGCGCTCCATATCTGGATCGTTTGGCCATAATAACTGCCAGCCAACAGGCGCGCACCAAGCCCGGCCACGGCACCTGTGGGTAATTCCCCCACGATTGCCCCGACAAGGCTGGCCGCCATGCCGATTTTAAGCGATGTGAACAGGTAAGGCATCGACGATGGCAGGCGCAGCCGCCAAAAGCTTTGCGTGCCGCTGGCGTTCCACGTGCGCATCTGGTCCAGCTCCATCGCGCCGGGGCTACGCAGCCCCTTGACCATGCCGACAACCACCGGAAAGAATGACAGGTACATCGAAATGATCGCCTTGGGTAGCAAACCGGAAATGCCGATTGCGTTCAAAACAACGATAATCATCGGCGCGATGGCCAGAATGGGTATGGTCTGGCTGGCGATGACCCAAGGCATCACGCTCATGTCCATGGTGCGATTGTACACAATCCCAATAGCAAGCGCGATTCCCAGCCCGGTCCCCAGAATGAACCCCAGCATCGTCGCACTGAAAGTAATCCAGCTGTGATAGATCAACGAGCGTTTGGAAAAAGCGCGCCCCTTCAGGGCCATATCACCAGTTGTTTTCCATATCTCTGCGGCCACCTGATGGGGCGCGGGAAGCTTGGGTTTCTTCTGGCTCCAAGTGTCGGCGATCAATTGCGATGTGGTCAACGTCACGCCCGCGCGCTTGGCTTTGTCTTCTGCCCAAGGTGCATTCAGTGCGATAGCGGCCACATACCACAGCGCAAAAATCGCAACCACGACAGTCAAAACAGGCACAACATTACGCATCATGCCACTCCTGCTTTCATCTTTCCAAAAATACCTAAACAGCTTCGTCTGATGCGAGCGTTGCTGTCAGGTATTTTAAGAAAGATGAAAGGATTTTGGTGTTTTGTCGTCGCACGGTACAGGCTGAGGAGCCGATGACCGTGAAAGGTGAAAGACCCCAGCCTGATTGAAAGGGCAGGGGCAGGCGGGGGGCAGCGGAGATCAATCATCGCTGTGCCCCGCACGTAAACCATCGCGGACACGATGCGCGATTTCGATGAATTCGGGGGTGTCGCGGATCTCCAATGGGCGTTCGCGAGGTAACGTGCTGTCGATCACGTCGGTGATACGGCCCGGGCGCGGGGACATGACGACAATCTTGGTGGAAAGATACACGGCCTCGGGAATTGAGTGGGTGACGAAACAGATGGTCTTGTTGGTACTGCCCCAGAGATGGAGCAGTTGCTCGTTCAGATGATCGCGTACGATTTCGTCCAGCGCGCCGAACGGTTCGTCCATCAGGAGGATGTCGGCGTCAAAAGCCAAAGCGCGCGCGATGGAGGCACGTTGCTGCATGCCGCCGGACAATTGCCACGGGAATTTTTTTTCAAACCCGCCCAATTCGACAAGTTCCAAGACCCGCTTGACCCGCGCGTCCTGATCGGCGCGGTCATACCCCATGATTTCCAGAGGCAAACGGATGTTGCCACCGATGGTGCGCCACGGATAAAGGCCTGCCGCTTGAAACACATAGCCATAGGCGCGCTTGGCGCGCGCCTCGGCAGGGCTGACGCCATTGACGGTGATCGTGCCAGCGGTCTGCTGCTCCAGATCGGCCATGACGCGCAGGAACGTGGTTTTGCCGCAGCCGGAGGGGCCGATGAAACTGACGAAATCGCCCTTTTGCACATCGAGGTTCACGTCCTTGAGGGCGTGGACCGGGCCATCATTGGTCTGGAACGTTAGGGAAAGATCCATGGCGGAGATAACAGTTTCAGGCATATGTGTACTTTCGGGCGCGAACGCCAAAGAAGAGGAAGCCGCCTAGCGCATAAGTCATTGTAGATACCCATCGCGGTTCCAGTTGCTGGTGCCCCAGCAGGACGCGTATAAAGTGGCCCAATAGGTTCGATTTCCCATCAAATTCCCGCCGGAATGTTCAGGGGATCGCGCTGGATCATTTTCGGCGCGGTCAATGCCTTCCATTTGCTCAGCGCTTTGTGTGCGGATGGGAACGCTGGGCGCGGAACGAAGCGGCCTCGACCCGGTTGGGGTTGGGAGTTTTGGCCCCAGGCCCAGATGACCTCGCCGCGAGACAGGGTAAAGCGGCTGTTGGCGGTCACCTCGAAGCCTTCGAACACGTTATAGTCCAGGATTGAGTGGTGGTTGGCAGGGCTGATGGTTTTGGTGATTTTTGGATCCCAAACGACGATATCGGCATCTGCACCTTCAACGATCGCACCCTTTTTGGGGTAGATGTTCAGGATCTTCGCCACGTTGGTAGAGGTCGCGGCGACGAATTCATTTGGCGTCAGGCGGCCGGTTTCAACGCCCGTGGTCCACAGCACCGGCAGGCGCTCTTCCAACCCGTTGGACCCGTTGGGGATGATGCGGAAATCATCGCGACCTGCACGTTTTTGTTCGGTGGAAAATGCTGCATGGTCGGTTGCGACAACCTGCAATGATCCCGATTGCAGCCCAGCCCAGAGCGAATCTTGGTGGGATTTATTCCGGAAAGGCGGTGACATGACGCGACGCGCGGCATGGTCCCAATCGGTGTTGAAATATTCGGATTCGTCCAGTGTCAGGAATTGCACCAATGGTTCACCATAGACGCGCATACCCTTTTGGCGCGCGCGGCGAATGGCTTCGTGGGCTTGTTCACAGCTGACATGCACGATGTATAAAGGCACGCCCGCCGCGTCAGCGATACAGATCGCGCGGTTGGCCGCTTCGCCCTCGAATTCGGGAGGGCGGGAATAGGCGTGGCCTTCGGGACCGGTGATCCCTTGATCAAAGTATTTTTGCTGCATTTCTGCAACGAGATCGCCGTTTTCGGCATGCACCATCGGCAACGCGCCCAGTTCAGCACAGCGTTTGAACGAGGCGAACATCTCGTCATCTTCGATCATCAGTGCGCCCTTGTAGGCCATGAAATGCTTGAAGGAATTGACGCCCATGTCGACGGCGTCTTTCATTTCTTCAAAGACGTTTTCATTCCAGCCGGTGATTGCCATGTGATAGCCGATGTCACTGCAAATCTGCGGGGCGGACTTGCGGTGCCATTCGTTGATCGCGTTCTTGATCGATCCGTCCGCGCCGGGCAGGCAGAAATCCACCAGCATCGTGGTGCCGCCGCAGGCCGCGGCCCATGTGCCGGTTTCAAATGTTTCTGCCGCCGTGGTGCCCATAAAGGGCATTTCCAGATGGGTGTGCGGATCAATCCCGCCGGGGATGACATAGGCGCCTTCGGCGTCGATGTATTCGTCGCCCGACAGGTTCTCACCGATCTGTTTGATCGTCTCACCCTCGATCAGGACGTCGGCCTTCCATGTGCGGTCTGCGGTGCAAACGGTGCCGTTCTTGATGACTTTGGTCATTGGTTTCCTCCTGTCGTCTCGTGTCCCCGGTTTACTGCCGGGCGTCCGCGTCTATGTCTTGAGAAGTCCCAGAGCAGGTCCGGAACACGTCGCATCGGGAAAGCTTCACCCCTCAACCCCTGCCGTTTCGACAACGGCGTGCAGCAGCACGTTGGTGCCTGCTGTGGCCCATTCCTTGGAAATTTCTTCGGCCTCGTTATGGGACAACCCGTCAACGCAGGGGCACATGACCATGGCTGTTGGTGCCACACGGTTGATCCAGCAGGCATCATGACCCGCGCCAGAAATTAGGTTGCGGTGGGAATATCCCAGACGCTCGGCGGCGTTGCGCACGGCGTTGACGCAACCCTCATCAAACGTGACAGGATCAAACCCGCCAACCTGTTCAAATTCCACGTCCAGCCCCATGTCATTACAAATCGTATTTGCAGCGGCCTTGAGCCGGGTCACCATGTCCGCGATGACGTCGATATTGGGCGAGCGGAAATCGACGGTGAATACAGCCTTGCCGGGGATCACGTTGCGCGAGTTCGGGAAAATGTCGATATGGCCCGCCGCGCCCACCGCGTCGGGGGCGTGGCTGAGGGCGATTTCTTCGACCTTTTCCAGCACGCGCGCCATGGCCAACCCGGCATTCTTGCGCAGAGGCATCGGGGTAGAACCTGTATGTGCATCCTTGCCCGTGATGGTTATTTGCGTCCAGCTCAGACCTTGGCCGTGTGTGACAACGCCAATGTCCTTGCCTTCGGCCTCCAGAATTGGCCCTTGTTCGATGTGCAACTCGAAGAACGCATGCATTTTCCGCGCGCCCACGGGTTCATCACCTTTCCAGCCGATGCGTTTCAGTTCGTCACCAAAGGTCTTGCCTTCAGCGTCGACCCGATCATACGCCCACTGTTCGTCGTGCAGGCCCGCAAACACCCCCGAGGAGAGCATGGCAGGAGCAAACCGTGTGCCTTCCTCATTCGTCCAGTTGGTTACAACGATCGGGTGCTTCGTTTTGATGTCCAGATCATTCAGTGTGCGGATCAGTTCCAGCCCGGCCAGTACGCCCAGAACCCCGTCATATTTGCCGCCTGTTGGCTGTGTATCCAGATGCGATCCGACATAGACGGGCAGGGCGTCAGGGTCGGTGCCCTCGCGGCGCGCAAACATGTTGCCCATCGTATCAAGGCCCATCGTCATGCCCGCGCTTTCGCACCAGCGTTGAAACAGGGAGCGCCCTTCGCTGTCTTCATCGGTCAGGGTTTGGCGATTGTTGCCACCTGCGATGCCGGGGCCGATCTGAGCCATCTCCATCAGGCTGTCCCACAGCCGATCCCCATTGACCTTTAGATTTTGACCCGGTGTGGACATGTGCCCTCTCCCTTGCTGGTTTTTTTACCGCTTGGTAAATTTAGACTTGCGGAGCAGTGTGCGCCTGTCAAGGCATCTCATGGGTTTTGCCACAGTAACATGGCATTGACTGGAGGGCCCGACGCTAAAAGGAGCAGCTGCACGTAAATCAGTGATTCAGATTCGTAAGAAAACGTTTTACATGGATGGGCGCAATCCCCGTTTCGGCCTGCGCGGCAGGATCAGTTAGAAAAGATCGCAGATTACATGGCTCAGCGACCACCCTCTGAAACGCCCCCGACCGATGATACGTCTGATGGTCCGGCGCAGGCCAAACCAAGCCGTATCCAAAAGCGCAATCGCGCCCTTATCCTAGAAGCGGCGTTGGATGTGTTTTCCCAAGAGGGGTATCGCGGCGCAACTTTGGATCAGATCGCTCAGGGATCGGGCCTGTCCAAGCCGAATATCCTTTATTATTTCAATGGCAAAGAAGAGATTCACGTCACTCTTTTGAACCAGCTGATGGATCGTTGGCTGGACCCGATGCGCCAGATTGACCCACAGGGCGAACCACTGGAAGAACTGTTGCGCTATGTTGCGCGCAAGCTTCAGATGAGCCGGGATTACCCTCGCGAAAGCCGTCTGTTTGCCAACGAAATTTTGCAAGGTGCTCCCCGAATGGGGCCACATCTGGAGGCCGTGTTAAAGCCATTGGTCGATGACACGGCTGTGGTGATTCAAGGCTGGATCGATGCCGGGAAATTGGCCCCGACCGAACCGCGCCACCTGATTTTTTCGATATGGGCAACGACGCAGCACTATGCGGATTTCGAGGTGCAGGTCAGTGTTTTGGATGGCTCTCCCACCCGTGACGCCACGGCCGAAGCCTTTTTGCGCACGCTTTACACGCGGTTGTTGCGTCCGGAAGGGCGTTAACCTTGCGTCGGGTCTTAGCTGTGCCGAGCAGGTGAGCAATGCTATGCAGTTTTCGGGTGGCGGGCGTTTCAGGCCGAAAGGCTTGGGTGCTTTTGGGGAAGACATGAAACATATTGGCAGCGCCAGGCCTAATGTGCCGCCCGTGCAACGCATGGGGCGGCCTCAATCCGATCCGAGGTATCAAGGGCGACACGGCGCCAATGGCCGAGGCAGCCCTCTATCGGATGACCCGGAGACGGCACAGCCTTTTTCGACACATTCAAAAGTGTACGATGCAAGAACGTCGCCAAATGCGGGACCGATTTGGTGGAGCGCGCATGTCGACGGCGCGGGGCAGGGCGATCAAGCAGATGCTGCGCGGCAAGGCCGTGTTCGAACCGCGCAGATGCTGCGCGCGCTGCGTGAATTGGTGGATATGGGCGGTGATGGGCGTGCCAATGCTGCGCGTCTGTCGCACGCAATAACGGGTGAAGTTCTAGACATGGACGCGCCGGGCGGTGATGACGCTCGCATCATCGAGTGCGTCGCCAAAGAGTGAGGCGCGAGCCAACTTATCAGCGCCTCGATACGGCTTAATGGCAATGCAATGGTTTACTACCCGCGTGACAGCATTTACCGGGAGGCGATGACTTGCGGCACCCCCCGCTATGCTCCATTTGCGCGCTTTGCACTGTGATGATTTCTTGGGCTTGGTGCGCCAACGCCGCGGTGCCGGTCAATGCCACAAATGCAAAACCCAAGATTAAAACTGAGCGCATGCCGTATCCCTTCAATGGTTGTTAACAAAGGTTAACACCAGTGAAGGGGGCAGGGGAAGGCGCGCATTGTCGGAAAGCGGATTACTCTGCTGCGCAGGCTCCGGGGTTGTTCGGATGCGTGGTCCAGTTGGCATACTCGGCCTCGACCACCTTGCCGGTGCGCGGATCAACCGTGCCGGGGGCCATTTGCTCCATCGTGATGCAGCCCTCAACAGGGCAGACGTTAACGCATAGGTTACAGGCGACACATTCGGCGTCGATCACCTCAAACTTGCGGTCAGCGCTCATGGAAATCGCCTGATGCGACGTGTCCTCGCAGGCCGCGTAGCACCGCCCGCATTTGATGCAATCGTCTTGATTGATCACTGCCTTGGACACGTAGTTCAGGTTCAGATCTTGCCAATTGACCACATTAGGTACTGCGCGCCCGACCAGTTCGGCGGTCGAGGTCATGCCCTTTTCATCCATGTACTGGCTGAGGCCGCTGATCATTTCCTGAACGATTTTAAATCCATAGGTCATGGCGGCGGTACAGACCTGGACGTTGCCTGCCCCCAGCGCCATGAATTCGGCCGCATCGCGCCATGTGGTGATGCCGCCAATGCCGCTGATTGGCAGGCCGTGTGTGGCAGGATCGCGGGCAATTTCAGCCACCATGTTCAGGGCAATGGGCTTTACGGCAGGGCCGCAATACCCGCCATGCGCGCCCAGCCCGTCGATGGTGGGTTGCGGGGCAAACAGGTCTAGATCAACAGAGGTGATTGAATTGATCGTGTTGATCAGGCTGACCGCATCTGCGCCGTTTTCCTTGGCTGCCTGTGCGGGTTTACGCACGTCGGTGATGTTCGGCGTCAGTTTGACGATCACCGGCAGGTCGCTGTGTTTTTTGCACCAATATGCGACTTGCCCCACATATTCGGGCACTTGGCCCACGGCGCTGCCCATGCCCCGCTCACTCATACCGTGCGGGCAACCAAAGTTCAGCTCGACCCCGTCACATCCGGTATCCTCGACGCGGCGTAAAATCTCGCGCCATGCGTCCTCGTTCACCGGGACCATCAAGGATGCGATCAGGGCGCGGTCGGGATAATCGCGTTTGACGCGTTTCATTTCCTCAAGGTTCTGTTCCAGCGGGCGGTCTGTGATCAGTTCGATGTTGTTCAGGCCCAAAAGGCGGCGGTCGGCACCATAGATCGCGCCGTAACGCGGCCCGTTGACATTGACGACCGGTGGCCCGGCCTCGCCCAGTGTTTTCCACACGACCCCCCCCCAGCCCGCATCAAACGCACGGCGCACATTGTACTCTTTGTCCGTTGGCGGGGCCGAGGCCAACCAAAATGGGTTGGGGGATTTGATGCCGATAAAGTCAGTTGTCAGGTCTGCCATGATACTGTGTCCTTGCGTCTGGTGTAGGGCGTGCTTTAGCGCGCCGCGCCCGGTGCTGGGGCAGTCAGGGTTGCATGAATATCCAAGGCTGCGTCGCGGCCTTCGGCTACGGCCGTCACGGTCAGGTCATCGCCGCCCGCCGCGCAATCGCCCCCGGCCCACACTCCGTCGAGCGAAGTCCGCCCTGTCTGGGAAACGGCGATCTTGCGCCCGTCAAGCTCGGGCAGGTCGTTGCCTTGCAGCGTCTGGCCAATGGCTTTGAACACCTGATCCGCAGGCAATCGGAAGGTTTGGCCGGTGGGGGCTAACGTGTCGTCGGTATATTCAAACTCGATTTCGCGCACCGCGCCATTGCCGATGATCGCGCGGGGGCTGGCGTTGGTGATAATGCGTACCCCCTTGGAGGCGGCCAAGTCCTGCTCGAATTCGCTGGCGTTCATCCGGTCCCGCCCACGTCGATAGACAAGGCTGACATTCAACGCCCCCAGAAGTTTGGCCTGCACGGCCGCGTCCACCGCCGTCATGCCGCCGCCAATGACCACTACGTCGCGTCCCACCGGGACGCGCGCGACGTCGCTGGCCTGACGCAGGTCGGCGATGAAATCGACGGCGTCTATCAGCCCGTCCTTATCTTCGCCTTCCAGTCCCAGCGCGTTCACACCGCCCAGGCCGATCCCAAGGAACACTGCATCATATGACGTGCGCAGCGTGTCCAACGTCAGGTCAGCGCCCAGAGATTTGCCTGTCTCAACCGTGATCCCGCCGATTTTCAGCAGCCAGTCAACTTCGCGCTGGGCAAAGTCGTCCACCGCTTTGTACGTCGCAATTCCGTATTCGTTCAGCCCGCCGGGTTTGGCGCGCGCATCATAAAGTGTTACGTCTGAGCCCAGCATCGCCAGACGGTGCGCACAAGACAGGCCCGCAGGTCCGGCACCGACCACCGCCACGCGTTTGCCGGTTGGAGCCGCGCGGGTGAAAGGATGTGTGCCCGCATCCATCAACGTGTCGGTTGCAAAGCGTTGCAATTGTCCAATCAAGACAGGCTTGCCCTCGGCCACCTCGCGCACGCACACTTCTTCGCACAGGGTTTCCGTTGGGCAAACCCGTGCGCACATGCCCCCCATGATGTTCTGCGACAGGATGGTACGCGCGGCGGCTTCGGGGGTGCCCGTCGCGATTTGCCGGATAAACAGCGGTATGTCGATGTCTGTGGGGCAGGCCGTGATGCAGGGTGCATCATGACAGAAATAACATCTATCGGCGGCAACAAGCGCTTCGTGCGGGTCCAGCTTTGGGTGCAGATCAGCGAAGTTGCGCGCGTAGTCGTCGTCCTTCAGGCGTTCGGACTGAATGCCGGGGGTCAGAGCCGTGTCAGTCATGGCGTCCTCCATTGCGGGGTGGCTGACTTTACTATTGCACGGTTAAAAATTTTATCAATCGGTAAAATTTCTTGATGCGAGATCACTACTGGTGCTCGAAAAGATGCATTTCGTCACACCGGGGTTACAAGTTTGTTTTTACACGATAAGCACTCACAGTGTCCGAAAGCGGCGACTGCCGATTTTTCGGGCACTTTTTAGTATTCAATAAAGGTCTCATATGTCCCGCTTTCTAACTATTGCCGCTTTTGCGGCCTCGGCCCTCACCCTCAGCGCTTGTGCCACGGCGGTGCGTGGCACATCCGAGGCCGTGAGTTTCACCTCTCAACCAAGCGGCGTGCAGGTGACAACCTCGTTTGGGATTTCGTGCACAACTCCTTGTTCTATGGACATCAAACGCCGTCAGGCGTTCACTGCGGTTTTTACACACGGCAAAGCCAAGCGTATGGTCAATGTCGCGAGTAAAACAGGTGCCGAAGGAATTGCCGCGGGGGCGGGGAATGTGCTTGCAGGCGGCATCATTGGTGTCGCTGTTGATGCCTCGACCGGCGCCACTTTGGAGCATATGCCAAACCCGGTACATGCCGATTTCTCTAAACCCCAGTCGGCTGCGCAAGCCAACGCCGAAGCCCATGCCAAGGCTGTGATTGCTGCGCGTGCCAAAAAACACCAAGAAGCGAAAAAGGCCACGAATCCCGGCCAGAACCCGGTCGATTGACCGGACTAGACCCGTTGAATGCACCCGCTTTGATCTGCGGCTGTTCAATGGGTGAGGGGCGGCACGGAAACCAAGTGTAGCCCCAAAGGGATGCGGGCAAGGCGCGCATCCCTGACATTCGCGGGCATGGCTGAAGGCCCATTATACTTGCCGTCCCGCTGTTGCGCGTTAGCGTCCCTGTTCGTGATCCAACCTTTGTTGCGCAACCGCTTCGTTACGTTCGGCGCGCTGTTGATCGCGCAGGGCATCTTCCACAAAGTTCAGATGCGCCGCGACGGCGTTGCGTGCTGCTTCTGGGTTGCGGGCCTGGAGCGCGGCGTCAATCGCGCGGTGTTGGTCCAGCAGCAGATCGCGGGTGCTGCGCTGACGGAACATGATCTGACGGTTGTAAAACACGCCTTCACGCAGCAATTGAAACATCGAGCGCATCATGTGCAGCATCACGACATTATGGCTGGCCTCGATAATGGCCATGTGAAATTCGGCATCCAGTCGGGCCTCGGTCTCTGGATCGGGGGTGGGGGTGGCGTGGGCACGTTCCATCTTGTCCATCAGCGCATGCACCACCTTCAAATCCGTGTCCGACCCCAAATGTGCCGCGCGTTCGGCGGCCAGTCCTTCGAGATCTCGGCGAAAGGCAAGATAGTCGAAGACTGCCTCGTCATGGTCCGCAAATAACTGAATCAGTGCAGGCGAAAACGCGTTGCCCAGCACATCGGCCACGTAAATGCCAGCGCCCGCGCGCGTGCTTAGCAGGCCCTTGGCGCGTAGATCGGCCACCGCCGCGCGCAGGCTGGGACGCGAGACATCCAGACGTTCGGCCAGATCCCGTTCGGGGGGCAGGCGTTCACCCGGACGCAGAATGCCCCGCAGGATCAGTTGTTCGATCTGACGGGTGACAGCTGTGGACAGCTTTTCGGTATTAACAGGCTGAAACGGCATAGGGCCTCGCAGGAATTGGTCATATCATATGACCAGAGGCACCGCCGGGGCAAGCGCAAGCGCGTTAGGATGCGTGCCAACGATCCCCTTGATAGGGCAAGAACGCCTCGACCGCCGCCGTCGCGATTACCAGCGTTTCGCCGGTTTCGGGGTTGGTCACGTTTTGCCCGCCTTGCACCGCCTTTACTGTTGCGCGTCCACGGGGCAGGCCCTTGGCCAATGCGGTCACGTCCAGTGCATCGGGGTCTTGCACGGCGACAGTCACCTGTACGCGCATGTCAGCGGTGGCAATCCCTGTGCTGGCAAAGATTGGCAGGGTCGAATGACGGATTGCGTCCTCGATCGCGCGCGTGGCCGCCTTTTGATAGTCCATGCCATGCAGGTCGTTTCCCATACCCATTTCGATGATGAAACGTTGATCGTTCATTGGATTTCCTCCATCATGAAACTGACCGAAATGGCCGCGTTGGCGATGACTGTCGGCACACCATCGGCACGCGGCACATCCAGCCCGCCATGCACGCATGTGATCGTGATCTGCCCGTAGGGAAACACGTCATGTAGCGAGGATGTGTCCACCAGTTCAGGGTGTTGAACGGCGATCTCGACATCGATCACCATGGCCTCTTTGGGTTGGCCGAACAGCTCGGCCATGTTGATGGAGTTGTGCCATAGCGCGTCTAGCAGTGCTTTGCGCGCGGCCGAGGTGTAATCCCGTCGGCGCAGGGATGTGCCCATGCCAAATTCGGTCAGAACGCGGTGTTTTGCCATGTTATGTGATCCCGTTTGTGGTGATGGTTGGTGATAAGCGGCCCGACGCTTGCCGTCCAGAGTAAGGGTAACGTTGTGTTAACCACTTGCCTTCAAACTGCCTGCCATGCGTTTGGTGATCTTTGTTCTTTTGATGGCCTTTGTCGCCTGCGATACGCCGAGCCCCGCGTTTCGCGGGATTGATCCGGTGCGCATCACTTTGGGCGACAGTACTTTTGATGTACGCGTTAACGGCACGCAGGCCGAGGCGATACGCCTGAACGCACAATGGGCGCCCCGGCTCAGCACGGTTGCGCCATTTGGCGTCGCCGCAATTGAAAAAGTCAGCGGGTGTCGCGTGCGCAAACTATATGGCGATCAGGCCCTGATGACGGCCCGGCTGGATTGCGGTCAGCCGTTACAGCCTTTGCCGCGCGGCAATCGCTATGATTGCGATGTATATACTACCGCCGATACCCTTGTCGAAATGACGTGTGATCGGGTGCAATGGTGATGCCCCTAGGTCAGCACCTTTTGCATGTAGACGCTTACATCGTTGACCTCGTAATCGCCAAACCGGTCACAGCGGGCGAAGCCGTTGCGCTCATAAAGTCGGACGGCGGCGGCCAGTGAATCGGCGGTTTCAAGCCGCAACAGCGTGAGCCCAGTTTCGCGTGCGTGGTCCTCTAATGCGCGCAACAATGCCGATGCCACTCCTTTGCCGCGTGCATCCGCATTGGTGAACATCGACTTTATCTCGCCATAGTCGCCCTTGTTGACGATTGCGCCCGTTCCCATAACGGTGCTGCCCTGCCGTGCAATGACAAAATGGACCTCGGGGGCGCACAGCGCGTCAAACCCAAGAAAATAGTTTTCTTCCGGCGAGAACAGAGTGGTCATCATATGGTGGCTTTGTTCAAGCAGCGCCTTGGGGCCGGGATCAAGCGGGTTCGCTGGTTCAATGATCAGCATGGGGGAGGGTCCTCGATTCCTGTGCGTCAACGTGGGTGTATGTTTGATGTCGCGCCCGACCAAAGGCAAGGGCCGGGCGCGAATGTGTCGGTATCTTGTGGATAACTCTGGGTTCGTGGCCATATCCTGTGGATTGGCGTTGACACAATGGCGGCACGCCCCGCACAATTGCTTCCTGTTGCGCGACCGCTTGGAGAAGACTGCGGCACGTGAACATGATAGGCCATATCAAGGGCCTTTGATCGGATGATAGACGCTGAATGACACGGGGTTAGGCACGCCACTTGCGGTTTTCTAAACTTAGACTGACCGGCTTCAAAAGCTTTGTGGACCCGACCGACCTGATCATCGGCGAAGGGCGCACCGGCGTGGTCGGGCCAAACGGCTGTGGTAAATCCAACCTGCTAGAGGCGCTGCGTTGGGTCATGGGCGAAAACCGCCCTACGGCCATGCGCGGTGGCGGCATGGAGGATGTGATCTTTGCAGGGGCCTCGTCACGCCCGGCACGCAACTTTGCCGAAGTCACGATTCACATCGACAATGCTGACAGGTTGGCCCCCGCAGGGTTTAACGATTCCGACACGTTGGAGATCACCCGCCGCATCACCCGCGACATCGGCAGTGCCTATCAGGTGAACGGCAAGGACGTGCGCGCGCGCGACGTGCAAATGTTGTTTGCGGATGCGTCGACGGGCGCGCATTCACCTGCCTTGGTTCGTCAGGGGCAGATTTCCGAACTGATCAACGCCAAGCCCAAGGCCCGCCGCCGTATCCTGGAAGAAGCGGCTGGCATTTCTGGTCTCTATCAGCGCCGTCACGAAGCAGAGCTGAAGCTGAAAGGGGCCGAGGCTAATCTGACGCGTGTCGATGACGTGACCGAGCAACTGGCAGCGCAACTGGCTCAACTGGCCCGTCAAGCGCGGCAAGCGGCCCGTTATCGTGCCATCGGGGACGAACTACGTCAGGCAGAAGGTTTGTTGCTTTATCGTCGTTGGAAAGACGCGGATACCGCGCTGGCCACCGCGCGCGCCGAGCTGCGTGAACGCACAACTATTGCCGCCCGCGCGGAGGCCGAGGCGCGAACGGCTGCTAAAACCCGCGCGACGGCCGACGATGTCCTGCCGGCCCTGCGTGAGGAAGAGGCGATTGCGGCCGCCGTCCTGCAACGCCTTAGTGTGGAACAGACCGGTCTGGCTGATCAGGAAGAGGCGGCGCGTGCGCGCATCGCCACATTGCGCGCCCGGGTCGAACAACTGACCCGCGATATTGAACGTGAGGCCGGATTGAACCGCGATGCGGTGGACACGATCGAGCGTTTGGAATGGGAGGCGCGCGAGCTGGCCAAGGCAGGCGAGGGGCATGGAGAGCGGCTGGAACTGGCCGCCGACGCGGCCAGCGAGGCTGCGCAGCTCTTGCAAACCCGCGAAACCGAATTGGGCACGATCACCGAAGATGTCGCGCGCTTGGCTGCCCGTCACCAATCCGCGCAGCGATTGGTCAGTGACAACCGTAAGACACTGGAGCGCAGCGAGGCCGAGGCCACGCGCGCGCGCGAGGCTGTTATTGCCAGCCAAGACGCCGTGAAAACAGCTGCGGCAGAGTTCGAAGCCGCCGCTGTTCGCGAGGCCGCCGCACTGAGCGCGGCAGAGGCCGCGGAGGATGCGTTGATTGCCGCCGATGAGGCGCGCAACGAAACCCAATCCCGTGAGGCGATCGCGCGCGGCGCGCGCAGCGAGGCCGAAGGTGAGGTCAGCGCATTGTCAGCCGAAGTTTCGGCCCTTGCGCGTCTGGTTCAGCGCGACACCGCAGAGGGCGGCCAGATATTGGATCGCTTGCAGGTTCAACAGGGCTATGAAAAAGCGCTGGGCGCTGCTCTGGCGGATGATTTGCGCGCGCCGCAGGTCGGTGCGGATGGCCCATCGGGTTGGGCGGAACTGCCGGGGTATGAAGCAGTGCAACCGCTGCCTGACGGGGCCACGCCCATCACACAAAACGTGTCGGTGCCCGACGTTCTGACCCGGCGGATGAGCCAGATCGGTCTGGTTGACGCCGAAACCGGTCCCAGCCTGCAAGCGGCGTTAAAACCCGGTCAGAGGTTGGTCAGTCTGGAGGGCGATTTATGGCGCTGGGACGGATATCGCGCCTGGGCCGAGGATGCACCGTCTGCAGCGGCGTTGCGGCTGCAACAGTTGAACCGTTTGGAAGAACTGAAACAATTGTTGGAACGGGCGAATTCGGCGGCTGATGGCGCGCGCCGTGCGCATGAAGTCCTAGGCGATCAGCTGGCCGAGCGGACCGAGGCCGACAAGGTGGCCCGTGCCGCCCGTCGCGCTGCTGACACCGCCGTTAATGACGCGTCCCGCGCGCTTAGCCGCGCCGAGGCGGATCACAATCTGGCGCAATCGCGGCTGGAATCGCTGGGCCTTGCGGTCACCCGTCACGAAGAAGAGGCCATGGGCGCACGCGCGCGTCTGGCCGAGGCCGAGCGAGGTCTGGCAGATTTGGGGGATCTAGACGCCGAACGTGCGCGCGCCGAGGCCTTGAAAATGACGGTCGAAGGCGCAAGGATCACGATGATGTCGCGCCGCTCGGCCCATGATGAATTACGCCGCGAAGCGGATGCGCGCCTGAAACGCTCACAGGAAGTGACAAAGGAACTCAGCGGCTGGCGCCATCGTCTGGAAACCGCTGAAAAGCGTAGCTCAGAATTGGCCGAGCGCAAGCTGACCTCCGAGGATGAGCTGAGCGAAGCCATGGCCGTGCCGGACCAGATTGCCACTGCAACGACGCTTTTGGTCGAAAAAACAACCGAGGCCGAGGCCCGTCGTGCCGCTGCGCGCGATGCGTTGGCCGGAGGCGAAGCCGCTGCGCGTCAAGCCACCGAGGCCGAACGCGCTGCGGAGCGTGCCGCCAGCGAAGCACGTGAGGCGCGCGCGCGTTCGGAAGCGCGTACCGATGCAGCAAGCGAGGCCTGCAAGGCTGCCGTTCAGCGTATCAATGACGAGTTGGAAACAACCCCGGAGGCTTTGCTGGAAACGTTGAAAACCGACCCTGACACCATGCCGGATGCCGAGTCGATCGATGTCGATGTCAATCGCTTGAAACGTCAGCGCGATGCCTTGGGGGCGGTCAACTTGCGCGCCGAAGAAGATGCAAAAGAGATCGAGGTCGAACATTCCACGCTGATTGGTGAAAAGACAGATCTAGAGGCCGCGATCAAGGCGTTGCGGGGTGGCATTGCCAGCCTGAACCGTGAAGGGCGCGAACGTCTTTTGACTGCGTTTGAGCAGGTGAACAGCAACTTTACCCTGTTGTTCCAGCACCTGTTTGGTGGTGGCGAGGCCAATCTGGTATTGGTCGAAAGCGATGACCCGCTAGAGGCCGGGCTGGAAATTATGTGCCAACCGCCGGGCAAAAAGCTGGCGACACTGAGCCTGCTGAGCGGGGGCGAACAGACGTTGACTGCACTCGCGCTGATTTTTGCCGTGTTTCTGGCCAATCCCGCGCCGATCTGTGTGCTCGACGAGGTTGATGCTCCGCTGGATGATGCCAACGTCGCGCGGTTTTGTGATCTGCTGGACGAGATGTGCCGCCGCACTGATACCCGGTTCCTGATCATCACACATAACGCGTTGTCGATGAGCCGGATGGACCGCTTGTTTGGCGTGACGATGGCCGAACAGGGGGTTAGCCAGCTTGTCTCCGTCGATCTCAAGAAAGCCGAAGCGATGGTGGCCTGAGACGTAAGGCGCGCTTAAGCGCGCCCTACAGGCACTGCGTTTTACAATCTGTTGAGCAATGCCAACGTGGGCCACGCATCGGCGGGCAAGCCCAGTTTATGCTGTACATCCTGCACTGCCGCGCGTGTGCCCGAGCCAAGAATGCCGTCGATTTTACCCACGTCATACCCCCGCTTGGCCAGTTTGGATTGAAGCTGTTTCATCTGACTGCCTGTCAGGCCGTTTTCGGGTGTGCCATGGGTCATCACCGGGGCGCCCTCGAGGCGAGTGGCAAAATATGCGGCAGTCAGAACATAGGTATAGCTTTGATTCCATTCGAAATAGACGCGGAAGTTTGGATAGGCCAGAAATGCCGGTCCCTTGCGGCCCTCGGGCAAGAGGATGCTGGCAGGCAGATCTCCTGCGATTTTTCCGTGACGAGGCTTCACGCCCAAGGCCGCCCATTCCCTGGCCGGTTTTTGGGTGCGCAATCCTGTCTGCGACCAATCTAGGGTCTCGGGTACGGCGATTTCTTGCAGCCATGGTTCGCCCGCGCGCCAACCAAGGTGGGACAGCATTTTACCGCCAGACAAGAGGGCATCAGGGGCTGATGACTTCAGATTCACATGCCCGTCGCCGTCACCGTCGACACCGTTTTCTATAATGTCGCGTGGCAGCATCTGGACCATGCCGATCTCTCCGGCCCATGCGCCGGTGGTCTTGGTCGGGCTGAAATCGCCCTTTTCGAAGAGTTCCAACGCCGCGAAAACCTGTGGGCGAAACAATTGCGGGCGACGGCAGTCATGCGACAGCGTGACGAGCGCGTTCAACGTATTGAAATTGCCCTGAAATCCGCCATAATCCGTTTCAAACGCCCAAAACGCCAACAGCACACCTCGGTTGATACCGTATTGGGTTTCGATCCGGTCGAAGATGGTATCAAACTGTTTTGCCTTTGAGCGGCCTGTGTTCAAGCGACCGGATGAGATCAGGCGTTGCGCGAATTCGGTAAAGGGTTTCTGAAAGACGCCTTGGGCGCGATCGGCTTTGAGAACAGCATTGTCCTGACGGGCCGACGCAAAGAATCGGTCAACTGTTGCCGGTGCATGACCTTTGGAGACGGCTTCGGATTTCATAGCCTGGACGAACTCGCTGAAACTGCCGCCGCACGAGGTTTCGGCCTCAACGGGCAGGGCGGTTAACGACAGGGCGACGAGCGGGGCAAGGGCAGGAATAATCCGGAGAAATCTCATAAGTGGCCTCGTGACTTTGACGTGTTAACGAAACCTTAACGGGTTTCATAACCGGGTTCACGAGGGAATTCTGACGGTTTTAACGCATCCATGGGGCGTAGGGGCTTAAATTAATGAGGCTACGCCCGCCAATGCCAGCACCACGAACCAGACGCGCCACAGCACGCGCAGCGTCGCATGAATATCGTCTGGGCCCAGATCGCGCTGCCCCGTCGGATGAACGAACGGGTGATCCTCGACGCGTCCATGATAGCTGCGCGGCCCGGCAAGGGCGACATTTATGGCGCGGGCCATGGCGGATTCGGGCCAACCTGCATTGGGGGATCTGTGCAGGCGGGCATCTTGCGCGATTGCGTCCCATTGCGGTTTTGGGCTGCTCAGCGCCCAGATCAAGAACGCGGTTATCCGTGCCGGAACAAAGTTCATGACATCATCCGCACGCGCCGCCGCCCATCCGAATGCGGCATAGCGTGAAGTGCGATAGCCGATCATGCTATCGGCCGTGTTGACCATTTTATAGAGGGCCAGCCCCGGCAACCCGGCGACAGCAAACCAAAAGACGGGCGCAATCACACCGTCGCTGAAGTTTTCCGCACCTGATTCGATTGCGGCCCGAGCGACATCGGTTTGCGTCATCGCCCCTGTGTCGCGTCCAACGATCATGCTGACCGCCACGCGCCCGTCACCCACGCTGAGCAACAAGGCGTCTGCCACTGCCGCTACATGATCAATCAATGAACGATGCGCGAACAGGATAGCTGCGGCGCAAACCGTCACCACCCCGCCCAGAGATGACAGGGCGGCCCCAACCAATACAGCACAAAGACCAAGGGCCGTGAGGGTTAAAAAACCTTTGAGGTGGCGGGCTTGGCCTGTGTTGAACTTTTGCTCCAATGCGCGAATCATACGCCCCATAACGATGGCGGGATGCGCGACACGGGTCCACATCCAACGCGGCTCTCCCATCACGGCATCCAGAACAAGGGCGAGCGCAAGGCAGAAAGGAATGCTCACGGAGTGCGACCCCTGCTGATTTCGGTGGTAGTATTCATCCGGACGTCCCCGTAGAAATGGTGCGCGCACCCAAGCGGAATCTTGCCTGTTTAGCAAGTGACGAAGACGCCCTGGTCAGAGAACGGATTTGTTAACCATTTGTTAACTTTGCGGACCGAGACCGTTTTATGCGTGCAACGATCTTGGTCGCCGTCCCGTCCCGCCTCATCGGAGGATACATGAAGGTTCTCATCGCTGAGAGTAATCCCGATCTGGGGCGTCTGTGGCAACGGCACATGGACCGTCAAGGTATGACCACCCGCCTGGAAACTGGTCAATCCGGTGCGATATCCGCCCTTCAGACGCAAAGTTTCGATGTTATAGTTCTCAATCTGGTTTTGTCAGAAGGCAGTGCTATCGCGATTGCGGATTTCGCCAGCTACAGGCACCCGGAATCACAGATCGTCTTTGTAACCAACACGTCGTTTTTTTCGGACGGATCGATCTTTTCTCTGAACGCCAACACCCGCGCGCTTGTACAGACCGACACACCACCCGAGGATCTAACGGCGATGGTCGAACATTACGGGCGCATCGCTTAGGGGATTCGATCCGGGCGGGGTCGCCCGTCTTGTGCAGTTGGCGCTGTGGCGAAGGTGACAAAGATCATCTGCGCCTGTGGTTTAAAGGCGTTGTACCACCAGATGTAGGTTGCAAAATGGTGACGTAACAAAAATTCTCATTCCCTTAACTTGATTGTCACAGGTCGCGCGGCATCCTGTCTTGAGACGCATCCTGGGAGGGCGCAAAGCGATGGATCATTTTCTACCCAAAGAAGTTCAGGAAGGGCTGGATCAGGCGCGCAAGGTTGCGCTGCGCCGCAGCCACCGCTTGATGGTTGAAGTGGCCGGGCGGGCCTATCCGGTTTTGCGTGCATGGGATGGCGGATTTGCGATCGAGGCGCGGACCGCGCCGCATTTGCGCGGCTTGGTGGACCTTTTCGATGGCGGGCGGCATTTATCGCAATGCTTGATCGTTACCTCCAGCGAGGAAAATGGCGAGTGGTGTTTTGACTACAAGCGCATGACTGAGGCGAGCGGCAGCCAGCCGTTGGATTTTGCGCGGGCCAGTGATGCCCCAGCAGGCTTGTTGGAGTATGACGGCTAGCGCGCGCCCCTAGTATTTTGCCCTAAAAGCCGGTCTTGAAACGATCCGCTTTATGCCTGATTGATTGCGCGGATGGGGCACCGTTCTCCACCCGCGCGTTGGTGACTTATTGCAGGTCAGAGAATGCGTCTTGCAGGCGGCGAACGGCCTCGATCACTCGCGCACGCGGAGTGGCTAGATTGAAACGCAAGAATGTCTCGCCGCCGGAGCCAAACGTGGGACCGTGGTTGGCGGCTATGCGCGCGGTGTGTTCAACTCGTTCGGTGAATTCCGTACGGTTCATTCCGGTGTCGGCAAAATCCACCCATGCCAGATAGGTCGCTTCCAGAGGCATAGAGCGCAGGCCGGGAATGGCATTGACGCCCTCGTCGAACAGTTTGCGATTGCCATCCAGATAATCGCACAGGGCATCGACCCATGCCGCGCCTTCGGGTGAGTAGGCCGCCTCGGACATTTCCAGACCGAAAGACCCCGGTGACAGGCCCATAGCATTCATGCGCGCCGCGAAACGATCACGCAGACCGCCATCGGGAATGATCACATTGCCCGCATGCGCGCCGGCGATGTTGAAGGTTTTGGTCGTCGCCATCATCATGATCAGACGATCCTCAACACCGTTGATCAGGCCCATGGGTGTGTGCGTGTGGCCCGGCATGACCAGATCGTGATGGATCTCGTCCGAGACTAGGATCAAGTCGTGACGCTGTGCAAAATCGGCTACGGCTTGTAGTTCTCCACGGGACCAAACCCGCCCGCCGGGATTGTGCGGTGAACACAGGATCAACATCCGCTCGTTGCCGCTCATCTGGGCATCATAGGCGTCGAAATCCATCTGGTATCGCCCATCGACCTGCGCCAAGGGGCATTCTACAACGTCGCGCCCAGCGGCGGAAATCACCCGGGCAAACGCATGATAAACGGGCGTAAAGATGACCACCCCATCTCCGGGTGCGGTAAACGCATCCACGCACATGGCTGTGCCGTTGACCAACCCATGGGTGGTGAAAATCCAATCCTGCTCGATTGGCCATCCGTGACGTTCTTTCATCCACCATTGAATGGCCGCACGATACGAGCCGTCCCGACCATAATAACCGAAAATGCCATGTTCCAGCATGTTCTGCACAGCGCGTGACACGCAAGCTGGCGGGCGAAAGTCCATGTCCGCAACCCACATGGCGATACCATCTTGGGGGGAAACACCGTATTTTGCCTGCATGCTGTCCCATTTCTCGGAATGGGTGCCGACACGATCGATGATCTCGTCAAAATCCCGGCTGGAGGTGTTCATGGTCTGCTCCTGTCTTATTGAACGCGCATGCGCATAACACAGGCTACTTGTCTGGCGGGCAGGCGCAAGGGCCGTTGCACTATGGGCGCGGGTGGCCTACATGAACGGCCATGAAAATGCCCATCCTGATCCACCCCGATCCGCGCCTTAAAAAGGTATGTGACCCAGTGACTGACATCACGGGTGATCTGCGCCAATTGTCCAATGATATGCTGGAAACGATGTATGATGCGCCTGGCATCGGGCTGGCCGCGCCGCAGGTCGGTATTCTGACCCGTCTGATCGTGCTGGATTGCGTCAAGGAAGAGGGGCAGGCGCCCCGCCCGACGGTGATGATCAATCCGGTGATTACCGCGCACTCGGACACTCAGAATGTTTACGAGGAAGGCTGCCTGTCGATCCCAGATCAATTCGCCGAGGTGACACGCCCCGCAGAAATCGACGTCAGTTGGCTGGATGTCGATGGCGAAGAGCAGAAGGCCACCTTCGACGGGCTTTGGGCAACCTGTGTCCAGCACGAGATCGACCATCTGGATGGCAAGCTGTTCATCGATTATCTGGGCCCTATGAAACGTCAACTGATCACGCGTCGCATGCAGAAACTGAAACGCGAACAGGCACGGGGGTAGGTGTAATGGCCATCCGCCCCTGCCTGCCGTGGCCCGATAAACGCCTGCGCTCCGTGGCTGCACCGGTGGATGCGATCACAGATGATATCCGTGACATCTGGGCTGATATGGTCGACACGATGGAGGCGATGCCCGGTGTCGGTCTGGCGGCACCCCAGATCGGGGTGATGCTACGACTGGCGGTGATTGATGCATCTGAGGCGCGCGGACAGGCCATTTTGATGGCCAACCCCCAGATCCTGCATGCCAGCACGCAAATGCGCCCCCACGAGGAAGCTAGTCCAAACCTGCCTGGTCTGTCCGCCCTTGTGGCCCGTCCGCGCGCGGTTACCGTGCGCTATCTGAACGCCTCAGGTGACATGGAAGATCGTGATTTCGTCAGTTTATGGGCCACATCGGTGCAGCATCAGATCGACCACCTGAATGGTCGCATGTATTTTGACCGCTTGACCAAGCTGCGCCGAGATATGTTGCTGCGCAAAGCGCGCAAACTATCTTAGGGTCGGATTGTGTGGCTTATTCCGGGATTCAGGTATTTAGAGAAAGATGAAATCCAGAAATAGCTTTCATCTTTCCGTAAATACCTAATGCACAACATCGGAGAAGTAAGATGCGCGTGATTTTCATGGGAACGCCTGCGTTTTCGGTCCCGGTGCTGGACGCGTTGGTTGAAGCCGGGCACGAGATTGTCGCTGTATACTGCCAGCCTCCCCGACCTGCGGGGCGCGGCAAGAAAGACCGGCCCAGCCCTGTCCAGGCGCGCGCCGAGGATTTGGGACTGGAGGTGCGCCACCCGGTTTCGTTCACCGATGCCGATACATGGGCTGAGTTTGCCGCGCTTAAGGCGGATGTGGCTGTGGTTGTGGCCTACGGCTTGATCTTGCCACAGGCGGTGTTGGATGCGCCGCGCCTGGGATGCTTGAATATCCATGCTTCGCTGTTGCCACGGTGGCGTGGGGCTGCTCCTATTCACCGTGCGATCATGGCGGGGGATGCACAAACAGGAGTGTGCATCATGCAGATGGAGGCAGGGCTGGACACGGGGCCGGTCTTGATGCGCGCCAGCGTTGATATCGGTGCCGAAGAAACCACCGGACAGCTGCATGACCGTTTGAGCGCGTTGGGTGCAGCGCAGATTGTAGCGGCGCTGGGCAGTTTGGAAGGCTTGACGCCTCAGCCGCAAGCGGGTGAGGGAGTGACCTATGCCGCCAAGATCGAAAAGGCCGAGGCGCAGGTGCGTTGGGACTGGCGTGCGGTTGAGCTGGATCGTCATATTCGCGGCCTGTCGCCTTTTCCCGGCGCGTGGTGCGACATGGGCGGTACGCGGGTCAAGTTGCTGGCGTCTCGTATGGCACAGGGGCGTGGTGCACCCGGCGAGGTTCTGGACGAAAAGCTGACTGTTGCTTGCGGGCAAGGGGCTGTGCAGCTTTTACGCTTGCAACGAGCCGGGCGGAGCGCGCAGGATCGTGATACTTTTTTGCGTGGCATGCCCCTGCCGCGCGGCACGCGTCTGTGACAACGCATCACCGGCCTGAGGCACAAGGACGAACGTAATGTTTCCAACTCTTATTGGCACAGTCGTTATTGCGGGAATCGTAGGCTATGTTTCTGAAAAAACGGGCTGGACGCGCAATGGTATTTTGCCATCCATCATCATCTGCGTCGGTGGGGCGTTCTTGTTTTACTTTGTGCGGCTGATGTTCGGGATCGGGGTTGGCTCATCTGGGTTGAACGCGATCCTGTCGTCGATCGGAGCCCTGATCATCGTGCCGTTCCATTGGCGCGGGGGGCGACGGTGATGGCCTGTTTCATTCCAAGAGGTGCTATATGCCCGTTGTTTTACTGATTGTCGTCGGGGCCGCAGCTGGGTTTCTGGCCACACGTCTGTTGCGGATCGAAGCGGGCATAATCCCGACAATGGCCGTGGGCATGGGGGGCGCATTGATCGGTGCGCTGGTGTTGCGGTTTCTGGCCACGGTCATGGGGCTGATGGCGGGGTTTGTCGGTGCGGTGCTGGGCGCAATGGTGCTTGCGTGGGTCTGGAAAACCTATTTCAACCGCTAGGTTTGGTTTAACGACGCGGGGGCCGGGCGCGATACACCGGAAGCGACCAGCCGAAAAACAGTGACCCGGCCCTGAGCGCCCAAGTGGCGACGCCGCATCCAACCAACGCCACCAGCGTGTCACATCCAAACCAGTTTAGCCCAACGGCCAAGGCCGCTCCGGCAAAGGCCGCGCTGACGTATAGCTCACCTTGGCGCAGCACAAGGGGGACTTCGCCTATGACCACATCACGCATCAGACCGCCAAGACATCCTGTCGTCATACCCATCAACACGACGATCAGAGGTGGCTGGTTCATTGAAACGGCGGCGGCCACACCAGCGGGCACGGCAATAGCCAGCGCGAAACTATCCAGCCACAGCAGCCAGCGATAACGGCTTTCGACCAGATGCGCGGTGAAAAACACGATCAGTGCGGCAAGCACGGCAATGCCGATGTAAGTTGAATCGCCGATCCAGAAAATCGGGTGCCGGTCCAACATGATATCGCGCAACGTGCCGCCACCCACTGCTGTCAGGCAGGCGATGAACGCAAAGCCCACGATATCCAGCTGCGCACGGCTGGCTACCAACGCGCCAGTCAACGCGAACACCAGAACAGATGCATAATCCAGTAGGGCAAGAAGGCTCATTTGGACCTGCCCGAGTATCGCCCCGGTGCCTTGCTGGAAGGTTTGGCGTCGGGAGTGCCCTCGGATGCGGTCGACGTTTTAAAGGGGGCCATGCCCTCGCGTGCCAATTCGTCGGCCCGTTCGTTTTCGGGGTGGCCCGCGTGGCCCTTGACCCATTCCCACACCACGTCATGCCCGGCCTGTGCCGCATCCAGACGTTGCCACAACTCGGCATTTTTTACGGGTTTCTTGGCCGCCGTGCGCCAGCCGTTCTTTTTCCAGCCGTGAATCCACGAGGTGACGCCGTTTTTCACGTATTGGCTATCGGTTACGATAGTGATGCGCGACGACCGGTTTAGCGCTTCGAGGGCGTGGATCGCGGCCAACAGCTCCATCCGGTTGTTGGTGGTGCCGGCTTCGCCGCCGCTGAGGCAACGTTCCTTGACGATCTTGCCGTCGTCCATCGCGCGCATCAGCACGCCCCATCCTCCGGGGCCGGGATTGCCAGAACAGGCGCCATCCGTATAGGCAAACAAATCAGGCATGGGCGCTCACCGCGATCCAGTCGGACATGGTGCCATCCATCCCCGTGCCCGAGCCAGTGATTGTTTCGTCCGGTGTCAGGGCCGCGTCCCGCAACAGGTCACACAGCGTATCTTGCGTGTAGTATGTGTAAAGGCGACCCAGCGTGTCGCGCCGCTCGCCGGTGCCGGATTTGACCGCGATATGCAGCCGTCCGCCGGGCTTTAATGCCTGTGCGACGTCGGACAGATGGCGGGGCATATCAGCGCGCGGGGCGTGCAGCAGGCTGAAATTGGCCCAAATGCCGTCGTAGATATCCACGCCTTTGATGTCGTCAAAACTGGCCACCCATGCGGTTACACCGGGGTGACGGGCAGCCAAATCGACCATTTCGGGGACGGCGTCCATCGCATCGACCTGCAGGCCGGCCTCGGCCATGACATGCGCCGAAGCCCCCGGCCCACAACCTAGATCCAAGGCCCGACCACCTGCGGGCAGGCTGTTGATGAAGGCGTGAAGCAAGCGGTCCTCGCCGTCATTGGCCGTCATGTCGGCATAGTGGTCAGCCTTTTCGCCATATACCTTTAGCGTGGCATCATCAGCACTCATGCGTATACTCCTATCGTCAGGCAGGTCAGGATAATTGAGCTGAGCAGGACACGTAGCTGCATCCACCAAACGGGCGCAACGCCGTATCGCCAGAATAGCCAATCAAGCCCCAGTAGCCCGATAAACCCGGCAATCAAAGACAAGCCCGCGCTGTCCGGCCCGCCCCCAGTGGTAAGAAACGCCCAAAGTGCGGGGATCACCGCCAGAACATAGCCCATCGTCGCCTGAGAACCGTCCAGTTTCGTGGCGAACCCCCAAAGAAAACCGGACATGAAGGCCAGAATGACTGCGCCGTAAAACAGCATGACATAGGGCCCAGCAAAGCGCGGGCCGATGGTGGCAATGGTCCAGTCGGCCAAGCCGGGGTGCATGACCGTGATGGCCCCCCAGACAAATGGAATCAATCCGGCCAGACTGAGGATCAGGGCAGAACGGGGGACTGGCGTCATGGCATTTGTGCTCCGACGTTGCGACATGGGGTTGAGTGCCTTGCCGGGCGGGTGGCGTCAAGGCGGCTTTGGGATGCGCGGTCTTGCGGCAGATGCGCCGGGACAGGTCCGGAGCGGGGGACGCGTATCAGGCGCTTTGGCGTAGTACGCGCGGTACTTTGAATTCAACGTTTTCGACAGCGGTTTCCACTTGTTCGACGGTCACGTCATAGCGGGCGCGAAAGGCGTCGATAACCTCGTTTATCAACACCTCGGGGGCGCTGGCCCCGGCGGTAATCCCCATCGAGGTGATCCCCTTTAGCGCGCGCCAATCGATGTCGGCTGCGCGTTGCACCAGCTGCGCATAGGGGCATCCTGCGCGCGCACCCACCTCGACCAGACGCCGAGAATTGGAACTGTTGGGCGCCCCCACCACCAGCATTGCATCTGCCTTGGGGGCCATTGCCTTGACCGCCTCCTGACGGTTGGTGGTGGCGTAACAGATGTCTTCCTTGTGTGGGCCGACAATAGAAGGAAAACGCGCCTGAAGCGCGGCGACGATATCAATCGTGTCATCTACTGACAGGGTGGTTTGCGTTACAAAGGCAAGCCGATCCGGATCGCGCACCTGCACTTTTGCCACATCCTCGACGGTTTCAACCAACAGGACCTCTCCGGGGGGGAGTTGACCCATCGTGCCGATGGTTTCGGGGTGGCCTTCATGCCCGATCATGATCATTTGCAGACCCGCATCATGGTGGCGGCCTGCTTCGATATGAACCTTGCTGACCAGCGGACAGGTCGCGTCGACATAGACCATCTGACGTGCAGTCGCGGCGTCGGGTACGGACTTTGGCACGCCATGTGCCGAGAAAATCACTGGGCGATCATCCGGACAGTCCTCTAACTCTTCGACGAACACGGCCCCCTTGGCCCGCAGATCGTCGACAACAAATTTGTTGTGCACGATTTCGTGGCGCACATAGACCGGCGCGCCCCATTTCTGCAGGGCCAGTTCGACGATCTTGATGGCACGGTCCACACCTGCGCAGAATCCGCGCGGGGCGGCCAGGAATAGAGTAAGGGGCGGTTTGCTCATAGTGTCTGCTCCGGCGATTTGGCCCCACAGGTAAGGCGTGCGGTGCGGCACGTCCAGTAGTGCGCCGCAATCGTGGGCAAACTTGTGCTGCGGGCGTTGACAGTGCATGTGATTTCACATCTGTCTTTGCGCCAAACGAAAAGGGGCAAAAAATGCAGCAATATGATCTAGCTATCGTCGGTGCGGGTGTTCTTGGGCTGGCGCATGCAGTTCATGCGGCACAATCAGGGCTATCGGTTGCGGTTTTTGACCGCAGTGGTGTTGCGGACGGGGCATCTGTGCGCAATTTCGGAATGCTGGCAATTGTTGCGCAACGCCCGGGGGATGAGTTGGACAGCGCGCGCCGCACACTCGCACACTGGCAAAATTTCGGTGCCGAGGCGGGGATCACGCTGCGTCAGGCCGGGTGCCTGTTTGTGGGCCGTACCGAGCAGGAACTGGCGGTTTTACATGAATGCGCGGCCAATGCTGGGCGGCATGGCCAATCGTTTGTGCCGGTGGCGCGTGAGGATCTGGGGCATTACGCTAATGGGCTGCGCACGGATGCCGCGCTGGGCGGGTTGTGGAGCAAGGACGCGTGGAAGCTGGATCAACGCAGCGCGATGGCGCAACTGGCGCAATGGCTAGAGCTTAGGCATGGCGTGACGTTTTATATGGGATGCGAGGTGCGTGGTATCGAAGCGGGCGTGCTGGACACTGCGAAGGGAGCGGTGCGTGCGGGCCGGACCGTGATCTGTGGCGGATCTGAATTTTCCCGCCTGTTTCCCGATCAATTTGCGGCCAGCGGCGTGACCACCTGTCAATTGCAAATGTTGCGCACGGCGCCGCAGCCTGATGGCTTTCAATTGTCGCCTTTCGTTCTGGGAGGGCTAAGCCTTCCGCGATATAGCGCTTTTGCCGATTGTCCGAGCCTGCCAGACCTGCGTGCGACGCTGGAACAGTCCCGCCCGCGTGAAATGATCAACGGCATTCACCTGATCGCGGCGCAAGAGGATGATGGCAGCATAACATTGGGCGATTCACACCACTATGGCGCGGATGCCCCGCCAGAACGTCTGGCCGAGGTCGACACTTTGTTGCTGAACGAGGCGTCGGCCCTGCTGGCCCTGCCGGATGTGACCATCACGCAACGATGGTTGGGGCATTATGCGCATCTTGCGGGCAAAGCATCACTGGTCTTGCACCCGGCGCAGGGCGTGACGGCAGTGACCATGGTAAACGGACAGGGGATGACCCACGGCTTTGCTTTGGCCGAAGATGTGATTTCAGAACTGATCGGCTAGGTTGGGGGGCTGTACCCCGGACATGTTCCGGGGTCTCTTGGCCGATGCCGCGGGCCCGGGATGGGCCCGCGGGTTTAACCTTCGTCGCGTTCCGGGGTGTCGCGTGGCGGGCGCCCAATCACGTCTTTGAGGTCTTCCAGCTCGATAAAGTTGTCAGCCTGACGGCGCAGTTCGTCTGAGATCATCGGCGGTTGGCTGCGGATGGTCGATACGACCGAAACGCGCACGCCCTGACGTTGCAATGACTCGATCAGCGGGCGGAAATCGCCATCGCCAGAGAACAACACAATGTGATCGACGCGCGGTGCCAGTTCCATCGCATCCACGGCCAGTTCGATGTCCATGTTGCCTTTGACTTTGCGACGGCCCAGACTGTCGGTATATTCCTTGGCGGGTTTCGTAACCATGGTGAAGCCGTTGTAGTTCAACCAATCGACCAGCGGTCGAATGGGGGAATACTCGTCGTTCTCCAGCAAAGCTGTGTAGTAGAACGCGCGCAACAGCTTGCCCCGGCGCATGAACTCCGAACGCAGCAGTTTATAGTCTATATCAAATCCCAACGCCTTCCCGGCTGCGTAGAGGTTTGATCCGTCTATGAACAGAGCGAGACGCTCGTCCTTGTAGAACATTGAATATCCTTTCGAATAATATCCTGCTCGGTATCATTCTTAAATGAACGATGGATTGTTCTTGATTATTATCAAGTGCTTGATGGGTGGTTGTGTCGTTGTTTGACTCGGGCGCAATCTAGGGCCTATGGGCGACTTGGACAAGAGCATCCAGACGCGGCAAGGGGGAATTACGTGACGGCAGCACCGAAAATATTGATCGCACTGGGCGGAAACATGCCCTCAGATGCGGGCGCGCCAGAGGCCACTTTGATGTCCGCACTGTATGCAATGGAGCACGCCGGTGCACAGGTGCATGCCGTCAGTGAGTTTTACAGAACTCCATGTTTTCCAGTGGGTTATGGTCCGGATTATGTGAATGCAGCCGCGAAAATCACCTGTGATGGTGAACCCGATCAGGTGCTGGCGATGTTACATGATATAGAGGCCCAGTTTGGACGGGAAAGGGTGCAGCGCTGGGGGCGTCGTACGCTGGATTTGGACCTTGTTGCCGTGGGCGACTTAACACTGCCCGATCAGCGTATTCATGCCGAGTGGCGCAATCTGCCTGCGGATCAACAAACCAGCGCGGTTCCGGATCAGTTGATCCTGCCCCATCCAAGGATGCAGGATCGGGCCTTTGTTTTGATCCCGTTATGCGACATTGCGCCGGAATGGCGCCATCCCATTTTGGGCCACACTGTGCGTCAGATGGTCGATGCCCTACCGTCAGAGGCGCAAAAAGAGGTCGTGCGCCTGTAAAACAGCCTGATTCGGCGCTTGTAAACCGCGCGGTCAGGGCGTAGGTAGTGGCCTTCTGCAGTGCTGATAATTCCGGAGGTCCTATGGCCCGCGTAACAACCGAAGACTGTGTCGACAAGGTACCAAACCGGTTCGACCTGGTGATGCTTGCGTCGCATCGCGCCCGTGAAATCGCGTCTGGCGCGCCTTTGACCGTCGATCGTGACAACGACAAGAACCCTGTCGTGGCTCTGCGCGAAATCGCTGAGGAAACCCAAAGCGCGACGGAACTGCGTGAACGTCTGATCGAATCGAACCAGACGGAGATCGAGGTGGACGAGCCCGAAGAGGACCAGATGGCCCTTTTGATGGGTGGCGAAGCCGACAAACCCGCCGAAGACGATATGTCCGAAGAGCGTCTGCTGCGCGAGTTGATGAAGGCGCAGGGGCAGGGCTAAGCCCTCGGCCCTCGTCTCGGGAACGGGTGCTGGCATATGATCGCAGTCGATGATCTGGTCGATCTGGTTCGCACCTACAATCCACAATGCGACGAAGAATTGCTGCGGGCGGCCTATGATTATGGCCGCCTTATGCATGAAGGGCAGTTTCGCCATTCTGGTGAGCTGTATTTCTCGCACCCTGTCGCGGTCGCTGCGATTCTAGCCGAACAGAATCTGGACGATGCGGCCATTGTCACCGCGCTGTTGCATGACACAATCGAGGACACGCGCGCGTCCTATCTGACAGTGCAGAAAAAATTCGGGACCGAAATCGCCGATCTGGTTGATGGCGTGACCAAGCTGACGAACCTGCAATTGGCCAGTTCGGAAACCAAGCAGGCCGAAAACTTCCGCAAACTGTTCATGGCTATGTCCAAGGATCTGCGGGTTATTCTGGTCAAGCTGGCAGACCGTTTGCACAACATGCGTACGATCAAGGCGATGCGCCCTGAAAAGCAGGTGCAAAAAGCCCGCGAAACGATGGACATCTTCGCGCCTCTGGCGGGGCGAATGGGGATGCAGTGGATGCGCGAAGAGCTGGAGGATCTGGCCTTTCGCGTGATCAATCCCGAGGCCCGCGCCTCGATCATGCGCCGGTTCATTACCTTGCAGCGTGAAACAGGCGATGTCATTGAACGCATTACCCGCGACATGCGGTTAGAGTTGAAAAAGGCCGGTATCACAGCCGACGTGCTGGGCCGTGCCAAGAAACCCTATTCAATCTGGCGCAAGATGCAGGAAAAAGAGATGGGGTTTTCCCGTCTTAGTGACATCTATGGGTTTCGTGTCATCACCGCGACCGAGGCCGATTGCTATGCGGTTTTGGGCGCGATCCACCAACGCTGGCGTGCGGTGCCGGGCCGGTTCAAGGATTACATCAGCCAGCCCAAAACCAACGGATATCGCTCGATCCATACGACGGTGTCAGGGCGCGATGGTAAGCGCGTCGAGGTGCAGATTCGTACGCGACAAATGCATGATGTGGCCGAAACGGGTGTGGCCGCGCATTGGTCTTATCGCGACGGGGTGCGCACGCAAAACCCGTTTGCAGTTGATCCGGCGAAATGGATCAACTCTCTGACAGAACAGTTTGATGCAGAAGAGGATCATCAGGATTTTCTCGAAGCTGTTAAGCTTGAGATGTTTTCGGATCAGGTCTTTTGCTTTACGCCCAAGGGCGACGTGATCAAGCTGCCCCGTGGGGCGACGCCGATCGATTTCGCCTATGCGATTCACACCCGGATCGGCAATGCCGTGGTCGGGGCAAAGATTGACGGGATGCGCGTGCCGCTATGGACGCGCATTAAGAACGGTCAATCGGTTGAGGTGATCATCGCCGATGGGCAAACGCCGCAATCCACGTGGCTGGATATCGCCACGACAGGCAAGGCGCGCACTGCCATCCGGCGCGCCCTGCGCGAAGTTGATCGCGAGCGCTACATCAAGCTGGGGCGTGAACTGGCCCGTGCGGCGTTCGAACATGTCGGCAAACGCGCGACCGACAAGGCGCTGGAAACAGCGGCGCGCACGATGCGCTTGTCGGGTAAGGATGCATTGCTGGCGCGGATGGGAAGTGCCGAGTTGACGGCGCGCGAAGTCCTGAATGCGGTCTATCCTGATTTGACCCCATCGGGGGGCGACGAAGTGGGGCGCGACCGCGCGGTGATTGGTCTGGAACCGGGTCAGCGGTTTGACCGTGCGGGATGCTGCGAGCCATTGCCGGGCGAGCGGATAGTGGGGATTACCTTTCGCGGACAGGGCGTGGTGGTGCACGCGATTGATTGCGAAACCCTGACCGCCTACGAGGATCAACCGCAACGCTGGCTGGATCTGCAATGGCACGCCGGGACGCACGCTGCAGTGTATTCGGTGTCACTGGACCTAACCATGAGCAATGACGCCGGTGTTTTGGCCCGCGTGTGCACATTGATCGGCGAGCGTCAGGCGAATATCTCGGATATGAAGTTTGTTGATCGTAAGCCGGATTTTTACCGGCTTTTGGTCGAATTGGAACTGCGTGACGCGGAACAATTGCATAGTATTATTTCGGCGCTAGATGCCGAAAGCCATGTCGCCATGGTGGAACGCCATCGTGATGTGGCCCGCTCTGCAGAAAAGGAACTGTCGCAATCACAAGAGGTGGCAGAGCGCCCCGAACATTAAAGCGATTTGCACTTGGCCCCGATCAAGGATCATATGCGGTCGCTAATTCCTCGTAAGGGACGTGAAATAGTTTCACGGTTCCTTGAAATGAAACGCAAGCCGGGTAAGGAGCCGTGCATTGGTCTTCAAGCGACGAGACAAACGACCCGTCTGGAAGTCCGTGGCGCTGTTTTTCTGGCCCAAGGGAGGATGGGCGCGTGCGTTTCGTTATGTGAACCTGCGCGTTCGCCGCCTGCCGGATCCGCCGCACCGCATTGCCCGCGGCATTTTCGCGGGCGTTTTCGTCACCTTCACTCCGTTTTTCGGATTTCATTTCTTTTTGGCGGCAGGATTGGCGTGGATCCTGCGGGGCAATATCATCGCCTCGCTCTTGGCGACATTCGTGGGCAATCCGTTGACCTTTCTGGCAATCGGCACCGCATCGCTGCAAACTGGGCATTTCCTGTTGGGGACGCGTAAATATCTTCCCGAAGAGGTTCACCGATCCTTGGGGGGCAAGTTTCTCGATGCGGGACAGGATTTGCGCCACAATATCTGGGCGATGTTCACGCCTGAAACGGCGCATTGGGGCAAGCTGACTGTTTTTTACAATGACGTCTTTTTGCCCTACGCTGTGGGCGCCATCATCCCCGGTTTGATCTGCGGCATTACCGCGTATTATTTTTCGCTGCCGTTGATCAACGTCTATCAGAAACGGCGCAAGGCCCGCCTGACCGCCAAATGGCACGCGTTGAAACAAAAGGCCAAGGTCAGCGCGCGTGGCATCGCCGCGCCCAAGGCCAAACCGAGCACACCGTCGCCGGATGATCAAAATCAGGGATGATTTTGGCCCCACGGTTTCAGCTGCTGCAGCGCATGCGACGATATCGAGGCACATCTGGGGCGGGGGCCATACAGGATCACTTTCCCGTTGGGTCTGACGTCCAAACCCACTAGCTTGTCAGCGAGTCGTTCATCGATAGGGGGTCTTCATGCCTGATCAATCCAAACTGCGTCTTGGCGTAAACATCGACCATGTCGCCACCATTCGCAACGCACGCGGCGGCGACACGCCGGATCCTGTGCGCGCGGCCAAACTGGCAGAAGAGGCCGGGGCCGATGGCATCACGGCGCATTTGCGCGAAGACCGACGCCACATTCTTGATCACGATATCTCGGCCTTGATGGAGGCCCTTACGGTTCCTTTGAATTTTGAGATGGCCGCGACCGAGGAAATGGCCCAGATCGCCCTGCGTCACAAACCCCATGCCGTGTGTATTGTCCCCGAAAAGCGTGAGGAACGAACAACCGAAGGCGGGCTGGAAGTGGCGCGCGAGGAAAACCGTCTGGCCCATTATATCGCACCACTGCGTGATGCAGGGTGCCGCGTGTCGATCTTTATTGCGGCCGACGCCAAACAGATCGAGGCAGCAGCCCGCATCGGGGCCGATATCATCGAACTGCACACAGGTGCCTATTGTGACGCCCATGCGGAGGGCGATGTCACCACTCGTGATCGCGAGTTTCAGTCGCTGCGCGAAATGTCGGCCTATGCCCATTCACTGGGGCTAGAGGTGCACGCCGGTCACGGGTTGACCTATGACACGGTTGCGCCAATTGCCGCTTTCCCCGAGGTCATGGAGCTGAACATTGGTCACTTTTTGATTGGCGAGGCGATTTTTCGGGGGCTGCAACCGGCCATTGCTGAAATGCGAAGCCTGATGGACGCTGCGCGCGGTGGCGCGCGCCAAGCCGCAGGATGAACTATCTGCGTTACGCCGGTGTGTTTATCGGTTTTGCCGTGGGTGTTGCGCTGCTGGTCTTGGCGCTGAACCGTTGGGCGGATGCGAATTTGGGCTCGTCAGCGCAGTTGTTGGCACCCGCAATGGTGGCCGCTGTGATCGAGGGGCGCTATTTTGCCCGCAGCCAAACGCGCAAACCAACGACAGCTGAGGCTTGGAACTTTGCGTTGATGGCGACTGTCCTTGCGGTGATGTTGAACCTGATGCTCAGCTATGCGGCCAGCCGCCTGATGCCTGAGTTTGCCAAATTGACCATCGCGCCCTTTGCCTCGCAGCAGTTTGTAACTTTGTTGGGCCTATACGGGTTGGGGTATTTACTGTCGAACCGGTTCTTCTTTGGCCTTGGCGCGCGCACTGAACTGGACCGACAGACGCGCGGCGCGGGGCCCGCCAAATGAGTGCCGTCGAGATGATCTTGCTGTTGGCGGCATGGTTCGTTGCGGGGGCCAGCCCCGGACCTGCGACACTGGCGATTTCAGGCACTGCTATGGCGGAAGGCCGCCGGGCCGGGCTGACGATTGCCAGTGGTGTGCTGTGCGGATCGGCATTCTGGGGCGTGGCGGCCGCATTGGGAATGAGCGCGTTGATGCTGGCCCATGTTTGGCTGTTTGAGCTGGTTCGCTATGCTGGGGCAATTTATCTTTTGTGGCTGGCCGCTAAGGCATTGCGTCGGGCAATTAATCCGCCATCTGCTTTGGGGCAGGGCGCTGGCCGCGTGCTTCGACGGTTGTTTGTGCGGGGGCTGTTGATTCACATCACGAACCCCAAGGCGATCCTGTCATGGGGGGCGATCTATGCAATCGCGCTGCCTGCCGGGGCGGACATGGTGGCTGTCTGGCATTTGTTCGCCAAGTTAATCTGCGTTAGCGGGTTCGTGTTTCTGGGTTACGGCATGTTGTTTTCAATCCCCGGTGTGGCGCGTGTTTACATGCGGTTACGCCGAGGGTTTGACACCATGTTTGCGATCTTGTTCGGTGGTGCGGCGCTCAAGCTGCTTACCACCCGGTTGGAGGTTTGAACGTGCCGCACGATGTCGGCTTGATGGCGCGACTTGCCATAAATGCGCCGTGGGGCTGCGGCGTGGAGGGCTTTGCGCGATGATTTTAGGCATCGGCACTGATCTGGCCAATATAGCACGCATAGCGCGCACGCTGGATCGCTTTGGCGACCGGTTTCGCAATCGCGTGTTTACGCCGATTGAACAGGCCAAGGCCGAACGCCGCGCCGACACGCCGGGGACCTACGCCAAACGCTGGGCAGCAAAAGAGGCGTGCTCAAAGGCGCTGGGCACAGGGCTGCGTATGGGTATCTCGTGGAAGGACATGGCCGTGAGCAATCTGGACACCGGCCAACCGGTGATGGAGGTCACTGGCTGGGCCGCCGAACGGCTGGCAAAGATGACGCCGCCCAATCACAGCGCGATTATCCACGTGACCCTGACCGATGATCACCCGTGGGCACAGGCGTTTGTCGTGATCGAGGCACGCCCGCTCTAGGTTATGCGCACCTGACCTCTGGGTTGACACGCCGCGCAGGCCCGCCCATGTAGCGACAACAGTTTCTGACCACCCCTCAGCAAGCGGAGTTCGCGCATGGCATCCGAGGCCAAGAAAAGCAGTTCGATCATCGAGACAATCAAAACGGTTGTCTATGCCCTGTTGATCGCGGGCGTGTTTCGTACGCTGTTTTTTCAACCCTTCTGGATCCCGTCGGGATCTATGAAGGATACGCTGTTGATCGGTGATTTTCTGTTCGTCAACAAGATGGCCTATGGCTATTCCTACGCATCCTGTCCCTCTATCCGCTTTGCGGGGCTGGATATTGATGCCAAGGATATCTGTGGTTTTCTTGATGGCGATAATACGCGCATCCTTGGAGGGACGCCTGAACGCGGCGATATCATCGTCTTCCGCCATCCTGTGACCGGCACGGATTTCATCAAACGTCTGGTTGGTTTGCCGGGCGACAAGATTCAGGTCACGGATGGTGTTCTTCAGATCAATGACACACCCGTAACGCTGGAGGACGCAGGCAATTTTGACGAAGATTACGCGCCCCAAGGCCCGATGCGCAGCCGTCCGCGCTGTGAAAACGGTGTGGTGGGCGAGGGGGCCGTTTGCTCCAAATCCCGTCAGATCGAAACTTTCCCAGACGGGCACAGCCATGCGATCCTGAACATTACGCATCAGCGTTCGGATGACACCGGAGTCTTCACCGTGCCCGAGGGACATTATTTCTTCATGGGTGATAACCGCGACAATTCGACCGACAGCCGCTTTCCGCAATCTGTGGGCGGGGTTGGGTTTGTCCCGTATGAAAACCTGATCGGACGTGCGGGACGTGTCATGTTCTCATCGGCGGGCAGCCGGATGTTTTACTTCTGGACATGGCGCGGGGACCGATTCTTTAAGAGGCTTCAGTGAAACTCTCGGCCGAGCTAAAGGCCTTTGCCGGGCGGCTGGGTCATACGTTTGAACGCACCGACCTGCTGGTCGAATCCGTAACGCATGCGTCCAAGTCCTCGCCTACGCGGTCTGACAACCAACGTCTGGAGTTTTTGGGGGACCGCGTGCTGGGGCTCGTCATGGCCGAGGCCCTTCTGTCCCATGATCCCTCTGCCAGTGAAGGGCAGTTGGCCCCGCGATTTAATGCCTTGGTGCGCAAAGAAGCCTGCGCTGATGTCGCCCGATCCATTGATCTGGGCGCGGTGCTGAAGCTGGGGCGCTCGGAAATGCTCTCAGGTGGGCGGCGCAAAGATGCCTTGTTGGGCGATGCGATGGAAGCCGTGATTGCCGCTGTCTACCTGGATGCCGGGTTCGAGGCCGCACGCGATGTGATCATCAATCTCTGGGCGGGACGCATCGACGCGGTCGAAGCTGATGCGCGCGACGCCAAGACTGCGTTGCAGGAATGGGCGCAAGCGCGTGGTCTGCCCCCGCCCAGCTATGATCAAACGGCCCGCTCTGGCCCGGATCATGCGCCGGTTTTCACCATCACCGCCACCCTGCGCACGGGGGTATCCAGTGCATCTTCGGCAGGGTCCAAACGACAGGCCGAACAAGCGGCAGCCAAGGCATTGCTGGATAAAGTTCAGAAAACGGCCCCCACTAAATAGCCGCTGACCGCAAAGACGCGGGATGCACACGCCCTCTGGGCAATTCTGCGCCGATAAGATAGGGCTAAGACCACGTCTTGTCCCAAGAGCCATCGCTTCATTTGTCCAAGGAATGCCCATGACCACCCGTGCCGGATTTATTGCGCTGATCGGTGAACCGAACGCCGGTAAATCGACTTTGCTCAACCGTATGGTTGGTGCCAAGGTCAGCATCGTGACCCACAAGGTCCAGACCACGCGTGCGCGCATCCGTGGTGTCGCCCTTGAAGGAGAGGCGCAGCTGGTCTTTGTCGACACGCCGGGCCTGTTCAAACCACGTCGCCGTCTGGATCGCGCGATGGTCGCTGCTGCATGGGGCGGGGCGGCAGATGCCGATGTTGTCGTGCTGCTGATCGAGGCACATCGCGGCGTCACTGAAGGGGTCGAAAAAATCCTTGATGGTCTGGGCGATGTGACGAAAGGGCGCAAAGTTGCTCTGGCGATCAACAAGATCGACCGTGTTCCCGCCGAGCGCCTGTTGGCACTGACCAAGGATATGAATGATCGGTTTGCCTTTTCCGAGACCTTCCTGATCTCGGCTGAAAAGGGCCACGGCGTAGATACCTTGCGTGGCTGGCTGGCCGAGCAACTGCCCGAAGGCCCATGGCTCTACCCCGAAGATCAGATCGCCGATCTGCCGATGCGCATGATCGCCGCCGAAATCACGCGTGAAAAATTGACTCTTCGCCTGCATCAGGAGCTACCTTACCAACTAACGGTCGAAACCGAAAACTGGGAAGAGCGCCAAGACGGATCGGCGCGTATCGATCAGGTGATCTATGTCATGCGCGATGGCCACAAAGGCATTGTGCTCGGACGCAAGGGCGAAACGGTGAAATCTGTATCCACCGCCGCGCGCACCGAACTGGAAGAATTCCTCGGTCGCCGCGTCCACTTGTTTTTGCAGATCAAGGTGCGCCCGAACTGGCTGGAAGAATCCGAACGCTACTCGGAAATGGGCCTGAACTTCAAAGACGGCAATGAATGACCTGCACTGTATTTTTTCTTGGTGAAAATACCCAATTGCCCGGCCCGCCATGGCGCGCCTGAGTGCGCAATTCTGGGTGCAGGCCTATCTGGCCCGCCTGCGCGGACACTCTATTCCGGCCTTTGTGACGGCCCATGGCGACGACATGTCTGGCGCAGTTCTGGTCAAGCTCAATCCATTGGATGGCACGGCAACGGCCTATCAACGCCGGTTCGATCTGGCGACGGACCGTCGCCAGTGGGATACACTTGCAAGCGGTCCCGAGGCCGAGGTTGACGCAGCCATTTCGCGCCAGCGCGGCTTTGATACGGATCTTTGGGTGATCGAGGTCGAGGACCGCGCCGGTCGCCACTTGCTTGGGGAGCCCGGGTTGGATGACTAAAACGTAGATCTGCCCGTCCCGGACGTGATCTGCGGCCTTGCGCCCCCTCAGATCGAATAGTGATGCCCTCTTTGCACCGGGGGCGATTTCGTGTGAAATTGCACCGTCACAGGCAAAGGAACGCGAAGCGATGGAATGGCGCGATCAGGGCATATTGCTGTCAGTGCGTCGCCATGGCGAAACCTCTGCGATTATCGAGGTTCTGACTCCGTCGCATGGTCGCCATGCCGGGGTTGTACGTGGCGGCACATCGCGCAAGTTGGCACCGGTCTTGCAACCGGGCGCGCAGTTGGATGTCAGTTGGCGCGCACGGTTGGAAGACCACATCGGTTCTTTTACGGTCGAACCTGTCCGCTCGCGTGCGGCCCATGTTATGGGGGATCGTTTGGCGTTGGCCGGGTTGAATGCGGTTACTGCGCTGTTGGTGTTTGCCCTGCCGGAACGCGAGGCGCATCTGCCGCTTTACACACGCACCGAACAATTGCTGGATTTGTTAGGCTCGCCCGATGTCTGGCCGCTTGCTTTCTTGCGCTGGGAAATGGCGCTCTTGGAAGAATTGGGATTCGGTCTGGACCTTGGTGAATGTGCGGTTTTGGGCGCGCAGGCCGGGGTTGATGATCTGTGTTTCGTGTCCCCCCGTACAGGGCGCGCGGTGTCGCGGGCCGGGGCCGGCGACTGGGTGGATCGGTTGTTGCCTTTGCCGCCGTGCCTGATGGGGCGTGGTTTGGCCCCCGATGCCGAGGTCGCACAGGGGTTGATCACGACGGGGCATTTTCTGAATCAGCATCTTGCTGCGCAGCAGGGCGGTCGCGCTTTGCCCGAGGCCCGTGCCCGATTTATCGAACGGTTTACCGCGCGCATTGCGTCCTGAGTCTGGGTTTACTCGGCTGCGCGAAACAGCATCTCGCGCCCTGCCGCATTGCTTAACAGCAACATGCCGGGGGAGGTTTCTGCCAGTGTCATCTCGTCCAATGCGGACATCATGGCCTGTTCTTGGAGCAAGTCCGGGCAGGCGCGACGGGTGATGGCGATGTTTTCCAGCGAAAACCATGGGTAGGGCAGGGTCTGAACGGCGTTGAAACGGTTACAGGGCGCAACGCCTGTGACGTTGCCATCGGGCAAAAAACGTATCGTTGCGGGTGCTGAATAGGTGTTGCCGTCGATCTGCGTCAGCTGCCATTCGATGTCGCCTGCTCCATAGGCAACCAATGTTTCGTCGCTGCCACAGGCCGGCAAAGCGGCAAAAACAGCCAGGATCAGAAGGATGCGACTCATTAGGTGTCCTTTTGGTTGCCGCCCGCATGTTCGGGCCGCTTCCCTCTTATTTAGGGCGTAATCACAGCGAAACAATCGTCTGAGGCTCGTGCGTCCAAAGGGTTAACGCAGGGCCAGTACCAGATCCACCAGCGATCCCATGGCGCGAGTTTGGTTCAGGTCCGGTCGTGGGCCCATCGCCTGCATTCCGATTGCGGCAGCCTGTAGGATGCTGGTCATGTCAGGGTTGCTGACGCCAATCTGGTCCAGCAGCCCTGCCAGATGCTCGGCACGGCGGCAATCAACGCGCGCGACACTGTCTGCGGCGGCAGGAAGGCTCAGGGCCCATGCACGAATGGCAGTATCGGTGCGGGCAGTGTCTGGATCGGCCAGATGCTGACCAAAATCGCGCAATTGCGTCGCGGTCGCGTCACTATCTGACAGGCTCATGGCCTCTAATGCCTGTTGTTCCCACCGCTCCAACAAGGCGGCATGAAAGGCAGGCAGATCGGTGAAATGCCAATAGAACGAACCTTTGGTCGTGTTCAACTGTCGTGCCAGTGGTTCTGCCTTAAGTGCGGTCGGCCCGCTTTCGCAAAGTGCGGTGAATCCAGCGTCAAGCCAGCTGTTTTGAGACAGACGTGTTCGTTTTTTCGCAATCATAACTGGCAGATAAGGGCAATGCGCCGATTGAGCAAGTGGCATCGCCAAGGAAAACCCTGATCAGCGGATGTCGCCTTGATTTCGATGACCTCCACTCACAAAAAGCTGCTTGAATAGGCAATCCGCGCGTTTTGAGGTGGCTTGGATCACACGCCGCGCCTGCTGTGTTGGGGTGGTGTTCTAGGGCAAGGCACGCGTTGTGGGGCTGGATGGCCCCGTCAGGGGCCCATCAGAGCTGAGCGCGCGATTGTGTGGAAACGCCCGGATTCATCCTGACCGACAAGGCTAAGCGCATCCATCCTTTGGGCGGTTGTCAGCAATGGGGCCAGTACGGGGGCCAGCGCGGCATGGATGTCAGTCGTCTGGGCCTTGGGGCGTTTACCCGTGAGGGTCATGTGAAAGCGAAACTGATCCATCACATAGGGATAGCCCCAACGCAAAAGGGTTTCGCGTTGCTTGACCGTCAGGTTGGGCTGGTCGCGTCGCTGGATGTCTGCCTCGCTTAACGGCGCGCGAAATACGTTGAATTCCTGCACCGCTTGCGCGGCGAGCTGGGTCAGCGCGGGCGCTTGCTGCGTAGGAACAAGGGCAAGGAAACGCCCCAGTTGCGCCAATTCCAACAGGCCGATGGGCGCGGCCTGTGCTTGGGAACAAAAATGTTCAAAGGCGTCGTGCAATGTCTGCGCTGTGCACCCAGCAGCCAGATGAAAGGGCGGCACCACAGTTGCATGCAGACCGTATCGGCGCGGGGGGTGCGTGATCTCGCTGATCGGCGCGGGAAGGTTGGGCAAAACAGGGTGGGGTACGGATGTTCCGGACGCAATGTCCCACCCCAGCCATGCAGCCCCGAATGACGCCAAGGGGCCGGGGGCGGGGGTGTAATAGATGGCGTATCGCAGAAACTGGGGCATGTTGGCCATCAATGTTGGTTGCGGGCCGTCAATGTGCCACAGCCATGCAGGCGGGCCAATCCCTCTGGTTTTGACAGCGCCCCCCAAGGGGCTTCATAAGGGGGCAAACAGTTTGACCAAGGACAGGCCTACCATGCGCTTAGACCCGATTTTTGATTTTCCACCCGCGCCTTGCGTTGCCATTGAAGGACGCGAGCAGGTGTTCCCGGTGCGGCGGGTGTTCTGCGTTGGGCGCAATTATGCGGCGCATGCTGCTGAGATGGGCAACGAAGTAGACCGCGAGGCGCCGTTTTACTTTACCAAGTCGGCCCATGCCGTGATCCCATCCGGCAGCGACATCGTCTATCCGCCCGGCACACAGGACTGCCATCATGAAATGGAATTTGTGATCGCCATCGGCGCCGATGCGTTCGAGATCAGCGAAAATCGCGCCTTGGACGTTGTTTATGGGTATGCCTGCGGGATTGACCTGACCCGGCGTGATTTACAGGCGGTCGCCAAAGCAGGGCGACGCCCGTGGGATTTGGGTAAAGATTTCGAAAACGCCGCGATCATGGGCGCGATCACCCCGGCTGCCGAATTCGGCGCGGTGGGGGCGCAAGCAATCTGGCTGGATCGGGATGGCGCGCGGGTGCAGGACGCCACATTGGCCGAGATGGTGTGGAGCGTGCCTGAAATCATCGCACATCTGTCGCGGTTCTATCATCTGGCCGCAGGAGATCTGATCTATACCGGAACACCCGCAGGCGTCGGGCCCGTTTCGCCGGGCAGCGTGTTGACGGGGGGCATCGACGGGCTGTCACCGGTGACGTTGACGATCAAAACCTAAGCGCAGCCGCGTCTCGGTTCCGCCCCGGAAGCCTGTTCTTTCAAGGCAGTCCCGGGGCGGAGGGGCTATTCGCTGCGTGTGTTCAGCCCAGAAGACGGCGGGCAATGACCTGCGCCTGAATTTCGGCCGCGCCTTCAAAGATGTTGAGGATGCGGGCATCACACAAAACGCGGCTGATTTTGTATTCCAGCGCGAAACCGTTGCCGCCGTGGATTTGCAGCCCGTTGTCCGCCGCCGCCCATGCCACGCGCGCGCCCAGAAGTTTGGCCATGCCCGCCTCCAGATCGCAACGGTGACCGTGATCCTTTTCCCAAGCCGAGAAATAGGTTAGCTGGCGCGCAACCATGATTTCGACCGCCATCATAGCCAGTTTACCGCTGACACGAGGGAAATCGATCAGGGATTTTCCGAATTGCTTGCGGTCTTGCGCGTATTGGATCGAAATATCCAACGCCGATTGCGCAACGCCGATGGCGCGGGCGGCAGTTTGAATGCGCGCGGATTCAAAGGTTTCCATCAACTGTTTGAAACCTTTGCCCTCGGCTCCGCCCAACAGGTTTTCGCCTTTGACGTGAAAACCATCGAACGCCAGTTCGTATTCTTTCATTCCGCGATAGCCCAGAACCTCGATCTCGCCGCCTGACATGCCGTCAGTGGGGAAGGGGGCCTCGTCGGTGCCGGGAATTTTCTCGGCCAAAAACATCGACAGGCCCCGGTGATCGGTCGAGTCTGGATCCGTGCGTGCCAGCAGGGTCATTACATGGGTACGCGCCGCGTGGGTGATCCATGTCTTGTTTCCGGTGACGCGATAGTCGTCGCCATCTTTGACCGCGCGGGTGCGCAAAGCGCCGAGATCCGAACCTGTGTTGGGTTCGGTAAATACGGCCGTTGGCAGGATCTCGCCGCTGGCCAGTTTGGGCAGCCACTGTTCCTTTTGCGCGTCGGTGCCACCACAGATGATCAGCTCGGCCGCGATTTCGCTGCGCGTTCCAAGGCTGCCAACACCAATATAGCCGCGGCTCAGCTCTTCGGACACGACAACCATCGACGCTTTGGATAGGCCCAAACCGCCATAATCCTCGGGGATAGTCAGACCAAAGACGCCCATTTCGGCCAGTTCCTCAATGATTTCCATCGGGATCAGTTCGTCTTTGAGGTGCCAGTCATGGGCGAACGGTTCGACCCGTTCTAGCGCATAGCGGCGGAATTGTTCGCGGATCATTTCCAGCTCTTCGTCCAGCCCGGTGCGCCCCACGGTGATCTCGGCACTGCGTTCTTGCATCAGCTTGACCAGACGGGTGCGTGCCGCCTGCGTGTTGCCGGTCTGGGTCAAAGCCATGATCTCGGGCGACATCAGGCCGCGCATGTCATCTGGCGACAGGCCGATGTCCTGCAAGCGAACGAATTCGCCCTGATTCATCGGGATGCCGCCGTAAATCTGCCAGAGATATTCGCCAAACGCGATCTGGTGGATCAGGGCTTCGACCTCGCCGAAGGTGCCGTCGTTTTGCAGACGTTCGGCCCAAGCTTGCATTTGGTGCAGAGCTTCGGAATAGGTGGCCAGCCATGCAAGAGCATGTGCCGCAGTCTGATTTTCCTCAATCAATGCGCCTGAAACACGCCCGTCGACCGATACCATGTCGCGCAAACAGTCTTTGGCCTTAGTCAAAACGCCAGCCACAGGGGGCAATGCTGCGCTTGTAAGCGCCGTCAGATTGTCCAACAGAATGCTTTGAGCCATCTCACCACCTTGTCCGTCATGCGCCATGATACAATCCTTTTTTCGGTTGCGCCCTGTCCTAGCTACTTCGCAGATGCAGCGCAACTATTTAACCTTTGGAGCGCCGCATTTGATCTAATGTTGCGCGTTGATGTTTTGCAGTGCAGCGACAGCCAATATTGATAAATAGGGCGGATGGAGATTCTGTCGGGCTTTGGGCCACCGCATGTTTGGATGATTGCCTGTCTCATTGCCTTGGGGGCCGGGCTGGTCAAGGGGGTGGTTGGTTTTGCTATGCCGACAATCCTGATTTCGGGACTCAGCAGTCTTGTGTCACCTGAACTGGCGCTTGCCTGTTTGATCGTGCCGACGGTTTTGACCAATGCGTGGCAGGCATTGCGCCAAGGCTGGAGCGAGGCACTGGGATCGCTGCGCCGCTTTTGGGTCTTCATGGCTGTGGGCGGGGTAGTTATGGTTGGCTCGGCGCAATTGGTGCCGTTGCTGCCACCCGCTGCATTGTTGCTGATTATTGGCGTGCCGTTGGTTGCTTATGCGCTATCGGCCCTGATGGGGCGTCCCCTGCGCCTGCCCCCGCGTCCCGGCTGGAGAATCGAGGCCGGAATAGGGGCCGTCACCGGTTTTCTGGGGGGGCTGACAGGTGTCTGGGGCCCAACCACGGTGGCCATGCTGACCGCATTGCAAACGCCCAAACGTGAACAGGTCCGGGTGCAGGGCGTTATTTATGGTATGGGGGCCGTGGTTCTGGCCTTTTCGCATTGGGGGTCGGGTGTTTTGAATGCCCAAACCCTGCCCTTGTCATTGGCCTTGGTTGTTCCCTGCCTTGCCGGAGTGTGGATCGGATTTCAGGTTCAAGATCGCATTGATCAGGGGCTGTTCCGCCGACTGACTTTGGTGGTGCTGTTACTGGCCGGACTGAACCTGCTGCGACGGGGCCTGATGGGGTTCTAGGCGTGCGAATCAACCCAGCTGTCCTTGGGTTCAGCCCCCTGTTGGGCTGAGAAGAGACGTGAATATATGCGAAAACACCGCGTTAAAGCCCCGCTAATAGCTGTTTTTGGCTGAAAGTGGCCATCATCCGTGCGCTTTGTGTTTTTGTTTTCGATGTTTCTACCTATAGTCGGATGAAAGGCGCACGAAGCGTCGATAACAACTGTCAGGGGACACTGCCGATGATCCGTTCGGAACTGATTCAGAAAATCGCCGACGAAAATCCACATCTTTTTCAGCGCGATGTGGAGCGGATCGTGAATACGGTCTTTAATGAAATCACCGACGCTATGGCCAACGGCAACCGAGTTGAGTTGCGCGGCTTTGGCGCGTTTTCGGTCAAGCAGCGGGATGCGCGCACAGGCCGCAATCCGCGCACCGGTGAATCTGTCCAGGTTGAAGAAAAGCATGTGCCTTTCTTTAAAACGGGCAAACTTCTTCGGGACCGCCTGAACGGGAAATAACCATGCGTTACATTCGCTACGCTTCCATCGCCATCTTTGCGCTGGCGCTGATCTTGATTGCCTTGGCAAACCGCACGACTGTGTCAGTCAAGATGCTGCCCGACGAACTGTCTGGATTTGCCACACTCAACCCCAGCTACGAGCTGCCACTGTTCGTGGTGCTGTTTGGCGGAGTATTGGCCGGGCTTGTGCTGGGCTTTATTTGGGAATGGATTCGCGAGGCGGGCGAACGCGCGGCCGCCGCACGTCAGGCCCGCGAAATTGAAAGCCTGCGCGCAGAACTGGCCCGGTTGAAGGTCGAAAAACACGAGGGCAAGGACGAGGTTCTGGCCCTGCTCGACAAGGCCAGCTAACCCCCTATGCCTCAAGATATCCGGATCAAGATGTGCGGGCTGACCCGCACCTGCGATGTGTCTGCTGCGGTCGACGCCGGGGCAGCCTATATCGGCTTGAATTTCTTTGCCCGATCGCCCCGTTATGTGTCTATCGACGCGATGCGCGCCATTGCGCAGGCTATTCCCGTGGGGGTGGCCAAGGTGGCGCTGGTTGTGGACGCCGATAACGCCGCCTTGGATGCGCTGACGGCGCAGGTGCCGCTGGATATGCTGCAACTGCACGGCCACGAAACCCCGGCCCGCGTAAGCGAGGTCAAACAGCGCTATGGATTGCCAGTGATGAAAGTGCTGGGCATTTCCGATGCGGATGACCTGTCACAGATCGATGTCTATTCGGCTGTGGCGGATCAAATGTTGGTCGATGCCAAACCGCCCAAGGGCGCAGACCGCCCCGGAGGTAACGCAGTGTCGTTCGATTGGTCTTTGATCGCCGGGCGGCGGTGGGCGGTGCCATGGATGCTGGCAGGCGGTCTGACACCCGAAAATGTCGCCGAGGCGGTGCAGGCCACGGGCGCGCGTCAGGTCGACGTGGCTTCTGGCATCGAAAGTGCACCGGGGATCAAGGACGCGGGGCTGATGCGGGCATTCGTATCCGCGGCCCAAGACGGGGTGTAATCCTCACACATGTGCGCCCCAACGCCTTTGATCCAGCTCTGCGTTCCGCGCGCGGCTCTTTGATACGTGCCGGTTGTGCACCTCGGCCTGTTTTGCCACCCCAAGTTGGGTGCAAACGCACGGCTGACTGACATCCACGCCTTTTCGCTGGAAAAACCCACGACTCTCCCATATTCAAGCGCAGCAGCTTGCGTGATGGAAGGGCCAGCCAGATGAACGATCTTTTCAACAGTTTCATGACAGGACCCGATGAAAAGGGACGCTTCGGTGATTTCGGTGGACGCTTCGTCAGCGAAACCCTGATGCCGTTGATTTTGGAGCTGGAAAAACAATACGAGCATGCCAAAACCGACGACAGTTTCTGGGCCGAAATGCATGACCTGTGGACGCATTACGTCGGTCGCCCCAGCCCGTTGTATTATGCCGACCGCCTGACAAAACATTTGGGCGGGGCCAAGATCTATCTGAAGCGGGACGAGCTGAACCACACCGGCGCGCATAAAATTAACAACGTACTGGGCCAGATCATTCTTGCGCGCCGTATGGGGAAGACGCGTATCATCGCAGAAACCGGCGCAGGCCAGCACGGGGTGGCAACGGCCACTGTCTGTGCCAAGTTCGGGCTGAAATGCGTGGTTTACATGGGGGCCCATGATGTTGAGCGCCAGAAACCCAACGTGTTCCGCATGCGCCTGCTGGGGGCCGAGGTGGTCCCTGTCACATCAGGCCGCGGCACATTGAAAGACGCAATGAACGATGCGCTGCGCGATTGGGTGACCAACGTGCGCGATACATTTTATTGCATCGGTACAGTGGCTGGCCCGCATCCCTATCCGGCAATGGTCCGGGATTTTCAGGCCATCATCGGCAAGGAAGCCAAGGAACAGATGCAGGCCGCCGAGGGTCGCCTGCCCGATACGCTGATCGCTGCCATTGGTGGTGGTTCCAACGCGATGGGCCTGTTCTTCCCGTTTCTTGACGACAAAAGCGTCAACATCATCGGCGTCGAGGCCGGGGGCAAAGGCGTGAATGCCAAGATGGAGCATTGCGCCTCGCTAACTGGCGGTCGCCCCGGCGTGCTGCATGGAAATCGTACCTATCTGTTGCAAGACGACGATGGCCAGATTCTCGAAGGGTATTCGATCTCTGCCGGGTTGGACTATCCCGGTATTGGCCCCGAGCATAGCTGGCTACACGAGATTGGGCGCGCCAAATACGTTTCTATTACTGACAAAGAGGCGTTGGAGGCTTTTCAGTTGAGCTGCGAAATGGAGGGGATTATTCCCGCGCTGGAACCGAGCCACGCCTTGGCTCATGTGATGAAGATCGCCCCCGAACTTCCTGCCGACCATTTGATCTGCATGAACATGTGTGGACGTGGAGACAAAGACATCTTTACTGTCGCCAAACACCTTGGCTTTGGCATGGACGAGGCGGATTGATCTGATCCCCGTCAAAGCAACGATTTAACTGGAATGCCACGGCAGCAAAGGTTGTGCGGGGCATTTACTTTGGCCGAGACTCCCCTGCTGCCAGGGGCGCGATGGGGGCTCTGCCCCCGACAATGACAACTCCTGCGGAGTTTTCATTGTCTCCCCCGGGATATTTTCAGCCAGAAGATGTTAAGGGGACGGCCTCTGTGCTTTTTCTTGGGCCAAATACCCAAATTGCAACAGAGCCTTCAGGCGCAACGCAAGTGTTTATCGCGTCGGCACCGGCGCATCGCCTCGATAATCATAAAAACCGCGCCCCGATTTGCGTCCCAACCATCCAGCCTCGACATATTTCGTGAGCAAAGGGCAGGGGCGGTATTTTGTATCCGCCAACCCGTCGTGCAAGACGTTCATGATAGCTAGACATGTGTCCAGGCCGATGAAATCTGCTAGTTCCAGCGGGCCCATTGGGTGGTTGGCCCCCAGTTTCATCGATTGGTCGATCGAGCGCACGTTGCCGACACCTTCATACAGTGTATAGACCGCCTCGTTGATCATCGGCATCAGGATGCGGTTGACGATGAAACCTGGGAAATCCTCGGCTGACGCGGCCGTTTTTCCAAGGTTCTCTACTACTTTTAGACAGGTGTCATAGGTGGGCCCGTCAGTGGCAATGCCCCGGATCAGCTCGACCAGTTGCATGACCGGTACGGGGTTCATGAAATGAAATCCCATGAAACGTTCGGGGCGGTCTGTTCGACTGGCAAGTCGAGTGATCGAAATAGAGGACGTGTTTGACGTCAGAATCGTTTCTGGTTTTAAATGTGGGATCAGGTCTTCGAAAATAGCTTGTTTTACGGTTTCACGCTCGGTTGCGGCCTCGATGATCAAGTCTGTGCGCCCTAGGTCAGTGAGCGTCAACGTGCAGCCGATGCGGGACAGGGCGTCATCCATTTGGGCCTGAGTGATTTTATCGCGGCTGACCTGGCGCGCCATGTTGTTACGGGTGAGCGTCTGTGCGGCATCCAATGCCTCTTGGCTGATATCGGTGAGCAAAACCTCATAGCCGGCCAATGCCATGACATGGGCAATGCCATTGCCCATTTGACCTGCGCCGACGACGCCTATTGACTGGATATCCATTGCCGTTGCCTCATGTTTGACCGTCTGCGCAGACTACGCTTGCAGGGGGGCGGCCTGCAAGGGGGCCGACATATGAAAGCCGTGCGGTACGAATGGAATTCTGGTTAGAGCACAAGCCGATATCGTCAATTTTCCAACATTTGCGCCTTTAGCCATTTTTAAAGGCTTGTCCCTGAGTCTGGCGCGTGGGTGACTATAATGGTGGGATACTATGGCTTATGAGAAGTTGGGGGAAACTCCGCTTGACTATCAACCGTGTCGATATGGCGCGTCGAAACTATTGTTCCGCGGACCGCGGCGCCCTTTGAACGGGCGCTTTGCGGCATTTCTTGGTGGAACAGAAACCTATGGCAAGTTCATCGCTGAACCGTTTCCAGAATTGATCGAGGCGCGAACTGGAGTGAAATGCGTCAATCTGGGCTGGCCGAACGCGGGGGTGGATGTGTTCCTGCAAGATCCTGATGTGCTGGCCGTTGTGTCACATGCGCAATTGGCCGTCATTCAAGTGTCTGCGGCGCTGAATATATCGAACCGGTACTATTCGGTTCATCCGCGTCGAAATGATCGATTTGTGCAAGCCTCGCCAATGTTGCGTGCCATGTTTCGGGAGGTGGATTTTACCGAGTTCCATTTTACCCGGCACATGCTACGTCATTTGCGCCACGTTGCGCCTGATCGGTTTGGCCTTGTGCGGGATGAGTTGCAGGCCGCATGGACAGCGCGCATGCGGATGCTGGTGAATGGGATAAACGCACCTGTCGTGCTGCTGTGGTTGTCCAGCCATCCGGCAAAGGACGTGGCGGACGTGCCCGATATCGCCGAAGACCCTGCATTTGTCACACGTTCCATGCTGGAGGCATTGCGCCCACGTGTGATGCAAATCGTCGATGTTACCGCCAGCCAAGCGGCCTTGGCTCAGGGGACGCAGCGGATGGTGTTCTCCGAGCTTGAGGTAAATGCCGCCAGTGAAATAATGGGGCCGGCTGTGCACGAAGAGGTGGCACAGGCCTTGTCTCCGCTGATCCAGAAAACGGTTGGGGCTTAGCGCCATACGTGGACGTGTTGGAGCCAATCCTATGGTCGAGAATCGCAAAGGCCCACCTGAAACCTGCTTCAGGTGGGCCTTGTTTTTTGCAGCGTAGGGTGCGCTTTAGCGCACCGTTAGCCCAGCTTCTCGGTCAACTCGGGTAGAGCTTCGAACAGATCCGCGACCAGGCCATAATCGGCAACCTGAAAAATCGGGGCCTCTTCGTCCTTGTTGATCGCGACGATAATCTTACTGTCCTTCATCCCTGCGAGGTGCTGAATCGCGCCCGAGATGCCAACGGCGACGTACAGGTCAGGTGCTACGACTTTACCTGTCTGGCCAACCTGCCAGTCGTTGGGCGCATAGCCCGAATCGACGGCCGCGCGGGACGCGCCAACGGCCGCGCCCAGTTTGTCCGCCAGTTTTTCGATCAAAGCAAAGTCATCCTTGCTACCGACACCGCGGCCGCCGGATACAACAACGCCTGCCGAGGTCAACTCGGGGCGATCCGAGGCTGCAACCTTGTCTTCGACCCATTCGCTGAGGCCCGGGTTGTCAGTGGATGCGATTGTCTCAATCGAAGCGGCTCCGCCGTCTTCGGCAGCATCAAATGTCGATGTGCGGAAGCTGACCACTTTTTTACCGTCTGTCGATGTCACGGTTTGAATCGCGTTACCTGCATAAATTGGGCGCTCGAACGTGTCGCTCGATACGACGGCGGACACATCCGAGATCACCATGACATCCAACAGCGCGGCGACGCGGGGCAGGACGTTCTTGGCGTCGGTTGTCGCCGGCGCGACGATATGTTCGTAATCGCCAGCCAGTGACACGATCAACGCTGCTGTGGGTTCCGCCAGACGATGGCCCAAAGATGCGTCTTCGGCCACCAGTACCTTGGAGATGCCTTTGATCTTGGCGGCGGCTTCGCCTGCTGCGGCAGCATTCGCACCACAGCACAACGCAGTCACGTCGCCCAGTTTCGCCGCTGCCGTCACCGCCTTTGCGGTGGCGTCCAGCGCCAGTTCACCGTCGGTTACTTCGGCCAGGAGAAGAACAGCCATTATACAGCCCCCACTTCTTTAAGTTTCGCAACCAGCTCGTCTACCGAACCAACGATTTCCCCGGCTTTGCGGGCTTCGGGTTCGGACGTGCCGGTGATGGTCAGGCGCGGCGTGACGTCGACGCCGTAATCGGCGGCGGTTTTTTCGTCCAGCGGCTTTTTCTTGGCCTTCATGATGTTGGGAAGCGACGCATAGCGTGGCTCGTTCAGGCGCAGGTCGACGGTGATGATTGTCGGCATGGAGACCTTGATTGTCTGCAAGCCGCCGTCAACTTCGCGTGTAACCAATGCGTGATCACCCTCGATATCCAGACCCGAGGCAAAGGTACCTTGTGACCACCCCAAAAGGGCTGACAGCATCTGACCCGTTGCGTTCATGTCGTTGTCGATGGCCTGTTTACCCGCCAGAACCAGACCTGGTTGTTCTTCGTCAACCACGGCTTTCAGGATCTTGGCAACGGCCAGAGGCTCGATATCGGTGTGAACATCATCAGCGGCGACAACCAGAATGGCACGATCTGCCCCCATGGCCAAAGCGGTGCGCAGGGTTTCCTGGCTTTGCTTGACGCCGATGGAAACGGCGATGACTTCGTCGGCCTTGCCGGCCTCTTTCAGGCGAATCGCCTCTTCGACGGCGATTTCGTCGAACGGGTTCATCGACATTTTGACGTTGGCAAGATCGACACCGCTTCCGTCCGCTTTGACACGAACCGTCACGTTATAGTCGATCACGCGTTTGACAGGTACGAGCACCTTCATTGGCATGGTCTCCTTAGATTGACACAAGAGTCGCGCGCGACTCTCAAATTTGGCTCTCCACCGCGTTGATACAGAAACAGTGCGGCACGAAACAGGGCAAAATCGTCACAAGGCATTGCCATTGCGTCGCGAAAAGGGGCGCGCGCGACATAATCATGCGCGCGCCGTGATTGCTGGGTTAACGGTTTGCGCCGGGCACCCACAAAACATCGTCCTTGCCGCCGTTGTTGGCCATGCGGCCCGCAACGAAAAACCAATCGCTGAGACGGTTCAGATATTGAACCGTGGCCGGGTTCACGTCCTCGATCTCGGCCAATTCAACGGTCAGGCGTTCGGCGCGGCGGCTGACGGTGCGGCACAAATGGAGTGACGCAGCCAGTTGCGTGCCACCGGGCAGGATGAAGCTGCGCAACGGCTCCAGCACCTTATTCATAACGTCTATTTCGGCCTCAAGCCGGTCCACCTGTGCCGGGGTGATGCGCAGGGGCGTGTACTCGGCCCGAGCGTCTGATTCCATATCCGGGCGGCACAGATCCGCGCCCAGATCGAACAGATCGTTTTGGATGCGTGACAGGGCGGTGTCGGTTTCGTCCTTGGCGTGCATGCGGGCCAGACCGACGGTGGCGTTTACTTCGTCGACGGTGCCATAGGCGTTAACACGGGCCGAATGTTTGGGGACGCGCGCGCCATTACCCAGGGCGGTTTCACCCTTGTCGCCGGTGCGGGTGTAGATTTTGTTCAGGACAACCATGGGTCAGGGGGCTCCGGTTTGACTGCGTATCGTGACAAAGGCCAGAATCACGAGGACGGCGATGAATTGGGCGATGATCCGCCATTGCATGAATTTGTTCGAGCGTTTGGCGCTGTCTTGACCGCCTTTGCCGAATGAGGCGATCCCCATGATCAGGATCACACCAACCGCTCCGCAGGCGAATAGGACGAGAAGAAAAAGAGGATCGTTAAACATGAGACCTCGCACAGTTATGTTGCGACTCATTTAGAACTGTTGAGCAGGAAAGCGAACCGGAAAACACCCGGATCAGGCACGAGCCAGAATCCAATCCAGCGCACGGGTTGGCAAAATGCGGCGTAAAAGCCCCATAACATAGGTCGGAACAGTGACATAATATCGCGCTCGGGGACGAGCTGCCTCAATCGCGTGGATCAGCTTTTTGGTAACGGCAGAGGCGGGCAATTCGAAAGGATCTGGCCCATCGGAAGCGTATAGTCGGGCGCGCAACTTGTCGCGGTATTCATCCGCGCGCGCGGCGTTTTCCCAATCAATCCAACGTTCGAACTGCGCAACTGCATTCTGGCGGAATTTGGTCGTGATCGGCCCCGGCTCGATCAAAGAGACATGGATGCCGGTTCCTCGCAATTCGATCCGCATCGTATCGGTGAGGCCCTCCAGCGCAAATTTGGTGCTGTTGTAAGAGCCGCGCCATGGCATCGTAACCAAACCCAGTACAGACGAACATTGAACGATCCGGCCATGTCCCTGTGCGCGCATCACCGGGATCACTTGGCGCGTTAGGTCGTGCCAGCCAAAGAAATTCGCCTCAAAATTGGCACGCAATGCATCGGTGGGTAGATCTTCAACCAAACCGGGGCAAGCATAGGCCCCGTTGTTATACAGTGCATCCAGACGCCCATTGGTTGCGTTCAGGACTTCGGCCAGACCGGATTTTATGCTGGCTGGAGCCGCGTAATCAATCAGCGGGCTTTCCAACCCTTCATCCTGTAGGCGCTTGCAATCTTCTGCGGTGCGACAGGCCGCAAAGACGCGCCAACCGCGCGCCTTTAGCCCATGGGCTGCATCGTAACCAATGCCGGAGGAACAGCCCGTAATCAGGATGGTTTTAGTGGTCATGACGGCCTCGCAGCGGGGGCAGCTATGACGCGGAACGATGCGGTGTGGTTCAATTTGACGCCGTGACCAGCCAATCGGCCATCCATCCGGTTTGACCCGTTTCCAAATCCCTCAGCCGGACCCAGCCCGACGCCTCGTCTAGAATCTGCACCGGGGCACCTAAAGTCAATTGATCGACGGTTTCATAATCGGTGCCGGGGCCCGAGCGCATGTTGGCACTGGTGCGGGTCACGCTGCGAATGTCGGCGGGTTTGGCGGGCAGGGCCTGATCCAGCGGGATCGAGCGCACATCCTGCACCAAAGTATCGGCGCTAAACGCCCCTACGCCACTCAGGCCAAGGGCGGCGTTCTGAGACGTGGCCAGCCCTTGCGCAGCAGCCGCCAGCGTAACATTCACGCGGCCCAATTGATCGGTTCTGAAATCAGTAGCAAAACTGGCCAGCGTGGTATCAGCGCGCGCCACTTGTTCTGGTTCGCCGGTATCTTCCAGGGCCGCGGCAAGGGCGTCGTTCACGGCCCGACGGGAATCGCCAGCGTCTGCGGCTTCTTGGGCGTCTACTTGCGGGGATGTGGCTGCGGCCAGCTGTACGTCCTGTTGGTCAATAGGTTCGGGAACGGCAAACAGGGGCTTGTCTGCCCAGGCCACTTGAAGGCTATTTTGGGCAGGCGCATAATCAGAACCGCCGCTCAGCTCGTAAAAAGCAAAGCTCAAAACTCCGAAGCTGATCAGTACAAAACGCCACATGACGTATATCCCCCCAATGGCACCCCCGGATGGCAACGTCCGGTGACTCTTAACCGTTCCGGCCTGGCAGGGCCGCTTACTGTTTGGACAGAATACACGATTCGCCACAGGCCACACCGGGAAAAGCCCGAAATTTTCCCCGAAAGGATGCTTTACGCGCAATCGTGCCACAGGTATCACCCAAAGTATGAGTGACATCTTGGACGATCCAGAAACGCCCCCCGGCGGCATCCCCGGAGAAGTGGCCGAACCGCTACGCCGCGCCATTGGCGAGCGGTACCTGACCTATGCGCTGTCCACAATCATGCACCGCGCGCTGCCTGATGCACGCGATGGGTTAAAGCCGGTCCACCGCCGCATTCTGTATGCGATGCGCGAATTGCGACTCAGCTCTACAGGGGGATTCCGTAAATCCGCCAAGATCAGCGGCGATGTCATGGGGAATTATCACCCGCATGGCGACGCCGCGATTTACGATGCGATGGCGCGTCTGGCCCAAGATTTTGCCGTGCGTTATCCGTTGGTCGACGGGCAGGGGAATTTTGGCAATATCGACGGCGATAACCCCGCCGCCGCGCGTTATACCGAGGCCCGCATGACCGCCGCCGCCGAGGCGCTGTTGGATGGTCTGGCGGAAAATGCTGTTGATTTCAGGGATAATTACGACGGAACCCTGACCGAGCCGGTTGTTCTGCCTGCGTCATTTCCGAATTTGTTGGCCAATGGTTCTAGCGGCATCGCGGTGGGCATGGCGACCAACATTCCCCCTCATAACATTGCGGAGTTGATCGATGCCTGTCTGCATCTGATCAAGACACCTGACGCACGCGACGACACGTTGCTGAACTACGTACCCGGTCCCGATTTCCCCACCGGTGGTGTGATTGTCGAGCCGCCTGAAAACATCGCTACCGCCTATCGAACGGGTCGGGGCAGTTTCCGCCTGCGGTGCAAATGGGAGCAAGAGCCGCTGGAGCGCGGTCAATGGCAGATCGTCGTTACCGAGATTCCCTATCAGGTTCAGAAATCCAAGCTGATCGAAAAGATCGCCGAGCTGATCCAATCCAAGAAAATCCCGATTCTGGCGGATGTGCGCGACGAAAGCGCCGATGACATTCGGCTGGTGCTGGAGCCACGCAGCAAAAACGTCGATCCCGATGTGCTGATGGGCATGATGTATCGCAATTCGGATCTTGAGGTCCGGTTCTCGCTGAACATGAACGTGCTGATCGACGGGGTCACACCCAAGGTTTGCTCGCTCAAAGAGGTGCTGCGCGCCTTTCTTGATTTCCGCCAAGAGGTGCTGATCCGGCGCAGCACGCATCGGATGGAAAAAATCGATCACCGCCTTGAGGTATTGGAAGGGCTGATTGTCGCCTTTTTGAACCTTGATCGGGTAATCGACATTATCCGTTATGATGACGAACCCAAAGCCGCGCTGATGCGCGAGGATTGGGGGCGTGACCACGTTCGTGCCATGTCCGAAGCCGACTATGTGCCGCCCGCTCCCTCCGAGCAGGACGGGCTAAGTGAAGTGCAGGCCGAAGCAATTTTGAACATGCGCCTGCGCAGCCTGCGCCGCCTTGAGGAAATGGAACTGCTGCGGGAACAAGAGGCCTTGATGGCAGAACGTGCCGGGCTGGAAGATCTGCTTGAGAACGAAACTCTGCGTTGGGATGCGATCTCGGATCAACTGAAAGAGGTCAAGAAGACCTTTGGAAAAGGTTATGAACACGGGGCTCGTCGCACGCAGTTCGCAATTGCAGGTGAGGTCGAAGAGGTGCCGCTGGAGGCGATGATCGACCGCGAACCGATTACCGTGGTCTGCTCGGAAATGGGCTGGATCAGGGCGATGACGGGCCATATCGACCTGACCCGCGAGTTGAAATTCAAGGACGGTGACGGCCCTCGCTTCATGTTCCACGCGGAAACGACCGATCGGCTGTTGGCATTCGGCGACAATGGCCGGTTCTACACGTTGCCTGCGTCCAGCTTGCCGGGCGGGCGCGGTATGGGGGAACCCTTGCGCTTGATGGTTGACCTACCCAACGAGGCGGCGCTGATGGATTTGTTCATCCACCGTTCGGGACGCAAGTTGCTGGTGGCTTCATCCGCTGGCGATGGATTTGTCGTCCCCGAGGACGAAGTTCTGGCCCAGACACGCACGGGCAAACAGGTATTGAACGTGCGCGGCGATGTCCGTGCCAAGGTCTGCAAGCCAGTCGAAGGAGATCACGTTGCAGTCGTGGGCGAAAATCGCAAAGTACTGGTTTTCCCCCTCAGCGAGCTGCCTGAAATGGGCCGTGGCAAAGGTGTACGTTTGCAAAAGTACAAAGACGGCGGAATGTCGGATGCGACCACTTTTGCACTGGAGGCCGGGCTAAGCTGGCTGGACCCGGCGGGGCGCACCCGCAATCAGACCGAGCTGGACGAATGGTTGGGCAAACGCGCCGGATCTGGCCGCATGGCGCCACGCGGATTTCCCAGAGACAACAAGTTCGACTGAACGCTCACGGGCTTTTTGCGTTAGCTTCCTGACGCGGATCACCCGCAGCACAATGCCGTGGGCAGGGTTACTGTTGATGCCGGGTGCAGAAAATCAGCCGGTTTCCCGCCGGATCGGCAATGATCATGTCGTCCCATCCCCAGTCTTGATGTTGCACTGCGGGACGGGCGTTCTGATACTGTTTGGCATTCAATAATTTGCAATAGGCATGTACGTCAGCCAATTCGATCCTCAGGGCCGAGCCGGGGGTCGCATCGCCATGATGTTCCGAGATGTGCAACTCGCACGCGCCCAAAGTGAGCCCCATGTAAAGCGGCGCATCCGGGTCAAAACGGTGTTCAAACAACAGGCTGAAGCCCAGAAAATCCAGATAGAACGCACGTGCGGCCTGCGCGTCAAAACTTCGGAGGATCGGAACCGGAGGCTTGAGGGCAGGGGCGTTTGGCATGCGTGGCCTTTCGGGCAGGATCTGGCGATATTGCAATCAGTGTTGCGTCAGGTCAATACATGTCCGAGACCCGTGCCGATAAGGCCCCGTCAGGCCACGTGGCTGACCACACAGAATGGATTGAAGTTATGCGAATGCAAACCACCTATCACGGAACACGTAGCACGCTGTTCTGGTTGGCGGTGCGTATCACGGTTTTGACGGCGATAACGCTGGGCATCTACCGGTTCTGGGCCAAAACGCGGCTGCGCAAATACATCTGGTCGTCGATTGCCGCCGATGGTGACAGCTTGGAGTACACAGGCACGGGGTTGGAGAAGTTTCTGGGATTTCTGGCGGCCATCGTGATTTTGGCCGTGTATTTGGGCCTGCTCCAAATATTGCTGTTTTTCGTTGGTCTGTCGGTATTTGATGCCGCAAATACGTCGGGGCAAGTGTTCTTGCAATTTGGCACGCTTGCCTTGCCGATGCTGGCCGTCGTCCCGTTGATCTTTTTTGCGCAGTACAGAATTCACCGCTATCGCATGGCGCGCACACGCTGGCGGGGCATCCGGTTCGGGGCCGAGGCGGCGGCAGGCGGGTATGTCTGGCGGGCACTGGCGCATTGGACATTGACGTTGTTGACATTGGGGCTGTTGTTGCCGCGTCAGACTTTCTGGCTGGCGAAGTATAAGGCCGACCGCAGTTGGTACGGGGATGCGCGGTTTGTCCAAGGGGGCAATTGGCGGAGCATGTACGGCGCGATGCGCCATGTACTGACGGGGATAGCGATCACCCTTGGGGCAGGGCTGTGCGCTGCGGTTGGATCGCCTGTTCTTGCGACTGTCGGGCTTTTGGTCGGGCTTGTGTGGTTTGCGGTGGGGTTGGTGTCTTATCGCGTGCGGGCATTCGCTTATCTGACAACGCATAGGACGCTGGAGGGCGGAGTCGGTTTCGAGACTGCGCCACGCACGGGCTGGATCGTGCGACAGATGATCGTTGGCAGTATTGTGATTTCTCTACTGGCGGGGATGATTCTGGGGATTCCCGGCGGTGTGGTGGCATGGCTGGTTGCGCTGGATATTGTGCCGATTGGTCTGGTGATCGTTCCGGGGGTGGTTTTGTACATGGTGGGGCTGGCATTGGTATCATCCTTGACGCTGGTCTGGATTGTGCAGCCGATTCTGGCGCATGTGGTCACGACGCTGACGGTGATCAACGCCGAGGCACTGGGCGCTATCCGGCAACGCGCGGGGGACACCGGCGCTGATGCCGAAGGGTTTGCCGATGCGCTGGATGTCGGGGGGGCGTTTTGATGTCGACGGGTGCGGGGCAAGCGCAGGGATCAAAGCCGGTGCAAGGGCGTTTTTTTGATGGCCAAGGTGCTGCGCGCCATGATGTTTCGGTGGTCTTAAGCGCAGATCGCGCCGAATTGCAGATTACCGGGCTATCCTTGGCCGACACGTTGATTTGGCCTTTGAGTGATTTGCGCGCCCTGAGGGATCGCGCGCGCAATGACCGCATGACCCTGACCCGCCACGCGCCTAGCGACTATGGAGCGCTGCATGATGCCGCGCGCCTGACGGTTGAAGACGGGGCCTTGATGGCCGAACTGCGCGGCCTGTGCCCCAACTTGACCCGCCGCGATATGCGTCCTGGCGCATGGCGGCGTCTTGCGCGGCGCGGCGCGTGGGCAGTTGCGGCGGTGGTTTTGATGCTGTTCCTGATCCTGCCGCGCATGGCTGACACGCTGGCGGGAATGATCCCTGTCGAGCGCGAGGTGGCCTTTGGCCGAGCGGTGGTCAAGCAGATGGAAACCGCCCTTGGTGCGGCAGATCTGGGCGGGCTAGATTGCAAAGGCCCTGAGGGTCTGGCCGCTTTGGGCAAACTGACCGGCCGGTTGGCGGACGGGGCAGACCTCAGCTATGTGCTGGAAATGCGGGTGCTGGACCATGACATGTTGAATGCCTTTGCGGCGCCCGGCGGGCAGATCGTGATCATGCGCGGGTTATTGGATGCGGTCAGCGGTCCTGACGCCTTGGCAGCGGTGCTGGCCCACGAAATTGGCCATGTCGAGGCCCGCGACGCCACGCGTCATGCCTTGCGCGCGGCAGGGAGTGCCGGGTTGTTGTCAATGGTGTTGGGCGACGTGACAGGCGGCGCGGCGGCGGTTTTTCTGGGCGAGCGGGTGCTGCAAGCCAGCTATTCGCGCGGAGCCGAGGCACAGGCGGACTTGTTCGCGCTGGCTATGCTGAACCGGGCCAATGTCAGCAGCGATGGCATGGCTCATTTCTTTGACAAGCTGGCCGAACTGGAGGCCGGCATGCGCGTGCTTCCTGCCTATTTCTCGACCCACCCCGAAAGCACGGGGCGCGCAGAACGCGCACGCCAGAACGCGGCGACACAAGGGGATGTGGTGCAGCCGATCTTGAGTGAGCGTGAATGGCAGGCGTTGCTGGCCGTCTGTGACGAATAAGGCGATCTTGCGGAGCTGCCCCGATACGGAGAGGCGTTAGACCGGTTTAGCCATCAGCCACACACCGCCTTGGGGGCGCAGGGTCAGGATCATCACAGGGTCTGGGTCACGGCCTTTGATGGGAGTGAACCGAAACCGGTTAAGCAATGTGGCCAATATGATAACCGCCTCTTGCAGAGCGAAACTTGCACCGATGCAAATGCGGGGGCCATCACCGAAGGGCAGATAGGCAAACCGTTCGACCGCCTTGCGATCCGCGAACCGTTCTGGATGAAACGCGTCGGGGTTGCCCCACAGCTGATGGTGGCGATGCAGGGCGTAGATCGGTAGGATTACCGTATCACCGCGGCGCACCTCGCGACCGCAGATGGTGTCATTCTTTAACGCAGTGCGCGACACCATCGCAGCCGGTGGATAAAGGCGCAACGCTTCATCCGCGATCTGGCGGATATAGGGCAGGTTTGACACATCATCGCCATTGGCGGGGCGATCGCCCAGAACATCCCGCAATTCTCTGCGCGCTTTGTCCTGAACGCGCTGATCAAAGGCGCAAAGATACAGCGACCACGCCAGCGTCAACGCCGTCGTTTCATGCCCGGCGACAATGAAGGTCAGCAGGTTGTCGCGCAACTCGGCGGTGTTCATTTGGCGTTTTGTTTCGGGGTCTTCGCCTTCCAGCAATAGATCCAGTAGGTCTGGCACACCTTGCGGACCACGGGCGCGACGCGCCTCGACGGCATCATCGGCCACTGCCTTCATTTGTTTCACCGCAGCCCCTGACATCATCCGCCCTGGGCGCGGCACCCAGTCGGGAAACCCAAGGATGTCAAAAAGCGAGATTTTACCGGCTTCGGCGATATAGCCATCAATTGCGCCATGCACCGCATCCGCATCAAACGTGCCGTCGCCTGAAAACGTCACATCGGCGATAACGTCGAATGTGGTGCGCACCATGTCCTCGGCTACATCGACAGCGCGGGGGCCGGCGGCGGCAATGCGGTCTGCGCTGCGCTGTGCGGCGGCTGTCATGATCGGGGCCAAGTTCATCACGTTACGATGCGAAAACACGGGGGCAGCGGCGCGCCTTTGCCAACGCCAATGTGCCCCTTCGGCAATAAACAGGCTGTCCCCAATGGCGGGTTTCAGCAGGTTTTTGGTGACGATGGATTTGGGGTAATCGTCCAGTTTCTCCAGCAGAACTTGCCGGATGCCGCCCGGATCCATCACCATATGCCATCGTTTTCCGGTGCGCCCCGAAATCATCGGCTGACGCGTGGCGATGTCTGGAATGATACTGAGAACATTGCGCCGCGCGGCACTTAGACTGGCCAACACCCCCATGGGCTGTGTGACCAAAGGCACACGCACAGGTAAGGCGGCAGGGCTAGGCGGGGCATCGACCCTCATACCAGATGATATAGGTGCCCAACCGTGCCCGGGCAAATACCGTGTTCTGTTTTTACGGTTTTATGGGCCTAGCAGAGGATCCCCCGCCTTAGCTTCAGCCTTGGATGCCCGGGGCAACAAGATCGGGATTGAGGCCAAATGATTGCGCAGGCGCGCGTCCTAGGCTATCGCAATACTGTGGGAGGCGTTTCATGTCCCCGCTGTCTGTCCTGTCTGCCAAAGGATCCCAACGGATGTTTCGACTGTTTGCCCTGTTTGCCGTGCTTAGCACGCTTGTTGCCTGTACAAATCCCAACGATCTGGACAAGGCCGTTGTGCCGATGGGGAATTTTGCATTGGGCCACAATGTTGTCGTCGCCCCGAACCTGACTAAGGGCCCGGCCTCGCGCGATGCTTCCAAGGAAGAGTGGATTGCCTCGATGAAGGCGGCCGTTGACGAACGGTTCAGCCGGTATGACGGCGGCAAGCTGTATCACATGGCGATCAGTGTCGAGGGCTATGTTCTGGCCGTGCCGGGCGTGCCTCTGGTTGCATCGCCCAAGTCGGCCTTGATCCTGAAAGTGACGTTGTGGGACGATTCTGCACAGAAAAAACTGAATGATAAACCCGAGCAAATCACAGTGGTTGAAACAATCTCGGGCGAAACGATGCTGGGATCGGGACTGACGCAGTCCAAAGAGGTTCAGATGGAGAACCTTAGCCGGAATGCGGCCAAACTGATCCAGAACTGGATGCTGCGCCAGAAATTTAATGAGGACTGGTTCGGTGGGCGTGACGCGGACCGCGCCCTAAAGGCAAAGGCCCGCGCCGAGGCCAGGGCAAAGGCAGACGCTGAGCCCGATGCCGAGGTTAAACAAATCGACGAAATGGAAGAGTGATGCAAACTTTAGTTGGAAATAAATCACAGAACGGTGCTGTTGTATTGACGCGCCGTTGGTTTCTTTGGTCATCAATGGCTGCTGGTCTGACGGCCTGTCAGACAACCAGTGCCCCGATCGCACCATCTGCTGCGCCCAAAGGCGCAACGCTTGCAGGCCCGGGCCATGCAAAAACCGGGGGCTCCCAGAGCGAGCCGGCTGTCGCCAAGCCAGCGGATACCGGACCTAATCTTAGCAAGGCCCTGACCCCAGGGGATACGCAGGACTTTCGTATCACCGAGGTACGCGTGCGGCTTGCCCAAGGGTTTCGGCGCAACATGACCCAGAACGGGGTGTCTGACGCTCAAATTCTGCGCGCAATGAGTGCATCGCTAGCTCAAGGCCTGTCCAATGCAAACGCCAAAGGGCAAACGCCGGTGCGCGCCGAGGTCGAAATTACGGATTTTGCTTTTGCTGGCGATGCGACTTTGCTGTTGGGCAACGCGTCCAGCTCGGTAGGGGTACGGACGACGCTTTACTTTGCAGGTACGGATCAGCCGGTCGGACGTGGGGTAGATGTGCGTGGCTATACCGCACGCATGTCCGGAATGATCGGTGCGGCAATGATCAAATCGCCCGCGCAAGAGGTTCAGCTTGTCGCCACGGCCCTGCCCGGACAGATTCGGCAACGTCTGTATGGGCGCAACAGCGGTTCGTGACCTCTGAAACGCTTTAGGGCGTAGGGGGCTTTGTGCCGTATTTGCGATCCGGATGATGAAGCGCGCGATTGTTGGCCGGTGCGCGTGGTGTGTTCACGCGCGCTCTTGTGTCGTCTCTGAGGGGGGCTGACTGTGGTGTGGTGGGCCGCGATGCTAATGGGTACATAATTCGGTATGCTTGTGGGTGCGCGAAACGCTTGATTTTTTCCGCCCAAGCCAATAAACGGCCAGCGAAGATCGAACCGGGCCGGGAGGCCCCACAACTGATAGGGTTCTACCGATCATGGGAAAAGAAAAGTTTGACCGTTCCAAGCCGCACGTAAACATCGGCACGATTGGCCACGTTGACCACGG
>JAPWHL010000119.1 GCA_027214255.1 Roseovarius aestuarii
AAGGTACACCAACCCATTTGTTTAAAATGATCTTATCGGCTTTCTCAGTAAAATTGTGGCTCAGCTTACATTCGCTACAACGAATTTGTTTACACTGTTCATGAAGGAAAGTGTATTTGGTATCTGCCACATGTAAGTCGATATCTAGTCTGCATTCTTGCTGTTGTTTATAGACTTCTGCGCGGTCAGCTTCAGGCAAGGCATTAATGACCATTAAATCATTCTCAAG
>JAPWHL010000120.1 GCA_027214255.1 Roseovarius aestuarii
GGATGCGCTGGACGAAGGGCTTGAGGTTGTCGGCGCGCTGACCGATCCGGTTCTGGGCGACGGCGGTGTTGTTGATGAGCTGCTGGGCGATGATGGCCTTGTTGGCGGGCTGTTGGGATCGCTGCTTGGCGGTGGGTCCGATGACGCATCGGCCGACGAGGATGTGATCCCCGAGGCCCTGCCGGATGTGACGGATGCGCTGGACGAAGGGCTTGA
>JAPWHL010000121.1 GCA_027214255.1 Roseovarius aestuarii
CCGAGGACACCGTCAAGAAGACCGTCTTCGCCACCAAGCAGGCCGCCGACAACACCCTCGTCACCAAGGACACCGTCAAGAAGACCGTCTTCGCCACCAAGCAGGCCGCCGACAACACCCTCGTCTCCGAGGACACCGTCAAGAAGACCGTCTTCGCCACCAAGCAGGCCGCCGACAACACCCTCGTCACCAAGGACACCGTC
>JAPWHL010000012.1 GCA_027214255.1 Roseovarius aestuarii
CCGTAAGCGCCAAAGCGCCACCCAAAACCAACTTCGCCTTCGTTAATATCGTCATCTAATGTCCTCCCATGGATCGTGTGTTATCATGTGTCTTTTCCAGTAGATCGTCTGTCCCTAGATGACCCCTAACCGGTTCGCTGCATTCAGAAAGTTCTCTTTTTGGCCGACAAAATTGCGCCCGCGCTCCCCTGCGAATGCCTCGTCTACGATCATTCTAAAGGCCGTTGACGGAACGCCATGATCATTCATTCGGTGCCCCACCCCCAGCTCCGCCAGAAACGCGGTCAATTGCTGCGCACCGGCGCCCAAGTCGGGGCCGAAGATGTCTTTCAGGCTGTCCTCGCGGAAGCCGCCAATACCTTTGACGGATTCCAGCACAACAGGCAGCGTGAACGAGCACGCGATGCCGTGCTGAACGTGCCAGCCCAAGGTCATGGGATAGGACAGGTTATGGGCGATGGATGTTTTGGTGTTGGAGAACGCCAAACCCGCAGCCAATGACGCCTCGGCGATAGAGCTGCGCAAATCAAGGTTGCCGAGATCCTTCATCAGCGCGGGCAGGTCGCGCAAAATGGTTTTGGCACCGAAAACTGCATGGCGGGCCGAGACCGGATTCGCGTTGATGTTCCAGATGCTTTCCAACGCATGGGACAACGCGTCCAACCCCGTTGCCAAAGTCAAACCAGCTGGTTTTCCCAGCATCAGCGCCGGATCGACAACCGCATGCTCGGGATACAGCCCAAGCAAGGCCAGGGAATATTTGTGGTTGCTCTGCTCGTCCCAGACCGTGGCCCAATGGGTCACTTCACTGCCCGTCCCTGCGGTCGTGGGCACCGCGATGATGGGCGTCGCCCCCAGCTCGGACCCGCCTTCCTTGGTTTCAAGGAAACGTTGGACACGCCGAAAATCTCCCAGCGCGGCAGCGTAGACCTTGGCTGAGTCAATAACCGACCCGCCGCCCAGCGCGACCAGAACCTCAGGTGCCTGCGGCAAACCGTCGAACCGGGCGCATTGGTCGCCTAACAAACGAAAATCCGGGTTCGGCGCGATATCGTTGATCACCAAAACGGCAGCTCCAGCAACCTTTTGCAGTGACTGCGTCAACGCCTCAAACGGGGCGTCGGGATAGGTGATAATCGCATACCGCCGTCCGTTGATCAGCTTGGGCAGTGCTTCAAACGCCCCTGCCCCGAACGACACATCCACCGGATTGCAATAGCTCCACATAGTCAGACATCCCCCGAGGCGTGACCCTCACTGCTTGCTGTCGGGGTGATTATGTGAGGCTTACGCCTATTGAACAAATTGATTGTTAGAATACAATGTATAGATAAAAGGTATTGATTGAAAATCGCGGCAAACGAAATGCCCGCCATCAGACCGCCCTCACCACCCACGTGTCTGGCCAGTCTTCCCTCGAAATTGTCGCAAGTCGTATCAGTCCATGGTTCTACGACAGGTCGTGACAAACTGTTGGTCTGGCTGACAAACCTCTGGAAAAACGGCGGTGTAAGTATGGGTCATCGAGCCGCATCAGCGACTCGGGAGAAAACGTCAAAGGCACCTCAAACCGCCCGAGAAACGCAAAGGATTACATATGACCCGCCTATCGACATTCATCGCCACATCCCTCGCATTGTCACTTGTTGCGGGATCAGCATTTGCAGCCCCCAACAACTCGCGCGATCGCGACGCCCGAGACAGGGTGGTGTATGAAGAAAACTCACGCAGCCATTCCAGCAAGAAGGTGTCCAGAAAAACGGTCACCACCAAGACTGTTACCGTGCAAAAACAAAAGTCGCAGGGAAAGCGCAACAAGGTCGGCCACCGCTTTTCCAAGAATGAAGTTGTCGTGATCCAAGATTGGGACCGCCGGGGCCTGCGCAACCCCGGAAAGAACGAAGTCTATGCCATCAACGGCGATGCGATCTATCTGCTGGCGGCATCGACGCTCGTCGTCAAGGCACTCATGAATTAACATCAACCTATAAATGGTGCCGGCCCCCAAGAAAAAATCGCAGGCGGCCGGCACCTTCAAGATCAAATGCTGTTCCCCGCTGCATCACTGACCGGAAGCTGCGCAAGTTGGCCATCAGGCACGACAAGCCCGCTACACATCCCCAAACCGTCTCGAGTTCATACTTGGCAGACTCAACCGCTGCAGGCCCGTCGCGGCCCGCTAGGGCCCCTGCCCCGCGGCCAATCTTTTCGCAGCCGCCCTCATCTACTCGACGGGTATCGAACAGCAGAAAGCAGCATCAGGTCTAAACCTGATGCACCTTGCAATCGCTGCAAAACTGTCCGGAAAAGTAGAGCCACTTCTACATAGAAACGAAAACGTGCCATTTTAAAGCTGTGCGGCTGAGTTTAGGCTCAACCTAATCAATGGTACAATAATTCATGATTTTAGCCGCTCCTCTCTTTGCTTAGGGATCAAACAAGCCCCTTTACGGGCACGCGTATTTTGGTCGATGGAAGGGATTGCTCAAATGACGGCAGAGAAAACCGATACACTGGTCGTTGGCGGGGGGCAGGCAGGCATCGCCATGAGCGAACATCTGGGCAAGGCTGGCGTACCCCATCTCGTTCTGGAAAAGAACCGCACCGCCGAAGCATGGCGGACCGGGCGTTGGGACAATCTGGTGGCCAACGGCCCTGCATGGCACGATCGCTTCCCAAATCTGGAATTTGAGGATGTGGATCCTGACGAGTTTGTAAGCAAGGATCGGTTTGCCCAGTATCTTGTCGACTATGCAGCGATGAACAAGTCACCAATCCGCGAAGGCGTGGAAGTGCTGGAAGCCCTCCGGCTGCCCGGACAAGGGCGCTTTTTGGTCAAAACCAGTGAGGGACAAATTGAAGCGCGCCGCATCGTCGCGGCGACGGGTGCGTTTCAACATCCAGTCATTCCGCCAATCCTGCCGGAAACCGCAGATGTCACGCAGCTCCATTCCTTCGATTACAAAGCTCCTCATCAGTTGCCTGAAGGTGGCGTGATGGTTGTTGGCGCTGGTTCATCCGGCGCACAGATCGCAGATGAGTTGAACCGTGCAGGCCGAAAAGTGTTCCTGTCCGTCGGGCCACATGATCGTCCTCCGCGCCGTTATCGTGGCCGCGACAACGTGTGGTGGTTGGGCGTGCTTGGCCTTTGGGATGCAGCAGCCCCTGCACCGGGGACCGAGCACGTGACCATTTCGGTCAGCGGTGCCCATGGGGGGCGGACGATGGACTTTCGCCGCCTAGGAGGCGAAGGCGTGATCCTTACCGGCCGGACCAGTAGCTACAGCGACGGTGTGCTCAGCTTTTCTGACGATCTGGCCCAGAACATTGCCTCGGGTGATGCAAATTATCTTGAGGTTCTGGATATGGCTGACGCCTATGTCGAACGCACCGGACTGGATCTTCCCGAGGAACCATCGGCACGTGACATGTTTCCCGACCCTGATAGCCTGACCAACCCGATCAGAACACTTAATCTGGCAGAAGAAGGGATCTCAACGATCATCTGGGCAACGGGGTTCCGGCAGGATTTCAGCTGGCTCAAAGTCGATGCCTTTGACGACAGGGGCGCTCCTATCCACAACCGCGGGGTTTCAGTGGAGCCAGACGTGTATTTCCTTGGATTGCCTTGGCAATCGCGACGTGGCTCTTCGTTTCTTTGGGGCGTCTGGCATGATGCAAAACATGTTGCCGACCAGATCGAAATACAACGCTCTTATCAGCGATATAATGGCTCGGCAGCTGTTGTGCTGCCCGCAGCAGAATAAACAAAGGACGCAGGACCATGGCGCATACCCGAATTCGTAAATTCAACACTTCCGACACCTATCCCGAACAGAACTTAGACAACGATCTGTGTCAGGCCGTGGTCACCCAAGGCGGCAAAACCGTCTGGCTGCGCGGGCAATGCCCGCAAAATCTGGACGATGCCAAAAACATCGACAGTCACGATGCCGTCGAGCAAACCCATAAGGTTATGCAAAACATCAAACAATTGATCGAAGAAGCCGGCGGACAGATGGAACATCTGGTCAAGGTTGTCGTCTACATAACGGACGTGCGTCACCGCGAGGACGTCTATCGAACCATGGGCGAGTACATAAAAGGCGTGCACCCAGTATCTACAGGACTGGTGGTGCAGGCGCTCGCTCGGCCTGAGTGGCTGGTCGAGATTGACGGCACGGCGGTGATCCCCGAATGACCTTTTCCCTCGTTGCCCGTTGCGCACAGACTGGCATGTTTGGCGTTGCGATTTCCTCCTCCTCACCCGCTGTTGCCGCGCGATGCTCGTTTGCCCGTGCAGGCGTGGGGGCTGTCGCCACGCAAAATGTGACAGACCCGTCTCTGGGCCCGCTGACCCTTGATCTTATCGAAAGCGGGCTGAGCGCCGGTGAAGCAATCACGCGGATACAGGAACGGGCAAAATTCGTCGAATACCGCCAGGTTCTGGCAATGGATGGCGCGGGGCGCGCCGCAATTCATTCGGGACCAAACTCGCTTGGGATATGGACGGATGCGCAGGCCGAAAACGTTGCTTCGGGCGGCAATCTGTTGGCCAATGACACTGTCCCGCAAGCGGTTGTTGATGGGTATCTGGCGGCCAACGGCCATTTGGGCGATCGCCTGATAGCCGCGATGCGCGCGGGCCTGAAGGCGGGCGGCGAAGCGGGGCCGGTTCATTCCGCCGGTATGAAGATTGTCGACAAGGTCAGCTGGCCAGTTGCCGATCTTCGGTGTGATTGGACAGAAAACTGCCCGATTGAAAACATCGCCACCGCTTGGGATGTCTATAAACCGCAGCTGGAGGCCTATATCCAACGCGCGCTCGACCCGAGAGAAGCGCCGTCTTACGGCGTTCCGGGCGACCAATGAAGCAAGTCGATCACATACAAAACCTGATGCGCCAAGCCGCCCCTTGGGGTGCAAAGCCCTGAATCCCGTCTAGGAGACACTTATGCGCGATGCTCGCTATGATATACTGTTTGAACCCATAAAGATCGGCCCGCTAACAGCCAAAAACCGGTTTTATCAGGTGCCTCATTGTAACGGGGGTGGTTACCGCGACCCGTCAGCAGCGGCAGAAATGCGCGGTATCAAATCCCAAGGTGGCTGGGCGGTGATTTTCACCGAACAATGCGAGATGCATCATTCATCCGAAATCACGCCTTTCATCGAATTGCGCCTATGGGAAGATAAGGACATTCCCCAATTACGCCGCATGTCGGAGAAGATGAAAGAACATGGCGCCTTGGCGGGCATTCAGCTTGCCTATTCGGGCATCAATGGCCCTAACCTATACTCCAAAGAGGTGCCGCTTGCACCTTCGGCCTTGCCAATCCGCACCTTCACCAATGACCCTGTGCAAGCACGCTCCCTTTCGAAATCCGAAATCAAAGACCTGCGCCGTTGGTTTGTAAATGCGGCCAAGCGATCAAAAGACGCCGGATTTGATCTGATCAACCTTTATGGCGCTCACGGCTTTGGTATTTTCCAACACTTCCTGAGCCGCGCCACAAACCAGCGCAGCGACGAATACGGCGGCTCGCTTGAAAACCGCGCGCGATTTGCCAATGAGGTGATTGGCGACATTCGCGATGCGGTTGGCGATAGCATGGCGATTGCTCTGCGGGTATCGCTGGATGAAACGATAGGCGATCTCGGGTTTTCGAATGCCGAAGTCCGTGACTTCGTCGAGATGAACCGGAACCTGCCCGATATCTGGGATCTGGCACAGGGCACTTGGGAAGATTGCTCGGGGCCCTCGCGTTTCAAAGAGGAGGCCGCGCAAGAAGAATTGGTCAAAGGCATTCATGACCTGACAGATAAACCCATCGTTGGGGTCGGCCGGTTCACCTCTCCGGATGTGATGGCAAAGATGATCAAGTCCGGCACGCTGGACATGATCGGGTGCGCGCGGCCCTCCATTGCAGACCCCTTTCTGCCCAAGAAGATCGAAGAAGGACGGATCGAAGATATCCGCGAGTGCATCGGCTGCAACATCTGCATCACGGGCGATATGACCATGTCGATCAGCCGCTGTACCCAGAACCCGACCTTCATGGAAGAATGGCGCAAAGGCTGGCATCCTGAGACAATGAATGCGAAAGGCGACAGCGAGAATGTGCTTGTAATCGGCTCTGGCCCCGCAGGTCTGGAGGCGGCATGGGCGCTGTGCCGTCGTGGGTACGATGTCGCGGTGGCCGAAGCGCGTGATGTGATTGGTGGTCGCGTCACCCGGGAACGTGCTTTGCCAGGTTTATCGGCTTGGGGGCGCGTTGTGGATTACCGCGACTACCAATTGTCGCAACGCCCCAATGTCGAAATTTACCGTGAAAGCGAGCTGGACGCAGATAGCATCCTTGAATTCGGTTTCCAGAATGTCGCCATTGCGACAGGATCGACATGGCGGCGTGACGGTGTCGCACGTCAGCACGTCGTCCCGATGCCGATCGCGCAAGCTGCGAAGGTTTATACACCTGACGATCTGATGGATGGTACAGTGCCGGGCGGCAATGTGGTGGTTTTTGATGACGATCACTATTACATGGGCGGAGTGTTGGCCGAGTTGCTGGTGAAACAGGGTGCCAAAGTCACGCTGATTACGCCTTCGGCCTATGTGTCGGACTGGACCAACAACACGTTGGAGCAGGCAACGATTCACGCAAAACTGGATGACTTGGGAGTAGAAATCATTCTCAATCGCGGTGTTACAGAAATTGGCGCAGACCATGTGATCAGCAACTGCGTTTACACAGGCAAGACTCGCATATTTGAATGTGACGCGGTGGTCATGGTCGCGTCACGAACCGGCAATGATCAGCTGTTCCACGACTTGACCAACCGACAGGAAGAATGGGCCGATGCGGGCATCCGCTCGGTCAAACTGTTCGGCGACGCCGAGGCGTCCGGCCCGATCGCTTGGGCAACTTACGCAGGTCACCGCTATGCCCGTGAGCTGGACGGCGAGGATATAGGAGATGATCTTCCATTCCGTCGAGAAATCACGGAGCTTGCAGCGCAATGACTCCCCATGCGGCCACGCTTGAAATCCTTGATCGGTTGATCGCCTTTCCAACAGTCAGCGACCAGAGCAATCTGGCGCTGATTGGCTATGTTGAGGACCTGCTGCGCCAATCGGGTTTTGCCACCCAGCGCATTCCCGATCCTGACGGCCCTAAAAGCGGCCTCGCGGCGCGCATTGGGCCAGAGGGTCAAGGCGGTGTGCTATTGTCTGCCCATAGCGACGTTGTGCCAATCGAGGGTCAGGCGTGGACCTATCCTCCGTTTCAGCTGACGCGAGATGACGACAAGCTGTACGGACGCGGCACCACGGATATGAAGGGCTTTCTGGCGTCTATGCTGGCCATGGCACAGCGCGCCGCCAAAGCGACGCTCGCCGAACCATTGATGCTGGTGATTTCCTATGACGAGGAGGTCGGGTGTCAGGGTATTCGCAAGATGATGCCAGAGTTGGAAAAACTTGGCTGGGAGCCAGAGCTTTGCCTTGTCGGTGAACCCACGTCGATGATTCCGGCAACAGGACATAAAGGCAAGGCTGCCTTGCGGGCGACCTGCCGAGGCATTGCGGGGCATTCGGCGCTGGCGCCACGCTATGTGAATGCGCTGCATCTCGCGGCAGATTTCGTCAGTGCATTGCGAAGGATCCAAGACAGCTATACCGGGGGCAGCAGTCGGGACAACGCCTATGACATCCCCTACTCCACCGTGCATGTCGGCAAACTGACAGGCGGCACCGCGCTCAATATTGTTCCAGAAACAGCCGTCATAGAATTTGAATTGCGTCACCTGCCAGATGACGATCTGCCAACGTTCATGAAAATGTTGGATGATGCTGTGGCGCGCATTCTAGCCCCGTTCAGCGGGTTGAACGGACAGGTCAGCATTAACATCGATGTGATGAACACCTACCCCGGGCTAGAGATTTCCTCCGACAGTCTGGCGGTGCAAAAGGCCGCTGGATTGAGCGGAGCAAATAGTTTGACAAAGGTGGCTTTCGGAACGGAAGCAGGCTTTTTCACAGAGCTGAACATCGGCACGGTCGTATGCGGCCCCGGCAACATGGAACACCAAGGCCACAAAGCAGACGAGTTCATAACGACAGATCAACTCGGCGCATGTGACGAGATGCTGGAGCGGCTGCTCTTGCAGCTATCAGGCGCATCATCCGACGTTTGAATGCGTGCCCAGCAAACTGTCTGCGCGCAGTTCAATCCAGTTTTTTGCATGGGCGATAAAGGCCTTCAATAGCTGCGTTTGATCCGCGCCATTCCCTGTCATTATGCCTAGTATCATCGGACGTTGCTTCCCAGTAAGCGGAACGAAACGCATCGGCTTGCCATCTGGTGCAAGGTCGTTTGTCGGTCGGAGATTAACAATGGAATACCCCAGCCCATTAGCCACCAAACTGCGCATCACTGCCATGTCGCGCGTTCGTTCGGCAATATTGGCGCGCTGACCGTTCTCGGTGAAAAAGGACAGAAAATAGTCCGAGCTGTGCGGCAAATCCAGAAGAACCATCGGATATGGGGCCAACTCTTTTATAGATATGCTGGACTGTCGTGCCAGCGGGTGGGTTTCGTAAAGGGCAACAAGGGGCGGCAATTCCAGAATAGGCAGAAACTGCAGGTCACGCGGCAGGCTCAGGTCATAGGTCAATGCCGCGTCGATTTTGGCCTGACGCAACAGGCTAAACAATCCTGATTGGTCGGCCTCGACCTGGCTCATTCTGACATCTTCGTTTTCGTTTACAAAGCTTTGCCGCAGACCTGGCAGAACAATCTGGGCAAACGTACTCAGGCATCCGATGGCAAGGGGACCGCGTACGGATCCTGAAAGGTCACCGGCGAGGTCCTGCATTTTTTCTGCCTGCTGCAAGACATATTTGGCCTGATCCAAAAGCCGTCGTCCGGCCACAGTCGGGGTTAGCCCCTGCGCGTGGTGCCGCACGAACAGGCTCACACCAAGCTCCAATTCCAGCTGCGACACGCCTGCCGAAATAGACGGAGAGGAGACATTCACAAGTTGCGACGCCGCAGCAATACTGCCTGTGTCACCGACCGCAACGAAATATTCCAGCTGTCTGAAAGTATAGCGGAGCGGCATAGCGAAATCCTGTTTTTGTGGCGCTGTGAGGAGAGTAGTATTTATTGCCCAGCATTGGCAGCTCTATCGTGATCAGGCAGGACCTACCAAGTTTGGCCGGGGCAAAAACGCGCGATTTACAACAGATTTCGGAAGGTTTTCGTAGCCCGCCCCCGGTGGGTTCAAACACACGCCAAACGACGTGTTGATCGGCCTTTCAATCTGGTCAGGTTTGAACCGGCTATCTCGAAAACGCCCATATTCCAGACCGACTGCGTAAAACGAATGCGTTGCCAGCCACCGGTACGACAAATTTTAATGAGGTCTTTTTCACTAAGGTAAATCAAGCAATTGATTATCATGGTGTTTTCACCTTGCTCGGACACAAATTAGGGAGGGCCTAATCAGGTGTTTCGCAAGTGCTCATTTATCGACAATCGGCCTGCCCTCTATGTGTTGAATGAGCACCCTGTCGGCAAGCGGATTGTGATGATCTCGAAGCGGTGCCTAAATTTTGGGGATAGCCAGATGAGTCAGCAAACTGCGGTCGGAGTGAACGACGTTTCAAAAAAATTTGGAAGCTATCAGGCGCTTCGTTCCGTCAACTTTGATATTCGCGAAAATGAATTTTTCACAATGCTTGGGCCGTCAGGCTGTGGTAAGACCACTTTGTTACGCATGATGGCGGGGTTTGAAACACCCGACACAGGCAGCATCCAACTTCATCATCAAAATATCGTCGATATCCCACCACACAAACGTCGTGTGAACACGGTGTTTCAAAGCTACGCGCTTTTCCCGCATATGACTCTTTCCCAGAATGTCGCCTTCGGGCTTGAGAACCTTGGCTGGGGCCAAGCAAAAATCGAAGCTCGGGTTGGTGAGATGCTGGAGCGTGTGCATATGCAGGATTTCGCCAGCCGCAAACCCGCGCAATTATCTGGCGGGCAACGCCAACGGATTGCGCTGGCCCGTGCCCTCGCGCCAGAGCCCAAGGTTCTTTTATTGGACGAACCCCTTTCTGCTTTGGATCTGAAGTTGCGTCAGGCCATGCGCGACGAGCTTCGTTCGCTTCAACGGGACACTGGCATCACATTCGTTTTCGTAACCCACGATCAGGAAGAAGCCCTTGATATGTCTGATCGCATCGCCGTTCTGGGCAGCGGCGAGGTCCAGCAGATAGGCACCCCTTCGAAGGTCTACGAGGAACCGGCCAATAAATTCGTCGCAGATTTCATAGGGGAAACCAACTTTCTGGATGTTGACGTACTGGAATCCTCGGGGACATCTGCAACTATTCGTACCCCTTTTGGCCAAGTGATTACAGTGCCTTGCGCGTCCGCTGTCCCTCACGGCAAGGCAACATTATCGATCCGCCCAGAGAAGCTGAATTTGGGGGATCAGGTTGAGGGCGTCGATTTTGAGGCCAAGGTCGTAAAAAAACACTATCTCGGGGGGTACACGCATTACCTTCTCGCCGTAGGTGGCGCCGAAATCCGCGCATCACGCCGCAACGCATCTCGCGCCGGAGATGATTTCCCGATAGGCGACAACGTACATGTCGGCTTTGTTGAAAACTCAGCACGTGTCTTGGTCAAATGACCGATTTATCCGCTGATAATCGCACCCAAGGCCCAAAGCGCAAGGTGAACCTCCCCTATCTGGGATTGCTTCCGGCTTGGGTGATCATGGGGTTTGCCCTGATTTTACCGATCTTCATTATCGCGGCGGTTTCGGTTTCGACCCGTGGTGCCTACGGAGGTTTTGACTGGGGGGTTGATTTCGCAGGCTACAGGCAAATCATTTTCAATGAAGGCTGGAGTGGCGAGATGGAATTCACGCCGCAATATCTTCTGATCATCCTACGCACGATCTTACTGGCGGGGGTGACCACGGGGATCTGCCTTCTTTTGGCGGTGCCTGTTGCCTATTGGATTGCCAGCCAACCCGGGAACCGCAAGTCGATACTGGTCTTCTTGGTCACCCTTCCGTTCTGGATGTCGATGATCCTGCGGGTGTACGCATGGATGATTATTTTGGGCAGAGGCGGCCCTCTACCGCGGTTTTTGGAGATTTTCGGCGCGCAAGAAGGGCTGTCGCTGATGTATAATGACGGCGCAACCCTTGCGGCGATGGTTTACACTTACATTCCGCTAATGGTTCTTCCTGTGTTTGCTTCGATCGAGAAACTCGATGGGACCTTAATTGAAGCTGCTCACGACTTGTATGGCAACCGCTGGACAACATTACGCCGCGTGATCTTGCCCCTCACTGCTCCGGGGATCGTATCAGGAGCGATCCTTGTCTTTGTGCCTGCGCTCGGTGCTGTGCTTGAGCCCATTCTGATGGGCGGTGGCAAGCAGATGATGATGGGATCCCTCATTCAGCTTCAATTCGGCGGCGGTCGCAACTGGCCCTTTGGTGCGGCCATCGCAATGACATTGCTGATTGTCGTGATGCTGGTCCTGATCGTAATCGCATTGCGCAGCGCCCAGAAGGATAGGGAAGTATGAAAAAAGGACATGATGTAAAACGCTATCCGGGGCTCAGCGTTCTCAGCTTTGCTTTCTTTTTGTACCTCTATGCGCCGCTGTTCGTCGTCATACTCTATTCCTTTAATGCCAACCGCATCACCAGCGTTTGGACAGGTTTCTCATACAAATGGTACAGCTCGGCACTTAATAATGATGCGCTCATGGCTGCCTTGAAAACGTCGCTGACCGTCGCTGGGATTGCGACCGTGGTGGCGACCACAATTGCCCTGCTTGCCGCATTGGCGCTTGTCCGGGGCAAGAAAGTACGGTTCCGCAAACTATCGGAAACCGTGGTGAACCTGCCTTTACTCCTGCCTGAGATCGTTTTGGCAGTTGCCACACTGATCCTGTTTTCGCTTATCGGCGTGCAAAACGGGATGCTAAAACTGGTCATAGCGCATTCCGCTTTTTGCACTCCTTTTGCGTTTCTGCCCATCCGTGCCCGGCTTCAGGGCATGTCACTTGATTTCGAAGAGGCCGCAGCCGACCTTTATGCGTCACGATGGGTTGTCTTTCGCCGCGTGACACTTCCACTCATTTTTCCGGGCCTTTTTTCGGGCGCGATGTTGGCTTTCCTGATTTCGATGGACGATTTCATCACGTCGAACATGCTCAGCTCGGGCGGAACCACAACCCTACCCGTTTACATTTTTTCGCTCATTCGGGCCGGTACGTCGCCTGAACTTAACGCCATCGCAACAATGCTCATCATTGGTTCCATCATATTGGCAACCATCGCCTTGAGCATAGCAACACGCGGTCAAAGTACCGCAGACCAGCCACAATAAGCCTAGCCCAACAGGAGAATGAAATGAAACAGCTCTACTCAGCAACTGCAATCGCGCTTTGCATTGGCTCTTCGGCCTTTGCCGAAGGCAAGCTCAACCTTTACGTCTGGTCCGAATCCATCGCGCCAGAGCTCATCGAAAAATTCTCGCAAGAGAATGATGTCGAAGTCAGCGTCGATGGGTATACATCAAACGAAGACCTTCTGACTAAGCTTCAGGCTGGCGCGTCAGGGTACGACATTGCCGCCCCTTCCCAGCATTTTTTGCGCATCATGATCGACGAAGGCTTGATCCAGAATTTCGGCGCTAACAAACTGGCCGCCTATGATGCCATCGACGAACGCTGGCGCAACCAGTGGTGGGACGAAACCCAAGAGTATTCTATCCCGGTTGCTTACGGCACTGCGGGCTTTGCCATCAACACAAATGAATATGACGGCCCCACAGACAGCCTGAAATATTTTTTTGAACCCGATAGCGAGCTGTCTGGCAAAATCGCCATGCTGTCCTATCCCGACGAAGTTGTCGGCGCGGCGCAGCTTTACCTTGGCGTGCCTTTCTGCTCCGAGAATCCTGACGAAATGAAGCGCGTTCTGGACCTGCTTATGGCCCAGAAGGAACATGTGGCAGCCTATTCCTCGGACAATATTGCTGGTCGTCTCAGCTCGGGTGAGGTGACTGCTCATTTCTGGTGGGACGGTGAAGTGGTCAAAGCAAAAGCCGGCGGTGCTCCGGTGGACTATGCCATGACCAAGGAAGGTATCGTGGGGTGGATTGACAGCTTGGTCATCCCCAACGGCGCCCCAAATCGCGAGAATGCGATCAAATTCATCGAATTTATGTCCACGCCAGAAAACGCGACAACCCAGATGAATTTCTATGCCCATTCTTCACCGGTCAAGGTGATCGAGTCCGAGATGAAGTACACAGCAGAAAACGCTCCGGCACTTTTTCCAGACGTACCTGTAGAAATGTCTCGGACATGTTCGCCTGCCGCTCAGGATCTGGTCACACGCGTTTGGACACAGCTTCTGCAGTAACCGGCCAGTGCGGGGGCCCTAACGGCCCCCGCGCTCTCTTTTAGAAAGATGGAAAAAACCGATGACCGCAGAACTTTGTATCTTCAATGCCAAAATACGCCCGCTGTTTGCGCCAGCGGGGACAACCTCGCTGGCGGTCAAGGATGGAAAAATTCTGGCTTTGGGAAGCGCGTCAGAGATCCGGGCCCATCAGGGCCCAACGACACAGGTGATAGACGCCAAAGAACGCGAGCTGTTGCCCGGTTTTATCGAAAGCCACCTCCATCTGTTTGGTGGTGGTGCAACCCTGTCCATGCTCAACCTGTCAGACGTTTTCGGGGTCAACGCAGTCAAAGACGCATTCACAACCTTCATCAACGACAACCCCGGGGACGGGGTACTCGCTGGATTTTCTGCAAACTACACTATTTTCGGGGATTCCATCCGCCCGGATCGGCATCTGCTGGACAAGATTAGCACAACCCGCCCGCTCTATATGCTGGCCGTCGATATGCATTGCGCTTGGGCAAATACCTGCGCGCTCGAAGAGGCTGGCATTCTGGAGGGTGCCGAACTCGGGCCTGAATCCGAAGTTGTCATGGGCAAAGACGGGCTGGCAACAGGCGAATTGCGCGAATTCGAAGCGATCCGGCTGATTCAAAAACTCTCCAAACTGCAAGGCCGCGACAGTCTGGATAACAAAGGCCTTGATCCAGTTTCCGAGGAGGCGCGTGCGCATGATCGTGGCTTGATACAGCAGGCGGGCGATTACTGCGCGCAACATGGGATCACGACTGCGGTCAATATGGACGGCAATCCCTATCAGGCAGAGCTAATGCGCGATCTTGCGCGTGCCGGTGATATGGCTGTTCGGGTCAGCCTTCCGCTCAAACTGACCGAGAGTGACGGGCCAGAAGGTGTCGACCGAATTGCTCTCTTTGGCGAAGAGGTCCCAGGCTGGCTTCATTTTGGCCGCATCAAACTGTTCCTCGACGGGGTTTATGACACTTGGACGGCGTTTACCGTCACTGACTATCCTGACCGTTCAGGTTTCCGTTCAGAACCACTCATCGCCCCTGACATGTTCAACGCGATCTGTATCGCCGCTGACAAACGTGGTCTGCAAGTTGCCACCCACGCCGTCGGTGATGGGGCTGTGCGGGCAGCTATTGATGGGTATGAGGCCGCCGCCAAGGCAAACGGTCCCCGAGACAGCCGCCACCGCGTCGAACATATCGACACGATTACACCCAAAGATTTGGACCGCTTGAAGCCGCTGGGCATCATCGCCTCGATGCAGCCCGTCCACCCACCAGGGTCTGCCGGCTTGCCGATTGAGCCAACAACGACGATCATGGGGCGCGATCGCTGGGCAACAGCCTTTCCGTGGGGCATGATCCGCGACCGCAAGGTGCCGCTAGCCTTTGGCACGGATTGGCCCGTTTCGCCTCTCTCGCCGCTCTATGCGATACATTGCGCGCTAACTCGAACGCCGTGGGACACAAACATGCCCGATCAGCGCATCAGCCTTGATGATTGTCTGACAGCTTACACCACCACCGGGGCCTTGGCCGATTTCACCGAAGATCACAGGGGCGCACTGAAAGAAGGCTTCGCTGCGGATATCGTTCTGATCGACGGCGACCTCGAAGGCTTGGCCACAGACGCATCCGCCGCCAGCATCGCGCTCACAATTTGCAATGGAAAGATCACCTATGACGCAAAGCGCTGATGACACTGTCATCGGCACGGGGGCTACCGGCTGTGAGTTGCCTAACCGGCTATATGACATTTCCGAAAACACGGTTCTGATTGTCAGGCCCGGCCAAGAACATAGGGTGCTACGCGGCAAGCCCGTCAGATCATGCGAGCGCGTCAAGCATCGGAGAAACGACTGTGAACAGAACAGGACCAGAACGCGAATCTGATACCGTTGGTGATACCCTCAAGGGGGTTTTTTGTGCTAAGCCATTGATTTTATTGGAGGCGAGTACCGGAATCGAACCGGTGTACACGGATTTGCAATCCGCTGCGTAACCACTCCGCCAACTCGCCTGCCTTGGTGGTGCGCCTCAATTAGTGGATGCTGCGGCGCTGTGCAAGGGTGGTTTGTAAACTGTCGTGACAGTTAACGGGGCATTCGTCAAACGCGCCTATAAAAACAGGCTTGGATGGTTATCCTGTATACAGAACATCCCAACGCTCGATCAGGGACTGTTGAAGTGTTTTTGCACGCTTGTTCCATGCGGCTGATCCCGGCGGGCGATCTTGAGATGAGGTTTCAATGCCTTTTCGGCGGTCGTGGTTGGCGACAAAGATAACAAAAGCCAAGGGCCGGTTTTTGGCCCCGGTCGCATACCCGGCGAGTGCACTGACAAAGTGCAGTGTGCCTGTCTTTGCCAAAACCTTGACCGGGTGATGTTCGTTCACCCTGCCGTTCTTGTCCCGCATGGTGAAGGGTTTGAGCAATGGGCCCAACACGCGCTCTCCATAGGCCCGTGCCAGCGCACGCGCCAGGCTTTCCGCACCAATCCGCGACGCGGCGCCAAGGCCTGAATGATCCACCAAGGACGCATCCGTCAGGCCCAAAGTCCCACGTGCCCAAGCCGACATTTCGCGTCCCGACTCGGCCAGAGAGCCAACCTTTCCAAGCCGAGCGGCGCTGGCTGTCATTCCGACCAATTCTGCGGTCAGATTATTAGAATATTTCAACATGCCACGCAAAATCACCGACAGTTCCGCGCTGTGATGCGTGACCAACGCAGTTCCAACAGGTGCGGTTTGCTGCGGCTTGGCCCGCCCCAATTGGATGCCATGGGTGCGTGCGAAATCAGAAAAAACTTCGCCCGCGTAATTGGCAGGATGGCGCACGGGCAACCAGCGCGACCCGGAATTCCCCAGCGCGCCGCGTGCGACTGTCCATTGATCATGATCGCCACCATCGCGATACGTGTAGAGCGGGCTGGACCGGTTCTCGATGCTCATGCGCGACACACGCACGGCGGGGCGGTATTTGTCCGACCGCGCATCCATCGTCACCGTGTAATCTCCACCCGCCTTGACCCACTGGAAATGCACACGATTGAAATTCAGGTTCAAACCGGACAGCGCCGGATTATAGCCGACTTGGTCAGGCTGCCCCGAATCAATCACCTTTTCATAGGGCAACGCACCACTATAGACGCGGAAGTCACCGGTAATGCTATGCACGCCGCCCGCCTTTAGATCGGCGGCCATATCGGCCAGTGCATTGGTATCCAGTGTAGGGTCACCACCGCCCTCCAACACTAAATCGCCCTGAATAACACCATTCACCAGCGGCCCTGCGGCAATCAAACGAGTCCGAAACCGATACGTCGCGCTCAACGCTTCCAGAGCATAGAGTGCGGTAATTGCCTTAGTCACGCTGGCCGGGGGAAATCCAACGTTAGAGTTGCGCGTTTCCAACACCGATCCAGTGCCGACGTCGATCACCGCATATCCGATTTGCCCGCCCAGTTTTGCCTGATCAATCAGGTCCTGTGCATCTGGTGCTGTCGGTCGGCCTGCGCTGCTCTTGAAATTCTTGGGGCGCATCTGAGGGCGCAAGGACACCTTGGGGGCCTCTGCCCCGGCAGCCCCGGCCAACGCCGATGCGGCAACACCGCCCAAAAACAGGCGTCTGGAAAAACTATTCAACATTCGCGCACGTTAACCCCAGCACGGTACAACGGGCAATCAGGATTTGACGCGGAAACAGTCACTTTCTCTCACCATTCTCCAGCCTCGCGAAGGCGGGTTGACGACAGTGTCACCATAGGCACGTTGATAAAGCACCACGCGGGGGCGGTGCTTTGCCCTAATCGCTGGCTTTGTTTACCGGGAATACGATAGGGCGCATAAACCCGCGCTGCGACCGAAGCCCGTGCAGCCAATCGCGCGCCCGGCCGGGCCAGAACACCGACGGGAACGGTATGCATGATTTGCTGCCAGTCCTGCCACAGGTGAAACTGCGCCAGATTGTCCGCCCCCATCAGCCAGACAAACCGCACTCCGGGGCGCAAACTGCACAATGCGCGCAAAGTCTGTGCTGTATAGCGCGTACCCAGCTGTGCCTCGGCGTCAGTCAGGTAAACGCGTGGATGATCCATCAATTCGCGCGCCGCCTGCATCCGGCGCGCCATAGGCGCAGGCCCGTGGGCCTTGAGCGGGTTCCCCGGACTGGCAAGCCACCAAACAGTGTCCAGCCCAAAGCGCTTTAGCGCCTCGCGCGTGATATGTACGTGGCCCGCATGGGGCGGGTCAAACGATCCGCCCAGCAGGCCGATAACCTGACCCCGGCGAGAGGGCGGCAGTAGTATATCGGACATGCGCCCCTCCCGAAAACCGACGTACAGCTTTAAATTTAGGGGTTTTTTAGACATATAGCGGGGCGAACACCACCGTATATTAAACCCTTTTGCCCAACCATGACTTCAAGCAAGCGCAGATTAGGTGGGGACAGGTGTGGCGCACGGCAAAGCAATAGACAAGCGCGGCGTTCACAAGCGCACGACACTCTCCTGCAATGGTGCGGGCACCTTTTCCGCACGACTGCGTTCGGATAGCAATTTAGCGGGCTTGATTTTAGATCACCTGAACGAAGGCATTGCCCTATTGGACATGCAAGGCCGCCTGATCTGGGCCAATCCAGCCTTGGAAAACATGATGGGGTGGACGTTGGAGGAATTGTGCGGCCTGAATCCCGCCGCCCTGATCTGCCCGCCCGACACGCGCCCGGATGAGGCCACTCTGGCCCAGTTTCGATATGATCCGACCACGTCATTGTTTTCGACCTACCACGTGACGCGCCACATACGACGCGACGGTAGCCAGTTTTGGAATCAGCTTAGCCACGCATTGGTTCCACTGGGGGCCGGTGACGACCAAAAGCTAGTGGCAATAACCTGCCGCGACATTTCGGACCAGATCAAAACACACCGGGCGATGGAGCGGTTGAAGAACGAACTTGAACATGCCGCCTATCACGATGCCCTAACCGGGCTGGGCAATCGAAAGAAACTGTCGCACCATCTGCGCTTGGATCACGTGCAAGCACAGGTACAGGCGGGACATGTCGGTGTGTTGCAGTTGGATTTGGATAAATTCAAGGAAATCAACGACACTTTAGGTCACAGCGCGGGGGACGCCACGCTGATTCACGTGGCCCAAGCCTTGACAGCAAATACGGCCCCCGGCGACTTGGCGTGTCGGACTGGTGGAGACGAGTTTTTGTTGATCTGTCTAAACATTACAGATCCTTCGGCTTTGCATGAGCGCGCCAAGAACATCATGAAGCACGCCTCGCGCCCTTTTAAATGGCGGGATCAGATGATCCATATGGGCGTTTCTATTGGCGCCAACATACCGGACACTCATGCCATTTCGGGCGAGGCGCTGATTCAGCAGGCCGATCAGGCACTGTACAGCGCCAAAAATGATGGTCGGGGCAAGGTGGTTTTTTACACAGAACGGTTGGGGAACGACTACAAGGCCCGTCAGGATTTGAACCGTGAATTGCGCGAAGCGATCGAGCAAAAGCAGTTTACCGTGCATCTTCAGCCAATGCTGAACCTTGCCACGGACAAGATTATCGGATGCGAGGCTTTGTTGCGCTGGCACCACCCGACCCTCGGGCTTTTATCCCCGGCCAGTTTCCTGTCCGCCGCCGAGCAGGGTCAGATGCTGGGAGATGTCGATTATCTGGCGATGACCGCCGCGCTTGACGCTCTTGTAGAGCTACGAGAGGCCGGGTTTCCCGACATGCGCGTGTCATTGAACGTATCAGGGGCGGTTCTGGCAGACGCCAATTATCCCGGTTTACTGGATTGGGCGCTGCAATCACGCGGTCTTCCCGCTGACGCAATCTGCGTCGAGATACTGGAAACCGCTTTTCTGGATGAGGGCGATTTGGACGCCATCACGGCTGTGGAACGCTTGCGTCACATAGGCGTTCGTGTGGCTTTGGATGATTTCGGAACGGGTTACGCCGGTTTGGCGCATATGTCTGCGCTAAAAATCGACGCCATCAAACTGGATCAATCCATGATCGGCCGACTGGAAAAGGATCCACGCACGCGCATCATCACCCGGTCAATCATCCATCTCTGTGCCCTGCTGAAACTGGATGTCGTTGCGGAGGGTGTCGAAACTCAAGGTCAATTGAACATCCTGCGCCGTGCACGATGCCCGATCATCCAAGGGTATGGCCTTGCTCACCCGATGCCGATGGACAAATTGATCAGATGGCTACAGGTCCATTCACCGATGAAAATCCCCGTCACCATGAACGACACCCTCCACAAGCGCCCCAAAACGCCACCCAAAGCCCTGCGCGATTAAACTGGCCCACCATCGCGTTACACAGTCCGATTGAAATCATCCCGCCCGGCGGTTACATGGCTGTAACGACTTTTCCCATCACAGAAAGCGCAGTCATGGCAGCCAATCAATACGTCTACCACATGCAGGGCGTCTCCAAGTCCTACCCCGGCGGCAAGAAATGCTTTGAGAACATTCATCTCAGCTTCTTGCCCGGTGTCAAAATCGGTGTCGTGGGCGTCAACGGATCGGGCAAATCGACCCTGATGAAAATCATGGCCGGTCTGGATACCGACTTTACCGGCGAAGCATGGGCTGCCACCGGTGCGACCGTCGGCTATCTGCCACAAGAGCCGCATCTGGACCCCGCTTTGAGCGTGCGCGAGAACGTCATGTTGGGCGTGGCCGACAAAAAGGCGACGCTGGATCGGTTCAACGAAATCGCAATGAAGATTGCCGAGGATTACTCGGACGAGCTGATGGAAGAAATGACCGCGTTGCAAGATCAGATCGACGCGGACAATCTTTGGGATTTGGATGCTCAGATCGACGTGTCGATGGAGGCGCTGCGCTGCCCCCCCGATGATGCCGATGTCAATTCCCTGTCGGGTGGTGAACGGCGCCGCGTTGCCCTTTGCAAATTGTTGCTCGAAGCGCCTGATATGTTGTTGCTGGACGAACCGACCAACCACCTTGACGCCGAGACCATCGCATGGCTGCAACAGCACCTGATCGATTATGCAGGCACCATCCTGATTGTTACCCATGACCGGTACTTTCTGGATGACATCACCGGCTGGATTCTGGAACTGGATCGTGGGCGCGGCATTCCTTACGAAGGCAACTACTCCAGCTGGCTGGAACAAAAGGCCAAGCGGCTTTCGCAGGAAGCGCGCGAGGACAAATCCAAGCAAAAGACGCTGGAACGCGAACTTGACTGGATGCGCCAAGGTGCCAAAGCCCGTCAGGCCAAATCCAAGGCCCGGATCAATGCCTATAACGAAATGGCCAATCAATCCGAGCGCGAGAAACTGGCCCACGCCCAAATCGTCATCCCTAACGGACCACGTCTGGGCCAGAAAGTGATCGAAGTCTCTGGCCTTAAGAAAGCCATGGGCGACAAACTCTTGATCGAGGATTTGACATTCTCGCTGCCGCCCGGCGGGATCGTCGGCGTCATTGGTCCCAACGGTGCAGGTAAATCCACCCTATTCAAGATGCTGACCGGTCAAGAAACCCCTGACGCGGGCAGCGTGGAATATGGCGACACCGTTGACCTGAGCTATGTCGACCAATCGCGCGACGATCTGGACCCGAACGCCAACGTTTGGGAGGCGATTGCCGACGGTCAGGATATCATCAAGCTTGGCGATGCCGAGGTGAACGCGCGGGCCTATTGCTCGGCGTTTAATTTCAAGGGCGGAGATCAGCAAAAGAAAGTCTCGCTGCTGTCCGGGGGCGAGCGCAACCGCGTCCACATGGCACGCCTTTTGCGCGCCGGCGGCAATGTGCTCTTGCTCGATGAACCGACCAACGATCTGGACGTGGAAACGCTGCGTGCATTGGAAGATGCGCTGGTCGATTTCGCCGGTTGCGCAGTCGTGATCAGCCACGACCGTTTCTTCCTCGACCGGATTTGCACCCACATGCTGGCCTTTGAAGGCGACGCGCATGTCGAATGGTTCGAAGGAAACTTTGAGGATTACGAAGAAGATAAAAAGCGTCGTTTGGGCGCAGACGCATTGGAACCCAAACGCCTGAAGCACAAGAAATTCGCCCGCTGATCTGTAAGGTGCGCTTGCTTAAGCGCACCTTACCCAGCCTCCTCGCTCAAAAACCGGTGGTCGGACGGGGCGCAATGGCCGTTGGCGACGTGGCGCAATCCGTCGCGCTCCCGATGGATCGACGAATAGGGCCAATCCTGAGGCTGCGACACCAACCCGTGTTTTACTGGGTTCGTCCAACAATGGCGAACATGGGTGGTGAAATCCGCCTGATCCCTGAGGTGATGTTCCCAAAATCGACGTTGCCATATTCCTTTCTCTCGTCGTTTGACATGGCTTGCCCGCCGATCCCCACTTGGTAAACCAGAGGAAAACCGTGACTTGATTGCGGCCCATCGTGTTGAATTGTCCTCATCGCCGCTCGGCAACGTCCAAACCGCATGAATGTGATCCGGCAGTACACCCCATGCATCAATTTGAAAGGGCCGCTCTTGTCGCGTTTGGAGCACCGCCGCGCGCAACCGCATAATCTCTTGCGTCAAAAGATGCCCCCCCTTTGAGCAAGGCTGACGGTAAAATCAATGCAAGCACCGGACCGACGCGGGCGAATATAGTGAGCCATTCCAACACTCTGCGCTGTTTTAGGTTAACCAAAGGTTGAAGCCCGCCTCACTCATTCCCGTATCAAACGCCGGCAAAACACTGCTTAGGCAAAGATCGTTTGCCTTTTCACTTGCAAGAATTTCACACTCGGAGCATATTTTTAGGGCTACGTTACCACTATCGACCAACTGCTCCTTAAGGCTCAGGCACTCGATTTGTACTGACGAGCCGGGCTGCCGCACGATGCGGGCAGCACTGAAACTAGGAGATGACGGTATGGCTAGTGGCACCGTTAAATGGTTTAATTCGACCAAAGGCTTCGGCTTTATTGCACCCGATGGTGGTGGAAAAGACGTGTTTGTTCACATTTCAGCAGTCGAACGGGCCGGTCTGACCGGTCTTGCAGACGATCAGAAAGTGACCTTCGACGTCGAAGCAGGTCGCGACGGCCGGGAATCGGCCACGAATATCAGCCTCGCCTGATAGTCAGGCCTGAGGGCTTGGATCGAAAAGAAAATGGAATTGGGGCCTTTGCGGCCCCTTTTTCGTGTTTTGGGTCACAAGCGTTTGCGCGGCTATTTGACCTTGGCAATCAGCGCCTGCACCTTGGGACCCAATTCGTTAACAAGTAGCGTGACGCCTGCCGCGTTGGGGTGGATGCCATCGCGTTGGAAATACTGCGCGCGCGCTGCCGGCTCTAAGGGCAGAGGCGCAAAGAAATCCGGCCAAAGGAGCGTGTCATAAGCCGCTGCCAGATCGGTGTAATTTCCCTCAAAGGCCGCCTTGAACTCCGCGCCGTAATTGCCCGGCGCACGCAGACCTATCAACAAGACAGGCACATCGCGTGCCACCGCCTCCTGCAAAATCCGCTCAAGATTCGCGCGACTGACCTGTGGATCAATCCCGCGCAGCAGGTCGTTGCCCCCCAATGCCACGATCATCGCATCCGCACCACCATCTAGCGCCCATGCCACGCGCGACGCACCGCCAGCCGTCGTGCTGCCTGACACGCCGCCATTGATCAACCTTACGGGCACACCAGCGCTTGACCCATGCTCTTCCAGCCATTGACCCAGCTGCGGCACCAACCCATCCTCCTGCGCCAGCCCATAGCCCTGCGTCAAACTGTCGCCCAACGCCAGAACACGCAACTCCTGCGCCTGTAACGGACCAGAGAGCAGGCTTAGCGTCAAAAGAATGATCCCCAGCACCTTGTCCCCAAGGCCCCACAGACCATATCGTGTAATACCTTTCATGATCAGGCAATTTCCCATGTCCGCTCCTATATTGTCGCTTTGCGACGCTGCCTTGTCACTTAAGGCGAATGCCGGAATCGTCCAGATTCTGCGCGCCATCACCCTAGATGTCCATAAGGGCGAGACACTGGGCCTGATTGGGCCATCTGGATCTGGCAAATCTTCGCTATTGATGCTGATGGGCGGGCTAGAACGGGCCACTGGCGGGCGAGTCACGGCACTGGGGCAGGATCTGGGATCGTTATCCGAAGACGCATTGGCCCGATTGCGGCGCGACAACGTGGGCGTCGTGTTTCAGTCTTTCCATCTGATTCCCACCATGACCGCGTTGGAAAACGTCGCGACCCCGATGGAACTATCCGGCGCGCCCGATGCGATGGAGCGGGCGATGGCACAACTGGATGCCGTCGGGCTCAGTGCCCGCGCGCACCATTATCCGGCGCAAATGTCCGGAGGAGAGCAACAGCGCGTCGCGTTGGCCCGCGCCACGGCCCCACGTCCGGCGTTGATTTTGGCCGATGAACCCACCGGCAACCTCGACAGCACCACGGGTGCCGCCATTATTGACCTTCTGTTTGATTTACGTGCGCAACATGGCGCGACGTTGGTTTTGGTGACGCATGATCCGGCTCTGGCCGACCGATGCGATCGCGTCGTGACCCTACGCGACGGAAAAATCGACGAAACGTCCCATGGCAATGCCGCGATGGAGGCAACGTGAGCTTGCGACTTGCCGCCCGGCTGGCACGGCGCGAAATGCGCGGAGGTTTGCGCGGATTTCGCATCCTTTTGGGCTGTGTCATTCTGGGCGTGGCGGCAATTGCCGCCGTTGGCACTGTTCGCAGCAGCATCACCGCCGGTCTTGCGGCCGAGGGGGCCGCTCTTTTGGGGGGCGATGCCGAGATCGAGCTGACATACCGTTTTGCCACCGAGGCTGAGAGGCAATGGATGCAAGACACCGCTCAACGGGTCTCGCAGATCGTCGACTTCCGCTCGCTCGCGGTTGCTTTGGACGGCCAACGCGCGTTGACGCAGGTCAAGTCGGTAGATGACACATACCCCTTGATCGGCGCGATCGGCCTTGAGCCGGCGGTGGCCTTGGATGTGGCATTCGCCGGGAAGGATGGCTTGCCGGGGGCGGTGATGGATCCCACCCTTATGGCGCAACTACAACTGGACGTCGGTGATACCTTTCGTCTGGGATCGCAGGATTTTGCGGTCATGGCCGCGTTGATCAACGAACCGGACAAAGCCACCAGCGGGTTCACGCTTGGCCCCAGCACCTTGGTGCGTACCGACGCGTTGCAGGCGTCCGGCCTGCTGGCACCCGGTTCACTCTTCAAGACCCGCTATCGTCTGGACCTAGACGCGGACGTGGACCTGTCTGCGCTGCAACAACAGGCCGAAGATACGTTTTCCGCCAGTGGCCTGTCATGGCGCGATTCCCGCAACGGCACGCCCAGAATCACAAAATTCGTTGAACGCCTAGGGGCATTTTTGGTCCTGATCGGTCTCAGCGGCCTGGCCGTGGGCGGTGTCGGCATTTCGGCAGCGGTGCGCGCCTATCTTGCGCGTAAAACGCCCGTGATCGCCACGCTGCGCACGCTGGGTGCAGATCAATCCACGGTGCGGTCCGTTTACTTTCTTCAGATTGGTGCCATCACCCTTCTGGGGGTCGTTCTTGGCGTCATTCTCGGCGCAGGCGTGCCGGTGATCCTATCACCGCTGATCGAAGCGCGCCTGCCCGTCCCTGCCAGATTTGCGTTTTATTCAGGCCCCATGGCCGAGGCCGCAATCTATGGTGTTTTAACAGCGTTGATTTTTACCCTCTGGCCACTGGCCCGTGTCGGCGAAGTTCGCGCCGCCAGCCTCTTTCGCGATGGTGCGACGGGCGCGCGCGCCCTGCCTCCGTTGCGCACATTGGCGTTGACCGCCGCGCTGGTCGCCGCGTTGGTTACGCTGGCGGCTGTGTTTTCTGGCAACGTCAGGCTGACTCTATGGACGGCGGGGGGTATCGCAGGCGCGTTGATCCTTCTGACATTGACGGCATCGGGTATCCGTCTGCTGGCGAGGCTTGCAACGCCTTTGTCGCGCAGACGTCCTGCCTTACGCTGGGCACTGGCCGCGATACGCGGCCCCGGCACCAGTGCAGGACCCGTGGTGCTGTCATTGGGACTGGGCTTAAGCGTGCTGGCCGCCGTCGGGCAGATCGACGGCAACCTGCGTGCGGCAATTTCCCGTGACCTGCCCGAGCGTGCGCCATCCTATTTCTTTATCGACCTGCAACCCGACCAAATGCCCGGTTTCATGGCGCGTCTGGATGGAGATGCAGGCGTCAGCCGTATTCAAACCGCCCCGATGCTGCGCGGGGTTCTGACCGCCATCAATGGCCGCCCGGCTGCCGAGGTTGCCGGGGATCATTGGGTGATTGAAGGCGATCGTGGTGTCACGTATTCCGCCACGCAACCCACAGGCACCACCCTAACGGCGGGCACTTGGTGGCCCGAAGGGTATGATGGCCCGCCCCAAGTCAGCTTTGCCCGGGAAGAAGCCGACGAGATGGGTTTGGCTCTGGGCGATACGATCACCATCAACATATTGGGCCGCGACATCACTGCCACACTGACCAGCCTGCGTGAGGTAGATTTCTCCACCGCCGGGATCGGGTTTATCATGATGTTGAACCCTGCAGCATTGGCCGGGGCACCGCATAGTTTCATCGCAACGGTCTATGCGGACAAAGCCGCCGAAGCCGCGATTCTGCGCGACATTTCCGACGCAAACCCCAACGTCACGGCCATCAGGGTACGCGACGCGATTGACCGGGTCGCCGGGCTGTTGGCCGGATTGGCCTCGGCAACCGCATGGGGCGCATCCGCGACTCTGCTGACCGGGTTTCTGGTATTGATAGGTGCGGCGGCGGCTGATCAAGGCGCGCGGGTGTACGAGGCCGCGATTCTTAAAACACTAGGCGCAACGCGCGCGCACATCTTGCTAAGCCTTGCGTGGCGCGCGGGATTGCTGGGTGCGGCGGCTGGCGTAGTGGCCATTGGTGCGGGCATTTTGGGTGGCTGGGCCGTTAGCCGTTTCGTCATGGAAGCGCCCTATCAAATCATGTGGCCCTCGGCCCTGATCATCGTCGCAGGCGGCATTACCGTCACGCTGTTGGCTGGCTTGCTTTTCGCATGGCGACCGCTGGCAACAAAACCCGCGCGCGTCTTGCGCGCGCGGGAGTAAGATGTGCAAGTAAGGTGCGCTTAAGCGCACCCTACCCTTATTCGGCCGCTTCTTCGTAATCCGACATGGGCGGACATGTGCAGACCAGGTTTCGGTCACCATACACGTTATCCACGCGATTGACCGACGGCCAGTATTTGTCCACCCGAAACGCGCCAGGAGGAAAACACCCTTGTTCGCGCGTATAGGGCCGGTCCCAATCACGCACCAAATCCTCCATCGTATGCGGAGCATTCTTCAACGGATTGTTTTCTGGGTCAATTTTGCCATCCTCAATCGCGCGAATTTCCTCCCGGATTGCCAGCATGGCATCGCAAAACCGGTCCAACTCGGCTTTGGTCTCGGACTCGGTTGGCTCAACCATCAGCGTACCCGACACCGGGAAGCTCATCGTAGGTGCATGGAACCCATTGTCGATCAGCCGCTTGGCAATGTCATCCACCGTCACATGGGCCGAGGTGTCAAAGGGCCGTGTGTCTAGAATGCATTCATGCGCGACCCGCCCGTTTTCGCCCTTGTAAAGAACATCATATGCCCCTTCCAACCGCTTGGCGATATAGTTGGCGTTCAGGATTGCAACACGCGTGGCTTGCGTCAGACCTTCACCACCCATCATCAGGATATATGCCCATGAGATCGGCAAAAGCGACGGCGACCCGAACGGTGCGGCGCTGACTGGTCCTTCTTCGCCACCTGTGTGAGGATGGCCCGGCAAATGAGGGATCAGATGCGCCTTGACGCCAATCGGCCCCATGCCGGGTCCGCCGCCGCCATGTGGAATGCAAAACGTTTTGTGCAGGTTCAGGTGGCTGACGTCCCCGCCCAAATCGCCGGGTCGTGACAGGCCGACCATCGCATTCATATTGGCCCCGTCAATATAAACCTGACCACCGTGTTCATGGGTGATCTTACAGACATCGATCACGGTTTCCTCGAACACACCATGGGTACTGGGATAGGTGATCATGCAACCGGCCAGCGCGTCCGAGTGTTTCTCGGCCTTGGCGCGAAAATCGTCCATGTCGATATCGCCGCGGGCATTGCATTTCACCGGCACGACCTTCCAGCCGACCATATTGGCGCTGGCAGGGTTGGTGCCATGCGCATTGGTCGGAATCAGGCAAACGTTGCGGTCCCCTTGCCCGTTTGCACGGTGATAGGCCGCAATCGAAAGCAAGCCAGCATATTCCCCCTGCGCACCGGAATTGGGCTGCATCGAGATCGCATCATAGCCGGTGATCTGGCACAGCTTGTCACTCAGATCGCCAATCAGTTCGCTATACCCTTCGGCCTGATCCTTGGGCACAAACGGGTGCATACGCGAAAATTCCCGCCAGCTTACAGGCATCATCTCTGCCGCCGAGTTCAACTTCATCGTGCACGACCCCAACGGGATCATTGCGCGATCCAGCGCCAGATCGCGGTCAGCCAAACGGCGCATATAGCGCATCATCTCTGTCTCGGCCCGGTTCATGTGGAAAATCGGGTGCGTCAGGTACTCTGATGTGCGGTGCATGTTTTCAGGCACTCGGTACTGTGCCACATACGTGTCATCGGCTTGGAAAATACCAAAGGCGCGCCAGACGGATTCGATATTCTCAGGGCGCGTGCATTCATCGCACGTGATCCCGATCCGGGTTTCACCCACGCGGCGCAGGTTAATTCCCTCATCCACAGCGGATTTCAGAACAGCTGCCTGCAAGGGGCCGACATCGACGGTGATCGTATCGAAGAAAACATTTGGATCCACCTTGAACCCGGCCTTTTCTAGGCCGTTTGCCAAACGCACGGTCTTGCGATGGATTCGTTGCGCAATTGCTTGCAAACCCTTGGGCCCGTGAAAAACCGCATACATCGACGCCATGACAGCCAGCAGGGCCTGTGCGGTGCACACGTTGCTGGTGGCCTTTTCGCGGCGAATATGCTGCTCGCGGGTTTGCAGGGACAACCGGTAGGCCCGATTGCCGTGGCTGTCGATGCTCACCCCCACAATCCGGCCCGGCATCGCGCGTTTATAGGCATCACGACAGGCCATATAAGCCGCATGCGGTCCACCATACCCCAAAGGCACGCCAAACCGCTGGGTGCTGCCGACGGCAATATCGGCATCCATCGCGCCTGGCTCTTTCAGCAGGGTCAGGGACAAGGGATCGGCACTGACAATCCCGATCGCACCATGCGTATGCAGATCAGCAATATGCGAGGTAAAGTCACGCACATGGCCATAGGTGCCCGGATACTGGAACAATGCGCCAAAGACTTTGTCGGCTTCCATCTTGTCGGGGTTGCCGACAATCACTTCAATCCCCAAAGGCGCAGCGCGGGTCTGAACCAATGCGATGTTCTGCGGGTGGCAATCACGATCAACAAAAAACGCCTTGGCCTTGGATTTGGCCAGACGCTGCGCCATCGTCATTGCCTCGGCACAGGCCGTTGCCTCGTCCAGAAGCGACGCATTGGCAATCTCCAACCCGGTCAGATCACTGACCATCGTCTGGAAATTCAGCAAGGCTTCCAAACGGCCCTGACTTATCTCGGGCTGATAGGGCGTATAGGCCGTGTACCAAGCAGGGTTCTCGAAAATATTTCGCTGAATTGCGGGCGGCGTGACCGTGCCGTGATAGCCCTGCCCGATCAGACTGACCAAAACCTTGTTTTTCTGCGCGGTCTTGCGCATGTAATGCAGCAACTCGCGCTCGGATTTGGGCTTGCCAAATTTTAACGGGGCCTTCTGGCGGATCGCCTTTGGCACGGTCTGGTCAATCAACTCGTCAAGGGATTTGACGCCCAGAACCTCCAGCATTCCGGCCATTTCGTCGGGCGAAGGGCCGATGTGGCGGCGGTTGGCAAAATCATAGGGCAGATAGTCGGTGGGCTCGAACGCCATGTCACACTCCATCAGGTTCAGGTCAACAAACGGGCCGCCAACACGCCCCGCCTGACTTTCGTCACTCAATCTTTCATCTTTCCCGAAATACCTCCGCCGGAGGCGTAAATTTCTTGCTCAAGAAATTTAAGGTTTTTGCAAAAACCTGTCCGGCGCGGCGCTTGAATCAGCCGATGAATTTCAGATAAGCGGCCTCGTTCATCAGGTCATCCATCTGACTGGGGTCACTGGGCTTGATCTTGAAAAACCACCCATCCCCAATCGCGTCTTCGTTAACCTTGCTGGGGGAATCGGCCAACACCTCGTTCACTTCGATGATCTCGCCATCGATCGGGGCCAAGATGTCGCTGGCTGCCTTGACGCTCTCGATCACGACAACCTCGTCATCCTTGGCAACTTCTGTGCCCGCTTCAGGCAGTTCGACGAAAACAATGTCGCCCAGCTGCTCGGCTGCGTGCTCGGTGATACCGACCACAATCAGACCGTCTTCTTCGCGCAGCCATTCGTGTTCTTCTGTGTACTTCATCCTTGGATCTCCCTTGGTATTATATCAACGTTTGAAATTTGGCGTGGTGAAAGGCAGTGCCGCCACTTGTGCAGGCTGTCGTTTACCGCGCACCTCGCCGTAAACTTGCGTGCCCGGCGCGGCCAGATCGGCAGGCACATACCCCATCGACATTGGGCCTTCGATCGTTGGGCCGAACGCCCCCGAAGTGATAGTGCCAATGGCCTCGCCCCCTTCGGCGCCGGCAAACAGCACCGTCCCTTCGCGCATTGGCGCACGTCCGTCGGGGCGCAAGCCAACACGACGGCGCGACGCGCCTTCGATCAGTTGGGGCAGGATGACATCAGCTCCGGGAAAGCCGCCCTCGCGCTTGCCACCTGCGCGGCGCACCTTCTGGATCGCCCACCCCAGCGCAGCCTCGGCCGGGGTGGTTTTGGTATCGATATCATGACCATAGAGGCACAAACCGGCCTCCAGCCGCAAAGAATCGCGGGCACCAAGGCCAATCGGCTCGACCTCTTCCAGCGCCAGCAATGCGCGCGCCAAGGCAACTGCATCCGTGTCTGCGACAGAAATCTCATAGCCATCTTCACCAGTATAACCGGAACGTGAGATCACCACATTGATACCGGCAATATCGACATCACGGGCGACATCCATAAACTTCATATCCGTCACAGCCGGTTGCAGCCGGGCCAGAGCCGTTTCCGCCGCAGGCCCTTGCAAGGCCAACAAAGCGCGATCGTCCAGCACCTCGATATCGCAGCTATCAGAAAGATGCGCCTTCATATGTTCGATATCGGCCTGTTTGCAGCCCGCATTCACTACAACAAACAGATGGTTGCCCAAATTGGCCAGCATCAGATCATCAAGAATTCCACCGGCGTCATTCGTAAACATCCCATAGCGTTGGCGCATCTCGCCCAAACCTGCCACATCCACCGGCACCAATCGTTCCATGGCCAGCGCGGCCTGCTCGTATTCACCCGATTTAGGCCAGACAACCACCTGCCCCATATGGCTTACGTCAAACAGACCGGCCTTATTCCGTGTATGCAGATGTTCTTTCATCACGCCCAAAGGGTATTGGACTGGCATTTCATAGCCGGCAAAGGGCACCATTTTTGCCCCCAGTTCGATATGCAATGCGTGAAGCGGTGTTTGGCGCAGCGGTTCGCTCATCAGGATCCCTACCTAATTTGCGCCGTTTGATCTGGAATGTATCAATCCGGCATCGGTTAAACGCAGGCAAATGCCCTGCGCCTCGATGCCCCCTCTGTCCTTTCGCCTGAGATCGCTATCCCTTCGGCGCCCCGAGTCCTCGGGGTCTCTCCAGAGTTTTGACAATCGTAAAGGTCCCTTTGCCTGAGAGTTTCCGGGGCGGTTGCTCCTTCGGCACTGGCATGTGCCAGTTCTCCCGATACGATCTTTGTACACCCTAGTATGCCGTGCGCGCATCGGCAAGTCGGATAAATGCCGCTGCTACGCGATTTCCAGGCATGGCTCGGGTGTCAACATGTCAATCAACGTCGAGTTTCCACAGACCAGCGCTTCCAACGTCTCTTCATCCAGGCGTGCATAAAATGCTTCCAGCGCGTCGGCGATTGCGTGGCGCAAACGACAGGCCGAGACCAGCGGGCAGGTGTTGTCACCATCGGCAAAACACTCAGCGACCGGGAAATTTTCCTCAAGCACGCGAAAAACTCTGCCAATCACGATGTCCCCTGCCGGCATGCCCAGCATAATACCACCGCCACGGCCACGCTGCGTGCTCAGAAACCCCAGTTGCGCCAAGTGATTAATGATCTGGGCAAGGTGGCTTTCGGAGGTTTTGCATCGTTTGGCGACTTCTGCCTTGGTCACCAGCCGTTGATTATTCACAGCGCAGTACATCAAGACCCGTATCGCAATATTGCTTCGTTTGGTAATTCGCATTGGGCGCGGCCCTCTAATGTCACTTGCACGAAAATCACTGTGCCCGCAAAATAGGTGCTGCATTTTGACATAGATCAAGAAGAAACATCATGACCTCTCTGATCAGCTCTTGGTTTTTTGGCTATGGCAGCCTTGTCAATCGCGCCACGCACCACTTTCAGAACGCTGAGTGCGCACGTTTGAAAGGCTGGCGGCGGGTGTGGCGCCACACAGATTTGCGCCCAGTTGCCTTTCTCACGGTCGTGCCCGACCCCGAGAGTGAGATCAGCGGCCTGATCGCTCCGGTCCCGGACGGAGACTGGGCCGCACTGGACCTGCGCGAAGGCGCATATCGGCGCACCCCTGCCACCCATCAGGTGACGCATCCCCTACCCTATCGCCCCCAGATCGCGGTCTATGCCATCCCCGAAGACCGCCACGGGCGCCCGAACTGCGCGCATCCGGTGCTGCTAAGTTACATCGACGTGGTCGTTCAGGGGTATCTGACTGAATATGGCGAGGCCGAAGCCCAACGATTCTTTGATACGACCAGCGGCTGGGATGTGCCCATCCTCGATGATCGGGCCGCGCCACTTTATCCGCGCCACAGAAAGCTCAGCCCGGATCAGCGCGATTTTGTCGATACCGCGCTGGCCCGCCTGCCCGTGCGGCGACAACCCTCTCGTTAGCTACCGGCCAAATCCGAATGGCGCAACAGTTCGCAAAAACTGCCGCGCGCGACGTTAACTGCGCGCGCGGATCACTTGCAGCAATGGCAAGACCTGCGCCATGTCAGGACCATGTGCCTGTCCGGTCAACGCCTTGCGCAATGGCATGAATAGGCCGCGCCCCTTGCGGCCGGTGGCCTCTTTGACGGCCGCGGTCCATGTGCCCCAGCTGGAATCGTCCAACGGCCCTTCGGGCAGCATCGCCATCGCTTGGGCGATGAAATCACGGTCTTCGTCCTCGATCACCGGTTCGGCCCCGTCGCGGAACAATGTCCACCAGCCCTCTAGATCGTGCAGCGTGGTGATGTTGTCGCGCGTCACCGCCCAGAACAAGGGGGCCTGCGCTTCGGGTACACCCAATGCCGCAATCCGCTCTGCCACGGCGTCATAGTCCAGCCCTTGCAAATGCCGCGCCGTTAGCGGGAACAGGTCCGCAACGTCGAACTTTGTCGGGGCCGATCCAAACCGGCCAATATCAAACCCGTCAATCAACGCACCCATGTCAGCGCGCATCTCGATCGGATCAGCAGACCCCAACCGCGCCATCATGCTAAGCAGTGCCATCGGTTCAACGCCCTGCTCGCGCAAGTCTCGCAGCGACAGCGTGCCCAGCCGCTTGGACAGGGATTCCCCTTGCGGCCCCGTCAGCAGTGAGTGGTGGGCAAAAGACGGCACATTGCCGCCCAGCGCCTGAATGATCTGGATCTGTGTTGCCGTGTTGGTCACATGGTCCGAGCCCCGCACGACATGTGTCACGCCCATTTCGGTATCATCCACGACCGACGCCAAGGTGTACAAAACCTGCCCGTCACCCCGAATCAGCACCGGATCACTCACCGAAGCCGCATCAATGCTGATGTCGCCCAGCACGCCATCATTCCATTCAATACGCTGCTGGTCCAGTTTGAACCGCCACACACCCGCGCCGCGCTCGGCGCGCAACGCATCCTTTTCAGCATCAGACAACGCTAGGGCCGCACGATCATAAACCGGCGGACGCCCCATGTTCAGTTGTTTCTTGCGCTTCAGGTCCAATTCGGTCGGGCTTTCAAAAGCCTCGTAGAAACGCCCCATCGCGCGTAGCTCATCCGCCGCTGCATGATAGCGATCCAGCCGCTCGGACTGACGCTCAACGCGGTCCCACGTCAGGCCCAACCATTCCAGATCCTGTTTCAGCGCGTCAACATAGGCTTCTTTGCTGCGCTCGGGGTCCGTGTCATCAATACGCAAGATGAACGTTCCGCCGGCCTTGCGGGCTATCAGATAATTCATCAGCGCAGTGCGCAGATTGCCAACATGGATGTATCCGGTGGGTGATGGGGCAAATCGGGTGGTGGTCATGGTTAGGCTCCTAGGGCTCGCGCGGGGTCTGTCACAGCGCTGCCCTTTTGTCCAGAATGCCGCGCACAGACCAAAGTGTCGACGTATCCCAAAATCTGTCCCAGATTCCTCCCAGGGCATCTGACCACTCAACGACATTGCACAAAATCCGCGCGATTTAGCGCCGTTTTACAAACCACCGGCGCAATTCACCTCACCTTTACGTGAAACCCACCGTACATTGGCGAATCCTGCGCTATATTGCCGCCTAGTTCATAATCAAGGAGAGCCCGATGCCCGCCCCCCTCATGACCCGCCGTACTTTGTTGGCCAGCGCCGCTGCCCTGCCCATCGCCGCCACCCTGCCAAAGCCCGCTCAGGCCACGGCCCCCATGTTAGGCGGGGCTTTGCCCCCGTTTCGGCGGGTCACGCTGGGCAGTTTTGAGGTAACCACATTGCTGGCCGGAAGCCGCTCGGTTCCCGACCCGCACAGCATTTTCGGACTGAACGTCGACGACACCACCTTTGAAGCGGCGGCCACCGCAGCCCTGCTGCCCACGGATGCGGCACAATTCTACTTTACCCCCACCGTGATCAACACCGGGGCGCAGCTGATCCTGTTTGACACCGGGCTGTCCCCCGACGGCACCACCGCCGCGCTGGAACAGGCAGGATACAGCGCCAATCAGGTGGATGTCGTTGTCCTAACCCACATGCACGGCGATCATATCGGCGGGCTGATGCAAGGCGATACGCCAACCTTCGCCAACGCCAGCTATTTCACCGGTGCCATTGAATTCGACGCCTGGGCCAAGATGGAAAACGAAAACTTCGACACCAAGATGCGCCCCTTGGCGGAACAAACCACAATGCTGTCCCCCGAACAGGAGGTGACAGCAGGCATTACCGCACTCAAAGCATTCGGCCATACACCCGGCCACATGGCCTACCGTGTCGAAAGCGATGGGCGCGCCCTGATTCTAGGCGCGGATTTTGCCAACCATTACGTGTTCAGCCTGGCCCACCCCGATTGGGAGGTAAAGTTCGACATGGACAAACCCGCCGCCGCCGCCACGCGCCGTCAAATGCTGGATATGCTATCCGCTGACAAACTGCCCTTCGTCGGCTATCACATGCCGTTCCCCGCCTTTGGCTATGTCGAAACCGCAGGCGATGGCTTTGCCTATGTTCCAGAAAGCTATCAACTCAGCCTTTAAAGCATTCAAAACCGGGCGGCGACACTCCATATAAGGTGCATGACGCCGCTCGATCCTCACTCACTCGACGCTATAGAAGCCATGGCACGCGACACCATCGCGGAATTTCCCGCGCCCTTCGCCCCCCTTGCCGCGCCGGTGATGCTGCGGGTCGCGGATTGGCCGGACGCAACCCTGCTGCGCGATTTGAACATTGATGATCCGCTTGATTTAACCGGTCTTTACGACGGCATTCCGCTGACCCAGAAATCAGTGTCTGACCCGGCACCGCTGCCCGATACGGTCTGGCTGTTTCGTCAGCCCATTCTGGATGAACTGGCCACGCGCGACGGCATCACATTGCAACAACTGGTGGCCCATATCACCGTGCACGAGTTCGCCCATCACTTCGGCTGGTCCGACGACGACATCGCAACAATCGACCGCTGGTGGGAATGACCTCTGCGCACAGCTTATCAAAGCGCGGGGCATCCCCATTCATCTTTCCCCCAAAATACCTGCGCCGCAGGCCCAGATTTTTCTGCGAAAAATCTATTCGCTTCCCGTGTCCCGCCACCTGTTTGCGATGGGATAACGACGGTCCAGCCAAAACGCCGCTTCGCTAAGCCGTGTACCCGGCGCGGACTGGAAACGTTTGTATTCACTGATATATAGCAAATGTTCGACCCGTTTGGCATCCTCGCGGGTATAGCCGGCTTTGATGCAATCAGTGATGCTGCCATCGCCATCCACCAATATCTCCAGAATACCATCCAGCACCGGATAATCAGGCAACGAATCGCTGTCTTTTTGATCCTCGCGCAGCTCGGCCGAGGGCGGCTTGTCGATCACACGGGGTGGAATGACTTCGCCGGCCGGGGCCAGCATCCAGTCGCGGTGATTGGCATTGCGCCAACGGCACATCTCAAAGACACGGGTTTTGTACATGTCCTTGATCGGATTATAGCCCCCCGCCATGTCGCCATATATCGTGGCATAGCCAACGGCCACCTCGGATTTATTGCCCGTGGTCAACAGCATCTCGCCAAATTTGTTGCTCATTGCCATCAACAACAGTCCACGCAGGCGGGATTGGATGTTTTCCTCGGTCACGTCTGGCTGGGTATCTGCAAAGACCGGAGCCAGTGTCGCCGTGATCGCCGCGCGGCCCTGTGCAATTGGGACGGTGTCGTAATGCACCCCCAATGCCTCGGCCACAGCCCGCGCATCCTCCAGCGACCCTTGGGATGTATATTCGGACGGCAACATGACACAGCGCACATTCTCTGGGCCCAGCGCATCCGACGCGATGGTGGCGACAATCGCCGAATCAATTCCGCCCGAAAGTCCCAGCAGCACCTTTTTGAACCCGGTTTTGCGCAGATAGTCGCGCAACGACAGAACCATTGCGTGATAATCCTGCTCGAACGCATCCGGCAAATGCGCCAATTCGCCGGGAATCGCGCGCCACCCGTCCGGGCCGTTTTCCAGATCCAGATGAGCCACGGCCTCGGTCATTAATGGCATTTGCAGCGCCAAGGCCCCGCCGGGATTCAGAACGAAACTGCCACCGTCAAACACCTGATCGTCCTGTCCGCCGACAAGATTCAGATAGATCAGCGGCAGGCCCGTCTCAATCACGCGGCTCACCATCAGGGTCTGGCGCGTGTGCAGCTTGGCCCGGTGATAGGGCGAGCCATTGGGCACCAACAACAGTTGCGCACCGGTTTCGGCCAGTGTTTCGGGCACGTCTTGATGCCATGCATCCTCGCAGATCGGGCTGCCGATGCGCAGCGGGCCAACAACATATGGCCCTGCGACGGGGGCCGCCCCGTATAGGCGAACCTCGTCAAACACCGTTTCGTTGGGAAGGTGGTGCTTCATAACACAGGCCCGCACCTGACCGCCCGACAGAATCCAATACGCATTGAACAGCTCGGCACCTTCCAGCGCCGGGGCACCGATGGCCATCGCCGGGCCGTCGGCGCATTCGACCGCCAATTGATGCACCATCGCAATTGCGTCTTGATGAAACGCAGGCTTCATCACCAAGTCCTGAGTATTGTACCCGGTCAGGAACATTTCAGGCAGGGCCACCATGTCGGCCCCTGCTGCCTTTGCCTGTGCCCACGCGTCGCGCGCCTTGGCGGCATTGCCTTTGATATCGCCTACAGAGGCATTCAGTTGGGCAAGTGTCAGTCGAAACCGGTCGGCCATATCTGCGCCTCTCCTTGGGAATGGCCCTTGATTTAACAGATCATCGGGCGAGGGAAAGCCGATTTGAGCGAATCGCGTTGTCACCCAAGGGCGTGTCCTTTAGATTTTGCCAAACCGTGCGACACTGCGCGCAACTAGGGCATTCGGGACATCACATGGCATTCACGCTGATACGGCCACTCTATTTGACATGCGCAATGCGGACCTTGGGGCTGGCCTCGGGGCTGGCCTTGGCCGGTGGTGGCGCGATGATGTCGGGCTTTGCCACGACGGCGGCTGCGCAGGACAATACCATCCAAACCAAGCAATATGACGATGGCGGCGTCTATGAGGGCACGTTCAAGGACGGGCTGCAACATGGCACCGGCACATATACCTTGCCCAACGGATACGAATACACCGGCGAATGGGTCGAAGGCGAAATCAAAGGGGATGGTGTCGCGCGCTTCCCTAACGGGTCGGTCTATGAGGGCCAGTTTGCCTTGGGCAAGCCCAACGGCGTGGGCAAGATCGTGTTCACCGATGGCGGCACCTATGAAGGCGTGTGGAACAACGGAAAAATCACCGGGCGCGGCGTGGCCGTTTATGCCAACGGCGTGCGCTATGAGGGCGAATTCGTAAACGCCATGCACCACGGTCGCGGCAAGATGACCTCGCCGGGCGGGTATATTTACGACGGCACATGGGACAGCGGCGTCAAGGATGGCACGGCCGAAATTACCTATCCCGATGGCGCTGTTTACGAGGGAGAGGTGGCGCGCGGCGCGCGTCATGGCACCGGCACTCTGACGATGCCCGGTGGGCTGATCTACGCCGGGTTATGGCGCGACGGCCAGATTGACGGCACCGGCACCCTGACCCAACCCAACGGTGACGTCTATGACGGCACGCTGGTATCTGGCCGACGCGAGGGCAAGGGCCGTGTGGATTATGCCAATGGCGATGTCTACGAGGGCGACTTCGCCGACGACAAACGTCACGGCACCGGCACGTTCACTGGCACGGATGGGTTTGTCTATGTCGGCAACTGGGTTGCCGGCCAAATATCGGGCAATGGGCGCGTGACCTATCCGGACGGATCCATTTACGAGGGCGAGTTCCGCAATGATCTGGCCAATGGCGAGGGTAAAATCACCTACCCCGATGGGGCCACCTATGAAGGATCGTGGGTGGACGGCGTCATCGAGGGTCAGGGCCGCGCGACATATCCCAACGGTCTGGTCTATGAGGGCATGTTCAAGGCCGCGCAGAATCACGGTCAAGGCGTTATGACCTACGCCGACGGATACCGTTACGAAGGCGATTGGGTCGAGGGCCAGCGCGAAGGCACAGGCACCGCAACCTATCCCGATGGCACGGTCTATTCCGGCGGGTTCAAAGCCGGGCAACGCCACGGCCAAGGCCGGATCGAGATGCCCGATGGCTTTGTTTACGACGGGCAATGGCAGGCAGGCGAAATCGACGGCACTGGCACCGCGACCTACACCAACGGTGACATCTATGAAGGCACGTTCAAGGACGGCAAACGCCAAGGCGCGGGCACCATGCGCTATGCCACGGGTGAGCAGGCAACAGGCCAATGGCAAGACGGCGCATTGACCCAACAAACCGGAACCACAGAGCCGGCCGAGGCACCGGAAGCCGAATCAACCACCGAGTAATCACCCCGGCCTGATCGCGGTAGATCGACATGCGTGCCCCCGCGTTCTGTCATATGTCACCATGGCCGACCGAGGACCGACCAACCGGCGTTTTGAAAAATTCGCTTTTCATTCGCGTCAGGCCTGCCTATCGTGCGCCTATGACTCGCAAGCAGCATATCACTCCTGTCCGTCGCGGCCCTGCCGCGCCTCGGTGCCGTGCTGCCCTGCTGCTCCTAAGCCGCCTCTGAGCGTGCCGTCTGGCGCGAGCGCTCAGAGGATGTGCCACCCCGCGCCGCTGGCTTAGGACACTGAAAAAAGAGAACTCACATGACTGATAGAACCGATAAGACTGCCGTACAGACGGCGGATAAAAACCGCGTTGTCATTTTTGACACCACGTTGCGCGACGGCGAACAAAGCCCCGGCGCCACTATGACACATGCCGAAAAACTGGAAATTGCGGGCCTGCTGGACGACATGGGCGTCGATATCATCGAAGCCGGATTTCCCATCGCATCCGAGGGCGACTTTAACGCTGTCAGCGAAATCTCCAAGCAGGCCAAAAATGCGGTGATCTGCGGGTTGGCGCGGGCCAATCTGAAGGATATCGATCGCTGCTGGGAAGCGGTCAAACATGCACGCCGCCCACGTATCCACACATTCATTGGCACCTCCGAATTGCATCGTGCCATTCCGAATCTCAGCATGGATGAAATGGCCGACCGGATTCATGAAACGGTCACGCATGCGCGCAATCTGTGCGACAACGTGCAGTGGTCGCCCATGGATGCCACGCGGACCGAATGGGACTATCTGTGCCGCGTCGTGGAAATCGCGATCAAGGCAGGTGCAACCACGATCAACATCCCCGACACCGTCGGCTATACCGCCCCGTTGGAATCAGCCGACCTGATCCGTCGCTTGATCAACACCGTGCCCGGCGCGGATGACGTGATCTTTGCCACGCATTGTCACAACGATCTGGGCATGGCTACGGCTAACAGTCTCGCCGCGGTTGAAGGTGGCGCGCGTCAGATCGAATGCACCATCAACGGTCTGGGCGAACGCGCAGGAAACACCGCGCTGGAAGAAGTGGTGATGGCCATGAAGGTGCGCCATGACATCATGCCCTATAGCACGGGGATCGACACAACCAAGATCATGAACATCTCGCGCCGGGTGGCGGCGGTCAGCGGCTTCGCTGTGCAGTTCAACAAGGCCATCGTCGGCAAGAACGCCTTTGCGCATGAATCCGGCATTCATCAGGACGGCATGCTTAAGAACGCCGAAACCTTTGAAATCATGTGCCCCGAGGACGTAGGACTGTCCGGCACATCATTGCCTTTGGGCAAACATTCAGGTCGCGCCGCATTGCGTGCCAAGCTCAAGGATCTCGGTATCGAGATGGGCGAGAACCAGTTGAAAGACGTCTTTGTGCGGTTCAAGGATTTGGCTGACCGCAAAAAAGAGGTCTACGACGAGGATATTCTGGCGCTGGTCAGCACCACCGGCGAAGGCGAGGATCATCTTGAGTTGATCAACCTCAAAGTCGTCTGCGGCACCGGCCCCGCCGAGGCCGTTCTGGAAATGGATGTTGGCGGGGTGGAAACCTCGGCCACCTGTCAGGGTGACGGCCCCGTCGATGCGACATTCAAGGCTGTGCGCACGATCTATCCAAACGACGCCCGCTTGCAACTGTATCAGGTCAGTGCGGTTACCGAAGGCACCGACGCGCAGGCTACGGTCAGCGTCCGCTTGGAAGAAGACGGAATGATTGCCACAGGCCAATCCGCCGACACTGACACAGTGGTGGCGTCGGCGCTTGCCTATATTCACGCGCTGAACCGTCTGCGGGTGCGACGCGAAAAAAGCGGCAAGGATACGCCCGAGGTCAGCTACAAAGACCTGACATAAAACAAATACGGGGCCGGGAAACATATCAGTTTCCCGGCCCCGTACGTTTTGCACCCTACCCGGCGACAATTTCCATTATTCGGCGATCATATAGATCTTGCGAAGTGTTTCGGTGATCTCCCACACAACCGGCGTGCCCTTGGCAATATAGAAACTGTCGCCTGCGCCCAGGTTTTCCTTGGTTCCATCCTTATGGGTCAGGGTGATCTTGCCTGAAAGTATCGTCATCAGTTCCGCCACGGGATAGGCTGGAATATCTTCATAAGTCGGCGCACATTCCCAGACCCCCGAATACACCTTGCCGTCATCGGATTTGTGATGGGTTCGGTTTAGTTCTGTATGATCATCTGTCGTGAATGCTGACGCCGGCGTACCGTCCGACGCCTTCATGTCAGCGGGCTGAGGATCGATGCGGAACGGGATATTGGTCATGTCGGCTTTCCTTTTCGGGTTGCAGGCCCGGTTGTACGGGCACGGTATCGCGCTGCATTGGGGCCCAGATAAATCAACTATGCAAGTGGTGCACGAGCTGAGCAGGCATGAGAATGTGCCCATTTTCGCGCCGCCCCCACTACACAATCGCGTCAATGCCGGGCGCCAGCTTGCGATTAGGCAGCGAAAATTCTAAAGATTTTCGTGCTCATCGTCGGGCGTTGACGGATACAGGGAGCCGAGCATCGGCTGAAATTCGACCCGGATTTTTCTGAGCTCACGTCATCATTAATGAAAGAGCAAACGTGACAAAGCTACTGACCATATTCTTTGTTTGGTGCGTTGTTTATGCAATTGTGACCAGCACGTTGTTTGGATTTCGCTGGACAGAGATCACCTTGCCCCTGCCCCTTCAAACCCTGATTTTGACTGCGTTTCTGGTTCCTATGATCTCACTTGTGTTTGCTCCGAACGCAGAAAAGCTTGCAGAGTTTCTGTTGAACAAAGGCGCGGGATCAGATCACCCAACAGCAGACTGACAAATAGCCCGCCGCCTTGCGCATCTCCATGCGTTACTCGGCCCATTCCCATGGACGGGTGAATTGACCCAATGCTGCGGCAACTGCGGCCTCATCCGTTGCCTCCGTTTTGGCAATCCGCGCCACCAACCCGCGCTTTTTGTCATCCATAACCTCGACCACATGGGCCTGCACGTTTTTGGCCTGTAACGCCGCATCATAGACCCGCGTGATGGCCCGTTTGCGCAAATCGGGCTTGAACACCTTGCCCACGGCGGTTTTGGGGAGTTCATCCAGAACCTCAATATGCTTAGGAATGGCCGCGCGTTCGTGTACGTGCACCTTACAATGTGCAATCAATTCGTCACTGGTGGCGCTCCCACCATCGACCAGTTCGACATAGGCACATGGAATTTCGCCAGAATGGGCATCGGGCTGACCGATAGCGCCAGCGCCTGCGACCGCAGGATGGGCCATCAACGCCTCTTCGATATCGGCCGGGTCAATGTTGTGCCCGCCCCGGATGATCAGATCCTTGGCGCGCCCTGTAATCCACAGATATCCGTCGTCGTCGATCCGGCCTAGATCGCCGGTTCTCAGGTATTTCTCCTGATAATACAATTCGCGGTTTTTGGCGGCTTCGGTATAGGTGTTGCCCGGATAAACACCCGGATTATCGATGCAAATTTCGCCGACCTCATCGGGCGGGCATTCCTTGGGGCCATCTGGTGTCCCTTGGAAAATCTTAACGTTTGTATAAGGCAACGGCACACCGACCGAACCGACCTTTTTGGCCCCTTCTGGCGGGTTGCACGACACCAGACAGGTCGCTTCGGTCAGCCCATACCCCTCGATCACGGTAATACCTGTGGCCCCCTCAAACCGTTTGAACAACTCCATCGGCATTGGTGCTGAACCGGAAAATGCGTTTTTGACAGACGACACATCCGCGTCGACCTTGCGCTGCATCAGCGCGGCGACCGCGGTGGGTACGGTGATGATAAAGCTGATCTTCCAGCGCTCGCACAGCTTCCAGAAATTGTCGAACACGCCGTCGCCGCGATACCCCGCAGGTGTCGGAAACACCACATGCGCGCCGGATTTCATCATGGCCATCAGGATGACATGGCAGGCAAAAACGTGAAACAGCGGCAGCGGGCACATGACCACGTCTTGTTCATCAAACAGCAGGCGATCACCCAACCAGCCGTTATAAACCATTCCCGAATAACGATGCTGTGCGACTTTGGGCATGCCCGTGGTGCCACCCGTGTGGAAATAGGCCGCAACGCGATCTTTGTTACCGTCATCAAACGTCAATGTCTTGGGCTGGCCCGCGATTTCCTTGTTGTAATTCAGGACATCGGCATGATGCCCTGTCGGATTTTTGGGTCGCACCAACGGCACAATCCAGCTTTTGGGCGGGCTGAGGTATCGGTTTAGATCAATTTCAAGAATGGTGCGAACGTTAGAGGCATGACGGACGGCCTCGGCCGTTTTCTGGGCGATGTCCGTCTTTGGGAAACTTTTCAAAGTGACCACGACTCGCGCATCGGTTTCGCGCAAGATCGCCGATATTTGTTCCGGCTCTAACAGCGGGTTAATCGGGTTGACGATTCCCGCAACCATGGCACCGACCAACGCCGTCGCGGTCTCCATGCAATTGGGCAGGATCAACGCAATGACGTCATTTTCTTCTACCCTGAGACTGCGAAACAGGTTCGCCGCCTGACAGACTTGATCGTGGAACTCTTGCCACGTGAGAGTCTGCGCCTTGTCGGTTGGACCAGAAAACAACTGATAGCTGATCGCCGGGCGATCCGGAAATGCCTGCGCGGTGGCGCGCAACATTCGATAAACCGTTTCCGGGCGCTCGCGCGCATCCCACGGCATTTCATTTTGAATATCCAGCACGTCCTGCCGCACGGCAAAAGTCATATGGTTCCCTCCCTGAGGCGCGCCGCTCCCCAGAGGCGCGCGTATCTGAAACAATGGGTTGTATTGTCGCTTCGTGCAAGATTGACGCTGCGTTTTCGGATCTTTATCCCAACGCGTTCCATGTTTCCGAGGCTCAGATCAAAACGCCTATGCCAACGTCCGGTAAGGGGGCTTAGGTCGCGATTGATCGCTTGACTAATATAGTCAGGTTTGCAAGACATACCTAACTAATTTTGTCGGAAACCGAAAGGCTATTTGATGCTACGCACTGCTTTAACCCGCCTAACTGCTGTCATGGCATTGTCCACCATTGCCACCGCATCCATGGCGGCCGAGGTCAATGTCTATTCGTCGCGCCACTACGATACCGACGATGCACTTTATGCCAAGTTCACCGAAGAAACCGGGATCACCGTTAACCGGATCGAAGGCAAAGCCGACGAACTGATCGCCCGCCTGAACGCTGAAGGGGCCAACAGCCCCGCCGACGTTCTGATCACTGTTGACGCAGGCCGCATGTCCCGCGCCTTAGAGGCCGACGTGATCGCGCCATATAGCCCGGACTTGATCAACCGCGCCGTTCCTGCGCATCTACGTCACCCCGACAACCTTTGGTTTGGTGTCAGCCAGCGTGCGCGCATCATCTTTTACGCCAAAGATCGGGTAGATACCCCGCCCAGCACCTACGCCGAGCTGGCCGACCCCGCCTACAAGGGCCAAATCTGCATTCGCTCTTCCTCCAATGTCTACAACCAATCTCTGCTGGCCTCGATCATCGAAGCCGAAGGCGAAGAAGCGGCCAAAGAATGGGCCGCAGGCGTTGTGGCCAACATGGCGCGCGCCCCCCAAGGTGGTGACACCGACCAGTTGCGCGGCGTCGTGTCCGGTGAGTGCGACATCGCTGTGGCTAACCACTATTACTTCCTGCGCGGTTTTGACAAAGACGTCGAAGGCCTGACCGCTGGCATCGACAATCTAGGCTGGGTTTGGCCCAACCAGTCCGACCGTGGTGCGCACCTGAATCTAACAGCCGTTGCATTGGTCAAATCCTCACCTAACACTGCCGAAGCCCAGAAACTGCTGGAGTTCATGGTCGGAGACTTTGCGCAGCACCATTTCGCAAACCAGAACAACGAATACCCTGCCGTACCGGGTGTTGGCTTGGACAAAGACACCGCACGTCTGGGCTTTTTCATCCCCGACAGCACAACACCGACAGCTTCTTTTGCTGCAAACGCCGCCAAAGCACAGGCGATTTTCAACGAGGTCAACTGGCCATAAGCCAGACCAAGTCTGAAAAGATCAAAGGGCGTCGGATCACCGGCGCCCTTTTTTCGTTAAATTGGACCTCTGTCGCGCCCTGCGCCCATGCCTCGGGCCCCCTTCCCTGTCTTACGCAACTGTGCGTAAAACTGCGCCCGGATTCATGATGCCCTTTGGGTCCAACGCGGCCTTGATCGCACGCATCGCGGCCAGTTTGGTCGGATCGCCGTATCGTTCCAGATCGCCGACTTTCAGCCGCCCGATACCGTGCTCGGCGCTGATCGAGCCGTCAAACTGATCCACCAGATCATGTACAATACGTTTGATGTCATCGCTTAGATGCATCAGATCGGCGCGGTTTTGGCCCTCGGGGGGGTAGGTGTTGTAATGCAGGTTACCATCCCCCAGATGCCCAAAGCAATTGATGCGTATATTCCCCAGTGCCGCCAACGCTGCATTTCCTGCGTCAATAAATTCGGAAATCGCGCTCAATGGCACCGAAATATCGTGTGAACTGATTGCGCCGATGTGACGGTTTGCTTCGGGAATGGATTCGCGCACATTCCAAAAATCTTCCCGCTGGCCTTCGGATTGGGCAATCATCCCATCCGAGACCAGCCCCGCCTCGGCAGCCTCAACAAACAACGTCTCCAGCGCCTCTGACGGGTTCAGCCCACGTGCCAACCCGACATCAATCAGTACGGTCCATTCCGGATGGGCATCTCCAAAGGGCAGCCGCACGTCCGGCATGGTTGCAGCCAGAAAATTCAGGCCTTCGCGATGCATCAACTCGAACGCGCTGATCCCTTCTCCCATGTGGTCGCGTGCCATGGCCAGTAGGGCCAAGGCCGCGGCGGGGCTGTCCACAACCATCAACGCCGTCCCCTCGCCAGCCGGGCGCGGCGACAGTTTCAGCGAAGCGGCGGTAATCAGGCCCAATGTCCCTTCGGACCCGATCAGCAGATTGCGCAGGTCATAGCCGGTGTTGTCCTTACGCAGCCGTTTCAGGCCATGCCAGATACTGCCATCGGGCATGACCGCCTCCAGCCCCAGACATAGATCACGCGCGTTACCATAGCGCAGCACATTGACCCCGCCCGCATTCGTCGCCAACAGCCCGCCGATGCGAGCACTGCCCTTGGCGGCGATGCTTAGTGCAAACAACCGGCCAATCGCTTCGGCAGCATCATGAACGTCTGACAGAATCGCCCCTGCTTCGACCACCATGACGTTTTCTTCTGGATAGACCGCGCGAACGGCCGTCATCCGTTCCAGGCTGATCACAATCGGCGCGGCACCTTCCGGGCTGATCTGACCACCGACAAGGCCGGTGCCACCGCCGTAGGGGACGACAGGCACACCTGCATTGGATGCAATGCGAACAGCGGTGGCCGCCTCGTCTACCGTGGATGGGGTAATGAGGGCACGCGCCTGGCCCTGCCAGCGTCCGCGCGGTTCCTCTAGATAACGTGGTGCGATATCACGCAGGGCGGCGGGCGGAAGGGCGGCGTGGAGCGCCTGAATAAATGTATCTGTCATGGGATAAAATGTAGCGTGGCACGGCACCAGGTAAAATGGCAAAAGCACGTTCCCGCATGCCTTGTCGCCAATTTCAGCACCCGACCTCGGTACGTCCACGCCGATCCATACGCAGCGCGGCATACAAAACATGAGTGCGCCAGCGGCCATCAATTTGAAGATAGCTTTGCGCGACACCTTCATATTTGAAACCGCATTTTTCCAGCAGGCCGCGCGACGCAGCGTTTTCAGGCAGGCAGGCCGCCTCGATCCGGCTGAGATCCAGACGTTCAAACGCGTAATGCGCCGTCGCCTGTATCGCCTCACGCATATACCCTTGGCGAGCGTGGTTTTCACCCACCCAATAGCCCAGCGTGCCCGATTGGCTGGGGCCGCGCCGGATATTGTCAAGTGTAATGGCCCCCAACAGGCGATCATCCTCTCTGCGGATCAGAAACAGAGGCAACGCGCTGCCATTGGCAATGGCGCGTTGCGCCCAATAGACACGGTTGGTAAACCCTTTGCGCGTCAGGTGGTCAGGGGACCACTTTGGCTCCCACCGGGTCAGAAATTCAGAGCTTTCCCGGCGAAGATGCACCCAATCGCGAAAATCAGGCATGGCGGGCTGACGCAAGGTCAAACGCTCGGTTTCGATGCGGACCTTGCGACGCGGCAAAAACATCAAGCCGCTCGCCGGGTTTGCAAAGCCTCCAGTGTCGGCGCCGATTCCACCGGACCGTACAGCGCCAATGCCGCAGGGGCGCGCGACGCAATGGTCTCGGCCAGATCACGTACATCCGACAGGCTGACAGCGTCGATCTTTTCAACGACCTCTTCCAGCCCGGGAACACGGCCCCATATCTGGATCATCCGCGCCAGACGTTCGGCACGGTTGCTGGGGCTTTCCAGCCCCATTAACAAGCCTGCTTTCATCTGGGCACGGGCACGTTCGATCTCATCCGGACGCATATCATCGGCGGCCCGCTTCATTTCATCCACCGTGATTTCGGCCAGACCCTGCACCTGTTCCCCCGAGGTACCGGCGTAAATCGTCATCATACCGGTATCGGCATAGGCCCCGGCCTGCGCATAAATCGTATAGCACAGCCCGCGTTTCTCGCGGACCTCCTGAAACAGGCGCGATGACATTGATCCGCCCAGAGCAGTGGCATAGATTTGTGCCGCGTGAATGGCAGGATCGGCGTAATTGGGGCTTTCAAATGCCAGTGCAAAATGCGCCTGTTCCAACGCTTTCACACTCCGGCTTTCGCCCCCTTCAAAGCGGGCCAAAGGCGCGGCAGGTACAGCACCGGGTTCCATATCCGCAAACAAGGCCTCGGCGGCCTTGACCAATGCGTCATGATCCACCGCCCCTGCCGCCGACAGAACCATCTGACCGGGGCGATAATGCTCGGCCACGAATCCGGTCAGATCCGCCCGTCCAAACCCGCGCACCCGTTCCTCGGCGCCCAGAATGGCACGGCCCAACGGATGGTCGGGATAGGCTTTTTCCTGCAACCAGTCGAAAATGATATCGTCCGGTGTGTCCAGTGCCTGACCGATTTCTTGCAAAATCACACCGCGTTCAATCTCGATCTCTGCAACATCAAACACCGGGTTGCGCAAGATATCCGCCACTACGTCCAACGCGAGCGGGACATCGTCTTTGAGCACCCGCGCGTAATAGGCCGTCACCTCGCGACTGGTATAGGCGTTGATGTACCCGCCGACGTTCTCGATCGCCTCGGCAATATCCAACGCATTGCGCCGCGCCGTGCCCTTGAACGCCATGTGTTCAAGGTAATGCGCGATGCCGTTTTGCTCGGGGCGTTCGTGGCGGGCCCCCGCCATGACCCAGATACCGATGGCCGCAGATTGCAGACCCGGCATCGATTCTGTCACGATGCGAAATCCGTTAGAAAGGGTGGTGAGGTTAACGCTCAATGGCCGGTCCGTTTTCTGATGATGTCTTGGATCGCGCCCAGATCGTTCGGGGCCTCGGTGATCCGTTCGCTGCGCTCATACAGGTCCGCCATATGCGGGGGCAAGGGGGGATGCTGACCGCTTGCATCTTTGACCGCCGCCGGGAATTTCGCCGGGTGGGCCGTGGCAAGGGTGATCATCGGCACGTCTGGGGTCAGATTTTCTTCGGCCACATGGATACCGATGGCACTGTGCGGGCACAATAGCTCGCCAGTTGTCTCAAACGTTCGGCGGATGGTGGCGCGTGTCTGGTCCTCGTCGCAGCGCCCACTGTCAAACGTTTCGCGCAGGGCTTGCAGCGCACCTTGGCTGACGCTGAACCCACCTGAGTTCAGCTCTTGCATCAGTTGCGATACGGCATTGCCATCGCGGCCATAAGCCTCAAACAATGCGCGCTCAAAATTGCTGCTTACCTGAATATCCATCGAGGGGCTGATCGACGGAATCACCCCGTCAGGCGTATAATCTCCTTGGGTAAGGCAGCGGTGCAGAATGTCGTTCTGGTTGGTGGCCACCACCAAACGGTCGATCGGTAGCCCCATACGCCCTGCGATGTAACCGGCAAAAATATCGCCAAAATTACCTGTCGGGACGGTAAAGCTCACCTTGCGATGCGGCGCCCCCAAAGACACCGCCGATGTAAAGTAATAGACAACCTGCGCCAGAACCCGCGCCCAGTTGATCGAGTTGACACCGGCAAGCCCGACAGCATCCCGAAACGCGAAATCGTTGAACATATCTTTGACGCGGGCCTGACAATCGTCGAAATGCCCGTCGATGGCCAATGCATGCACGTTGCCTTCGCTTGGGGTCGACATCTGGCGGCGCTGTACCTCGCTGACGCGGCCATTCGGGTACAGGATGAAAACGTCGACCGAATCGAGCCCGCGAAACGCCTCGATCGCGGCCGATCCGGTGTCGCCACTGGTTGCACCAACGATGCAGACGCGTTTGCCGCTACGTTTCAAAGACGCTTCAAACAACTGGCCGATCAGCTGCATGGCAAAGTCTTTGAACGCCAATGTGGGGCCGTGAAACAGCTCCAGAAGATGATGTCCCGATGCCAGTTGCACCAGCGGCGCGCGCGCGGCATGGGCAAACCCAGCATAGGCGCGCGCGATGATTGCCTCAAACTCGGCATCGGTAAACGCATCACCGATATAGGGGCGCATCACCCTGAACGCGGCCTCTTCATAGCTAAGGCCCGCAAGCGCCACGATCTCGGCCGGGGCCATCGCGGGGATGGTTTCAGGCAGGTACAGCCCACCATCGCGCGCCAAACCGGTCAGCATCGCCTCCTCAAAGCTCAGAACCGGTGCCTGCCCGCGTGTCGATACGTATTTCATAGTGCCTCACCTTTCGTGGTGCGTCTGCTGCGCCACAAGAAAAAACCCGTCATGATCACCCAGATCGCCGCCAAGGAAAACCACGTGATCACATATTGCAAGTGATCGTTGGGAATGTTCGAGCTGTCCACCGGCAGCGGTGTGATCTCTGCCGTATCCGGCGTTTCACGTCGTGCGATGATCAAAATCTGTTCGGTGTTTAACGCTGCCGCCATTGCAGGCACATCGCGTGCAAACCAAATCGAGCGGGCGTTGTCCGGCGCAGGCGTATAGCCATCCACCTCATCAGGCCAGTGCAGATTTCCCTCTACCACTGCGGCCTGGACGGTGCGGGGATTCTCCTTGTCTTCAAGATGGATGAACCCGCGATCCACCAAAATGCGCCGCCTGTCTTCGGTCACAAAAGGTGCAATGACACGGTATCCCGCCCCCAGATCCTTTGCCCCGACCAATACATGCAACTCGGTCGCGTCAAAAACTCCCGCTACAGAGACGGGCAGATATCGATCCCGTGTTGGGTCGGCTACGACTGGCAAGGCAACTGGCGCACCAGCGATACGCGCATCGATCTGCGCCAGAACCGCTTCTTTCACCGCCATCCGCTGAATCTGCCAAATGCCAAGGCCGATCAATATCGACGTTCCGATCAAACCAAACAGCAATGGTACCAGCAGACGCTTCATGCGCATATCCAAGCGTTTCAAGACAAAGATGCGGAAGGCACGCCCCCCGCATCTTCTGGCCAAAAATATCCATGCACGCGGTCGCCCCTCGCGCATCCTGCCGAAATTGGGAGGATCAGGGCCACAACCCTATCCAGCCCCGTTTCGGGTGTTGCTGGCGCAGGTCTTACTGCGCCCAGATGTAGACCGCAGCGAACAGGAACAACCAAACCACGTCAACAAAGTGCCAATACCATGCCGCCGCTTCCATCCCGATATGGTTATCAGGGGTAAAGTGACCCCGCGCGGCGCGCAGATAGCAGATGAACAAAAAGATCGTTCCGATAATCACGTGGAAACCATGGAACCCGGTCGCCATGAAGAAGTTGGCACCATAGATATTGCCCGAGAAGCCAAACGCCGCATGGCTGTACTCATAGGCCTGAAAGAACGTGAACAACAGACCCAGACCAACCGCCAGAAGCAGACCAGACTTGATGTCTTTGCGGTTGTTCTCATGCACCAGCGCATGGTGCGCCCAAGTTGCAGCCGCACCCGAGCAAAGCAGGATCAGCGTGTTGATCAGTGGCAGGTGCCAAGGATCAAATGTTTCGATACCCGCAGGCGGCCATGGACCGTCGACGATGGGGGACATTTCACCCATTGGATACATGGCGTGCTTGAAAAAGCTCCAGAACCATGCGGCAAAGAACATTGCCTCGGACATGATGAACATGATGAAGCCATAGCGCAGACCGATCCGCACCACTGGCGTATGGTCTCCGGCCTGATTCTCGGCCACGGTCTCGGACCACCAGCCGAACATCACGTACAGGACGCCGACAAAACCGATCAAAAAGACCCAAGGTTGGTTCGTTTCGGCCTGTGGCGACATCCATAGGACCGCCCCAAACAACATGACGAACCCCGCCACCGCGCCCAGCAAAGGCCAGACCGAGGGGGTGAGAATGTGATAGTCGTGATTTTTTTCGTGTGCCATGTCTGGCTCCCTCGCTGAAAGGCTCAGTTGACGGTTTTATCCGTTTTGACGTCCTGCACAAGTGCAGCCTGCGCGGTTTCGGGCAGGTCTATCTCATAAAATGTATATGAAAGCGTGATCGTGTGGGTGTATTTCGCATCCCGGTCGGTCACAATTTCAGGGTCGACGTAGAATGTCACCGGCATTTCGACGCGTTCACCAGGTTGCAGGACCTGTTCGGTAAAGCAAAAGCAATCGATCTTGATAAAGAATCCGCCAGCTTCATAGGGGGTGACGTTATAGGCCGCCTGCCCCGCCACCGGGCGATCCGTCGGATTATAGGCCTCGTAAAACGCCAGACCGGTTTCACCGATACGCAGTTCCATTTCACGCGCGACGGGTTTGAATTCCCACGGCATGTTGCGTTCTTTGCTGGCATCAAAGCGCACCTTGATGGTTTGATCCAGAATCTCGGACCCGTTGTCGCTCGCAACGCCTGGCACGCCACCAAAGCCTGTGACCCGGCAGAACCAGTCGTAAAACGGGACTGACGCCCATGCCAGTCCCCCCATCACGACAACCAGTCCAACCAGTTGAACAGCGGTGCGGCCTTGGTCGCTAAGCTTATTCATTGTGCGCCCCTTCAATCTGGTTCGGCATTCTGAACCCTTCGGTCGAGACCTTTGCAATGGTCAAGCCAAACACCAACGCCACCAATCCGCCCAGAACCAGACCCAAGCCCAGATTGCGGCCAAAACGGCGTTTATGCAGTTCGTGGGGTTTGCGGAAATCCATCACCAACCCACCATTGCCCATCCACTCAGGCCAGCCGTGCGCAGGCTTGCCTCAATCAAAAGCGCGCCAAACAGGCCGCCCAGATAATAGAGTGAATGTTTGAACACTTTCTTTTCGACGCCATAACCATCCGCCTCGGCCATCACCTCGTCCCGGCGCCAGATGTCCCAAGCGCCCTTTAGGAACAACGCACTATAGAACACCGCAACGGCCAGATAGATCGGCCCGCCAATCGACGTAAATGCAAGGCCCAGCGCGACAGGCGTCAGAAGCAAAGTGTAGACCAAGATATGCTGACGTGTGGCGCGACGGCCATGGGTGACAGTCAGCATCGGCACGCCAGCCTCGTCATAATCGGACTTCATAAACAGGGCCAACGCCCAGAAATGCGGCGGGGTCCACATAAAGATCAGCGCAAACATCAGCACCGATTCCAGCGCGATATCGCCCGTCGCCGCCGCCCATCCCACCATCGGTGGAAACGCACCAGCCGCACCGCCGATGACGATATTCTGCGGGGTCCAGCGCTTTAGCCACATCGAATAGATGACAACGTAAAAGAAAATCGTAAAGGCCAGCAACCCCGCCGCGACCAGATTTGTCGCCAAGCCCAGCATCACAACCGACATGACCGCCAAGGTCATACCAAAGCCGAACGCTTCGCCGCGCGTGATGCGCCCTGCGGGGATCGGGCGGCCACGTGTGCGTGTCATGATCAAATCGATGTCGGAATCCCACCACATGTTCAACGCACCAGAGGCCCCACCACCCACAGCGATGAACAGGATAGCGGCAAAACCCACGATCGGGTGCACCGGCACTGGCGCAGCCAACAGGCCGACCAGCGCAGTAAAGACCACCAATGTCATCACCCGCGGCTTAAGCAGCGCGAAATAGTCACCGAACCCTGCTTCGGGCGTCTGGCTCTGACTGGCATTTATGCTTGCATCGCTCATGAGCTGTCACATCCCTTAGGGCAGTTTCAAAGACCGGGCTGCCACGCAGGCCCGGCCGGGATATCCTTGGACCGGCCGGGAAAATCCCGGCCCGTCATGTTCAAATCGCGAGAACGCGGATCAGTTTGCCGAGGCCACATCAAAGTCGAGCGGTGTACCGGCATATTGATCAATCGCGCCTTTCAGCCATGCATCATATGCCTCTTGGCTGACAACCTTGACGGTGATCGGCATATAGGCGTGATCCTTGCCGCACAGCTCGCTACACTGACCAAAGTACACGCCTTCACGTTCGGCCTTGAACCACAACTGAGCCAGACGGCCCGGTACGGCGTCCTGTTTGACCCCAAAGGCAGGGATGGTCCAGCTGTGGATCACATCCGCCCCGGTCACCTGCATGACAACGGTCTTGTTCACAGGCACGACCACAGCAGTATCCGTGGCCAGCAGGAATTCGTCACGCGAATAGCCAGCTGCCTCTAGCTCGGCCACGACCTCATCGTTCAGAACCTTGCCTTCACCGATCAGGAAACTCTCAAAGCCGAAATCGTGATCCGTATACTCATAGCCCCAGTACCACTGATAACCGGTGACCTTGATGTTGATATCGCCCTCGGGAATCTCTTGTTGCTTGAACAGCACCGGAAGCGAGAACGCACCGATAAAGACCAGAATCAGGATCGGAACCAATGTCCACGCGACTTCCAGTGGCGAGTTATGGGTAAACTTGGCCGGTGTCGGGTTTGCGCGGCGGTTGAAGCGAATGATCGCATAAGCCAGCAAAATCGTCACAAACAAGGTGATAAACCCGATGATCACCAACAGCATGCCGTCCAGCCAATGCAAATCACTGGCCAGTTCAGTTGCCGCTGGCTGAAAGCCGATGCCGTGGGCGACAGGCTTGCCGACAATTTCTAGATTGTCCTGCGCCTGCGCGGGAAGGGCGGTCAACGCGGCCATCGCGGCCAGCAACTTAGATGTGTTTCGCATGATGCACCTTGGTCGGTTATAGCGGGTTTGCCGCGTTATTTTTCGAATTTCCTGGGTGACGTCCGACAAGTTCGCGGATTCCCGTTGTTTCATCGCCCGTTAAAACCATATTCTGACAGGACAGACAAGAATGACGAATGCGGCAAACAGCCGCTTTTTTGATTTGGATCAAATCGGCCACGCGATCAACGGCGTCAATGCCGCCCATATGGCGCAGCGAACATGCCACCCTGACCCTGTGCGTAAATGGCGCAGGGATATTGAGTTTATCAAAGGACTACCCATGACAGACGCCCTTTTCCGCCCTTTCGAAACCTCGCTGGATAAGGACGCCACGCTTGATCTGTTGCGTGGCGCAACTGCGGGTGCGGACGATGGCGAGTTGTTCTTGGAACGCACCCGCAGCGAAGCTTTGGTGTTTGACGACGGGCGGATTAAGACCGCCAGCTATGACGCGGGCGAGGGATTCGGCCTGCGCGCCGTACGTGGCGAAGCCGTGGGATACGCCCACAGTTCAGATATTTCGCACGCTGCGCTCAGCCGCGCTGTTGACACCACCCGTTTGGCCGTCGGTGCAGGCGGGGGCACGCTGGCCGATGCGCCTCAGGCCACGAATACAAGGCTCTACACCGATGAAGACCCGATTGCGGGGGCCGAGTTTCCCGTCAAGATCGAGACGTTGCGCCAGATAGATTCGTTCGCACGTGATCTGGACAGCCGGGTCGTGCAAGTCTCGGCCGTTATCATGGCGTCCTGTCAGGAAGTCGAGATTCTCCGCCCGGATGGCACCCATCTGCGCGACATACGCCCCATGACACGCGTAAACGTATCAGTGATCGTCGAACAGGACGGTCGGCGCGAACAAGGCACAGCCGGGGGCGGCGGCCGCCTTGGGCTGAACGGGTTGCTGGACCCGATTGATTGGCAAGACAAGGCGCGCGAAGCCCTGCGCGTGGCATTGGTCAATCTGGACGCGGTGCCTGCCCCTGCTGGGGTGATGGACGTGGTTCTGGGCCCCGGCTGGCCCGGAATTTTGCTGCATGAAGCCATCGGCCACGGCCTGGAAGGGGATTTCAACCGGAAGGGCAGTTCCGCATTTGCCGGGTTGATGGGTCAGCGAATCGCCTCTCCGGGCGTTACCGTATTGGATGACGGCACCCTGCCTGACCGTCGCGGCAGCCTGACCATCGATGACGAAGGCACCCCATCGCAGCGCAATGTATTGATCGAGGACGGAATTCTGTTGGGGTATATGCAAGATCGCCAGAACGCGCGCCTGATGGGCGTGAAGGCCACCGGAAATGGGCGTCGGGAAAGCTATGCACATGCGCCGATGCCGCGCATGACCAACACTTACATGCTGGGCGGTGAGGCCACGCCGGGCGACATCGTTGCCGATTTGAAGGACGGCATCTACGCCGTCGGATTTGGAGGCGGTCAGGTGGATATCACCAACGGAAAGTTCGTGTTCTCCTGCACCGAAGCCTATCGTGTGCAAAACGGCCGCGTCGGCGCGCCCGTCAAAGGCGCGACGCTGATCGGGGATGGTGCCACCGCGCTGCAACATATCCGCGCCTTGGGCAATGACATGGCGTTGGATCCCGGAATGGGCAATTGCGGCAAAGCCGGACAATGGGTGCCCGTCGGTGTCGGTCAGCCAACGGTTATGATCGGCGGCCTAACTGTAGGCGGGTCGGCCGCCTGAAGCAGCTGGAACGCTTCGGGTTTACAAGAACTGCGCCGGTGCACCCTGTTGGATTGGGTATTTACACCAAGAAAAAGCCAGAGCGTGCGATTCGAAGTTAACAGTTCTTTGCTTGAGTGAGGCGCGAGACGCGGCGAGTGATGTAAAAACGTCGCGTCTTGCAGCCCCGAAAACGCATTTATAATGCTGGATATCAGATAGTTGACGCCTGCCTGACGGTAAAATTCCTAGATTTCCAAGCGTGGTTTACCCGCCATTAACCTCGCTAGCTCTAGGGTCAGGAAGCAAGCAGACGGAGCTATGATGTCCGAGGAAACACATCCTTCCACTCACCCCCCACTCCCACCCACCACGGAAGATGATCGGGTGTCTTGGCTTCGTCTCTTGCGATCCCGCCGTGTGGGCGTGCAGACATTTTACAGGTTGCTGGCTGCCCATGGTACGGCACAGGCAGCATTGGCGGCGTTGCCCGACGTGGCCCGCGCCGCTGGCATGGACAAATATTGCCCCTGCCCCGAGGCGACCGTCATCGCCGAGATGAAAGCCGCGCGTATGGCGGGCGCGCAGATGTTGCTGATCACCGACCCGTTGTATCCAGAACTGTTGCGCGAAATTGCAGATCCCCCTCCGATTCTGTGGATGATGGGGGACCCGGGTGTTCTGGCCCGTCCCAAGATCGCCATGGTCGGCGCAAGAAATGCATCGTCATTAGGCACGCGGATGGCAAGGGCGCTGGCACTGGATCTGTCAAAGACAGGGCAGGTCTTGGTCTCGGGCCTTGCACGCGGCGTAGATGCCGCCGCCCACACGGCCGCTTTGGAAGGTGGGACAATCGCAGTTATGGCCGGCGGGGTTGATGTGATGTACCCGGCCGAGAATACGCAACTGGCTTGCGACATCCTGCGCACCGGGCTGCGTCTGTCCGAACAACCCATCGGTACGGTGCCGCAAGCGCGCCATTTTCCACGACGCAACCGGATCATCAGCGGGCTGTGCCCGGCCGTGGTGATCGTGGAGGCCGCGTCCAAATCGGGGTCTTTGATCACAGCGCGCAATGCGCTGGATCAAGGGCGCGATGTGCTCGCGGTTCCCGGGCACCCTTTTGATGCGCGTGCGGCGGGGTGCAACATGCTGATCCGAGATGGGGCGCGGCTGATTCGATCCGCCGATGACGTGATCGAAGCCTTGCCCGAAACGCGCCCTGTCTTGGCCCGAGAGCCCGATTTACCACTGGAGGTCAATCTACATCCGGCGGATCCCTCCATCCAGGCAACGCCCAATTTGAAAGAGAGAGCCGATCTGCACAGCCAGATTCTGAACCGCTTGGGCCCATCACCTTTGGCCGAGGATCAGTTGATCCGCGATCTGAACGCGCCTGCGCGCACAGTTTCCCCCGCGCTTGTCGATCTAGAGCTGGACGGGCGAATTCGCCGCCAACCCGGTGGGCTGTTATCGCTGGCGTGATGCCATCATCATGCCGGGGCGGCCCTGCCCTGAAGGCCGACAGGAAATGCGCCCCGGCCAACACTTGCCCAAGCGAAATGGTATCCATCCGATGTCATTTCGCAAATCAGCATTGTCAGTGTTGCCCTCAGACACCTGACAAGAGGGCGCATTGACAAATCTGCTTGCCACCCCACATGGTCCGCCGCCATAAGTGCCGCCCCGAATGCAGAGGACTGTCATGCCCGTCGTTGTCGTTGAATCCCCGGCCAAGGCCAAGACAATAAACAAATATCTTGGCCCAGGCTTTACTGTTTTGGCCTCATACGGTCATGTTCGTGATTTGCCGCCCAAGGACGGATCGGTGGATACCGACAACGATTTTGACATGAAATGGGAGATCGGAGTCGACAGTCGCAAGCACGTCAAGGCCATCGCCGACGCGCTGAAAGACGACCCAGAACTGATCCTTGCGACTGACCCCGACCGCGAAGGCGAGGCGATCAGCTGGCACTTGGAAGAGGCTCTGCGCAAGCGAAAGGCGCTCAAAAAGGACACGCCCGTCAGCCGCGTGGTTTTCAACGCTATCACCAAGTCAGCCGTGACAGAGGCGATGCAAAACCCCCGTCAGGTCGATGCACCACTGGTCGAGGCCTATCTTGCCCGACGCGCCTTGGATTATCTTGTCGGATTCAATCTCTCGCCGGTTTTGTGGCGCAAACTGCCCGGTGCGAAATCCGCGGGGCGCGTGCAATCGGTATGTCTGCGCCTGATCGTCGAGCGCGAGATGGAGATCGAGGCGTTCAACCCACGTGAATACTGGTCCGTCAAGGCGCTTCTGGCGACGCCGCGCGGTCAAGAATTCGAGGCCCGTCTGACCACACTGGCGGGAAAAAAGCTGGACAAATTCGATCTGGAGAACGCGACGCAGGCGGAATTGGCCGTGCAGGCCATCACCTCACGTGCGTTGTCGGTCGCGTCGGTCGAGGCGAAACCGGCCAACCGCAATCCCAGCGCACCGTTTATGACATCCACCTTGCAGCAAGAGGCCAGCCGCAAATTCGGCATGGGCGCACGTCAGGCGATGAACGCCGCACAGCGTCTCTATGAAGCAGGGCACATTACCTATATGCGTACCGACGGCATCGATATGGCCCCTGAGGCCGTGCAGGCCGCACGTGAAGCCATTGGTGATCGCTATGGCAAGGAATATGTGCCGTCCTCGCCGCGTATTTACAAAAACAAGGCGAAGAACGCACAGGAAGCGCACGAGTGTATCCGCCCGACGGACATGACCCGCGACGCAGCTGCGCTGAAGATCACCGAAAAAGATCAGGCGCGTCTGTATGATCTGATCTGGAAACGTACGCTGGCCTGTCAGATGGAAGGTGCGCGACTGGAGCGGACCACTGTGGACATTGCCAGCGCAGATGGTCAGGTTGGCCTGCGCGCGACCGGTCAGGTGGTGTTGTTTGACGGGTTTCTGCGCGTCTACGAAGAAGGCCGCGATGAGCCCACCGATGACGAAGATGGCCGCCTGCCCCAGATTTCCCAAGGCGATCCGGCCCCATTTGCCAAATCATCTTTGCGCGCGCAATTCGCCAAAGCCGACAAATCCGACGACGTGATCGAGGATGCGGGCAAACCGGGCATGGCCACACACAGCGCCGCTGTCCTGAGCGAAAACGAAGCCGTGCTGGCCCTGCAATCGCACACCCAGCCACCACCGCGCTATACCGAGGCAACCTTGGTGAAACGCATGGAAGAGTTGGGCATCGGCCGCCCCTCAACCTATGCCAGCATTGTCACCACGATTCAGGACCGCGAATATGTCCGCAAGGACGGCAATCGCCTGATCCCCGAAGACAAGGGCCGGGTTGTCACGATATTCTTGCTGAACTTCTTCCGCAAATACGTCGGCTACGAGTTTACGGCCAATCTTGAGGAAGAGCTGGATCACGTCAGCGCGGGCGATGCCGACTGGAAGGAACTTCTGGGACGGTTCTGGACAGATTTTTCTGCTGCCATTGGCGAAACGTCTGAATTGCGGATTTCCGAAGTGCTGGACGTCCTGGACGATGCGCTGGCGCCCACGCTGTATCCGCCACGCGAAGATGGCAGCGACCCGCGCAGTTGCCCCCTGTGCGGTGAGGGGCAATTGCACCTGAAATCTTCTCGCTCGGGCGGATTCGTGGGCTGCGGTCGCTATCCTGAATGTCGCTACACGCGTCCCATTGGTGGCGACGCCGCAGAGGGACAAGACCGTATTTTGGGCGAAGATCAGGGTGATATCATCAGCCTGCGCACCGGACGGTTTGGCCCCTATGTCCAACGCGGCGAAGTCACCGAAGAGGTCAAGAAGCCGCCGCGTGCCTCGCTACCCAAGGGGTGGACACCTGACGCGATGGATTTAGAAAAGGCGCTCACTCTACTCAGCCTGCCGCGAGAGGTGGGCGAGCATCCAGAAGGCGGGATGATCACGACCAACTTCGGCCGCTTTGGCCCTTATATATTCCACAAAGGCCCCGAAGACGCCAAAGGCATTTATGCCAACCTCAAGGACCCCAATGATGTGTTCGAGGTGGGCATGAACCGCGCGGTTGAACTGTTGGCGGAAAAGAGGTCCAACCCCGGCGGGCGGGGCCGGACGGCAGCAAAACCTCTGAAAGAACTGGGCGAACATCCCGAAAACGGTGGACCGGTCAACGTGATGGAGGGTCGATATGGCCCTTACGTCAAATGGGACAAGATCAACGCGACCGTCCCCAAAGACACCCCACCCGAAGATGTGACCATGGAGCTGGCCGTCAATCTGATCGCTGAACGCGCGGCCAAATCGGGCAAGAAAACTGCCAAAAAACCTGCGGCGAAAAAAACTGCGGCCAAGAAAACCGCCGCAAAGAAACCGGCGGCAAAAAAGCCAGCCGCGAAAAAGAAGCCAGCCGCGAAAGCCAAGGCAAAATCCAAGGCCGAAGAATAATAATGCTGCGCCCCGCATCGGGGCGCAGCATTAATGCAGGGTAAAGCGTCATAACGCGCTAAAAATGGCGCATTGCTGCCGATCTGCCATGCATCACGACTCCGCGTTGGACGATCGAGTGTTCTGCCCTCAATATGTCCAGAGAATTTCTTCCAAAAAGGCATAAATTCCAATGACACATTACCCCATCAATCGCCGCACGGCACTAACCCTTGGCGCGGCGTCGCTGGCCACATTGGCTGCCCCCGCAATCGCCAACACCTTGCCGCCTGTACGCCGCAACATATCGTCCTTTGTAACGCGGGACTGGCGGGATCACTTCACGTCACTAGGTAAGGGCGCAATCATTGCCGATACTGGATCGCGTGCGCTTCACTATTGGAACGCTGCTGGCACCGATTATCGCGTTTATCCGACGTCAGTCCCAATGTCCGAGGACATGACCAAGCGGGGCTATACCAAAATCGTGCGTAAGAAGGTCGGACCCACTTGGACCCCCACCGCCAACATGCGCAAGCGCGACCCTTCTTTGCCGGTATTCATGCCTGCAGGCCCCGACAATCCACTTGGCACCCATGCCATGTATCTCAGCTGGCCTGCCTATCTGATCCACGGCACGCATGATACGCGCAAGATCGGACGCAAGTCCTCGTCGGGCTGTATCGGGCTGTACAATCCGATGATCGCCGAGCTCTACGCGGTGACGCCCATTGGCACGCAGGTTCTTGTACTCTAGATTTGTCTGCTGCGCGCCTTGACGCGGCGGGGGTTTGCGCCTTTTGCTGACGTGTCGCATCGTTGACTTTGCCCATGATGGCGGCGCATACCCCTGAGTGACACGAAACGAAAAAGGGGTCTTTCATGAAGAAAGTCTATGGTTCGGCCCAAGAGGCGCTGGACGGCTTGCTGTTTGACGGCATGTTCATCGCTTCTGGTGGTTTTGGTCTGTGCGGTATTCCCGAACTGCTGCTTCAGGCCATCAAGGAAGCAGGCACGAAGGATTTGACCTTTGCCTCCAACAATGCGGGCGTCGACGATTTCGGCATCGGTATCTTGCTGCAAACGCGGCAGGTCAAAAAAATGCTCAGCTCGTATGTGGGTGAAAACGCCGAATTCATGCGCCAGTATCTGAGCGGTGAATTGGAACTGGAATTCAACCCCCAAGGCACTTTGGCCGAACGTATGCGCGCCGGTGGCTGCGGCATACCGGGCTTTTACACCAAGACAGGTGTTGGCACCGTGATCGCCGAAGGTAAGGAGGTAAAGGAATTCGACGGGCAGGAATATATTCTGGAACGTGGGATTTTCGCAGACCTCAGCATCGTCAAGGCTTGGAAGGCCGATGATACGGGCAACCTGATTTTCCGCAAGACCGCCCGCAACTTTAACCCCCCTGCCGCAATGTGCGGTAAGGTATGTGTTGCCGAAGTCGAAGAGATCGTGCCGCGCGGCTCGCTGGACCCTGACGCTATCCACCTGCCCGGCATCTATGTGCATCGCATTGTCCAAGGCGATCATGAGAAACGCATCGAACAGCGCACGACACGCAAGCGGGAGGACGTATAAAATGTGGGACCGCAATCAAATGGCCGCCCGCGCGGCGCAAGAGCTGGAAGACGGCATGTATGTCAACCTTGGCATCGGCATCCCCACACTTGTGGCCAACTATGTCGGCGACAAGGACATCACCCTGCAATCCGAAAACGGTATGCTAGGCATGGGCCCCTTCCCTTTTGAAGGCGAAGAAGACCCCGATCTGATCAACGCCGGAAAACAAACTATCACCGAGCTAAGCCGCACCGCCTATTTCGACAGTGCGCAAAGTTTCGGCATGATCCGGGGCGGCAAGATCGCGGCGGCAATCTTGGGCGCGATGGAAGTTGCCGAAAACGGTGACCTGGCGAACTGGATGATCCCTGGCAAGCTGGTCAAAGGAATGGGCGGCGCGATGGATCTGGTTGCAGGTGTCGGCAAAGTGATTGTTGTGATGGATCACACCAGCAAACACGGCGACAGCAAGCTGTTAAAGGAATGCACCCTGCCCCTGACCGGCAAGGCTGTGGTGGACCGGATCATCACCAATCTGGGCGTGTTGGACGTGGTGGAGGGCGGTTTGAAGATCGTCGAGACCGCTGACGGCGTGACCGAAGATGAATTGCGCGCAGCAACCGAGGCAACAATCGTCTAAACGCCGCGCAATCCAAGCCATATGAATTTACCGGGGCGGTTCTGAAAAGGGCCGCCCCGTTTTCAATTCTTCGCCAGCATAAGCGCACAGCCGTCCGAGATAAACTGAGGGCGCGTTTTGCACAGCCCGCGGGCCACGTCATAGGCGGCCAGAACCTTGGGCACATAATCACGCGTCTCAGAATAAGGTGGCACGCCCTTGTTGGCCTTTACCGCGTTCTCACCGGCATTATATCCTGCAAGCGCCAGTATCGGGTCACCGTCGAACTCTTTCAGCAACCAATCCAGATAGGCCACGCCCCCTTTGATGTTATCCGCGGCCGAGGTCGAGTCGGTCACGCCGAACCGTTCAGCCGTAGCCGGGATCAATTGCATCAGCCCCGTGGCCCCGGCACTGCTGACGGCATCAGTACGCCCGGCGGACTCAACCGAGATCACCGCCAGCACAAGCGCGGGTGACACGTCGGTGCCAATCGTCGCCGTCAGGATGTTCTGCCCCTGCGCCTGCGCGATGACTTGTATATCCTGAAGGCGCGGGCGCGGCGATGGCATCCCCTGCGGCGGCGTGGCGAGTTTCAAAAGCGCACTTTCAAATCTCAGAGCACCGGCGTCGGAATAGCCCGGCGGAATGTGGTCCCAGAACCAGTCATACTGTGCAACGCGCGCTGTCGGGGTTTTCGGGATCGCGTCGGTCTCGGTGTCTGTGGCCTTGTCGCTGGCAGAGGGCAACGCCTGATCTCCGGGCTCGATCTGAACCGTAATCAGTTTGGCCCCTTTCTTTGGGGGCTTGCCCATCTTGAACGTAAATTCGGGGAACGGGGCCGGATCCGCCGAAAAGGCAGGATTGGCAAGTCCGCCCATAAGGACGAAAGGAATCAAAACGGCCGTAAGATTCGGGATATGTCGCACCATGTGTCGCCTGCTCAATTTTTTTTCATTGGTTTTGTGCAAATCATCGCAAAAAACAGCGACTCGCGCCAGCTTTGCCTGCAATTCCCCCCCGGATTCGCACCCTTTTTAACGTGATTTCACTAGTTCTCACAAAGAATGCAAATTCTTACTCTAATTTAAAATGTTAAAAAACAATTGGTTACCTAAGATCACCGCTATATTTTCAACCTGCGCCAAAAACGCGCCATTCGTGCCCAATTCCTGCCCCAGTTGGACGGCTATAAGTGTTCATCCGAGGCGCTGATGAGCCAACGTAGAGAGGCGGCACAGACAGCAAGACGGACAGAAACCTGAGTAAAACCACTTGATCCTTTGGAGGGACACAACATGATTAAATTTTTCAAAAACTTCAAAAAAGACGAAGACGGCGCAGTAACAGTTGACTGGGTTGTTCTGACCGCAGCCGTTGTTGGCCTGGGCGTTGCCGGTGTTACAACTGTGAAATCCGGTGTTGGCACTCTGGCATCGACAATCAGCTCGGGTGTTGGCGGAACTTCGCTGGGCGTCGAATAATCTTGATCTGAGGATCGGATAACGAATTACGAAGGGTCGCAGATCGCGGATTTGCGACCCTTTGATCGTCTCTTTTCGACTGATCGCACGTGTTCGTTTCATCGCGCGATTCACTTCCTGCACCATATCTATTGGGCGGTCTGTGCATTTTGGGTCCATACCCTAAGACAGCAAAGCGAGCGAACCATGCAAACATTTGTCATCAAGTTTCTACGCGACGAAGACGGTGCAATCACAGTAGATTGGGTCGTTCTGACTGCCGCAGTTGTCGGATTGGCCGTTGGAGCCATCGCCACTGCCCGCGTGGGTATTAATACAGCAGCGTCCACGATCCAAAACGGGGTCGCAGACTCAAGTATCGGCGTCGAGTGATCCCACCCGCCCTGAAACCAACATAATTTTCTGCACGTCCAGTACAGACGTGCAACGTAAAATGGCCCTGTCATACAGCGGTCATTTTTTGCGCGGCTGTCGCATCCCACAGCAAAACCGTCCGGGCCCGTATTGTCCAGAAACCACCCCCCGGCGCCCGTCTTTTTGCCACATTTCGCGATTATTGTAAGCCTTGAGAAACCCCAATCGGCACATGCCGAACGGGAAGACACGTTGTGTAATTGAAAGGAATGGCCATGCGTTTGGTATTCGGATTAGTGCTGATTCTCGGCCTGGGGCTGGCCGGTTTCGCTGTTTATATGGCAAAAAGCTATATCAACGGCTATCAAGCCCAGCTGGAAAACGAGCGTAACTCGCGCGGCCCGAACATCAAGACGACCGAGGTCTTTGTCGCCAAGCGCGCTTTGGCCTATGGCGAACGCATCCAGAAGGCCGATGTCCGTCTGGTTAAATTCCCCACAAACGCCCTTCCCGAAGGGACATACAGCACCGTCGAAGAACTGTTCCCAAAAGGCGAAGCCGAGCCGCGCACAGTGATGCGCGCCATGGAGGCCTCAGAGGCCATTTTGGACGTCAAAGTCACCGGCCCCGGCGAAGATGCCGGTATCACAACCAAATTGGCACGTGGAATGCGCGCTTTTGCGATCAAAGTGGACAGCACCTCGGGGGTTTCGGGCTTTTTGCGCCCCGGCGACCGTGTTGACGTCTATTGGACGGGCAATGTCGGCCGTGCCGGACAGCGCACCGAAGACAACAGCAGCGGCGACGTGACCAAGTTGATTGAGGCCGGTGTTCAATTGATCGCCGTTGACCAATCGGCAAACACCGACCGTACCGAAGCATCTGTTGCCCGGACCGTAACTGTTGCCGTTCTGCCGGAACAGGTCGCTGCCCTCGCACAGGCACAATCGACGGGCCGTCTTAGCCTTTCATTGGTTGGCGCGCAGGATGACACAATCGCGGGCACGATCGAAGTCGATCAGCGTCAATTGTTGGGTCTGGCCATGGCACCGGTTGTCGTCGATACCCCCAAGGCCGAGGTCTGCACCATTCGAACACGCCGCGGCGCGGACGTGATCGAAACAGCGATCCCCTGCACCAACTAAATCGGTTCGCCTTTTACCTACGTTACGCAGTAAAGTCGAAACGCCCCTAACAGCCACAGATTTGCGCCATCCCCGCAAAATCTGTGGCTTTGTTTTTTTATGAAACGCCCCAAGCCCAAAACCCAGGTAACAAACTGGGTTTTCTTAGAAAATCAGAACGACGGCCATTGCGCAACTCCGTTTCATTCCTGCAACTATTTCACCCGAATAAACAGAAATGTCCTCTAACCGCTAAAGATTCTTGATAAAAATTTAGTTTTGTAGCAGTGTCTTGGAAATAACGGGCATTAAGACCCGAACCGAGGCGTGATCGGGAAGGCAGGTCACATGAAATATCGAAACGTAGTAGCGGCGGCCCTATTGGGCTTTGCCGTGGTAGCAGGCACATCACCGACAGGCGTTCATGCAGAGCAATTGCATGTCGTTCGCAAAGGTGCGGGACGCGACCTAAGTGTCGCGATGAACCGCGCAGTTGTCGTGGAAAGCGAAGTCCCCTTTGCGGAACTGAGTATCGCCAATCCGTCGATTGCCGATTTTTCCACGCTGTCAGATCGCACGATCTATGTTCTGGGCAAGACGCCCGGTCGTACAACGCTGACGCTGTTGGACGAAAACGGACGGCTGATCACCAACGTCGAGGTGCATGTCAGCGCCGACGTATCTGAATTCAAAGAACGGCTGCGTCAAATCCTGCCGAATGAAACAATCGAAGTGCGCACCGCGAACGACGGTATTGTTTTGTCAGGAACCGTTTCCAGCACACCGCGCATGCAACGTGCCTTGGATTTGGCCGAACGCTACGCCCCCGAGCGGGTGTCCAACTTGATGAGCGTTTCGGGCAAGCAACAGGTGATGTTGAAAGTCCGGTTTGCTGAAATGCAGCGCACCGTCGCCAAAAGCCTCTCCTCCTCGCTCGCCATTGATGGCCTGTCCACCGGTGGATTAGGTGTTGGGGTCGGGACCAACGGCATTGCATCAAACACCATCGCCGCAGGCGTAACACCGGGAACATCCAGCAGCGGTGAAACCAACAACGGGGCTATGTTCTTTGGCTTTAATGCCGGATCAACACAGATTGGCATACTGCTGCAAGCCCTTGAAAGCAAAGGCATGGTTCGCACTTTGGCCGAACCAAACCTGACCGCCCTTTCGGGTCAAGAGGCCTCGTTCCTGGCCGGTGGTGAATATCCCATTCCCGTCAGCCAAGAAAATGGCGCGATTACGGTCGAGTTCAAACCATTCGGGATCGAATTGGACTTTATCCCCCGCGTTTTGGACGACGATATCATCAATCTGGAACTGGCAGCGGCTGTTTCGGCGCTGGATTCCAACAGCTCTTTCTCGAGCAACGGCTTGACCATCAGCGGGTTCTCCCGACGCGATGCGAAAACAACTGTTGCCCTGCGCGACGGTGAAAGCTTTGCGATTGCCGGCCTGTTGCAGGATGATTTCCGCGACAGTAGCGGTCAAGTGCCATGGCTGGGCGATGTGCCGGTTCTGGGTGCGTTGTTCCGCAGTTCTGATTATCAGCGTTCGCAAACCGAACTGGTAATTATTGTGACCGCCCATTTGGTCACACCGACCCGCGGCGAGGCTTTGGCCCTGCCGACGGATCGGGTCAAACTGCCCTCAGAGGCTGATTTGTTCCTCAACGGGCGTGTTGCCCGCGATGTTCGCCCACAATCGGGCGGCGCCGGTGAGGTTGCCAAACAGGACTTTAGTGGGTCTTATGGATATGTGATGGACTGATGCAGGGACGGGGGCACATGAAAAAATCATTACTTTTGCTGGCGACCCTGACGGTTGGCGCGTGTTCCAGCGCCCCCGGTACGGTTTATCGCTCGTATTTTTCCGAAGCGGGTGCGCTGGTAGACGGCGGCAACTTTGGCAACGCCAATATGCAAAACACCCAAGTCATGTCCGGCGAACGGGCCTATGTCTTTGACCTTAGCAATCGTTTTGCACAAGAGGTTCTGACCACGGTCAATTTCGCCTTTAACTCTGCCCAGCTGGACGCGGGTGCACGCGACACCCTGCGTGAGCAGGCGGCATGGATTCGGCAATTCCCCGAGGTTCACTTCAAGGTATATGGCCACGCCGATGCCGTGGGTTCGGACGGGTATAACAAACGTATCGGTCTGCAACGCGCCAACGCTGTTGTCGACTTCCTGACAAGTCAGGGAGTTGGACGCGACCGCTTGGAAGCCGTTGTGTCGTTTGGCGAAACACAACCGCTGATCGTGACCCAAGGCCGCGAGCGCCGCAATCGGCGCACCGTGACCGAGGTATCGGGCTTTATTCGCTCGCATCCCATCATCATGGACGGCAAATACGCCGAAGTCGTCTATCGCGAATACGTTGAGAGCGCGACAGCGCCATCCTATTGGCAACGCACGACAAAGACCGACGAGTAAGTCGGGCAAACGGTTCTCCCTGCCCGGCTTGCCGGGACACCTTCAAACCCGTCGGCGTTCCGGCGGGTTTTTCTTTGTCCCATAAAATCGCACAATTACGGTAATCTGGCCGCATTTGTGCCCAGATTACCCCCGACATTGCTAGCAACCACGGCCCTACCTGTGTCCGAGTCGCAGTGCAGGCCCCCTTTGTAGCCGCCCTAGGTGATACTTCGAACAGACCAAAGACCCCGCAGAGGGTGAGAAACAGAATAGGACAAACGCAATGAGCAGCGCGACCACCCAAACTGACCATAGTCCGCTTGTCGCTTGCACGATTAGCCGGGACGTAACGAATTTCGATTTGTTGATCGAGGACATGGAATCCGCAGTAGGCGAAGCCTGGGGCGATCTGGGTTTTCCCGAAGCGCTTGCCTTTCTCGCCCAACAAGATGCCAAAGCACTGGAATTTGTCGCCATCGCCATAGATGAGACCGACGAAGACCATCTGGCCATGATCGGCGAAATCATCACCCTGGCTGGATCGCTGGAAATCAAGGTGATCCTGATCGCCGATGACGTGAGTCCTGCCGCTTTGCACAGCCTTCTGCGCCAAGGGGCAGATGAATTTGTACCCTACCCCCTGCCTGAAAATGAACTTCAGGCCGCCATTGATCGTCTGCGCAAACCTGCACCACAACCCGTCCAGACATCGTCGGCCCCATCGGCCACGACAGAAGACGGTGTGTTGCTGGGGGTGCACGGATTGGCAGGCGGCACTGGCGCGACCACCTTGGCCGTCAATCTGGCCTGGGAACTGGCCACCGTAGATAAAAACAATCCGCCGCGCGTTTGCATTTTGGACTTTGACCTGCAATTCGGGTCGGTCTCGACCTTTCTGGATTTGCCCCGCCGCGAGCCCGTCTATGAGATGTGGTCCGATACCGAAACCATGGACGAAGACATCTTCAAGCAGGCCCTTGTCAGTTATGAAGAACGGCTGTGGGTGTTGACCGCCCCGCCCGAAATGCTGCCATTGGATCTGATCTCGTCCGAGGATGTGGCGCGGGTTCTAGAACAGGCGCGCAAACATTTCGATTACGTCATCGTCGATATGCCCACCACGCTGGTTCAATGGACCGAAGCCGTTCTGTCGGCGTCGCAAATCTATTTTGTCACGTTGGAGATGGACATGCGTTCGGCCCAGAACACATTGCGCCTGAAACGTGCACTCAAGGCCGAAGATTTGCCGATTGAAAAGCTGCGCTTTTGCGTTAACCGCGCACCAAAATTCACGGATCTAAATGGTAAATCCCGCATTAAGCGGATGGCCGAAAGTCTGGAAATCAACATCGAGGTGCAGTTGCCCGACGGAGGCAAACTGGTTGCGCAGGGCGCTGATCACGGTCTGCCCCTCGGCAGTTCCGCCGCCAAAAACCCACTTCGCAAGGAAATTGCAAAACTCGCCGCCTCGCTCCATGAACTGGGCAAAAGCGACGCCGAAGCCGCCTAAGGCTTGGACAGAAAGGTAGATCACACAGTGTTCTCTCGATACAAAAAATCCGGTGCCGCGCAGGCCAAACCCGTTGCCAAAAACGCCAAGGCAGCACCCGCCCCCAATGTGGCGCCCGCAGCTGCGCAAGCCGCGCCAAAGCCCACCAGCTTGCGTCGCCCCTTGCCGACCAAGCCCGGTCAGGTCGCGCCGATGGACAAAGAGCGCAAGCGTAAAGAGCGCCTGGCCGAGATCAAGCTGGACATGCACCGCGCCCTTTTGGACAACCTGAACCTTGGCGCCTTGGACACTGCAACCGAGGCCGAATTACGTGCCGAAATCGGCGAAATCACCGCCGAAGTTCTGAACGAACGCAGCATTGTGTTGAACCGCGAGGACCGCTCGACCCTGACACAAGAGCTCTATGACGAAGTGCGCGGCCTAGGCCCGCTTGAAACACTTCTCAAGGACGATACGGTCAACGATATTCTGGTCAACGGTCCACAACAGATTTTCGTCGAACGCGACGGCAAGCTGGAGTTGAGCGACGTTACCTTCAAGGATGAAAAGCACCTGTTGCGCATCATCGACAAAATCGTGTCGGCCGTTGGTCGCCGCGTGGATGAAAGCAACCCGTACGTTGACGCCCGTCTTCAGGATGGTTCGCGCTTTAACGCGATGGTGCCCCCCGTGGCCGTCGATGGTAGCCTTGTTTCCATCCGGAAGTTCAAAAAAGACAAGCTTGGCATTGATGATCTGGTAAATTTCGGTGCCTTTAGCGAAGAGATGGCTGCATATCTGCAAGCGGCGGTGGCGTGCCGTCTGAACGTAATCGTGTCGGGTGGTACAGGTTCGGGTAAGACGACCACGCTGAACGCGCTGTCTTCGTTCATCGACAATTCCGAACGCATTCTGACAATCGAAGATACTGCGGAGCTTCAGCTTCAACAGATCCACGTCGGTCGTATGGAAAGCCGCCCGCCCAACGTTGAAGGCAAGGGCGAGGTATCCCCCCGCGACTGTCTGAAAAACGCCCTGCGTATGCGCCCTGACCGTATCATCGTCGGCGAGACCCGTGGCGAAGAAGTGATCGACATGTTGCAGGCGATGAACACTGGCCACGATGGGTCCATGACGACGATCCACGCAAACAACCCTCGCGATGGCATCAGCCGCCTGGAAAACATGGTGGCGATGGCGGGGATTGAAATGCCCCTGAAGGCCGTGCGCAGCCAGATCGCATCGGCTGTTAACCTGATTGTTCAGGCCAGCCGTCTACAGGACGGTAGCCGCCGGATGACCTCCATCACCGAAATCACCGGGATGGAAGGAGAAGTTATCTCGATGCAGGAAGTGTTCCGTTTTCAGCGCGTCGGGCTGTCGCCAGACAATAAAATCATCGGTCACTTTACCGCCACCGGGGTGCGCTCACACTACTCCGAACGCTTCCGCCTGTGGGGGTATGATCTGCCCGCCAGCATCTATGAACCCGTGACTCCGGAGTAAATGAAATGACCATTTCAGCCGAGCCGATTATCTATGGCCTGATCTTTATCGGGGTCTTGCTGTTGGTTCAGGGCATCTACCTGACCGTGTTCGGCAAATCCATCAGCCTGAACAGCCGCGTCAATCGCCGCATGGAAATGCTGGACAAAGGTGCTGCGCGCGAAGAAGTCATGGAAAAGTTGCGCAAAGAAATGTCGCAACACCTGCGATCGCGCAGGTTTCCACTGTATTCCATTCTGGCCAGCAAGGCACAAAAAGCCGCCATCGCCTTTTCGCCCAAGCAGTTGATTTTGCTGATGGGTGCTATGGCCGCTCTTGCATTCGTGGGGCTCACACTGGGAACCGGTACCGCATTGCCAATCCGGGCTGCCGTGTCGGTGGCTATGGGCGTCGGTGGCGTTTTCATGTGGATTTCAATGCAGGCCAAGAAACGCATGGGCCTGTTGGAAGAACAACTGCCAGACGCTATCGAACTTATGGTACGCTCGCTGAAGGTGGGGCATCCATTCAGCTCGGCCGTCTCGATCGTTGCGACCGAGGTCAGCGATCCACTGGCAACGGAATTCGGCATTATTGCAGACGAGGCCGCCTTTGGGCGCGATGTGGGCGAAGCCCTGAAAGACATGGCCGAACGGCTGGACATGCAAGATCTACGCTTTCTGGCGGTTGCCGTAACCATTCAACAGCAATCAGGTGGTAACCTGGCTGAAATCCTGGCCGGTCTGGCCAAAGTGATCCGCGCACGGTTCCGCCTGTTCCGCCGGGTCAAGGCCATCACCGCCGAGGCCCAGTGGTCGGGTAAATTCCTGTCCGGCTTCCCCCTGCTTGCACTGGTCGGAATTCAGCTTTTGGATCCCAATTATTATGACAAGGTTATGGATCACCCGTGGTTCATCCCCGCCTGTCTTGTCGTCGGCGCATTCCTGACAATCAACCTGTTCGTCATGCGCGCCCTTGTGAACATCAAAGTGTAAGGCGTTGTTAAAGCTTCTGTTTTCAGAACAAACGCAAGACGCCTTAGGAAGGATCAACCGATGGAATACATCAACCAGATACTGACCGGCACTTTGGGCCCATTTGGTCCGCTGATCGCGGTCGGAACTTTGGGCCTGCTGATGATCGTGGTGACGGTCATCTTGATGGTCAATCAGCCCGAAGACCCGTTGGACAAGTTGAAAAAGTCCCAAATTGCTGCTGCCAAAGGTGTCCCTAGCGCGCAGAAACTGCGCTCGGGCGCGCGCAACGACAAGCTGGACAAATACGCCACGTTCCTTGAGCCACAGGACGAAGAGGCGTTTTCGGCCATGCGCGTCAAACTGATGCAGGCCGGGTACCGTAACCGAGACGCGGTACGCTACTTCCACTTTGCGCAGTTTGCGTTGGGACTTGGGTTTCTGGCTATTGGTGTTGTCTATTACATTTCATTCAAGGCTGGGGGCGAAGAGACCGACGCAACGTCAATGATCATGTGGGTTCTGGGCCCCGGTGGGATTGGCTATATGCTGCCCAAGTACTGGATCACCAAACGCCAACAACAACGTCAGGAAGAAATCACGGATGGTTTCCCTGACAGTTTGGACATGATGCTGGTCTGCGTCGAGGCGGGCCAATCTTTGGATCAATCCATCATTCGTGTTAGCAACGAAATGCGTTCGTCCTACCCTGCCCTTTCGGACGAATTTGAAATCGTCAGCCAGCAAATCAAGGCCGGGCGTGACAAACCTTCGGTTCTGAACGAAATGTCCGAACGCTGCGGTGTGCAGGATATTTCAAGCTTTGTGACGGTTCTGGTACAATCCCAGACATTTGGTACGTCCATCGCCGACGCGCTGCGCGTCTATGCGGGTGAAATGCGTGACAAACGCGTGATGCGCGCCGAAGAAAAGGCAAACAAGCTTCCGACAAAGATGACATTGGCGACCATGATGCTTACAGTGCCTCCATTGTTGATCATTCTGGTAGGCCCGTCTGTACTGGGGCTCATGGAACTGTCCGCAATGAGTAACTAACGCGTTTCAACGTCGCGTAGAAACGCCCACGGCCTATTGATCTTACACGTGTTTCGAAGGCAAGTTGCACATCGATTTGACTTTGAACCGCGTAGGATCGAATGAACTTGGTAAAGGTCCGAATGATACGGGCAGGCACAGTCTTGATTGCAATGTTGGCCGTCGCAGGTTGCGCCGATGACGGTGCCCTGCCCGACAACCCCTATGCGCCCGGGGTGGCCAAACGCGGCAAAGCGGTAGACGGAGCCACCGTCGGGCACCGCCTGATCAACGCCGGCGAATACGATCTGGCGATTGATGCGTTTTCCCGCGCGGCACTGGAAACCGGGGAAATGACCCCAGAGATCCTGATCGGACTGGGCAGTGCAAATCTGGGACTGGGCCGTTTGGGACAGGCAGAAACCCAATTGCGCCGTGCTGTCGCTGCCGAACCCACCTCCCCCGAGGCGTGGAACAATTTGGGCGTGGTCCTGATGGAAAAGGGCGAAACCTCCGAAGCATCCGAGGTCTTTAGGCGCGCTTATGCGCTGGACAATGGCCAAAGTGACTCAATCCGCGATAATTTGCGCTTGGCCCTCGCAAAATTGGATGATTCCTTTTACGGTCAATCCGAAGAACAAGAATATAAAATGGTGCGGCGCGGCAGCAGTGACTATTTAATCCGCACGATACCATGACGAAAGCGTTTCGTCATTTTGCCGTTTTGTGGCAGAATGTCGGAACGAACGCTTGAGGCAAGGCAGTAAAAGGACGCAAAAATGCGCCACCCTATTCTACTTTCGCTGTGCGCAGCCGGCTTTGGCCTGCTGTCTGCATGTGAGAAACCCACAGATGAAACCGTTGAGCGCTCGTTTCAGGGTGTCAACGTGGTGGATGAATCCAACCTGAACGATGTGATGCTGACCGTTGCGGACCCCAACGAGTCCGTCTCGTATTTTCAGCGCGCAACAGGCGAACAGCCTGACCGCATCGACCTGCAACGCGGGCTGGCCAAGTCCTTGGTCCGCGCCAAGCGCTACACCGAAGGTGCTGCGGCATGGAAGAAGGTGGTCGATCACAAAGACAAAACCGACGCGGACCGCGTGGATTATGCCGATGCACTGATCCGCAACAACGATTGGGACCGCGCCGAAGAAGCCTTGGACGCAGTCCCCCCCACCTATGAAACCTTTCAGCGTTACCGGCTGGAGGCCATGGTGGCCGACAGCAACAAGGAATGGAAAAAGTCAGACAGTTTTTATGAAACCGCTGTGGGGCTGACGACAAAGCCTGCCAGCGTCATGAACAACTGGGGCTATTCCAAGCTAAGCCGCGGTGATTATGCCGATGCCGAGCGCCTGTTCAGTGATGCCATTCGTCTGGATCAATCGTTGTTCACCGCCAAAAACAACCTGATTCTGGCACGTGGCGCCCAACGTAACTACACTTTGCCAGTTATGCCCGTAAGCCAAGTTGAACGCGCGCAGCTGCTGTATACGCTGGGCCTGACGGCAGTCAAACAAGGTGACGTTACGACAGGAAAGACCCTGTTGCGCGACGCCATCGACACCCATCCACAGCACTTCGAGGCCGCCGTACGCAGCCTTCGTGCATTGGAAGATTCAAAGGCCTGACCGGGGCCCCAAAACAAGGCCCCGCCTGATGTTCATCACGTCCTATTCCGCCCTTTGGTTTCTTCCATTCGCGCTCCCTATTTGCATCTGGGTTGCGTGGAACGACCTGAGGGTCATGAAAATCCCGAACGTCGCTGTCCTGACACTGGCCGCGATTTTCCTTGTTATCGGCCTGATCGCGTTGCCGCTAGATGTCTACGCGTGGCGGTTGGTGCATTTGGTTGTCGTGCTGTTGGTGGGCATCGTTTTGAACGCCGCCGGAGTTGTCGGAGCCGGGGATGCCAAGTTCGCGGCCGCCGCAGCACCATTTGTCGCTATCGGCGACTTGCAACTCCTGTGTCTGGTGCTGGCCGCGAACCTGCTGGCCGGATTTACCGCGCATCGGATCGCCAAACATACCCGTCTGCGCAATCTGGCCCCGCATTGGGAAAGCTGGTCACGCGGTAAAAAATTCCCGATGGGCCTGTGTCTGGGCGCCACATTGGCGATTTATCTGGGCCTTGGGGCACTTCACGGCGCGTGATCGCGCCTCGCCCCTCTCCCGCCGGACTGGCTCCACATTTTGCACATAATTTGTGGGCAAGGTGCAGGTAACAGCGCACCAAATCCCAAGGTCCAGCCCATGAACATGCAAGTGACGCACCAAGGCGTGCAACCGCCCCCACCCCCCACCACCTTGCAGGACATGCGCCTGCCGATGGTGATGATGCGTGATATTCTGCTTAAAACCATTTTTCGCAAGAACGTGGATCTGGTCAGCGAAATCGCCTTGGCGGTTTGTCTGCCACGTACCGTGACGCAAGAATTGGTCGACATGGCCCGCGAACAACGCCTGATCGAGGCCACCGGTAACATGAGCGCCACTTCGGGCAGCGAGATGGGATATCAGCTTACGGACGCAGGCAAGGCCCGCGCACTGGATGCATTGGCCCAATCCGAATATTTCGGCCCCATGCCCGTCCCCCTGTCGGTCTATGCCGAACAGGTAAAGCGCCAATCCATCCGCAACATCCAGATCAGCCGCGAACGCCTGACCGGGGCCATGGGCCATCTGGTCCTGCCACCCAGCCTGCTGGATCAGTTGGGCCCCGCCGTTAGCGCGGGCCGCTCTATCCTGATGTATGGCCCACCCGGCAACGGTAAGTCCAGTATTTCCAACGGCATACGTGACGCGATGGGCGACAAAATTTATGTCCCCCTTGCCATTGAATACGCCGGCCAGGTGATCACAGTGTATGATCCGATCGTGCATTCCAAGGCCGAGGCCGAGGTCGACGACCCGAACTCACTGCGCCGCCGCCGTACGTTTGACACGCGCTATGTCCGGTGTGATCGCCCCACCGTAATCACTGGTGGCGAGCTAACGCTGGATATGTTGGATCTTGTCTACAACCCGACCGCTCGCACCTATCAGGCGTCGCTTCAGTTGAAATCGACCGGTGGGATATTCATCGTGGACGACCTTGGCCGACAGGCAGAACCGCCCCAGAACTTGGTCAACCGGTGGATTGTTCCATTGGAAGAAAGCAAAGATATTCTGGCCCTTCAGTCGGGTGAGAAATTCGAAGTGCCTTTTGACACGCTGGCTATTTTCTCGACCAACTTCCACCCCAACAAGATTTTCGACCAAGCCGCCCTGCGACGGATCTTTTACAAGATCAAGATCGACGGGCCGGATCAGGCCGATTTCCTAAAGATTTTCTCGATGGTCGCGCGCAAGAAGCAAATGCCGCTGGACGAGGCTGCGCTGGTTCACCTGCTAAAGCGCAAATACCCGGAAATCGACAACATCTATGCCAACTATCAGCCGGTCTTCCTGATCGATCAGATGATCTCGATCTGCGAATTCGAGGGCATCCCCTATCAGATGACCCCCGAGTTGATCGACCGCGCATGGGCCAACATGTTCGTCGAAGATTCAGAAATCGTGAACTAAAGAGACTTGTGATAGCGCCGAAACCGGCAGCGTCTTAAACCGCGCACATCCTATAAACGTTGTGCGCGGTTTAAATCGTTGTCTTGTCTTACCTATCACTTTCGGCGCGCCACCGCTCGGCGTTGATGGACGCGAGCATCCAACCTTTAGATCAACTTGCTTGGATGCTTTCCAGATAGGCAAGCAGTGCGGCCAAGGGGCGCGGCGTTGGGGTCATGACACCATCCCCCACGTCAACAGGCACCGTTGGCCCCTGTAACAACAACCCGAACTCAGGCATTGGTTGACCGGGTTGCCCTGCACGGTGATAGCCATCTATCGTCGACAGCACCGACGCACGCGGAAAGCTCCCGCCATTTCCAGCGGCAAGAACGGTTAAATCATGCGGCGCGGGCACCATTCCCTCGGCCCAAGGTCCGTCCCCTTGGCCAGCGGCGCCATGACACTGCGAACAATTTTCGGCATATAGCATCCGCCCCTCGTTCGGCTGTGGCATTTCCGCCTGCATACAGGCAGCCAAGACACCCAAACCGACGACGGCTGGTAGAATTACTTTCAAGGTCATTCGCGTCCTCCTTATCGCGGTTCGAGAAAACCTGCGAAACAGCATTTCTTGAAACGCGCGCGTCATTTCAGCGTTGCGCGTGACAGGGTCGCGTGAATCATGCCACGGCGCATTGATCTGGCGCAACCAATGTAAAGCAAAACGTCAATAGCTCTGCCATAGCCGGGGTTTGTCAGCCCAACTTGCCCGCCAACGCATCATCGATCAACTGAACGGTCTCTTCCACACCGTAAAGCGCGATAAACCCGCCAAAACGCGGCCCTTGCTTGGCCCCAAGCAGCACTTCGTAAAGCGCGCTAAACCAGCCTTTTAGCGGGTCAAACCTATCGCGCCCGACGCTATAGACAACCGATTGCAACGCTTCATCGTCGCGGGGCCCGTCATAGGCGGCCAGTTGGTTGCGCAGTTCAGACAAAGCCTCCCGCTCTTGTTCGCTGGGCGCACGATAGACCTTGGTCGGTTTTACAAAATCGGCATAGTACCGCAGGGCAAACCCAACAGCCTGATCAAGATCAGGGTGTGTTTCGGCGCTGGCATCCGGCGCGTACCGCTTGATAAAGCCCCAAAGGTGGTCTTTATCCTCGGCCCCGGCCACCGATGCCAGGTTCAGCAACATCGAGAACGGCACAACCATCCGGCTTTGAGGAATATCGCCGTTATGAATGTGCCACACGGGGTTGTTCACCCGTTGCGCCACGTCCTGCGTTGCATAAGCGCGCAGTTGTTGGTGATACTCGTCCACGGCCTTTGGGATCACGTCAAAATGCATCCGCTTGGCCGTTTTCGGCTTTTGGTACATGAAATAGCTGAGGCTTTCGGTCGACGCATAGGTCAGCCATTGGTCAATCGAAATGCCGTTGCCCGACGATTTCGAAATCTTCTGGCCGTTTTCGTCCAAGAACAACTCATAACTAAAGTGCTCGGGCTTACGCCCCCCCAATATCTCACAAATCCGGTCATAGATTGCGGTATTGGTCGCGTGTTCTTTGCCATACATTTCGAAATCGACATCCAACGCGGCCCAGCGGGCGCCAAAATCCGGCTTCCACTGCAATTTGACGTTGCCGCCCGTCACCGGCAATGTCCATTCGCGCCCATCTTCGTCGTCAAACGTGACCGTATGATTAACCGGATCAACTTTTTTCATCGGCACGTACAGCACCCGCCCCGTTTCGGGGTGGATCGGCAAAAAGATCGAATAGGTCTGCTGTCGCTCGTCGCGCAGCGATTTTAGCATAACCTTCATCACGTCGTCGTAACGTTCACAGGCACGGCGCAGGATCTCGTCAAACTGCCCTGTCGCATAGAATTCTTTGGCCGAGTAAAACTCGTACTCAAACCCGAACGTGTCCAGGAACCGGCGCAGCATGGCATTGTTGTGATCACCAAAACTGTCATGCGTGCCGAATGGGTCAGGCACCGATGTCAACGGCTTGTGCATATGTTCGGCCAGCATCTCTTGCTGGGGCACGTTTCCCGGCACTTTACGCATGCCATCCAGATCGTCGGAGAAACAGATCATTCGCGTCGGGATATCGCTGATCGCCTCAAACGCGCGACGCACCATCGTAGTGCGCAACACCTCACCAAAGGTGCCGATATGGGGCAGGCCCGAAGGCCCATAGCCCGTCTCGAACAGGACATGGCCCTTTTCGGGCGGTGCTTTTTCATACCGTTTCAACACCCGGCGCGCTTCTTCAAAAGGCCAGGCTTTCGAACTCATCGCAGCATCGCGCAGATCGGACATTGGAAACTCTCCTGATTGCCCGAGGCAAAGGCGCACGGGTCCGACGCTTCCTATTGCCGAGACGCGCTACAGTCAATAATCTGTCTGTCAACGAATGGCCCTCCGGGCTGCAGAACACTTCAGCCCAAAGGACCGCCGATGACCCAGGCCATACAACACCCGCTCAGCCCACAGGATTGTCTGGTGGCTGTGATGATCGCCGTATCGGCGTCGGATGAAAACATCCGCACGGCTGAACTGGTGAAAATCGAGTCGGCGGTCAATAACCTGCCTGTTTTTGGTAACTATGACGCGGACCGGATCAACGTCATGGCTCAGACAGTGTTCGATCTGTTTTCCGTCGAAGACGGGTTGGACGCGCTGTTCGGCCTGATCCGCGACAATCTGCCCGAACGCCTGTTCGAAACCGCCTATGCTCTGGCCTGTGATGTGGCCGCCGCCGACGGCTCTCTGGCCGAATCCGAACTGCGCCTGCTGGAAGAAATCCGCTATGAATTGACCATCGACCGCCTGCATGCCGCCGCCATCGAGCGCGGCGCACGCGCGCGCCACATGACCCTCTGACATCCGACAAAGGAAACCCACATGCGCTGCGTCTTCATCAATATCCGCTGTAAGCCCGGCACATCCTATAAGGTTGCCGAGGAAATCGCCCTGCGCGAGGTCCATTCCGAACTGCACTCGACCTCGGGCCCGTTCGATCTGTTGGTGAAACTCTACATTCCCGAAAACGAGGATGTGGGGAAATTCCTGAATACCGCACTTTTCGACATACCCAATATCGAACGGACCGAAACCACCCTGACCTTCAAGGCGTTTTAAAAAATGCTCGACGATCTGCGCGCGCTTTTGGGTCCATCCAACGTGCTGGAAGGCGCTGATGTCGCGCCGTATTCCGTCGATTGGGCGGGCGCAGCACATGGAACACCGCTGGCCGTTCTGCGCCCGGCCAACACGGCGCAGGTCTCGGCGATTCTGCGCACAGCCAACGCCAGCGGCACGCCAGTGGTGCCCATGGGCGGCAATACCGGCCTGACACAAGCGACAGCCCCCGCTGGGGCGTGGGTCATATCACTAGAGCGGATGAACAAGATCCGCGATGTCAACGTTCAAGGCCGCATCGCCGTGGTCGAGGCTGGCGCGATCCTCAGCACGATTCACGACGCGGCCGAGGAACAAAACCTGATATTCCCGCTGTTTTTCGGGGCGCGCGGCTCGGCCAGAATTGGCGGGGCGCTCAGCACGAATGCGGGTGGGTCGAACGTGCTGCGCTATGGCAACACGCGTGATTTGTGTCTGGGGCTAGAGGTCGTTTTGCCCAATGGCGACGTCATGAACCTCATGGGCGCACTGCACAAGGACAACGCGGGCTACAATCTGAAACACCTGTTCATCGGGGCCGAAGGAACGTTGGGCGTGATTACCGCCGCCGTGCTGAAATTGTTCCCCGCCCCCATGGTCCACGCCACAGCAATGGCCGCAGTCAGCTCGGTTACGGATGCACTACGCTTGCTGAACGCCTTGCAGGCCGCCTCCGGTGGCGCAGTCGAAGCCTTTGAATACATGCCCGGTGCCTATATCGATGCCTGCCAGCAACGCAATCCCGGCATGCGCCCGCCCTTTGATCAAACCCACCCCGTCAACATTTTGATGGAGTTGGCCAGCGCCGCACCCCGCGACGCTCAAATCGGTGACGACGGCCAATCGGTGCTGGCGCAAACACTAGAAACCACCCTGGCTGAATTTTTCGAAGACGGCACGATACGGGACGCAACCATCGCCACCAACGACACCCAACGCGCCGAAATGTGGGCCCGCCGCGAAGCTGCAGCCGACGTCATGCTCCTGCACAGCCCGACGATCCACAATGACGTGGCTGTACCGCTACATCACATGCAAGAACTGCTGGACAGCATCGAGGGCATTTTCGCCCGGCTAGACCCTGGTGCCATCGACGCATCCGTCGCGCATTTGGGCGATGGAAACCTGCATCTAACATGCTGGCCAAAATCCGCCGACCCGGCCCTTCATGCCAAGATCCACGCCGAGATCGAGGATAAGGTCATGGCTCTGGGCGGCAGTTTTTCAGCAGAGCACGGAATTGGCTTGGAAAAACGCGGCAGCATGGCCCGCTACAAAGACCCGGCAGCGCTGACAACTATGCGTGTTATCAAGACTTCACTGGATCCCAACGACATCATGAACCCCGGCAAGGTACTTCCCTAGGCCATCGTTGCGATATAGGTATTTATGGAAAGATGAAAAAGCGGTTTCACCTTTCATCTTTCCATAAATACCTATCCACAACACCATCTTAAGGCGTTACGATCGCCAATCAAAAAAATTGGGCCCTGCACGCGCGAGCAGATCAAGGGCGATAGCCCGGCCAAGCGCCGCGCCATCTTCGACCGGGGCGGTTCGATCATCTGTCAGACTCTCGGACCCATCAGGGCGTAAGACTTCTGCGCGCAGGCGCAGCGTGCCCCCGTCCAATTCGGCCAGCCCGGCAATGGGAGTTTCGCACGATCCATCCAGCGCCGCAAGAAAGGCACGCTCGGCCGCGAGCCGTTGGCCAGTGGCGGTGTCGTGAATGGCCTCCAACATATGTGCAACGCGCATGTCATCTGCCCTGCGTTCGATGCCGATGGCCCCTTGGGCGACAGCGGGCAGCATATCTTCGGGTGACAGTGCTTTGGTCGCGACTTCGGGGCGGCCAAGGCGGATGAGGCCTGCCATCGCAAGGAATGTACAAGCAGCCACGCCGTCGTCCAGCTTTTGAAGTCGCGTCTGCACATTGCCACGAAATTCAACTAATTCCAGATGTGGATAGGCCACTTTGACCTGCGCGCGTCTGCGCAGCGAGGAACTGCCCACCTTGGCTCCGGCGGGCAGGTCGGCCAAACTTGCTGCGTGGGGGGATACAAACGCATCGCGCACATCTTCGCGCGGCAGATATGTATCCAGCGTCAACCCGTCGGGTTGCAGGACGGGCATGTCCTTCATCGAGTGGACGGCGACATCGATGCCCCCCGCGAGCAACGCCTGCTCGATCTCGCGCGTGAATAATCCCTTGCCCCCCAATTCTTTCAAGGGGGTGTCAGTGGCGATCAGTGCACGATCATCGCCCGTGGTCTTGATCACGACAATTTCAAATGCGGACTCTGGCAAATCAAATGCGGCCATCAGTCGCGCGCGCGTCTCAACGGCTTGCGCCAAAGCAAGGGGAGAGCCGCGTGTGCCCAGCTTCAAAGGGGCGGAAGGAGAAGGCAAGGTATGTATCATGGCGAAACCTCTAGTATCCCCCGTCGCAGTTCGCAAGCTGGCGATGCTTGACTTTATCTTCCCGGAAGTGGACCACACGCCGCAGGAGGACCAGCCATGACCCAGCCTAAGACGATCCTACGCGCCCTCGCGGGCGAGCCCCTGCCAACGCCCCCCATCTGGATGATGCGTCAAGCGGGCCGCTATTTGCCCGAATACAAGGCGACCCGCGCCGAGGCCGGCGATTTCTTATCGTTGTGTTACAACAGCGATCTGGCAACCGAGGTAACATTGCAGCCGATCCGCCGCTATGGGTTCGATGCCGCGATCATGTTTGCCGATATTTTGCTGGTGCCTCAGGCTTTGGGTGCCGATCTGTGGTTTGTCACAGGTGAAGGGCCCCGCCTGTCCACAATCAGCGATGAGAGTGATTTTGCAAAGTTGGGTGGCGCGGACGACATCCATGACACGCTCGCCCCCATTTACCAGACCCTGCGCAACCTGCGCGGCGCCCTGCCCCACGAAACGACGTTGATCGGTTTCGCCGGCGCGCCTTGGACCGTAGCGACATATATGATTGCCGGACGCGGCACGCCGGATCAAGGCCCGGCCCATGCCCTCAAAGCGGCCCATCCGGATGTGTTTGATGCGTTGATCCAGCGCCTTACGGATGCCACCATCGAATACCTCAGCTCTCAGATCGACGCCGGGGCCGAAGTCATCAAACTATTCGACAGTTGGGCGGGTTCGCTGAAGGGTGACGATTTTGACCGTTATGCCATCGCGCCAGCCGCGCGCATTATCGCCGCATTAAAACAACGCCATTCCGACACGCCGATCATCGCCTTTCCGCGTGGCGCGGGCGAACGGTATGCTGGATTTGCACAGGCGACAGGAGCAGATTGTGTAGCCTTTGACGACGCGGTCAGCGCCGAATGGGTGGCCGAAAAAGTACAACCTGACGGCTGTGTTCAGGGCAATCTGAAATCGTCGCATATGGTGACGGGCGGTGAAAAACTGGTGCGCGAAACGCGGCGGATTGTCGAAGCATTGCGCAATGGTCCGCATATTTTCAATCTGGGCCATGGTATCACCCCCGATGCGGACCCGGCCAATGTCCAGTTGATGATCGACACCGTGCGCGGTGCCTGAGACACGGCGCGCAACTCTGATGGGCGGGGCCCTGGCCTTCTCTAATGCTTGATCCTCTCGCCATCACGGGGCAAGAGGAAAGGATGATACGCCCCAAGCTCAAGAGGTAGGCGATGGACCCCGAGAACCAACCAGAAATCGTGCGTCAGGCATTGGTCTATATCCAACAGGGTTGGGACATTGCGCAAAGCTGGCTGTTAAGCCCGGCTGCGTGGTCGCAGTTTGCCATTCTGGTCGTGGCCTATCTGCTGGCCATATTGATCACCCGGCGGTTACGCCCCTTGGCGACCAACATTCTGACCCCGCCCGCCGATCAAGAGCATGTTCTGGCGCAGACGCGCCGGTTTGCCCTGTTGTTTGTGCCGTTGATGTTGCCGCTTCTGGCCTATGCGTTGACCGGGATCGGTGAAAGCGTCACGCGGTCGTTGTTTGGCTCCGGCGCGGTGATCGCCTTTGGCAAGCGGGTGTTTTTGTTTCTGGCTGTACGCATTTTGGTGCGTGACATCCTAAAGGATCCGTTCCTACGCCTTCTGGGGCGGTATGTGTTGCTGCCTGCTGCGGCCCTTTACACACTGGGCCTGCTGCACCTTGCCGCCGCCCGGTTGGAGGCCACGATCATTCCATTGGGCAACATGTCCTTTGATTTGTTGTGGCTGTTGAAGGGCGTTGTCGCCGGAGCGGTCATCTTTTGGTTGGGACGTTGGTGGAATGATCAATCCGCCAGCTACATTCAAGCGCAAGAGGAGATGCGTCCTGCCACGCGCCAACTGGCCGCCAAGGCCGCCGAAATTGCCATTTTCGGAGTAGCATTCCTGATTTTGATGAACCTTCTGGGCATCTCTCTGACCTCGATCGCGGTCTTGGGAGGTGCCGTTGGTGTCGGCCTGGGGTTTGGCCTGCAAAAGATCGCCGCCAACTTTATCTCGGGTGTGATTTTGTTGCTGGAAGGTCAGGCCACTGTCGGGGATTACGTCGAACTGGACGGCGGCGAGGCGGGCACGATTGTAAAATCCACCGCCCGCGCAATGATCCTTGAAACCTTTGATGGCCGCTGGATCGTGGTTCCGAACGAAGATTTCATCACCACCCGCGTCGTAAACTATTCAGACGCAGGCAGCGCAAACCGCTATGAAGCCCCGTTTTCCGTCAGCTATGACGTGGATATCAATCGCGTGCCCGACATCGTCGAACGCGCGGTCGCCACCCACCCAGACGTCTTGACCCAGCCCGAGCCCCCCGATTGCGAACTGCGCGCATTCGGCGACAGTGGCGTGGAATTTGCGGTAGAGTTTTGGGTGAACGGACTGGACGACGGCAAAAACAAATACACCTCGGATGTGCTGTTCCTGATCTGGAATGCGCTTAAGGCCGAAGGCATCGAGATACCCTTTCCCCAACGTGTGGTGCATCACAAGGGTTTGCCGCCGGTCCTATCGGCCGCAGGCGACGCAGAATGAGCCATGCCCTTGTCATTGGTGCAGGCCCCGCCGGATTGATGGCCGCCGAGGCGCTGGCCCGTGCGGGCCATTCTGTAACCGTGGCCGAAGCGATGCCATCACCCGGACGCAAGTTTCTCATGGCGGGAAAGTCAGGGCTGAACCTGACCAAATCCGAGCCGCTGGACCAATTTCTGGCCGCCTATGGCCCGGATGCAGCCCCGCTCACTCCGATGCTGCGCGCATTTGACCCGACCGCGTTGCAAGACTGGGCGACCGCCTTGGGGCAAGAATTGTTTACCGGATCAACCGGGCGCGTATTCCCGCGCGCCATGAAGGCGTCGCCGCTATTGCGCGCGTGGCTGACGCGACTGGAGGGTGCGGGCGTGACACTGCGCCGCCGCTGGCGCTGGACGGGATGGGACGGCCAGAGCGTTGTTATGGACACGCCCGAAGGCATCCAACACCTGACACCTGACGCCACGGTACTGGCCTGTGGCGGGGCCAGTTGGGCGCGGCTGGGCTCCAACGGGGCATGGGCCGACCATTTGCCGGGTCAGGTTGCCGCGTTTCAACCCGCCAACATGGGTGTCGCCATAAGTTGGAGCGCGCATATGCAACGTCATCTGGGCGCTCCGATCAAAGGCATCGCCCTGCGCGCAGGCAAACAGCAATCGCGCGGCGAAGTGGTGATCACGCAACGAGGGCTAGAGGGCGGTGGCCTGTACGAAGTATCGCGCGCGGTACGCGATGGCGCCCCCCTATCGTTGGACCTGATGCCAGATCTTAGTGCACAGGCGCTTCGCGACCGTCTGGCGCGGCCACGCGGCAAGGCCTCCGTGTCAAACCATCTGCGCAAGGCCCTGAAATGGGGCCCCGAGAAACAGGCGTTACTGATGGAATGCGCCCGCCCCCTGCCCGACGATCTGACCAGCGTCATCAAAGCCCTACCGATACGCCATGATGGCCCCTTGCCGATGGATCAGGCTATTTCGACCGCCGGTGGCTTGCGCTGGGACTGCCTGAACGACGGGCTGATGTTACAAGCCCGTCCGGGCACATTTGCCGCAGGTGAAATGCTGAACTGGGAAGCTCCGACAGGCGGGTATCTGATCACCGCCTGTATGGCGACAGGCCTTTGGGCGGGACAATCCGCATCTGAATGGCTGGCCCAACAGACCTAGACCAACGCCCTATTTTGCCAGTGCCTGATCCAGAAACTGCAGGATCGTGTCCTGCACGGCGGGATTGCGCGATAGCCAGTGCTGATCATACAGTGGGTCGGGTTTGCGAAACACAACGGACTGATCGTTGTCATCCATGAACTCTCCGCAATCGCCCCGCAAAACAGGCAGGCGGAACCACGGATCACGCCGCCCGACCAACGACAGAACCGGCTGCGCCTGTGGCGCGTTCAGGCCGATGTATTCAGGCCAGCCCGCGTTGCAGGTCCATCCCTCGATCACGCGCGCGTCGACGGGCAGGCCCTGAAACGTGGCCGTCGTGACGGCACCCTCGCTATGCCCTGCCAGAACCATCGGCGCGTCTTTCATCCCCGGCAGGTCGCGCAATTGCGTCACCGCATACGCGGCCTCGGCCTGACGCCAGCCCAGAACCGCGCGGTGCAACCCGCCCTCTGGGATTTCCGGACGACAGCTAACCGGTTTGTCAGCGCGTGCGAAACTATCTGGCGCAACAAAGACATAGCCTGCCTCGCCATACATCAGACCGGCGGCATGTGCGATTTCGATGATACCAGAACACCCATGCAGATAGACCACCAAACGCGGTTGTTGCGACGCGGCCAGAATCGCAGGCAGTTCGGCGATATCAATTTGGCGCGCGCCCTCTTCCGCATCGGGCACATAGACCAATGCCCCTTGATAGGTGCGCTCTAATTCAACCGGGTCCGTGCCGCTGTCGACATGGGCCGACAACGCCGTAGCCCCAAAGGCCAAAGACCAGATCAACGCCCGTGCAATCAGGTGTTTCATTTGCGCCTCCCCATCATGGCCAACCGAATAAGCGCGCGCTCGACCAGCGCCATCTGCGGCGCGGTTTGTGCCGCAGATCGCAATTGTAAATCGGTTTGCGTCAACAATTGCAACGCCGCTTCCAAATCCTGTGCACTCCACCGTTGCACCTGTCGCAACATCCGGTCCCGACGGGGGCCAAACACCGGCGGGCGCATTCGTGACATGCCTTGAGCCGGGCCACCAGGGTCAGATGCCGCGGTATACAGCGTGCGAAAATGGCGCGTTGCCGTAATGCACAGCGCGACGGGCTGAACACCCTGCGCGCGCAAACGCTTCATGATTGGCCCGATTTCACCTGAGCGGGCCTCGGCAACGATGTTCAATACATCATCCAATTCCGCCTCGGTCGAGGCGGGCGCACAGGCCGCGATATCTTCAGGGGTCAGCGCCGTATCATCCCCGATCTTGTAGAGCGACATTTTTTCAACGGTCTGCCGGAAATCGCCGGGGTCCAGTGCCAATGCCAAGTCGCCCAAATCCCGCTGGGCTTCGGGGGATATATTCCGCAGTCCCGCCCCGTTCAACATCGCGTCGATTTCGGCCTTGGACGGTGGATCATCATAGATTGCCGCCGCATAGGCGTTTTTATGGGCCTCGAATGCCTTGCGTAATTTAGACGTCGGTTTCAACTGACCTGCGGTGACGATGATCTGTGCATCGCCTTCCTGCCAATCCTCCAAGGCAGCCAGAATCGGCGCGGCCAATGCCTCGGTTGCGTCTTCGACAAAGGCGACGCGCGGACCGGGGAAAAAGCTTTGGGCTTTGACAGCGTCGTTCAGGCGTGCGGGGTCTTTGCGCAGCTCGCCTGCGGGCATACGGGCCAGACGCATTTCGGATTCGCCATCGGGACCGATCAGGGCCGCGATCACTTCTTGTCGGCGCAAGGCAATGCGCATCGCATCCGCACCAAAGATCAGCAACCCGGTGCGCGCCGCATCAGGGCGGGCAAAATAGCCCGGCGCGTCGCGAGGCGACAGTTTCATAAGACAGACATCATGGGGCGGGCGCGACCGCGATCAATCGCGTGATCATCTGATCGGCCAGAATTTGCATCAATCGCTCGCGTGCGTCTTGTTCGGCCGACTGCGTGGCCACGGTGGAACCGGACGCGGAATAGCCGGTGAAACTGTTCACCTTGCCCGAATTCACCACCTTTTGTGTCGATAGATCGCGCAGCGCAAACGTGACCTGCCCTATCAGATTATAGCGCGTGGTCACGTCGTTAGAGGAAATCGCAATCGATTCTTCGCGCACAGAGATATCATAACCCAGACCATATTGCGCATCCGTCGCACGACCCAAGCGCTGCTCGACCTCGCGGGTCAAAAGATAGGCGTCACGCGTCAGGGGTTCATCGACGAGCACGGCATTTTGCAACGCCGCGCCACCGCCACCCGGCCCATAGACTGGCTGAAAACCGCATGCAGCAAGGGCGGCAACAGCGCCCATCATGACCACGCGGCGTGTAGGGCAAGTGTTGGTCATATCCCGGATCCTATCCTTGTTCTCACCGCGACGTGGTCTCAGACCACCACGTTAACGATACGCCCCGGCACCACGATCACCTTCTTGGGCGTGCCACCGTCCAGCGCCCTTTGGACAGCATCCAACCCCAGCGCCAGTTTTTCAACCTCTTCCTTGGGCATGTCCGGCGGAACCTGAATTTCGGCGCGCCGTTTGCCGTTGACCTGCACAGGCAAGGTGATAGCGGCATCCACCAACATCGCCGGATCGGCCACCGGCCAAGGCGCGGTGGCAATCAGCCCCGAATGACCCAGCATCGACCAAAGTTCTTCGGACAAATGCGGCGTCATCGGCGACATCAACTGCGCCAGAGCGCTGGCCGCCTGTCGCTTGGCCGCCGTTCCGGCGTTTGATTTACCCAATGCTGCGGTGAATGCATAAAGCCGGGCAATAGCGGCGTTAAAGCCAAAAGCCTCGACCCCGGCACTGACAGCCTGAATGGCCTTGTGCATCTCGCGCAAAAGCGCCTCGTCCGCATCGGGCACGTCGGCGTCATTGCTAGCGACAATATCCGAAACGATGCGGTACACACGCGCCAGATGCTTGGACGCTGCTTCGGCCCCCGCTGCGGTCCATTCCACGTCACGTTCCGGCGGGCTGTCGGACAATACGAACCAGCGCGCGGTATCCGCCCCATAGGCCGAGATGATCTGTGCCGGATCGACAACGTTCTTCTTGGACTTCGACATCTTGGCCGAAGGCACAATTTGCACCTCGGTTCCGTCGGTCAATTTACCGTCTTTTACATCCTCGGGCAGATGATAGACAGGTCGGCCATTGTCGCCCATGGTTTGATAGATCTCATGCGTGACCATGCCTTGGGTGAACAGGGCATTGAACGGCTCGATCGCTTTTTTCGGCAGATGTCCGGTGATCTGCATAGCGCGGGCGAAGAACCGCGAATACAGCAGGTGCAAAATAGCGTGCTCAATCCCGCCAATATACTGATCCACGTTCATCCAGTACTCGGCCTCGGCCAGATCGGTGGGCGTGGTCGCATGAGGTGCGGTAAAGCGCGCAAAATACCATGAGCTGTCGACAAACGTGTCCATCGTATCCGTTTCACGTAGTGCATCTGCACCGCATTTGGGGCAGGATGTGTTGCGCCAAGTCGGGTGGCGATCCAACGGGTTTCCGGGAATGTCGAACGTCACGTCATCCGGCAAACGGATGGGCAGGTTTTCCTTGGCTTCGGGCACAACCCCACAGGTGTCGCAATGCACGACCGGAATTGGGCAACCCCAATAGCGTTGACGTGACAAGCCCCAATCGCGAAGACGGTATTTGGTCACGCCCTGTCCGACGCCTTGGGCCTCGCAGAAATCAATCGCAGCGTCGACGGCCTGATTGCCCGTCTGCCAAGTATCTCCGGCAAAGCCTTTGTTGTAATACACCTTGTCGGTTTTGGTGGGCACATAGGCCTCGGTCAATTCCGGGTTACTGTCCTCGGAGGGCAGGTAAGTGGCCACGATGGGCAGCTCGTATTTCGTGGCAAAATCAAAGTCACGCTGGTCATGCGCCGGGCATCCGAAAATTGCGCCAGTGCCGTAATCCATCAGCACAAAGTTGGCGACATAGACCGGCAGTTCCCATGCCGTATCAAATGGGTGGCGCACACGCAGGCCCGTGTCAAAGCCGCGCTTTTCGGCTTTTTCCAACGCTTCTTCGGTGGTGCCGCCTTTGCGCACATCGGCGCAGAACGCAGCCAGTTCGGCATTGTCCGCTTCAAGATGTTTGGTCAGCGGGTGATCCGGTGAAATCCCGACAAAGCTGGCCCCCATCAAGGTATCGGGCCGTGTGGTGTAAACATCAATCCGGTCGTGCCCGTCAGGGCCATCAATCAGGCCAAAGGCAAATTGCAGCCCGCGCGACTTTCCGATCCAGTTTTCCTGCATCAGACGCACCTTGGCGGGCCAGTTTTCCAGACCATCAAGCGCGCCCAGCAATTCCTCGGCCATGTCCGAAATGGCAAAGAACCACTGTGTCAGCTCGCGCCGTTCCACATCCGCGCCACTGCGCCAGCCTTTGCCGTCGATCACCTGTTCGTTGGCCAGAACGGTCATATCGATGGGGTCCCAGTTGACTACCGCATTCTTGCGATAGACCAGCCCGGCCTTCAGCATGTCCAGAAACAGCGCCTGTTGCTGGCCGTAATATTCAGGATCGCAGGTGGCGAATTCCCGGCTCCAGTCAATCGACAGGCCCAGCGGCTTCATCTGATCGCGCATGTCGGCGATGTTGGCATAGGTCCAGTCCTTGGGATGGCCGCCAATCGCCATCGCCGCGTTTTCGGCGGGCATCCCAAAGGCATCCCACCCCATAGGGTGCAGAACATTATGCCCTGTCGCCAACTTGTGACGCGCGATTACATCACCCATCGTATAGTTGCGCACATGGCCCATATGGATGCGTCCCGACGGATAGGGAAACATTTCCAGCACATAATACTTGGGCTTTTCCGAGCTGCTGGCAGCGCGGAAAATTCCCGCCTCGTTCCAGGCTTTTTGCCAGTTGGCTTCGATTTCGGCGGCGGTATAGCGCGACATGGGATGCGTCTTTCATCAATCAAACAGTCAGCTTTGGGTGATAGGGTGCACAGGCGCGCGCGTCCAGTGCCGAGCGCGCAAATTGCGGGTCTTTGCAGAATGCAAGACGCAGCATATAACGGGCAAAATAGGTCCGAACGGGGCCAAGACCACCGGGGACGTGTTTACAGATGAAAATTCTTTTTATTCACCAAAATTTTCCTGGCCAATGGAAACATCTGGCCCCTGCCCTGGCCGCTGCAGGGCATGAATGCACGGCGTTGACGTTGAAAGTCGACAAAAAAGTGTCATGGAAGGGGGTGACGGTCCTGCCCTATACCCTGCCCAAACGACCGGACCAGATCGTGCATCCATGGCTGGTCGATATGGACAGCAAGGTCATCCGCGCCGAGGCGTGTTGGCGCGCCGCGCGTGAATTGGCAAAGGGCGGATATACGCCTGACCTGATCTTGGCGCACCCCGGTTGGGGCGAATCGATGTTCCTGCGCGATCTGTGGCCGCAATCACGCATGGCGCTTTACTGTGAGCTGTATCACGAGGCGGGCTATCCTCATCTGGATTTCGATCCGGAGTTCAAATCGCGCGAGCCCGAGGCGCAGCCAATGCGCATCCGCCTGAAGAACATGAACAATCATTTGCACTTCCCTTTTGCCGAGGCCGGGATTTGTCCGACGCAGTTTCAGGCCGACACATTCCCCGAACCGCTGCGCAGTAAAATCACGGTCAGCCATGATGGCATCGACACCGAATTCAGTGGGCCGGACGATCAAGCACGACTGACCCTGAAAGGTCACCCCGAATACTCGCGTGACACCGAAGTGATCACCTTTGTGAACCGCAATCTGGAACCCTACCGCGGATATCACATCTTTATGCGCGCCCTGCCCAACCTGTTGAAAAAACGCCCCAATGCACGAGTGATCATAATCGGCGGCGACGAGGTGAGCTATGGCGCCGCCCCCCCCAAAGGGCAGACGTGGAAACAGATTTTCCGCGATGAAGTGGCCAATCAGATCAGCCCCGAAGACTGGAAACGGGTGCATTTTCTGGGCCGCATTCCGCATGAACATTTTACGCGGATTTTGCAGCTAAGCCGCGTGCATGTTTACCTGACCTATCCGTTCGTTCTGAGCTGGTCCTTGATGGAGACAATGTCATGCGGCGGTGCGATTGTGGCCAGCGATACCGCGCCCGTGCGGGAGGTCATCACCGACGGGCAAACCGGGCTATTGGTTGATTTCTTTGACGGACAAGGCATGGTCGACAAAGTCTGTAGCTTACTAGACGATGACCAGATGCGCCAAACGCTGGGCCGGAATGCCCGCGCATTGATGCAGGATCAATATGACCTCAAACGTATCTGCCTGCCCCGACAGTTGGAATGGGTGGATAGCGTGATGGATATGCCATTGGTTGTCTGACCCGATCCGCGCATGACGCCTAATCGGTCTTTTCGTACACGATAAACGGCGTGCGCGTCGCGACCTTGTCATACAGCATCCGGCTTTTGTAGTTATTCTCTTCCGTGGTCCAGTAAACCACGGAAATACCTGCCTGTTTGGCTGCGCCGTTAACCGCATCAATCAACGCTCGCGCCACGCCCTGACCGCGTACGGCGGGGTCCGTAAACAGATCCATCAAATAACAGGTATCCTCAATTGACCACAGGAGGCGATGAAACAGAAAATGGGCCAAGCCGACAGCACGCCCGTCTATTTCGGCGATAAGTCCCTGAAATTCCTGACGATCATCGCTTAGCAAACGTTCGAACGCGGTGCGATACACTTCGGGCGGCAGCGTGGTGCGGTAATAGTCCAGATAGGCGGTCCACATGCGGGATCAATCGGCGTGGTCGGTCGGCATCAATGGGCGGATTGTTACTTTGGTCGTCATGGCTGCACTGCTCCGGTGTTTCACGCCACCAACAGGCACGACGGCGCCGCACCGGTCAAGCGGCGCGCATCGCACAGCGCAGGGGCGAATGCCAACGGCCAACGCGCGTCCCCGGCATCAATATCCGGTAACGCGCGTCATGTGTCAGGCCACACGAACTGCCTGTCTGAAACTGGCTGTGATTAGTACTTGCCCGCCTGCATGCGCAGCTGCCGCGCGCGCGACAGAATAGCATCCTCGACCGCGCGCTGCGTTCCGGCGGCAACCGGGCCACGCTGGGTACTTAACGATACGTTCAGTGACCGCGCATCCAGCGCCGGATCGCTAACCAGAATCGTTGCCCGATACGCAGGCCCTCCGCCCGGAGGTGTGCCATAGCCGGTCGAAATGATCCCGGTAAAGGGATCAGCAGACTGGATCGGCAAGAAGCTCAATACATCCAGCGAGGCATTCCAAAGGTGGCGGTTCACCTTGACGCCCGCTTCCTTGCCACGGAACACATCAAAAATGCTGGTCTTGGATCCGGTACGCGCAGCGCCCTTGGATTCTTTCCCGCCTTCGATCACCGTTGCATCGGGATCAAATTTGGCTGGCTCGGGGCCACAAGACGCCAGGATGCCGATCACGGCGACGGCGCAGATACCGCGCATTGCAAAAGAAAAGGTCATGCTACCCACCGGTGTTTATTGCCCCTCCCTCCTAACGGTCAGAGCCGCGCTGAGCAAGCTGTTTAGCCCAGTTTGCGATAGCCCGCGCATCAACGACACGCCATTGGGCATTTGCATCCCCTGCTGTGCCTGCGTTACCACCACACAACACAGTCGCACACCGGAGCCCGTCATGAGTCTTGATCAGATCCTTCAGCGTATCCGCACCGCCGAAACCAACGCCGGGCGCGCGTCCGGTTCGGTAAAACTGATAGCCGTCTCCAAAGTCCAGCCAAACGAACGCGTGGCCGAGGTCCTGACCCAAGGGCACCGTTGTTTTGGTGAGAACCGCGTTCAGGAGGCGGCGGGAAAATGGCCCGAATTCCGCGCGTCATTTGAAGGCGTGGACTTGCATCTTATCGGCCCATTGCAAAGCAATAAAGTGCGACAGGCCTTTGGATTGTTTGACGCAATTCATTCGGTTGATCGCCCGAAACTGGCCCAAGCCATCGCCCGAATTGCACAAGAAGAAGGGCACTGCCCCGATGTGTTCCTTCAGGTCAACACAGGCGAAGAAGACCAAAAGGCTGGCGTTCCGCCTGCCGCTGCGGATGAATTCATCGCCGAATGCCGCGGGCTGGACCTGCCTATTCGCGGATTAATGTGCATTCCCCCGGCGGACGAAGAGCCCAGCTTGCATTTCGCTTTACTGGCGAAAATCGCAGCCCGAAACGACCTGACAGGTCTTTCGATGGGCATGAGCGGTGATTTCGAATCCGCAATCGCTCAGGGCGCTACCCATGTGCGCGTCGGCAGCGCCATTTTCGGCGCACGTACCACCACTTAATGTCGCCCGAATATCGGACATAAAAACGCGTGCAGTAATTGAAATACTACACGCGTTTTCTTCATATTTTCAGCCGATCAACTCAGGCAATCACTTTTTTGTGATAGGCCGATGATGTGCACATTTCACTCTGAAATGCGCATCGATTCCAAATCAGCCCCTTCATCGATCGCCTTTTTGATCCAGTTGGGCTTGCGACCACGGCCGCTCCAAGTTTGCGTCTCATCACGCGGATCGCGATACTTGGGGCCTGCTGGCGTGCGGGTTCCCGATGTTGTGCCTGCGCCGTCTGCGTCGCCCGGGCCGACCAGTTCGTTCAGCGAAAAGCCCATTTCTTTGGCTTTTTCTTTAATTGCAGCCAACGCATCTTTGCGCGCGCGCTTTTCATGTGTTTCGATAGCACGATCTACTTTCTTTTTCAGGGATTTCAGTTCCCGCAAAGACAATGCTGTCAGATCCATTTGAGCCATGTGAAGTCCTCATTAAATGTTCTCTAGTAGTATTGATTTGTCTTTTAATTATTCACATCGGAGAGGGCAAAGATTAATTTCCTTTCCAGCCGATCTACGCCGACATACTTAATCTTTATTAATAAATATCCTTTTCAATTATTCTGAATTCTTAACACAGTCCCCGGGGGAATTTCGCCTGCCAAATAGTGCAAATGATCCCGCCTCAAAGCCACACAGCCTTCTGTCGGATACCCCGGCCTTCGCCATTGATGCATGAAAATGCAAGACCCTCGTCCGGCCTGAGACACGGGCCAATTCCAATCCGTCACCAAGATCAAATCATAGAGTGGATCGGCGCGCCGCAGGGATTCGTGGCTGTGGCCATAGGGCGCGCGGACCCATTGATTGTAAGCAGCATCCGCGCTGTCGTCTGACCACAGATCGCCCGGCAAAATGGGCCGGGCCCATGGCGCAGGCTGCGCTATACGATCCGGACGATAAAGCGTCATGACGATACGATGCGTTCCCACCGGTGTGGCTCCGTCACCTTCGCGCTTATCCGCACGAATGCCGCCTTTGCCGATCGAGCACGGATACCGGCGATTACGATAGCGCAGGCCAGTTGGCGTCAGGATCAGATCATCAGGGCCCATTCACAACATCCTTGTACAATAACGCGGCACGAGGATCGCCGCCCTAGAACGAAGCCTCAGGCAGAAAACCGGACGGAATGTCACCATGCCCCTCCAGCATCAGATCCGCCATGACCTGTGCAACTTTGGGTGCCATACCGAATCCGATTTTGAAACCACCGTTGGCGACAAACTGCCCCTTAAACTGCGGATGCTTACCCAGCATTGGCGCGCGACTGCGCGCACGAGGGCGTAAACCGGCCCAGCGCTCGATCACCGGGGCGTCTTTCAGGGCGGGAACGGCGGCGCGTGCAGCAGCGACCACATCATCCAACTGCGCATCGGTGCTAAATGGATCGTTGTAGTCCCTCTCGGATGTGCTGCCCACGGCGGTCGTTCCATCCCCGTGAGGAACAATGTGAACACCGCCCGCAAACACTTGCGGCTGATCCCGCGCATCAAACGCCAACAAAGCCGCCTGCCCCTTGATCCCCGCCCCGACCTGACGCGAATGTCCTTCATTGAATGCTGCCAGCCCGGCCGCACCGGTGGCCCATAAAACCGCCCCCTGATCAGGCCCATCCGGCAGGATTTCCACGCCTTTCTCCGTCAAGGCAGAGGCCAGCGCTGCGCAGGCCTGTCGTGGATGTATCCGCGCGCTCAACGTGTCCAAGACCACGCGCCCACTGCCACTTAACGGCGCCAACGGCATCGCACCCGCGTCAACCACCTGCCAATCCGCCCGCCCTTGCCACAAGGCTTGCGCGCCCTTCGCCCGGCTTTCGGCCAGCGTTATCGCGCCCCCGTCCGCCAGCGGTTGTACCCGGCCCAATCGCGCATAACCCGGATCGACCCCCGACACATCCACCACCTCATGCCAAAAGCCTTCAGCCATCAACAGACTGTCTAGTTGAAACGCCTTCTTGTCGTTCCAGTTTTCCGGCACATGCGGCGCTAATGCGCCGACAATCCCGCCCGAGGCTCCGGCCGCCGCGCCATGCGGGTCAATCACCTGTACCCGCGCTCCGCGCGTCACACAGGCCCATGCAATAGACAGCCCGAAAATGCCCGCCCCTCGCACCGTCACATCGGCCATTGCCATTGTTGCGCTCTCCTTGCATGGTTCGACTGTCTCATGGCGCTTTGCGCCCAAGGCCCTCATAAAGGATGCCGCGATGTGTAGCCAGCAGGCGCAATTAGAATGGCGTTCGGGCGACGTACCCGTCTCGACGCAATTCGATGATACCTATTTCAGTCTGGACAATGGGCTGGCCGAAACGCGGCATGTATTTCTGGATGGCAACGATCTGCCTGCGCGATTTGCCAGTGGTTTCCGCGTGGCTGAATTGGGATTTGGCACCGGCTTGAACATGCTGGTCGCGGCCGACGCATGGCAGGCCGCAGGCGCGCCGGGCACGTTGCACCTGACCTCGTTCGAGGCCTTTCCGATGGCAACCGATGACATGGCCCGTGCACTGGCTGTCTTTCCCGCGGTCGCGCAACGCGCGAACAGGCTGTTGTCCGGTTGGCAAAGCGGCGGTCAGACCGGCGCGATTATGGATCTCGGGGATGGCGTGACCCTGAACGTGATCGCGGGTGACGCTCGCACAACCCTCCCGCACTGGGCCCACAAGGCCGATGCGTGGTTTCTGGATGGGTTTTCGCCTGCCAAGAACCCCGAACTGTGGGGGGCGGACCTGATGGAACAGGTCGCCGCCCACACCGTCCCCGATGGCACAGCAGCAACCTATACCGCAGCCGGATTCGTTCGGCGTGGATTAAGCGACGCAGGCTTTGACGTTGTCCGCGTTGCGGGCTATGGCCGCAAAAGGCACATGACACGCGCAAGGATGCTCGCATGACGGAACAAAACACGCGGTTGGGCATTTGGATGATGGTCTTTACGACCTTCGTTTTTGCGATTCAGGACGGGCTGTCCAGCCATCTGGCGGGCGAATACAACGTCTACATGGTCATCATGGTCCGGTACTGGTTTTTTGCCAGTTTCGTCATCACCGTCGCCGCCCGCAAAGCAGGCGGCGTGCGCGCGGCAGCCCGCACCACCCAGCCGATTTTACAATCCTTTCGCGCATTGTTGCTGGTCACTGAAATCTGCGTGATGGTTTTTGCCTTTACCCTGCTGGGTCTGGTCGAAAGCCATGCGGTTTTTGCCAGCTACCCCCTGTTGGTGGCGGCCCTATCCGGTCCGGTATTGGGTGAGCATGTCGGCTGGCGGCGCTGGTCGGCGATTTTCGTAGGTTTCATCGGAGTGCTGATTATTCTGGAGCCCGGCTTTGGCGTGTTTCAGCTTGAGGCAGTGGTGCCGTTGATCGCATCCCTGATGTTCGCGCTTTATGCGTTGCTGACACGCTATGCTGCGCGCCGGGATACGGCCGCCACAAGTTTTTTCTGGACCGGCACCGTGGCCGCGGTGGGCATGACGGCGGTCGGCATGTGGTTTTGGGAACCGATGGTAGGCAGCGATTGGATATTGATGGGCATTTTATGCATGACAGGCGCATTGGGCCATTTCACCTTGATCAAATGCTATGAGATCGCCGAGGCCAGCGCGGTTCAACCCTTTGCCTATCTGCAATTGGCCTTTGTCAGTGTCATCGGTGTGGTAGTGTTTGGTGAAACGATCCGCACGAATGTCGCGATTGGCACAACCATCGTTGTGGCGGCAGGCCTATTCACCTTGTGGCGTCAACGCGTCGTTGGCGACCCTCGGGACGACTGAGCGCCCCCCCGCTTTTAGACATCCACAATCTCGACCTTGGGGCGGGTGCCGCCCAAGTCCTGAAACGCCAGCTGGCGACAGGTAAACACGATAATCTGCTGATCCTGCGCCACGCGGGTCAGGGCCGTGAACATGCGAATGATCCTGTCGTCGTCCGAATAGACCAATGCATCATCCAGAACGATCGGCATATGCCGCCCCTGACGTGCAAACAGTCGGGCAAAGGCCAACCGCGTCAGGATAGCGATCTGTTCCTGTGTGCCACCCGACAGATCATCCAGTGTTTCTTCGTCCGCGCCACGCACCAATCCCGAAGGCAGCAGGCTGTCACTGTCAAAATTTAGCGAAGCATCGCGATGCAGAATCGACAACAGCGGCTTTAGCTCTTGCTGGACCGGGCCGAAATACGTATCGCGCGCCGCTGCACGTTCGTTACTCAGCGCGGATTGCAAACGCGTCAGGGCGGCGGCTTGTCGTGCCAGACGCGCCTCGCGTGCGCGGGCCGCGTCCAACTCGCCACGTATCTCATCGCGACGTTCCTCGATACCGGTCCCCGCCAACGTTCTGATTTCCGACGAGAGTGCCGCCAGCCGTTCATTCAGGTGCGCACGCTCCTTGCGCGCCGCCTCCACCGCGTCCGAGGCGCGTTTCATCTCGGCATTGACCGTGTCCAGATCCGGCGCGGCCTCGGTCAATTCCTTCAACACGTTGTCAGCATCGCCAAGTGCCTTTTGCGCCTGAGCCTGTTGGCGCAAGTATAACGCGCGCCGCTCGTCACGCGTATCCTCCGGGCCTGCATCCGCCATCGCGCGCTCAAACATCTGTTGCGCGGTTTCCGCGGCGGCCTGAAGCCTGATCGTAGCGTCACGTGCAACATTGTATTCGGCCTCGACCGTGCGCAATGCCTCACGCGCATTGGATTCATCCTGATCCGCCGTGGTTAACGCCCTTTCCAGATCGCCAAGATCGGGCAGCGCGGCGTCATGTGCGTCACCAGCGGCCAGCCCGGCCTCCGCGCGTGCGCTTTGCAGGGCCTCGATCCCGTCGGGGGCCACTGTATCCAATACCGCTTGCGCCAAATCCTCTTTGGTCACAGCCGCCGCCCGCGCCGCGGCCAAGCTGCGCGCATCACTTAAGGATGTAGCGCCAACTGGCGCCAGTAACGCGGACAACGCCTCCTGCGCAGATGTCAGCCCCGCACTGACATCCCTATCGCCAGCCCGCGCACGCAGGGTCATCTGACCGATCCCCGGCAGGTCAAGACGGGTTTCACCGTCCAATGCGATAGGATGATCCCCCGGCAATTCCTGACCATCACGAGTGACCCGCACAGCCCCTGCATATGAAAGACACAGCGTTGTAGCCCGTGCATCAATTGCAGCCGCACATGTTGTCACTTCGGCTCCGGCCTCCTCGACGCGCCGCAACCATTCCGGCGAGGCGCCTGATGCCTTGACCCGCGCACGGGCGATATCGCGATCCCTCAGCGCCGTTTCCGCCTTGGAGACTTGTTGTGACAGGCGCTCAACCTCATCGCGAGCCTTGCGCGCGGCCATTTGACGACGGGTGGCATCCAAGACATCACGGGCCTGCTTGGCAACTGTCACCGCGTCTTGATACCGGGATTGCGCTGTTTCCATCACGGCTTTCAAACGCTGGGTTTCATCACCGGCGTCCTTGGCACGCACCGCTGCGGCATGCACATTGGCCTGGGCCGTTTCAACCGACGAGATGGCGGCAAGAAACCTGTCCAGATCCGCCTGTGCGCTATCGCTTTTCAGCGCGGCCAAATCATGATCCTGACGCGCGGCTGCAACGGTGGCGGCATGCGCGCGCGCCTCTTCCATTGCGGCACTTGCCGCGGCAAACGCCTGCTCCCGACGCGCCTTGGCATCTGGATTGTCCAGCCGCGCCAACGCGACTTCGGCCAGTTTACGTGCCTCAAGCGCGGCTTCAAGCGCGTGCACCTGCGCCGTGATCTTGTTTAACGCAGCTTTTAATTCGTCGACCTCGTCCGAAGCCGCCTTCCATGGACCCGTCTTGCGGCCTGTTTTTGTCGCAATCTCGGCCAGAGCATCACCGACCCGGCGCATCACGCGATCCATCCTGCGCCCGCCAGTCATCAGGTCAATTTCACCCGCAACTGACGACAAAAGATCCCGCCGCGTCTCCATCGCATGGGCCTTTTCCTTGGCCGTATCAGGTTCCAACCCGACCAAGCCTTGCCGCACCCATAGCAGCCCCGCAGGGCCATCGCCCGCGCCGCCCAACATATTCGCGATCCAGCGTTCGGCCTCATCGTCTTGGGCAATCAACGCACCGTCATCCAGCCGCGAAACCTTGGCAGATTTCCGGGACAAAAACCGCTTTTCAATACGAAATCTGCCCTCGTTCACCTGCACATCCGCAGCCACCTCCACACCTCCACCGGCATAGGGTTGCAGTGATTTCAGAGGTTTGCCCGCCGAACTGTATTTCTCAAAAAACAGCGCGTGGACGGCATCGAAGAATGTAGATTTCCCAAACTCGTTCGCTTGCGAAACCACAGTGATCCCGTCGCCAATCCCCGTGATAGACGCACGTTTTCCGGCAAATTTGCGAACATTCGCCAGATGGAGCGCAAGAAGTTTCACTCAGGCCTCCAGCGCATAGGAAAACAGCAGTGACAGCGCTGCCTGCGCTGTGTCACGCGTGTCAGGCGGCAGGCTGTCGTCTGCGGCCTCATCGGCCAACACCTCGGCAGCGGCACGCAATGCTCCCTGACGGTCAATCGCATCCAGATCGCCCGTGTCATGCACCAACCCCAACCCGTCTATATCCGCCCGGTGCCACAGAAAATCAGGCGAAGCAGCGGCAATTGCCCGTTCCAGCGCCACACGTTGCATCGGCGCCGCAAGCCCGGTCACCACGAGGTCGAACAGGGTCGTCGCCCGTCCAGACAACGCGGGCAAGGCCGCTGCATGGCTGGCGGCGGCGTCCACATCCCCCATCAAATCCAATGAAACCCTGCGCCATTCCAGCGCGCCCGTGGCCAATGATGTAACCTCTGCCGGCGCGCGGGGGCCTTTGATGTCGACCAAAAGGGCCGATGGTGTGTGATCGTGTTTAAATCCATCCGCCTCGGGTGCGCCTGAATACCATGTGTCGGGGGCGATCTGAAGCTGCCCATGCCAATCACCAAGCCCCAAATAGGTCAACCCGGCCACGCGTGCACGATCCGGCGGGATCACTGACGATCCCCCCTCCTCGCTGCTTTCAAAATTGGTGACAGACCCATGCGCCAGTCCAATTCGGATCGCTTCTGATGTTTTTGCCCCGGTGAACCACTCGGTCAGATCGCGCCCCGGATGCCGCTCATTCGGCGGGGCAGGCAACAGGGTGACATCCGCACTCAACGCATGTGGTTCGGGCGTCAACAGCAAAAAGACATTGGGCGGCGCATCCTCCATGGCCTGACGCCACAGTTGCGTGGCATTCGAATGGTCGTGATTGCCGGGCATCACGATCCACGTCACATGATCGGCCGCGCGCATCATATTCATCGCTTGGCGTATGATATTGGGAGCGGGCGTGGTCTGATCAAACGTGTCCCCGGCCAGTAAAATGTGGCTCGCGTCGTTGTCGCGCGCCAGCGCTGCCAAACGCGGCAATGCATCCGCCCGGGCCTGTCGCAGCCGCGCGCGCACATCTTCGGGAAAACGGCCAAAGGGCTTGCCAAGATGTAGGTCGGAAGAGTGGATAAATTTAAACACGTGGGGGCGGCGCGGCTCCTGAGCGATCAATGCCCAGGTCCAGCCGTTTCATGGGCGGGGCCTGGTGAGACAGGTTTTCTATTATCCAACAAGCTGGCCCAGCGGCCCCAAGCATTCAAGCACCTTTCTGGGCCTCACGTAGATAATGCATCGTTAACAACCGCCCATTTTCCGAGCCCCAAAGCGTCTGAGACAGTCAGGCATCCACAACGCACACCGTTTCGCCGACAGTGTCCGTGCTAAACAACGACGGCAGCCAAGTACCGGTATCTGTATAGACCTCGCGGGTATCCAGTTTCTCAAGCGTCTCACGGCAATCGCTCAGCGCATCTGCATCAACGCGAATTTCAATGACAACCTTATCGAACTGTCCGGTCCGGTCACTGGCGAATGCCAAACCTCCCAATGGCAAGGCAAGGGCGAGAAGTGTCACAAAGCGTTTCATAGCGTCCTCCTGTCATGCGACAAGACAACACATCAGGTTGCTATTTGGTTCATTCCTGACCCCAAAAAACCGACAATTTTCCATTGAATCGCACGCTCGTAAGGGGCGCTTCAGCGCACCTGTGTAAACGGCAAACGGGGCGCGGCCCTCTGGCCCCGCCCCGCATTTGGTATTCCTGACGCACCCCTCAATATCGACGGGTATGATGTGATGTTCTTACTGATCCAGGAACGAACGCAGCTTGCGTGATCGGCTGGGGTGTTTCAGCTTGCGCAGGGCCTTGGCTTCGATCTGACGGATACGTTCACGCGTCACGCTGAACTGCTGGCCAACTTCTTCCAGAGTGTGATCCGTGTTCATCCCGATGCCAAATCGCATCCGCAACACACGTTCCTCGCGCGGCGTAAGCGAGCTGAGAACGCGGGTCGTGGTTTCTTTCAGGTTGTCCTGAATGGCCGAGTCCAACGGCAGAACCGCGTTCTTGTCTTCGATGAAATCGCCCAGTTGGCTGTCTTCTTCGTCGCCAATCGGGGTTTCCAGCGAAATCGGTTCCTTGGCGATCTTCATCACCTTGCGAACTTTTTCCAGCGGCATTTGAAGCTTTTCGGCCAGTTCCTCGGGCGTCGGCTCGCGTCCGATTTCGTGCAACATCTGGCGACCTGTACGCACCAGTTTATTGATCGTTTCGATCATATGCACTGGAATACGGATGGTGCGGGCCTGATCCGCGATAGAACGCGTGATCGCCTGTCGAATCCACCATGTCGCGTAGGTGCTGAACTTGTAACCGCGACGGTATTCAAACTTGTCGACGGCTTTCATCAGGCCGATGTTACCTTCCTGAATAAGATCGAGGAACTGCAAGCCACGGTTGGTGTATTTCTTAGCAATCGAGATCACCAGTCGCAGGTTTGCTTCGACCATTTCCTTCTTGGCCAGACGGGCTTCGGATTCGCCTTTTTGAACCTGATTGACGATGCGGCGGAATTCGGGAATGTCCAAACCGACATACTGCCCAACCTGCGCCATATCGGCGCGCAATTCGCCCACTTTTTCCGGCGAGCGCTCCAGCAGCATCTGCCAACCACGACCGGGCTTTTTCGCCATGTCGTCAAGCCAGTTGGGATCCAGTTCACGACCGCGATACTCGTCAATGAATTCACGGCGGTTGATCCGCGCCTGATCGGCCAGCTTCACCATAGCAGAATCGATCATCATGATCCGCTGGTTGATGCCATAGAGCTGATCGATCAATGCTTCGATCCGGTTGTTGTGGAGGTGCAGTGAATTGACCAACTCGACAATTTCTGAGCGCAGCTGTTGATACACTTCTTCTTGCTTTTTCGAGAACGTGCCGTCCTCATTCAGAGTGGCCGAAATCCGGCTGTCCTGCATTTCGGCCAGCTTCAGATAGTCGTCCGCAATCCGGTCCAGTGTTTCCAGAACCGATGGTTTCAACGCCGCTTCCATGGCGGCCAGGCTCATGTTGGCCTGATCGTCCTCATCATCGTCGTCGTCGTCGTTTGCAATCGGGTTGCCGTCGGCATCCAGTTCCGTCCCCGAAGATGCCTCGGGCTTGCCCGCACCCGGTGCCGTAGGCACATTCGCAGCCTCGCCAACCAGTACGCCCTCTTCGCCCATCTGATCACCAAAGGTGGTTTCCAGATCGATCACGTCGCGCAGCAGAATATCCTCGCCCAACAATTCGTCGCGCCAGATGGTGATCGCCTGAAAGGTCAGCGGGCTTTCACACAGGCCCGCGATCATTGTGTTGCGCCCGGCTTCGATCCGTTTGGCGATGGCGATCTCGCCTTCGCGGCTCAAAAGTTCGACCGATCCCATCTCACGCAGATACATGCGCACCGGATCATCGGTCCGATCCAACTTCTCGTTGTTGCCCGAGCCAAGAACAATCTCGCCCCGTTTTCCGGTCTCGGCCAGCGCGGTAGAGCGCTGCTCTTCTTCTTCGACCTCATCGTTCTCGATAATGTTGATGCCCATTTCGGACAGCATCGACATCACATCTTCGATCTGTTCCGAGCTGACCTGATCCGGCGGAAGTACCTTGTTTAACTCATCATACGTGATGAAACCCTTTTCGCGCGCCTCGCCGATCATTTTCTTGATCGCGGCCTGACTCATGTCCAAGGACATCTCGGCGTCGGCATCCTCGGGTTTCTGGTCGTCGTTGTCTTTGGCGGCCATGGTGTTCTCCTGAGTGGCGGGCGGGGTGATTCGCCTTAAGCGAATCATTAGCGCTTTGAGATGATTCGCAACCCGTTTACCCTGTTTTCTTTACCTAAACCTCACCAAAACGCGTTAACGGCGCGGTTTGGCGAATGTAATTTTATCAAGCAATGCGTCAAACTGCTCTCGTTCGTCGCGATTGATTCGCGCTCCGTTGTCGGCCAGATCGTATTCAGCCCGGTCTTCGTGCTGGCTGCGCACGGCACGATTACGTGCCTCTGCGGCCTGTCCCAGCCGCCATGTCATCGCCTCGTCCGGAGTGCCGGTCAAATCCTCGGCGGCATCCACGATCTCGGCTTGCAGGCCGCGTTCGGCGGTGATCTTGGCCAATTCTTCGGCCACTGTCATCTGAGCAAGCTCGGCATCGCCGGGACGGCGCACGGGAGGTGTTATCGCCACATGGGGCAAACGCATCAACCTTTCAAGGGGATCGGTGCCCATATGGGTCTCAATTATGACGCGCAACGGGTGCGGCTGGCCCGGTTCTTCGGCAAGCGTCGCTTCCATGTCACACTCGGGCGCGTGGGTCAGGATTAAATCCCGCAATTGCGCATGCACAGGATCGCGACATTCCAACCGCTCCAACGCCGGTTCAAACTCGGCGCAGATTGAAGGGGTTGAGATCAACGTGGCCAAAATCACCGCCTCGCGCAAATGGATCTGCCCACGCGCATCCGATTGCACCAAAATCGAGGCTTTGGTCGTAGGCCGGGCCGTTTCATCCGGCTTGATCCAGCGCCCGTTAGCGTCCTTGGTCGATTTGCGGCCTTTCGCAGCAGACGCGCGACGCGGCGAAAACAGGTGCCACCGCAAATCCTTGATCGCTTGCTCGTAATGGCCGTGAATAGAGGGGTCCGTGATCCGTGCAATCGCCTCGCGAAGGGATTTGTCCAATGCGGCCTTGCGCTCGGGGCTGTCAAAATCACGGCCTTCGGTTTCGCGCTGCCACAGCAATTGCACCATGGGCTGCGCCTGATCCAGCAGGGCCTGCACCGCGCCTGCCCCTTCGGCGCGCAATATGTCATCGGGGTCTTTTCCTTCGGGCATCAAGGCAAACCGCAGGCTTTTGCCAGCCTCCAACAACGGCAGCGCCAGATCAATCACCCGGCGCGCGGCGGCCACCCCGGCGCGATCCCCGTCCAACGCCATGATCGGTTCATCCGAGACACGCCACAGCAACTGCAGCTGCATTTCCGTCACGGCTGTGCCCAATGGCGCAACGGCCGCGTCAAACCCGGCCTGCGCCAGCGCGATCACATCCATGTAACCTTCGGCCACAATCAGCGGTTTTCCCTTGCCCGCCGCTTCGCGGGCGGGGGCAAAATTATACAGCGTGCGCGACTTATCAAACAGCTCGGTCTCGGGCGAATTCAGATACTTAGCGTTGTCATTGGGGTCCATCGCGCGCCCACCAAAGGCGATACAACGCCCACGCGCATCGCGGATCGGAAACATAATCCGATCCCTGAACACGTCATAGGGTTTGCCGCCTTTGGTACTGCTGCGCGCCAGGCCACAATCAAGGATCAGCTGTTCCTCCACGCCCTTGCCCGTCAGGTGGTCCCACAACCCTTGCCATCCGCCGGGCGCAAACCCGATAGCGAACCTGTCTTGCGTCGCATCATCCAAACCACGGCGCGTCAGGTATTCGCGCGCCTGCGCCCCGGCACCGGTTTTCAGCATCAGGCGAAAATGTTGTTCTGCCTGCTCCATCACTTCGATCAATTGCGTGCGCTTGTCCGCCTTGGCCTGCGCTTGTGGATCACGTTCGGGCATTGGCATGCCCGCCTCGCCCGCGAGAATGCTAACCGCTTCCATAAAGTCGACATTCTCGGTTTCGCGCACAAAATTGATGGCATCGCCTTTGGCGTGACAGCCAAAGCAATAATAATAACCTTTCTGGTCATCGACATGAAAACTGGCGGTTTTTTCATGGTGGAACGGACATGGCGCCCACATATCCCCCTTGCCGGGATTTGACTTGCGATTGTCCCACATCACCTTGCGCCCGACCACGTTGGTCAGCGAGGTGCGCGTGCGCAGTTCATCAAGAAAGCCGGGAGGTAGTGACATACGCACAATATGGGCCAAGTCGTGGGGACTGCCAAGATGCTAGGCGCATCGGAGTGGCAATCATTGCCCCAAAGCGTTTCGCCTTTGCCCCAAAGTGCCAGACAAAGGCGAACCCTTTTGCAACGCCCAAAAGCTATTGGGCGATCATGCCAACAAGTGGCATCGAGTCTCGCGTTAGGATTCGTGCGCCAGACAGGCATCCTCGAATGCCTTGGGGGCGGCATCTGTCAGCTGATCTTCGGGCAGGGTATAAACCCAATCAACCAACGCTGGCACCGCCTCGCGGTAACGCGCTTTGACTCCGCCCGCGTCAGAGCCAAGAAAAGCAACCGTGTCGCTCAGATCCTTGCCATCTGCGCGTTGTGCAACCGCATCCGCCACGATTCCAGCGGTCGCGGCACAGTTTTCGGCTTTGCCCGCAAAGGCAGGCCCCGCAAGAGGAATCATCAGGGCAATCAGGGCGAAACGTTTCATATCGTGATACCTATAGGCTGAGATCAGTTTGTGACACCCTGCCCTAGACGCGCGCGGGCCGCAACGGCATCAGCAGCAACGCGCAGGTCATGGGCGAGGGTTTGCGCAAAGCTGCGAAACACCATGACCTGCCACGCCTGCGGGCCGACCCGTGTGATCGACGCCGCCATATGCGCCAGATCACTGCGCGCCGTGTGGCCTTGCTTGAATACGGTGCTGCGCAGATCCAGTGGCGTGAGGCGGGCCAACACATCCGTGGCCCCCGCGCCGTCCAGCCGTACGACCACCCACGCATCGCTTTGGTCCGTCAACGCCGCATCCTGTGCAAGCGCGGCATCCGGCGCAGGCCCCATTAGCATCGCCATACGCTGTCCAAACCAGATCGCCCGCGCGCCCACTTTGCCCGTCGCCCGGTTCGGTGCGGGAAAGGTCATCCCATGCGCGGTCTTCAACGTCTCGGAACATACCGCGTCGCGCCCCTTGTAGGGCGCGATGGATGTCATGTGGTCTGGGGTTTCTTCGGTAATACGCACATCGCCACGGGCGATGGGAAACAGGCCAACTCCCGGGGTTTTTTCGGTCAATCTAGTCACGCATGCGCCCTCCTTCGGGATCGAACTGAATCGGGTTATGTACCTCGCACAGTGTCTCGATCTTGCGCAAATGATCGACCATGCGCACCACCTCCCCGTGGCGCGACGCGCCATCCGCCAAAAACGCCAGCGCCACCGAGCTGCTGAGAGTAGGCGAATAGCAGGCCGAGGTCACATACCCTTGCGAGTTGGCGGACTCGGCGGGCGCTTCGGGAGCAAACAGATGCGCCCCCGCGATGATCTGTTTGATCGCGCCGATTGGGCGCAGCCCCACCAATTGCGCCCTTCCCGGTTCGGTCAGGCCGGGACGGGAGGCCGCCGCCTTGCCGATACAATCCTTCTTGGCGCTGATCATCTTGGCCATGCCGATATCGCCCGCCGTCACGCGGCCATGGATTTCGGCATGGGTGATGAATCCTTTTTCGATGCGCAGAACATTCAGCGCCTCCATCCCATACGCCCCGCCGCCCAGCGCCTCGGCCCGGGCGACAAGATCGCGGAACACCGCATCGCCATAGCGCGCAGGCACTGCCAATTCATAGGCATGCTCACCCGAAAATGAAATTCGGAACAACCGAGCCTGAACCCCCTCTATCTGCACCTCTCCGCAGCCCATAAAGGGCAAATCAGCCAAAGGCGCGTCCAGAATGTCTTGCAACAGCGCACGCGATGTCGGCCCTGCTACGGCGAACTGCGCCCATTGCTCTGTCACCGACGTCATACGCAGATCCAGATCAGGACGCAGCGCCTGATGCACGAATTCCAGATGTCGCATCACCTGCCCGGCGGCAGCAGTGGTTGTGGTAATCACATAGTGCTGCGCGCCCAGTCGCGCACAGGTTCCATCGTCCATCACATGCCCGTCTTCGCGCAACATCAGACCATAGCGCACCCGCCCTTCTTTGAGGGTGCTGAACGTGTTCGTATAGACAAAATCCAGAAACGTCGCCGCATCCGGCCCCTGTATGTCAATCTTGCCCAGCGTGCTGACATCGGTGATTCCAACCGCTTCGCGCACCATCGTGACTTCGCGATCACACGACTGACGCCAAGTGCGTTCGCCACGCGTGGGGAAATAGCTGGGCCGATACCACAACCCGGCTTCGATCATCGGCGCGCCCCGTTGCACACTGGCCACATGCGACGTGGTAAACCGTTCAGGTGCAAATCCCTTGCCCTGCGCCCCTGCCCCCATCGCGGCAATCGCCACGGGGCTATAGGGCGGGCGGAAGGTTGTTGTGCCCGTTTCGGGAATACCGCGCCCGGTGGCATCGGCCAGAACGGCCAAGGCAACCACGTTTGAGTTCTTGCCCTGATCGGTGGCCATTCCTTGCGTGGTATAGCGTTTCATATGCTCGACCGAGCGGAAATTCTCGGTAGCGGCCTGTGTGACGTCCTTGACCGTGACGTCGTTCTGGAAATCGACCCATGCGCGGGCTTTGCCTGCAACGGCCCACAAAGGTGTAATGTCATACTGACCGTCCTCCGCCTTAGGCACGGCAGGGGCAGTGGGCGTAATGCCCAAATCACGCATGACGTCGGTTGCCACGGACACGCCACCCTTTAGGCAGGCTTGGGTCGAGAAATCCCCGCGACAAGCCCCCGCATAGCGCATCCCCGGCACGGCCCCCTCGACAGGGACAAATCCGGCAATATCACGATCCCACAGCGGGCGACCGTTCATATGACAGCTAAGATGCACCGACGGGTTCCAGCCCCCCGACATGGCAAGGCAATCGGCCTGCACCCGCTCGATCCCGCTGACGCGCGCGATTGAGATCGACTCCAGCCCCTTACGTCCTGCCGTATTGCACACCTGTGCGCCGGGATAAAACGCCACGTCCAGATCGGTTGTTGCATGATGGCGCGCATCAACCAGAGCCGAGACATGCACCCCCGCCGCAATCAAATCTGCCGCTGTGCGATGCGCATCATCGGTGTTGCCAAAGACGGCAACGCTGCGCCCCGGTGACACCCCCCAACGGTTGAGATAGCTGCGCACACCGCTGGCCATCATGACCCCGGGCCGGTCGTTGTTTTGAAACGCCACGGGCCGCTCTAACGCCCCCGCGGCCAGAATGCTGCGCTTGGCCACAATCCGCCAGAAACATTCAACCGGTGCCCCGGGGCGCATGGCCACGTCATGGGGCAGACGTTCAAGCGCCCCAAACGTGCCCTGATCATAAGCCCCTGTCACCGTGGTGCGGGTCATGATCCGCACGTTATCCATCGCCGCCAACTCGTCAGTCAGCGCCGCGGCCCATGCCGCACCGGGCTGTCCACCAACCTCAAGAGTTTCGCTGTTCAACCGCCCGCCGGTGCACGTGTCCTCATCCGCAAGGATCACATCCGCCCCAGAACGCGCAGCGGTCAACGCCGCCATCAAGCCAGCGGGCCCCGCACCGATCACCAGCAGCTCACAATGAGCAAAGGCGCGCTCATACCGTTCGACCACCGGTTCACCGGACAGCGCGCCCAAACCCGCCGCGCGCCGGATCACTGGCTCATACACCCGTTCCCAAAACGCCTTGGGCCACATAAAGGTTTTGTAATAGAACCCCGCACTCAGCAGCGGGGCCGCCAGATCATTCAGCGCCAGCACGTCAAAATTCAACGACGGCCATCGGTTCTGACTGCGCGCCATCAACCCTTCGTGCAATTCCAGCGTGGTTGCGCGCACATTCGGGTTTTGCGCCCCCCCCAGCCCGGTCGTAACCAGCGCATTGGGTTCTTCGCTGCCTGCCGTCAAAATACCGCGCGGACGGTGATACTTGAACGATCGGCCCAGCAACCGAATGCCGTTGGCCAACAACGCCGAGGCCAACGTATCGCCCCCAAACCCCTCATAGCGATGCCCGTCAAAGTGAAACCCGACAGGGCGCGTACGATCAATCTGTCCCTTGCCCGCAATTCTCATATGCCTGCCCCCGCCATGTCACTGGCCAAAGCGACATCAAGGACGGCATGCGTGCGCGTATCCCGCGTCACCACCAGCCACGCGGCGCATCCGCTTTCATGATACCACAGGTCGCGCGTGGTTCCTTCTGGGTTGTCGCGGTTGTGGATGTAATCGTCCCACGCATCCATATCCGCGTCCGCCTTTGGACGCGCCAGCAGAACGGCATCGCCCAAATAGGTGAATTCGCGCCGATCCCGTTCACCGCAATTCGGACATTTGATCCTCATCGACGCCCCGCTTTCAAAGTTCCCAAGAATCTCAAATCAACCACTCACTCAGCGCTAGTGCAAATTATGCTGCGCGCCGGTGCCTTCCTCATCCATCAAACCACGCCCGGTCCTGAAACGGTCCAGCCGGAACCGCGCGGCAGGCGCATGATGGGTATCCGTCGCCACCAAATGCGCCGTCGAATACCCCGAACCAGGCGTGGCCTTGAAACCGCCATAGCACCAGCCCCCGTTCAGATAGAGCCCCTCGATACCGGTCTTGTCGATGATCGGGCTGCCATCCGACGACATATCCATGATCCCACCCCAACTGCGCAGAACCTTGGCCTTGCCAATCATCGGCATCAGGGTCATGCCCGCCTCCATCACATGTTCGGCAATGGGCAGATTGCCGCGCGCGGCGTAGGACGCATACATGTCCAGATCGCCCCCAAAAACCAAGCCGCCCTTGTCCGACTGGCTGATATAGAAATGCCCCATGCCAAAGCTGACAACATGGTTAATGCATGGTTTCAATCCTTCGGTGACAAAAGCCTGTAACACATGGCTCTCAATCGGCAGGCGCAGCCCTGCCATCGCCGCCACCTGGCTGGAGCGCCCGGCCACGACAATCGCGACCTTCTTGGCCCGAATTGCTCCGCGCGTGGTTTGAACACCGCGCACGGTGCCATCAGCGACATCAATGCCCGTGACCTCGCAGTTCTGAATCAAATCAACGCCCCGTTCACTGGCCCCGCGCGCAAAGCCCCAGGCCACCGCATCATGGCGCGCGGTTCCGGCACGGCGCTGCAACAACCCGCCGTAGATCGGGAACCGAGCCGTGTCAAAATCAAGATACGGCAATTCGCGCCGCAAATCATCGCGGCTGAGCAATTCTGCATCGTCGCCCTGATTGATCATCGCATTGCCGCGCCGCACGCCAGCATCGCGTTGCCCATCCGAGTGGAACAAAACGATCTGCCCGCGTTGAGAGTGCATCACGTTATAGTTCAGGTCCTGTTCCAGCCCTTCCCACAGCTTCAAGGAGTGGCTGTAAAACTCCGAGTTGCCCGGTAGCATATAGTTGGCCCGCACAATCGTCGTGTTGCGCCCAATATTGCCGCCCCCCAGATAGCCCTTTTCCAGAACGGCGACATTGGTGATGCCGTGGTTTTTCGCCAGATAATACGCAGTGGCCAAGCCATGCCCGCCGCCGCCGATGATGATCACATCATAGCTGTCCTTGGGGGCCGCGTCGCGCCAATGCCCGGCCCAGCCTTTGTTGCCGGTCAGCCCCTCTTTCAGAACTCGCAGTCCGGAAAAGCGCATGTAACATCCCCCGTTTACCTTGGGTGATCCAAGCAGGTTCTGCATCAAAGTGCAATTCCCGCCGGGCATCACGGACGCCGCATTTTAGGACTATTTTGTCAGGCAGGCGTTGGACCAATCGCCGTCACGTCTGACGAATGGAAAAGACCGGATGATCCTTGGCAGGATTGATCATACGCGGGCTGCCTGACGTTCTTCTAGCGTCACAACACGTTTGGGGGCAATCGGGCTGCCATCGTCGCTTCGCAAAGGGTTGCGACGTGATTTGGCGCTCACCAACGCGCGCAGCATCCGCGACCCGATGCCGATGATCGCACGCGGCACGCCGCTGTCTTGTGCAGGCGCGCCTGCACCGCGCAATGCGCCGACGGTTGAATAGTGGCATGTCACCGGGCCAGTCACAGGCGCTACACTGTCCAGTTCTGATTGCCGTAGAACAACACCGGCAAACGGCAGCGCAAGATTTGGAAACGTATTGATCAGCGGCGTGCCGCAGCACCCCGCATGCCATCGAAACATCCCGCGCGGCGACAAGCGCAAGATACTCAGATGGCCTGCCCCGGCAATGTCGCCGATATGGTTGGGCACCGTATGCCAGATGTTCGTGCCCCCGGCGGGTGTTAAAACATCGGCCCCATTCTCGTGTAGTCGCGCCGCCAACTGGCAATCACTGCAATAACACATCACATGCCCGCCCGCGCCCGACCATGGCACCGCGATGGTCAGACGCACTGCGCCACAGCGGCAGGCATGAGTAAATTGGCCTGCCGCTGCGGACATATTCAGAGCCCCAGCGCGCGATAGCTGGCTGCGACTTTGCCGATGGAAACCAGATAGGCAGCTGTGCGCAGATCATGGGTGTCTTCGCGCCCGTGCCACACTTCGCGCATGGACTGATAGGCCGCACGCATCGTGTCATCCAGACCCGAGCGCACCAGTTCAAGTTCACCAGCGCCGCGCAGATATTTCTGCTTGAACCCCGGTGTCAGAGTCCAGCCAAGTTCCTTATCGGCGCTTAGCTGTTCCAGCTCATCAACGAGCAATTGGTGGCGCGACTCTTCTTGGCGGCGTCCCATCCGGCCAAACCGGATATGGCTTAGGTTCTTGACCCATTCAAAATACGACACCGTCACACCACCGGCGTTGGCATACATATCCGGAATAATTACACAGCCCTTTTCGCGCAGGATTTCATCAGCGCCCGCCGTGATCGGCCCATTCGCCGCCTCGATGATCAGAGGCGCCTTGACGTTGGCCGCGTTCGAAATGTTGATCACGCCCTCCATCGCGGCAGGGATCAGGATGTCACACTCCAACTCCAGCGCCTTAGCACCTTCCTTGATGTATTTACCTTCGGGATAGCCGTTGACCCCGTCGTGCTTGGCGATCCAGTTGCGGACAGCCTCGACATCCAGACCTGTGTCCGAAATCAGCGCGCCGTCACGCTCGATAATTGCCGTGATCTTGCAGCCGTCCTCTTCGCTCAGGAACTTGGCCGCATGATACCCCACGTTGCCAAGGCCCTGGATGATCACCTTTTTACCATCCAGCGTTCCCGATAGGCCCGCTGCCTTGATATCTTCGGGGTGACGGAAGAATTCCTGCAACGCATATTGCACACCCCGGCCGGTTGCCTCTGTCCGGCCTTGGATGCCGCCCGCGTTAACCGGTTTGCCCGTCACACAGGCACGGCTGTTGATGTCTGTGGTGTTCATACGTTTATACTGATCGGCAATCCACGCCATCTCGCGTTCGCCGGTGCCCATGTCAGGGGCGGGAACGTTCTGACTGGGATTGATCAGGTCGCGCTTGATCAACTCATAGGCAAAACGGCGGGTGATCCGCTCCAACTCGTTTTCGTCCCATTCGCGTGGATCAATCCGCAGCCCGCCCTTGGAGCCCCCAAATGGCGCTTCGACCAACGCGCATTTGTATGTCATCAGCGCAGCCAGCGCTTCGACCTCATCCTGATTGACGCTCATGGCAAAGCGGATACCGCCTTTGACCGGTTCCATATGTTCGGAATGGACACTGCGATAACCTGTGAACGTATGAATCTGCCCCCGCAGGCGCACACCGAACCGGACAGTGTAGGTGGCGTTACAAACCCGTATCTTTTCCTCCAAACCGGGCGGAAGGTCCATCAAGGCAACCGCACGGTTAAACATTAGATCAACACTTTCACGAAAACTTGGTTCTTTTGCGGTGGCCATTTGGTTCCTCCCTGACACAGACACCTGAATGGATCAGTCCTGTCTGTGTTTACATTGCATATTGCAAACCCATGGTTAATGCCTGTGCATATTTTGTCCAGCCCGGCGTGGCGCGCCACATTCTGACATCTTGATGGCCCCCGCAGCCGGGCCGTTTTCCGTTTATTGTCGCGCTTGACGAAACAGTACCCGCCCAACCGTCAAACTGTCATGAAAATAAGGGTTTTACGCCCAATTTTCCACAGTTTTGGCCCTATTTCGGCCACAGTATTGAGCGACCAATGAAGCATCAAAATCCGAGTCGACACCGCCATCCCATTGGCATCGCGAGGTAGAGAAAGTGAAGTATACTAGTTCAAAATTCGTTTCCGGTCTCGGCCAAAAACCGCCTTCGCGCCGGACTTTGCGCCGCCGTTGGTTAAGCACTTTTTGCCGTGACGAAGACGGTGCCATCGTTGCACTGACCCTTTTTATCCTAATATTGATGTTGGTCGCTGGCGGTATCGCCACCGACCTGATGCGCCACGAGATGGAGCGCGCCAGATTGCAAAACACGCTGGACACGGCTGTATTGGCCGCAGCTGGGGCGCCTTTTGGGTCCGACCCCGCAGCCATCGTTGAAGATTATTTTGCCAAAAACGGTATGTCGTCCTACTTGAACGACATCGGCGACGACGATGTGGTCGCGCTTGCCAATTCGACGTCGATTTCCGCCAGTGCGGACAAATCCATCGACACCTACCTGCTGAAACTCAGCGGGGTAGATTCCTTGAACATTCACGCCGCTTCAAAAGCCGAACGTCGCGTTCCCCACCTGGAAGTGTCGATGGTGCTGGACGTCTCGGGTTCGATGCGCAGCAACAGCAAGCTGACCAACCTCAAGACGGCCGCCAAACAGTTCGTGACCACCATTCTCAGTGGCAGTAAACCGGGCGAAGCGGTTATTTCGGTCGTGCCGTTCAGCTGGGATGTGACCCCCGGCACCAATATCTACAACGCACTTTCCGTTGACACGCGCCAGAACTATTCGACGTGTCTAGAGTTCGACGCAAATGACTACAACACCACCGCCATCGACCCAAACGTCGAGCAAACGCAGATGATCTATACGTCGGCGGCATATAGCGGTGGTTTCGGGACGTCCAATCTGAATCCTGTGTATCGCACGTGTTTTACTGAAGAATACAACGATATTCTGGCCTTTCAGATCGATGAAACGCGCCTGCACACAAAGATCGATTCACTTCAGGCCGAAGGCAACACGTCAGGAAACATGGGCATGAAATGGGGTGCCGCATTACTGGACCCCAAGTTTGCACCAGTCAGAACGGCACTCGCCGCGACCCAAATCGATCCTGATGAGGTTGTGGAAGAGGGCGAGACTCCAAAAATGGTGGTCAGTGATCTGGTTGCAAACGTACCGGCCCCCTACACCGAGCCGGAAACCCTGAAGATTATCGTCATGATGGGCGATGGCGAGAACACCTATTCCAACCAATTCCTGCCTGACAGCGACTATCGCGGGCCTAATTCCTACCTCTACAACGTGACGTGGGAAGAACAGCAGTTCCAGTACGCTTACAAAAAGAACAACGTGAGCAGGATCAACTACAACGAAAGCAAATGCAGCAATAGAAATTGGGAATGCGTGTACGAGTCCTCGACGGAAAGCGCTTATTATCTCTACGATCCAGACGACAACTATTATCTGAACCTGCGCGACTATGACACCATTTCCGCTTGGGAATTTAACAACCTAGCCTCCTATCTCGACGGGTACATTTCGACCGAACGTCTAAGCTGGGAAATGGCCTGGGGTATGATGAGCCCTGATTTTCTGGATAAAACGTTCCGCTATTACGATGCCGAGGACGAGTTTGCAGGCAGCGGTCTTGTCAGCGGTTATCAAAAAGACCTGCGCATGCGGTCTATCTGTAGCGCCATCAAAAACCAAGGCGTCATTGTCTACACCATCGGCTTTGAAGTTGGCGTCAACAGCACTGCCGAGACCGAGCTGAAAAGCTGCGCATCGTCCGAAGCCCACTATTACCGGGCGAAAGGCATCAACATCACGGATGCATTCAGTTCGATTGCGTCGAATGTGGTTAACCTGAGGCTTACACAATGATTGGTTGCATCAAACGAGGGTTACGGCGCTTTTCCCGGGACGAAGATGGGTTAGTGTCCGCTGAATTCATGGTTATCTTCCCGCTGTTCATGGCGCTGATGGTCATGTCGCTGGAACTTAGCATGATCACGCTACGTCACACGATGCTGGAGCGCGGGTTGGACATCGCTGTGCGGGACATCCGTCTGGGCACGGGCACCGCGCCCACCCATGACGCAATCAAGGAGCGCATCTGCGAAGAGGCCTATGTCATCCTCAACTGTTCCGACAATCTGATGCTGGAAATGGTGCCGACGGATATGCGCAACCTGACCTCTTTGGGTGGCACGGTTTTATGCACCGACAAAGAAGAAGAGGCGGCACCGGTTCTATCCTTTACGCCCGGCCAACAAAATCAGCTGATGTTCTTGCGGGCCTGCGCCAAATATGACCCGCTTTTCCCAACTTGGCAGTTAGCACGTTCGTTGTCGCGGGATTCCTCGGGCCAAGTTGCAATCGTGGCCATGTCGGCCTTTGTTCAGGAGCCTTTGTAAAATGTTCTTCCTGCGTCCCATAAAATCTTGGCTGGACAGCTTTCGCTCGGACGAGCGCGGCTCGGTCACAGTCGAAGCGGCAATCACCCTGCCCCTATTATTCTGGGCGATTGCAGCCAGTTACGAGTTCTTCGAGATTCACCGCTATAACAGCGCTCGCGACAAGGCGACTTATACTATCGCCGATATGTTTTCGCGCGAATTGCAATCGGTGACACCGACATACATGAACAGCGCCAAAACCGTTTTTGACACAATCGCCAACGATAACGGCACCAACTCGGTGCGCGTGACGATCGTCAAATACGACTCGGATGAAGATGAATATTCCGTCAAATGGAGCCAAGTGCGTGGATCCGCCGATCTCTCGCCGATGGAAACATCCGAAGTCAGCACAGCACACGACACGTTGCCCGCGATGGCGGACGGCGAAGAATTGATCATCGTCGACAGCAGTTCGACATACCCGCCGGTGTTTGACGTCGGGTTCAACGACAATGTCGTCGTCACGACCCGCGTGATGACCAGCCCCCGCTTCGCGCCCCAGATCAACTGGAGTAACAGTTAAGCCGCGCGCCCTAACCAGACGATGACTTTATAGATTTTACTGCGCCCCGGGCCCATCGTCCGGGGCGCAGTTGCGTTCAAACGCATTGCCTTCGTGAACAAGCACGTGAAAAATGCCCTGATATTGCAGGTCAAATCTCCACACCTCATCTAGCGCGTCACGGGACACATAGATGTTTCAGGTATTCCCGTAACATGACATCGGCAAACGGGTTCCAAGCGGGCGATTGATATCAGGTATCAGCCAGCACCAGCCAACAGGCCGGGCCGATGGAATGCGTGGCGAGCAAAGACAAAGCCGCCAGCAGGCTATTTTACGCTAGGCTTCACGCTCGGCGATCATCGCCGAAATCATTTCGGCCATTGCCTTGGTCTGTGGTGCCGCCGCCACGCCCCCAACGCCCAGACGACGCCCGGTGCGCCACCACATGCCCGGCTCCCATCGGCGCGGGCCCTTGTCCGACAGCCGCAAAAGGAAACCGTTTGAGGGTTTATATGCAAACACACCGCGATCCAGAGCTTGCATATCTTCAACCCGCGCCAGAACCTCACCATTGGAACAGCGCAACTCGTTGCGCGTCAACTCAAGCGCCAAACGTGTCGCCCGGCGCAGTTTCTCACCCAGCCACAAAACAACCAGCCCCAAGGCGATCAAAAACACCTGAAGCCCCAGTTCAGAAGGCGGACGAAATACCGCCAGATAGATCAGGATAACCCCCAGCGTCATCAACGTCGCAATACCAAAATACCGCCGCGGTCCTGACGCCCGCACTGTCATCAACAGCTCGTCATTCATAGCATGTCTCCCTGCCGGGCGGCATACCGTGATCCGCCCGATGATGCGAGGGCAAACCGCGCCCTTGCGCCCGCCGGGTCGGATTTAGCCTGCGCAACCGGCGCGCGCGCTCGACCCTTTGGGCGATACCCCCTGCTTTTTCTTGGTCCAAATACCCAAATTCCACAGGGGATATCTGCGTGCCCGTTAAGTTCCGCGCGTCGGGCGCACCTCGGCGCCGCGTTCTTCTGGCTCATCATCTACCAACTCGGTCGGGAACCCCGGGGCGGTCACGCTCAGGCCGGTCGCCTCTTCCAACCGCTGAATGATCTGGTCAGATTGCGCACGCACGCCATAGCGTTTTTGCCCGTCGGTCATGATCTCGATCACCAGAGGCGACAGCTCCAGCGGGACCGACTTCGCATCGGCCAGCTTCTGAAACAGGCCAATGTCCTTTTGCACCAGATCCATCGTGAAATTCACATCCCGATTGCCAGATAGGATCAATTGGCTCTCTGTTTCATGCACAAAGGACGTCCCCGACGAAATCTTGATCGCCTCATAGGTGGTGGCCATATCCAGCCCGTTGGCTTTCATGACGGTGAGGGCCTCGCACAGGGTCAACAGGTTGGCGGTGGCCAGATAGTTGGTCATCACCTTCAGCACGCTGGCGCTGCCCAGATCGCCGGTATGCAGCACCCGGCGCCCCATGATCGTCAACAGTGGCAGAATCAGATCGAAGGTTGGCCGATCGCAGCCCGCATAGATGCTGATGTTGCCCGTGTCCGCGCGGTGGCAGCCCCCCGACACCGGACAATCCACCGCGGCTGCACCGCGGGCAATCACGGCCTCGCCCAGCCGGCGGACCTCATCGGCGTCGGTCGTCGTCATTTCCATCCAGATTTTACCCGGCCCCATCTCGGGCAGCATCATCTCGACCACAGCCGCGCTTGCCGCAACGCTTGGTAGGCAGGTGATGACCGCATCGCAGGCCCGCATCATCGCGGCCGGATCATTGCCCGCCTCGGCCCCTCGGGCAACAAAGTCAGCCACCAAATCGGGGTTTAGATCATGCACCTGTAAATCGACGCCATTGCGCAGCAGGCTGCCCGACAGCTTGCCCCCTACGTTTCCCAAACCAATAAATCCGACTTTCATGGCGCTCTCCTAGATGTGGTCTTTGATGCGTGTATTCGTTGACTGTGTTCGAGGAACTGTGACCGGGGCCGATATCACGAGGCTTTCCCATATGCGACAGGCTTGTGCGCATTCGTCCCTTTCTCCGCGCGAAAGCAGCGCCCCCGTCTGCCCCATTCGCATCGCCCGCTCCATGCGCGGCTTGCCCCGCCCCCTTAAAGAATGGCATGAGGGGGAACAACACCGGACCAATCCCAGATCGGAGCCGCCGATGCGTGCGCAGCTTGCCATTGCCATTGCCATTTTGCCTTGGACCGTCTTCACGGCCTGCGCCCCATTTCCCCAACTGGACAACACGGTCAGCGACACCCTGCGCGACGCTCCCTACCCACAGTTGGTTCCTCTTGACGCGCTGGATACGCAAATGGCGCAGCCCCGTCTGACGGATCAGTCCATGACCGCAATGGAGGCCCGCATCCAACGCCTGCGCACCCGCGCCTCAAGGCTGCGTGGCACGGTGATCGATTCCCCCACCCGCCAACGAATGTCGCGTGGCGTAAATTAGGTCGCCATTGGCCTGAAACTGGTGAACGCCCGCGCCACCGCCGCGTATTCTGTCACGGGCATTAGCATCATCACCGACGGCACACGTACCTCGGCATCCAGAGACGTTCGAAAACCCGCGTTGCACGCCCAGCGCTTTGCCTGTAAATCGCCCAAAACACTTAAATTGGAGACCACACCATGACAGATCCCCTGCGCCTTGGCATCGCCGGATTGGGCACCGTTGGTGTTGGTGTGGTCCGCATCGTCCGCCAAAAGGCCGCTCTGCTGGCCGAACGGGCGGGACGCCCTGTGGTTATCACTGCCGTTTCTGCCCGCTCCAAGGACAAAGATCGCGGCGTCACCCTGTCGGATTACGCATGGGAGGACGATCCCGTTGCGCTGGCGCAGCGCGATGATGTGGATGTCTTTGTTGAGGTAATGGGCGGCCATGACGGCCCTGCAAAGGACGCAACAGAGGCCGCTATCGCCGCTGGCAAAGACGTGGTGACCGCCAACAAGGCGCTGCTGGCGCATCACGGTCACGCGCTGGCGCTGGCCGCCGAGGCCGCAGGCCGCGTGATCCGTTTCGAGGCGGCCGTTGCGGGCGGCATCCCGGTGATCAAATCCCTGAGTGAAGGTCTGGCAGGCAATGAAATCACCCGTGTGATGGGCGTGATGAACGGCACCTGCAACTATATCCTGACCCGGATGCAATCCGAGGGTCTGGGCTATAATGCGCTGTTTGAAGAAGCGAACAAACTGGGCTTTCTGGAGGCTGACCCCAATCTGGACGTGGGCGGCATCGACGCGGGTCACAAGCTGTCCTTGCTGGCCGCGATCGCGTTCGGCACGCAGGTGGATTTCGATTCGGTCGAGCTGGAAGGGATCCAGAACATTACGATCGAGGACATCAACCACGCCGCCGACATGGGCTATCGCATCAAACTTCTGGGGGTGTGCCAGATGACCGGACGCGGTCTGGAGCAGCGCATGTCGCCTTGTTTGGTCCCCGATTCCAGCCCACTGGGTCAGTTAGAGGGTGGGACCAACATGGTCGTTCTGGAAGGCGATCAGGTGGAACAGGTCGTGTTGCGTGGCCCCGGCGCAGGCATGGGCCCGACAGCCAGTGCCGTCATGGGCGACGTCATGGATATTGCGCGCGGTTTCCGTCTGCCGGTCTTTGGCAAACCCGCTACGACGCTGACACGCGCCACTCCCGCCCGCGCAGTCACGCCAGCGCCCTATTACCTGCGCCTGTCGCTGGAAGACAAACCGGGCGCGCTTGCCAAAGTTGCCACCGTTCTGGGCGAGGCCGGAATCTCCATTGATCGCATGCGCCAGTATGACCATGACGCAACCACCGCGCCGGTTTTGATTGTCACGCACAAGACCACCCGCGCCGATCTGGACGCCGCCTTGCAAGCCATTCCGCGTCTGGGGGTGGTCTCGGGCACGCCCGTCGCACTGAGAATCGAGCAGGTCTGAGTGCCACGCCACCCCAAAGCGATACAGTCTGGTGTGCGCCTGCCCTTGTGCGAGCGCACGCCTGCCGATACAGATTGACCCGTTCGTTGCAGACGATGCACCCATATTTCACAGCCTGCGCCACAGGCGCGGCCCACGGCCCGACCAAAGGAATTTCCCATGTCACCAATTGATGCCTTCAACGACCGAGTGCTGTCCTTGGGTCTGGCCCGCGTTTCCGAGGCTGCCGCACTGGCCTGTGCCGACCTCATCGGGCGCGGCGATGAAAAGGCAGCGGATCAAGCTGCCGTCAACGCAATGCGCGAACAATTGAATATGCTCGCGATCAAGGGCGTCGTCGTCATCGGCGAAGGCGAACGCGACGAAGCGCCGATGCTGTATATCGGCGAAGAAGTCGGCAACGGCGACGGACCCGGCGTGGATATTGCGCTGGACCCGTTGGAAGGCACCACCCTTACCGCCAAGGCGATGCCAAACGCGCTAACCGTCATCGCCATGGCCCCGCGCGGATCATTGTTGCATGCACCAGATGTCTACATGGACAAGCTGGCCATTGGGCCGGGCTTTCCCAAGGATGTCGTCAATCTGGGCATGTCCCCTCGCGAGCGGGTCGAAGCATTGGCCAAGGCCAAGGGTTGTAAACCCTCCGAGATCACGGTTTGCATTCTGGAACGCCCCCGCCACCAAGAGATGATCAACGATGTGCGCGCCACCGGCGCCGCCGTCTATCTGATCCCCGATGGGGATGTTGCCGGAGTGATTCACTGCGCCGACGCTGCGACAACCGGCATCGACATGTATATGGGATCGGGCGGGGCCCCCGAGGGCGTTCTGGCCGCCTCGGCATTAAAATGCATGGGCGGGCAGATGTGGGGCCGCCTGACCTTTCGCAACGACGATGAAAGAGGCCGCGCCGCCAAGGCCGGTATTACCGATCTGAACCGTATCTATAGCCGCGACGAAATGGTGACAGGCGACGTGATCTTTGCCGCCACGGGTGTCACGGACGGCTCACTGGCCCATGGCGTGCGCCGCCGCCCCGGCTATGTCGAGACTCAGACCGTGCTGATGCGCTCAAAAACCGGATCGGTACGTCGGATGAGCTATCGCGCACCGGTCGCGTGATCTGTTGTGGGCGTGTCATAGATACGCCGCGCCAGATCGCCGATGCTGTGATGAGGTATTTTTAGAAAGATGAAAGGAGGCGTTCCGTGACTGAGTTTCTGGGCGTCTCAAAATCATTGACCGGGCGGCGCTGGGTCGGGCCCGGTGCCTTGATTGAACGCGCCGCCGAAGCCATGGTTCAGGCCACAGCCCTCCCCGCTCCGGTCTGTCAGGTCTTGGCGCGCCGTGGTGTCCCGCCGCAGGAGGCCGAGGCCTATCTGGCACCGCAATTGCGCGACTTGCTGCCTGATCCGCGTAGCCTCAAAGATATGGAAGCCGCCGCCACGCGTTTCCTGAGCGCGGTATCCCGGCGTGAACGTATCGCAATTTTTGCCGATTATGACGTTGACGGAGGCACCAGTGCCGCCTTGCTCATCGACTGGCTTCGTCAGATGGGGTTGAAAGCCACGCTTTATGTCCCGGATCGCATTGATGAGGGCTATGGCCCCAATGACGAGGCGATGGCGATGTTGGCCGCCGCCCATGACCTGATTGTCTGCGTTGATTGCGGTACGTTGAGCCACGGACCAATTGCCGCGGCCAAGGGGGCGGATGTAATTATCCTTGATCACCATTTGGGTGGTGAAAGCCTGCCCGACGCGTTGGCCATAGTGAACCCCAACCGACAGGACGAGTCCGGCGACCTAGCGCATCTCTGCGCCGCTGGCGTTGTGTTCTTGATGCTGGTCGAAGCCGGGCGGCAATTGCGCGCCGCGAGCCAGCAAGCTCCGGACCTGATTGCGATGCTGGATCTGGTGGCGCTGGCTACAGTGGCCGATGTCGCACCGTTGATCGGGGTGAACCGGGCCTTTGTGCGGCAGGGTCTACGCATCATGGGGCGGCGTGCACGCCCCGGTCTGGTGGCGCTGGCCGACGTGGCGCGTATGGATAGCGCACCCAGTGCCTATCACTTGGGTTTTCTGATGGGGCCTCGCGTCAACGCGGGCGGGCGCATCGGCCAGGCCGATCTGGGCGCGCGCCTGCTAAGCACGGATGACCCGAATGCCGCATTGGCCATGGCCGAGCGCCTGGATCAGTTAAATACCGAACGCCGCGAAATCGAGGCCAGCGTACAGGCCGCCGCCATGGCGCAGGCCGAGGAACGCGGGCTGGATGCGCCGCTGGTCTGGGCCGCCAGCGAGGGCTGGCACCCGGGTGTTGTCGGCATTGTCGCCAGCCGCCTAAAGGAGGCGTCGAACCGCCCTGCTATCGTCATCGGGTTTGACGGCGACATCGGCAAGGGCTCGGGCCGCTCAATTTCCGGTGTCGATCTGGGGGCCGCGATCCAACGGCTGGCCTCGGAAGGTTTGCTGCTGAAAGGCGGTGGACACAAGATGGCCGCAGGTCTGACCGTGGCGCGTGATCAGTTAGAGCCGGCAATGGCCCGCCTGTCGCATCTGTTGGCTCGTCAGGGGGCCGGAACGGGCGGCGCTGCCGACCTGACGCTGGACGGGATGTTGATGCCTCAGGCGGCGACACCAGAGCTGATTGCCAAAATTGAGGCCGCAGGCCCCTTTGGGGCAGGCGCGCCCGCCCCGCGCTATGCATTTAGCGATGTACAGATTCGGTTTGCCAAAAGAGTCGGCGAGCGACATTTAAAATTGCGCTTTGCCCAAACCGGCGGAACTGCGATGGATGCCATCTGTTTCGGCGCGTTCGACGGCCCACTTGGCCCCGCATTGGAGGCGCATGGCGGTGCATTATTCCATCTGGCCGGGCGATTAGAGCTAAATATCTGGCAAGGCCGCACCAGCGCGCAACTGCGTCTTGAGGACGCCGCGCCGGCGGTTGGATGACTGTCGCACCAGCGTCATGCAAATATTTCACGCAAACTTCCCAAATAGATGCATTTACCCCCTTGCGCACTTCGCCAGATTTGCCTAGGAACCGCCTCACGCCAAGGTATGGCCCGTTCGTCTATCGGTTAGGACGTCAGGTTTTCAACCTGAAAAGAGGGGTTCGACTCCCCTACGGGCTGCCACCTTGGTTAATAAGATGTTGATCTAGAATCCTAACATCTGAGCGCGAAAATTCCATTTTAAAAAGACGCCAGCAGACAGACCGCCCTTTGCCCATCAACGCGCATGCGTCGGGCCAAGCCATTTGCAAGTACTGCATCTGGCCCAAGCTGAGATCGCGCTATTCGAAGGGCCAAAACCATGCCGCTGAAGCAGCCGACTGGCGCAAGGTCCGGCCCTGAGCAACGCAAGAAACACGACAAGCCCTAGCGGGGTTTAAGCAGCGGCAACGTTGAAGTCGTGGCACTGATCATGGTGACTGATTGGCGCGGCTGCGCAAACCAGCCAGATCGATATCCCCCCGCACCACCGCGACCTGTCATAGCACCGCGATCAATTTGCTTCGGTACTATCATAGAACAACAGATGCGCGTTCCATCAGCCATCCTTTTGCGATGAGAACATGGTTCCCATCACCCTTTGTGTACGGCGAAGGCCGGGCCAATTCACGATAACCCGGCCTATACCTTTAATCCCTGCGCCAGCCTGAATCACAGACCAGCGCAAGGGAACACTCATGCCCGGTTCAGCGCCTGCGCCATGCAATGAATTCCGCCGCCGGTTTTCGAAATCTCGGCCGTATCCACGGCGGCCACTTCGAACCCGCGTGCGCGCAACGCATCTACCAACACCGTAGACGCCTTTGGTGCGATCACCCTGTCATTCCCAAGGCTCATGACGTTGCAGCCCAAATTCATCGTATCTCGGAACGGCACATCGATGATGTCGTGCCCCTTACCTTTCAGCCACTCCACGATCCAAGGCTCGGTGCAGGCAAGGCAGACCGCCGTCAGCTTTTCTGCGATTGGTACGACCATCAGGTCGATATGGACGTAGTATTCGTCGATGAAGGCCAACTTGACCTCCCATCCTTCGTCTTCGAACCATGACACGACCTGACGCGCGCCTGCCTCGTTGGTACGCGCGCCGCCGCATCCGACCAGCAGAACACCCTCTTCGATCACGTTGAAATCTCCGCCCTCAAAGGTGCCTGCCGTGACCATATCGTAGATCGGGATACCCAGTTCCTCATAGGTTCGGATCGCGGCATAATTTTCGCCACGGCGCCACCACTGAGACATCGCGGTGATGATCGCGCCATAGGGTGTCATCACAGAGGAATCGCGCGCATAGACCTGCATCGGCAGTTCCGGCTCGGGCTTGTGCATCTGAACCTTGACGCCAAAATGCTCATACGCGGCAACCATCTCGGCATGCTGCGATTGTGCGACCTGAATGTTGCAGGGGTTCTCGCGCAGATGCTTGGACGACAGGCTGGATGTCGACAGATGCTTGAGATGCGCAGGCGAGCCAAGCAGAACGTGGCTTAACGCGCCAGTTTCGTTGGGAAGGTGCCAGTTCTGCATGGGGGCGGTGCCGCCGCCACGCTTGCGGCGTTGAAGGGTGAATTCGCTAAGGGATTTGTCGAGCATATCAGTCTCCTATCAGGCATCCGGCATGGCAGAGGGTATCCACCAATCCATGCCACGGGGGGTTGTTACATATTCCGGCCAGCGGAAATGGATGGGCGGGGGGTAATCACATAGCGGTGGCATCCAGTTGGTGCCGCCCACGCCACCGCCGGTGCGCTCGGTGAATTCGGCCATAGCGGCATCACGGACTGTGGAGTCTTCCAGCAGGCGCAGCGCCGACATCGCGCAAACGCGGGCGGCTGTCCTGATCATCGGATCAATCGTTTCGGGGATACCGCCAAGCGCGTTCATCACCCAGTTAGGATATGGTGCACCAGCCGTCTTCAACGCAGGGCGCGCGATATAAAACCGGGCCAGCGGCGCGTGCCAGCTCATGTCGGTGTAATCGTCGCTGGTGCTGTTCAATTGGCTGGGCGGCAGGTCTCGGCGCAAGATCGCCTCGGCCTCTTGCGGGGGGATGAGACGGCTCATTTCGTCGATGAACGGCTCTGCCATAGGAGGCTGGCCCAGATTTTCCTGAATCTCTTGTGCAACGCGTACTGCGTCATCACCCCATTCCGGCGCGCCGGCCTGTTGCAGCGCATCCCAGACGACATTTGCCATCGCGTGATTGGCCAGACCGGGACGTGATTTACAGACCCAATGACGCTCCCACCGGCAACCTGTCATGGCCGCGACCGCCTCGGCGTTGCGGTCCAACGCGGCCGTCACCTGCTCGGCCATCTCCACGGTCGGCACGCGCACCATATACTGCACCTCGGCCAGTCCGGCAGGCTGGTTGTCTGCCGTCGCCTGCCCTGCGGTCAGGATCGCCTCCGAGATGGACCAGCCCCCCTGATGCGGCAACATCGATTCGCGTAGGGCCTTGGAAAGGGCATACATCTGCACCAACGCCTCGGATGCGCCGGGGGCGCGGATAGCGCTGTGCGATTGCGGGATCGGTGCATCACCGCCCCTGCCCCACGCCTCGGGCGCGTCGCAAATAAAGCGATAGATCATCGCATAGGCTGCACCGCAATGCGTGTCCCAGCGCACGGTATTGCACATCGGCAACATATAGAACGGATGAAACGACAGCATCCCCGCCAGCCCGTCATAATAGCCCGCAGCGGCGTGAATGGGTTTGGATCCGCGCACCTTTTCGGCAGGCTCACCGGTAAAGCGCAACCCGCCTTTGATACCACACGCTTGCATCGCGGCCTTGGTCGCCAGAAGCCCGCCCAGAGCACCGATGCCCAACCCCGAATGCGGATCGGTATGTCCGCCCGCTTGATATCCCAGCCCGTCACGCGGCGCGCGGTGGGTGGTGGCCGCCTGACAATTCCCGGGAATCGCGTCGTACTCAGCGTACATGCCAATGATCGGGCCATCGCCGTTCGACCAGTCGGCACAGAATGCAGTGGGCATGCCAGCGCTGCCTTCTTCGACGGTAAAGCCTTCGGCGCGCAGCCGTTTGATGTACCACTCGGCAGATCGGTATTCGCGCCAGGCCGTTTCGCCAAAGTCAAAGATCGTGCTGCACCACTGTGACAGTTCGGGCATGCGGGCGTCGACGGTGCTCAACGAATGTTTTTGCGCTTCACTCAGGGTCATCGGTTACCTCCTGCACAGAGTTAGCCAGCAGGACCAGCCGCATCATAGTGAAACCTTTTCCTTGCATTGGCAAAATTTACTCACCTAACTTACACGCAGCCAATCAAAACGGAGCCGCGCCATGTCCCGCATCCCCTCGACTCAGGCGTTACGCGCGCTCGAGTGTTTTGCGCGGCATGGCACCGTCTGGGCCGCGGCGGATGAACTGAACCTGACGCGCAGTGCCGTCAGCCATCAATTGCGCCTGCTGGAACGCGACCTAGGCTTTGCGCTGTTCAATCGTGTCGGCACGCGGATCGAGCTGACACCGCGCGGGCGCGCCTATGCCGCCGATGTGCGCGGCGCGCTGTCGGCTATTGCCGGATCAGCCGCACGCAATGCCGGCCACGGCCTGTCTGGCAGGCTGACAGTCAGTTGCACGCCCGGTTTCGCCGCGTTCTGGCTGGCCCCACGCATCGCAGAATTTCGCGCAATCTGCCCGGATGTAGAGCTGCGCATCGTTACCCCCCGCCGCCTTGATGATGTTAGCAATCCCGACGCGGATCTGTTTATCGCTTTTGGGGATGGCACGATGCGCAACGTCGACGTAGAGCTTTTGCGCGAGGTGGATTTTGTACCGTTGCTCAGTCCCGTTTTGGCCAACCGTCTGGGCGGCCTGAAACGGTGCGAGGATATCCTGCGCGCTGACCTGCTGCATCTGGGCGATCACGAAGATTGGCGCCGCTGGATGCAGGCAGCAGGTCTTCCGCCGCGCGCAGCATCCAAAGGGCCGGTTTTTGCGGATATGAACCTTGTCTATGCCGCCACAATCGCAGGACAGGGCGTGTCGATGGGCGATGTCTTTATCTGCAATAGCGCGATGGAATCGGGCCAGTTGATGCGCGCGACCGATGTTGTGATCCAATCGCAGAACGCATATTTTTTGGGCATACCACCGCAAAAAGAACCGCTGGAACCGGCCCGCGCATTTCGCAACTGGATTCAGGCCGCGCTTTCGGCCCGCACACGATAGATACGCGCCGTTGGCAAATTTCATTTGCCGATTGAGATAAAACAATTCGTTTGCGCGGGTGCGCCGCCCGCCTCTACGCTTCGAGCTGTAAAGGGAGTGCTAAATGACAACCAACACCCGCGCCGCAGAAATAGGCGTCTCAAGCATCGGCAAGGATTTCGGCAGTTTTACCGCCCTCGACAGCATATCGCTGACCATCGGGCGGGGCGAGTTCCTGACGCTGCTTGGCCCTTCGGGATCAGGCAAAACGACTTTTCTGATGCTTCTGGCCGGGTTCGAGATTCCGACGCGCGGCACCATGACGCTTGACGGTGCCCCCATGACAGACGTTCCTGCTGAAAAGCGGGGCTTTGGCATGGTCTTTCAGGGGTATGCGCTTTTCCCGCACATGACCGTCTCTCAAAACATCGCCTTCCCGCTTCAACTGCAAAAACGCAGCGCCAGCCAAATCCGCGCCCGCGTGGCAGAAATCATCGAGATGGTCGGCCTTGGCGGTCATGCGCATAAACGCCCCAATGCTTTGTCCGGCGGGCAACAGCAACGCGTGGCTCTGGCCCGGGCGCTGGCCTGCGAACCGCCTGTCATGCTGCTGGACGAACCGTTTTCAGCGCTGGACAAGAACCTGCGCGGCCAGATGCAAGACGAGGTGCGCCGTTTGCACCGCGAGACAGGCACAACATTTGTTTTCGTTACCCATGATCAGTCCGAGGCTCTGGCGCTCTCATCGCGCGTTGCCATTTTCGAGGCAGGCAAGCTTCAGCAACTTGCTCCGCCCCGCGAAGTATATGAGCGCCCCGAGAACCGTTTTGTTGCCGAGTTCCTAGGTGACATCAACCTTTTGCCACTCAGTAATCCGACGCGTGATGGCGAGATGCTGACCGGTCAGTTTGGTGGGCGCACCCTGCGCGCGCCAGGGCACGAAGACGGTCATACGCTTGCGATCCGCCCGGAGTACATGCGTCTTGGGCACAGCGCGCCGGACAGCGGCAACGCCATTCCAGCCACTGTGATCGATTTGACCTATCTTGGCGCAGACACACGGATTGATCTGACCGGCCCCGACGGGACAGCGATCACTTTGACACACCCGACCGACGATCTGCCGCCCGGAATCGCCCCGGGCAGCGATATTTGGGCCAGCTGGCCCGAGCAGAAAGGGTTCCTTCTGTAATGGCGACCAACGATAAGGGAGAATACCAATGAAGCCGACCGATACATTTACCGACGACCAACTTGAACTACTGGCCGAAAAGGCCCGCGCGGGAAAGATCAGCCGCCGCAAGTTTACCCAATTGGGTGCAGCCCTTCTGGGGGCGACCGCATTGGCCACGCGCGGTGCGCCGGTTCTGGCCGCCGATGGCCAGATCGTCTTTGTCAGCTGGGGCGGCGATGCGGTTGACGCCTATGACGACGCCTATGGCAAACCTTTCGAAGCCGAAACAGGCATCCGCGTTCGGCAGGATGGCGCCGGCCCGACCGAAGGCTCGATTCAGGCCCAGTATGAAAGCGGAAAGCCCACTTGGGACATCGTTGATGCGGACGCATTTTCAGCCGAAGCCTTGGGCAAGAAAGGCATGATAGAACCAATCGACTATTCCGTCGTCGACAAGTCAAAGATGCGCGAGGGCTTTGGCTGGGAATACGCCGCCTCGACCTATTTCTTCAGCTATATTATCGCCTATGATGCCACAAAATTTGGCGATAATCCCCCCACCTCCATGGCGGATTTTTTTGATACCGACAAGTTCCCCGGCAAACGCTCTATGTATAAATGGGGCGCTGGCATGTGGGAGGCGCTGTTGATGGGAGACGGCGTGGCGCAGGCCGATCTTTATCCGTTGGATATCGCGCGCGCCCATGAAAAGCTGAAAAGCTTTAAGGAGCATGTGATCAGCTTCTGGGGCAACGGCGCGGAAAGTCAGGCTTTGATGATGGACGGAGAGGCGTCGATGGCGCTGATTTGGTCCACCCGTGCACGTCTTTTGGAAGAGGACACCGAGGGTGACGTCAGCTTTATTTGGCAAGATGGCGTCCTGTCACCCGGTGCGATGGCGGTGATCAAGGGCAACCCCGGCGGGGCTGAGGCCGCGATGAAATTTATCGCCTCGGCACAAGACCCGCAAAAACAACTGGTGATGTTTGAGATGCTGACACAAGGCCCGGCAAACCCAGCGGCCGACGATTTGATCCCCGAGGACAAGCGCCGCTACAACCCGGTCTCGCCAGACAACTTTGCCGTTCAAGTGCCGCTCGACGTGGCGTGGTACGAAGAAAACTACGGTGCCGCGCTGGACGAATACCTAGGTATCGTATCGGCCTGATGCGCGTTTTCCGTTCCCGGCCTATGTGCCGGGAGCGGCCCATTATCACTGTGACGGGATAACCATGCTCCGTATCCGCCCCTTTCTGCGCCCCATGATCCTGCTGGCACCGCTGCTGATGTTTCTCGGGCTGGCCTATGTGCTGCCCTTTGCGGGCGTCGTCGGCTGGAGTGTCACCCTCCCCGAGCCGGGGGTGCAGAACTATTCGGCCGCGCTCAGTGATCCATTGATCCTGTCCGTGTTCTGGCGCACCTTGCGGATCTGCGCGATCGTGACGGTCATCTCGGTTACGATGGGGTATATGTTGGCGCTGCTCTGGGTACGGGGCTCTCCATTGGTGCGCACCCTGACCGAGCTTTGCATCCTCATCCCTTTCTGGATTTCGGTGCTGACCCGCGCCTTTGGATGGCTGGCACTTTTGTCCAGCCGCGGCCTGCTCAACAGTTGGCTTGAAGGGTTGGGGATCATTGACGATCCCTTGCGTCTGGTGCGTAACGAGTTTGGCGTGATTGTCGGCATGGCCCATTTCATGATCCCATTCGCAGTCTTTCCCATCGCGTCGGCCATGCGCAGCGTGGACGAACGGGTGCTGATGGCTGCACGCGGCATGGGTGCCAGCCGCACGCGCATCTTTACGCGTGTATTCGTGCCGATGACGGCGACGGGCATCATGGGTGCGGCATTGCTTGTGTTTGTCTTTGCCATCGGATTTTTCATCACCCCGGCCATTCTTGGCGGTGGGCGCAGCGTGATGGTGGCAGAACTAATCTATCTGCGCATCTTTCAATCACCCGATTGGGGGCTGGCCGCGGCAGTCAGCGTGATCCTGATGGTCGCGATCTCGGCGCTCCTTGCTCTGCTTTTGAAACAACTCAGCCCGAAGGACGCAAAATGATACACCTGCGCCCCGGCCGGCTGGCAACATTTGTTGCAATTCTGATCGGTATATTCATGCTGCTGCCGCTGCTGGCGGTCGTGCCGGTGTCATTCACGCCCAAGCGGTTCCTGTCCCTGCCCGATGGTGAGCTGTCGTTGCGTCACTACCGGACTTTGATCGAAGATCGCGATTGGATTGTCGGGATCTGGCTGTCCCTGCGCATTGGCGTTCTGTCGGCGGGCTTGGCCACGGCACTGGCCACGTTTTTCAGTCTGGGCATCTGGATGTTCCGGCCTCGCTTTGCCGGTCTTTTGATGGGGATTGCCCTGTTGCCGATGGTCGCTCCGCCGGTGGTGTCGGCGCTAACGCTGTATTTCTTTCTGATCACGCTCGCAGGCTATAATGACATCGTGGCCTATGACACCATGCTGGGCGTGGTTCTGGCCCATACAGTGATGATCCTGCCCTTTGCCGTCGTGCTGGTCTCGGTGTCTCTGGCGCGAGTCGACCGGCGGATGGACATGGCAGCGCGCGCCATGGGCGCCGGCCTTGGAGCCCGCGTTTTTCGTGTGATCCTGCCCAACATCAAGTTCGGGGTGATCGCATCGTTCTTCCTCACCTTCGTGCTGTCGTGGGAGGAAATCGCCGTTACGATATTCATCACCTCGGTCGAGGCTGTCACCCTCCCCCGCCTGATGTGGCAGGGACTGCGTGACAACATCGACCCCGCCATCGCAGCCATATCGGTGGTTCTGATCGTAATTGTCGCGGCCGCTGTCGTGGGGCGCGCTGTATGGACTGCGGCACGAGAACGGTAGTGCAGCCCAAGGTCGCGCGCCACACGAACGGCACGAACCGCCTCTGGGCTTACGCAATGGCGACAACAGCAGGCCTGCGTTTGTGCCCCCTTGAGAGCAGGCGATCGGATCGCTGCCAAAGCATTCTTCTACAGTCAGCCGACCCGCTTCAGCACGCTGTCTAGCGCCTGAACGAATTGATCCGCATTCTCGCGGTTAAAGATCAGCGGAGGGCGGATTTTCAGAACGTTGGCCGCCTTGGCGCAGGCTGAAATCAGGATACACTCGTCGCGCATGCCGTTGACGATACGCGTGGTTTTTCCGGCATCGGGCGTCTTTGCCCCACGCTCGGTGACAATATCAACGCCGATAAACAACCCTGCCCCGCGCACTTCTCCGAGACAGCCGTGGGTATCGGCAAGACGGGAAATCCCGTCCTTAAAATACTCGCCAATGTCGCGCGCATTTTCCGTCAGCCCTTCGGACTGGATCGTTTCCAGAACGGCCAGCGCGGCTGTCGCCGCGACCGTGTTACCGCCAAACGTGTTAAAATAGCGCGCCTTGCGACCGAACTCTTCGGCCACCTCTGGTCTGGCGGCGACGCCAGCCACGGGATACCCGTTGCCCATCGGCTTGCCCATCGTCACCAGATCAGGCGTGACACCGTGCCGCTCGAAGCCCCAAAGCGCGTCCCCGGTCCGCCCAAAGCCCGACTGCACTTCGTCTGCTATGTAAAGCCCGCCTGCGGCGTGTATGGCATCAACCGCCCCCTTGATCACCCCATGCGGATGCGAAAAAACGCCGTCGCTGGCAAAGACAGCATCGCAAATGAAAATTGCTGGTTTTATTCCGTGACGTTCAAGATCGTGGATGGCCGCAGTCACATCGGCGGTGAATGTCGCGGCGACATCGCCGTCATTGCGCCACGCATCCGGGGCTGGCACACAGCGCACGTTCGGCCCTAGCGGAACATTCCCCCCCAATGACGGTGAGAAGCTCGAGACAGCTTGGGTGATCCCGTGATAGGCCGTTTCGGTCACGATGATACCCGTGCCGCCTGTGTAGGATTGCGCGATACGCACGGCCAGATCATTGGCGTCAGACCCGGTGCATGTGAACATGAAATGACCGACATCACTGGGCATCGTGGCCAGCAGGCGTTCGGCATACTCCAGCACAGTGGCATGAAGGTATCGGGTGTTCGTCGCAAGCGTGCCAAGCTGACGACTGATCGCCTCGACGATAGCGGGGTGACAGTGCCCGATCGATGTGACGTTGTTATAGGCGTCCATATACGCCTGCCCGGAAGAGTCATAGAGCCACAGGCCTTCGCCCCGCACAAGATGCAGCGGGCGTTCGTACATCAAACGATATGCAGGACCCATCAACGCCTTGCGACGTTGGATCATTTCATGCTCTTCAGGGTTTAGCTCAACGCTGCCTTCAACATAGGCGTTAACCATTCCGGTTTCAGTGCTCATCGTTCACTCCATATGGCAGGCGCGCAACAAATGCTCAGTCACCATGTCACGCGGGAGGCTGGCAAAATTGGCCATCCCCAACCGCGCCGGCCCGTTGTTGCGCAGGATGTAATCGGCATTTTCGGCATAGCGCGATGCGCGCCAGTTCGTGATGCAAATGGAGGTAACCAGACGCGCCACGATCAAATCGCGCACCAGCTCGACTTCTGGCCGCGTCAGGGGGGTAACCGCATGATAGGCGCTCACAACATCCGTGACGCAATCCAACGCATTGTCGGGCAGTGAGGTCAGATAGGACGCGGCAACCGCGACATCTATGACCAGAGCCGTTTTTACCATGTCACCAAAATCCAGGATGCCGGCAACCTGTTCGGGCGAATCTGGATGAACGACCACGTTATAGTGGTTGAGATCGTTATGAATGACCTGCTGGCGTACAAACGGCAGGCGCGGCGCAACATTCGCTTCGAAATTGTCCAGTTCCGCGCCGACCTGCGCGCGCAGGTCCTGTCCGGGCACCTCGACAACCTTGTCTCTAAGACGAAGCGCATTTTTGATATCCCACAGAATATCATGTGCCGCTGCGGGATGATCAAACCCGGATAGGGCAGAACCAAGTCGCGCCAAAGACACCCCGATATCACGCCTAAGCGCGCCGGATACGCCGACGTTGGCCACCTGTTCGCCTTCGACCCACGTCAAAAGCCGCACAACACTTTTGCGCCCATCCGACAATGTCAGCGTGCGTTCATGGGCCCCGTCAATTCCCCCGACAACCTTGGGCACGGGCAATGACGGATCGATTTTCTCTAGATAAAGCAGTGCCTCGGTCTGGAAATTGGTGTTCTCGGGCGGCTCTGCCGGGTTTGCGAATTTAAGCGCATATCCCCGCCCTTCGGCCGTGCGCACATAATAGTTTGTATCGCGCTCGCTTGCCAGGTTTCGGGCTGCGCCCTTCACACCAAAATACTTGGCTGCGATGTCTTCTGCTTGGCCTTGTGAGACCTCTGGCGCCGCGCTGGCAAGCACATCGGTGATGGCCTCGCTCGCATGGTTAGAAACCTTAGACACGGGTCAACCCCCCTCGGTATGTGGCCGCCACACCCGCTTTGGTCTCGGGCGCACAGCCCGGCGCGGGATCGATCATCTGGCATTGGAATGCCGCTGTTTTTGAATTGCGCACAACCTGCAGATTCGGTTGTCGAAAAGGCCGTGCATCGGACGGGCCAGACATTGAAACGCCTTGTACTAGGCATCCATTCCTGCCGCGCAGTTCCCGAAGGTTGGTTTCAAAGTCAGCCTTCAAGACGATGCCGTTCGCATCGGCCCTGTCGCCGCACGGATAAAACAGCAAACCCTCATGCGTCATGCCACAGATCCAGAAATATGCGCTTCAGCAATCAGGGGAAGAGATACCAACTGCCGTTTTGGCTTCTAGGTTATTTTGGTATATGATATATGATTTTGCGTCAACGCGATTGACCGCTGCAAACACATCGCCGAATGGCGCTGCCACTCAGGGCTGCCCTGACGATCAGAACAGGCATCTATTGGAACAGCCGCATGACCAAAATCGAACACCAGTCGCTCAGCGACCGCGCCTATGGAGAGATCAGAAAAGGGTTGATCACTGGCCTTTTCGCCCCAATGCAACCGCTGGTCATTCGCAGCTTGGCCGAGAGCTATGGCATTTCGGCGACGCCAATACGCGAGGCCTTGCAAAGACTGGTCGCCGAACGCCTGTTGGTGGCTCTCCCGAACCGTTCCATTGTCGTACCCGCAATGACCCAAAATCGATTTCGCGAGCTGTTTCCAATCCGTGCCGCACTGGAAGGTCTGGCAACCCAGCTCGCCACACCGCAACTGACCAAAGCCGACAAGGTGCGCATGGCAAGATTGCTTGAACGCATTGCCGAAACGACGACTTCTTTCGACGCGCGCAGCTATATGAAGCTAAACCGCGAGTTTCATTTCCTAGTTTATGAAAAATCCGGCAATCCCGAGCTATTGCGCCTGATTCAGGACATGTGGCTTAAGGTCGGGCCGGTCTTTAACGGCCTCTTTGACGATGATCACTACCGCGATCATGCCAATGACAAACATCTTGATATATACAATGCCATCATTGCCGGAAACGCCACACACGCCCGACAAGCTATGGAGCAGGACCTTCTGTTGGCAGCCCAATCGCTGTTGCCGCGTCTTCCCGATCAAGCCAGCTGACAACATTCGGCACTACGTGGCAAAATGCAGGTAAAAGACCGCATCAAACAACCCAAGATCACAAAGTGACCCCCAAAATGCCCCGCCACCGGGGGCGAGACATTTGTTTGGCAGATGGCTTTTAGGCTCCCCGCAGGTCAGGACCTGCGGGGGCTGTTTTCATCAAACGATGTCGATGTCGTTCGCAAGCTGCGCCATTGTG
>JAPWHL010000013.1 GCA_027214255.1 Roseovarius aestuarii
TTGGATCCGTAGACCCGAGACAAAATCAACCGGAAGCGCTTAACTATCAAGCGCAACCCGCCTCTTCAACCCCTAAATTCGTTTGCCTTCCTGACCGTCTTGGCTGCTGCCGTCTGGTCCGTTTGGCGTCCGGCGCTGCGTGTCTGCGTTGCCGTTGAAGGGGGTTCTAGAGTTTGATTGGGGGACCCGCAACCCCTTTTTTACGCAACGGTTACGTTTTTTGCATTTCTCCCGATTTTCCTTGATTGTGAGGGGGTTACGTATCGAAAACTTCTTCAAAATCGGTTTCTGCGCAACTTTGTATCGGCTCTGCCCTCGGTTTAACGGCCGTTTTCTACGTCCGCCTTGATTTTATCCACAGACTCACCCAAGAATCTTCCCGGATTCCTCGAATCCCCCTCGACGGTGGCCGGAAACCACTGCGTGATTCTTCGCGAGTCGGGCGACTGACGCCGGATGCGGGTGTTCTCATGGCCCACACACCCTCGATTCTATGGGAACCCTGAAAATTGACTCCAAGGATTCGGCTGTGCTGGCCTCCGGTCAGGGAATCTTCGGGGTTCATTTTGGCAACCACCCTGAATCACCCCCGTGCAAGTCTGATCCGAGCATCCTTATGGAGCACCGTTATATGCAGCCCCCAGATTTGCTCTTCGTAGATGGTGGTCAATGCGCCCCGTAGCACAAGCCCCATGGGGCCGAATCCACGGCCCGAAATCCCGGTGAATCGGTCTCTCTATATATAGGAGTGAGTTTGCCGTAATTTCGGAGAGCCTGAACGCAAACAAGTGCAGCGCGGCGCGGCAGTGCGTCAGGGGCATTTCGCACCCCGCAAAACAGTGGGCTAGCCACCCTTTGGATTTACCCGGTCTTTTCGATATATATATGGTGAGGCCCGGACAATCCCGACCGGGCCTCTGCGCATGTACAGTATTATGTCTCTGGCGACACTTGATGGCTGGGCCGAATCTTGTTCATCGGAACCGAGCTGCCATCGGCCTGCACGATCCGCACATGTCGCCGCCGCATCTGGCGCGGCTCGGCAACCCCAACAGAATGAGCAATGGTCTCCACCTCTTTGATGATGGATTTGGCGTAATGCGCCACCTTCTCAAACTTGTCCTCGACCACCAGACCTTTTTGCAACCGCGCGTCATGGGTGGTGATTCCGGTGGGGCACGTGTTGCGATTACATTTCAACGCCTGAATGCAGCCAAGGCTGAACATGAACCCACGCGCCGAGGTCACAATATCCGCACCTGCACATATAGCCCACGCGACATCGCTGGGATTGACCAGTTTGCCACTGGCAATAATCCGAATCCGATCCTTCAACCCATGCCGATCACGCAGATCCACCATCCGGGGCAGGGCATCACGCAGCGACATACCCACCAAATCGATCAATGGCATCGGCGATGCACCTGTGCCGCCCTCGCCGCCATCTACCGTAATGAAATCCGGCGCGCATTCAGGGCCACGTTGATTTATCAAATCAAACAAAGGCGCCCATCCACTGCTGGCCCCCAATACCGTTTTGATCCCCACAGGTTTACCCGTCACCTTGCGAATATGGGTCAGTATATTCAGCAGTTCGTCGAAATCATTCACATCTAGGTGCCGATTGGGCGAGATGCTGTCCTGCCCAACACCGATCCCGCGAATCTCGGCGATTTCCGGCGTTACCTTTTCACCGGGCAGAATACCGCCCTTGCCGGGCTTGGCCCCTTGGGCCAGCTTTAGCTCGAACATCACTACCTGAGGATGCGCAGCGATCTCTCGCAAGCGGTCATCACTTAAATGGCCTTCTGCGTCGCGAACGCCATACTTGGCGGTCCCGATCTGAAAGACAATGTCGCATCCGCCACTCAGGTGATAAGGCGACAAACCACCCTCCCCCGTATTCAACCAAATCCCCGCCTTGGCCGCACCCCGGCTTAGCGCCTCGACAGCAGGGCGCGAAATAGCTCCAAAACTCATTCCGGAAATGTTGAAAATTGATTTGGCGGTATAAGGTGTATCGGCTTGGGCCCCGATCACCATCGGTTCCGTCGTCGCAAACTGATCATTCAGCGGGGGAAAGGCGGCCGGCACAAAGATTGCTGTACCGGGTATCGCCAGATTTCGAGTGCTTCCAAAGGCCACTGTATTATTGCCACCGTGCGCCGCGTGTTTCACCCAATCGCGCTGAGCCCGGTTAAACGGCATCTCCTCGCGATCCATCGCGAAAAAGTACTGACGGAAAAACTCGCCCAGTTCTGTAAAGAACCCTCGAAATCGCCCGATCACAGGATAATTACGCCGGATGGCATCGCCAGTTTGGCTACGGTCTATAATGAAGAAAGCGATCACGATTAGAAACGCCACGCCCAATGCCATAACAAACAGCAGTACCATCACTTGTATAAGTGGCATAACCCAATCCATCGCACATCGCCCCTGTTGCTGACCTATTCAATGACCAAGCACACTGCGTGGAATTCCGTCCAGCTTCAAGGCAGGGCCGTACAAAGGATCGCGATTAGGGATTTGGCATCGCCACTGTCCTGACGATCGGTTCTCCGGACTTTTACGCCAAGCATCTAACGGACCGCGCCGGGGCGCTTTGTACTAAGTCAAGCAATCTAAAACCCCAATGTATCGCGATGATGTTCCCACGCAGCGCATTCATCAAGAACCGGTAGTTTTTTTTGGGGAGGGCCCGGAGGCAGGGGCGTGGGTGGCCCCGCTTTCAAAAGCACAGCCACCCTATCAAGGTCATCGCCTTAACGTTTGTGAATCACCGCAACCTGATCGCGACGCTTCTTTTGAAACTTCGCCGGGTGCACGATACAGGCGGAAATATCGGGGATAAGCGCGTTGAACCCTTCGGCTATTGCCGCGTCAGAGTGCTCGAACGTGCGGTTATCGATAAACGAGCGCAGCAAATCTGCGGTCTTGGTGATACCGTCTATTTCATATGGGGGTGGTTGCCAACGTAGATCCTCAATCACATACAACCCACCCGACGCCAGTTTGGGGAAAATCTCAAGAAACGCATTTTGCTGATGGTGGCTGGCGTGGCTGGCGTCGTCGATCACGATATCCGGCGTTGGAATATCTGCCGCCACCGCCGCGATCTGCGCCCGGTCATCCATATCGCAGCGATGAAAGGTAAACCGATCATCCTTGAACCATGAAAAGTCTGAAACATCCAATCCGTGAATGTTCGCCTTTGGAAAATACTCCAGCCACATACGGATTGATGGCAGATCGGTTGTCTTGCGGTCCTTATCAATTCCGTGCTCGGGGCCCCCAATCAAAAGACCCATTTCCAAAAACGTGATCTTGCGATTCCGGTAGGGGTGGAACAACATATGATACAGTTCTGTATATCGGTGCTTGGTCGAGCCTTTGTCCGAGCCGTATTGATCGGCCAGATCTGTCAGGTTGATTTGCTTGGTTGTCATCGCCTTGTCATCCCCTGCTGTCAGCTTGGATGCCCGATGTATCGGGCCTTATTCTACGGCTTCTGGGTTTTTCTTGGATTTGACCGGCGCAGCGTGCGGGTCAATGCCGTGCTTTTTCAGCAGGTGGTCGATTAATCCGCCCTCTTCCGGCAGGCCGCCCGGCAGGCTCGCTAGAAACTCGCGGACCCGACGACCATAAAGATGAATAGACGTGGTGTTTTCGGTCAGATACGCCTCAGCCGAGGCGCGGCGACCGGCCTTGATCATGCGACGACGCTTTTCAAATGGAATTGGATACAAAACCTCCTGCGGGAAGGCGTATTTGTCCTCACCAGTTTTGTGGACATAATGCGTCACGGCCTGCGGCCCCCAGACACCCCAGGGCAGTTCACTACAATGAACCGGCGTTCCCGCATCGGCCTTGGCCTGCAGCTTGGCCTTTGCGCTGTCGCTGTACCATTCCGGAATACTATATTCATCACGCGTCATTGCCAGCAACCCAGCCAAAGCCGGGCTTTCTGGTGGCAAGCCCAAAACACCACCATTTATGTGGCTTTCGCTTTCCCAGCCATAGTAGTGGCCTGTTTCGGTGACGAAGGGTTTAACGCAATATGCGTCCGTATCGGCCCAGATGGTGGGGCGCGCAGCATCCGTTAAAAGATGATAGCGGAACACATCCGAAAACAATGCCAATGATCCTGTGCGGCCATGCTGGATGAATTCGTCGCGTTTCAGGACGGCATCACCATGCACCACGGCGGCCCCTTCAGGCACATTCTGGACCGGACCATAGTGATACAAGGTCACGTCGTGACCCGCGTCCAGAAACGACTGAACACACAACTGTTCAACATAGCTGAGAGGTCCTTCGACCCACAGCATCGCGATGTGATGTAATTTACTCATAAGGTGGGACTGCCCCCGCTTGCCTATATATGCCTCGTGCGCGCCCGTTTTTCGGGTCTTTGCTGCATTAACGATAACCAGTCGCCGATAAGCGCGCAATCAAGATCGCCGCCAAGGCGTGTCGCCATGCAATTATTTCAGCAAGTCTACACAAAAGTGATTCACCCAAGCCACATTTTTGACTAACATCCGAGCCAGATGTGTCGCCCTGCAATCAGGAAACGCACCCAAGGCACACCGGATGGCGCGCGTTGTTGCGCCATGTCGCCCGATCGGATGCGCGGCCAAACGCTTTGACACCCGCAAACAGATGGGGACTACATGGACAGTCAACCAATCACACCGCTTTCCTTTTGCGTCATGCCATCACGGTCCGTGCGGCGCGAAAAGCCGGGTGGATATGACAATTGGGATAACAAGCCGCGCAGCGCCTTTGATGACAACACCCTGTTCTATGATGTCTTTCAATCGGCCGTGCCGGGCACCGTCTATGCCGTTGGCCCCCCGGTCAAGCGGAGCTTTCGCCGCTTCCTGAAATCCGCGCAGATAACGCTGGATGGCACCGCCGCCACGATGAACGAGATCAGCCAGTCACGACGCGCCTCATTAATCGAGATCACGGCGCCCGTGGAGGATCCGCGCGTGCTTGGCATTACGCATCCGCAGATATGCTTCAACGTCGCGATCGGCCCCTCACAGTTGCAGCGCTATGCGGGCCTGCGCGCTATGTTTACGCTGACGCGCAACAACACGCTGGACTGGGTGCGCGACTGGGCGCGGTTTCATGTGGAAACCCAGGGCGTTGAAGCCATCGTTCTCTATGACAACGCGTCGGACCATTACGGCAATGACGCGCTGGCCGAGGTGTTGGACCAGGTCAGCGGGCTGAAGGCGTTCAACGTGGTTTCTGCGCCGTTCCAATATGGACCCATTGGCCTTGGCCGCGAATTGACCAGCGCCCGCTACTTGCAATTCGGCGTTTTCGAGATCACCCGCTTGCGCTTTTTACTGAAGGCAACGGGCGTGTTGAACATGGATATCGATGAAATGGCTTATAGCCCCAAGGGCACCACCGTGTTCGAGGCCGCCGCCAACAGCAAGGCCGGATTCCTCACCCTACCCGGCAGCTGGCGCTATCCCGAACCCGGCGCACCATTATTGCATGCCTCGCACACGTTGCGCGGCGCGGGCGAGGAGGATGAGGTGTACCCCAAGTGGTGCATCGTGCCAGACGGGCCGCAACAGGGCAAAGCCTGGCGCACCCACGGCATCAAGGGCCTGCCTGATCAAGAGCAGGAGGGCTATGGCTTTTTCCATTGTAGGATGATCTCGGAAAGCTGGCATTACGACCGCTCTGAATACACCGACATGACGCTGGAGGCGGACCCGCTAGCGCAATCCGTGCTGGGCAGCGCGCTCATGGGCGCAGCAGCGTAACTCGCTTGCGCAACCCAATCTCGGCAACGTCCTTTTCATAGGTGCGGGTCAGGTGAGCCCTCTCGGATTCGCTCCACGGATCATAGCCCGGATACTCAGGGCCTCTGGGATAGGCCTCCTGAATTTCCACGCGACGCGCTAGCGCCGCATCGCCGCCGTGGCGCTCGATCTCGATCAAAAGCTCCTGCACAGCACGATGGCTGGCCGACGGCCGCCCGCGCCCGCGCTTGGGCGCAACCAGCGTCGAGGGGTCAATCGCCGGCCCACATAGGTTACCGATCACCGTATTCGAAAGCGCGCGAAAATCCTCGTGTCGCCAAATAGTCATATGCGCATCGGGAAAGCAGCTGAGCACCAGATCGATAAACCCCGTCCAACTAGGCAAATTCGACAAAACGGCGCGCTTCATTTGCGCCTCTTTGATAACATTTTCACCCGAAGCAGACCGCAAAAACTCAATAAACGTGGAGGCAAAAAAGTCCGCATAATTGCGGACCGCGATATGCACCTCGGTTACGGGATAGGGAATGTTCTGCGCAAAAATCGGAATCAACGTTTTACGCCGACCATAGAGCAAACCCGAGCGCACACAGTGCCCGCTATGACCCGGCATATTTTCATCCGACAGCACAATCCGCTCACCCGGGCCCGCGCCAATGCCTTGAAAAAATGACTTGGCCATCTTCGCCAGTTTTTCGTCGGATATCTTGGTCTTGTAATTCAGGCCCAGCTTTTCATAACCGTTCAATTGCGTAGGAAACGTGTATTCCTTGCGCGTATCGCGGTGATGCACATAGTAGACGCCGCTTTTGCGCATCCGTCCGGCATTGCGTTGCAGGATAGATTGTATGTGGCTGGTTGCCGTCTTGTGCACGCCACCATGCACCACCACGTTAGGTGGTTCCTTGGCCATGATGTCAGCCCTCTTGTAGCTCGGGCGCGGCGTTGATCACTTTGATGGCATCGCGAAACGCGTCCCATCCGTCACGGCTGCGCAGGCCCTCGATCTTGCCCCGATGCCATTCAATAGCGCCAGCATGCAAACGGGCCAGTTCCGGATCTTTCAACAACGCATCCATCTCCTTGCGCAGCCCCGGAAGGCGGGCGTGGATCGAGGTGTCACGCTCGGAATTATAGTTCATATTGGACCAATACGTGATGCCCTGATCATCGCCGACATGGTTGGTTCGACCGCGATCACGCTTGACCAGAAAACTATCAACCGAACGAACAGCATAGTGATGCAGACGCACATAGTCATGGCGGAACCCGTCATAAGCCTTCCAGCCCTGCGATAGATAAAGGTCCGGCATCGGTTGCCCCCCTCCGTCCACCCAGGCCACGTCGCCCTGATCCAGGTGAAAGGCGGGCCGGTGGATGCGCAACCGCTCAAATCGTTCATTATTGCGCACCAGCGTTTTCATGCCCAATGCACGGTAATTCGGGTACTCATTCTCGCCGCATCCATGATCGAATTGCTCAATCACCGGCTTGTCTTGATAGGCGATCTGGCCACTGTTCCCGAACAGTTTCCAGCAGGCGGAAATCGCATCCGCATCCCCAACTGCGGCAAACAGATCGTCCAGCCGCCCCTTGCCCACACGGATGTTCAAAAATTCGTCGCAATCGGCACAGATCAACCAATCGGCCTTTTGTACAACTTCCTGATTACGCGCATCCCGCAGGGCGGACCGCTGAGGGCTACCGCCCGGTTTGAACGGATTTTGACGATGTTGCGCCAAACCCATGGCATCCAGACGCTGCGCGATTAGGTCAGTCCCGTCATCGCAATCATTGGTATAAATCAGGAAATCGGTAAACCCGATTGAACGGTTATAGGCGACCCATTCCAACATGAACGGGCCTTCATTCTTCATGGTGGTCACGATCACCCGGCTACCCGGACCTTGCTTGGTCGGCGCTTTGCCACCTGCATTCTTGGGCGCGCAAATTTTCGCAATTGGTGCGTTCGTCGGCTCGGCCTTAGCGCGCGCCTTGGCTTTGATCTTGGGCTGGGCAGCGATATCTGCCATCGCTTCTGGCGACGGGGCGGATGCCTCTTTGATCTTGGTGGCCTGTGCCTCACCCTGCTCTTCTTCCCGGCGCTTCATCCTGCGCAACCTACGGCGAAATGCCTTGTCAAAGGCTTCGGCGTAGTCTTCACGACCCTTCTCACGAAAATAATTGGACAAAGATCCACGATACCACGGTAAATTGCGCCGCCCGCGATACAAGCGGTAAAAATCCTGCTCGGTCAACTCGTCCATGATCGCATGCGTCATGATCGGTTTCAAAGCGTCGATTTTACGCAGAAACACCGCCGTCTTATGGCTAGAGAACCAGCATTTGAAAATCCGGATGTTGGCGCCTTCAAAACGCTCGACATGCTTTTGATCCAGCGCATGATAAGGATCATAAAATACATTGATCCGGCCCGCACCCTTGGTCAGCGCGGCCCCGTCACCCAAAGGCAAGGTCCAATCCTGTCGGCGACCATTTTCATACCGAGTTTCCCACGGCACCAGATCAGGATCGAGCGTCGTTTGCGGATTGATCGCCACAACATGGGCCCCCGGCACCAAGGACGAAAACACCAGCGATGCGTAACCACCCATAGACACACCAGCAAAGACAACCCGTGCATACCCGTCAAAGAACCCGGCCTCGGCCAACGCCTTGAAGCGCGCGATCAAGTCTGCATCACGGTACCAATCGCTGACATGCGCCATGACGCCCAAGTGGCTAAACCCGCCATCCTGCGCGAACTTAAAGGCCCAGGGCTCACGCAATACAGAGTCGTCATTCACGTTGGACAGGTTATCAAACGTCACCAACAACCTGTCCGTTGGTCGCTTGATAAACATCAATGAATGCCTAAGGTTCTTTTCGAAAAAACCCTCACCTTCCGCGCCGGGGCGAAGATCGTCTAACCAGCGAGGGGTTTCCGGTTCGTCTTGTAATACCTGCTCTGCCATCGATCCAACTTTGTGCTGCGTCTCAATTTTCGACCCGCTTTGGTGCTGGCCTGCCTGTTTTCAGGAACTATAAGACGCCAGCGCCCATGCTCGCAACATATCTCTCAAATGAAGATTATTGTTTCGCGAACCGAAACATCGCAGTCACAGCGCATTATGCAACTCTTGCGCAATGGGTATTTATACCAAGAAAAAGCAGAACGCCCCGCTTTTCATCTTTCTGCAAATACCTTGCCGAAGGCGGCGCAACAGATCTACCCGCGCGCCGCACAACGATGTTTAACGCGCCTTCCACACATCCCAAAGAACAGGATGCGCCGCAGGCGCATGCCGCTTAATGGACGACAGCGTCTTTGGGCGGCTGGTGCTTTGTGCTGCCGACACGATCTCCAATCAGCAGCCCGTCGACCCCGGCACTGACCGGGACAACCGCTCCATCAAGAATGTCACCAGACAAAATCGCTTCGGCCAAGGGGTCCTGCAGGGCTTTTTGAATCACCCGTTTTAACGGGCGAGCGCCGTAAACCGGGTCGTATCCCTCATCGGCCAACCAAGTGCGCGCGGCATCGTCCAGCTTCAAATTGATCTTACGCTGGGCCAGCCGTTTGAGCAGGCGCGCCATCTGAATATCAACGATTCCATCCATCTGATCGCGGCTTAACCGATCAAAGATCACGATTTCGTCCAGTCGGTTCAAGAACTCGGGCCGGAAATGGGCGCGCACTGCGTCCATGACATCACGACGGGCGTCGCTTGCATCTGCTCCTTCGGGCATCTGGCTTAACGCCTGCGATCCAAGGTTGGACGTCAGGATGATGATCGTCTGCTTGAAGTCCACGGTTCGGCCCTGTCCATCGGTCAGCACACCGTCGTCCAGCACCTGTAACAGCACGTTGAACACTTCGGGATGCGCTTTCTCGACCTCATCAAACAGCACGACCTGATAGGGCCTGCGTCGGACAGCTTCGGTCAAGACACCGCCTTCGTCATAGCCAACGTAACCAGGAGGCGCGCCAATCAAGCGCGAAACGCTATGTTTCTCCATGAATTCCGACATATCGATCCGAACCATCGCATTGTCGTCATCAAACAGGAACTCGGCCACCGCTTTGGTCAATTCGGTTTTACCAACGCCAGTCGGGCCAAGGAACAAGAAACTGCCCAGCGGCCGCCCTTCGTCATTCAGCCCAGCGCGCGCGCGCCGTACCGCATTTGATACTGCCTTTACAGCAGCATTTTGACCGATGACGCGCTTGTGCAGCCCATCTTCCATGCTCAGAAGCTTTTCACGTTCGCCTTCCAGCATTTTTGCTGTCGGGATACCTGTCCAGCGCTCGACCACTTGGGCGATCTGCTCGGGCCGCACGGCCTCTTCCACCATCACGCCGTCTTCTTCGGCCTGTTCGGCTTCGGCCAGCTGTTTTTCCAGACCGGGGATCACACCGTAAGACAGTTCCCCCGCGCGGGCCAAATCACCAGCGCGTTTGGCCGCATCCAGATCATTGCGTGCGTGGTCCAGCTGTTCCTTGATGTCGCGCGCACCGGCCAGCTTGTCACGCTCGGCCTGCCACTTGGCGGTCATCTCGGCAGAGCGCTCCTGTAGGTCAGCCAGTTCTTTCAACAGCTTTTCCAGACGATCCTTGGATGCGGCATCGTCTTCTTTCTTCAGGGCTTCGGCCTCGATCTGCTTTTGCAGGATTTCACGATCCAGCGCGTCCAGCTCTTCGGGCTTACTGTCGACCTCCATCCGCAAACGGCTGGCAGCTTCATCCATCAGGTCGATCGCCTTGTCGGGCAGAAACCGATCCGTGATATAGCGATGGCTCAGCGTCGCGGCTGTCACAAGGGCACTGTCAGAAATCCGCACACCGTGGTGCAGTTCGTATTTTTCCTTGATGCCGCGCAGAATACTGATGGTGTCCTCGACGGTTGGCTCTTCGATCACAATCGGCTGGAAACGACGCGCAAGGGCGGCGTCTTTTTCAACGTGTTTGCGATACTCGTCCAGTGTGGTGGCGCCGATACAATGCAATTCACCGCGCGCAAGGGCGGGCTTGATCAGGTTGGCCGCATCCATTGCGCCGTCACCCTTGCCCGCGCCAATCAGCGTGTGCATTTCGTCGATGAACAGGATGATTTCACCCGCTGCCGCCGTCACCTCGTTTAATACAGCCTTCAGCCGCTCTTCAAACTCGCCACGGTATTTCGCACCGGCGATCAATGCCCCCATATCAAGGCTAAGCAACCTTTTGTTGGACAGGCTTTCTGGCACATCACCATTCACGATGCGCAAGGCCAACCCTTCGGCAATCGCGGTTTTACCAACGCCCGGCTCGCCGATCAGGACCGGATTGTTTTTGGTACGACGGCTAAGCACCTGCATCGCGCGGCGAATTTCATCATCGCGTCCGATAATGGGGTCAATCTTACCTTCCGCGGCAGCCGCAGTTAGATCGCGCGCATATTTTTCAAGCGCCTCATAGGTATCTTCGGCACTGGCCGAATCAGCAGTGCGGCCTTTGCGGATATCGTTGATCGCCTCATTCAGGCTTTGCGCGTTGACCTTACCCGCCTCTAACGCATCGCGCGCCGGGCTTTTCACCATCGCCAAAGCCTGCAACAGACGTTCCACCGGAACAAAACTGTCCTTCGCCTTGTTCGCAAGTTTTTCAGCCTCGGCCAGAACCTTGCCGGTTTGCTGATCCATGTATGTCTGACCGGCATCCCCCGTTACAACCGGGATCTTACCCAAAGACAGATCCAGCGCCTGCACCACGCGATCCGGTGCGCCACCGGAACGGCGAATCAGATTACTGGCCAATCCTTCGCTGTCATCCATGAGTGCCTTTAGCACATGCTCGGGGGCCAGCCTCTGGTGGCCTTCCCGCATCGCGATGGTCTGAGCAGCCTGAATAAAGCCGCGCGACCGCTCGGTGAACTTGTTTAAGTCCATCCTCTTCTCCTTTTCAGTTCAAGCGTCATTCCAGTTACGCACCCTGCAATAGGCATACGTTGTCGGAACCCTCAGGGAATATCTGTGCAGAGACTCCAGCAGCTTCAAGGCATCGAGAGAAGATTCTTACAGTCCCGTAAAATTTTCGTGAGACCTGATGAAACCAAAACGGCGGCTCACCAGTTTACTCAAAGAGAGGCGAGTTATCCACAGCCTCCACCGCGCTGGAAAGGCCGGTTCAAACAGGAGCAGAACAATGCAGATCGAGCAAATTGAATTCGACAACGTCCGGTACAATCCCGAACGCGGAGCGTTCGAGACCTTGGTCAAACTACATGATGGCGAGCAGTACTTTTCCTATCCCGCGCATGTTTACGCGCCGCTGAATGCCGAATTCGCCTTTGTGGTGCGCGGATTGGAGCAAGCCGCGCGCAAGGCGCACAAACGCACCAATCCCGAACTGAGAATGCAGCACGCCGTAGCGACCGGCATTGCCCCCATAACACCTCGTCAAAAGTCGCTTCTGGATCGCTTGCTGGGCAAGGTCGCCGCCTGATCTGATCGGTAGGTGAAAGTGGTTCACCTTCTTTCAACTCTTGTTTGGTAGGACGAGAGGGAAGAGGTGAAACCATGTTGATCCAACACATTCAGATCGAAAACCTGCACTTCACCGCCGAGAAACAGCAACACTCGGCGGTGGTCATCATTTCAACGAACAAAGGCACCGTTTGCCTCAAAGGCTGTGCCCCCCATTCGGCAACGGCGTCCAGTGCCGACATCCGGCGCGCCCTGACCGAAGATGCCTTGCGCCAGATTCAGCGGCTGCCCGAGTTCCGGGCCGGCACACAAGCCATCAAAATAGGTCAACGTTGCGCGACAGAATTTCACGTGCCGTTCAAATGCCTTGCTTGACAGGTTGCGCCCCGCCGCGCGACAAGCGCCACACTCTCTGTGAAAGGCGCACGCAATGTCCAATTCTACCGCCCCAAACCACTCTGCACGCTCGGCCCAGACGCCGGATGATCGTCTGATTGTCGCTCTGGATGTCCCGACTGCTCTGGATGGATTGAAACTGGCTGAACAGCTTGGGCCGCAGGTTGGATTTTACAAGATCGGCTTGGGGATGTTGACCGGTGGCGGATTGGCTCTAGCGAACGAGCTGAAATCAGAGCATGGCAAACGCATCTTTCTGGACATGAAGCTGTTTGACATCGGCGCCACGATCGAAGCCGCTGTACGCGGTTTGGCAGCGTTTGATCTGGATTTTCTGACAGTGCATGGTGATCCGCATGTGGTACGTGCCGCCGCCGAAGGAGCGGCTGACAAACCCCTGAAAATCCTTGCTGTGACAATTCTGACCTCGCTGGATCGGGCCGATCTGGATGCCGGGTTGATCACAGCAGGCGATATCCCCGATCTGGTATGTACCCGTGCCGCCCGCGCATTTGAAGCCGGAGCCGATGGTATCATCGCCTCGCCGCAAGAGGCCGCGTTGATCCGTACCCTGCCCGAAGCGGCGGGCAAACTGATCGTCACACCCGGCGTACGCCCTGTCGGCAGCGCCTTGGGCGACCAAAAGCGCGTCGCAACCCCAGCGCAAGCTATCGCGGATGGGGCGGATCATATCGTCGTAGGTCGTCCTATCTGGGCCGCAACTGACCCGACTGACGCGGCGGCAAAGATATTGTCCAGCCTGCCCTAGCGTATCCGCGCCCCATAGATGACGCGGATGTAGTCAACATTGGATTTGGATATTTTTGGCCAGAAGATGCTGATGGACTGTGATTCCCTCGTCCGTGTGATACTTTGTGCTTATGCCAGCGTTTTGTCGTGATTGCCTGACACCAACCCCCCCGGACACGCGGCGCTGTCCCGCGTGCGGACGGCCTCGCATTGTGTCTCATCCTGAACTTTTCGACCTGACAATCGCACATATGGATTGCGATGCTTTTTATGCCAGTGTCGAAAAACGTGACAAACCCGAATTGGCCGACAAGCCGTTGATCATTGGGGGCGGACGACGTGGCGTGGTATCAACTGCATGTTATGTGGCACGCATTCGCGGCGTACGCTCGGCCATGCCAATGTTTCAAGCATTAAAACTGTGCCCTGACGCCGTAGTGATGCCGCCCCGGATGGAGGTGTACGCCGAAGTATCCCGCCAGATCCGGGCGATGATGCTGGATCTGACTCCGGCCATTGAGCCATTGTCCTTGGATGAAGCATTTCTGGATCTAACCGGAACCGAGCGCCTACATGGCGCCCCGCCAGCGGTCGTGTTGGCGCGGTTGGTCCGGCGGATGCGCGACGAACTAGGTGTAACAGGGTCAATCGGGTTAAGTCACAACAAGTTCTTGGCCAAAATCGCTTCGGACCTGGACAAACCCCGTGGGTTTTCCGTGATCGGCAAGGCCCAGACCGAAGCATTTCTGAACGACCAGCCAGTGCGCCTGATCTGGGGTGTTGGACGGGCGGCTCAAACCGCGTTGGAGAGCGCGGGTATCCGAACCTTTGCCGATTTGAAACGCTGGACAGCCACCGACCTGACAGCACGTTTCGGAGCGATGGGCACGCGTCTTTGGCATCTGGCACGTGGCCAAGACGCACGTCAGGTGAATGCCAACGCGCCGGTCAAATCCATCTCGAAAGAAACAACATTTGATAAAGACACCGGAAACTCGGACATTCTTGACGGTCACCTGTGGCGTCTGTCCGAAAAAGTGGCGGACCGCGCCAAGGCGCGTCAACTGGCCGGCCGAGTGGTTATGCTGAAACTGAAACGCAGCAATCACAGTACATTGTCTCGACGGTTGGCTCTTAGAGATCCAACCCAGATGGCCGATGTGATCTATCGCACGGCCCGTGGGTTGATGGATAACGCAGCGCAAGAGGCCCCGTTTCGTTTGATCGGCGTGGGATTGTCGGATTTACTGCCGGAAACGGGCGCTGATCTTTCATCGGATTTGCTGGACCCGCAGGCGGCGCGGCGCGGCGGAGCTGAACGCGCCAGCGACGAAATCCGGCGCAAATTCGGCGACGGCGCGATTCTGAAGGGGCGGGCGCTGCGTTAGCCCGCCGGAGCGGTCAGCCCAGATCTATTCAGCCGCCAGTGAGCGTACGGCAGGTCGACCGATATCTGCAATGCGCGCGACGACATCATGCATAAGCGCCTGAAATGCTGCGAAATCGGCATTGGGTTGCACCGTCGTCTCATCCAGATAAAGCGCGCGATCGATTTCGACCTGAATCGCATGCCGTCCGCGCAAGGGGCGGCCATAATGTTGTGCCACATAGGCCCCGGCAAAGGGCGTGTTGCGCGCGACCACCAATCCCGCGTCGCGAAACGCTTCTTGCACCCCGTCCACTACGGCGCTGCCTGCCGACGCGCCAAAGCGATCTCCCAATACGACCTGCGGGCGTTTTTGCCCTTTGCGCACGACAGAATCCATGGCCTCATGCGGCATTGAGTGACAGTCGATCAAGATCGCTTGGCTAAACAACGCGTGGGATTGATCCAACTGGCGTGCCAGCTCGGAGTGATAGGGGCGCCAATAGTTTTCGATCCTGTGACGCGCCTCGCTGAGAGGGATCTTACCCGTGTAAATCGCGCGCCCGTTGGCTACGACACGTGGAATCACCCCAAGCCCTGACGCAACCCGTGGACTATGTCCGACTCGGCGGACACCTTCGATCAAGGCCGGATCCAGTTCGTCAGGGCTGCGATTCAAATCAACAAAGGCGCGCGGAGCCCCCGCTTGCAACAAAGGTGCACCCACCTGTGTCGCGATGGAGAATAATTGATCCACATATGCATCTTCCGAACTGCGCACCGTGCACCCATCCAATGCGATACGGTCCAAAAACCAAGCCGGATAATCCCGCCCACTATGGGGCGAGGCGAAAACGACGCTTGTCGTCCGCTTTTCTGGCTGAATCAGATGAAAGGCACGTTTCGGCATTCTCGCTCCATAGTTGTATCTATGATAGCGTGGTTTACGAGAACCAAAAGCCCTTGATCCTCCCATCGACTCCTTTTATAGACCACCGGACCGGCGCGGGATTCCGCGCCCCTTTCATGTTGGGGCGGGTGACGGCGTTGGTTATTCATGGGCGATTAGCTCAGTGGTAGAGCACTTCGTTGACATCGAAGGGGTCACAAGTTCGAACCTTGTATCGCCCACCATGAATTCACTGTTCCGGTTCGCCGGGACGCCCGTAAACCAAGAGGCGCTGGCCCGCGCCGCGACACATGAGGATACGACCATGAAGGTTCGCAATTCGCTTCGTTCGCTCAAGAACCGGCACCGGGATTGCCGTGTCGTGCGCCGCAAAGGCCGCGTCTACGTCATCAACAAAACCCAGCGCCGCTTTAAGGCCCGTCAGGGTTAAGCGAGTCACCCTATTTGGGTGTATGAAATTAGGCCCCACCTCAACCGAGGTGGGGTTTTTTCGTGTTCGACCTATGGGTCACGCAACCTCACAGCCTGTAGAATCGTCTCTAGGTGCAGCGCCATCGCAGCGGCGGCCCCCCGTTCATCCCGCGCCGCAATCGCCGCAACAATATCGCGATGTTGGTCACTATGCTCGTTGCGAAACTCGTTAACGCCAAGGCGGCGATAAACCCGATCCCAATGGCGTTGCCATGCTGCGCGCCGGCGTGTGCCAGATAGATAGGTTAACAGGCCAATCAGAACCGGATTACCCGCGACCTGCGCGATACTGCGATGAAACGCGTCATCCGCCTGCTCACACGCACTGCGATCAAGCCCTTTTCTTCCCGCATCGGCGCGCGCGGTCAAAAACGCCACATCATGCGCTGTTGCACCCCGCGCAGCAGCGGCAGCGACAGCAGGTTCCAGCACCAGGCGCGCCTCCATTAAATCCAGCGGCGTCGCACCCTCAATCAGTAACGTATCGCGCAAAGGAAGATGCCGCGGACGCGCGCCGCGAAACGTACCCTGACCGACGTGACGCCAAACTTCGCCGTCACGCTCTAGCCGCGCAAGAGCAAGGCGCAAGGTCGCACGGCTGCACCCCAACGCAACCGACAGATCGCGTTCGGACGGCACGCGATCGCCCGGTTCTGGGGCGACGCGGTCCAAATGACGAATCAAAAGGTCAAAGGCGGCTTGCTGCTTCATTTCCGAATTATAGACCAATTTGCAGACCATTCGAACAGCGTGACACGTTGATTGCCAGAAACGCTGGGAAGGGCGAAATATGCTGGACCTGATTCTAATCTGTACCGCCGGATTCGCCGCGGGCGTTTTGAATGCCGTCGCCGGGGGCGGAACGTTTTTGACCCTGCCAGCATTGATTTGGCTGGGAATCCCACCCGTCGCGGCCAATGCCACCGCCACGTTAACCGCGCTGCCCGGCTATGTCGGCAGCGCGTGGGCCTTCCGGCAAGATTTGCACGCACAGGGTAATCTGCGGCTGACGTGGGTCATTGGCGCGTCAGTCGTCGGCGCGCTGATTGGTGCAGCCCTGTTAGTTTTGACGTCAGACCGGGCGTTTTCCGGTCTGATCCCGTGGCTGATGCTGGCGGCGACAATTCTGTTTGCGCTTGGGCCCGCATTGACGCGAAGCTTGCGCGCACGTGGCATCCCCGTTGCTGGCCCCGTGGTCTGCTTTCTCGTGTTTGGCACGGTCGCAGTATATGGCGGCTACTTCAACGGCGGGCTAGGCATCATGCTGTTGGCCGCAATGGGCTTGCTGGGATATACTGACCTGCACGCAATGAACGGATTGAAGAACGTGTTGTCGGCGGTGCTGTCCCTGACCTCTGCCATAGCGTTCGTGGCGACGGGCCTGATCGTTTGGGGTGCGGCAGTACCCATGGCAATTTCGGCGGCGCTCGGGGGGTACATCGGTGCACGGCTCAGCCGGAAAGTGCCTAACCCCGACGACTTGCGGGTTTTCATCACGCTTGTCGGGCTGACGATGTCGATCCTGTTCTTCCTGACCTGACAAGGTGCGCGCGCCCTTGCCCCCAAAGTCATTTGCAGCTTATCTGCTCGTAATACCACGTCAGAGGACACCGCCATGCCCGCCAAAACCATCATCGTCATCGGCGCAGGTATCTGCGGACTGTCGTCGGCCATTTGGCTGCGTCGCGCCGGGCATGAGGTAACCCTGATCGACCGCGAAGGGCCGGGCGCAGGCGCATCCTTTGGAAATGCCGGGCTGTTGGCTGAATGGGCGGTTGTACCCACCAGCACACCAGGGGTTGCCTTGCAGGGCACCAAATACGTCGCCTCGGGCAAGGGCCCGGTGTTTTTGCAATGGGATCACCTGCCCCGTTTGATCCCTTGGGTGATGCAGTTTTTGCGCAACTCAACAGACGCACACACACGTCGAATTTCAGGACATCTAGCGCATCTGCTGCACGATAGCGTGGATCAGCACCGCGCCCTGACCAAAGGCACATTGGCGGAAAAATGGATTGCTTCCAGTGACTTCACCTATGTCTACACCAACCGCGCCGCGTTTGATGGTGACGCCTACGGCTGGGAATTGAAACGCGAGGCAGGGTATATTCCTGAACTGATCGAAGGGGCGGCCGCGCATGAGGCGGAGCCAATGCTGGCGCCGAATCTGTCGTGTTTGGCACGGCTGAAGGGACATGGCCATATCCTGAATCCTGGTGCCTACATGTCCGATCTGGCCCGCGTTCTTGAGGACGAAGGCGGCACAGTCATGCAAGCTGAGATGCGCGATGTAACGTTAGAGAACGGGCGAATCACCGCTGTGCTCACCGATCGGGGCACCTTGCCCTGCGACGAGGCCGTGTTGGCCGCCGGAATTTGGTCCAAACCGCTGTTGCAGAAACTGGGTGTGCGCGTGCCTTTGCAAGCCGAACGCGGTTATCACCTTCAATTCGACGGGGCGTCGCAAATGCCAAGCACCCCAATGATGATGATGAATTGCAAGTTTGCGGTTAACCCGATGCAACAGGGCTTGCGATGTGCCGGATTCGTTGAATTGGGCGGGATCAAACGCGGGGCATCGCGCTCTGTTTTAGACGCTTTGCACCAAGGGGTTTCGACTAGCTTCCCAAATCTGCGCTATGATGCCGTCGAAGAGTGGATGGGATTTCGGCCCTCGACCCCGGACAGCCTGCCGTTGGTCGGCGAGATTGCCGGGACCGGCGTGCATGCCGCCTTTGGCCACCAGCACGTGGGACTGACTGGCGGGCCAAAGACAGGTCGTTGGGTGGCTGATATGATATCAGGGCGCGCACCCAATAGCGACCTCGCGGCATTTGACGCCAACAGGTTCAGCTGACGCGTTTTGGCCAGGACTGCTTGGCCCCGATTGTCGCCAAGCCCAGCGGGCCTATCAGATCAAATCGCGCAAGCGCCCCATCCGATCCGCAACTTGTTTGGACAGGAAATCATTGGTCAGATGCCCATCTTCATCAAAGAAATCCTGTGCAGTCGCGACAAGGATCAGTGGCCCGTGCACAACGTTCACCTGTAACTGCGTCAGAATAGAATGGGTCATGAAATGCGCCGTCTCCCCACCGGTGCGCCCCCCTGCAGCGGACAAAATCACTGCCTTGTGGTCTTTCAACACGGAAGGATTGGCCCGGCTCAGCCAATCAAGCGCGTTTTTCAAAACACCTGTGATGCCTTTGTTGTATTCGGGCGAAGCGATCAAAAGGGCATCCGCTGACTTCACCTGATCCATCAGGCGCTGCACCTTGTCGGGTATCCCTTGGGCTTCGACATCTCCGTTATACAGGGGCAAATCCAAATCGCCCTCGGTAACATCGGCATCGCCAAAAGCGCGCACTGCTTCGGCCAACAACATACGGTTGTAAGATCCTTTGCGAAGCGATCCAGACATAGTCAACAAATGAGGTTTGGGCATGGGGTATTCCTTTTCTATTTCCTAAGTATCTGCATCCCACCCGCTCAAAATCAAGTTCAGCGCCCGCACAGATCCTGTGCAGTTTCGCGAACACCCCCGCAAAAGAAAAACCCCGGACGCGCGTTGTCGCTTCCGGGGCCAAGGTGGCCATTGCTGGCAGGGAGGAAAACTTTACCAGATTGTCGGGCCCTTATCGGCGAAGGCATGGACCAGAAAATCAATGAACGCGCGGACCTTGGGCTGGGTGAACCGGCCCGGCGGGTAAACCGCGTAAATTCCCTGTGTTTCAACAGGAAGCTCGGGAATCACATCCTCGACCAGCCCCTTTTCCATCGCATCCGCGTAAAGAAAGCTGGGAAGATACGCGATACCAAGCCCTGAAATCGCCGCGTTCAGCAAGGATTGACCATCATTGACGGACAGACCTCCGGCGGTGCGAACCTGACGTTTTTCACCCGAAGGCGCGGTCACTTTCCACACAGACCCGCCTGCCTGACTCGAATAATGAAGAAGTTTGTGTTCGTTCAGATCGTCGATCTTCTGCGGGCGACCATATTTCATAATATACCCCGGCGAAGCGATCATACGCTTGGTCGTTTCGGTCAATTTCCGGGCGCGCAACGTGCTGTCTTCCAGCTCACCGATGCGGATGGCCATGTCAAAACCTTCGCTGATCAACTCTACATAACGGTTGTTCAGCACCATATTGACGGTGATGTCCGGAAACTCATCCAAAAACGTCCCCAAAACCGGGCTTAGATGATTGACCCCAAAGTCAGTCGCGACCGAAATACGCAGCAGGCCAGATGGGTCCGATTGCATCGAACTGACCAACGCGTCGGCCTCACCTGCATCATTCAGTACGCGCAATGCACGGTCATAATAAGCCAGACCGATTTCAGTCGGGCTAACCCGGCGCGTGGTGCGGTTCAACAGGCGCGCCCCCAACCGGGCCTCTAGGGATGACACATGTTTGGACACGGCGGATTTGGAAATGCCCATTTTACGGGCTGCGTCCGTAAAGCCGCCCTGATCCACGACTGTGGCAAAGGCTTCCATTTCGGTCAGACGATCCATTTCTTATCCTCGTGCTTGTAACTCAGCATCCCGTTTGGACGCACAATCAGGCACAAAAGGGGCAAGGGCCGGACAATATCAGGGTTTTGTCGAGGATCGTTAATGGCATGGAAACAACGAAACAGATGTTTCCGGGCGACGTTAACGGCGTGCATCCCAACTACTAGACGCATGACGACGTGTGTAAAATTCGCCCAACATCCCGATCATCAACAGCACACCGCCCACGATTACGGGATAGCTCGCCGACGAATTATGTGGCGAATAGTTGATAAAAACGAAACCGCGGGATTGGTCGATACAGTGGAACAGCGGGTTCCAATCAAACATCACCAACATGTAGTTGGGCAAAGAGTTCGCGACGAACATCTTACCCGACGCGATCATATTGGCGCGCTGATAAACCGTCGTGAATGTCCCAACGAACGTTGGGAACCATGGCTTGATCGACAACAAGACAAGGCCCAGCGCCACACCAACGAACCACGCGGCCATGAACATGCCAAACGCTGCGAACGGTCGATCCACATCGAACGGCGTGAAGGCCACGTGATACACAAACAAAATAAGGAACAGTGTAAACAGCTGAATGTAAAGCGCGCCCAAGGCTGCCGAGGTAATAGCGATGATCGTATTCATCGGCGCATGTTTCATCATCGGCGATGACGGACCTTCGGCACCTGCCACGGCGCCCAGTGTTTTCACATGCGTCAGGAATAAAAATACCCCTGACATCAGATAGACCAGAAAATCACCCCGCAGGGCCGCGCCACGCAGCCCCAGAATCGAAAACATCACGTAAAACGTCATGACAAAAACCAGCGCTTGAAGAACGTTCAGCGCTATTGCCATGAACGCATTGCCATGCCCCTTGCGCACGTCGCGTACTGTGGCGTGATAAATCAACTCCAAGATGGAGATCGCCGCATGCAGTTTCGATTTGGGCTTTACCTGTTGAAACATGGCCTCACACTGCGCCGTTACTGCTGCATCATTGTCACGGAATTCTTGCTGTCCCGTTACTGAGCCACCATAAGAGAGCCAAGCCGTTCCCGCAACACATCCGTTGCGCCCAAATAGGAGCCTGACTTTGGACTATACTCAATTGACCGCTCAAATGCGCCGCCTCGCGTTAGAGGCCGGTGACGTCATCATGCAAATCTACAATTCCGAAGACTTCGACGTTAAGGTAAAATCCGATGACAGTCCGGTGACGGCAGCTGACGAAGCCGCTGATGCGCTGATCTCGGCCGGGTTGCGCGCTGCATTCCCTGACACACTGTTGGTGACCGAAGAGCAGGCCGACAGCCACGGCAAACAGGCAGACACCTTTCTGATCGTGGATCCGCTGGATGGCACCAAGGAATTCATTCACCGTCGCGGCGACTTTACCGTTAACATTGCCTATGTCGAAAACGGAACCCCCACACGCGGCGTCGTTTATGCGCCCGCCAAGGGCCGAATGTTCTATACTCTGCCCGATGGTCAGACGATCGAGGAAACCGGCCCGCTGGATCACACGTCGGTTGGCACACAAACACCCATCCACGTGTCGCAGCCAGACAATGACGCGCTGATGGTTGTCGCATCCAAATCCCACCGCGATCAGGCAACGGATGACTACATTGGCAAATACGCCGTAAAGGACATGAAAAGCGCGGGTAGCTCGCTGAAATTCTGTCTGGTGGCGACGGGCGAGGCAGACATCTATCCCCGCGTCGGGCGCACGATGGAATGGGATACTGCCGCAGGTCACGCCGTTCTGGCCGGCGCTGGCGGGAATGTCGTGCGGTTTGAGGATCATACTCCTTTGACCTATGGTAAAGATGGCTATGCAAATCCGTTCTTCATCGCATATTCGCCCAAAGTAGAACTGAAAAAGCCATGAGCGTCCTGATTGCCATCCCAGCGCGCTATGCCAGCACCCGGTACCCGGGCAAACCGCTTGCAACACTGACCGGCGCAACCGGCGACACAAAATCCCTGATCCAACGGTCATGGGAGGCCGCGATGCAGGTCGAGGGCGCGGATCGCGTCGTGGTGGCAACAGACGATGACCGGATCAAGGCCGCATGTCAGGCCTTTGGCGCCGAGGTAGTAATGACATCACCCAATTGCGCCAATGGCACCGAACGCTGCGCCGAAGCAGCCGAGGTCCTCGGCGGTGGCTTTGATATTGTCGTTAACCTACAGGGCGACGCCCCACTCACGCCCCATTGGTTCGTCGAGGATCTGATCAACGGATTGCGCGAAGACACCACAGCCGACGTTGCCACGCCGGTACTGCGCTGTGACGGCCGCGCATTGAACGGATTTTTAGAGGATCGCCGCAACGGCCGTGTCGGCGGCACAACTGCTGTTTTTACCGACAAGAACCATGGCCTGTACTTTTCCAAAGAAGTAATCCCCTACACGCCGGACACGTATACTGATGATGCCGAAACTCCGGTGTTTCACCATGTCGGAGTCTACGCCTATCGCCCTGCCGCACTGACCGCGTACCAAGCTCTACCCACGGGCCCGCTAGAGCGTCTGGAAGGACTGGAACAACTGCGGTTCATAGAGCACGGCCACACGGTGCTCTGCGTCGAGGTTGAGGCCCGAGGCCGGCAATTTTGGGAACTTAACAATCCCGAGGACATACCCAGAATTGAGACGATGATGGAAGAAATGGGAATGAAGTGACACAGTTTTGTAACAGGTGCTTTGGAAAACCCTACAACATTTTCATCAGCTTAACCGTATATTTCATTAACTTAACTCAAAAAGCGCGTCACTTTTCGCCTTAGCTCTGACAAAAATATGACGAATTTCCCTCTTAACTGAATGCATAATTAGATGATGTTATCTAGTTTACTAAAAACAAAGTATCACGAGGTTCGGTTATGCGCAGCAAGGTGACAAAGGCCATTTTTCCCGTTGCCGGCATGGGCACGCGATTTCTTCCTGCAACGAAGTCCGTCCCAAAAGAAATCATGACACTGGTCGACCGACCGTTGGTACAATACGCCATCGACGAAGCACGCGCCGCTGGCATCAAGGAATTCATCTTTGTAACCTCGCGCGGCAAGGGCGCGCTTGAGGATTATTTCGACAACGCCCCGCAGTTGGAACAAGAGCTGCGCAGAAAGGGCAAGACGGAATTGCTGGACATCTTGAAATCCACCAACATGGATTCCGGCGAGATTGCATATATGCGCCAACACAAGCCTCTGGGTCTGGGCCATGCCGTTTGGTGTGCCCGGCGCCTGATTGGGAACGAACCCTTTGCCGTCATTCTGCCCGATGATGTGATCGCCGCCGAAAAACCCTGCCTTGCGCAGATGATTGAGGCATATGAAGAAACCCAAGGCAACATCGTCGCCGCAATGGAGGTCCCTGATGACAAGGCTTCGTCCTATGGCATTTTGGACATCAAAGAGGACATGGGCAGCATCGTGTCGACCAAGGGCATGGTCGAAAAGCCCGCAGCCGGCACTGCACCGTCCAATCTGGCCGTAATCGGGCGCTATATCCTGACGCCGACCGTCCTGAAGATGCTGAACAAAAAGCAGGCTGGCGCAGGTGGCGAGATCCAACTGACCGACGCGATCGACAACGCCCGCGACGAAGGCGAAGAGGTCTATGGCTTTCGCTTTCGTGGTCAGCGTTTTGATTGCGGGTCCAAGGCAGGCTTTTTACAAGCAACTGTTTCGTTCGCGTTGGCCCGCGACGATTTGCGAGATGACTTGCAGAACTATCTGTATGACATAGTGAACGCGGATAAGGCTGCACAATAACAAGTTTTGCCGGGGGGCAGGCGTGACAAATATTCTGGTAACAGGCGGGGCGGGCTATATCGGTAGCCACGCCTGCAAAGCGTTGAAAGCGGCGGGTTACACCCCCGTAACCTACGACAACCTCAGCACGGGTTGGGCGGATGCGGTCAAATTCGGCCCGTTCGAGCAAGGCGAATTGTCAGACCGCGATCGTCTGGACCAAGTGTTTGCCGCCTACCAACCCGCAGCCGTCTTGCATTTTGCCGCCCTGTCCCAAGTGGGCGAGGCGATGCGGATTCCTGAAGTTTATTGGCACAATAACGTTCTTGGTTCATTAACGTTGATGCAGGCGGCTGTGCATGCCGGATGCCTGAAATTCGTATTCAGTTCGACCTGCGCCACGTATGGCGATCAGGACAATGTGGTGCTGGACGAAGACTGCGATCAGCACCCGATCAATGCCTACGGGGCCTCAAAGCGCGCAATCGAGGATATCTTGCGCGATTTTCAACGCGCCTACGGCCTGAACAACGTGATCTTTCGCTACTTTAACGTCGCAGGGGCCGATCCCGAGGCCGAAGTAGGCGAATTTCATCAACCCGAAACGCACCTGATTCCGCTGATGCTGGACGCCATTGATGGCAAACGCGACGCGCTCACCATTTTTGGCACTGATTGGGACACACCCGATGGAACATGCATTCGCGATTATGTGCATGTCTGTGACCTAGTCGATGCGCATATTCTGGGCCTGAAATGGCTGGAAGATGAAAAAGACAGCCGCGCGTTCAATCTGGGCACCGGCACCGGGTTTTCCGTCCGCGAGGTCATAGATCACTCAGGCGCCGTAACCAATCGAGACGTGCCCATTCTGGAAGGCCCACGCAGGCCGGGGGATTGCACCAAGCTGGTCTCGGGTTCGACCCGCGCCGAGACGGAATTGGGCTGGATGCCTAAGCGCAGCACAATGGATCAGATGATTGCCGATGCGTGGCGCTGGCATCAAACGGGCCACTACGAAAAATAGCCTACCGTCCCCGGGCATGTTCCGGGGCCTTTACCTTTTTGGCTCAGGGCAATGCACCAAAACAATCCATAATCCGCCCGTGTTTTGCCATGAAACAGTGGTTAGACTATCCCCGGACCACCCGAGGCATTGATGCAATCCACCTGCGACATTCATAAAACGGCCGTCATGGCCTATCGCCTACGCTGGAAACGGCGCCGCCTGTTGATCCGCGCCTTTCGTAAACGCCGCCAGCTGAAGATCGTCCATGATCGCACACAGATGATCACCGCCGGCGCAATCCTGTGCTTTTCCACCGTTCGAAACGAAGCAATACGCCTTCCGTATTTTCTGGAGCATCACCGAAAACTCGGCGTCGATCATTTCTTATTCGTGGACAATAATTCAACCGACGGCACCGCCAACTACCTGTCTCAACAACCCGATGTGTCACTGTGGAGCACGCCAAACAGCTATCGCCTGTCTCGTTTCGGGGTCGATTGGCTGACAGTTTTACAAGCACGCCACGGCCACGGCCATTGGTGTCTGACATTGGATGCGGACGAGATTTTGATCTATCCATTTCACGACACACGCCCCTTAGCTGCCCTGACTGAATGGTTGGACATGAAAGGCATCGCATCCTTCGGCGCATTGATGCTGGACATGTACCCCAAAGGACGATTGAGCCAGAAACCCTATGCACCCGGCGATAACCCTACGGTTGCCCTAGATTGGTTTGATTCTGGCAACTACATGATTCAAAAGAAAAATGATCTGGAAAATCTATGGATACAGGGCGGCCCCCGCGCCCGCCTGTTCTTTGCAGACAAGCCTCGCCGTGCCCCTACAATGGGCAAAGTGCCTCTGGTCAAATGGGATCGTCGTTATGCCTATGTCAGTTCGACACACTCGCTTTTGCCGCGCCGGTTGAACCATGTGTACGACGAGTCGGGCGGCGAATGCACCAGCGGGGTCCTGCTGCACACGAAATTCCTGAACACCATCACCGCCAAGTCAGCCGAAGAGAAACAACGCCGCGAACATTTCGCCAACTCGGACCTTTACGAGGAGTATTATGACCGCCTTGTGGATGACCCGAACCTGTGGTGCGCCACTTCATCGCGTTACACTGGCTGGCGCCAACTTGAGGCTTTGGGCCTTATGTCACGAGGGACATGGTTGTGACGTTCACAATTGCAGTTTACCCAAGCGCACCAATGCCTTATCTTAACATAACTGCGTACGGGCAGGACCGGAAGCAAGGCAATGAAACGTTAAGCCACCGACCCTATGCTGCCCGCCAGAGTACTGGCACAACCGGAGAAGCCGCGTCGTGAGTTTCGTGCAATCATACCGCATGCGTTGGCGGCGCAAATATGCCAAGGCACGCAGTTTCCGCAAGCATTTCGGGCTGCGCCCCGTGGTAGACCGGACAGCCCTGATCAAGCCGGGTGATGTATTGCTGTTCTCGACCCTTCGAGACGAACATATCCGCCTGCCATACTTTTTGAATTACTATCGGGACTTGGGCATTGATCATTTCCTAATCGTGGACAATGACAGCACGGATGGCAGTGGAGATTATCTGGCGGATCAACCAGATGTATCGCTGTGGCACACATCCGCCAGCTATAAGCGTGCGCGATTTGGCGTGGATTGGCTGAACTGGCTACAATCGCGTTACGGACACGGCCACTGGACGCTGGTCGTCGACCCGGATGAATTGTTTGTTTACCCATTTTGCGACACACGCCCCATTCGCGCGCTGACCGATTGGCTCGACGGTTCAAACGTGCGCAGCTTTGGCGCGATGTTGCTGGATATGTACCCAAAAGGACGGCTGGACGCAGTACCTTACCGACGCGGCCAAAACCCGATCGAAATCGCCTCGTGGTTTGATTCCGGCAACTACATGATCCAGAAGAACCGCCAGTACGGAAATCTTTGGATTCAGGGCGGGCCACGGGCACGGGCATTTTTTCCCGACTCCCCAGCAAAGGCCCCTGCCCTGAACAAAATCCCCCTGGTCAAATGGCACCGACGAAATGCTTACATCAGTTCGACCCACATGTTGCTACCGCGCGGTTTGAACCTGACCTATGACGAATGGGGCGGCGAATCCGCCAGCGGCGTTTTGCTACATGCGAAATTCCTGGATACATTCACCCAAAAGGCCGAAGAAGAAATGCAGCGCAAGCAGCACTATCGTGCCTCTCTGGAATACAAAGCCTACCTCGAAAATATAGCCCAAACACCAGAGCTGTGGTGCAAGTGGTCTGAAAAATATATAAACTGGCGCCAATTGGAAATCCTCGGACTGATGTCAAAGGGGAACTGGGCGTGAGCAGGCAGGAACAAGAACGGATGGGTACGGCATGACCGTTGGCATCATCATGCTGGTGCACACGGCCCTGTCACGTGCCGAACAGGTTGCGCGTCACTGGTCCGCGGCGGGCTGTCCGTTGGTGATTCATGCAGATGTTTCTGTCCCCGCTAAGTCCTTCAAAGCCTTCCAAACCGCCCTGTCAGACCTGCCGGACATTCGGTTTTCAAAACGGCACCGCTGTGAATGGGGAACATGGGGGCTGGTCGCTGCATCGCAGGCTGCCGCTCAAACCATGCTGGAAGATTTCCCGCTGGTCAGGCACGTCTATCTGGCGTCCGGGTCCTGCCTCCCTCTGCGTCCTGTGCAGGAATTGATCGACTATTTGGCCGACCGCCCGCAAACCGATTTCATCGAAAGCGCAACCACCGCCGATGTTCCATGGACCATCGGCGGACTGGACAGCGAGCGATTCACCCTGAGATTCCCGTTTTCATGGCGTAAGAACCGGTATTTGTTTGACAAATACGTCGCAATTCAACGCGGCCTTGGAATGAAGCGCCGTATTCCCGGCGGCATCGTTCCACATATGGGAAGCCAGTGGTGGTGCCTGACCCGGCAAACCCTGTCGGCAATTTTGGACGACCCCGAGCGCCCTGTTTATGATCGCTACTTCTCGAAGGTTTGGATTCCGGACGAAAGTTATTTCCAGACGCTTGCGCGACAGTATTCGCGTCAGATCGAAAGCCGCTCGTTGACGCTTAGCAAGTTTGACTATCAGGGCAAGCCGCATATTTTCTACGATGACCACCTGCAACTGCTGCGGCGCTCGGACTGTTTTGTGGCGCGCAAAATCTGGCCGCAGGCGAACCGTTTGTATGACGCGTTCCTGACCGACGCCGCCCATGCCATGAAGCGAACCGAACCAAACCCAAGCAAAATCGATCGCATTTTTTCCAAAGCAGTCGAGCGTCGCACCCGTGGCCGCCCCGGCCTGTACATGCAAAGCCGGTTCCCTGCAGAAACGCGCGAAAACGGGCTAACCTCGGCTCAGTATTCGGTATTTCATGGGTTTTCCGCATTGTTGAAAATTTCGAGCCATGGCTGGCACGGGCCACCGGTGCGCGTGTCCATGGCCACATTTTTGCACCCGAACGGGCCGAGTTTTCCGAAGGTGCGACCGTGATGAATGGCGCCCTTAGCGACAGCGCCAAGTTGCGCGACTATAATCCGCGCGCGTTTCTGGCCAGCTTGATCTGGAACACTCGCGGCGAACGACAGTGTTTTCAATTTAGCCCTCGCGATCGACAGGCCATCAACTGGGACATTGCAAAGGATCCCAACGCCCAGATCTCGGTCATTTCCGGGGCTTGGTCTGTCACCTTGTTCAAGTCCAATCAGAATTTCTCGGACATCCGTCGAGAAGCCGCCCGCCTACAACAGATCGAAAGCAAGCACTTGGAAATCCTGCGCTCCAGTTGGACAAAGGCGCGCGTGCGCATTTGGACCATGGCCGAGTTCATCGAGGCCCCGATGGAGCCGCTTCAAACGATCATCGACGAAATCGGCCCGCAGCAGAACATGCGCGGCTTGGCTGAAGTACCTAAAATGGCCGACTTAACGGGGTTTGGCCAGTTCCTGCAAAATCTGAAAAACCAAGGGATGCACCCATATTTGATGGGCAATTTTCCTGTCGCGCATGAGATGCACGAATCGCCTGCAAATGCGCGCAAACCCTATCTGGTGCGGTAATTTATGGCTGTCTTTGATTATTTTGTGGTTCTGGCAGAGATGCGCACCGGCTCGAACCTGCTAGAATCCAATATCAATGCGTTTCAAGCGTTCGAATGCCATGGCGAGGCCTTCAATCCGCATTTCATCGGTTACCCCAATCGCACCGAAATTCTGGGCGTAACTCAGGCCATGCGCGAAGGTGACCCTGCCCGCTTGATCGACAGGATCAAGACCGGGTCCAACGGCATGGGCGGATTCCGCTTGTTTCATAACCACGACGCACGGGCGCTGGACATCTGCATGGACGACCCGCGCTGTGCCAAGATCATCCTCACGCGCAACCCGGCCGAAAGCTATGTCAGCTGGAAGATCGCCAAGGAAACTGGCCAGTGGAAACTGACCAACGTCAAACGACGCAAAGACGCGCGCGCCACCTTCGACGCCGCCGAATTTGAGGATCACATCACAACGTTGCAGGAATTTCAGGTCTCCTTGCTCAACAGGTTGCAACGTAGCGGCCAGACCGCGTTTTACATCTCATACGAAGATCTCAATAACCTCGACGTGATCAACGGCCTAGCCCGATTTCTGGGCACCGAGGAACAACTGGAAGAACTGGACAGTGCGCTAAAAATCCAGAATCCTCAGGCTTTATCTGAAAAGGTCGCCAATTTTGAGGACATGACACGCGCACTGTCGGGACTGGATCGCTTTAACCTGACCCGCACCCCAGATTTTGAACCTCGTCGCGGTGCGGCCGTGCCCAACCATGTCATCGGCTTTAAGGCGCCATTGATCTATATGCCCATCAAGTCGGGCCCCGAAGATGAGGTTCGCACGTGGTTGGCGGCATTGGATAACACCACGCCCGAGGCGCTTCACAGTAAGCTGAACCAAAAACTGCTGCGCCAATGGAAACGTCAAAACACCGGGCATCGCAGCTTTACCGTGTTACGCCACCCACTGGCGCGCGCGCACGCAGCCTTTTGCAACCGCATTTTGCATCCCGGCCCAAACTGCCTAAGTGAAATCCGCCGCACCCTGCGCAATTTTCACAAGTTACCTATCCCCGGCGCAAGCCCGGATGAAACATACGATATGCGTGCGCATCGGACCGCCTTTGTCGCATTTCTGGAATTCCTGCGGGCCAATCTACGCGGTCAGACCAGCGTGCGGGTCGACGCGAACTGGGCCACGCAAACCGCGATTTTGCAAGGCATGGCGCAATTTTGCCTGCCCGATATTGTGATCCGCGAAGACGAAATGGCCCTGCAACTGGCCGCATTGGCCAAGCAGGCTGGATACCCCGGCGCGGCACCTGCACCAACGCCCGCATTGGAGCAGCCTTTTACGCTGGGCGAAATATATGACGCAGAAATCGAGACGCTGGCGGCGGATATTTATCAGCGTGACTATATGATGTTCGGATTCGCTTCGTGGCGTTAAGGCCAGTAATGTAACTGCGCCGCACCTCAAGTAGGCAAAACACTCTATAGATGATTTGTTCCTGTGACTTCTTTGTGGTCGCACTACGTGATCATATGTAGACCACAGGCGCGAACGCGCGAAAAGGACGAACGATGGCGAACACACTTTATCAGGGCGATCTGCCCGACGGGCTGGAATTGGGGCCAGTGGTGGCGATTGACTGTGAAACCATGGGGCTGAATCCGCATCGAGACCGTCTGTGCGTGATCCAGATGTCCGGTGGTGATGGCAATGCCCATTTGGTGCAGGTTGCCAAGGGCCAAACCAGAGCGCCCAACCTCTGCGCCATTTTGGAAAATCCGGACGTTTTAAAGCTTTTCCACTATGGCCGCTTCGACATCGCCGCTATGCAAAATGCCTTTGGGGCTGTCACCGCACCGGTCTATTGCACCAAAATCGCCAGCAAGCTGGTCCGCACATATACGGACCGGCACGGCCTTAAAAACCTGCTGCAGGATTTGCTGGGCGTAGACATTTCCAAGCAACAGCAAAGTTCGGATTGGGGGGCACCCAAGCTGACCAAAGCACAACTCGATTATGCCGCATCCGATGTGCTGTACCTCCATGCGTTGCGGGACAAGCTGAACGCTCGGTTAATCCGCGAAGGCCGGATGGAAATGGCTCAAGCCTGCTTTGATTTCCTGCCAACACGCGCCGGTCTGGATTTGGCAGGCTGGCCCGAACAGGATATCTTTTCACATTGAGAACGCGCACCGACAATTTGCACTCGACCCTCGTGGCGTGGATGAAAATCATCCTGCCGCTGGTGGCGCTGGGCCTGTTTTCAACCCTTTTCCTGCTGTCCAAATCGGTGGACCTCAGCGATCCAGTTCCAATGGCACAGATAGATCTGGAGCGCCGCGCGCAGGACCAGGGCGTCACCAATCCCAGTTTTGCAGGTGTTGCCACGGGTGGTGAACAGGTATCGTTCAAGGCCGCAATGGTCCGTCCGGATCCAGAAAATGATGCGCGTCTTCTCGCGGACCTTCCACGCGCGCAGATGCATCTGATCGGTGGTGCGATTATCGACATCAGCGCCGACACCGGTGAAAGCGATCAAATCTATTCCACTGCGCGCCTGTCTGGGGATGTCCGGGTCCAGACCACCACGGGCTATGACATCCGTACAGAATTGCTAACGACCGCATTCGATACGCTGCAAGTCGAATCCCCGGGGCCAGTTACGGGAACCGGCCCACCCGGTGATCTGAGCGCGGGGTCAATGGTCTTGATCATTGACGAGGAAATTGACTCAGCACATTTGAGGTTCACGGACGGGGTCAAACTGATATACACACCCCAACTAACAAAGGACTGATGCACGTGTTTCGCGCTTTTATAGTTGGTGTTTTCATAGCGATGGTCGGGGGGCTGGCCGGTGTGGCAAGTGCTCAGGGTACGCAAGTTGCCTTTGGTAACGTCTCTCAGGACAGCTCACTTCCGGTTGAGGTAACAGCAGATTCTCTGGACGTAGATCAAAACGACGGCACAGCAATTTTTTCTGGGAATGTTCTGATCGGACAGGGTGAAATGCGCCTGTCCGCGCCGCGAGTCACGGTGGTTTATCTGAAGGACAACTCAGGAATTGACCGTCTGCAGGCAACTGGCGGCGTTACCCTTGTTAGCGGTGAAGACGCCGCCGAGGCATCTCAGGCAGATTACAACGTCCAAACCGGGATGATTGATATGCAGGGGGATGTCTTGCTGGTTCAGGGCCGCAGTGCGTTGACTGCGGAAAAGATGATCGTCGATACCAAGGCCGGAACGGCCCGGATGAGCGGGCGTGTCAAAACAGTTTTGCAGCCCGAGTCGGCCAATTGAGTCGCCCCGATCTGCATATCGCCAGTGATAATCAAGCCGATGACAGCACAGTAGGCTTGCGCGTCAGCAACCTGCGCAAAAGCTATAAAAAGCGCGTCGTCATACGCGACGTTTCCTTGCAGCTACGCCAAGGTGAGGTGGCCGCACTACTGGGCCCCAACGGGTCCGGCAAAACGACAACTTTCTATTCTGTCGCCGGTTTGATCTATCCCGAAGGGGGCAAGGTCGAAATTGACGGGCGCGACGTGACCAACCTTCCGATGTATCGACGCGCGCGATTGGGCATTGGGTATCTGCCTCAGGAAATGTCGATCTTTCGCGGACTATCTGTCGAAGACAACATCATGGCGATTTTGGATATATCACAAAATGATGGGCACAAGCGCCGCGATAGGCTGGAGGCGCTGCTATCGGAATTTTCAATTGAGCATCTGCGCCGCGCGCCCGCCCTCGCCCTGTCGGGTGGGGAACGACGACGTGTTGAAATCGCGCGCTGCCTTGCCGCCGATCCCAAATACTTGCTGCTGGACGAACCTTTTGCCGGTGTTGACCCGATTAGCGTCGGTGACATTCGCCATCTGGTGTCAGATTTGAAAAAGCGCGGCATTGGCGTGTTGATTACCGATCATAACGTGCGGGAAACGCTGGAGATCGTGGATCGCGCCTATATCTTGCATGATGGCCAGGTTCTGATGTCCGGCACCCCCGGAGAGGTCGTCGAGAACGAAAATGTGCGCCGCGTTTATTTAGGCGAAAATTTCCGCATCTCGTGATTTTCTCTCGCTAAAATTGTGTTCTCTTTCGCCACTCACCTCTTGCGTGGCTATGAGCCGGGCGCGTTTCGGGCGTTTGCCTTGCCTCCGCCACAATCCAAAACACGCGACAAACTGTCTGCAAATTCTAGAAAGTTAAGTCGGATCATCATTGACAACTGCGCCGCAAAGGGCGTCAATTGTCTTATGACATTCGAGCGTTTCATGCGGTCTCTGACACACCCCCGACAGTATGGGGATGTTTGGTGGCTGGCAGGCCAGATGTCATTTTTCTGCACCCTCAACTGACGTCGACGCGTGGTGATTCTCCACGCGACACGGTCGGTCAGGTGCGTCAACTGAAGGAGACGACATGCTGTATCAAATCACTGGCAAGCAGATCGACATTGGTGAAGCCCTGCAAACACACGTCAAAACGGAGTTAGGCGAGGCCGTCGCCAAGTATGCCCAGCGTCCAACGGATGCGAATGTGTTTTTTTCCAAGAGTGCCAGTGAGTTCGCATGTGAAGCCGTGGTGCATCTGTCCACCGGCCTGACCGTTCAGGCCAAGGGAAAATCGCATGAAATCTATACCGCCTTCGACAATTGCTGCGAAAAAATGGAGAAACAGCTGCGCCGTTATAAGCGCCGATTGAAGGACCACCACAAGGAGCGGGCCGAGCCTGTTGAACTTTTCGGCGGCGCCTCGTATATCCTCGCCTCAGAAGCCGAAGGAGGGGAGTCGGAACCCGATAGCCTTCAGCCCATCATCGTCGCCGAAATGGAGGCGAAAATTCAGTCCCTCTCAGTAGGAGAGGCTGTTATGCAGATGGAGCTGGCGGGTGCCCCTGTACTGGTGTTTCGGAACGAGGCGAAAAACGGATTGAACGTGGTTTACCGACGCGATGACGGCAACATCGGGTGGATCGATCCGTAACAACAGGGCAGGCTGCATAGCGGCACGTCCAACGGAGCAATGAATGGACCTTCCCATGATCCTCAAACCTGAGGCCGTGCGCGTGTTGACATCGGTATCCAGCAAGAAGCGCTTGATGCACGAACTGGGCGATATCGCTCAATCAGCATACAACGTAAACGCACAGGCCGCCGTTGATGCCCTTTTAGAGCGCGAGTCGCTGGGCCCCACAGGTGTGGGGCACGGCGTAGCCCTGCCCCATGCACGACTTGATGACGTAACCCGTGTCGTAGGCGCATTGGTTTTGCTGGAACGCCCGATTGATTTTGACGCGGTCGATCGGCAACCAATTGATCTCGCCTTTGCCCTTTTCGCCCCGAAAGAGGCCGGCGTAGAGCACCTCAAGGCATTGGCCCTGATTTCGCGCACGTTGCGCGATACACAACTGTGCGCGAAACTGCGTGCCAATCGCGACCCCGCTACGCTTTATGCAATCGTGACCGAGGCTCAATCGGCTCTGGCCGCCTAAAAACGGCGGCCACGGCCCGCGCGACCCGTCATTCGTCTGGGGTTACAGTCCCACGCATCGCCTTGACCTCACCGCGCACCTTTTTGGCCTTCAAACGACGTTTCTTCGATCCCAGCGTAGGCCGGGTAGGAATGCGTCGCTTGGGCTTTTCTGTCGCCTTGGTGATCAACTCTGCCAGACGATCACGGGCTATATCCCGGTTGCGGGCCTGATGGCGCGTCTCGTCGCACTGGATGACCAACGCGCCCTCTTTGGTCCATCGCCGTCCCGCCAGCCGTTTTAACCGCTTTTTGACCGCTTCAGGCAGGTTCGGAGATCGCTCGGCCTCAAACCGCAATTCAACGGCGCTGGCCACCTTATTCACATTCTGCCCGCCCGGCCCACTGGCGCGAACGAACTGCTCGGTCAACTCCCAGTCTTCAATTGTGATAGTGTCGGTGATGCGCAACATAGTGCCAACCTATCTGTCTGCGCACCAAATCAAAAGGGCCACTCCGCGTTGCGAAGTGACCCTCTAGAGTTTAAGGAGGCGGGCCGGTTAGGCTCACCAATTCAGGGCGTTCAATCGCCTAAGGGTTGCCTTAGGCGTGCGTCTCCCAAACTGTTCCGACACCTCGCTCCAATACCTCTAATGACACTGGATCACCTCCTTTCGTTTGTTAAAACCTGACATCAGCCTGCCACAGAACTTAAATTTGTCAAAAGGTTTTCACGTCGCCTTGAACACATCTGGGTGATTGGCACGGCAGATACCTCCACCGGAACCTTACAGATTAAAACATTTTCAACCACTTATCCAATAAGTGGGCGCTAGGTCGGTTGCCTAGAAATGAGGCGGACGATCAGACGGAATGGCACCAAGGCTATAATTGCAACGCCCAATTTCACCGCCCAGTCGGCAACCGCAAGCGTAACCCACAACGGTGCTTCCGGGCCGATCAGCACGAACGGCACGTCCTCCCATGCCCAACTGATCGCGGCATCTGCATTCGCGCCAAAGAACGTCACGTTCGCCGAAAACGCAATTGTAAAAAACAGCACAGTATCCACGACCGACCCGACCAATGTCGACACCAACGGTGCGCGCCACCAAGAACCACCACGCAGCCGATCAAAGATCGCCACGTCCATTAATTGCGCCACCAAGAATGCCAGCGCCGAGCCCACAGCGATGCGCAACGCAACGGCCGGGCCGTATTCCAGCATGATCTGCGATCCAATCAGGCTACAGATAATCCCGACGACAAACCCCGCCAAGACAACGCGCCGCGCAGCTGCCACTCCGTAGACGCGGTTCATCACGTCCGTCACCAAAAACGCCAACGGATAGGTGAACGCACCCCACGTCAGCAGCCCGTCCAGTAGCAAGAATTGCACCAGAATGTTCGAGGCCACCACAATAGCAGCCATGGCAAGAATGCCAGTCATATGTCGCATGAGTTTTTCCGTTTTCACAAGGTTGCGGAGACTTGGCCCCCAAGACGGGAACAGACGCGGTCTAGCCGCGCTGCATCCCCGCGTCAACCAGCGCGAAACCTCTTCCTTCGCACCAAAATCACCCCGCCTGCGCCTAGACCTCTGTTTGGCCTAGCCTGATACCAAAGGGTTAATTCCCCTGCAGCACGGTCACGCATTGCCCCGGTAGGTCCGCCATCGTCAGTTCACGCCGCTTTTTCGGCGGTGGCGCATTCGGGTCTTTTGGCTTGGGCTTAGGGGGATTCAGGATGTCGTTCACCCATTTCTGCGCATCTGCGCATCCATCACCCGCAGGTGGAGCAGCCTGATCAACGCATCCGCGTGCACCACGCGGACAGGCAAGGCGCACATGGAAATGGTAATGATGGCCATACCATGGGCGGATTTTGCGCAACCAGGCGCGGTTGCCCTTTTCGTCGTTGCACATCTGCACTTTCGCCCCCGGAAAGACAAAAATGCGCGCAACGCGACGATCCTGTGCCGCAGCTTTTAGAATCTCGTGATGTGCCCGAGTCCATTTTGAGTTGGTATACGCGCCCTTTGCACGACGCATAGACACCGACGACAGGTTTTCACGCTGCGCCCGGCTTAACCGCAGGTTCGTCGCCGGCAGCATCCAGATATCAGCATCCAGACCCAATTGGTGTGATCTGTGCCCCGTCAACATCGGCCCGCCCCGCGGCTGGCTAATATCACCGATGTAAAGACCATTCCAACCGGGCTGCCGCGCGGCCTTGGCAGACAGGTCTTTCAGGAAATCAATGGTCTCGGGGTGTCCCCAATTGCGGTTCCGGCTCAGGCGCATCGCCTGCCATGTTGGCCCGGTTTCAGGCAAGGCAACTGCGCCCGCCAGACAGCCCTTGGCATAGCTGCCAAACGGCGCCGACTTGTGGCGCGAACCGGCATTCTGGGCGCCGAACAACTGCTTGGCCTGTTTGCCCTGCATAGATTTAGGAACATCCTGCGCAGCACCAATGCCGGCCATACAGACCAGCGCCAGAATGCTAAAACACCGCTTGAAAACACTCATCACACCACCCCGTCCCCTTCTGGTTTCACCCAGAGTAACAGCAACAGCCCGATCAGGAAAAGCCCGATCAGCGGGCTTACGCCAATCTGCTGACTGCCTGTCATTGCTGTGACCGTGCCTATCAACAACGGCGCAATAAAGCTGGTCGCCTTGCCTGCCAAACCATACAGGCCAAATCCTTCGGCCATGTGGCCGGGCCGGGCCTGACGCACCATCATCGTGCGACTGGCAGACTGAATGATGCCGCCTGCCGCGCCTATCAATGCGCCCATACAGTAAAATATCAGGTCCGGCGCGAATGAATTGGCAGACACAGAGATGCCAAAAACCGCTTCGCGTGACACAAAGACAATCCCGATCGCAACGGATAGCAGCACCAAGATGGACCCGGAAATCACTGGCTTGGGCCCAAATCGTGCGTCGGCATGGCCACCAAGCCACGCAAATACCGCCCCTGAAACAATCGCGAGAATTCCAAATATTCCCGTATCCACCACCGACCACTCCAGAACCCCTGCGGCATAAATCCCGCCAAAGAAATACATTCCGTTGAGCGCGTCCCGATAAAACATCGACGCTCCTAGAAACGAGAACAGCGACGGAGTTTTCGGCAAGTGGCGGATTGTGCGCCCGACGCTGGCCAATGCGGCGCGTACAGCGCCGCGTGGTGACGGCCCATCCTTTGGGTCTTGGACCCACATAAAGAAGGGAATCATGAACAAAAGATACCAAAAGCCCGTCAAAGGCCCGACAAACCGTGTGCCTTCTCTTTTGGCCGCATCAAATCCAAACAACGGATCAATGTTGATCAACGTTTTGCCGGTCTCGGCGCTTTCGGCAAAGCATAGCAGCATCAGGACCAGTGCCGTTAACCCGCCCACGTATCCAAAAGCCCAGCCATTACCGGAAATGCGTCCAATCTCGGCCTTTGTGCCCAGATCAGGCAACATCGAGTTCGTAAAGATCGTGGCGAACTCCATGCCAATCAGGCCAATAACGAAGAAGACCAGAACACCGATGAGATTGAAATTTCCCGGTTCGGCCCACCAAACGCCAAAGGCCCCGATGACATACATGCCGGAAAATATCTGAATCCATTTCATTCGGTTGCCCGAATGATCCGCCATTGCCCCCAAGATCGGCGCCAACAGCGCTATGATGACACCTGCCGCCGCGATCCCAAAGGCCCAGACGGTCTGCGCCCGCGCGCCGTCGCCAATCAGTTCTTTGACGTAAGGTGCAAAAATAAATGTAATTAAAAGAGTATTATACGGCTGGCTCGCCCAATCAAAAAAGAACCAGCCCCAGATGCGTTTGCGATGCGATACCGCCTTCATGCGCGCCCCCTGTTTTCAATATGGCCGATATGACAGGCTGAGGTGCTTCGGGGCAAGACTTTCCTGTGGAAATCAGTCGCCCTGCATTGGTGGCCAAGGGCGCATGTCTTCGGCAGCAAGCCACGCAACCACCCAGTCAGGCAACGCCGGAGACGGCTCGACATGACCCAGCGCCGCCATCACCTCGTCAGGGGACACGATGCCGCTCTTGCCCGTCACCGCGCCTCGATAAACAACATGGCCCGCGCATTCACCGCTCAACTTCCACATGGATTGTTCCAGATACATAAACCGGCTGTCCCAACCGATGGCGCGGCTGCGCATCTCAAAGGCCTCAAACATGCGAATTCGACGGCGATAACGCACCGCTGCCCCAGCCATGGTTAGCCCCCATCGTTTGCGCTTCAACACGGGCAACAGGCCGACTCGACCAGCCAATGTAATACGTCCCATGTCATAAAGGGTCAGGGTGCGGCCATTGTTCAGCTCGCGCCACAGGTCGATATCCCACGGCAGGCAATAGTGGCGCGACGCATGCGTGCCGGTCAGCGGTAGGGGCGCATCATTGCGGTGCTTGAATAGCTGCCAAGCCAGGCGGATCACGGGATACATAGGCGGGCTCCTTTGTGGGGCATCTTTAACCGCATGACGCAAACGTCAACCGTCACCCCGCGTAAACCTTGCGCTTTGCACAGGCGCGGCTTACCTGAGGGCAGCTATGACAGAAGGACGCTGACAATGATGGCAATTTACGGACCGCTCGATCTGATTCTGAGCGTCGTCTACTTCGTGATGATCGTACATATCATCATGAGCTGGTTGATCAACTTTCAGGTTCTGAACCTGCATCAACCCATGGTGCGTCAAATCTGGGATGCCTTAAACCGCATTCTGGAACCAATTTATCAGCCCATCCGCCGCGTCCTGCCCGATACGCGCCCTGTGGACCTTGCACCGTTAGTGGCATTGATCATAGTGATCTCTTTGCGGTCGTATATCCTGCCGGTGATCTTCGGCTTTGCATAAGTCGTGAAACAACGGGCATCGTCCGGAACGAATGGTGCCTACGATAGAACCGAAGCATGCCCGCCCGCGACAGGCGTTCTGATTCTGCGCGCCTGGCACTTGTTCACCGAATCTTAGTGTGAAACTACTTGGCCAAGAGCAGTAGAAACAAATCATACGGGATGAACCCATGTCAGGCGCTGCCACGCTGCTGAGGGATATCTTTGGATTCGATGCCTTCCGCCCCGGACAGGAAGACATCGTGACCGCCGTGGCAAACGGCCGGAACGTTTTGGCGATCATGCCGACGGGCGGCGGTAAATCCCTATGTTTCCAACTTCCCGCGGTGATGCGTGACGGTGTGACCGTTGTTGTGTCCCCCCTGATTGCCCTGATGCGCGATCAGGTCCGAGCCCTGCGCGCGGCTGGCGTCGAAGCGGGTGCGCTGACTTCTGGCAACACGGACGAAGAAACCGCCAGCGTCTGGCAAGCATTGGAAGATGGCCGGCTAAAGCTGCTATACATCGCGCCTGAACGGCTGGCCGCCGGGTCTGCCACAGGCATGTTGCGCCGCATTGGTGTCAACCTGATCGCGGTGGACGAGGCCCATTGCGTCAGCCAATGGGGTCACGATTTTCGGCCCGATTATCTGCGCATCGGTGAACTCCGGCGCGCTTTGGACGTGCCGCTGGCAGCATTCACCGCAACAGCAGATGCCGAAACGCAAGCCGAAATCGTGCAGAAATTGTTCGATGGCGAAGCGCCCGAGACATTTCTGCACGGGTTTGACCGCCCCAACATCCATCTAGCCTTTCAGGCCAAGGATGGCCCGCGCGGCCAGATCACCCGTTTTGCAGCAACCCGCAAAGGACAGTCGGGCATTGTTTATTGTGGCACACGTGCCAAAACCGAAGGGCTGGCGCAGGCCTTGGGCAAAGAAGGGCACAACGCCGCCTTTTATCATGGCGGGATGGACCCCGACGCACGCCGCCACGTGGAGCACCGCTTTAATACCGAGGATGGCTTGATCGTGGTCGCAACCGTGGCCTTTGGGATGGGCGTGGACAAGCCAGACATCAGATGGGTCGCCCACGCCGATCTGCCCAAATCTATCGAGTCCTATTATCAGGAAATCGGCCGCGCAGGCCGCGATGGCGCCCCGGCCGAAACCCTGACCCTGTATGGCCCCGACGATATCCGCTTGCGCCGCACCCAGATCGACGAAGGCCTGGCCCCGCCGGAACGTCGCATGGCCGATCATGCCCGGCTAAACGCGCTGTTAGGGCTGGCAGAGGCCCTGAAATGTCGGCGCGTGCAGCTATTGGACTATTTCGGCGAGGACACACAGCCATGCGGCAATTGCGATCTATGCGACACGCCTCCCAGCACGTTTGACGGAACCGAGGCCGTACGCAAGGCGCTTTCGGCCATTTTACGCACGGGTGAATGGTTCGGATCAGGCCACTTAATTGACATCCTGACCGGCAAAGTAACTGACAAAATCACCGCGCGCGGCCATGATGACCTACCCACCTTCGGCGTTGGCAAAGATATCGCCCGTCCCATGTGGCAGGGAATTTTCCGACAAATGATGGGCCATGACCTGATCCGCCCCGATCGCGAACGCCATGGCGCACTTCGCATGACCGACCCGGCGATTCCGATCCTGAAGGGACAGGCGCAAATCACCCTACGGCGGGACACCCTGACGACTCAGGAGCACCGCCCGGCGGTCAAGATGCTGGTGTCTGACGAAGATGCCCCGTTGCTATCCGCACTCAAGGCCAAGCGCCGCGCCTTTGCCGAATCCGCGCGCGTACCGGCCTATGTTGTCTTCAATGACCGCACCCTGATCGAGATGGCCGAAACCCGGCCCGCGACTTTGGATGACATGGCGCGCATCAACGGTGTCGGCGCCAAAAAGCTTGAACAATATGGCGACGCTTTCCTCGAAGTGATCAACGGCGAAGCGGCCCAGATGCATCCCAGCCGCCGTAAACTGGCCGGGCGCGCGGCGGGATCGCTTTATGATCAACTCGCCGATGCACAGTTACAGCTAGAGCGCGGAGTAGATGGCACAGACAAGCCCATGAGCGTGTCCAGCTCCTTGATCACGCGCATCGCCGAACAACGCCCAAACAACCCCACCCAGATGGCGCGTATACTGGGAGACAAACGCGCCGAACGCTTTGGCGTTGCCTTTCTGGACGTCCTGCAATCAGCAGAATAAAGAGACATCAAAGCCGCCCATGATACCCCGACCGAGCCAATGAAAGGTCACGCATGCTGATTTTGCTATCCCCCGCCAAAAACCTGAACGAACCGCGCGCCGCTGGAAAAGCGACAACGACACCTCGGTTTCTTGATCAAGCGGAAGAGCTGATCTCGGTCATGCAAAACTGGACCGAGACGGACATCGCTGATTTGATGAAAGTATCCCCCAAAATCGCTCAATTGAACGTCCAGCGGATTTCCTCATGGTCGCGGCAATCCGGCACATCCCAGGCGGCAGGGGATATGTTTGATGGTGACGCCTACAAGCATCTGGAAATGGCCACGATGGAGGACACAACACGCGCCGAAGCCGCCGCACGGCTGCGGATCCTTTCCGGCCTATACGGGCTACTGCGCCCCACCGACGATGTCTGCGCATACAGATTGGAAATGGGGCGCAAACTGCTCGGGCATCCTGCTGGAACGTTGTATAAGTTCTGGGGCACCAAAATCGCCGAGGCGCTGGTCGAAGACGCCAAAAACATCAAAACCGATATCATTTTGAACCTTGCCTCGGACGAATACGCAAAATCCGTCAATCGGGCAGCTTTGAGCGATCTTCGCCTGATTTCCCCGCGCTTCGAGGAAGAACGAAACGGCGTGCGCAAAGTCATCTCTTTCGCGGCCAAACGGGCCCGCGGTGCGATGGCCCGCTGGGTTTTAGAGAACAGGTACACAGACGCAGATGATTTGCCCCGGTTTCAAATTGGCGGCTATGCCCATGACAGCGAAGCGTCAGCCCCTGAATGCCCGGTATTCGTCAGGCAATAGAGGTTCAAGGCCGCACACCGAGTGTACAGTATCGATCATTTTATGACGCCAATACTGAATGCCAATTTGGCCCGTCACCTCGCCGAGGGGGAGGGTATCTATCAAGGCAACCTTACGCGGCCGGCCAGACATTCCAAGTATAGCACGCCCGAACCATCCCAATTCGCAAACCCCACCCCTTCCGATTTATCTGAAAACGATTTATGCACCCAATAATGGCCCCGTGGCTCAACTGGATAGAGCAGCCCCCTCCTAAGGGGCAGGTTGCAGGTTCGAATCCTGCCGGGGTCACCAAAACCACCTGAAAAATATGGCTTATTTACAGGGCGTTGTGCGGAAGCTCGTAGAAAGTCCCGCCAGCTTTCGCGCCGAATTCTGCTGAAACGGCGGAATTCTCGTACAAAACCTGTACAAAATTCGCACGTCATTGCGTATTTCGGGGGTCAATCATGAGCCGCCATAGCTTTGATCCCGAAATCGCCGGACGTGTAGGCCCGAACGCGGCCGTGATTTTCCAGAACATCATGTTCTGGATCGAGAAGAACCAAGCCAATCGCCGTGAATAGCCCTTAGTTTACTAGACACTTTCTTGGTTGATGTTGCGCTGGCTGTTTTCGAAGTCGACGGGCGACAGCATTCCGTTTCTGGCATGTTTGCGTTTCGGGTTATAGAACATTTCGATGTAGTCGAAGATGTCTTGTCTGGCTTGCTCGCGTGTCTTGTAGGTGCGGCGGCGAATGCGTTCACGTTTGATCAGATTGAAGAAGCTCTCGGCAACTGAATTGTCATGGCAATTTCCACGCCTGCTCATCGAATGCTTGATGTTGTGGGCCCGCAGAAATGCAGTCCAATCCCGGCTGGTGTATTGCGAACCTTGATCAGTGTGGATTAACACGGTTTCCTTTGGTTTGCGCGGCCAGACGGCCATCAGTAATGCCCGTAGAACAAGGTCAGTAGGCTGGCGTGATTGGGTGGCCCAGCCAATCACACGTCGCGAGTAGAGATCGATGACGACAGCCAGATATAAGAAGCCCTCGTAGGTTTTAATGTAGGTAGTATCTGACACCCAAGCCGTATCGAGTTATCGAGTGGCGCGGCAAGCCCGGCACCATTCGGGTGGACAACAGCCCGGAATACATCAGTGGCAAGCTGCTGATATGGGCTGAGAAACGGGGTATCACGATCCAGCACATCCAACCCGGACAGCCGCAGCAGAACGCCTACGTCGAGCGTTACAACCGTACAGTCAGGCACAAGTGGCTTGACCAATGCCCTTTCGATCCTTGCGATCGGCAAAGGCGACCCTCAGCGGGATCGAAACAATTCGAACCATCAAACGCGGCCACATCCATCAAAAACAACCAGGTGTTCTGGGCGAGATCCAGTTTGTCAGCCAACTCTTCGCAACCGCATGATCCACCGGGTCCACAAACCTCCCCACCAACATGCAACAGTCCCCGTTGAAGTGAGGGATCTCGCGGGGGCAGGTCACAGAGACGATATAGAATTCCGCGTCAGCGTCTTTCCAAAAGTGGATTGGTTTCAAGAAACAGGTTTGCTTTGGCTGCCTGTTGCAGGAGTACTGTAAAGGCTTTCACATGGACGTTGGGCTCATGATGTCGTGAGCGGATGAGACTGACCGATGTGGCGATTTTTTCCTCCAATGGACGCACTTCGACTTCCATGAGCGACAGATGGTTGATAGCGAAGCGATCCAGCAGCGCGTAGCCCACGTTTTCGCGGACCAATGCCAGTGCCAGTTCGGCCCTTGGGACTTCGGCAACGATTTTGGGTTGAACTTTGCATTTGGAAAACGCGGCTGTAATCAAGCGGCCGAACGGGACGCCGCGGTCATAGCTGATTAACGGGTAGTGTGAGAGCTCTTTCAAACTGACGATCTTGTTGCTGGCCAGAGGGTGGCCGGGCTTGAAAACGCAGACCATCTTGCCTTCTGCAAGCGTTGTGACCTCAAGGTTTTCATCCTCAATCGGCAACACTGTGATGGCTATGTCTGCTTGACGGGAAATCAGCTCGTTCGGGACTTCGGCTAAAAGAGCGGTCCAATACTTAACCGACACCTCTGGATGTTTCATCAGATGAGCGGATACCACGCTGGGAATAAATCCCAGTGCGAGGCTGGGGCTGACACAGATCGAAAGCTTGCCGGTTGGCCGCTCGGCCAGGTCTTCTGCAAAGCGGTTCACCTGCATTGCGATATCATACAGACGCACCACTTGCTCGAACAGCAATTCGGCCTCTTGTGTAGGGATCAATTTCCCTCTTCTGCGATCGAACAGGCGCATTGATAGCACCTGTTCGGTATGGGCAATCGTGCGGCTGATCGCGGGCTGGGAAATGTTCAGAATACTGGACGCGCCGTTCATGGATCCTGCGATCATGACGGCCCTAAAAACTTCCATCTGTCTAATACTAAATCTCATTATGCCACCCTATAACATATAGGTATAGAGTGGAACATAATTGAATATGACAAATTTCACCGGCCCGATTAGCGTAAGCGCTCAACAAAGTTTTGCCTTGGGAGCCCAGTGAAAGTGACGACGAGCATAGGATTTATCGGGCTTGGTATGATGGGTTTGCCCATGGCTGGAAACCTGACTCGCAATGGGACGTATCATGTCCTTGCATATGACTTGAACGCGCAGCCTTTCGAGGTTCTGTCCCGGCACGCATCCTGGGGGGTAAACCTGTTCAAGGCCGACAGTCTGGCCCAGCTTGAAAGCTGCAACTACATCATTGTTATGTTGCCAAACAGTACGGTGACGAATCGGGTCATCGAAGGTGATGACGCCACCCAAGGTTTGATTGATATCTTGCAACCTGGAACGACGATCATCGACATGGGGTCGTCAAACCCGTCGGAAACATTGCGGCTTTGCCGGTTGCTTGCCCCGCGCGGGATTCAGTTGGTGGATGCGCCAGTATCCGGCGCCGTCGCAAAAGCCGTTTCAGCGCAGCTCACGATTATGGTCGGCTGCGATGAGGAGCGGCTGAATGATTTGCGGCCCATCCTTGAGCAGATCGGGACCAGTCTGGTTGCGACAGGTGGTATTGCCTCGGCTCATACCATGAAAGCCTTGAACAATTACGTCTATGCTGCTGGCCTGCTTGCCGCCTGCGAAGCCCTGAATATTGCCGAAAGCCTGGGATTGGATCTTTCTGTATTTTCTTACATTTTAAACAGTTCCAGCGGACGCAATGTGGCAACCGAAACCAAACTGGAGCAATTCATAATTTCCGGCACATACTCGGGCGGGTTTTCGCTTGGACTTCAGGCTAAAGATCTGAAAACAGCGGCGTCTCTTCAGGAAATGTCGGGCGTCAAGGCGGCACAGTTGACGGCCTGTGCCGATCTGTGGAGTCAGGCCGCAGCCCGTCTGCCCGCTGATGCAGATAACACAGAAATTCATAAATATCTGCGGTTGATGTCCGAAACGCAGCGAGAGAGGGAAGCCGCCCAATGACACTTATAAACATCAGAAAACGCGCCTTTACGGTTGAGACAACATACCACGAACATGGCCCGACCCCGTCCACGCCATTGCGGCTGGCGGCGGCATCGGCTGTTATCGCCAATCCTTTCGCGGGCACCTACGAAGAAGACCTGATGCCTTTTATGGCCGACCTTAGAGGCTTGGGAACGACCCTTGCAGAGGAGTTGACCAATTTTTTCGGCAAAGAGAACGTCGAGGTTTACAGCAAGGCGGCGATTGTCGGGTTGAACGGCGAGATGGAACATGGGGCCGTTTGGCATGAGGCCGGAGGCTGGGCCATGCGCGAGGTTCTGGGCCAACCCAAGGCCATGGTCCCGGCCAATAAAGCGGTCGCATCGGCCGGATATCGCCTTATGGTTCCGGTCCATTATATTCACGCGTCCTATGTTCGTAGCCATTTCAATTCGATCGAAGTCGGCATTCAGGATGCGCCAAAAGCGGACGAAATACTGTTTTCGCTGGTCATGGGGGATGGCGGCAGGGTTCATTCCCGCCTTGGTGGCCTTAAAAAAGAGGATGTCACAGGACAGGACGGGCTTCGATAAGCAAGAGACAACCGCGAGAGTCGTCTGTGACCGGTTCCTTGATGAGTATCCGGAGGGGCGTATTCACGCCGGGCTTTCCAAGCGATGCAGCAAGGACCAGCGTAGCCAAATTATGGAAGTCGATTAACACAACGGTCACCGGGAGGTGGCCCAATGATGCATGAAGAAAGTTTTCAGGGAGGAAAACATGAAGAAATCCAAACTAATCACCGCAGCGGCCTGCATTGCTATGGGAATGACGGGTGCAGCCAAGGCTGACACGTTCCTGAACATCCTGACTGGTGGGACGTCCGGTGTTTATTATCCACTTGGGGTGGCGCTTTCTACAATTTACGAAGACACGATTCCGGATGTGCGCACCTCGGTTCAGTCGACGAAAGCGTCGGTTGAAAACCTGAACCTTCTTCAGACCGGACGCGGCGAGGTTGCCTTTGCAGATAGCGCTGGCCGGGCATGGCGCGGCGAAGCCGAAGCAGGGTTCCCCAAACCGTTGGACAACCTTCGTGTGCTTGCAGCCGTATATCCCAATTACCTTCAGGTTGTTGTGCGCGATGGTCTGGAGATCAACAGTCTGGCCGACCTTGCTGGCAAACGTGTCGCAGTTGGTGCGCCTAAATCGGGAACGGAACTGCATGCGCGGACAATTTTTGGTGCCGCCGGCCTGACCTATGACGATTTTTCGCAGGTCGAATATCTTTCTTTTGCTGAAAGCGTTCAGTTAATGAAAAACAGACAACTGGATGCTGCCCTGATCTCGTCCGGGCTGGGCGTCGCGGCCATTCGCGACCTTTCAACATCGGTAGATATTAAAATTCTGCCACTGCCCGCGGATCTTCTGGCTGAAATCGAAGACCCCGGGTATGTCACCGCTATCCTGCCAGCAGGGACCTATGACGGCAATCCCGAAGACACGACGATCATCGGGGTGAAAAATTATCTGATGTCTCAAAGCGATGTGTCGGAAGAGCTTGCCTATCAGATGGTAAAGCAGATGTTTGACAACATCGAACGGCTAAGATCGTCCCACTCGGCAGCAGATCAGATCAAACTGGAGACTGCGACCGAAGGGTTACCATTGCCGCTGCACCCGGGCGCCGAGCGCTTCTATCTGGAAGCGGGCATTTTAACTCAGTGATATGGTGCTTTTCTACCCCTATCCCAGCCATCGGGTTGGGGTAGGGGTACCTGTTTAAGCACAGAATAAAGGCCGCTTAAAAAGCGATATATTCCTTGAGGGTCAATACATGACAAACGGGTCTAACGAACTGTCCGCCGAGACACCAAACACCGGACTGAACAGTGGTGGTGTGGACACGTCGGAGGGCGATCTTGCCGGGCGTGTTGGAATGATGGCGCGGGCCTTGTTTATCATTGCGATTGCATTCTCGTCCTGGCAAATTCTGACGGCTGCGGGCATCATTATCGAAAGCTCGCTTATTGTACGGTCTATCCATGTCGGATTTGTCCTGCTTTTGGTGTTCTTGTTGAAAGCGCAGTACAAACACGGCTGGCAAAAGTGGTTTGATATCGGGCTGGGCGTGACAGGCTTCGCGCTCGCGTTTTATCACTGGATCTATGAGGGAGACCTTATCTTGCGCGCGGGCATGCCCACGCTGACGGATCTTATCGTCGGCTGTGTGATGGTGGCCCTGGTTTTCGAAGCCGCGCGCAGGGTAATGGGCATTGGTCTGCCGATCGTCTGTGGGCTGTTCCTTGCTTATGGCCTGTTCGGTCAGTACCTCCCAAGCCCGTTGAATCATCGCGGGTATGACTTTTCACAAGTTGTCGACCAGATGTATCTGGGAACCGAAGGGATCTTCGGGATTCCGACTTATGTTTCGTCCACCTATATTTTTCTGTTCATCGTCTTTGGTTCGTTTTTGGAGCGGGCAGGCATCGTCGAGTTGTTTACAGGCTTGGCAATGGGCGCTGTCGGACGCCAGACGGGCGGCCCTGCAAAGGTCGCGGTTGTGTCCTCGGCGATGATGGGCACGGTTAATGGCTCGGGTATCGCCAATGTGGTCACTACCGGGCAGTTCACCATTCCGCTGATGAAGCGGACGGGGTTTTCCTCGACCTTCTCTGGCGCTGTCGAGGCAACAGCGTCCATGGGTGGGCAAATCATGCCACCCGTCATGGGCGCAGTTGCTTTCATCATGGCCGAAACGCTTAATATTCCCTACGTCGAGGTCGTGCGTGCGGCGATTATTCCCGCGTTGCTGTACTTCGGGACGGTTCTGTGGATGGTTCATTTAGAGGCGGCCCGCCTGGGTCTGGGGGGCATTGAACCTGCCAAGGACCAGCCTACAGCGCTCCAGCGCTTGCGCGAAAAATGGTTCCTGCTGTTGCCGCTTGTCGTGCTTGTCTCGATGCTGTTCATGGGGTTCACACCGCTCTTCGCAGGCACGATGGGGCTGGCCTTTACGGCGCTTTTGATCCTTGGTTTGGGTCTGGTCGCGAACTGGCCGAACATTTGGGTGCGGACGGTCTTCTGGATTACTCTGGCGTTGTTTTCATCGGCGTTTCTGGAATGGGGCATTCAGGCGACATTCCTGTTGATCGCTGCGCTGTCTGCCATTCTTCTTTTCGTCAAGGGCGGCAGGGGAACCTTGCGCCTTTGTATTGATGCGCTGGAAGAAGGCGCACGCAACGCGCTTCCTGTCGCTGCCGCTTGCGCCCTTGTTGGCATTATCATCGGTGTCATGACGTTGACGGGAGCTGCCAACAGCTTTGCCCGGGTTATCGTGGATGTGGGCGAAAACAGCCTGTTTTTGTCGCTGCTTCTGACGATGCTTGCATGTCTTGTGCTGGGCATGGGGATCCCAACCATCCCCAACTATATCATCACAAGTTCCCTCGTCGGGCCCGCATTGGAGCAATTGGGCGTTCCGCTGCTCGTGTCCCATATGTTTGTGTTTTACTTTGGCATCATGGCCGATCTGACGCCGCCTGTGGCCCTCGCCGCCTTTGCTGCTGCGCCCATCGCAAAGGCATCGGGCATGCGGATCGGATTGCAATGCATGCGGATCGCCATCGCCGGATTCGCGGTTCCTTTTATCGCAGTCTACTCTCCCGTTTTAATGCTTCAGGATGGTGGCCCGGTTGCAGAACAATTCGGTTATCCCCTAGCGGTCGCTTACGTGTCTTTTAAGGCCGTCATCGCCGTAGGTCTGTGGGGGATCGCCGCAATCGGGTTCCTGCGCGTGCCGATCAGCTGGCCTTACCGATTGTGGGCGATTATAGGTGCATCCTTTCTTGTGCTGGCACAGCCGCTAACTGACGAAATTGGATTGTTCATGGCGTTTTCGTTCTTGGCCGTCCTATGGTTCAAAACCCGCGCTATTGTAGGTCAGACAATGGTGGAGCCAGGTAAGTGAACATCTCTGTTCTGGCGCTGCTGTGTATCGGTGCCTTCGAAGCAAACGCTTCTGATCATCAATCTCTGGAGATTGAACTTCCTGATGCAACATTCACCTTGCAGTGGATGCATTCGATTGAAAAATCCGGATGGGAGGAAACGTGGCGTGTGACAAACGCCGGCTTTATGCCAATCAATGCGCGGATCAAGACGGGCGGTTCCGGCATGGAACCGCCCCCATCATCGGTTTTTGTTGACGGGTGGTATGTCTACCGTCCGGAAATTGGCCCCGTCCCGGAGATCGTCATTCCAGACAGTAGTTTCACGGCACCGATGCAGATCTGTGTTCAAGACGATTGCAGCCCGTTGTCCGAAGTTGCGAAGCGCAGAACCGACGACATCAGACCGATCCGGTTGTGGAGCGGCGCGGGATGCTCAAAGATGTGAAACTATGACGTTGTTGGCATAGATGGTATTGTCGCATTCCAGCAGTTCGTTGCACTCGCAGCATAATCATCTCGAAAAGTTGGGCGCCCTCAAGCTAACCCGAAGGTTGCGACACAACCCTAATCTTTGCGGGTAAACCCAACTACCCTAAGCGTGAATTCCTCGACATAATCCACCAAGTCGCGCACGGCGGCTTCTGCCTTGTCAGGTTGCCCCTCGGCAATGGCTGTGGCGACCGAGTGATGCACGTCTGCCATCCGCTGAACATCGCCGTGTTTTTCGTAGTGCAACAGCCAGAATCGGCGCGAGACTCCTTTGACGGAATGCATGGCCTTGGCTGCAAACGTGTTGTCGGCGGCCTCACTCATCAGCGAATGGTGTTGAATATCAAGGTCCATCATCGCGATGGCATCGCGGTCACTTGCGTGTTTGCAAAACGCTTGTGACATTTGGCGAAATTGTTGGCGCTGTGCCTCTGTGGCGCGTTCAGCAGCGCAGCGCGCCAACAGCCCTTCGACAACGCGGCGCAACTCCTGAGCCCGAAATTGCAGCGTGATATCCAGCGGGCAAATACGCGCGCCGCGTCGTGGCACAATCGATATAAGTCCCTGATCTTGTAACCTTTGAACCGCGAACCGTACCGAAGCGCGGCTGTGGCCGGACACTTTCATAAGGTCGGTTTCCGATACCCACGCGCCGGGCGCTAGTTGTCCTGTCACGATCAGCCGTTCCAACGAAAGATAGGCTTCTTCACGTTGCATCAAGGGCGCGGAGACTGCTGGTTTTACGGTCTGTTTCGTCATGCTCAATCCTTAGTCTTCGCACCCATTTGACTGACATTTCTGTGTATGGCAAATAGAATATAATTGACATGTCAGGTAATGTTTTTAACATTTCACTATATTCTAAAACACAGGGAGTCCAAAAATGACGATCTTTAGAACATGTATTTTGACCGGCGCACTAAGCATTGGCACCACACTGAGCGCGGCGGCGCAGGACCTAGTTCGCGTGGCTGAACCGAACTGGGCCAGTGGCCGGGTCATGGCGGCCCTGATTGCTACTGTCATTGAAGACCGGTTGGGTCAACAGGTCGAAATCGTACCCGGAGGCAATGCCGTAATCTTTGCCGGAATGGATCGCGGCAAGGGCGAGATCGACGTTCACCCCGATGTATGGATGCCGAACCAGTCCAACTTTACAAAGGAATTCGTGGATACCAACGGGACAGTCGCCCTTAGCGATCATGGCTACACCGGCTTTTCGTCGTTCTGCGCCCCGCGTGAGTTTGCGGAAAAGCACAACATCACCAGCGTCTTTGACCTTGCCACGCCCGAAGCAGCGGCCGCGATGGACCGCGACGGCGACGGCATGGGCGAAATCTGGCTGGGCGCGCCGGGCTGGACCTCGACCAATCAGAACAAGGTGAAGATCCGTGACTATGGGATCTCGAACTTCTTTGAGGAAATCGTTGCCGAAGAAGAGGTCGCGACCGCGTCGATTTCGGATGCGATCAACAAGGGCGAGGGCTTTGTCTTTTATTGCTACGCGCCGCATTATAACTGGTTCGTGTTTGACATGGTGCGCCTCGAAGAGCCGGCCTACGATCCCGAAAAATACGTAATGGTCAACCCCAGTGATGACCCTGAATGGTTCGAGAAATCCTCGATCACCGTGGGCGCACAGGAAAAAACCATTCATGTCGGCTATTCGCGCAGTCTGGAAGAGCGCGCGCCGATGGTCGCGGAATTTCTCAAGAATATCGAGATGGATGTAACAACCGTCAACGATTTCACCAACGAGGTCATCGTCAAGCAGCGCGACGGCAAAGAAGTGGCGCGCGAATGGATTGCTGCGAACAGCGACCGGGTTGACGGCTGGCTCGGCCTTTAATCGCTCTGGGCGCGCGCCTCTGTCGCGCGTCGTTTTTCCCGCAAAACCAGAGGTTTCATAATGCCCGTTTCTGACAGCAGCACCACCGATGTTATGATCGAGATTCAAAATGTCTGGAAGATTTTCGGCGCGCGCGCTGACGAAGCGATGAAAGCGGTGAAAGAGCAAAACCTGACCAAGCCGGAGGTCCTGGAAAAGTTCGATTGCGTCGTCGGCGTTGCCGATGCCAGCTTTCAGGTGCGGGCCGGCGAGATCTTTTGCGTAATGGGGTTGTCGGGCAGCGGCAAATCCACGTTGGTGCGCCATATCAACCGCCTGCTGGAACCGACGTCGGGCCATATCAACGTCAATGGCCAGGATATAACAGCGCTGGATCGTGCCGGGTTGGCCCGAATGCGTAATCGAACCATCGCAATGGTGTTTCAGGATTTCGGCCTGATGCCCCACCGCTCTGTGCGTGAAAATGTGGCCATGCCTTTGGAAATCCGAGGAATGTCCCAGAACGAGCGATGGCGCGCCGCACAGGATGCGCTGGATCTGGTCGAGTTGTCCGAATGGGGCGACAAATTTGCCCATGAGTTGTCGGGCGGAATGCAGCAACGCGTCGGCCTGGCCCGTGCCATTGCTGCCGATGCGGATGTATTGCTGATGGATGAGCCGTTCAGCGCGCTTGACCCTCTGATCCGGCGGCAGTTGCAGGATGAATTCATCACGCTGGCTGCGAAGATGGGCAAGACGACTGTCTTTATCACCCACGATCTGGACGAAGCGGTGCGCGTTGGCGATCACATCGCGATCATGCGCAACGGGGCAATCGTGCAGACCGGCACGCCCGAAGACATCATCATGCACCCCGCCGACGACTATGTGTCCGAGTTCGTCGCGGGCATTTCGCGGATTAACCTTATCCGCGCGCATTCGCTGGCGAAGCCGCTGGGCGACTATGCCGGGACCATTCCAGCCGATGCACGGCACATGCCCGAAGACGCGACACTCAAGCAGTTGATCATTGCCGCGGCGGACCACGAGGGGCCGCTTGTGATCGACGGACCCGCTGGCAGGCCCATCGGCATCATCAGCAAAGACGATCTTCTCAACGGAGTAATTCTGGGGACCGACAACGGATGACACAAGAAGCCAACAACCCGCTGCCCGAAGAGGCCGTTCGCCGTTTTGTCGGCACCAATCCTGATTACTACCTTCGCCTCTTTCGCAAGATCGGTGACAGCACGCGCCCGGTTCTGACGTTCAATTGGGCCGCAGTGCTTTTAGGGGCCACATGGTTTGGAATGCGCAACCTTTGGGCGTTATTTCTAGTCTCTGTCGTGTTTGAAACCATCGCCGTTGTACAGATTGCGCGCGGGGCGTGGGGAGACTTGGGCGCACCTCTTATGGAGCGATTGGGCGGAATCGAGAAAACCTTGGCGATGCGTCACGAACAACTGGCCGAGGCATTGGCAAACGCGCCAGAAAAGGTCGCGATGTTCAAATCCACCATCGCTTCGCTGGAAGGGGCCATCGAAACCATCAAGGTTCAGGCTCAGGCGGCTAGAAACGAGGCGCTGACGCTGGTGTTGTTGGGTTTTGCCTTGCTGGTGCTGGTCAAGATTGCGCAGGGGATCATCGCCAACCCAGCCCTGCGTGCGCGCTATGTTCGCTGGCGGTCAAAACCAACATTGCAAGCCGGATTGCATACCGCGACAATCGCGCTGGCCACGGGGCTGGCACTGGCTACCTATGTGATCTGCGCCTTGCGTTTTGGGTTTCCGGGACAGATCGAAGTGCTGCGAGAGTTTCCGACCGATCCCTCGATCCAATCGGACGTCGCGACAGCGATCAAGGACTGGATGCGCAGCACTGCCCTGAGCACCGAGTGGTTCTTTGACGGACTTGTCAGCGGGATCAGCGCTGTTCTAGACGCGCTTGAAACCCTGTTCGTGGAAACACCTTGGCCGGTCATGGGCGGATTCACCATCTTGCTGACTGGTCTTTCGGCGGGCTGGCGCGGCGCGATCTTTACAACGGCGGCGCTGGCCTACTTGGGGTATCTCGGCTTTTGGGAGAAGAGCATGCAAACACTGGCGCTGCTTGGCACGGCAGCGTTCATCTCGATCTCTTTGGGCATCCCGCTTGGCGTGGCCTGCGCGCGCAATTTGCGTCTGTATACCTTCGTGCGACCAATCCTAGATTTCATGCAGACGATGCCGGCGTTTGTTTACCTGATCCCGGTCATCGCATTCTTTGGCACGGGCAAACCCGCCGCGATTGTCGCAACGATGATCTTTGGCGGAACGCCTGTCGTTCGCCTGACGGTTCTGGGCCTGCGCGGCGTGCCGCACTCGGTACGCGAGGCCGCAATGGCCTTTGGCGCCTCCAAACGCTACCTGCTGTGGAAAGTGGATCTGCCATTGGCCGCGCCGTCGATCATGGCGGGCATCAACCAGACCATTCTTCTCAGCCTTGCCATGGTGGTCATCGCCTCGCTGATTGGAGCCAAGGGGCTGGGCGAGGACGTTCTCGAAGCATTGCAATACGCATCCGAAGGACAGGGCATCTTGGCCGGTATCGCCATTCTATTCTGCGCGATGATTTTGGATCGCATCATTCAAGGAAAAGGAAAATAACCATGTCAGTCACTGTCGCCATGTTCATCAAATACGAAAATGCCCGCAAAGCCGAAATGCTGGACCATTCCAGCGACCGTGCCGAGGTATCGCGCAAAGCCGTGGCCGCAATGGGGGGGCGTCTGCTACACGCCTACGGCACCTGCGGGGAATATGACATGATGTTCATCTACGAAATGCCCGACATGGCATCGGTTGCCGCAAACATGCATCTGGCTGAGGCCACAGGAATGTCACGGTATCACAAGGTCATCCCACTGTTCTCGAATGAAGAATTTGTTGCCTCGCAGATCAAGGCGGGCCAATTGCGCAATAGTTACACGGCAGTTCCGGCAGAATGACCAATTCCACTCTTTTCTTTGGTGGCCCGATCATCACCGTCGACCCGGATTGCCCTGCCCCCGAGGCTGTGTTGATCGCAGATGGCCGGATTATCGCCGTAGGTGATCTGACCCGACTGCGTCGTCAGGCATGTGCCAGTGTTGTCGAGGTGGATCTGGCGGGCAAGACATTGCTGCCCGGATTCATCGAGGCCCATTCGCATCCGGTTTGGGCTGCCAAGACACGCGGCGCGCCGGTTGTAGATGTCCGGGCCGAAACAGTGCCGACCTATGCCGCCCTGATCGCCAAGATCAAACGGCGTGTCGCAGTGGCCAAACCAGGTGAATATCTGCTGTTCTTCGGGCTGGATGCGCAATTGCATCCCGATATGGAGGCCCCAACCCGTGATTTTCTGGATGCACTTGCACCTGACAATCCGCTGGGCGTCCAGACATCCAACTGTCACGGGCTTTTTCTGAACTCAGCCGGGTTTGCCGCTTGCGGCATTGACGAAACAACCCCGACGCCGACCGGATCGGTGATCGAACGTGACGCAAACGGACGTCCCACAGGCAAGATTGCCGAGGCGATCACATGGAGCGCACTGGAAACGTTCTATACCGCCTGGGGTGAATCCCGGCTGGCAGCCGAGGTCGAAGCGCAAATTCACGATTTCGTCCGCAACGGCATCACCACCGTGACCGAACATCTGTATCTTCCGTTCTACAAGGCTAGCTATCTGGCGGCGCTCAAACATGGCCTGCCGCTGCCACGCGTTGCCTGCTATCAGCAGGCAACCTCGCCAGATATGAGCGTTGAGCGGATGACAGACCCCGATGATCGTCTCTGGATGGCGGGCGTCAAGATCCACGCCGACGGATCGCCCTTTATTGGGAACATCTGGCTGACCCAGCCATATTTGGCCAATAACATCACCCTAGACCGCATGAGCCTTAAACCGGGGCACACGGGCGGAACAAACTATCCTCAAGAGTATTTCGAATGCATGGTGCGCGAATATTTTGCCCAAGGCTGGCAAATGACCGTCCATACGCAGGGCGACCGCACCATCGACATGGTGCTGGATTTGATCGAAGCGATCCTGCAGGAAACCCCGCGAGAGGATCACCGTTTCCGGTTAGAACATTGTGCCTTGATGCGCAGCGATCAGATTACCCGTGCCCACGCGATGGGGGTGCAATGCAGTTTTTTCATCAACCACATCACCTATTGGGGCGCCCCAATTGAAGACGCGCTTTTCGGACCGGAACGTGCCGCCCATTACATGCCCGCCGGAACCGCCGTAGCAAAGGGGATGCGCATTTCACTACATGCCGACACACCAATGACCGACGCTTCGGGGCTGGCGTTGATGCAGGCAGCCTGCACTCGTCGAGCGGGTGATGGGCGCTGTTTGGGGGAATCTGAATGTCTGGATGTTGAAACAGCCTTGAGTTCCGTCACGATCGATGCCGCCTTTCATATCGGGATGGAGGATAAAATCGGTTCTATCTCAGTTGGAAAGCATGCCGATCTGGTTGTGCTGGAGGGTAATCCGCTCACGGTGGCGCTGGATCAGTTAACGGCGATCCCGGTCGCGGCGACCTGGTTGGCCGGGGAGCAGGTTCATGGTCTGTGATCCGCGCGGCACCGCGATTCCGCTGGTCACGGTGGGTGGATATCTGGGGGCCGGCAAGACCACGCTGATCAATCAAATCCTGTCTCATTCCGGTGGGCGGCGCTATGTGGTTTTTGTCAATGATTTTGGCGCGATCAACATTGATCTCCAACTGGTCGAAAGCATCGACGAAGACAGGATTTCGTTCACCAACGGGTGCGTCTGTTGCACGCTGAACGATGAATTCGTCGTCTCTGTTACCCGGCTTGCACAAAGCGGCGCGCCATTGGACGGGATATTGATCGAAGCCAGCGGCGTTGCCGACCCGCGCGCGTTGGAGGCGTCACTACGCGCGCTTGAGGCGGCGGGGCATGCACGCTTCGAGACGGCGCTGTATGTCATGGACGCGGATCAGTTCGGCGGGTTGGATTACATCGACACCGAAACAATCATCGATCACGCGGTCGCCAGCGATCTGGTGCTGATAAACAAGGCCGATCTGGTCACAACGGCCCAAATCGAGACGATCATGGACACCCTTAAGGTGGCGGCCCCCTACACCCATCTCATGCCGACAACACATTGCGGCGTGCCATTGGAAATTCTGTTTGGGCAATTCGGTGCCCCGCGCCAGCGCAAGGCCACGATCACACCTTCACAACACAGCACGTTCTTTCGCTGGGATGCGCAGCGCGACGGGCTGGTTGATCGCGAGGCGTTTCGTGCCTTTGCCCAGATTCTGCAATCGCAGTTTTTTCGGGCCAAGGGACTCGTGCGGTTCCGAGATGCCCCGGAAGACGTCTATGCGCTCAATGCCGTGGGCCAACGTGCCGTCATCACGCGTATCCCACGGGCTAAAGCCGCCGGGCCCGCCTTGCAACTGGTCGGGATCAACCCGCAACCGATCAGCGATATGGCCAGGATCGACCGGGCCCTTGAATCGCTATGCGCCACGTAAGGCCCGGCTACCAAGGTGGCTGTCGCAAACTTTTTTGACGATTGAATGAGAGTGGACAAAACTTGATGGTCGACGTGGCTGGGTAAGGTTTCGGAACAAGACGGGACCCATCAGGTTCTGTCGCAAAGTTTGTCGTTTGTTTTCCCATTTACTGAAATCCTGTCATGAGCTGCGCAAAAGGGCGACAGGCAGGACATCCAAAATGCCGGTCAATTTCAAATGCATCCTCTACCCAAAGTCTGTGATCCTTTAGGCTGTATTTTTCTACGTGCGCTACGGCGTTTCCTATCGGGACCCGGAAGAAATCATGGCCGAACGCGGCGTTGAAATCGATCATGCCGCGCTGAACAGTTGGGTGGTGAAATTCGCGGCAAGTGGACCAATCTATACAGCGCAGTCGATCGCAACGGGAAAACCCTTGATTTTATGCTGTCAGAGCGGCGGGATGCATCCGCCGCGCGAAGGTTCTTCAAGCGGACCGTTGGCATAAATGGCATTCCAGATCGCATTGCCATCGACAAGAGCGGCGCCAATTTGGCAGGCCTGCAATGTCTAAACGTCATCCTCAAGTTCACCGGAGTTGGTCGGCTCATCGGTATCGTTCAATCCATATATCTCAACAATATTGTTGAACAGGACCACCGCTTCATCAAGCGGATTACTCGGCCGATGCTTGGTTTCAAGGCGTTCCATTCCGCGGCAGCAACGATAGCTGGGATCGAGGTTGCTCACATGATCCGTAAAGGCCAACTAGCCCAGACAGACACCTTGGCATTCAAGCAGTTCGCAGCCCTCGCAGCCTAGTTGTGTCCTGTGAAGACGCTTCTTCAGACGGCTAGAAACTTTGCGACAGGATCTTCACGCGGGCCCAGTGGCGCACGCGGGCCTAAGGCGCTACGTAGCGATCGCGGCGATGGTTAAAAGCAATTACGCCATTGAGCACGACGGCTCCTAGGAAAGAATAGGCGACCACGGAGGCCGGAAATATGAATACTGCAACCGCAAAAATCGCCACATCCACAAGAAGTTGCGTATAGCCCGCTTTGAATCCTGTGTTATCTTGTATGACAAGCGCCAGCACCCCCATCCCCCCAAGCGAACCTTTATGCCGGAAACAAGCTAACAGGCCGAGGCCCACGGTCACTCCGAACACTAGGGTGCCTATGAATGGATTGAGGCTCTCAAAGACGATGAATTGGGGAAGTCGATCTGAGAGTACAGAAACGGATGTTACGCAAAACAAGCTTTTTAGCGTAAATTCGAGACCTAATCGCATGTAGGCAAAGAAATAAAATGGGAGATTAATCAGGAAAAACACAAGACCGAAAGACCAACCCATCGGGTAAGCGATAAGCAAAGCAATGCCCGCCGTTTGCCCCGTGAGGAAACCGAGCTGCGTAAGAAACAGAAGTCCCACAGATGTCAAAAAGCAGCCAATAAACAGCCCCTGCGCATCTTCGAGCGGCGTATGGGCAACGGCGTTGGGGTCTATGGTCAATGGAGCTGGCATAATTCGAAACTACGCTGCGCTGCAGCAAAAGCAAGGCCGAATTTGGTGTCTGATGTATTGATCGGTCCATTGCAGACCTTCAACGATGCAATCGGCGGAGCAATACTCGGCCACGATAGCGGCGGCGTTGTGCCGTCGGAATGCGACGATCATTACCTCCTTCGCCTCGGTCAGAACGGTCGAACGCGGTTCCTTGAGCCCGGCCTGCAAGTCTTCGATCGTTGCCCGTTTGCGCCACTTCGCGACGGCTTTGGGATTGATGCCCAACTTCTTGATCAGCTGCGCGAGCGAAGCCTGCGGCCGCTGTATTGCAGCTCTGACGGCGTGCCTGGTCGTGGCTCTCCCGTGATGAACTTGTCCCATAGTACTTTCTTCCAAGGCTAAGAAAGGTTCGCCCAATTAAACCGTGGGATCAAACACCTAGTGGCCACCGGAGTTGAGATAACGACCGCAAGGGAAAAACTCGCGATCAAACCGCGGTTGCACTCTTTGAGCACATCAATGGCGTTTACATTCCGCACCGGCATCATTCTGCACGGGGCTCGAAATACCCAGTCTCCGTCGAACGGAGACACTCTTTAGACTGTAATTCCACCAATTTCCGCCAGATGGGCGAGAACCTCTGCAAGCCCGTTTTCCGATTTTAGCGAGCAAAACACCGTTGGCCGTGCCGCCCTCATTCTGGCGCTGTCGCGCGCCATGACATCCAGCGATGCGCCGACATGGGGCGCGAGGTCGGTTTTATTGATTACCAGAATATCGGATTTGGTGATGGCCGGGCCGCCTTTGCGCGGTATTTCTTCGCCTGCCGCGACATCGATCACATATAGGGTGACATCCGCCAATTCAGGACTGAAGGTTGCCGACAGGTTGTCGCCTCCACTTTCGATGAACACGATTTCAACCTCCGGATGGCGGGCGATCATTTCCGCCACCGCCGCCAGATTGATGGATGCGTCTTCGCGGATTGCGGTATGGGGGCATCCGCCCGTCTCAACGCCAATGATGCGGTCTTGGGGCAACACCTGCATGCGCATCAGGGCTTCGGCGTCTTCCTGAGTATAGATGTCATTGGTAATCACCCCGACAGACAGCGTGTCGCGCAACGCCCGGCACAGGGCGGCGGTCAGCGTGGTTTTGCCCGCGCCGACCGGCCCACCTATTCCCACCCGAAGCGGCCCGTTTGTAGGTCTCATGTGCGAAAAATCCTTGAATGCTGGGTTTCGTGTTTCATGGCGGCGATGTCACTGATGAAGGCAGTAGAGGAAAGATCCTCTAACGACCCGTCAAGGGCCCTATCCGCGACGCCGATACAAGTATCGGCAAGTTCCTTGATCACGATCTGCCCATCGGTCTGGCCCAAGGGGACAAGTCGCATTGCCGCCGCCGTCAAATTTGACATGAAGGCATGTACAAAGACCTGCAAGGTCTGCGCCAGAGGCAGGTCGAGCATCCGCGCGGCACGTCCGACAGCAACCGGATAGGTTATGGTCGGCATATCCGCCCCCCACACCTCACGGGTGACGCGGCAGAACGCCTCGCCCTGCAAGACGGTCTCTTTAAGTCGTTCAGAGGAGGTTGCGAAAGCACGCGCAAGGGCATCGACCTCAAGTATGTCATCACTCCGGTAGGCGGCTGCAAGGAACAAGGCATCGGATTGGCCCGCGCCATACCGCAGGACGGTCTCTAGCCATGATTTCAACGTTTCACGATCCACGACCTCCTTGGCACTGACGGCCCATTCCAATCCGTGGCTATAGGCGAACGCCCCAACGGGATAGGACGGAGACAGCCACTGCACCAAGGTGAGAAGCGCCTTAGTGTGCATGGTCGTGATCGTGCCTATGACCGTGAGCATCAACGTGATCATGCCCATGCGTCCGGCCGTGACCGTAGGCGCCGCCCTCGGGGCGAAACGGCGCCGTGATCTCGTGCACCTCGGCGCCGATTTGCTGAAGCATTTTGCGGATCACATGATCGCGTTGGATCACCAGCCGATCGGGCTCGATTTGACAGGGTGTGTGACGGTTGCCCACATGCCAAGCAATTCGGACCAGATCGGGGGCTGTCACCTCCAATAAATCCTCATCCGCCGCGACAACCTCGATCAGGCGGCCATCTTCCAGTTCAAAGGCGTCTCCGTGATCAAGAGATGTCGTATGCGCCAGATCAACCAGAAACCGTGTGCCCCCACGCGCCGTCAACGCCTTGCGCCGCAAGAAACGGCCATCATAGGTCAGCTCCACACTGTCAAAGGCCGCAGACGGCAGCGCCGCACGGTGGATTTTCTGGCTCAGGATCGGTGCCATGGCATCTCTCAAAACAGGAAGTAACGTTGGGCCATCGGCAGGACCGAGGCAGGTTCGCAGGTCAGCAGTTCGCCATCAGCGCGGACCTCGTAGGTTTCGGGATTCACTTCGATCTCCGGTGTGGCGTTGTTAAGCAGCAGGTCCTTCTTACCGATGTTGCGGGTGTTGCGCACCGCGATTGCCTGTTTGGCCAGTCCCAGATGCTTGGCTATTCCGTCGGCCTGTGCCGCTTCGCTGACAAAGACAACGGCCGAGTTTTCTACAGAACGCCCGAAGGCCGCGAACATGGGCCGCGAATACACCGGTTGCGGTGTCGGGATCGAGGCGTTCGGGTCCCCCATTTGCGCCATGACAATGCTGCCCCCCAGCAGGACCATTTCGGGTTTGACGCCGAAAAAGGCCGGATTCCACAGTACCAGATCGGCGCGTTTGCCCTCTTCGATGCTGCCGATTTCACACGAGATTCCATGGGCGATGGCGGGGTTGATCGTGTATTTTGCGATATAGCGGCGGACGCGGAAATTGTCGTTATTGCCTGTTTCTTCGGCCAAACGCCCGCGCTGCTTCTTCATCTTGTCTGCGGTTTGCCATGTCCGGATCAGTACCTCACCGACGCGCCCCATCGCCTGACTGTCGGACGCAATAATGCTGAACGCGCCCATGTCATGCAGAATATCTTCAGCGGCAATGGTTTCGCGCCTGATACGGCTTTCGGCAAAGGCAACATCCTCGGGGATGGATTTGTCCAGATGGTGACAGACCATCAGCATGTCGAGATGTTCTTCGAGCGTGTTGACAGTGAAGGGGCGTGTCGGGTTGGTGGAGGAGGGCAGAACATGCTCTTCGCCGCAAATCTTGATGATATCCGGCGCGTGCCCGCCGCCCGCACCTTCGGTATGGAAGGCGTGAATCGTGCGGCCCTTCAGCGCTGAAACCGTGTGTTCGACAAAACCGGATTCATTCAATGTGTCGGTGTGGATCATCACCTGCACATCCATCGCATCGGCCACGCTCAGACAACAATCGATAGCTGCTGGGGTGGTGCCCCAATCCTCGTGCAGTTTCAGCGCGCAAGCCCCTGCTCTTATCTGCTCTTCCAGTGCATCCGGCAGGGACGCGTTGCCCTTGCCCGCAAAGGCCAGGTTCATCGGGAAGCTATCGGCGGCCTGCAGCATGCGCCCGATGTGCCAACCACCGGGAGTGCAGGTCGTGGCCAGCGTGCCATGGGCCGGGCCAGTCCCGCCACCCAGCATGGTGGTCAAACCCGAATGCAAGGCATCCTCGATCTGTTGCGGGCAAATGAAGTGGATGTGGCTGTCAAAGCCACCCGCAGTCAGGATCCGGCCTTCTCCTGCGATGATCTCGGTGCCCGGCCCGATGATGATATCCACCCCCGGCTGGATGTCGGGGTTGCCTGCCTTACCTATCTTGGCGATCCGACCGTCCTTGAGGCCCACGTCCGCCTTGTAGATCCCCGAATGGTCCACGATCAGCGCATTGGTGATCACGGTATCGACCGCCCCATCTGCGCGGGTCACTTGGGACTGCCCCATGCCATCGCGGATCACCTTGCCACCGCCGAATTTCACCTCTTCGCCATAGGAAGGCGTATTGCGCCCCTCTCGCATGACTGTCAGGTCTCGCTCGACTTCAATGATAAGGTCGGTATCTGCCAGTCGCACCCGATCTCCCGTTGTGGGGCCGAACATGGTGGCGTAATCACTGCGTTTGATGGTTGCAGGCATCAGAGAGTCCCCATTACGGCCTGATTGAACCCGAAAATCCGTCGCGCGCCGGTGAACGGGATCAATTGAACCTCACGGCGCTGACCGGGTTCAAAGCGCACCGCAGTTCCAGCCGCTATGTCCAGGCGACAGCCGCGGGCAATGTCGCGATCAAACGCAAGCGCTGGATTGGTTTCGGCAAAATGATAATGGCTGCCGACCTGCACCGGCCGGTCACCGGTATTGGCCACCATCAGCGTGATCGCCTGCCTGTCGGGGTTCAATATCAGGCTTCCCTCGGCGGGAAATACCTCGCCCGGGATCATGATCGCGCAGCCGCCTTGCGGCGGCGCAGCACGATCAGACAAGCCACACCGGCGATGGCCAATGGCACAATCAGCCAGATGAAATCACCCGCATGAGTATGGGTCGCGTGCCCGACATGCGCCATCGCGGGTGCGGACATCGTGGCGGTAAACAATGCGCAGCACATTATCATTGAACGGATCATTGAGGGGTCCTTATCTGATGGGATTGTGAACGGTGACCAGTTTGGTCCCGTCGGGAAATGTGGCTTCGACCTGCACTTCGGGGATCATTTCCGGGATCCCTTCCATACATTGTTCACGGGTGATGACATGTGCCCCTGCCTGCATCATGTCCGCGACGCTTCGACCGTCACGCGCGCCTTCAACCACCGCATCCGTAATCAGCGCGATCGCTTCGGGGTGGTTCAACTTTACTCCCCGTTCAAGGCGTTTTCGCGCCACTTCAGCCGCCATGGAAATCAATAGTTTGTCGCGTTCTCGTGGAGTTAATTGCATGTTAGGTCATCCATGATCGTGGAAGCGAGTTGGCACTGAGTTGGCGCAGGATCGGCACAAGCGCGCGCCGCAACTCGAAACTGTCGGGGGCCAGAATGCGCGCGACCAACAGATCAGGACCAAGCATGCTGCCCCCCCCAGATGAAGGCAGAAGCCCGCGCAGTTTGGGTAGATGCGCGGCGGCATCCTGCCCGACATAGACCAGAGTTGCCAATGCCCCGGCTCCGGCAGCCGTATTCGCACAAGCAAGGTGCGCCGTGACATCCCCCTCCAACGTCATGGCATCGAGGTAGACTGGACGCCCTCCGCGCCGGATTTCGATGCGATCCGTAAAAGTGATCTGGCGCAGAACCTCACCCATTGCGGCGCGGCCAAACACCAATGGCTCGACCATCAGCAGTGACGCCCCGTCGTCCAGATCAATCGACAGCCGTCGCCGCAGTGCGCAGGCCTCGAACAGGATGGTTTCTTGGGGCAGCCAATGTAGCGTTGCATTCCGCTGGACCGTCAGCCGGTTGCGGATGTGGGCAACTTCACCCGGTTGCGCCCGATACACGCGCTCGGCCGCCTGGGTGGTCAGGCTTAGACACGTATCGGCCTGGGCGCAGGCGTTCAACGAAAACGTATCGCCCCCTGTCACCCCGCCCGCCGTATTGATCACGATGGCCTGTAAGGCGGCGCTGTCGGGCCTAGGAAACAGCAATTTCATTGCGCCGGACTGCCGCAGATCAGCGAGTGTTGTTTTACCCCCGGACTGTTTTGCAGTCACTATGCCAGCCCCGATCGCACGAGGCTGCGATGCGGCACTGGGTGCTATGGGTATGATCGCTTGGCTTGTTATCGTGGACGCTCCGGGCATGGGGTGGGTCTGCTTGTACCCACCATACGTAACATGCCGTGTCATCAAATAGGCGCATCTGCAGTGGCAAGCCTCGCGCAGCGCCACTTATTTACGCATCAAGCGAGAGAATTGGCCAAAATTCAGGCGCAGAACAATTTGCCTGCCCCAACTGACTGGAAGATGCTTGCCGACTACGCTGCATCGCAGAAACGATCAGCATACCAATCTTGGCACTTATAGTGTCAGACAAGGTGTGTGGTAGCCGGACGAAGTGAAGCCCGACCCGGCCACCGCACGGATTGAAACAATTAAGTTGCGGGATTGACGTAGAACATTCAGCGCTGCCGCGCAAGATCACCTGTGCCATCCCGCCAGGAGAATATTATGAAACGTTTTGATTTCTTGCTGGCTGGCATGCTTGCCTCTTCCAGTCTGGTGGCTCCCGCATTTGCCGCCGAATGCCCGATCAAGGTCGGCGTCCTGCACTCTCTGTCAGGCACCATGGCAATTTCGGAAACGACGCTTAAAGACACGATGCTGATGCTGGTCGAGCAGCAAAATGCCAAGGGCGGTCTGCTGGGTTGTGAGCTTGAGGCGGTTGTGGTCGACCCGGCCTCGGATTGGCCGCTGTTTGCCGAAAAAGCGCGCGAACTGTTGTCGGTTCATGAGGTCGATGTAATCTTTGGCAATTGGACATCGGTCAGTCGAAAATCCGTCCTGCCCGTGATTGAAGAGCTGAATGGCCTGCTGTTCTACCCCGTGCAATACGAGGGCGAAGAAAGCTCCAAAAATGTTTTCTACACTGGTGCAGCCCCAAACCAACAGGCAATCCCGGCCACAGATTATTTTCTCGAAGAACTAGGTGTCGAGAAATTCGCGCTTCTGGGGACGGATTATGTGTATCCGCGCACGACGAACAACATCCTCGAGAGTTATCTGATGTCCAAGGGCATCGCGGAAGACGATATTTTCGTGAACTACACTCCTTTTGGCCATTCTGACTGGTCCAAGATTGTAGCGGATGTTGTGGCCCTTGGCGCTGATGGCAAGAAAGTCGGCGTGATTTCAACCATCAACGGCGATGCAAACATTGGCTTTTACAAGGAACTTGCTGCCGCGGGCATCTCGGCTGATGACATCCCCGTCATCGCCTTTTCTGTCGGAGAGGAAGAACTGTCGGGGCTGGACACCACCAACCTCGTCGGCCATCTCGCTGCTTGGAACTACTTCCAGTCTGCCGAAGCTGATGCAAACACTGCCTTCATCGAGGCATGGAAGGCCAAGATGGGCGAAGAGCGCGTGACCAACGACCCGATGGAGGCGCATTACATCGGCTTCAACATGTGGGTAAACGCGGCCACGGCGGCAGACTCGACAGATGTCGACGCCGTGCGAGCAGCGATGTACGGACAGAAATTCCCCAACCTCACAGGCGGCACCGCCGTGATGTTGCCCAATCATCACCTGGCCAAGCCCGTGCTTATCGGTGAAATCCAGGCAGACGGGCAGTTCGATATCATTAGCCAGACAGCAGAAGTGCCCGGCGACGCATGGACCGATTTCCTGCCGGAAAGCGCTGTCCTGACGTCTGACTGGAAAGATCTGGGATGCGGTATGTACAACACAGAGACCAAAACCTGTGTCCAGACATTGTCCAACTACTGATCATTGACACCGAGTGGCGGAAGGGGCGGTGCTCCCCTTCCGACCCTTGCGGGATTATTACATGAAAAACCTACTGATGGCGGCCCTTGCGTTGGTGATGTCCTGCGCGTTTGCGCGCGCTCAGGACGCGCCCATGCAAGCGATCCTGCAAGAGCAATCTGCGCTGATCATGGAAAACTCGCGCAGAACGATCGCCCCCGCAATCGCTGCCGTGTCCGACAGCGGGCTGCCTGAAGCGCAGGACGTTCTGCAAGCATGGCAGGCCAAAAACCTGTGGCAGCGCCGGGCAGACGGGCTGTTCTTTCGCGCCACTAAGGCAGAGGGCAAGACCTATACACTGTATGATTTCGACACGCACCAACCTGCCGGGACGGTTCCAGCCTCTGATCTGGAACAGATCAAGCCCAACAGCGGAATCCGCGCGCTAATCGGATCGGCCCTCGTGCAATTCCAGTTGCAAGACCCGGACCCCAAGCGGCGGCTTGCCGCCCTTACATCCGTGCAGCGCAATCCAAGTGCCGATGCGCTGGCCCCGCTCAGAAAGTCGATCCCGGACGAAAATGATCCGAGTATCCTAGCTCTCAAGCTCAGGCTGGAGCGGTTACTGACTATCGCGCATGACCCTGACGAAGCCCAGCGGATCAAGGCCGTTTCCGAGATGTCCGGCGATCTGGGTGTCGATGTTCGCGCCACGCTGAACCCGCTGCTGGCGACCCGCCTGGCCGTTTTCGCCGGACCGCCGCCCGCGACACTCAACATTGCTAAAACGCTGGTGCCCGGAGCCTCGATCGAGGTGGTACAGGCCTATGACATGCTGGTGAAGGCCGATCTTGCCCCTGAACTGGTAACGGATGCGCAATTATATGCCGCGCTGGTGGAGCATGTCAGCGACGGCACGGTCGGGGGCATAGCGACCCACCAATTGGATGACCCGCAGATGCGGCAGCGCGCCTATGCTGCTTTGGCAGCGGCGGGCACTGTGCGCACGGCACCCGACGTCGAGAGGATCGCGCAAACACTGGAGGCACACAGCTTTGTCGAGGTGTATCTGGAACCGTCAAGCGATGTGACCGACGCGGTTTCCAAGGCGCTTGATACCATCGCTGTGACTGTCGGCGCCAATCAGGCCATGGACCTTCTTCTGGATGGGCTTTCGCTTGCCTCCATATACTTTCTCGCGGCCATCGGGCTTGCCATCACATTTGGCGTCATGGGCGTCATCAACATGGCGCATGGCGAGTTCATCATGATGGGTGCCTATACCGGTTACATGGTTCAACAGGTCATCCCGAACCACACCGCCAGTATTCTGGTCGCGATACCGCTGGCGTTTGCAGTGACCTTTGCCGCAGGCGTGATCATGGAGCGGCTAGTGATCCGCTGGCTCTATAACCGCCCGCTAGAGACATTGCTGGCGACCTTCGGCGTCTCAATCGCGCTTCAACAAATAGCCAAGAACATCTTTGGCACGCAGGCGCGCCCCCTGACCTCTCCGGCGTGGCTGGACGGGGCCTGGGTGATAAATGATGTGGTGTCGATCAGTTACATCCGCATTGCGATCTTTGTGCTCGCCGTCTTTTTCCTTGGCGTTTACCTGTTCATCATGCGGCGCACCCGGCTGGGGTTGGAAACCCGTGCCGTGACGCAGAATCCACGGATGGCATCGTCGATGGGTATCAACCTGAACAAGGTGAATATGCTGACGTTCGGCCTTGGCTCCGGCATTGCCGGGGTTGCAGGGGTTGCCATCGGGTTGTTCGCCAAGGTCACTTCGGAACTGGGTAGCGATTACATCGTGCAAAGTTTCATGACCGTGGTTGTCGGCGGTGTCGGCAATATCTGGGGCACATTGGCTGGCGCGGCCATGGTCGGCTTTCTTCAGAAGGGCATCGAATGGTTCAATCCGTCCAATACGTTGGCGGCGCAGACCTTCATGATCGTTTTCATCATCATTTTCATTCAGTTCCGGCCAAGGGGCATCATTGCACTCAAAGGCCGCGCGGCGGGGGATTGACGTCATGTCACACACGTATCACAGGCGCACCTCATCCACCGTGATCTTTCTGGGTTTGCTGTTGGCCTTCACGATCACCGTAACGTTTTTGTCCGAGGGCATGGGCGCTGGGGTGATCTCGACCAGTTTCGTCAAGACACTGGGCAAGACGCTGTGCCTTGCGCTGGTTGCCATCTCGATGGATCTGGTCTGGGGCTATGCGGGGATCCTCAGTCTGGGACATTTCGCCTTTTTCGGACTAGGCGGCTACATGATCGGCATGTGGCTGATGTACGAGCGCACCCGCGAAGTTGTCGTAACCTCGCTGGCCGACGCGCCCATTCCACCTACGCCGCAAGAGGTGTCAGACGCCATCGCCAATAGAATTTTTGGCGTAGTAGGAAGCGCGGATTTCCCAATGATCTGGGCCTTTGCCGACAGTCTTCTGGCGCAACTGATGCTGGTGGTGCTGGTGCCGGGGGTGTTGGCCGGAGTGTTCGGCTGGCTGGCCTTTCGCAGCCGCGTGGCAGGGGTATATCTGTCCATCCTGACGCAAGCGATGACGCTGGCGCTGTCCCTTTATCTGTTCCAAAACGACAACGGATTGCGGGGCAACAACGGCCTCTCCGGTTTGCAGAACCTGCCGGGATTGACGGATGTCCCGCAGGCCTTGGTGTCGGTCTGGTTCCTCTGGGGGGCGGCACTGGCGTTGGGTCTGGGGTATCTGTTGGCGGTCTGGGTCGTGTCCGGAAAGTTCGGCTCGGTCCTGCGCGGGATCAGGGACGACGAGACACGAGTGCGATTTCTGGGCTACCCGGTAGAGACCTACAAGCTGGTGCTTTTTACCGGCACCGCCTGTATGGCCGGCATCGCAGGCGCGCTCTATTACCCGCAGGCGGGCATCATCAACCCTGCGGAACTGGCGCCCATCGCGTCAATATATCTTGCGGTCTGGGTCGCCATCGGCGGCCGGGGGCGGCTATACGGCGCGGTGATCGGCGCTGCATTTGTCAGCCTTGTGTCGTCATGGTTCACGGGCGGACAGGCACCAGACGTGCCGCTCGGATTTTACACTATCAAGTGGGTAGACTGGTGGTTAGTGGTTCTGGGCTTGTCTTTCGTGCTGGTCACGTTGTTGGCGCCAAAGGGGATCGGTGGTCTGTTCGACCTGTTGGAGCGCCGTGTTGCGCCTGATCGGCACGGTGCCGACCTGGGCCCGGATCAAGGTTCGCTGCGCGAAGAGGAGAGCCGCGAATGAGCGCATTGCTTGAAGTCTCGGGCGTCTCGGTCAGCTTTGATGGGTTTCGGGCCATCAACAACCTGTCTTTCCAGATCGGGCCGGCAGAAATGCGGGCGATCATCGGGCCGAACGGCGCTGGCAAAACCACGTTCATGGATATCGTGACCGGAAAAACCAGACCGGACAAGGGAAGGGTAATCTGGGGCCCGGGCAGCCTGTCCTTGCTGGGCCTGTCAGAAGCCCGCATCGCCAGAGAGGGCATCGGGCGCAAGTTTCAAAAACCGACCGTGTTTGAGGATCAGAGCGTGCAGGAAAACCTGCTGATGGCGCTGAAGGACCGGCGCGGTCCGCTTTCGGTGTTGTTTTACCGCCCCAACGATACCCATCTGGCAAGGGTTTTGGATCTAGCCGAAGAAATCGGGCTGACGGACCAACTGCAACGTAAATCGGGTGAATTGAGCCATGGCCAGAAGCAATGGTTGGAGATCGGCATGCTTTTAGCACAAGAGCCGAAACTGCTGCTGGTCGACGAACCTGCGGCAGGGATGACCCCGGCAGAACGCGCGCATACCACGAACATTCTGACCGAGGCAGCCAAGACGCGGGCCGTAGTGGTGGTAGAGCACGATATGGAATTCGTGCGCCGCCTGGGCTGCAAGGTTACGGTGCTTCACGAAGGCTCTGTGCTGGCAGAAGGCAGTCTTGATCATGTGACGGCAAACAAGGAGGTCATTGATGTCTATCTCGGACGTTGAACCATGCTGAGCGTGCAGGACCTGACTCTGCATTACGGGCACTCGCAGATACTCAACGGCATCAGCTTTGAGGCGGCGCGCGGCGAAGTTACCTGCGTGATGGGCACCAATGGCGTTGGCAAGACCAGCCTGATCAAAGCGATCTCGGGCACGCATGGACGATCGGGCGGCACGATCTCGCTGGATGGCGAGACGCTGAACGTGATGCCCGCCCATCTTCTGGCACGGCGCGGAATCGCCTATGTGCCGCAGGGGCGCGAGATATTTCCATTGTTGACGGTCAAAGAAAACCTCGAAACCGGCTTTGGCTGCCTGCCTGCCGCGGAACGGCGGATACCGAACGAGATATTTGATCTGTTCCCGATCCTAAACGAGATGCAATCACGCCGCGGTGGCGACCTGTCGGGCGGACAACAACAACAACTGGCGATTGCCCGCGCCTTGATCACCCGGCCTAGGTTGTTGCTACTGGATGAACCGACCGAAGGCATTCAGCCCAACATCATTCAGCAGATCGGTCGGGTAATCAGCCAGCTTAGGGAGGAAGGTCAGATGGCGATCATATTGGTCGAACAGTATTTCGAATTTGCATACGACTTGGCGGATCGTTTCGTCGCCTTGCGGCGCGGCGAAGTCATCCTATCAGGCCGAAAAGGCGATTTCCCCAAAGATGAGTTGTTATCGAAGGTCTCGATCTAAGGCTAAATGATTGATGGACCCGTCAAGCTTTGGCATCACCCCGGCCATTGTCGATATAGTTGATCCTTCGCCTGGGATATTAGCGTCAAATCGGCTTCGCCGGCCCTTAAGGTTTAGAAAATCGTCTGACGGTGTCCTCGACAAAGCAAACTGTTAGCCGATAGGAACCTTGCTTGCAGAACTCATCAGGGCCAATCGCCATCATCCAAACAGGCCTGAAACGCGACTGTACTGACATATGTTCGCAATCGCAAAAACGCCTGCAATGCAGGAGCCATCCACACGGGCATTCGTCGGTTTGTCAGTCTCTGCGGTGCAGATTTTACGTCAGGCCTTTGTTCAGTTGCTCAAAGAGAGCGCTTAAAATCAGTAGAAGTGATTAAAAAATCAGCCACATTGGGGGGCAAACCTTCTGTTGAGATGCATCATCTTGATTCAGCCCACTGAACTTCTAACGTCAATCCATGAAAAATGAAAATGCCCACTTCAGCGAAATGCATGCTTCCGACGGAGGGCCACGGGGCCCTTACGTGGGATATGATGCTTGGTTCGCCAAGCAGAACAACGAACGGTTTGCCAAAAAGTCCCAAGAAGCCGAGGCATTTTTCCGACGCACCGGGATCACCTTCAACGTTTACGGACAGCATGACGCCGAGGAACGGCTGATCCCTTTCGATCTGGTGCCCCGGATTATTTCGTCACGCGAATGGACCAAACTGTCCAAAGGCATTGAACAACGCATTCGTGCCCTCAACGCTTTTTTGCATGATATCTATAATCGGCAGGAGATCCTGCGGGCGGGCGTCATACCGATCGACCTGATAGCTCAGAACGGCGCCTTTTTACCTCAGATGATGGATTTCAGCCCGCCGGGTAACATCTACACTCATATCGTCGGCACTGACATCGTTCGCACAGGCGAAGATGACTTTTTCGTGCTCGAAGACAATGCGCGCACGCCCTCTGGTGTCAGCTATATGCTGGAGAACCGCGAGACGATGCTGCAAATGTTTCCCGAGCTTTTCAGCACCATACCTGTGCAGCCAGTAAGCGATTATCCGAAAAACCTGCGTCGGTCGCTTGAGGCCTCCGCCCCGAGCGGCTGCAAGGGCCGCCCCTGTGTGGCAATACTTACGCCGGGAATTCACAACTCTGCCTATTATGAGCACAGCTTTTTGGCCGATCAGATGGGCGTCGAGCTGGTAGAAGGGCATGACCTGCGCGTTGTTGACGGCCATATCGCCATGCGCACCACGAAGGGGTACAAGACGATAGATGTGCTGTATCGCCGGGTAGATGACGAATACCTTGATCCGCTCACATTCAATCCTAGGTCCATGTTGGGGGTGCCGGGGATCATGGATGTCTACCGCGCGGGCAATATTGCAATCGCCAATGCACCCGGAACCGGCGTGGCGGACGATAAAGCGGTCTATAGTTACATCCCCGACATTATCAAATTCTATACTGGCGAACCCGCGATCCTAAAGAATGTCGAAACGTTCCGATGCTCTGAACCGCAGCAATTGAAATATGTCCTAGACAATCTCGCTGATCTGGTAGTGAAAGAGGTTCATGGCTCTGGCGGGTATGGCATGCTGGTTGGCCCGGCGGCATCCAAACAAGAGCTGTCAGATTTCGCCGACAAATTACGTGCGCGGCCCGGCAATTACATTGCACAGCCGACACTGTCTTTGTCTACGGTTCCTATTTTCACCGAGAAAGGCCTCGCGCCCCGTCACGTCGACCTACGGCCCTTTGCGCTGGTATCGCCCAATGGGGTGAATATTACCTCTGGCGGGTTGACCCGCGTCGCGCTGACAGAAGGATCACTTGTGGTGAATTCAAGCCAGGGCGGTGGCACCAAAGACACTTGGGTATTGGAAGACTGATATGTTGGGCAAAACCGCAGGGGGTCTTTACTGGATGTTTCGGTCGCTCGAGAGGGCTGAGAATACCGCGCGTCTGATCGAGGCTGGCTTTCGCATCGCGCTGACGCGGTCCACCACCGCAGAGGCGGAATGGCAATCGGTGATTTCGACGCTCGCGGCACAGCAGGCCTATGAAGCAACTTGTGACGGCTATGACAGTGCGCAGGTCGTGAATTTTTTGCTGCGCGAACCCTCGAATCCAAGTTCGGTCCTGTCGATCATCAAATCCGCACGTGACAACGCACGACTGGTGCGAACCGCGTTGACGACCGAAGTCTGGTGCGCGGTCAATGAAACGTGGATGCTGTTCACGGACCTACTGAAGGATGAAATACCGCAAACAGAACTGCCTTCCGTGCTGGCCACCATCCGACAGCAGTCTGGTCTGGTGCGTGGCGCTTTGCACGGGACCATGTTGCGCAATGATATCTACGATTTCTGCCGCCTAGGTACTTTTGTCGAACGGATGGACAACACCGCGAGGATCATTGACGTCAAGTATTATTCGCTCCTGCCGGCTCCGTCGTTTGTGGGCAGTCGCCTAGACAATGTCCAATGGGAGACGATTTTACGATCTGTCTCGGCGCATCGGTCTTTTCGCTGGGCCGTCGAGGAAGATTTCACTGCCCCAGCCATCGCCGAATTTCTGATCCTTGACCGGCGTATGCCACGTTCGCTGGCATTCAGTGCAGGTCAGATAGTGAATAGCTTGTCGCAATTGGCGGAAGATTATGGGAGCAGGCAGGCCTCTCATGACATGGCTGACGCGCTTAGAGCGCGGCTGGTGAATCCTGACATCAATTCAATCTTTGACGAGGGTCTGCATCAATTTGTCGACGGGGTGATTAACAGCACTGCCTGCTTGGCCCGACAGATCGAAATAGATTACAGGTTTTCGGGATAATGGAACTCAACATCAGCCACACGACCGAATACGCCTATAGTGCGCCGGTGGATTATGCACTGCAAAAGGTGCGCCTGCGTCCCATATCATCTGTCGTACAGCGGGTTGAAGACTGGGCCGTCGAGATTTCAGGCGGCAAGATTGAAACCAGCTATGTCGATCACTACGGCAACCATGTTGATTTGGTAAGTATCGAGCCGGGGGCCAAGGCTTTAATCATTCACGCAAAGGGGCGAGTGCAAACGCTGAATAACACAGGTGTGCTCGGTCTGGTTTTTGGCTGCGCGCCGCTGTGGCATTTCCTGCAGCCGACCGCCTTGACCATGCCAGGCGAGGCGATCAGAGCGCTCCCGAAAATCACCTCTGATGTCAACGCGCAACTTGCTGATTTGCACAGTCTTTCTGACACCATCCTAAAGGCGCTCCCTTACATGACGGGAGTTACCGCAGTAGACACCCCCGCTGAGGAAGCGCTGCAAGGTGACACGGGCGTCTGTCAGGATCACGCGCAGATCTTTGTGGCGGCTGCTCGGCTGTCTGGTCTACCCGCGCGCTATGTCAGCGGATACCTGCGGACTAATGAACCGATGCAGCAGGAAGCAACCCACGCCTGGGCCGAGGTCTTTATTCAGGGGCTTGGATGGGTCGGCTTTGACATCTCGAACGGGGTATCGCCAGATGAAAAGTATGTGCGTGTCGCCGTCGGTCGAGATGCACGCGATGCGGCTCCTGTCGAAGGGCTGCGTATGGGAAATGCAGATGAAACCCTGATGGTATCTTTGCAAGTACAGCAGTAAAGAGATACCGAGGTTTCTTTTCGGATAGAATGAAATGACGTATTGCATCGGAATGCGGCTGGATCGCGGATTGGTCTTTATGTCGGACACACGCACCAGCGCGGGCGTTGATAATTTCGCAGTCAGCAAAAAAATGTTCCACTGGCAGGTTCCGGATGAGCGCGCAATCACCATCATGACAGCCGGCAATCTTGCAACGACACAATCGCTGATCAGTCTGTTGGCCGAACGCTCTGTGTCAGAAGAGGAACGGGATCCAAGCATCCTGCGCCAGCCCACCATGTTTCAGGTTGCAAGGCTGGTTGGAGCCACATTGCGCGAAGTGATTGCCGATTCATCCCCTTCTGGGCAAACTTCAGAAGATCAGTTTGGCGCTTCGATTATCATGGGAGGGCAAATCAAAGGCGGCAAACCGACAATCTTTATGATCTACCCTGAAGGCAATTTCATCGAGATCACGGATGACACGCCGTTCTTTCAGATTGGCGAAACAAAATACGGAAAGCCGATCATCGTGCGAGCATACGACAGTCAGATGGATTTCGCTGATGCGATTAAACTTCTACTCGTTTCCTTTGATTCAACCGTAAAATCAAACCTTTCCGTTGGGCTGCCCTTCGATCTCCAAATCTACGAAAACGACTCGTTTTCCACTGAGCGCACCAAACGGATCAATGCTGAAGACGAAGTGTATCAGGCAATTTCAACCGGCTGGGGGAATGCCCTGCGTGACGCATTTCAGCGGCTGCCGTGTTACAAGCTTTAACGTTATTTGCTAGGTTTGGGCCACCAAGTTCCAGTTTGCGGAAACGGGGCGACCTGAGTGCGCTGCCGGATATGCTTGAACAGGGTGGAGGGTATTGCCAAGTTGTTTGTCGCGTTTGATTTGGTTATCGCCCTGTGATGAATATTCCAACTCAAATGCCACGCCAAAAGGGCTTCCGCTATCCTCGTGAGGTCATTGGTTACGCGGTCTGGGCGTACTACCGGTTAGGGCATCGTCAAGTTGCGGGGAACTTCCGTCGGGGTAGGTATCGTCATGACCAAACCCAAGCAACCCGGCGCTTTCAAAGGCCATCGCTTCCCTCCTGAAATCATTTCCCATGCCATTTGGGCCTATTGCAGATTTCACATGAATTTGCGCGATGTAGAGGGCTTGTTGGCCGCGCGCGGGGTTGTGGTCAGTTATGAAACAGTCCGCGCTCGGGTCGTGAAATTCGGGTCCCAAAATACCAAAGTGATCCGCCGGGATCGTCCTGCGGCGGCGGACAAATGGCACTTGGACGAAGTCGTCATTCCGATCACCGGGAAGAAATACTGGTTGTGGCGCGCCGTCGATAGCCGTGGCGATGTTCTGGACATACTCGTTCAATCCTGATGAGCTGCAGTTGATCATTACGGGCAAGCTTCGTAGCTACGGAGCATCCCTGAAAGACCTCGCTCCGGGCATTGAGCATCTCAACCATAAGAGTCTCAACAATCGATCCGAAGGGTCACACAGGCCGACCCGCAGGCGAGAAAAGATCATGGGAAGGTTCAAATCGCCAAAACAAGCCCCGCAATTTCTTTCCGCTCATGATCAGGTCCAAACCCTCTTCCGCCCGCGCCGCCATAAACAATCAGCCGCTGCTTATCGCCAATCCAGAGCCGATGCCTATTGGATCTGGGACGACATCACACGTGAGCTGAAGGCGGCCTAAAACGTGGCATTCGGGCTTTCGCTGCCATGAATGCCGATAACTTGACGGTCCCCACCGTGTCCTTAACGAGAGGCGAAGAGAAGAGCGTTTGTCACAATTTTGGCGTTCTGGTAGCGGCCAGCGAAAGTAAAATACGCTGTGCCGGGACCGAGAAAGATATGCGTTGAGATGCATGGTTGTGTTCCACTGATGTGGCACACCCCTCAAAGGCTTCTCTAAGTCATTGATCTAAAGGGGGATGGTGGAGCCTAGGGGGATCGAACCCCTGACCTCCTGCATGCCATGCAGGCGCTCTCCCAGCTGAGCTAAGGCCCCAAAAGGCGCGGAACTTTGTTCCGCTGCCGCTAACTATTCAAACCAACAGGCGGGATCAAGCGAAAAATCCCGCCTTATGCATGCTTACTTAGCTGTCGTCGTCATTCGACGCGACATCGGCGATCTCGTCCAATGGAACGGTGTCGTCATCATCCTCATCCTCGAGGATATCATCGCCCAGATCGACATCGACGTCATCATCATCGTCCAATACGACGTCGTCTTCTTCTGCCGCCTTCATCTTTTTGGTTTCCGCGTCTTCCGCGTCTGCCTTGATTGACCGGCTTTTGCCGATATTCAGCTCGACGACTTCACCGGTGTAGGGGCTGATGATCGGATCTTTGTTCAGGTCATAAAAACGCTGGCCGGTGGTCGGGCACAGGCGTTTGACGCCCCATTCTTCCTTTGGCATAGGTGGTCCCTTCCAATACTACATGTCTTGCATACGATCTGCGCCACCTGCCATAAGAGACGCAAGGTGTCAAAGGCTTTAAGGCCGCAGCAGATACTCCTATTAGAGGCGATATGGGCCATCACATCCTCCCCGGCAACCCCCCTATCGCACTTTGCCTGCGTCGGTCGCCACGCGCGCGGCGCATTTCGCTGCGAATCAGCGCGCTGGACGGGCGGGTCACCTTGACCCTTCCCAAAGGTCTTTGCGAACGTGAAGCTCTGGCATTTGCACGACAGAAAGAAGACTGGATGCGCCGCCATCTGGCCGCGCAAAAACCCGAAGTGCAGATCGCACATGGCGCGGAGGTTCCTGTTGAAGGGCGGATCATGCGGGTTGCCCAAGGCGCCGGACGGCGAGTGTTGGTAAAGGAGGATACCCTTTGGGTACCCGGCGAGGTGGCACCGCGCCTTCAAGCATGGCTTAAGGTGTTGGCCCGCGAGCGTCTGGTGAAAGCGTCCGACCGTTACGCCGCATCATTGGGACGCCCCTACAGCCGCATCACGTTGCGCGACACACGATCGCGTTGGGGATCGTGTGCATCATCGGGCGCACTCAGTTATTCTTGGCGGCTGATCATGGCTCCGGCAGAAGTGCTGGACTACGTGGCAGCCCATGAGGTGGCCCATCTGGCTGAAATGAACCATTCACCCGCATTTTGGGCCGAGGTCGCCCGCCTGCTACCGGACTATGAAACGCCACGTCAGTGGTTGCGCGCCAATGGTGCAGGGCTGCATCGCTATCGGTTTGGTTGACCGAGTCGCATATTTGTGATCACAAAGGCGTCATGCTTCTGAATGCCCGCCCTGATCCGACGCCCGCTGCGCATGACCGCGTCTATCGCGGCTTGCGCACGCGTATCATGCATGGGCAGATTGCGCCGGGCCAAGCACTGACCCTGCGCGGGATCGGGCGCGAGTTCGACGTTTCTATGACGCCCGCACGCGAGGCGCTGCGCCGCCTAGTCGCCGAAGGGGCGCTCACCCTAAGTACGTCCGGCCGGGTATCAACCCCTGAGTTAACCCATGACCGTATCGAGGAACTGGCCGCGTTGCGGGCCTTGATCGAGGTCGAATTGGCCAGCCGCGCCTTACCCCGAGCACATCTCGCATTGATTGACCGTCTGGCCTCGATCAACGCCGCCATAAGCGAAGACATCGCGCGTCAGGACGCGGTCTCATACATCCGTCGCAACCTCGAGTTTCACCGGACCTTGTATTTGCGCGCACAGGCGCCTGCGATGCTGGCTATGGCCGAAACGGTATGGTTGCAATTGGGCCCGACCATGCGCGCCCTTTATGGCCGTTTACGCGAAAAGGAAGCCCCACCCTATCACCGTCTGATCATTGGCGCACTGAAGGCAGGTGACGAACCTGCACTGCGCCTTGCCGTGCGCTCGGACGTGACGCAGGGTTTGCGGATGTTGCTAAGCTAACGAAAGCCTCAGGCAGTTCGTAACGTGCGCTTAAGCGCACGTTACAGGCGGCAACACTGTGATCAGGCGGCCAGACCCTTGCTGCCGATGTTCAGAAACTTCTGGCGGCGGTCTTGAACCAACGCTTGTGGCGATTTGCCGGACAAATCTTTGAGCATCGCTTCAATTGCCTTGCCGACAGCCTCAATCGCCTCTTTCGGGTGACGGTGCGCTCCGCCCATTGGTTCGTCAATAATGCGGTCAGCGACGCCCAACTTGATCAGGTCCTGCGCCGTCAAGCGCAGTGCTTCGGCCGCTTCGCGCATTTTCTCCGCATCCTTCCACAGGATCGACGCGCAACCTTCGGGCGAAATAACCGAATATACCGAATGCTCCAGCATCGCGACGCGATTCGCGCTGGCAAATGCGACTGCACCACCACTGCCGCCTTCGCCAATAACCACGCTGACCAAAGGCACGCCAATTTGCAGGCATTTCTCGGTTGCACGCGCAATCGCCTCGGACTGGCCGCGCTCTTCAGCGCCTTTGCCGGGGTAAGCGCCCGGAGTATCGACCAACGTAATGACCGGCAGGCCGAATTTCCCGGCTGTTTCCATCAACCGTATCGCCTTGCGATAACCTTCGGGACGGGCCATTCCAAAATTACGCTCGATCCGCGATTTCGTGTCGCTACCCTTTTCGTGGCCGATCACCATTACCGGGCGGTCATTGAACCGGGCCAGCCCCCCCATGACGGCGTGATCGTCAGCAAAGTTTCTATCGCCCGCCAGCGGTGTATACTCGGTAAACAGCGCCTTGATATAATCACGACAGTGCGGTCTTTCGGGATGACGCGCGACCTGACATTTGCGCCATGGCGTTAAGGACTTGTACAAATCTGCCAGCATTGTGGCCGCTTTGACGTCCAGCGCGCCGGCTTCTGCCTCGACATCCACGCCCTCGCCGGCACGGGCCATTGCGCGTAATTCTTCTGCTTTGCCTTCGATTTCGGCCAAAGGTTTTTCAAAGTCGAGGTAATTGTTCATGAGACGCTCCGACGATTGTGCCACGGATATATGCGCGTCATAGGTCCGAAATGCAATCGCTACAGCCTATGTGTTTGAGCCCAAGAACGATCCGGCTGTACGAATATAGCAAAGCCTAAAGGTCCAAGGCCGCCCGAAGTGCTGTTTCCGGCGATGTCAGAACCGGGATCGACAGGTCACTCATCAGCGGGGCCGCCCCAGCCATCGACGCCTGCGCCAGCACAACACAGGCGGCATCTGCCACATCCGGCAAATGTTCGCGCACACCTGACGCGATGACGGCGTGGAACGCCTCAGTCTGGCCCGCCTCATAGAGGGGCCAGAACGGTGCCAGACTATAGGCATGCACTCGCGCCTTGTAGTTCTGAGCCTCCAACGCGGAATCCAGCAGGGCGGCGGATGGTGCCAGCGTGCTGTCCAGACAATAGGCCAGAACGATTTCGCCCTTGGCGGCGGCGGCCAATGCTGCGGCTTGCACCATCATTGGGCTGTCGATACGCATCGCGCCCAGTTCCTCGGCAACCATTCCCAACGTGGTGCATGTACACAAAACAGGCCCCGGCGCGTTGTCAATTTGCGCCGCGATTTCGGCACGCAGCGCATCACCGACACCGTTTCGCGCCTGCTCCAACCAGTCCGAGCGTACAACATGCGCCAGTTTTGCCTCTGGCGCTATCCGGTCCCGCAAGCCGTCAAACGTGGCGAAATGTGCCTTGGCTGTGTGCAGCAATGTCAGCGTCATGACCGACCCCCTTCTAAAGTTGCCCATAAGATACAGGTATTGCGCATAACAAAGTCCATCCCACCTCGGCAAATGCGGTTGCGCGTTTAACACTTGGGTTAGGGATATGTACCGATCCTGGAACAGACAAGACGCAGGACGAGCCAACGCCAGACACATCAGTCAGACCGCGGCCAGTCACGCAGGCCACAGCACCGGAATCAATGTTGCGATCAACAATACAGCCATGGTCCAATTGAACGCGCGCAAACGCCCCGGTGTGCTAAGCCATCGGCGCAGTTGCTGGCCCATCGCCGTCCAACTTGTTGTGCTGACAAAGCTTACCAAACAATAAGTACCCGCCACCCACAGAATCGCTGAAAACTCGCGCCCCGCCGCGTAGAGCGTGATTGCTGACAAAGCCATGAACCATGCCTTTGGGTTAACCCATTGAAACGCGGCCGCTTGCAACAGCGTCAACGGCTTGCCCGTCGCCTGCGCACGTTCGGGCGGTGCGGCATTGGCAATTTTCCACGCAAGGTACAACAGATAGGCCACGCTCAACACTGTCAGGATGGTACGCACCAACGGCCAACGATCAAACACCTGCATCGCGCCAATTCCGACCAGCAAAACCAGAATCGGCATCCCGATACCAATGCCCACCATATGCGGAACAGAACGGCGAAACCCAAAGTTGGCACCTGAGGCCATCAACATCAAATTATTGGGGCCGGGCGTAATAACGCCAACGAAGCAAAAAGTAATCAGAGCGGTGAAGATATCATATGTCATAAGACGCAACATTATGCCGTCATTACCGCAATGAAATTGCGTTTTCTTGCCTCGTTAAAAAAATTGCGCAATAACTGCGCGATATGGATCAGATAAACACCCGCATATTGCAAGAGCTATCCCGCGATGGGCGGATCAGCAACATTGAACTGGCTGACCGTTGCGGATTGTCGCCCAGCGCCTGCTTGCGCCGCGTTCAGGATCTGGAGCGGCGCGGGGTGATCGCGGGCTATCGCGCCATCCTTGACCGGCCCGCATTGGGTGTGGGGTTTGTCGCCTACGCCACCGTTGGCCTGAACAGTCATACCAAGGCCAGCCAAGAGGCGTTTGAACGCGCCATGGCCCGTGCTCCCGAAGTGACCGAGTGTCACAACATTACCGGCGCAGTGGAATATCTGCTGCGAATCGAAGTGGCAGACCTGCCCAGCTACAAGGCGTTTCATACCGACGTTATGGGCGTGCTGCCGCAGGTGAATGCCATCACATCCTATGTTGTCATGGGCTCTCCGAAAGACTTGCGTGCCTGATCGCGCTTTTCAGGCCGCATTCTGCGCGGTATGCACCCCCTTATGATAACGATGCCCCAAATCTACGCTGCCAAGGTGGCGTCAGGCGAATTGACCGCCGATCCCGCCCAAGAGGCGGTGATGCCCGAGTTTGAGCGTATCCGCGCCGCACTGGCCGCGCCGGCCAAGGGGGGATGGTTCCGCAAAGCTCCCGAGCCACCCAAGGGGCTGTATCTGTGGGGCGGAGTCGGGCGTGGTAAATCCATGCTGATGGATATGTTTGCCGCATCGCTGGACGTGCCGAACCGGCGCGTGCATTTCCACGCCTTCATGCAAGAAATCCACGCTGGAATGCATGCGGCGCGCCAACAGGGTGTCGAGGATGCATTAGCACCGGTCGCGGCAAAGGTCGTCAATGATGTGCGTCTGCTTGCCTTTGACGAAATGCAAATCACCGACATCACCGACGCAATGATCGTGGGCCGACTGTTTCAGGCTTTGTTCGAGGCGGGCGTGGTGGTGGTCACCACATCCAACCGTGTGCCGAATGACTTGTACAAAGACGGGTTGAACCGGCAATTGTTCCTGCCGTTCATCGACCTGTTGAACGAAAGGATGGTTGTGCATCAACTGTCCTCGCCAACCGATTACCGACAGGACCGGATCGCGGGCAGCCCGGTATATTTTACACCGATCGACGCCACAACGCGCGCCCAGATGGATGACATCTGGGAGGGCCTGACACATGGGCAGGCGCGCCCGCATACATTAACCGTTCAAAAACGGCAGGTTCACATTCCGGCGTTTCACAATGGCGTGGCGCGGGCCAGTTTCTTTGACTTATGCGGCAACCCTTTAGGGCCAGCCGATTACCTGGCCCTGGCCGAGGCGGCACGTGTTCTCATGCTAGAGGACATCCCGCAGCTCAGCCGCCAGAACTTTAACGAGGCCAAACGCTTCGTCACCCTGATCGACGCGCTATACGAGGCCCGCGTGCGCCTGATCTGTTCAGCCGCCGCCGCCCCCGAATTCCTGTACGTCGAAGGCGAAGGCACGTTTGAGTTTGAACGCACGGCCAGCCGCCTGCGCGAAATGCAATCCGAGGATTGGGGCCACTAACGCCCTTTGGGATATTTATTGCGCCCGCAGATCGTCCAACAATCCCGGCAACGCACCCAAGTCCGGCAGTTCACGGAACCGCGCCGCATCAACTGGTGGGTCCGCGGCCTCATATGTCCATGTCAGGGCATGTGGCACATGCACCCCCCAACCGCCGGCATCCAACACGGGCAACACATCCGAGCGCAGGGAATTTCCCACCATCATCACCCGTTCTGGCGGGATCCTCCGACGGGCGAAGATTTCGCGGTACACTGCCTCGGTCTTGTCCGAGACAATTTCGATACCGTCGAAATGATAACCCAACCCCGACTGCGCCAGCTTACGTTCCTGATCCAGCAAGTCACCCTTGGTGATAAGCAAAACGGTATAATCGCGTGCAACCTGTTCCAGAATCTCACCGGCGTAGGGCAACAGGTGAATGGGATGGGCCAACATGTCCTGCCCTGCCGCGATCAGCCCCGAGATCACCGAGGCGGGCACGCGCCCTTCTGTCACCTCAATCGCGGTTTCGATCATCGATAGGGTGAATCCCTTGATTCCGAATCCATAGCGTCCAAGATTACGCACCTCGGCATCCAAAAGGCGCTGGGTCAGGCCCTCGGCCGGGGCATGATCCGCCATCAATTCGGCGAATCTGTCATGTGTCAGACGATAAAATTGTTCGTTCTGCCACAGCGTATCATCCGCATCGAAGGCGATTATCGACAGATTGTCCGCTTTGCCCCGCGTCTGCATGGTCGCACCCCCTTTTCACAACTGGCACAGAGTCTATATAGACAGGCCAAGCGCATCCACGTCGAGAGCCGACAACTGCACATGAACCATCAACACACGATACACGCCGGATCAGGCAAAGAAGATGACGACACATCCGTTGTCGTTGCTACGCGACCGCGTAGCAAACGCCCCCCAATGTACAAAGTGTTGCTGTTGAACGACGACTATACCCCAATGGAGTTTGTCGTGGCTGTACTGGAGCGGTATTTTGGCATGTCCTCGGCACAGGCCTTTGACATTATGCTGACGGTCCACAAAAAGGGCCTAGCCGTGGTTGGCGTGTACAGCCACGAGATCGCTGAAACAAAGGTCGCGCAAGTCATGGACTTTGCCCGGCAACATCAGCACCCCCTGCAATGCACGATGGAAAAGGAATAGGTCCCGTATGACTGGACTGCGTTTGCCACTGGCCCTTGAGGCCGGTTTGGACCTGCCCGAAGCCGCGCGTATCGCCGTGTTCGCGCCGCGAATTGACACCGATCTTACGGCTCTGCCGCAGGAATTGTGCCACGTTATCACTGGCTTTAAGCCCGACTATGATTACTTTGCCGGACTGGGCTATGCCTGTAATACAGCGCCCGAGGGGCGTTATGGTGCGGCTCTGATCTGTTTGCCGCGCGCCAAGGACGCGGCGCGTGACCTGATTGCACAGGCCTGCGCCGTCACAGACGGGCCCATCATTGTAGACGGTCAAAAGACCGATGGCATCGAATCAGCGCTTAAAGGCTGTCGCAAGCGCTTGGATGGCGTGTCTGCCCCGGTCATCAAGGCCCACGGTAAACTGTTCTGGTTTCCGTCCAGCCCATTGATGGACGATTGGAAATTCAACGAGCCCGGAGAAATTGAGGGCGGATATGCCACCGCACCCGGTGTTTTTTCAGCGGACGGAATCGACGATGGTTCGCGCGCATTGGTCGAGGCCCTGCCCTCGGGGCTGGGCGCGCATGTCGTCGATCTGGGCGCTGGATGGGGGTATCTTTCAGCCGAAGTGCTGGCGACCCACCCCAATATCGAAAGACTGGACCTGATCGAGGCGAATCACGCCGCATTGACCTGTGCACGTCTGAACGTCACTGATCCGCGCGCGCGCCTGCATTGGGACGATGCCCTGCGCTGGCAGCCAGACGCGCTGGCCGATATTGTGATCATGAACCCGCCGTTTCACACTGGTCGCGATGCCGATCCCGCGTTGGGGCGGGCCTTTGTCGCCGCAGCTGCCGCATTGCTGAAACCGACCGGACAATTGTGGATGGTGGCCAATCGTCACCTGCCCTACGAGCCCACCCTGGCCGGTCTCTTTGCCGAAAGCCGCGAAGTATCCGGTGATACCCGGTTCAAGATATTGCACGCCCGCCGTCCGGCCCGCGCAAAACGCTGACACAGCCCCTGCCGAACTCCCTTTTTGAAAGGATCCACACCATGTCCCTGTCAATTTCAGGCAAGACCGCAATCATTACCGGCGGGGCCAACGGAATCGGGCTGGCGATTGGTCGTCACTTTGCCGACAAAGGTGCGAACGTCATGTTCGCAGATATCGACGAAGAAGGCCTGAACGAACAGTTTGGCGAACAGCAGGACGGGGACAGCATCCGGTATTTTGCAGGCGACCTGCGTGAGAAACTGACGCTGGCCAATCTACTGTCTGCGACAATCGACGCGTTCGACAAGGTCGACGTGTTGGTTAACGCGTCACGTCAGGTGGTCACGTCGGATTCGCTGAACCCCGATGATGACGCCGTTGAGATGCTACTGGAGCAAAATCTTATGACCGGCCTGCGCCTAAGCCAGTTGGTGGCAAAGCGTATGATCAAACAATCCGAGGATCAGGACGAAGGCTGCGTTGGCAGTATTATCAACCTGTCTTCCATCGCGGCGGGCCGCACACATCCCGATTTGCTGGCTTATTCGATCTCGTCGGCGGCTGTGGATCAGATGACGCGGTCGCTGGCCGTGACACTGGCGCCACATCGTATCCGGGTCAATGCACTGGCCTTTGGGTCAGTCATGAGCGCCAGCTTACGCGCTGCTCTCAAAGAGAATCGCGGCTATCGCGCCGAAATCGAACAGCACACGCCGTTGGGGCGCATCGCGTCACCAAACGAATTGGCCGAGGCGGTTCAGTTTCTTGCCAGCGACAGCGCGGCCTTTATGACCGGGCAAATCATGACAATGGACGGCGGCCGCTCATTGGTCGATCCGGTCGCAGCACCGGCGCATTGACCCGGCCTTCTAGCCAAACAGGAGTCTCCATGGCGCAGGATTTCACAGCGGAAAAACAGCGCGCGGCGGCTTGGTTTCGCACGCTGCGCGATCAGATCGTCGAGGCGTTTGAAGGGCTGGAGGATAGCCACACGGACGGGCCATTGTCCGATACAGCCCCGGGGCGGTTCGAAGTTAGTAAAACCACCCGCGCCGTTGATGGTGACAGTGATGCTGGCGGCGGCTTGATGAGCGTCATGCGCGGCGGGCGTGTGTTTGAAAAGGTTGGCGTCAACGTCTCTGAAGTTTATGGCCAGTTGGGCTCAAGCGCGCAGGCGGCGATGGCCGCACGCGGCGTGCCCGGCATGGAAGATGACCCCAGTTTCTGGGCCAGTGGCATTAGTTTGGTGGCGCATATGCAAAACCCGCACTGCCCTGCCGTTCATATGAACACGCGTATGTTCTGGACCCCACACGCGTGGTGGTTTGGTGGGGGATCAGACCTCAACCCATGCATCGAGTATAACACCGATACGGCGCATTTTCACAACACTCAGAAGACGTATCTGGATCCCCACGGCGCAGATCTGTACCCAACACTAAAATCATGGGCGGATGAGTATTTTTACATCCCGCACCGAGGCCGGGCGCGCGGCGTTGGGGGCATCTTTATGGATGACCGCAACTCCGGCGATTGGGAGGCGGATTTCGCCCTCACCCAAGACATCGGGCGCGCATTCCTGCCCGCGTTCGTGCCATTGATCGAACAACGGCGCACGCAGACATGGGATGACACCGACAAAGAAACACAGCTGGTGCATCGCGGACTTTATGCAGAATACAATCTGGTTTATGATCGTGGCACCAAGTTCGGATTGGCCACCGGACATGACGCGAATGCCGTTTTGATGTCCCTGCCCCCGATGGCAAAGTGGATCTAAACAGGCTAATCGACCACCAAATCCACCCAAACCAGCCTGTGGCGGCTGGCCACCAGGACCTCTGGCTTGCCCATCGACCAATACACTCCGGCATCTGCAACGGTCCAATCGCGTGACGGCAACACATAGCTGACACGCTGAATGGCCGGGCTTACGCGTGGCCACTCTACGGTCGCATGTGGGGCCGATGTTGCGCCGGGTCGAGCGGGCTTGGGATCTTGTAAACGCGGGTCACTCAGTAGCCCACGAATACCGGATTTTATGCCTTCGCCACGTATTGGATCCTGATTGGCGTGTCCTAAGACCACAAAACGTTCGTCAGGTGCGGGACCGAACACTCCATCCATATAGTGGCGCCAAAACGTCAACTGATCATGGTTGCGCCTCCCATTACGGTCCTCGGGACCATCAAAGACCGGCGGGCTGGCATGAAAGGCCAACAATGTGATCGGCCCGGACGGATGACGCAAGGGGACCACCCATTGCGCCACTGTCGCCAACCGAAGAGCGTTTTGCGCCTGCTCGCTTGGAAAAGGGCGCCCATCTGCAAAGGTCGGCAACATGGCCCCCGGCACATCCCGCCACAGGAGCGGGGTGAAGTCCTGAATCCCGTTGGGCATGAGTGGGTAACGTGACAGGATCGCCATCCCCCCCTGACCTGAAAAGACCGCGTATCCGTGGGTGTCCTCTGGCTCACCCAAACGGCCGTCACCATCCATATCCAATCCAGTAGGCATGCCGGTGTTAGGGCGGCGCGCGAAGACCGTGCCAAAGGGCAAACCCGCCTCTGTCAGCGCAGCTTGCAAGGCGCGCAATCCGAGCAAGTCGAGATCGAAATCCACATTCTGCAGCAAGACAATATCGGGCCGCGCCGAAGCGATCACCTGTACCGCCGCCGCAACCTGTGGATCATTCCCGCGCAGGATATCGCGCAGCATCAAGCCGGGTCCGTCGCGCTTTAGTTCGGTATTAAAGGTGGCAACACGTACGGTGTCAGCTTGCGCTATACCTACAACAAAGCAGAGCGCGCACAAAGCCGTGGCAATCAGGCGGTTTGCAAACCATCTTCGGCCTTGGCATAGGCGCGACGCCGTTTGGCGGTGATCAATTCCCCCACACGGTGCATGGCAACGCCACGCATAATCATACCAGCAGGAAGAAAGGCCCATACGCATGTTGTCCAGATTAAGGTCTGGGGTGTCACTGTTGGGCTTCGGCCCGTCAAATCCATCGCCAGCACAGCCACCGCTGGCAGCAAGAATGGCAGAAGAAATCCTAACGAGACGTTAATACTCGCCTCACGATTGAGACGTTGAACAACATCCCCACCGGTGGTCGGATCGAACAGTGGCAAGTTCAGCCAAACGTTGAAGGCCCCTTTACGCACCGGCCAGCCCCAGATTCGGACAATCGCCACAAAAACGATAATGGTGACCATGGACAAGCCATAGCAAATTCCCGCAGCGATCCGAAGCAAATCCGCCGTTTCCAACGTGGTTTGGCCCGGCAATGCTAACAGCGCGAGGCGAACAGGAGAATAAGGAAAATCCAGCGCAGAGCCGATCGTGCGACCGAGGGCGGTCAACAGTATGCTCCAACTGCTGGGATCGGTCATACCACGGGCGATCGACGACAATAGCAAAACGGCGAAGGCGACGCTGGCAAAGCGAATGCGGTTATATGGGGATGCAAACCTAAATTCCACGATGCTGGGGTTTTTAGCTTTGTATTCCACAAAGACCAAAAGTCCCGCCAATAGGGCAACCAGCAAAACAATCTGCGTCGTGTCAGACGAAACAGTGGGCAGCATGAGGCAAGGCCATGCCACCAAAACCGCCACCAAAAATGCGCGCACGACTGCGCCCGTTAGCTGTGCTACCACTGCCTGATCCCTTCAACTTGGCCTGCCGCGATACGATGCCGTGGCGTTGTCCCAAACTGATCCCGCTGATAAATGCGGTATGCCTCAATTACGTCGTAATCTTGCCTTCTTTCGCGCAGCGGCTCAAGCTGTCACAGACCACAAGTCCTTGAATTACATGAGAGGACAGTCAGACTGGTGCGCGAATGCATCAGCTTGTGCACAGTCTTTGTACATAAAATGTGGCACACACAAGATGTTGTATAATCGAGCAAATTGGCACCTATCGCGTGAAATTAAAACCAAATTACTTTGCAAAAACAATCTTAGCGTGTACGGCCCGCTCCGTCTAGAGTGGGCCGCCACAGGTCACACCCAAGGGCGCGAGACACTTAGATTTCCCTCGAACGCATCGATGGCACTGGCTTTTTCCATTGTCAGGCCAATATCGTCCAAGCCTTCCAACAGACAGTGCTTTTTGAACGCGTCCACTTCAAACGCAATTGTTGTTCCGTCCGACGTGGTAATCGTCTGTGACACCAAATCGACTTCGATCCGCGCGTTCGCACCTTTTTGAGCTTCTTCCATCAGGATATCTACCTGATCTTGAGGAAGCGGAACGGGCAGGATGCCATTTTTAAAGCAGTTGTTGTAAAAGATGTCGGCAAAGCTGGGCGCGATGACACAGCGGATACCGAAATCCTTGATCGCCCAAGGCGCATGTTCACGCGAAGAGCCACAGCCAAAATTATCTCCTGCCACCAAGATTTCAGCGTTGCGATAGGCCGGTTTGTTCAGCACGAAATCCGGAATTTCTTTGCCGTCAGCGTCATAGCGCATCTCGTCGAACAAATTGACGCCCAAGCCGGACCGCTTGATTGTTTTTAGAAACTGCTTGGGGATGATCATGTCTGTGTCGATGTTGATCATAGGCATCGGTGCAGCAATGCCGCTTAGTTTTTCGAATTTTTCCATCGGTATAGTCTCCTTGAACCGGGTGGTGGGCTAAAGCCCGCCCTACGAAGTCAGCGCAGGCCGGGGGATGTTCCCCCGGCACACCGCGTTCACATCAGGTCGCGCACATCGGTCAGATGTCCGGTAATCGCTGCCGCCGCTGCCATCGCTGGCGACATCAGGTGCGTACGCCCACCCCGGCCCTGACGGCCCTCAAAGTTGCGGTTGGACGTGGCCGCACAGCGTTCGCCCGGCGACAATTGATCGGGGTTCATCGCCAAACACATCGAGCACCCTGCAAGACGCCATTCAAACCCGGCCTCGATGAAAATATCGGCCAGACCTTCTTCCTCGGCCTGCGCACGCACAAGGCCCGAGCCGGGAACGATCATAGCACGCAAACCGTCCTTGACCTTCTTACCCTTGAGAATGGCAGCAGCGGCGCGCAAATCTTCGATCCGCCCGTTGGTGCAAGAGCCAATAAACACCGTATCAATCTTAACTTCGCTCAATGGAGTGCCCGATGTCAGCCCCATATAGTCAAGGCTGCGCTGAGCGGCATCCACCTTGCCACCGGAAAAATCACTGGCGGAAGGCACATTGGCAGTGATTGGCAAAACGTCCTCCGGGCTGGTTCCCCATGTGACGACTGGTGCAATATCCTCGCCCTTCAGCGTCACCACCTTGTCCCAATGCGCATCATCGTCGGAAAACAGCGTCTTCCACCACGCCAAGGCCGCTTCCCATTGCGCGCCTTTCGGGGCGTGGGGACGCCCCATGCAATACTCAAACGTTTTCTCATCCGGTGCAATCAGTCCCGCACGCGCGCCGCCCTCGATGGCCATGTTACAGACGGTCATCCGGCCTTCCATGCTAAGATCACGAATGGCTTCGCCGCAATATTCGATAACATAACCGGTGCCGCCCGCTGTCCCGGTTTCACCAATCACACTCAGGGTGATATCCTTGGCGGTAACCCCCGGTGCCAGTTTGCCGGTGATTTCGACCTTCATGTTCTTACCCTTGCGCTGGATCAGCGTCTGGGTGGCCAAAACATGCTCGACCTCGGATGTCCCGATTCCGTGTGCAAGCGCACCAAATGCGCCGTGCGTAGCAGTGTGGCTATCACCACAAACTACTGTCATCCCCGGCAAGGTCCATCCCTGTTCAGGGCCGACAATATGAACAATACCCTGACGCACATCAGACACAGGGTAATAGTGAATACCAAAATCCTTGGCGTTCTTGTCCAGTGCCTCGACCTGAATCTTGCTTTCGGGGTTCTCGATCCCCTTGGCGCGGTCCAGCGTGGTGGGCACGTTATGGTCAGGCACCGCGATCGTCTTGTCTGGCGCACGCACGGTGCGGTTCGTCATACGCAGCCCCTCAAAGGCCTGCGGGCTGGTGACTTCGTGCACCAAATGGCGATCAATATAGAGCAGGCATGTGCCATCCTCTGCCTGATGCACCATGTGCGCATCCCAGATCTTGTCATAGAGCGTTTTGGGGGACATAGGTCCTCTCCCTTCAAGTTTTGGCTATTTGGTAAAATTCGCTGAAAAAGGGGCTAACGCCTCATAGGCGCGCAAGCACTGACCGGGAAGCACCAAAAAACCGCCAAGGCAGCCGCGCGCGATCATCCATGTCAAAAATCCGTATCATGCAGTTCAGATATAACGCCTGCCCGAGTCCCGCAAGGGCGATGACATGTCGACAGCAGTTACACCCAGCGCATTTAGAGCGGCTCATACGCCTGAATCTTACCGATCATCTCGGAACGGAACAAACCACCCCATCTTCTGGCCCAAAATATCCTGGGGGAGGCGGTGAAACCCACCGGGTTTGACCGTCGGGGGCAAAAGCCCCCAATTCGCGGTAACGCGAAAAATAATCCTGCGCGCGCAGCGCGTTCCGTTTTGGTGCTTGTCCTAGTCCGGGGTCAACATATAGCCTTCACCCCGCACGGTTTGCAGGTAGCGGGGTTGCTTTGGATCCGCCTCGATTTTGCGACGCAAGCGCGTGATTTGAACGTCAACCGCACGCTCTTGCGCTTGCCCCTTATCGCGGCCCAGATCCTCAACCAGCTTCGTTCGGGTCACAGGTTTACGTAGGTTTTCGGAGAAGATCCTCATCAGTTGAGTCTCGGTCGCTGTCAAACGAACGGTTTCCTCACCTTTCAACAGTTCGGACCGTTCGATATCGTATCGTACCGGGCCTAGTTGCAACATCTTGGGCACAGTGTTTTCCGGCTCGCTCTCGGGCATGCGCCGCAAAATCGCATTGATGCGCAGTAACAATTCCTTGGGCTCAAACGGCTTGGCCAGATAGTCGTCAGCCCCAGCCTCCAGCCCCTCGATACGTTCTTGGGTTTCGCCCTTTGCCGTCAGTAAAAGGATCGGCGTTGCCAGCATCTGACGCAAATCGCGCGTCAACGAGATGCCGTCTTCGCCCGGCATCATCACGTCCAGCACGATCAGATCAAACTCAAGCCCGGCCAAGACCCGGCGGGCGTGGGCCGCATCCCGCGCACCCGACACAAGAAACCCATGTCGCGCCAAAAATTTGCGTAGCAGGCCGCGTATGCGTTCGTCATCATCGACGATCAGCAGGTGGGGGGCGGGTTCATTCATGTCGTGGTTTCCCTAAGGGTATGATAGCGGCGGCGCAGTTCAGGGTCCATCATGGCCTCTAACACCTGACGAAAGCCGGCCACGGCCTCGGGCCCTGCAGAACGATAGGCAGCACGCATTCGGGCGCGTTGCGCGTCGCTTAATTCGCGTTCCAATGCGTTTCCACTTTCGGTCAGGTACAAATGCCGTTCCCGTTTATCAGAAGGACCCACGCGGCTTTCAATCAGCCCGTCCTGCAGCAAGGTTCGCAGCACCCGGTTCAAAGACTGTTTGGTCACGCCCAACATGGCTAGCAGATTATTAACCGTTGTACCCGGACTTCTTGCAACAAAATGGATCGCCCGGTGGTGTGCCCTGCCATAGGCTTTGGAAGCCAGAATCATATCTGGATCTGCCGTAAAGCCGCGATAGGCAAAAAACATCGCCTCAATACCCTGCCGCAACTGTTCGTCCGTCAGGAACAGCCGCATCTCGTCGCCCTGCAAATCTGCCATGAAATCGCTGCTCCCTTTCGGCCTCGTTACATTTTAAGTCAGCTTTGTTGACACTCCAAGACTTAACTGGTAGCGATTCGAAGGTTTTTGCGCAACTTTATGACCGATCCGGACATATGTGGCGCAATATATGAAAAGGTATAAACAAGGAACGACGAAGATGGCTGGTTACGATGACCGCGACGGCAGTATCTGGATGGACGGTAAAATGGTCGATTGGCGCAATGCCAATGTGCACATTCTCAGCCATGCGATGCACTATGCCAGTTCAGTTTTTGAGGGCGAGCGGTGCTATAACGGCAAGATTTTCCTCAGCCGCAAACATTCAGAACGGCTGCACTTCTCCGCAGGCGAACTTGATTTCCAGATCCCTTACACCGTGGATGAAATCGAAGCGGCCAAGCAAGAAGTCCTGACCGTGAACGGACTAACCGATGCGTATGTGCGCGCGGTTGCGTGGCGCGGCGCGGGCGAAGACATGGGCGTGGCCAGCGCGCGCAACCCCGTGCATCTGGCCATCGCCGCATGGGAATGGGGTGCCTATTACGGCGATGCCAAAATGAAAGGGGCCAAGCTGGACATTTCCAAATGGAAACGCCCCAGCCCCGAAACGATCCCGGTCCATGCCAAGGCTGCGGGTCTGTATATGATCTGCACCACATCCAAACACGCGGCCGAGGCCAAGGGCTGCTCGGACGCCCTGTTCATGGATTATCGCGGGTATGTCGCCGAAGCGACGGGTGCAAATATTTTCTTCGTAAAGGATGGCGAAGTGCACACGCCCGATGCCGATTGTTTCCTGAACGGTCTGACGCGCCAAACGGTCATCGGCATGTTGAAAGATCGCCAAATCAAGGTGCATGAACGCCATATCATGCCGGAAGAAATGGAAGGGTTCGAGCAGTGCTGGCTGACCGGAACAGCCGCCGAAGTGACACCTGTGGGACAGATCGGTGATTTCAATTTCGAAGTTGGTGCTCTGACCAAAGACATTTCACAAAGCTATGAAAAACTCGTGCGCAGCTAACGCGCGCATTACACTGACGGACATGAAAAGAGGCGCATCAAATGATGCGCCTCTTTTACGTTCAAACCCAAGGTCGGGCGTTAACCCGGAGACATCCCGCGCAATCGCTCTGACCGGCGCCGCAGCAACTCGAGCGTGATCAACAGCAGGATCGAAATCCCAACAAGTATCGTCGCAACCGCCAGAATCGTCGGTGAAATCTGTTCGCGAAGGCCTGTGAACATCTGCCAAGGCAAGGTTTTCTGACTGGCCGATCCGACGAATAACACTACGACCACCTCGTCAAATGACGTGATGAATGCAAACAACCCACCCGAGATAACACCGGGCAGAATGAGCGGCATTTGCACCTTGAAAAAGGTCGTAACCGGATTTGCCCCCATGTTGGCAGCTGCCCGCGTCAGCGATCGGTCAAAACCGACCAGCGTTGCCGTCACCGTGATAATGACGAACGGGATACCCAGTACGGCGTGCGCCAAAATGACCTTGATGTAACCCACCAAGTTCTTGTCGAGGCCCATGGTACCTTCCATGAAGTTGCCAATCTTGGAGTAGAAAAAGAACATCCCCGTGGCCGAAATAATCAAAGGCACGATCATCGGCGAAATCAGAATGGCCATGATCCCACGCCGGAACGGGACGTGCGATTGTGACAGGCCAATTGCGGCCAATGTTCCCAAACTGACAGAAATGATCGTGGCGATCGGCGCAATGATCAGCGAATTCTTAAAACTGCGCTGCCATTCATTGTTAGTAAAGAAATCTTGGTAGTGCTTCAGCGAATATCCAGCCGGGTCAAAGCTCAGCATTTCAGGGGTGAAGGTAAAGAAATCTTCGGCGTTGAACGACAGCGGAATCACCACGAGGATCGGCGTAATCAAAAAGATAAAAATCAGCGCGCAAATCACCCGAAAGGCATAATACCAGACGCGTTGGCCAAAGGTGGCGTAGATAGGAAGGCTCATATCGCGTTACCCCAGTTTCACGTTGTCGATGCCGACGATCTTGTCATAGCACCAGTATAGGCCCAGAACGACGGCCAGCAGGATCGTCCCCAAGGCTGCGGCGAGGCCCCAGTTCAGGCTGGACGAAATGTGATAGGCAATCCGGTTGGAAATAAAGACGCCCTTAGTGCCGCCCACGATTTCCGGCGTGATGTAATAGCCGATGGACAGAATGAAGACCAAGATCGATCCCGCGCCGATGCCGGGAATGGACTGTGGAAAATAGACCCGCCAAAACGCCGTCCAGTTGGTCGCGCCTAGGGATTTAGCCGCACGCAGGTAGGATGGGTTGATGGTCTGCATCACGGAATACATCGGCAAAATCATGAACGGCAGCAGGATGTGTGTCATCGCAACAATCGTGCCGAATTGATTATTGATCATAACCAGTCGGGCATCGTCCGCGACAAGCCCCACCCAAACCAGAACATCGTTGATCACACCCTGTTGTTGCAGCATCACCTTCCACGCCGAGGTCCGCACCAAAAGCGACGTCCAGAACGGCAACAGTACAAGGATCATCAGCATATTAGCCTGCCGCGTCGGTACGTTAGACAGGATCCAAGCGATGGGATATCCTAGCAGGATGCACGACCCCATAATCGTCAGCGACATGATCAGCGTCCGAATAAACAACTGGATCAGCACCCGTTTGTTTTCCGGCTGAACCGCCGGGCCGTCCGGCGTTTTCTGCATGTCGATGGCATTCAGGAAATACCCGTTGGTAAACTCACCACTGTGGGTTTGAATCACGCGCCAAGTTTCGATATCGGCCCAATTTTCATCAATATCGGCAAAGATAGCAGAATAGTTTGGCGCGCTGAGCCCGGCATTAGCCAAGGCCGTCAACGCGTCCTTTTGTGGTCCGTCATAGGCCGCCAGATCGTCCTGAAAACCGGGGCGGGTCACATCCTGCAACAGCGCCAGATACAGCGATTCCATCGGCTTGGATTTGGCGACATCCTTGTTCTCGATCATGCCGGTGATCACGGCAGACGAGGTATAGACCCGTGCAGCCAGCGGCAGAAGATCCGACACGTTCTGTGAAGGGGCGAATGCCATTTCACCGGTCGGCGTTTCATCGGCCAACCAACGGATACGGCTTTGCTGCGCGGCCAAAAGGTCTTGGTTTACGGCGTCGCCTGCGGCTGCGTTGAACAACGTGTAATACGTGTCACGTTCCCCCCAAACGGGATCAATAGACTTCAACAGCTTCACAGCGTCCTTGCCGGGATCATCCAGCTTGCGACCCGCCTGACGAAACAGCGAGGACATGCCGCTGGCCTCGTAGTTCAACCGCGACCCAAGACGAGTGTGGCGCTTCAACTCAGCAGCCAAAAACAAGTCAAAGTACATGTCACGATACACCGGTTCAGGCGGTAATTCTGTACCGGTGCCATCCCAGCGGGACAGTTCGTCGACCGTGTAAGGCAATGTATTTTCGACAATCTTGTTCTCGACCGAACGGAACAACATGTCGCCGATTGGAATGATGAACGAAATCATCACAAAGATCAGCAGCGGAGCGATCAATGCCAATGCGCGCATTTTCTGGACACGCAAGGCGCGAGCCAAACTGCGCTTGAGTGGCGTGCCATCGGCGGCCAGTACCGGTTCGTTGGTTGCGGTCTTTGTCATGTTAGGTGCCCTCGACCAGGATGATCACGCTGTCGGCAGTACGCCTGCGGATATCGGCCACATTTTGATAGTCCGGATCGTTGTAAGCTGCCTTCGCAGCGGCGTAGCTAGGGAATTCGACCACGATATGACGGTTAAGCGTCTCACCTTCGGGCGTTTCGGATGCTCCACCCCGGACGATAAATCTACCGCCCAGACCTTGCAGGATCGGCGTGTCCCGCTCGACATACTCTTGGTATGCCTCCGGGTCCGATACGGTGATATGTCCGATGATATACCCTTTGGGCATTACTGGTTACGTCCCCTGAAATCGTCTTTTGCGTTTCTTGGTTGGGACGCGGCCCCGCGAGTGGGCCGCATCCTTTATTGGTTCGGCGGGGGCGTTTCGCCCCCTAACCTGTCTTATTTAGCCAACCACGCCTGGAATTTGGCGTCGATGTCGTCACGGTAGTCAGCCCAGAACTCGTAGTTATAGAGGAACGTGTTCTTTGCGTTTTCCGGATCAGTCGGCATGTGTGGTGCCATCTCGATACCCAGTTCGGCGTGCTTACCAACCAGTGGGGCCGACGACTTACGTGCAGGGCCATAGCTGATGTAAGCTGCCTGATCGGCCAGACGCTGAGTGTCTGTCGCGAACATGATATAGTCCAGAGCAGCCTGCTGACGTTCGGGGCTTAGGCCGGTGGGGATGATCCAACCGTCGATGTCAAACACCTGAGCATCCCACAGCATCGCAACGGGCTGTTTTTGCTCTTCAATTACGCTGAACAGGCGGCCGTTGTAGGTCGAACCCATAACGATTTCGCCATCGGCCAGCAACTGGGGCGTATCAGCACCAGCCGACCACCAGATGACCTGGTCCTTGATCGTGTCGAGCTTGGCCAAAGCCTGGTCTTGTCCCTCGGGTGTTGCCAGAACGTCATAGACTTCGTCCTTGGCGACGCCGTCACACAGCAAGGCCCATTCCATGTTGTTGATCGGACGTTTTTCCAACGAACGTTTGCCAGGATATGCCTCAAGGTCGAACACGTCGCAAACGTTGCTTGGAGGCGTGTCGCCGACCATATCGGTGCGATACCCGAACGTTGTCGAATAAACGATCTGTGGGATATAGCATTCGGACACAAGAAGATCGCCGAAATCTTCGCTTGCCTTCGTGCCATCAGGCGCATCGGCCAACATGGTGTCGGGATCGATTTCCAGCGCCAGACCTTCGTCGCACAGGCGGATCGCATCAGCTGCGACAACGTCGACCACATCCCATGTAACGTTGCCAGCTTCGTTCATCGCACGCAACTTTGCCACGGCTTCAGCCGAGCTGTCATCGTTGATGATCGTCACGCCCGTCTTTTCGGTGTATGGCAGGTGATACGCGTTCTGCTGCGATGCAGTGTACGCGCCGCCCCAGCTGACTACAGTCAGTTCTTTGACTTCTGCCGAAGCCATGCCCGCCATCGCTGTCAGAGCCGTAGTGGCCATCAGAGTTTTGGTCAGTTTCATTTATAATTCTCCCTACTATGCCCGGTATTTAACTGTGAGGATCCCGCCACGGGCGATGCGTCTCGATCCCCTGTTCATCCGGCCATGTCAGTTGACTGGCCGTGATTTCACTTAGTGGCTATGCATCCAATGCGCGGCAATCCTGTGGCAACCAGCCAATTTCAAGCTGCTCGCCCGGTACCAAACGCCTTTGATCAGGTGCGTTACGGGTTTTAACGATAAAATCGTCATTCCCAGCCACTCGCAGGCGCGTGCGGAATATGTCGCCCATATAGACGAATTCCAGCACTTCGGCCTTCAACGTGTGAACGCCTTCCTGCAAACGCTTCTTGTCGAACTCGACCCGCTCGGGGCGAATCGACACTTGGGTGCGCGCGCCAACTTCGCTGACGTTGACGGGCTTACAGTCAATCAAGTCCCCGCCGTCCAGTTGGACAACCGCGTGATCACCTTTGATTTCCTTGATAACACCGTGCAGCGTGTTGTTTTCACCGATGAACTGCGCAACAAAACTGTTTTGCGGCTCTTCGTACAGCGTATCAGGCGGATCGATCTGCTGAATGCGACCATCGTCGAAAACAGCAACCCGGTCAGACATGGTCAACGCTTCGGTCTGGTCATGCGTGACGTAAACCGTGGTGATGCCAAGATTGTGCGCCAGATGTGTAATTTCGAACTGCATTTTTTCGCGCAGCTGCTTGTCCAGCGCGCCCAGTGGTTCGTCCATCAAGACCAGCTCTGGTTCAAAAACCAAGGCACGCGCCAGCGCCACGCGCTGTTGCTGACCGCCTGACAATTGTGCCGGGCGACGCCCGCCAAAGCTGCCCATTTCGACCATGTCGAGGGCGCGTTTGACCTTCTTCTCGCGCTCGTCCTTACCAATTTTCCGGACTTCCAAAGGAAAGCTCAGATTCTCGGCAATTGTCATGTGCGGAAACAGCGCATAGTTCTGAAACACCATGCCGATACCGCGTTTGTGCGGCGGAATATTGTTGATCGAAACGCCATCCAACCGGATGTCACCGTGCGTGGCAGTTTCAAAGCCGGCCAACATCATAAGGCAAGTCGTCTTGCCAGATCCGGACGGGCCCAACATGGTCAGAAATTCGCCGCGTGGAACGGCCAAGTTCAGGTCTTTTACAACTAGATTTTCGCCATCATAGCTTTTTTGCACGCGTTCGAATTCAACGAACGCATCGTTTAGGTTTGTGTCGGCCAATTCAGGCTCCCCATTCATCCCTGCGGTGCATCTTACGTGCACCCTCTCATACTAGAACGCCAAATTCCTCAGGTTGCAAGCACAGTGCGGTGGTTTTGGCACTGAATACGACATAAAGGTTTAAGTCTCCGACGACTTGACGTGATTTTACGCGCTTACAGCTCAGTAAAATTTAGACATACTACTTTCAGTTTCTTGGCGAGTTCAAGTTAACACTTTCTTAACCGCCGCCACTGTTTTCGCGACGATCTCGTCCGCTTCTTCCCGATTGAGACAGAACGGCGGGGCAAAGCCCAAAATATCACCCTGAGGCATCGCACGCCCGATCACACCACTTTCGGCCAATGCTGCAGCCACCTGAGGGCCGACCTTTTCTGATGCATCGAAAAACACCCTGTCGTTGCGGTCTTTGACGAACTCAACCGCGCACAACATACCTTCGCCGCGAATGTCACCGACATGGGCGTGATCGCCCAGCGCGGCGCGCATTGTTGTGTTCAGATAGGCACCAATCTCGCGATTGTTGGCAATCAGGTTCAAATCATCCAACAGCTTCAGATTCGCAACGCCCGCAGCGGCCCCGATTGGGTGTGCCGAATAGGTCCAGCCATGGCCGATGGGTCCGTTTTCGTCCGTACCCTGCTCCAGAACCTTCCACATTTTGTCAGAAACGATGCTGCCCGACAGCGGCGCATAGGCGCTGGTCAGGCCCTTGGCGATGGTGATCAAATCCGGCTTCATGTCGTAATGATCCGATCCCATCATCGTGCCCAAACGACCGAACCCCGTGACCACCTCGTCGGCGATCAGCAAAATGTCATGGCGGTCCAACACCTTCTGAATGGCTGGCCAATATCCAGCCGGCGGCGGAACCAACCCGCCCGTGCCCAACACCGGCTCGCCAATAAAGGCAGCAATCGTGTCGGCACCTTCACGCTCAATCATTTCTTCCAGTTTGGCAACGCAATGGGCGACGAACTGTTCTTCGGTTTGGTCCAGATCGTCACGGCGATAATAATAGGGTGCTTCGGTATGGATAACCTGCGCCAACGGCAGGTCGAATTTTTTGTGAAACAGCTCAAGCCCGGTCAACGACCCGGTCATCAAACCCGATCCGTGATACCCGCGCCAACGGCTGATGATCTTCTTCTTTTGGGGGCGGCCCAGAATGTTGTTGTAATACCAGATTAGCTTGATGTTGGTTTCGTTCGCGTCACTGCCGGATTGTCCAAAATACACTTTGGACATGTGGTCGGGTGCGCGGTCCAAAACCATCTTGGCAAGCGTGATGGATGCTTCGGTACCATGCCCAACATAAGCGTGATAATAGGCAAGCTCATGCGCTTGTTTTGAAATCGCCTCAGCAATCTCGGTACGGCCATAGCCGACGTTAACGCAATACAGGCCTGCAAACGCATCCAGGTGGCGATTGCCGTCACGATCCTCAATATGACAGCCGGAAGCGCCGGTGATGATCCGGCTGGACATCTCGCCACGCGCAAATTGCGCCAGATGTGTAGATGGATGGAAAAAGTTGTCGCGATCCCATTCGGCCAGTTCGTCGTTTCGTAGCATGTTATCCCCACGGAAATTCCTGCCCCAAGCGTAAGCCGGAGCCTCTTGGACAAACCATGCGTCGGAGAGAGCGGGCTATGATCCTGAAATCAAAGCACCTGACAGAAGATTCTTCTGTTCGCTAAAGATCCAGCAAAGCGCCGAAGGGCGGGACTGCGCTGTTCTTGACCGTCTTTGTCACGACATAGGTAAAATACCGCGCAAGACCGATCCGCGCCTCCAGCATATCATCGATCAATCGCTGATAGGCGTCGATGTCACGCGTTACGACCTGCAACAGATAGTCATATCCGCCACCCAACGCCCAGCACCCGATCACCTCATCATGGCCCGCCATTGCCGATTCGAACCGGCGAAAGGCAGCTGCGGTATGATCGCTCAGTTCGACCGTCACAAAGACCTGCACATGCGCGCCCAGTTTTTTCAGGGCGATTCGCGCATGCGTCCCCTCGATCACACCGGCGGCTTGCAGTTTGCGAACCCGCTCCCAACAGGGGCTTGCCGACAGGCCGACGACTTCGGCCAGTTGGGCATTGGTCATGCGCCCATCTGTCGCCAGCGCGCGTAAGATTTCAATGTCACGGGCATCCAGACGGATCATGCCCGGAAACCCGCTATAACCAAGGAAATCCCCCATGTTGTCATTGTCGAGTCCACCCGGATGCTCCAACATTTGTTGCCTGAACGCATTGCGTCAAACTATGACGTGGTCACAGGACAATTCCAACACCGGACCGACAAACAATTGGACCCACGTCCTAACAGGGTCGCGGCCAAAACCACGCAGGTTTATTGCGTGTCTTTCCACCCTTGCTGGGTCAGTTTGTAAACTTTCCACGGCCCGCCGCCGCCGCCCAGATCCAATGTGGCGTCATACGCATGTTCTGCGCCCAGTTTCAGGGTGGCGCGTTGTGACCGCAGATTGTTCGGGTCAATGTGAAACCAAACCTCGGGGTAATGCATAAACGCATGGGTCAACATGAGCCCTTTCACCATCCGATTGGCCGCACCACCCCAATAGGGGCGCGTGAGAAAGGTGAACCCAATAGAGATAGTACCCGGCTGATCGGGGGCCGTGTAGTAACGCGAGCAGCCAATAATGTCGCCAGTGGCATCATCGCGCACGGTCAGGGTGCTGGCGCTGGCCAGAAGCATATCAAAATAGGGCGAGAACACTTGGGGTTTGCACCGTGTTTTTGCGGGGTGCATGGCCCAGATTTCCGGATCGCTTGCCGCACGGGTCAGACCCGCGCGATCTGCCTCGACCAGCGGGGTCAGGGTAAAGCCCTGCCCCGCCAGACGTGGTTGAGCGTCGAAACTCATTTTCCCGATTTCATCAGGCCTTCTTTTTTGGCTTGCGCGTGGGTCAGATCCAGCGCCTTCCACGCGCGTTCGACCAACGTATCGATTTCGGCATCGCTGATCACCAGCGGTGGCGAGATGATCATGCGATCGCCCACATGGCGCATCACCAGACCATTCTGGAAGCAATGCTCGCGGCACATCAGTCCGATATCACCTTCGTTTCCGGCAAAGGAGGCCCGATTGGCGGCATCCGGCGTCAGGGGCAAGGTGCCCATCATGCCGATTGTTTTGGCCTCACCGACCAGCGGGTGATCGGCCAGACCGGCCCATTTATCAGCCAGATAGGCCGCGCTGTGCGATTCCACTCGATCTACGATACCCTCTTCTTCGAGGATGCGCAGATTTTCCAAGGCGACAGCCGCCGAAACCGGATGGCCCGAATAGGTATAGCCATGCGCAAACTCGCAATTGTTTATCACCGCCGCGACTTCGTCACAGACAATCGACCCGCCGATAGGTGCGTAACCACTGCTTAGGCCCTTGGCGATGGTCATGATATGGGGGCGAATGTTGAATGCCTGACTGCCAAACCATTTCCCTGTGCGGCCAAAGCCACAAATCACTTCATCCGCGATCAAAAGGATGTCGTATTCATCACAGATACGTTGGATCTCGGGCCAGTATGTCGATGGCGGGATGATCACGCCGCCGGCACCCTGAATTGGTTCCGCGATAAAGGCAGCCACACGGTCAACGCCCAGTTCGTGGATGGCTTTTTCCAACTGACGCGCCCGCCCCAAACCAAATTCCTCGGGGGATTGATCGCCACCCTCGGACCAGTAATGCGGCTGATCAATGTGGTGAATGTTGGGGATGGGCAATCCGCCTTGCGCATGCATGAACGCCATACCACCCAGACTTCCACTACCAACGGACGAGCCGTGATAGGCGTTTTTGCGGCTGATAATGATGTTTTTGTTCGGGTGGCCTTTTTCGGCCCAGTACGTGCGCACCATACGAATATTGGTGTCGTTCGCCTCGGACCCTGAACCGGCATAGAACACGTGGTTCAGATCGCCGGGCGCCAATTCAGCCAGTTTTGCGGCCAACGCAATGGCAGGCACGTGGGTCGTTTGGAAGAATGTGTTGTAATAGGGCAGTTCCAGCATCTGGCGCGCAGCGGCATCTGCCGGCTCTGTGCGGCCATAGCCAATATTCATGCACCACAAGCCCGCCATGGCATCCAGATAGTCATTACCGTCGCTATCCGTCAGTGTCACACCATTGGCGCGGGTAATCACGCGCGCACCCTTGGCTTCCAGCTCTACGCCATTGGTAAAAGGATGCAGATGATGCGCGGCGTCCAGCGCCTGAAGCTCGGCTGTGGGCAGATGATTGGTAATCTTGTTCATGGGCTGGCCTTTCGAAATGCGAAAATTGGCGGCAAGCGTGCCGGATTGTTGCGGCCAAGAATATGATCAAATTCTTACTTGTCAATCGAATCAGTCTATCCCGCAGCCTCCTGAAGCGAGTCACGCAGCAAGTGCATTCCCTGACGCACATCCTGACAGATCGCTTCGGCAGCAGCGTCAGCATCACCGGCGCGCATGGCATCCAATGCAGTCTTGTGATTATCGGGCAAGTTCTGCGTTCCCAGCCGCCCGCATAGCACCCGCATCGACGGGCCAAACCGCAGCCAAAGACCTTCTGCAAGGTCCGACAGGATCGGAGACGCCGCAAGATTATAAAGCGCCAGATGGAATTGGTGGTTCAATTCAAGATAGCCGCGCAAATCACCATCAACGATTGCAGCATCCAGCCGCGTATCCAGCTCGGCCATCCCCTCGACGTCATCCGGGGTCGCGTTGGTCAGGGCGCGCCGCATCAGATACGGGTCAAGCCATTCCCTCGCAACGATAATTTCAGAAATATCCGCGGCACTCATCAATGGCACGCATACCCGTCTGTTGCCCTGCAATTCCAGCGCCCCTTGCGAAGTCAGGCGGCGGATCGCCTCGCGGACAGGTGTCATGCCTGCATCCAGCCGGGTGGTTAGCCCTTGAATGGTCACGGCCTGACCTGGCTTGAGATCGCCATACAGAACCATTTCACGTAGCTGCAAATACACCTGAGCATGCGCGGGCATTCCCGGTTTGGAGATTTCTGCAGTGCTGAATTCTTGTGCTGTCGGCTTCATTCCGTGCGGCGCTCCTGTCGGTGTAGGCTTGCGTTGCTTGGCATTTTAACTGCCCCATGAAAACATTACCATATTGCCAAGCGCCAAAACATGATCAAATGTAATGGCAAGGTGGCTCACCCACCGATCCAAAGGGAGATACGAATGCAAAAGACGATTCTCAGCGCAACAATCATTGCCGCACTGACCGCCAGTGCCGCGATGGCCGAGGAAGTGCGCGTCTTTAACTGGTCCGACTATATCGACGAGTCATTGCTGGAAAAGTTCAGCGCCGAAACCGGAATTGACCTGATCTATGACGTTTTCGACAGCAACGAGGTTCTGGAAACCAAGATGCTGGCCGGCGGATCGGGCTATGACGTGGTCGTGCCAACCGGGACGTTCCTGCAACGTCAAATTAGCGCTGGCGCGTTTCAGAAACTGGACAAATCCAAACTGCCCAACATTGCCAACATGTGGCCATTGGTCGAAGCACGGACCGAACAGTATGATCCGGAAAATGCCTATTCCATTAACTACATGTGGGGCACGACCGGCATCGGCGTGAACGTTGGCAAGGTTCAAGAGGCCTTGGGCGAAGACGCACCGATTACGTCCTTGGATCTGGTGTTCAAACCAGAGAACATGGAAAAGCTGGCCGACTGCGGCGTTTACTTCTTGGATGCGCCTGCGGAAATGATTCCGATGGCGTTGAAGTTCCTCGGTGAAGACCCCGACAGCCATGATCCCGACGTGATCGCCAAGGCCGAAGACGTCTTTATGCCGATCCGCCCCTATGTCAAAAAGTTCCATTCAAGCGAGTTCATCAACGCTCTGGCAAATGGCGACATCTGTGTTGCGGTTGGCTGGTCCGGGGATATCCTGCAGGCGCGTGACCGCGCTGCCGAGGCCGAGAATGGCGTTGAAATCGTTTACAACGCTCCCACCGAAGGTGCACAGATGTGGTTCGACCAAATGGCGATTCCGGTGGACGCGCCCAACCCGGATGCTGCGCACAAGTTCCTGAACTTTATCATGGATGCTCAAAACGCGGCGGCCGCCTCGAATTATGTCTATTACGCCAACGGCAACAAGGCATCGCAGGAGTTTCTCATCGAAGACGTTATCGATGATCCTGCCGTCTATCCAGATGAGGCCACGTTGAACAACCTGTTCACAACAACGCCCTATGAGCCAAAGGTACAGCGGATCGTGACCCGCCTCTGGACCAAGATCAAGTCCGGCACCTAATTCACACCAACCCAACCCGCGCAACATGGTTTGCGCGGGTTTTTACATTGACCCCGACGGGAGCAAAGATGAGCCAAACTGTTTTCGCACCGTGGAACGATCCGCAGGCCAAGCCGCTGATTCAGTTCAAGAACGTCACCAAACGGTTCGGTGATTTCGTAGCAATCGACAACCAGTCTTTTGATATCTATGCGCGGGAATTCTTTGCTCTTTTAGGCCCGTCGGGATGTGGCAAAACGACCATGATGCGCATGTTGGCCGGGTTTGAAACCCCGACCGAAGGCACTATCCTTTTGGCCGGTCAGGACATCGCTCCGATCCCCCCCAACAAGCGCGCCGTGAATATGATGTTCCAATCCTATGCGCTGTTCCCGCATCTGTCGGTCTGGGAAAACATCGCTTTCGGATTGAAACGCGACAAAGTCGCCAAGGATAAGATCGCCGAACGCGTCGAACAGATGCTGAAACTGACCCGTCTGGAAAAATTCGCCAAACGCAAACCCCATCAGATCTCGGGCGGGCAACGTCAACGTGTGGCGCTGGCCCGATCACTGGCCAAAGCCCCCAAGCTGTTGTTGCTGGATGAGCCCTTGGGCGCGCTAGATGCCAAGCTGCGTCAGGAAACGCAGTTTGAACTGATGGATATTCAGGAAACAACCGGAACCACATTCGTGATTGTTACCCATGATCAAGAAGAGGCCATGACCGTCGCCAGCCGTGTCGCGGTCATGGATCATGGGCGGATCATTCAAGCGGACACGCCCGCCAATATCTATGAAATGCCAAACAGCGTCTATGTGGCCGATTTCATCGGTGAGGTTACAATCATTGAAGGCCGCGTTACCAAGTCCGGAAACGGGTATGACGTTGCCTTTGCCGAAGGTGCCCCACCTCTGCACGCGGAATCAGACAAGGTGTTTCAAAACGGGCAATCTTGCCATCTGGCCATTCGCCCAGAAAAGGTGACGGTCAGTGCCGAGCCTCCGCAAGATGCAGCTAATGCCGTGCAGGGCCGAATTCTGGACATCGCATACCTTGGGAATCTCAGCACGTACCACGTCGAGCTTCCCAGCGGTCAAATTATCAAAGCTCAGACCGCCAACACCCGTCGCTTGTCTCGCCGCAGTTTCACCTGGGAGGACACCGTATGGCTAAGTTGGACAGCCACGGCTGGCGTCCTTCTGGAGGGATAAAGGATGCAACGCTTTGCCCTGATCGCCCTACCCTATTTTTGGTTACTGGCGCTGTTTCTGGTTCCGTTTCTAATCGTTCTGAAAATCAGTCTTAGCGATGTGGCCTTGGCGATTCCGCCCTACACGCCGACATTGGACCTGTCCGGCGGATGGGGCGCGTTCAAAGAATTCCTGTCGGGGCTGGATTTCGAAAACTTTGAATTCCTGACCACGGATGACTTGTATTGGAAGGCTTATCTGTCGTCCGTCCAGATCGCGACAATTGCAACGATCCTGACGCTGATTGCCGCCTATCCAATCGCCTATGGCATGGCCAACGCGCCGGATCACTGGCGCCCGACACTGATGATGCTGGTGATCCTGCCCTTCTGGACCAGCTTTCTGATACGGGTCTATTCTTGGGTCGGAATTCTGAGCAACGAAGGCTATCTCAACCAGTTTTTGTTAGGAATTGGCATTATTTCCGAACCGCTGACAATCCTGAACACAAACACCGCCGTCTACATCGGCATTGTTTATACCTATTTGCCGTTCATGATTCTGCCGATCTATTCGGCGTTGGAACGGCTGGATGGATCGTTGCTGGAGGCTGCCGAGGATCTGGGATGCAGTCGCGCCAGCGCCTTTTGGCTGGTGACAATCCCGCTTAGCAAAAACGGGATTATCGCCGGGTGTTTTCTGGTGTTCATTCCGACTATCGGTGAGTTCGTTATCCCCTCGCTCTTGGGTGGATCCCAGACACTGATGATCGGTAAGGTGCTTTGGGAAGAGTTCTTTAACAACCGGGATTGGCCAGTGGCCAGCGCCGTTGCGGTGATCCTGCTGTTGATCCTGATCATCCCCATCGTGCTGTTCCAGCGGAATGAACAAAAACAGCGGGAGGCCGAGGGATGATACGATGTGCACACCATAAGCCTTGTCTGCTCTGGCCCATGCGCCTTGGTTTTTCAGGAAACGCAGAAGCGCCAAATCAGGCCCGGCGCACGGAGGGCCATTCATGAGACGTATGACATGGTTTAACGTGACTTCGCTCACGCTCGGGTTCGCCTTTTTGTACCTGCCGATGGTGATCCTGATCATTTTTAGCTTCAACGCATCCAAGTTGGTGACGGTCTGGGCCGGTTTTTCGACGAAATGGTACGGCGAATTGATCCGAAACGAGGCCTTTTTGGACGCCGCATGGGTCACGATCAAAGTCGCTGTTATTTCCTCCAGCATCGCCACAGTCCTCGGCACGATGGCCGCCTTGGTCTTGGTGCGCGCCGGCCGTTTTTCGGGACGTACGCTGTTTTCAGGCATGATCTATGCGCCGTTGGTGATGCCCGAAGTAATCACCGGTCTTTCACTGTTGTTGCTGTTCATCGGCATCGGGTTGGATCGCGGTATTCTGACCGTCATTCTGGCACATACGACATTTTCCATGTGCTATGTTTCGGTGGTCGTATCGTCCAGATTGGTCAGTTTTGATCAGTCGCTGGAAGAGGCTGCTTTGGATCTTGGGTGTTCTCCCGCGTCGGCATTCCGTTTGGTGACGCTGCCCATCATCGCCCCTGCGGTGATTTCCGGCTGGCTTTTGGCATTCACATTATCGCTGGACGATCTGGTCATCGCCAGCTTTACCGCCGGCCCATCGGCCACCACGCTGCCGATCAAAATCTGGTCATCCATCCGTCTTGGCCTAAGCCCCGAGATCAACGCGCTGTCGACCATTATGATCGCTATCGTTACCGTCGGCGTCATTACCGCATCGTTGACCAGCAAGCGGGCCAGCCTAAAACGACAGGCGGATGAACGGGCTGCGACATAGGCATGAAACGCATCTTTCCACCCCATGCCTATAGCGAGGAACCACGACAGGCCTGTTACTGGCCAACCACAATAGAGTCACCCGTCAGTGGCCCCGCGCGCGGCACACTGACCGCCGATGTGGTGGTCATTGGCGCTGGCTTCACCGGGCTATCGGCCGCGCTTCATCTGGCGCAGGATGGTGCCGATGTGATCGTGTTAGAGGCGCAGGACGTCGGCTGGGGCGCATCAGGGCGCAACGGCGGGTTTTGTTGTCTGGGCGGCGCAGCGGCATCGGACAAGATGCTGACCCGAATGTATGGCGAAGAAGGCCGTCGCGAGTTTTGCACGGTCGAACGTCTGGCGATCGACCTGACCACAGGTTTGATCAATGACCACGAGATCAAGGCCGACATCCATTCCGACGGCGAAACCCTCATGGCGCATGATATGGCATCCGCCAACAGCTTGGACGCGCGTGCGCGCGATCTTGAGCGTGACTATGGGTTAACGCCCAGGATTGTCGAAAAGGACGCACTGGCACAGAATGGCCTGAATGGCCCGTTTCACCGGGCCATGACCATCCCCGCCGGAGTTGCCCTGAACCCGATGAAATATGTGCAAGGGCTTGCCTCGGCAGCTCGCAACGCCGGGGTTCGTATCTTTGGGAGCAGCCCTGTTACCCGGATCGACCAAAGCAGTGGTTTTTCGGTTCAAACCCCGCAGGCAAGAGTACAGTCACGCCGCCTGATCGTGGCCACAAACGGCTATAGCTCGGATGACCTCCCGGACTGGATGCGGGGTCGTTATCTGCCCACGCAATCCAACGTATTGGTCACGCGTGAGATGAGCGATGATGAACTGGCCGCCCAAGGATGGACCAGCAATCAAGCCTGCTATGACGACCGCTTTTTCGTGCATTATTTTCGCTTGATGCCAAACAATCGTATGTTGTTTGGCATGCGTGGCGGGCTTTTTTCCGCGCCTTGGGCGGACCGCCGGATGCACGGCAATATCCGCCATCATTTTGAAACGATGTTTCCCGCATGGAAGCATGTCGAAACGCCCTACAGCTGGCACGGCCTGCTTAGTATTTCGCGCGATCTGACGCCCTATGCAGGGCCGATTGATACGATGCCGGGCGCATTCACTGCACTGTCCTATCATGGAAACGGTGTGGCAATGGGCAGTTACGCGGGGGCGCTCTTGGCGGATCTGGCAATGGACCGAAAGCCGCGCAACACTTACCCTGCCGTCATGCAAAACCCGCCGGGTCGATGGCCGTTGGGCAAGTACAGGCGCGCATGGTTCTGGCCAGTCTACGGAGCCGCTTGGGCAATGGGTAAGTAACGCCTCAGGCGCGCGCATCCTCCAATACCATATCGGCGCCTTTTTCGCCGACCATCATTGCGGGCGCGTTGGTATTGCCCGAAGTAACTGCGGGAAAGATTGACGCATCAATCACCCGCAAGCTATCCAACCCATGCACGCTCAGCCGCGCATTCACCACATCCTGCATCGGATCTGGCCCCATACGACAGGTGCTGACCGGGTGGAACACGGTTCCCGCGCGCGCTCGGCAGTCGGCCAGCATGTCGTCATCGCTCTGGACCTGAGCACCCGGTGACAATTCGGCGTCGATGATCCCGGCCATAGACGGCGCAGCGGCGATACGGCGCAGCAGGTGCGACGCCTCGATCATCTCTTGCTGATCATGCTGGGTGTCCAGATAGTTCGGGTGAATTACCGGAGCGTCTTGCGGTGAATTAGAGACTATTTCGATGTACCCGCGGCTGCTTGGCCGGGTCGGTTGCGCGCCCAAAAGAAAGCCCGAAAACGGGTCTGGGTTCATCAGCGGGCGCTTGCCCGGAGGAGCCTTGGTGTAGCTGACGGGCGAAAAATAAAGCTGCATGTTGGGCCGTTCCACATCGGGGCGCGAACGTACAAACCCACCCGCCTGATTGACCCCCAATGACAACGGCCCCCGCCGTGTCAGCACATAACGCAGACCCTGCCAAAGCTTGCCTTGCCAGCTGTGCAATTGATCGTTCAACGTTGGCACACGTGAACGATAGAGATAGTCGATGGCCAAATGATCCTGCAAGTTACGGCCCACACCGGGGGCGTCATGCCGCACGTCAATGCCATGCTTTTTCAACAAGGCACCGGGACCGATCCCAGATAGCTGCAACAGTTGCGGAGAGTTGATCGACCCTGCTGAGACGATCACCTCGCGCCGTGCCGTGGCCTCCTTCAACTGACCGTTTTGTCGATAGGCAACGCCAACGGCACGTTTGTCCTTGACCAATATGCGCTCGGCCAGTGCTTTGCGCGCTATCGTCAGGTTCTTGCGCCCCTTGGCAGGACCGATATAGGCGCGGGCCGCGCTCATCCGCATGCCGTCTTTGGCGGTGTTTTGATACGTTCCGACGCCCTCCATTGATGCGCCGTTGAAATCGGTATTCCGGGGGAACTGTGCCTCATTCCCGGCGTCCAGAAAGGTCTGGCAAAGCGGGTGCAAGTCGCGGTCCATCGTTGCCACATGCACCGGGCCATCGCCGCCCCGAAAGGCATCGCCGCCCTTGTCGTTTGTTTCGCAACGTTGGAAATAAGGCAGGACATCTTCCCAGCCCCAGCCGGGATTACCCATCGCACGCCAATCGTCGAAATCAGCGTGCTGGCCGCGAATATAGACCATCGCGTTGATCGACGATGATCCGCCCATCACCTTGCCACGAGGCCAATACCCCACCCTATTGTCCAGCGCCGGAACGGGCGCAGTATGATACATCCAGTTGAGCGAACGTTTGTAAAACGTTTTGCCATATCCGATGGGTAGCCAGATCCAAAAGTTCTTGTCGCTGCCCCCCGCCTCTAGCAGAAGGACCGAATACCGACCATCTTCCGTCAACCGATTGGCCAGCACACATCCGGCCGACCCCGCGCCGACCACGATAAAATCAAACTGCGCCACTGCAAATCAGGCAGGAACAGAGGTGATCACATATAGCTTGCGCATATGCTCGTGGATTTGCCATTCGCCCGTCCAGCCCAAGGGTAGAACCAGCAGGTCGCCGGGACCGATATCACGACTGCCAGAACCATCCGCATTGGTCACCGTCGCGCGGCCCTTGATGATGTGGCAATATTCAGCGCCACCCGTACGATCAGCTGTGAACCGACCCGGCGTACATTCCCAAACACCGATGTTGGTCAGACCGTCAGCCGAGGAAAACAGGTTACTTGCCGCCTCTTGCTGACCCTCTGTCAGGGTGGTTGGCTTGGGTTTGAACGCATTCAGTTCAACCGATGCAAGATCGGGGAAGGTATCAAGAGAGATCATTTTCAGTCCTCGTTATTCACATGCTGTCAGGAGTGAGCCAGCCTTGAAGCTGGCCCTATTTCTTCTGGCCGAAAAGCTGCGCCAAGACCATCATCCCGGTCGTGACCAGAACCATGATTGTCGAAATCGAAGCAATTGTCGGGTCAATCTGATCGCGTAGCGCATTAAACATGTTGCGGGTCAGCGTCGGGTTGTCACCGCCGGATACAAACATCGCGACAACCACTTCGTCAAACGATGTCAAAAAGGACAACAGCGCGCTGGTGATTACCGCAAACTTGATCTGGGGCAGCGTCACTGTCAGGAACGCCTTCCAACGCGGTGCGCCCAGACTGCGCGCCGCCTGTTCCTGGCTCATGTCATAGCCCTTTAGCGCAGCACCCGTGACAATCACCACCAGCGGCAGCGCCAGAACCGTATGCGCCAGTACCAGCCCCATCAGCGTATAGAGGATCTGAAGCTGGACATACGCATAGAAGGCACCGATCGCCACCAATACCACGGGCACCATCATCGGCGTAATCAGCATCACAAATGCGACCCGAACAAAGGCAATTTTGGACGCATGCAGCCCATAAGCCGCCAGAACGCCCACCGGTGTCGCGACCAACATGGTCAGCAACGCCGCCTTTAGAGACGTGATGGTGGCCCGCATCCATTCATCGGACCCAAAGTAGTTTTGATACCATCGCGTCGACCAAGTTTCTGGCGGAAACTCCAAATACTGGCTGTCCGAAAATGACATCGGGATCACGATCAACGTCGGCACAACCAACAGAACCATGGTGATCACGGCAATGATGTACAACCAAATGCGTTGGCCGTGCACGATCTGCGTGTCTGTCGCGGGGGAAGAGAACCAATTAGTCATCAGTGCCGCCCCCCGCCTGTCATCTGATCAAAGTTCAAAAAGCGCGATGCGATCCACAAGATCACCATTGTTGACACCAACAGAACCACACCCAGCGCGCTGGCTGCACCCCAATTCACGAATAGCTCAATGTTAGAGACGATTTTCATGGACACCATGATCACTTTGCCTCCGCCCAGTACGGCCGGTGTCACAAAGAACCCAAGGCATAAGATGAATACCATCAATGCCCCGGCAAACAGGCCCGGTGTGGTCAATGGGAAAAACACGGTCCAAAAGGCGCGGCGCGGGCTGGCCCCCAAGTTGGACGCGGCTTTCATAAAGTCGCGGTTGATCGCGGTCATCGCGCCATACAGCGGCAGAATGAGAAACGGCAGCATGATGTGCACCATCCCAATCAGGTTACCTGTCATGTTGTGCACCATTTTTATCGGTTCGTCCCACAGACCCAAAGACATAGCCCATTCATTGACCAAGCCCTTTTTCTGCAACAGAACCAACCACGCATATGTCCGCACCAATAATGAGGTCCAGAACGGCAATAGAACTGTGATCAGTGCGATATTGGCCCATTTCTTGGGGAGTTGGGACAGGAAATAGGCCAATGGGTATCCGATCAGGATACACAGGCCCGTGGTCATGATACTGACCAGAAATGTCGTACGGAAAATACGCATGTAGGATTTTCGTGCGACCATCCTTTCATAGTTCTCAAGCGAAAAGTTTCCGTCTGCGCCAATGAACGATACATAGAACAGCCACCCGACAGGCAGCACGAGGATGATCATAACAAGGATCAGTGCGGGCGAACTTAGGCCAAACAGCTTCAGCCGCTCCAGCCGCTCGTCCGAGCGCAAACCGGCCGCATTCATATCGGTGGATGGTATGTCGGTGGAGGCCATATCAGACCTCCCGTCCATCAATGATGACGGTGTCCTTAGCGGACAGGCCCAGCGTCACCCGATCCCCGACAACCGGCAGCGTGGCGACAGTGCCCTGCCGGATCGGTCCACGCAGCGTGATCATCTCGCCGCTGTCGAGTCGAGCGTTCAACAAATAGCTGTCGCCCTGATACACGACCTGCTCGGCGCGGGCTTCAAAGGTGTTCATGTCATCCGGCGCGGGACCATCCACAAGGCAAATCCGTTCAGGGCGCGCCATCAACAGTAACTCGGGCGTGTCGGGAATCTTGCCGGTGTGGGCCAGTTTTTGATCGCCAAATAGAACGTCAGAACCGAATTTCCGGACATCTAGAAACGTCGATTCGCCAATGAAATCGGCGACAAATCGGTTAGCGGGGCTTTCATACAGGTCATGGGGCGTGGCCAGTTGCATGATCCGGCCATGGTTCACCACCGCGATCCGGTCCGACATGGTCAGCGCCTCGCGTTGATCATGGGTCACATAGACCGTCGTCATGCCCAATTCTTCATGCATGCTTCGCAATTCGATCTGCATCTGGTCGCGCAGCTTTTTGTCCAGCGCCGACAACGGTTCGTCCATCAGCAGGATGCGCGGCTCAAACACAATGGCGCGGGCAACGGCAACACGCTGACGTTGACCACCTGACAGTTGATCAATGCGGCGATCACCGAAACCGCCCAGTTGGACAGTTTCTAATGCGCCCTCGACCCGCGTCGCGATTTCATCCTTGGACACTCCGCGCAAACGCAATGGATAGCCCACATTGCCAGCAACAGTCATATGCGGAAACAACGCATAGCTTTGAAAGGTCATGCCCACATCGCGTAGGTGTGGAGGCGTGCGAATGACCTCTTTGTCACCGAATTTCAGACTACCGCGATCAGGGCGCGTGAACCCCGCCAAAACCATCAACAGGGTTGTCTTGCCCGATCCAGATGGCCCCAAGAGGGTCAGAAACTCGCCGCTATTAATCTCCAACGACACATCGTTCAACGCATGCACCGCTCCATAGGTTTTGGTCACGTTGCGTACAGATATCGGTAGGGCGTCGTTTGGATCTTTGCTCAAGGGTCTGTCCACTTCAGTTAGGCGTTTCAGAATATTGTGCGGTCAGGTCGCAGTGTCAGAAAACGTTGTCAAAACGCTCAACACTCATCAAGTGCGACGGACCAATTAAGGCCCGTCGCAAATCGCTGTTGGTTACTGATTACTCGGTCAGCATTTCTTGGTACATTTCAGCGGCGATTGTTTCCCACTTGCTGTACCACTCCAAGCTGATCGGCAGTTGCTTGGCCGTGTTTTCAGGCGTGGATGGCAGTGATGCAGCAACGGCAGGATCAATTTCACCTGTTTCATAAGCTGCTTTGTTGGTCGGGCCATACGTGATGTATTTAGGCAGATCGTCCTGATATTCGGCTTTTGAGATCTCAGCCAGGAACTCCATCGCGACATCCTTGTTGGGTGCGCCTTTGGGAATCGCGAAACAATCATAATCCGCCAGTGCCTGATTAAAGCTATAGGCAACTTTGGCGCCGTCTGCTTTGGCATTGTCAAAGCGACCATTCCATCCGGTGGTCATGTCGACCTCACCGTCTTTCATCAGCTGCGCCTGTTGTGCGCCCGATGACCAGAAGACGGCGATATTCGGCTTCAGTTCGCGGATTTTGTCGATCGCGCGCTCAATACCTTCTTCGCTATCCAGAACCGAATACACGTCTTCGGGCGCAACGCCGTCAGCCATCAACGCAGGCTCTAACGCGCCCGCTACCTTGCCACGATAGGCACGGCTACCGGGGAATTTCTCGGTGTCAAAGAAGTCTGCCCAGCTTTGGGGGCCATCTTCACCGACAGTCGCCGTATTCCATGCATAGACCGTCGAGAACACATCACCGCCAAGACAATAGTCATCATAGGTGCCGGGAATGAATGTCGAAACGTCGATGACATCGTAATCCAGCTTTTCCAGCAGCCCTTCTTCGGCAGCGCGTGCCGCACTACCCGATCCGCTGACAACAATGTCCAGTGTCACCTGGCCGGTATTCACCTGAAGGCGGACGTCGGACATACCGCCATAGGTTTCTTCTTTAACCTCAATGCCGGTGTTTGCGGCAGCAGGTTGGAACAACGCCTTACTTTGTGCTTCTTGGTACGAACCGCCCCAAGACGCGACAGTGACGCTTTTGTCCGCCATCGCAGTGGTCGCAAGCAGCGTCGCCGATACCGTTAAAATTGATAGTTTCTTCATTTGTAGTCTCCCCTTTGGTTAATTAATTAAATGATGCGGTGACATGATCCGTGTGGTCCAGACCATTTTGCCCCGTCACATTGCGGCCCTTTGCGCGTTTGCAAACTGCCGTCGGTCGTTCCATTGATACCATGCCACCGCCGCAGGCAGGAACCACGGCTTGCCGGTATAGAATGGGCGCGTGGGATGGGGCAGACCATCAAACGCGGTGCGGCCCTCGGCCAGCCCCAGCACCTTTTGCCCCACACGCATACCCAAGTAACTGGCCATAGATACGCCTGATCCACAATACCCCATCGCGTAATGCACGCCATCATGTATCCCCGTATGGGCCAGTTCATCAAAGCTGTAAGCGACCGTCCCGCTCCAGCTGTGCGTAATGCTATAGCCGCGCATTTCAGGAAAAATACGGCACATATGATCATAAAGACGCGGGCCGCTTTGCGCCGGGTCTGTTTCCCGCGAAGACACACGGCCCCCAAACAGGATGCGTGTTCCATCGGGTGACGGGCGATAGTAATACAGCACCTTGCACGTATCACTGGCTATCCGCCGAGTAGGAAACAATTGATCCATCAACCCCTTGGGCAATGGCTCGGTTGCGATAATATAGCTGCCGATTGGGATCACCCGGCGTTGCAGCCATGGTGTGACCCCTGTGGTGTATCCGTTGGTGGCCACGATCACATCACGCGCGCGGACCTTACCCTTGAGTGTCTGCACATCAAAGCCAGTGGGCGTACGGGTGATCTGAGTAACCGCCGCTTGACCGGTCACATGCGCGCCGGCCCTCATAGCACTACGCAGCAGTCCCCGAAGGTACTTGGCGGGATGCAAACTGCAATGATCTGGGTATACCAAACCGCCCCAATAGCTGTCTGTACCCAGTTCGCTGCGCTGCTCGGTGCGTGGCACAGCGTGCACTGCTATACCCTCATCATGCGTCAGTATTTCGGCATCGCGCGTCAATGCCTCGTAATGCTGGGGAGTATGTGCCGCGTGAAATCGGCCACTGCGGGCAAAATCGCAGGCGATTCCCTCGCTCTGGATCCGCTCTGCAATCCACGCCAGTGCACTCGCCCCTTCGCCACGGATGGCGCGCGCCTTTTCTGCTCCGAATTTGGCCGTCAGTTTGGCCAATGATGGTTTAACGCTGGTACTGATCTGTCCGCCATTACGGCTGCTACACCCGTATCCAGGATCGGCAGCGTCCACGACCATTGTCGAGCGCCCTGCGCGGGCGGTTTCGATTGCGGCGTTCAGGCCAGTGTATCCTGCCCCAACGACCAACACATCAACATTCGCCAGAGGCACGTCAGGCAGGACGGGTGGCGCATCCAATTGATCATGCCAGTACGGCTGATCATTGAATCCCGGCAGAAGCCCTGTTGCCATTACACCGTACCCTTCATATGAGAACACTCCAGCGCCGACATTATGGGCCTATTGGTCCTGATTTCATATCCATTGTGGATTTTTGATCAGACCAATTATTCGCGCAAGGCTGGCAAGTTGCACAAAACGTCAATTCCTTTGGCAATACTATCCGGCTGGCTGCTTCCGAATCCCAGTACGAGTCCTTTTTGTTCAATCGGCGTCAGACAGTATTGACTGAGCGGGGCGACAATCACCCCTTTGGCACGGGCCTGTTCGGCCACTGCCAACTCATCCACATCGGGGTCCAGGCAGGCCAGCGTATGAAATCCACTGGTTGTCGGTTGCACCTCAATGCTGGCGGGCAATGCCTGCGCCGCAGTCACCAACACATCGAAACGCGCCTTGTACAAGCGGCGCATCAGCCGGATGTGCGTTGCAAAATACCCCTCATCCATAAAGTCCGACACGGTTGCCTGCGCCGCAGTGGCCGGGCCGCTGACCCAAGAGGAAAAAGCCGTATCAAAGATGCCGATCATTCGTTCGGGCACCACAACAAAGCCAAGGCGCAATGACGGGAAAAGTGTTTTGGAAAACGTCCCGACATAAATTACCCTTCCGTGGGTATCGATGCTTTTCAGCGCGGGGTGCGGACGCGGGGCAAAGTGAAATTCGCCGTCATAATCATCCTCGACGATCAGCGCTTTGGCGTCACGCGCGGCCTGCAAAAGGTTCAGACGGCGCCGCAAAGACATGACGTGGCCCAATGGTTGCTGATGCGAAGGCGTCACAAAAGCCAGTCGAAAATGTGGCGCCTTTTCAATCCCTTGCGAAACGCATAAACCATCCTGATCCACTGGCACCGGCACCAGTTCCGCACCCGTCGCGACGAAGGCATTGCGCGCCCCTTTGGCACCTGGGTTTTCAAACCAAACTTTGTCACCTGCGTTCAAAAACAACTGACCGATCAGGGCGAACGCATGCTGTGCACCGTTGGTAATAAACACCTGTTCGGGTCGGCATTGAATGCCACGTGCTGCGGCCAGATGCGATGCTATTGCCTCGCGTAGACCCGCATGACCCTGAGGCGGACCATACCCCATGATGTCCGTGCGCTGTCCACGCAGGTGACGCGCAGATATCCGCGCCCAGTTTGCAATTGGAAATGCATCCAACGCCGGCAACCCACTCACAAACGCCTGCGGGTTATACGGTAGCCTTGCGCGCGGCGCATAACTGGAGGTGGCATGACTGACCGTATAGGACAGGCGCGGCGGGTCTTGGACCTGATGTGCATCTGCCCCGGCCGATGGCGGCGGTTGACGCGACACCAGCGTTTCACTCACAAACGTCCCCGCGCCCACATGTGACGTCACCATGCCTTCGGCAATCAGTCGGTCGATCGCATCGATCACAGTGGTACGCGACACACCAGTTTCGCGGGCCAATGTACGACTGGCTGGAAGACGGTCTCCGGGGCGCAGGCCACCCGACAGCAAGATATCCCGCAATGCCATATAGAGCTGAACGCTCATGTTTTTACGAGATTTTCGATCCAGCTGGATTGACGACAAAACCGCGCCTGCCTCTTGTTTCATCGCTTAGACCTCCAATTGGTCACTTTGTTTTGGCAAAATGGATATTTTGCGCAAACCAATATCGTGTAACGTCACACCAAATGACAAGCACTATTGAGGACGAACAGCGTATGAAACTTACCTCTGTCGAGACTTTTTCAGACGAGTTTGTCTGTTTTGTTCGCGTCACCGGCGAGGACGGCAGTCAGGGCTGGGGGCAGGTGTCACCCTATTGCGCGGATATTACCGCCAAGGTGGTACACCGGCAGGTCGCGCGCCATGTGCTGGGCCGTGACATGCTGGACATCGACGGAGCGCTGGCCTTGGTCCGGGACCGCGAATACAAATTCCCCGGTTCATATGTACGTCGGGCGATGTGTGGTCTGGACACAGCCCTTTGGGATTGGCGCGGTCGGCGCGAAGAGTTGCCGGTTTGCACACTTCTGGGCGGCACGCCGGGACCTTTCCGTGCCTATGCCAGCTCAATGAAACGTGACATTACTCCGGCTGATGAGGCCGACAGATTTCAACGCCTGCGCGATGCGCACGGGTTTGATGCCTTCAAGTTCCGCATTGGGGCCGAGGTGGGTTGGAATACCGACGAATGGCCCGGACGGACGGACGAAATCGTGCCGACAATCCGACGCGCGCTGGGTGATGATGCCACCTTGTTGGTTGACGCCAACTCGTGCTACTCGCCCGACCGTGCGATCGAAGTGGGCAAGATGTTGCAAGACCATGGCGTGTCCCATTTCGAGGAACCATGCCCCTATTGGGAGTTTGACCAGACCAAGGCCGTGACCGAGGCGCTGGACATTGACGTGACCGGGGGCGAGCAGGATTGCATGATGGCCAATTGGCAGGACATGATCACGCGCCGCGTCGTGGACATCGTGCAACCTGACGTTTGCTATATCGGTGGTATGAACCGCGCCTTGCGCGTCGCCAGACTGGCCGAAGCGGCGGGTATCCCCGTAACGCCCCACGCCGCGAACCTGTCGATGGTCACCCTGTTTACCATGCACTTTTTGCGGGCGATCCCGAATGCGGGCAAGTATCTGGAGTTTTCCATTGAAGGCTTGGATTACTACCCTTGGCAGGATCAGTTGTTCGTCACAGACCCTTACGAAATCACCGACGGTCAGGCAACGGTTACGGACGCGCCCGGCTGGGGTGTTGAAGTCAATCCCGAGTGGCTGAGCAAATCGACGTATGAGTGCAGTGCTCTAGAGTCCTAGAGCACCGCGAACATCCCGCTAAAAGCAAAGAGGGTTTCGACCCTAAACTGCGTTAACCTGCGCTTTGACGTTCGATATGGGCGCGCATGTGCTCGGCCTCTTGGCGGGCTTCGCGCAGACCTTCCATGGTTGCGGCCAATTCGGCCTCGGTCTGATTCAGCTGGTTGGTCAGCTCGGCCTCACGCTGTTGCAGATAGGTGATGGCCTGATCGCGGGTTTCTTCGGCTTCGTGCAGTTCCTGCGCCATCCGGTCCAATTCACCCAGATCGGATTGAGACACCCGGATAAAGCGATGCACCAGCCAGTTCGCAAACCAGCCCAAACAAAATGCAACAAATAGAATAATGGCCGTGGCAAAGATAAACTCAGTTCTGTTCATCGCCCGCGCCCTCGTCTGTCTCGCTGTTTTCGGTCTCTGCGTCTGTTTGACCCGCTTCGGTGTCAGCTTCAAGCGTTGTTTGCTCTTCTGACCCTTCAACCTCGCTTATGACCTTGAATTCGATCCGGCGATTCTGTTCGCGGCCTTCTTCCGTGTCATTGTCAGCAATAGGCTGGCTTTCACCATATCCTTTGGCGGTGAAGCCCGAAGTCAGGACCCGACGCTCACGCAAGGCTTCAAGAACCGAGTTGGCACGTTGCTGGCTAAGCTGTTCGTTCATTGTTTCGCGGCCCTGGCTGTCTGTATGCCCACCAATTTCAATGCGCAGATCGCCACATTTCTCCAATACTTCAGCGATATCGTCCATGATCGCAGCTCCGCTGCTGTCAATCGCCGTTCCACCAGGCTCAAAGTTGATTTTACGCTCTGACTGAATCTCGGCGATCATCGCAATGCATTCTTCCGGGGTTGGTATACTGGCAATCGGGTCCAGCTTTTCGCGATAGGTTACGTCGATGTCGAATTTTTCGGCTTCACTCAGCTTTTCGGCCAAAAGCCCTGCTATTTGCGCGCTGGCATCTTTGCGTCCGGTGTTTCCACTTACGCTCAAAGAGGTTGGGGTAACTGTAACTGCACCGTTTGACAGATATGACAGAGTTTCCAAGCCCGTCAGAACGCGCACAGGCCAAACCTCGGGCAAACCTTCTGCGACACGGACCTGCGTGTAAACGCTTCCCGAAGCAAACCGGGCACGGGCAAAACTATCTACGGTATCACGCATCCGGTCGCTGCCAACCTTGCCGCGCAACTGCACCAAGCCCTCGGGGGACAAAGTGACCGTGAATTCGGGAATAACGGGTGCGCTGTCATCATCTGGCGGAGGTAATATGGCATGCAGGGCGAAGACCTCGGGCAGATCGCTTTGCAATCTACCCACAACATCATCAAACAAGGCTTCCTCGGTGCCCTGAGCCGCCAAAAGGGAAATATCGGCATCTGCAAACGTCACGCTTCCGCCACCCAGTTTGGCCAGTGCGGCAATAGCCAGTTCACCGGCGCGGCCCCATTGCGGGGTAGGCACACCCAAGCCAATCACGCAATCCACATCGCCTTGCAGTCCAGCGGCGCGTGCCGCGGTCAAAATAGAGAGACGGGCCTCTTCTGTGTCGGCCGAGCAAGCATCAAACTGCGCGGTTCCATCCTCAATAAGAAACCGCAAAGTAAACGGTGTAATAACCGGGCGCGGCGCCGAGATATTCAACGAAACTTTGACATCGCTGGACACGCGACGCCCCAACTGCTCCTCCAGTTCCTGTTTTTCTTCGGGGCTGTCGGCCATCGTCGTGACGGACACTTGACCAGCCGCCACCGAAATTTTTGCCCGCGGCAAGCTTTTGAGCGCACGCAGCGCATAGTTCAAGGACGGCTCCCAAGAATCGGCGACGGGATAGTCAGCAGAATCCAGCAAATCTGCGACTTCATCCCCCGATGCCGCCGCATGCACATCCTTCAAAAACGCTTCGCGATCCGTTTCAGCCGGAATCAACCCGATCAGCGAAATGCCAGAACCGTTGCGCAGAATCTCAATCGAAAAGCGGGGCGGGGCCAGTACGGCACTGTCTTCGATCAACATCTGGTCAATGACACGCGCGGCATCAACAACGCCACCGGCGACGGACAAGGCGTTAAACCGCTTTGCTTCGCTGGGGGCCGTACCGCCAAGGAACACCTGCAATCCGTCTGAATCGACCTCGGTCCACGTCAGCCCTTCGCGGTCAAGCGCAGCGCGCACCCCTCCGCGCGAGTTATCCTCGATCACTGTCACCGCAAACCCGGCGGCCACCCAACACACAATCGCTGACAAAACAAATGTCCCGGCAATCGTAAAGATCGAAGATAAACGCATACACTGGCCTGATATTGTTGCGGGCTCTCTTCTCTTTAGGCAGGCCAGCGGCCAAGTTCAATCACACGAAAAGCGCAACGGCGAAAAACAGCAAGGGCAACAGGCCCGCATCCCGATTGGACCTGAACAGCATCAGCAGGCCTTTCGTGTCGTCCGTGTCCAAGCGCGTCAGTTGCCACAACAGGTGAAGGCCCAGCGCCCACGGCCCTAAAAGTGCCACCAGAACCGCCATCGGATCGCCCCCCCGCGCGGCCAGAATAACAGCTGCCATCATCAAGATAACGGTCGCGACCAGAAACCGGCGCAACCAGATGGGCGAGTGTTCACCAAACAACCTCGCGGTGGATTTCACCCCTATCAAGGCATCGTCCTCGGCATCTTGGTGGGCATAGATCGTGTCATAGAACAACGTCCATGCAATACCTGCGAGGTACAAGATGACTGCTGGCCACTCCAAACGCCCGGTGTGAGCGGTCCATGCCAAAAGAGCGCCCCAGTTAAATGCAAGCCCCAAGAACACCTGAGGCCACCATGTGAACCGCTTGGCAAAGGGATAGATCGCTACCGGAATCAGAGACAAGATGCCCAGCACAATGGCCATCGGTGGAAAAGTCAGCAGAATGCAAAGCCCAATCAATGCCTGAACCGCCAACCAAACCAGCGCACCTTTCACGCTGACCTGCCCTGAAGGAATGGGTCGCAGGGCCGTGCGGGCAACGCTGCCATCGATATGGCGGTCTGTGATATCATTCCACGTGCAACCCGCACCGCGCATTAAAAACGCGCCGACGCCACACCCTGCAAAAATCCACAGGTCCATCCAGCGTGCTTGCCCGTCGTGCAACATCGCCAACGTCAAGCCCCACCAACACGGCAAAAGCAATAACCAAGTTCCAATCGGTCGATCCGCACGACTAAGGCGCAGATAGGGGCGGGTTGCAGGTGGGGCGGCACGATCCACCCAATTACCGCGCACGGCATCGGCAACAGTTGTATCAGGCTCTGGCGTTGGACCCGGCTGGCTCATATGGTGCGTCCTATGACGACTGCAAAAATCAGACTGTATGTAGATCACCCATTGGGGTCAGGGCAATCGGTTCCTCTGAACCGCGATCAGGCGCATTACCTGTTCGGGGTGATGCGGCTGGGCGTGGGCGCACAGGTGTTGCTGTTTAACGGCCACGATGGCGAATGGCAGGCCGAGGTTGTTCAGGCTGGAAAACGCGGTGGAGTTTTACGCGCAGATGCGCAAACGCGCATCTTACAGATGCCGCCCGACCTGTGGCTATTGTTTGCGCCAATCAAGAAAGCGCGCACCGATTTCATCGTCGAAAAGGCGACCGAGATGGGTGCCGCCCGCATTTGCGCCGTGCAAACAGCCCATACGAACGCCGACCGCATCCGGCAGGACAGGTTGCAAGCGCATGCCATCGAGGCGGCAGAGCAATGTGGCGGCACCTATGTGCCCCCTGTTGATGATCTACAACGGCTGGACCGCCTGTTGGATGGCTGGAACGCATCCCGGCACATCCTTTTTTGTGATGAAGGGCTGGCGGGACAAGCACCTGCGCTGATCAGCGACCTGACGAGCACATCTGTGCCATGGGCGATCTTGATCGGTCCCGAAGGCGGCTTTTCCGAGGCCGAACGCGCCCGCCTGCATGCCCTACCCCACGCCCATGCTATCAGTCTGGGCCCCCGCATCCTGCGCGCGGATACCGCCGCCGTAGCGGCGCTTACCCTATGGCAAAGCGCGCTGGGGGATTGGGGATGAGTTTTGTTCGACCTCAAGCTCGGGCCGCTTTGAGCCGTTGGCGGGCCGTATTAATCTGGGCTGCTGTGGCCCTGTGGGGCCTGTGGTGGACCTTCTTCAGCTATGGGACACTTGTCTGGATCGGAGCCGCGATAGCCCTCGTCGGTAGTGCGATGGCGGTAGCGGCGGTTCAAAGGATGCGCTTTGGTCGTGATACTGGCGCGCCGGGCGTGGTTCGGGTGGATGAAGGGGCGATCGCTTACTTCGGGCCTCTGACGGGCGGCGTTGTGGCGCGTTCTGAGTTAACTGGTCTGGCACTGGATCGGACCGGACAGCCCGCGCATTGGGTGCTCAGCCAACCCGGCCAGCCCGATGTCATGATCCCTCTGGGTGCCGAAGGTGCCGATGATCTGTTTGACGCGTTCGCAGCCCTGCCCGGCATGCGCACCGAACGGATGCTGGCCGAAATGCGCCGCGACACCCCCGGCCATGTGGCGATCTGGCATCGCGCCGATCACCCACCACAGCACCTGCGACTAAGTTGAGTGCTGCTTGCATGTCCGCCATCCGCGCGCCTTTCGCGGGTTGACACCCCGCGCTTGGCGCATCACCACTAATTGCCTAAACTTTGCACGGGAGCGTTGCCTCATGTCTATTCCCCAGTCCGGCGGCGGGCCGATCGAGCATCATGGCCAGCTGGCCGAATATCTGGAAGCGGGCAACAAACCCGCCCCAGATTGGCGCATCGGCACCGAGCATGAAAAATTCGGCTATTGCAAGGACACCCATCAGCCCATCCCATACAGTGGCGAACGCAGTGTTCTGGCGGTTTTGGAAGGCCTGCGGGACAAGCACGGCTGGTCCCCGATCACCGAAGACAGCAATCTGATCGGGCTGGAAAAGGACGGCGCAAATGTCAGCCTTGAACCGGGCGGACAATTGGAGCTGTCAGGTGCCCCGTTGGAAACAATCCACGAAACCTGCGACGAGGTGAACACCCATCTACGCGAAGTCAAGGATATCGCGGACAAGGTTGGCGTCGGCTTTATTGGATTGGGCGCGGCTCCGGAATGGTCACATGACGACATGCCGCTGATGCCCAAAGGCCGTTACAAGCTGATGGACAGTTACATGCAAAAGGTTGGCACGATGGGCCGATCCATGATGCGGCGTACCTGTACAGTTCAGGTGAACCTCGATTTCGCATCCGAGGCGGACATGGTTCAGAAGTTCCGTGTGGCGCTTGCTTTGCAGCCGGTCGCGACTGCGTTGTTCGCCAACTCACCCTTCTTTGACGGCAAACCCAACGGGCATAAATCATGGCGCAGCCGGGTCTGGCGTGATTTGGATGCGGATCGCACCGGCATGCTGCCTTTTGTGTTCGAGGACGGCATGGGATTTGAACGCTATGTCGACTACGCTTTGGATGTACCAATGTATTTCGTCTATCGTGACGGAAAATACATTGATGCGTTAGGCATGTCATTCCGCGACTTCCTAAAGGGCGAACTGCCCGCGATGCCCGGTGAGATGCCAACAATGTCGGACTGGGCGGATCATCTGACCACCACCTTCCCCGAGGCGCGGATCAAAAAGTTCATGGAAATGCGCGGCGCCGATGGCGGTCCTTGGCGGCGACTTTGTGCGCTGCCCGCGTTCTGGACCGGGATCATGTATAATCAAAGCAGTCTAGATGCAGCGTGGGATCTGGTCAAAGGCTGGAGCGTTGATCAACGCGAAGCATTGCGCGTGGCCGCAAGTGTGGATGGGTTGCAGGCCAAGGTCGACGGAATCGACATGCACGAACTGGCGCGTCAGGCCGTGAATATTTCCGAATCCGGTTTGCGCGCCCGCGCCCGCACGGGGGCAGACGGCATGATCCCCGACGAAACCCACTTTCTGAACGCCCTGCACGAAAGCATCGAATCCGGTCAGGTGCCCGCAGACGAACTTCTGGCGCATTATCATGGTGACTGGAACGGTGATTTGGGCCGGATTTATGCCGAGTATTCGTATTGATCATGGTATGACGGGGCACAGCACCCGTCATAGCTCACAAATCTGACGTCTCGCGCCCCGAGACTTTGTGAACAATGCCGCGCTGCGCATCCCCCTGATAGATCCCAAACTGACCATGCCGGTATTCCTGCGCATAGCGCGCCAGCATTGAACGCTCGGCCGGGCTGACAACCCGGTCCAGCGGGATATCTTCCAGCGGGCAATAGAACATGCCCTGCGGCGCAGCGCCCGACACGGTTCCATGATAGATTATCGCATGCCGGGCCCGGACGGCATCGTCATAGACTGCGTATAGGTGATCCAACTTGGGGCTCAGCCCCTTTTGGGTCATACGCGCCATGAGCCCCGGCAGGCTGACCGCGTTTTTAGGGGCGTCGGGCACCGAAACCGCCCCGTCCGCATCACAGGCCAAAAGCAAGGCGCCGTCGCATTCCATTATCGCGCCGATGGACACATCCCCCGCGCGTGCGGCCGCACTCACCAGCTTGTCTTCCAGACCGATCGAAAAATATGTGCCCCGATGATACCCAAGCGGCGGCGAAGGGTTCACCGCAAAGTCTATCACTTGACCTATCAAAACCACATGATCCCCAGCATCGACCTTTTGATGCTGTGCGCAAACAAAGGTCGCAAGTGACGCAGGCAACAAGGGCACGCCTTGGGCACCTTCACTCCAATCGGCCTGCTGAAATTTGTCCGTTGCCCGCGAGGCAAACAGACCCGAGACGTCCTTTTGGTCTTCGCACAAGACATTCACGCCAAAGAACTTGGACTCGCAGAATACTGCGTAGCTATGCGCGCTTTTGGCGATACAAATCAGCAGCAACGGCGGCTCGAGCGACACCGATGTAAACGAGTTTGCGGTGAATCCACGTGGCGTGCCATCGGCTTCGCATGTGGTCACGACGGTTACACCCGTTGCGAACTGGCCAAAGGCATCGCGCAAGGCGCGTTTTTCGTCATCCGTCATAAAGAGTTCCTGTTCGCACGGTTTTGATACAACTTAGAGCGCGCAGCCGCCAGTGGCACCCGCTTTTTTCTACCGAGGCGATTGCCGCTTTGATGGTGACCTACTTGTTGTGCAAATACTTCATTATTGACTGACATACCCAAGCAGTGTCGCGCAGAAAAATACGACGAACCGCAGGAAGCAAACACGGCGCCTCATGTCGCTTGTTGACGTTAGTGCCGTTTACATAGCCGTAGCATCGAAAATGTTGCCCCTGTTGCAAGCATGGGGCCTGTTTTGGCGCTTTAAATCTGATATTCCAAAGACATGGATATTATTTTAATCACCACAATTATTGCGTCGCTGTTCCTGCTGATCGGAGCAGCAGAACCGTTGGCCCATCATTTGCGGATGCCCTACGCGGTAATCATCGCGTGCTTGGGTATTCTGGTGGGTGTTGCGGCCACTTTTTTTCTGCGTACAGAACTGACCGATGCACTGAATCCGATTGCAGTGGCGATTCTGGCGTTACCGATCCGTTCGAACGTATTCCTATACGTATTTCTACCAACGTTGGTGTTTCAGGTCACTCTGGGGCTGAATTTGCGGCGCATGGTGGACGATTGGGTGCCAATCCTAGTGCTGGCTGTCGTGGCCGTTTTCGTGGCGACCTTTGTCGTCGGCTATTCGCTGGCATTTGCCAGCACTTTGTCGCTGTCGGCCGCGCTATTGGTTGGGGCGATTGTATCAACAACAGACCCCTCGGCGGTTGTCAGTATTTTCCGCTCCATTTCCGCGCCCAGACGTCTTGCACGGATCATTGAAGGCGAAAGCCTGTTGAATGACGCCGCAGCCATTGCGCTGGCCGCATTGTTTATGGAGTTTGTAAAGGCAGGAGTTCCGGATCCATCGGTGCAAAATGCACTGGCGCGCTTTCCTATCTTGATGGTCGGTGGCGCGTTGGTTGGCTGGTTCGCGGGCCGGGTTGCCCTGTGGATCATGACGATTTTCGGGCGCTTTGAGCTGGCCGTGATTTCCGTTTCTATCGCTTTGCCTTATCTGGCTTACATCATAGCAGAACAAAGCACGTTCGCATCGGGTGTAATCGCAGTGGTCGTAGCGGCCATGACGTTGCAGCTTGCTGGACCGGGGCGATTGCAACCCTCCACATGGACCAACCTCCGCGAGGTTTGGGATTTGCTGGCCCATTGGGCGGGCGCGTTGATCTTTATTCTGGCGGCATTGTTGATTCCCCGCATGCTGGAATCCTTGCAACTAAAAGATCTGGGCCTGATCCTAGTTGTCATCGTGGCCGCCATCGTGGCACGTGCGATAATCCTTTTCGGCTTGTTGCCTCTTTTGACCCGGTTACGCCTGTCCCCCGTGGTGGAACGACCCTATCGCGTTGCGATCTTATGGGGTGGCCTGCGCGGGGCAGTTACACTGTCATTGGCTCTGGCGGTGACCGAAAGCTATCTGATTCCCATCGAAATCAAGCGGCAGGTCGCCATTCTGGCAACCGGTTTCACCCTGTTCACTCTGCTGGTTCAGGGAACAACCCTTAGGACTGTGATCGGCTGGCTGGGTCTGGATAAACTGTCGCCGCTGGACAATGCACTATACAATCAGGTGATCGCTGTCGCCCTGCAAACTGTCCGCGAGGATCTGTCCAAGGTCACGGAAAACTACGACCTGAACAAAGAAACCGTGCGCGCCGAGGCCAAACGCTTTGGCGAGCGCCTGGAGCAGGCCGTCAAGCGCGCCGATGACAATATCGACGTTCTGGACCGGGACCGCGTCACATTGGGCCTGATCGCACTGGCCAGCGCCGAGCGCGATACGATTCTGGCCCGGTTCCGGGACCGAACGATTCCGTCGGCTTTGTCTGAACATTTGCTGTCAGATGCCGATGCCTTGATCGAAGCTTCACGCTTTCATGGACGCAACGGATATAACAAGGCCGCCGCGCGTAGTTTGGGATTTGGCCCGTGGTTACGATTGGCCATCGGGCTTCACAACCGGCTGCGCTTCTCAAGGCCTTTGGCCCGAATTACCGCGACACGTTTCGGCCTGTTGTTGGCCCAGAGATTGACTTTGCGCGACTTGCACGGATTTATTGATGGGCGCATTCGACGCATCCATGGGCGGCGCGTCGCAGAATTGCTGCACGGGATGCTGGATCGCCGGATTGATCGCGTGGAGCAGGCGCTAGAAGGCCTGCGCCTGCAATACCCCGGCTATGCCGAAGAAATGGAGCGCCGGTTCATTCGCCGCACCGCCCTGCGTCTGGAAGAACGCGAATATGAAGGCCTGTTGGGTGATGGGTTAATTGGCGAAGAGGTGCACAGCGCCCTTAACGCGGATATCAGTGCAAGGCGCGAACGCGCCGAGGCCGCACCGCGCCTGGACCTCAGGGTACAAAAAACCGAACTGGTACGCCAGTTTCCGTTGTTTTCCGAAATGACCGACGCGGTTCTCACCAAGCTAGCGCGTTCATTGGTCACCCGGTACGTCAATCCAGGTGAGCGGATATTGCGCCGCGACAGCGGATCGCGGAGCGTCTTTTTCGTAGCCTCCGGCGCGGTGGAATTGGAAGTAGCGGGGCAAACGTGGCGTTTGGGCCGGGGTGAAATGTTTGGCCAGATGAGTATCCTCATGCGCCGCCCACAACGCGCCGAGGTGCGCGCCATTGCCCCCTCCACCCTGCTGGTTCTAGATCAAGAACGCTTTTTGCGCCTTTTGCGCCGCAACAAATCAATTCAGGTTGCCGTGCACGAAAGCGCCGTCAAACGCGGTATCCCGACCGAGCAATTGTCTGAAGGAACACTGCGCCCTGAATAGAGTGTTTGGCCGAGCGAGAACCTCCGCCCGTGGCCTACGCGTAGCTTTGGGTAACAGCTTTCGATGAGCTACCCCCCGAAAATCGGACGCTGACGTAAGCTGCGATTTGTAGTCTGCTGATCTTCAACACGAAGGAGCTCA
>JAPWHL010000014.1 GCA_027214255.1 Roseovarius aestuarii
CACAATGGCGCAGCTTGCGAACGACATCGACATCGTTTGATGAAAACAGCCCCCGCAGGTCCTGACCTGCGGGGAGCATTCGACATGTGCTAACGTGCATGCCTTCCGGTGATCCGGGCGCATTTGAACGGGCAGGGGTGAACCCCTGTCCGTTCGCGTTTACATGATTGGGATCTGAGCCCTGTTTTGGTCTTTGGTTCGTGACCTGTTTACAGTTTTCCGATGGGCACTTTCAGAACCGGGTTTCCATCGTCGTCTTTGGGAATTGTGCCTGCGCGCATGTTGATCTGTAGTGACGGGATGATCAGACGTGGCATGGCAAGGGTCGCGTCCCGCTCTGTGCGGAATTTGACGAATTCCTCTTTGGTCTTGCCGTCCCCGACGTGGATGTTGTGGGCTTTTTCCTCGGCCACCGTGGTTTCCCATGCGATGTCGCGCCCATTTGGCCCATAGTCATGGCACATGAACAACCGCATTTCATCCGGCAGGGCCAGCACCTTTTGAATGCTGTCATAAAGCGTGCCCGCGTCACCGCCCGGAAAATCCGCCCGCGCCGATCCGCCATCGGGCATGAACAATGTATCCCCGACAAACGCCGCATTGCCCATGACATGGGTCATGCAGGCCGGGGTGTGACCGGGGGTATACATCGCAAATGCTGTCAACTGACCGATCTGATAAGTGTCGCCATCGTCGAACAGGCGGTCAAACTGGCTGCCGTCGCGCTGAAATTCGGTGCCCTCGTTGAAGACTTTGCCAAACGTGTCCTGGACGACCATGATTCCACGGCCAATGCCGATCTTGCCACCCAATTTCTGTTGAATATAGGGCGCTGCCGACAGGTGGTCGGCGTGAACATGCGTTTCGATGATCCATTCCAACTGCCAGCCTTGCTGGGTCACAAAGTCAATCATGGCATCGGCATGATCATAGGTGATGCGTCCAGCAGCATAGTTGATGTCCATCACGGAATCTATGATCGCGCAGCTGGTCGTCGAAGGATCGCGCACCACGTAGGAAATGGTGTTGGTATCGGGATCAAAAAAGCTATGCACAGCCGGGATGACGTTCATCTGAACTTGGGCGTGGGTCATTGCTTGTGTCTCCTCAAAGCGGTTCAGGAACTGGGTGGAGCGATCGTTGTGAAAATGGATTGAAGCGCTTTGGCCAGCCAAATTCCCAATACCATGGCCGCAACGAACAACGCCACCTCCCATCTGCCGGTCCCCAGCGCGGGTAGCGCCCCACCGGGGCAAAAACCGGCGATCCCCCATCCGATGCCAAACACAGCCGATCCACCGATCAACCGCGGATCAATGGCTTTATTGGTGGGCAGTTGAAAACGTGTGGCGAACAATGGGGTGTTGCGCCTCAGTACCAGACGATATCCGATGAACGTGACCACAACAGCCCCGCCCATGACAAAGGCCAGTGAAGGATCCCATGCCCCTGCGATATCAAAAAAGTTCAGGACTTTGGCCGGGTTCGCCATGCCGGATATCGAAATGCCGATGCCAAATATCAGGCCGATCATATAGATTGCAATCATGCGCATAGGTTACACTCCGATCACATGGCGCAGGATATAAACGGTGGCTGCGGTGGTCGCCATAAATGTCGCCACGGCCACCACCGAACGGGGTGACATCCGGGCCAACCCGCAGACTCCATGCCCCGAGGTACAGCCAGATCCAAAGGTTACGCCGATCCCGACCAACACACCTCCGATTGCCAACATCAGGCCTGATCCGGGCACCTGCACAGCGGGCATTTGACCGCTTAACAGCATCAAGACCACTGGCCCACTGATCATGCCCAGTAACAAAACCAGCCGCCAGCTTCGGTCCTGCTCTGCTCCGGCACTGATCAAACCGCTCAGGATTCCGGTCGCACCGAAAATCCGCCCACGACCAAGCATCAGCAATGTTGCCGCCAGCCCGATCAATGCGCCTCCGGCCAACGAGTGCCAAGGTGTGAAAACTGTCTCCATGCCGCCGACCTCGTGCTGGGGTTACGCCTGTAACAGTATATATGGGGCGCGGGGCGATGATAGCTATCCCTGCCGACACTGTTTCAACGACACGTATATGTCGATGCTATGCCGCCTGCATTGATCCATCTCAAACGGGTAAAGAATGCGGCTATTAGCGCTTTTATCATGATTGCCGCACGACTAGCATGCCCGCGACGCGAAACGCGGGCGGATCACAAGCGCCGCCCCTTTGCCCTAAAGGAGTTCACCCCAATGAAATTTTTGCGCTATGGCCCGGCCGGACAGGAAAAGCCCGGCGTGCTGGACGATGACGGCAATGTTCGCGATCTCAGCGCGGTTATTGACGATTTCTCCGGTGCGTTTTTATCAGCGGACTCGCTTGCCCGGATTGCGGCGATGGAATTGGCTGCCTTGCCTTTGGTGCCGGGAACTGCACAAAAAGACCTGCGTTTGGGTCCCTGCGTTACGGGAACAGGCAAATTCATCTGTATCGGTCTGAACTATGCCGATCATGCCGCCGAGGCCGGTATGGATATTCCTTCCGAGCCAGTCATCTTTAACAAATGGACTTCGTGCATTGTCGGTCCGGATGACGATATCCAGATCCCGCGCGGGTCAACCAAAACAGACTGGGAGGTCGAGCTGGCGGTCGTGATCGGCACACCGGGCAGCTATATTTCCGAGGCGGATGCCCTGTCGCATGTGGCGGGCTATTGCATCGTCAATGATGTCTCCGAGCGCGCATTTCAGATCGAGCGGATGGGTACATGGGACAAGGGCAAAGGCTGTGACACATTTGGACCGGTCGGTCCGTGGCTGGTAACGCCGGATGAGGCGGGGGATATCGATAACATGGCGATGTGGTGCGAGGTTGATGGCACGCGCTATCAAAACGGCACGACGGCGACACTGGTCTATAAGGTGCCGTTCCTGATTTCCTATTGCTCGCAATTCATGTCGCTGCAACCGGGGGATATCATCTCAACCGGGACACCTCCGGGGGTTGGCATGGGGCAAAAGCCGCCGGTGTATCTGCAAGGTGGAGAGGTGATGCATCTGGGCATTTCGCGTCTGGGCACCCAAACCCAACGTGTTCTGCCGTCACTGAAATAGGGCGCTGCGGTCCAAGGGATACGAATGTTTCCGCGCCATGCACCGGCTGTGCTGAACCAATCAGCATTGCCGGGGGAACGGTTTTCCCTGTTGATGCCCGACACCCCGGACCTGGGCAAATAGAACCATGCCCGGTTCCGGGAGGGGGATGGGCCAGTTAACGCCCTTGCGCATACTGCTCGACGAAGCGGGGCAGGTTGGGCGCACGGGCATTGCCGCATGAGTGCTGAGGTTGCACGGTGACAATGTCGGCTCCGGGGGCGCCGATTCAGATCTTCGGAATTGGACCACGCGAGGCGGGCAATCAATAGTCCTTTTCGAAATAGACACCGATACCGGTGCCCCCGTCGGTCGAGACACCGCCCTTGATGGTCACATAACGCGACACATCAAGGTTCAGGTTGATTTCCTGACGCCCTTCGCTGTCGGCGATGACTTCGGAATAAACCTTTTCCGAAATATAGGCTCCGGCGCTAACTTCGGTCGCGCCATCGTCGGTTTGGGTCACGTCCAGATCGCTTAGGCCGATGGAATTGCGCAGCTTTCCGAATACCCCGTCGCCGCCGCGCCCGGACAATGTCGCCACTGCCGCTGCCAGTTGGGCGGCTTGAAATGGTGAGATGCTGTCAAGCCCCCGCCCCAGAAGCAACATCGAGACCACTTCTTCTTGCGGTAATTCGGGCTGGGACTGAAAGGTGATCTCTACCTCGCTTGCCAGCCCTTCGATGACAATCTCGATTGATGTTTCTTCGACATCGGTTTGGGCGACGAACCGCAGGTAAGGGTCCAGAGACCCACGTAGGTTTACCAAGCCTTCCGTCAGGGTCAGCCGCTTGGTCAGAATGTCCAGACGGCCACGGATAAGCTGAAAATACCCGCTGGGAATGACATCATGGGTCGTGCCTGTCACACGTATCCGCCCACCGAGTTCGGCGTCCAAGCCCCGCCCGCGCACAAAGATGCGGCGCGGCGCATTGATCTGAATATCCAACGGATAGGGCCGCGATGTTTTGGTGTCGGTTTGTCCGGTCAAGCCAGCCCAGCGACGCGTCTGGGCCACGCGGGCCGGCTCGGCGATGTGGCGAATGCTGTCAAACAAAACAGATTCGGCAGCACCGGTTGAAGGGATGCGGATTTCGGTTTCGCCCATGGTGATCGTGCCGCCAATGGCCGCGCCCCCCGCCAACGCGCCCGATAACGTCAGGTTCCCGTCCACTGTGGTCGTATAAATCAGATTGTCGGTCAGGGTCATATTGGTAACGGTGGCTGCAAGATCACCGTTGAATGGTGCGCTGAGGGTCACTGGGCCATTGACGCTAAGCGATCCGCCATCGCGAAATTGCCCGGTCAGATTGACTTGTGCGCGTCCGGAAGCCAATTGAACAGTGCCGTTGGCCCTTTCGATGGCCATCCCCACGCTGGGCAACGCCAGCCGGGCATCGGACGTTCGCGCCGTGCCTGTCAGCGCGGCCAGGCCCGGTGCGCCGTCGATGCGCAGGTCATAACTGACCGTTCCTTGTACCGATTGTGGCGCGATAAAGCTGTTGGCCAAGCCAAGTGGCCCGGTCCCATCCGCCGACAGGTTCAACCGTGCGCCATGATCCAGAATATCGCCTGCCAGATGCGCAGTCGTCCCTCCGGGGCCGGTGGCATTCAGATTGACGGTGATTTGGCGCGCTTCGGGGCCGATCAGGTTCACTGTGCCCGAGGCGCTTAGCGGGCCGCTGAAATCGGGGGCAAATAGCCCCAGATTGTTCAGGCGTGCCGTGATGTTCAGCGGCGCACCGACAGCATCGCTAATGGCCTGGGCCATCAATTCCACTTGTCCCGAGGACAGCGTCAGTCGGCGAATGTTGATCGCTTCGTTGGTGCGGCCAGCCTCGGCGCTCAGCTGGAGCTTGCCAGTCAGAAGTTTGTCCAGATCAGCAATCCCAGTGCGCAGGCTGTTGCCGTCCAGATTTGTGCTGATGTCGAACGTTTGTGTCTCAATCTGCCCTGTGCCTTCCAGCGCAAGGTCAACTTGTCCGGCCAGAGGCATCCCCGCCAGAGGGGCGAAGCGTGACAGATCACCGATTTCGCCGCTGAGTTGGCCGCGCACAGGCATTCCCTCTGCTCCTGTGGACAGGGTGCCGCTGGCCTTCACAATGGAATCCGCCAGCGTCAGCGTCAGTGAATTCAACGTTACGTCGCCGCCAAACTGCCATTTTGCATCCGTGCCGATCGTGGCTGTGCCGGGTAGTTTGGGTTCGACCAAAGCCATGTCAACAAGGCTGGCAGTTAGGGTCGCGCGCCCGCCTTTGTCGTCGGTAAAGGCGGTAGCAGACATGGTAACCGCGTCGTTGCGGACATCCAGCTGTTCCAGCGTGGTGCCGACAGTGTCGCGGCGTGCCTTCATTTGCAGGATGCTGGTTCCTTCTAACAGCGGGTCAACGCGTGCAATGCCCAGCGCCAAATCTCGGGTGCGCGCCCTGAGAGCGACGTCGAACTTACCGCCCAGTAACGTGCCGCTGCCGTTGATGCGCGCATCGGCTGCGCCAGATAGCGGTTGATCCAACAGCGGGGCAAAACGGGTCAGATCGTTTGCGATGACCCGCACATTGGCTGTGGTCGGGAACCCGCCCTCTAACCCTTCGATGAGAACGCCGCCGACCAGCCGTGCGTCACCTGCCCGCAGGTCCATATTTCGCAATTCCAGCGGGGCATCTTTGGCCCAAGTCAAGGATGTCACACCGTTGACCGCGTCGCCCATGGCGCGCGACAACGCTGCATCGGGATGGCTCAGGCCCTCGATTGCAAAACTGATCAACGCCGACACCGCATCGGGGGCATCCTGCGAAAGGGTTCCGCTGGCCAATAACCCGCCTTTACGGATTGTGAAGGGCCCTTGTTCCAGCCCGTCAAACGCGATGTTGGCCTGCCATTCATTTCCCGCGGCCGCATCGAATGCGGCAGTTACTTCGGCACGCTCGATCCATGTGTCGCCATCAGGCACCGGCAGCAACAGGCGCGTGCCGTCGCCCACCGTGCCGACCAGTTGGAATTCGCGCGGCCAGCCATCGGGCTGCAACGCCAGCGAACCGTTCAGCGACAAGGCTGAAGATTTCAAAGACAAGGTTGAGATATCCAGCGCGCCATCGGCCCCCCGCAGCCCCACGATCTCCAAGCCGCTGGAGGCGCCAAAGAAACGGCGGTGCTCGGATGCCAGAAGCGGGGTTAGATCCCCTTCGAGATTGGCGGAGAAACGGTATGCGCTGTTTTCGGGTTGTTTGTCAGCTTGTTCGCCGGTCGCATCGTCGGATTGTTCCCCGACCTGCGATTGATCTGTGGCAACCTTGGCAATCGTGACGTTACCGGTCAGGCGCGGTTCATCGTCGGTTTCCAGCGCGATGTCCGCAGAGTAATCGCTTAACGGGCCAGTGCCGCTTACTGTCAGGTTCAGGGCGGGGTTGTCCGGCAATTTCAGCAAGGTAGAGACGATTCCGCCGGACTGTTCCTTCAGGGCCAAATCCAATGCCAGTATTTTCGTGGTGTTGGCATAAGCCGCCGCCAGTGTGAAACTTCCCGGCTCATCCGTGCGTTCAATTGCCAGCTCGGCAGCCCCCGCGCCGTCTGCCAGCGACATGTTGCCTGTGACAGCCATCTCAACCGCAGTGCCAATGATGGTTTCGCCCAAAAGCACCTTATCCGCGCTGATCTCGCCAATTTTAACAGAGACAGGTAGTTCAGGCAGGGAAAATTCGGTCGCGACCGACGTTTCTGGCGTCACACCATCTGGGGTGACAGGCAAGCGCGCCAGATCAATTTTTTCGGCAGTCAGGCTGGTTACATCTAGCTGTCCGCGCAACAATGCGCTGCGGTTCCAGTCCAGCACGACAGAGGTCAGCGTGATCCAGATGCCATCGTCATCTGCAATGCTCAGCGTTTCGATCTCGGCGCGGGACGACAGCGCACCAGTCAGACCGACGATGCGCACGTCTCGGCCTGCGTCTGACAGGTTGTCTTCAAGGAACGCTTGTAAATAGCCGCGTTCGTCTTGGGTTGTTTCGGTCGCTGTCGTGTCCGAATCTGACGCGTCTTGTGCGCTTGCACCCAAGGGGGCGATCAAACATGCCAGCGTCGCAATAAGTGCAAGAAACCGCATCAAAAGGCCTGCCCAATTCCGATATAAAGTTCAAAATCCTTGCCCGCGTCGCCGTCTAACGGAGTGGCAAGATCAACACGGATCGGGCCAATGCCGGTGTAATACCGCCCGCCGATACCCGCACCGCTGTGCCAGTTGCCAGAGCCGGTGCCCAGATCATCCGCGCCGACATAGCCGGTATCGGCAAAGGCGACGACACCGAATTTGTCATTGATCTGGCTGCGCAATTCGCCGCTAAAGGCCATGAACGAGCGCCCGCCAATGCGATTGCCGCCGCCCAGATCAACGGCCAGAGATTGATAGGGTTGTCCCCGCACAGTGCCTGCACCACCAGAATAAAACAGGAATTCGGGCGACACGTCTGCAGCCTTGGCGCCGACAACCGAGCCGACCTGCGCACGTGCCGCAAGGGTCAGGCGCTTTTGATCGCCAAAGCTGTGATAGGCCCGCCCATCAACATAGATGCGGGCACCGGGCGCACCGCCATCCAGATTTACAAACGGGTCCAGTTCCAGCCCTACATATGCCCCTTTGCGTGGATCAAGCGCGTTGTCCCGTCGATCCCATGTCAGACGCCCCGGAAAGACGATTTGCTCGATTGTGCGCGAACCAAGATCGTCGTCAATTTCGCTATAGCGATAGGCAATGCCGGCTTCGCCATACAGGTGGTCCGCAAAGATATGCGTCAGACCGGCGCCGACCTGAATGTTGCGCTCGCGATAATCCGGTTCGTCATTCTCTTCGATGGAGGCGTCAATATACAGGCCCGTGTCCGAATTGAATGTGGCGGGGCGTTCGAACCGGGCGGCCAGACGGTAATCCTCGCCGCCCGAATTGCCGCCAATACCGCCAACTTCGGCGTCAAAACGCAGCTTTTCTGCCCCGCCCAGAAGGTTGCGATGCAACCAAAAGGCCGAGACAGAAACCCCTTCTAGCGATGACAGTTCAACGCCGACGCCGACGCGGCGGGGTTTGGCATCCACCAGATCGGCGCTGAAATCCAAGGTTTCATTCGGGCCAATCACGTCGCTTTCTTTTAAGGCGACGGACCGAAACGCGCCGGTGCGGCGCAGACGGTTGGCCGACGTTTTGACCGCGTCGGGCGAATAAACATCGCCCGTAGGCAGGTCGGCAATGGCGCGAATACGGCTGGCGCGGACCTTGCTGCCTTCGGATACGTTCAGATTGCCAAAGGTCAGACGCGGTCCGGGGGTCAGACGCACATCCACGTCCAGCGTGCTGTCGCGGTGATCGGCAGTGATATCCTGTCCGGTGACTTCGGCCTTGGCGTGACCAATGTCCCACCAGCGCTCAACACCCGCTTTGGCCGCATCGGTTACGGCATCTCCGCGCGCCTGTTGGCCGCGTGCAAAACCTTTGGGCAGTTTGGTGCCCTGCGCCAAGGGGGCAACGCGGGCGTTTCCAAAGAGGAACGGCGGGCCGGGGTCGACCGTCACAATGATCTGGTCAATCCGTGTCGGTGTGCTCAACGGGGGAACGCGGGCGGCCTCGCGGCCATCCACCAAGATCGAGATAACACCCCCATAGTATCCGGCGGCATAAAGCACCCCGGTCAGGCGCGCATAATCGGCCTGCGCGGCGGCCAGCATGTCTTGGGGCGTGGTATTGTCACGGGCTGCGGTTTGGATCGCGACGGATTCCAGCCGCAGTTTTGATGCAAAATCTTTGGAAGTGCCGGGCGCATTGAGGCTGACCTCGGTCGCCCCTGCTGCGTTTCCCATCAATATGCCTGTCATGACTGTCACAGACACATTGAAAATAAGCCGTTTGAGCACCTGTCATCCCCCTAGCCTTTGCATCTTAGTATAGTATGCAATGGCAAGGACAACACATCATGTGCGCAATTTGTTCCAATCGGCGGGAGTTCACCAACTGTTGATCGTTTGCGAGCAAAGTTTGAGTAAAAACCGCACCCCCAAAATCACGCCTCCAGCGAATCCCTGATCGTGGTCACAGCACGGATCGTGTCCAGTGTGTAGCTTTCGATCAAATAGTCGGGCCAAGTTGACATCTTGACGGCCATAAACTGGGTTTTGGGGTCCAGATAGATCAATTGGCCGAACACGCCACGGGCCATGAAATCACCGCGGTCCACGTCTTGAATCCACCACTGGCGGCTATAGGCTCCGTTTGGCGAGGCGTTGGTATAAGGCGCGCCAAAGGCTGATGCGTCGCCAGTCGCACTGGCGCGGACCCATGATTCTGGCACAATCTGCGCACCATCGACGGCGCCATCTTCCAACATCATCAGACCAAAGCGCGCATAATCGCGCAGACTGGCGTTGAACCCGCCATCAGCCAGAGCAGTGCCGGCACCATCGACAGTGAAGAACCCGTCACAATCCGCGCCGATGCGGCTCCAAATCTTGTCCGACAGCAACGCGGCCAACGGTTCGCCCGTTGTGCGTTCCAAAACCCAAGCAATCAAATCGGTTTCTATCGAGCGGTATTTGAACGCCTGCCCATGGGGGCGTTCGGCCGGAAGGGCCAGAATAACGTCACGAATGGTTGGGACGGCTTCGCCGGGAAACGGGGGGCGCCAGCCGGTGGCGATGTCGATCCGGGTCATATCCGATCCGGGCAGGCCATAATCCTCGGTAAAACGCACGCCCGAGCGCATATCCAAAACCTGCGCCAAGGTCGCATCGCCATATCCGCATTGGGCCAGTTCGGGTACAAACGTGGTCAGCGGCACATCCAGCTTGAACAGGCCTTCGTCGTGCAAGATGCCCGTTAACGTGCCAACCAGCGATTTGGCAACCGATTGCGACAGGTGTGGGGTGCGCAGGCCCATGTCGTTGGCGTAATGCTCAAACACGACTTTGCCCTGCTTCATCACAAGAAACCCGTCGGTATAGCTGGCTGTCAGCCATTGTTTGATGGATTGCGGCGCATCGTTTTGGGTGGCTGCGTTAAAAGCCAGATCGGTGATGTCCTGATGGGCCGAGGGCAGGGCACGCGCCGCGCCGGTGCCACGCCAAACATCTACCGTGGGAAACAGGGTGCGCATGTTCTGAAAAGACCAGCGATTGAAAGGCGCGAGATCCCAGTTTTCCTTGCTTGGGCGTTTTTCGGGGGGCGGGGGAAATCCTTGCATGATGCCCAGATCACGCGCTGTACGCGGCGAAGTGGCCCGTGTCGGTGTCGGGGCGGCGCTGTGCGGTGCGGCTGGGCGCGTCATGTTTGGATCCTGTAGGCTATGGGCACAAAGATTTGTGCGATGAAAGGGCAGGGCGCACGGTGTGCGCCCTGCCTAGCAAGCTTAGGAATTATTCCTTAACTTTGGTCCAGATACGGTTGTAGAGATCCGTGACTTCTTGCGCGCAGGGGCGCACGAAATCAGGCGTGGGCGCATCCGCAGGCATCACGATTTCTGGCGCGCTGATCATGTCCGCATCCATGAATTCCTCGGAGCCGATGATGCCGTTGGCATAGCGCGCGAAGTTGGAAATCAACGCGGCGTTTTCCGGCTCCATGATGAAGTTCATGAACAGCTTGGCGTTTTCCATGTTGGGCGCGCCCTTCAACACAGCCGCGTTGTCCATCCAGCCGGTAAAGCCTTCTTTGGGATAGGCATATTGCAACGTCGGGCGCTGGGCACGGGCGCGCATCGCGGCGCCGTTCCAGTTTTGGCTGAGGTCCACATCGCCGGAGGTCAGCTTTTCGATGGTGGCATAGTCCATCGTGCGCCAGTATTGTTTTGCGTTGATCAGCAGTTCAGTGACCTCGCGCAGCTCCTCCTTGTTGGAGTTGCAGCGATCAAAGCCCTTATAACGCAAGCCCGCGTTGATCACTTCGGGCATGTCGTTGAGCATGTTGATCCGCCCTTTCAGCTCTTCTGGCGGATCGAACATCAGGGCGAGTGTGTGGATGTCGCCGGAATAGACGGCGGTATCGACGGTAAAGGCGGTGGTGCCCCACTGCCATGGCACGGAATAGTTGCGGCCCGGATCCCAATAGACATCGACCCACTTGGGGTCCATGTTCTTGAAGTTCTCCATCTCGTTGGGCTTGACCTCTTCCAGCAGGTTCTGCTCGATCATGATCGCGACGGTGGAGTCACTGGGCACGACGATGTCATAGCCGGTGTTTCCTTCGCGGACTTTGGCCAGCATCGTTTCGTTGCTGTCATAACCGTCCAGATTCACCTCGATGTCGTATTTGGCCTCAAAGCGTTCGATCATTTCGGGGCTGGTGTAGTTGCCCCAGTTATAGATGTTCAGTTCACCTTCGGCCCAGGCAGGGCCAGCCATGGCGACCGCGGCGGCCAGAATGGCGGCGATATTGGTCTTGTTAGGTTTCATTTTTGGAAGTCCTCCAGTTGGTTATTTGTTGATTTTGGTTATTTCTTTCGGTTGCCCAGAAAGAAGAACAGCGACACCAGCACCACCGACAGCACCAATAGCAGGGTCGAGACGGCGTTGATTTCGGGTGTGATACCACGGCGGATCTGGCCCAGAATGTAGATCGGCAGTGTGGTTTCACCGGGGCCACCGACCAGCAGGGTGATGATCACATCATCCAGCGATACCACAAAGGCAAGCATCGCTCCTGCAACGATGCCCGGCGCCATCAGCGGCAATGTCACCTTGCGAAACACCTGAACGGGGGTGGCGTATAGATCGGCTGCGGCCTGTTCCAGTGTCAGGTTCATATCCTCCAGCCGGGCGCGGATGGGCATATAGGCGAACGGAACACAGAAAACCGTGTGGGCCAGCATCAGGTATCCGATCCCATTGATCCCGGTCAGTTGTTTGATAATGCTGAAAAACGCCAGCGTGGCCACAGCCGTGACGATCTCGGGGACCATCAAAGGCTGGTTGATGATCGCATAGACCAATGCCTGACCTTTGAAGGGCGGGTTTCGCGTGGTGGCCAATGCGGCCATTGTGGCAAAGATCGTGGCAAAGACTGTCGCTACACCGGCCACTTTCAGTGACACCATCGTCGCTTTGCGAATACCTTCGTTCTCAAACGCGGCCGTATACCAGCGAAAGCTGAATTCGGTCCACAGAACGACCGAACGGTTGTCATTGAACGAGAATATGATCAGCACGATGATCGGCGCATATAGAAACACCAGACAGGCCCACGCCATTGTGTCAAAGCCGGGTTGCTTGCGCAGGTTTTTCATCTTGGGGCGGGGCGCTGTGGAACGGGGGGCTGTATCAGGTTTAGCCATGAGACGCGCCCCCTTTGCCTGCGTGACGGACATAAACGATCAGCGAGAGCATAACGACCACCATCAGGATCAGCGCGGCTGCCGAACCAAAGGGCCAGTTGCGCGAACCGCCGAATTGTAGCGCGATCAGGTTCCCGATCATCAAATCCTTGCCGCCGCCCAACAGTTCGGGCGTGATATAGGCGCCAAGCCCGGGGATGAAGACCAAGATACAACCGGCAACTATGCCGGGTTTGGCCATGGGAATAATGATGTGGCGCAGTACCTGAAAACGGCTGGCGTATAGGTCATAGGCGGCCTCGACCAGACGGAAGTCCAGTTTTTCCAACGACGCATACAAAGGCAGCACCATGAACGGCAGGTAGCTATAGATCAGGCCCATGAAGACCGCAAAATCCGTATAGAGAATGCCAATGGGCTTGTCGGTGATGCCAACGCCCATCAGGCCAAGGTTGATGATACCTTCGTCACGGATGATCAGCAGGATCGCATAGGTGCGGATCAACAGGTTGGTCCAGAATGGCAAGGTGATCAGAAATAGCCAAAAGTTTCGCTGTTCAGGGCGCTTGGACGCGATGAAGTAAGCGGTCGGAAAGCCGATAATCAACGCGCCAACCGTTGCCACCAATGCCAGACCGATCGAGCGTGAAAAGATGCTGAGATATGTGGTGGAAAAGCTAAGAGTGTCGTCGAAGATGTCGGCTTCAAACAAGAATTGGACATAGGCGTTGGTCGAAAACTCCCATGTGACACCGCCATAGCTGCCGGGGCTGAGGAAGGAATAGATCAACGTGATCGTCAATGGAAACAGGCCGAATATACCGATCAGTAGAACCGAAGGTGACAGCAGTTGAAGTCGGCGACGACGTGCGTCTGCGTCTGTCTGGGCCTTGGCGGCTGCCAGCTTGGCGTCGCTTTCGGCCTGTTGGGCGGGGGTGATGAAGCTGCTTTGGGTCATCAATCCACCAAAACCTGCACAGCGTCGGGCAACGTAATGCCGACCAGCGCCCCAACCTCGTGGGAGGTTCCGGCGCAGCGCACGATGATGTCGAGGCCGCTGTCCAATGCCACGTGCACATTATGGCCTGATCCGAAATACACGATGTTCTGAACGGTCCCGTGCAAGGCGGCATTGTCTGCGCCCGGCTGTGTCAGGGCCATGTCTTCGGGGCGGATCGCCACGTTGACGCGCCCTGTCGGCGCCCAGCTGTTCGGCAGTATTGCGTTGATACGCGCACCACCGGGCAATGTGGCCTGAGTGTCGCCCGAGGTTAGGTCGGCCTCGAGGATGTTGATGTCACCGATGAAGTCCGCAACAAAGCGGCGCGCGGGGTTGTTATAAATTTCTTTTGGGGGGCCGACTTGCAGAATGTCGCCTGCCGACATGACCGCGATGCGGTCGGACATGGTCAGGGCCTCTTCCTGATCGTGGGTCACAAAAACAAAGGTGATGCCGGTTTCATGTTGAAGGCGTTTCAACTCGATCTGCATTTCCTTTCGCAGCTTCAAGTCCAGTGCCGATAGGGGTTCATCCAGCAGCAAAACCTTGGGGTGGGGGGCCAATGCGCGCGCCAGTGCGACACGCTGTTGTTGTCCTCCTGACAACTGATCAGTCTGGCGATCCGCCAGGTGCTCCATCTGGACCAGTGCCAGCATCCGGTCAGTGGCTTCGCTGATTTCCTTGGCTGGGCGGCCTTGCATTTCCAGACCAAAGCCGATGTTACGAGCCACGCTCATATGCGGGAACAGTGCATAGTTTTGAAACACGGTGTTTACCGGGCGCTTGTAGGGGGGCAGGTGGCCAATTTCCTGCCCGTCCAGCAAGATATTGCCGCGATCGGGCAAATCGAACCCGGCGATCAGGCGCAAAAGGGTGGTTTTGCCACAGCCAGACGGCCCAAGCAGCGTAAAAAACTCGTTCTGGCGAATCGTGACAGATACATTATCCAGCGCGGTCACCATATGCTCGCCCTGTCCGAACGTCTTGACGACGCCCTCGGCCAAAATCATGTTTTTATGCGTGTCGGCCCCTTGGGACACCCCGTTTTGCGCCATGCGCATTCCCCCTTTTTTGCCGGGGTTCGGTGCGATGATCGCACTGACCCCTGTTGCTTGTCAGCCTAGGGTGTAGCCAGCGGTGGGGTAAATACCCCTTGGGGGATAGTTCAAGGTTTGACCTGTTCAAGCCGGTCTGGCGCAGGTTTTTGGGCTGTTTCGTTGGGGCGCGCGCCTGTTTTCAGCGTAATTAACTGCGGATGGCCCTATATTTTCGCTTTGAATGGCCTCAGGGTTGGACGAACAGGCCGGGTGATTAAAAATTACGCGCCGTCCCGCCGCCCGTCACGGGCGCGCCTTGAGCAAAAGCCGCCCGCCCCTGAAGATCAATTGTCATGCCGCCCGCGTCAGCGTCGCCAAGAACATCGAGAACAGCTCGCTCTGAGACGAGATGTTCAGCTTGCGATAAAAGTTGCGGCGATGGATTTTGACGGTGCCGGGGCTGACGCCGATGCGTTGGGCGATGGATTTTGACGAATGTCCCTTTAGGATCAGGATCGCGATCTGGCTTTCGCGCTCGGTCAACAGGTCTGACCCGAACGCGTCCATGGCACTGTCGATGTCGTCGGGCACAATAGGAGGGGGTGTTGGATCCTGGACCAAAGAGGCGATTTGGGCACGGGCAAAGTGGCGGCGGTTAATGGCGGCAAACACCGGCAGAACACGGCGTGTGGCGTCTATATCCCGCCGCGAAAAGCGTGGCTCTCCGATCAGGCGCCCGATAGAGTAAAACAAGTGTGATCCCCCGGGCAGGTCGACCAGAACGGCGGCTTCGTCATGCAACCGGATGCCACCATAGTATTCGCTGAAATAACTGGACTGGGGGAACCTGTCGGGGGCTACGTCGCGCAGGCGCGCAGCATAACAGGATGGATTTTCGACATAGGCGACATAGAACGGGTCCAACCGATACGCCCCGTCCAGCCATGCATCCACCACGTTTGTGCGACGGTCGGCGCTTACGTTATCATAGATATGTTCGGGCGGTCGCCTGCCATTCAGGCGGGTTAAGAAGCAGCCGCGAAATCCAATGGCAGTGCGCAGATAATCCAAGGCCCGCGCGACAAAATCGGCGGTGCCAATGGCGGCAATGGCTTGGGCGAGAACCTCTTCGCGGCTCTGGGTATCTAGGGCGATGGGAGTGGTCATATGGCGGTGTTCCATACAGTAACCCGAAGGGGTCTTTACCCGCTGGGCGTGATAGCGCAGTTTATCAATCTGTTCGGGACTTGAGAAGGGCCAAGATGAGGGCTTTTCGTTTGGAAAAAAGGAAGGCTGGGGAATGGCACAGGCAGTAGATCTGGTTATCGTGAACGGCAAGGTTTTGACGATGGACGCTGCCGCCCCGAGGGCCGAGGCCGTCGCATTGGCGGCAGGCAAGGTTTTCGCGGTTGGAAGCACTGCGGACATACGTGCGTTGGCCGGTCCGCAAACACGTGAAATCGACGCCGCAGGGGGCAGCGTTTTACCCGGTTTCATCGACAGCCATGTACATCTGTTCCAAGGCTCTGCTTCGCTTGAATTCATGGGAATGGAAGGCGTGACCGGGCGTGAGGCCGCCATGCGTACTATTCGCGCCTTTGCCGATGCCAACCCGGATGAACGTTTGATCGTCGGTGTTTCCACCAGCTATCAGCTGATGGATGGGCGCAATCCGGTGCGTCAGGATCTGGACGCCATCCTGCCGGATCGCCCTTTGGCCCTGTTGGCGCCCGATATTCACACGGTCTGGGCCAATACCAAGGCGCTGGAACTGGCCGGCCTGTTGCACGGTGGGCCCGTTCCCGAAGGCAGTATCATCGTAATGGCCGCGGATGGCACCGCCACTGGCGAGTTGCAGGAAACCGGCGCCTTTGGTCCGGTTTTAAGGCTGAGCCGGACGGGCGGGCGCGATATGCTGGGGTATGTCACCGGCAACGACCCCGAACCACCCGCTACCGAGGCCGAGCGTGCGGCGGATCGCAGGCTGATCACCAAAGGGCTGGCCCATGCCGCCAAACATGGGATCACCACGATGCACAACATGGATGGCAATTTCTATCAGCTGGATTTGCTTGGTCAGATCGAGGCCGAAGGCAATTTGAAATGCCGTATGCAGGTGCCGTTTCATCTGAAAAACTATGATCCGCTGGAACGGATGGAAGAAGCTGCCGAAATGCACCGCCGCTATAGGGGGGACACGATCTGGTCGGGGCGGGTCAAGATGTTCATGGATGGGGTCATCGATTCGCGCACTGCGCTGATGACACGCGGTTATCCGGGTGCTCCGGACATCACGGGCGAGCCGGTGTTCGAGCCGGACCACTTTAACGAGGCGTGTATCCGCGCCGACGCGCTGGGCTTGCAAATCTGCGTCCATGCGATCGGTGATCTGGCGGTTCGACGCACGCTGGATGGCTATGGTGCTGCGGCCAAAGCCAACGGCGCACGCGATCATCGCCACAGGATTGAACATATCGAAGTCATCCACCCCGATGATCTGCCGCGTTTGGCACAGATGGGCGTAGTTGCCTCGCTTCAGCCGCGTCATTCGGCGTTGGGCGGGCATTTTCCGTTAATTCCTCAGGGCACAATCCTGCATGACGATCAATATCCCTATGCCTTTGCGTGGCAACGCATACGCGATACGGGGGCCAAGGTGGTGTTTTCCACTGACTGGCCGGTGGTGCCGATCAGTGTGATGGAAACGCTGCAATGCGCCATTGCGCCGCTTGATCCCGGCGCGCCGTGGGATTCCCGTGCCCAAAGCCTGACGGATACGTTGGAATCTTACACTGTGGGCAACGCGTGGGTCGAATTCAACGAGGGCCGCAAAGGTCAGCTGATCGCAGGGCAGATGGGCGACGTGGTGGTCATGGACCGGGATCTGGAAGCGGTCGATCCCGGCCAGATCGGACAGGCACAGGTGGCGTTTACCATCTGCGGTGGGCAGGTGACATACGCGGCCTAGGATCGCTTAACCGTTGCGCGCAATCAGCATCAGGTTGTTGGCGGGCATTTCGATCGGGGGGAGGGTGGTCAACCCGCTCTCGGCCAGCCAGCTTTGAACGGTGGCCGTGTCCTTGTACCCGATGGCCGGGTCCGCTGCCCGCAGGCTGGCATCAAATGTGGCGTCCCCATCTGATGTGGCACGACCATCGCGCAGGAATGGTCCATAAATGGCAAACATGCCCTTCGGGGCCAGCGCGATGGCGGCTTCATGGATCAGTATGCGCGCCTCATCTGCGCTGACCAAATGTAGCAGGTTGGCCAACTGGATCAAATCCTGCCCTTTGTGATGCTGTCCCCAGCCCGGCGAGGTTGCGTCCAGATCAATTGCCGGGCGGACGTTTTTGCGCCCAGCGACCCACGTATCAATACTGATGCGGCGCACGGGGTCTACTTCGCTGGGTTGCCAGATCAGGCCGGGCAGCGCGTCGGCCAGCGTGGTCACATGTTGCCCCGTGCCGCTGGCCAGCTCCAGCGCCTGCCCCTGTTGGGGGCCGTGATCGCGTAACACCTGCAATATCGCAGGCGCATTGCGGGTCGCGGCGGGCGCGGTCATGCGCCCATCTGGGGCGGTATCCGCAACCGAGGCGGTCGGCGGCAGGGCGGTACGCTTTGGCATCGGGCGACTCCGAGGTTAGGTCAGATCGGGAAACTGACGGAGATTGCAGCGGTTGTCACGCTGGTTTCAACGCGCGGAGGCTGTGGACTCGTCAGGATTGGGGATTTCAAGATAGGCGGCCTTTGGGATCGCCACGATACCGGTGATCCCCAAGAGCGATTTATTGGTGTCATCCAGATCAACAATAGCACGTTTCACGGCCGTAAATATCAGGCTGGCATCATTGCCCAATGCGCTGATCAACGGCAAGCCGGGGGTCGGGGCGGTCCATTCCAGCACGCGCAACGCGGCGGCGCTGGGTTCAAAACGTTCGATGTTGCGCCACGTTACGGCGTCCAATGCGGCAATGTCGGCCCGCCCTGCCGCAACGGCACGCGCAGATTCCAGATGCTGTTCGGTGTGCAGCCGATTTTCAAACCAAAACCCGTCGGGTTTCACATGCCAAAAGGGCGCGGCGTACCCTGATTGCGAAAAGGTCTGGTTATAGGCGAATAGGGTCTCTTTGAATGCTGCAATGTTGGTGCGTTCATCATCGGCGCGCACAATGATCGCGCTGCGGTAATAGCCGGGGGGGCATCCCGTCAGGCCGTAATCCGGTGTGCCTACCAGTTGCACCTTGTCGTGCAGCCATGTCCGATAGGGCATACCGCAGGTTTGGCTTAGAACCAGATCGGGGTGTTTCCAGACAAAAAACTCTTCGGCCTCTTGGGACAAGGCGGCAGGGCTGTCCATGCCTGCGTCGCGTAAATGCTTGCGGATCAAACCCCAATAGGCATCATGTGCCGCGCTCAGTTCGGGGCGTTGATACATCATCAGATTGGCAATCACTGGCAGGACTCCTTGTAAGATATTGCTAGACCCCGGCAGGGTCGCGACGAATTCCCAATGGCAGAGGGCGCAAGTGCTATATCGGTAAACGCCAAATCGCTTCAATCTCACGCATAAAGGATGACAGATCGCTCTTTTGTAATGCGCGCCGCTCTGCAGGTAAATCGCCAAAACCAGTCGGTTCTCGGGCATGTACCTGCATGGAGTGCCGCGGGGGGCGGGACATGCAAAAGGCCCCGCGCGGGACGGGGCCTTTCTGTCGCGTATAGAAGGGGATCAGTTCGGCACGTTGCCTTCAATCCCTTCGACATAGAAATTCATACCCAGCAGCGTGCCGTCATCCGCTGTTTCGCCCTCGGCCAGCCATACACTGCCGTCTTGTTTATTCAGTGGGCCTGTGAACGGGTGATACTCGCCCGATGCGATTGACGCCTTCAGGGCCAGTGCCTCGGCCTTGATCTCTGCGGGAACGCGATCGGTGATTTCGCCAATGCCAACCATGCCGGGGGCAATGCCGTCCCATGTGTCGGCGCTGCTCCAGCTGCCATCAATGACGGCCTGCACACGGGCGATATAATAAGGTGCCCAGTTGTCGATGATCGAGCTGACACGCGGTCCGTCGCTGTATTCGGCCATGTCTGAGGCCTGCCCAAACCCGATGACGTTTCCAGCCTCGGCTGCGGCGGCCAATGGTGCCGTGCTGTCGGTGTGCTGGATGATTACATCCGCGCCCTGTTCAATCAAGACTTTGGCTGCTTCGGCCTCTTTGGCGGGGTCAAACCAGTCATAAACCCAGACGATTTTGAACGTCACATCGGGGTTGACCTTCTTGGCATGGATATAGGCCGCGTTGATGCCGCGAATGACTTCGGGGATCGGGACGGAGCCGATGTAGCCAATGACGTTGGACTCGGTCATGCGGCCCGCAATCGTGCCCTGAACCGCGCGCCCTTCATAGAACCGGGCCGAATAGGTGCTGACGTTGTCGGCCCGCTTATAGCCCGTGGCGTGTTCAAATTTGACCTTAGGGAATTTTTTGGCTGCGTTCAGCGTTGGATCCATGAAACCAAACGACGTGGCAAAAATCAGGTCAGCGCCCTGCATCGCCATTTGCCGCATGACGCGCTCGGCATCGGGGCCTTCGGCGACGCTTTCGACATAGACTGTCTCGACTTGATCGCCGAAATGGTCCTCGACGGCCAGGCGCGCTTGATCGTGCTCATAAGTCCAGCCGCCGTCACCGACGGGGCCGACATAGACAAAGCCCACCTTGGTCTTGTCCTGGGCTATGGCCCCGGTGCTCAGGCCCAGCGTTATCGCGGCTGCGATCAGCGTTTTGGCAAATTTCATGGCAGTTCCCCCAGTTTAAGTGCCGCGCCTCAGCGCGCGGAATGAAAGGTGCGGCCCAGATCGCCGGGCGCTTGGTTGCGCCGCGCCGACATGATGACCAGCACCAGAATAGTGACCAGATACGGAGACATGGACAAGTATTCGACCGGAATTGCAACCCCGGCGGCTTGCAGGTTCAACTGCAACACCGTCATGCCGCCAAAAAGATAAGCGCCCATCAAAACCCGTCCGGCTCGCCAGCTGGCAAACACGACCAATGCCAGCGCGATCCATCCTGCGCCCGATGTCATGCCCTCGGTCCATTGAGGTACGCGCACAAGGCTCAGATACGCCCCACCCAGACCCGCACAGGCCCCACCGAACAGGATTGCCAGCAGACGTACCCGCACCACCTTATAGCCCAGCGCGTGTGCGGCTTCAGCATTTTCGCCGACCGCCCGCAGGATCAAGCCAGCGCGCGTATGGCGCAAAAATGCCCACACCGCGAGCGTCAGGAACAGCCCGAAATACACCATCCAGTCATGTGCGAATAGTACGGCTCCAAGTCCGGGTATGTCACCGAGAACTGGGATGTCCAGCCGCGCCGTGGAAGGCGGACGTACGCCCAGATAAGACTGACCCAACAGCGCACTCAATCCCAGCCCAAACAAGGTTAACGCCAAACCTGATGCCACCTGATTGGCCAGTGCCATCTGGGTCAGCAGACCAAAGATCAACGCCAATGCCGCTCCGCCTCCGGCAGCGGCGGCAAAGCCAAACAGCGGCGATCCGGTCTGCACTGCCACTACAAACCCGCAAACGGCCCCGGTAATCATCATACCCTCAACACCAAGGTTCAATACCCCGGCCCGCTCGACCACCATTTCGCCCAAGGCGGCAATCAGGATTGGCGTTGCAGCCACCATAAGGGACGCGATCAGAAGGCCTGGCTGGATCGAAGATAAATCCATCACATGGTTCCCTTGCGCGCGAACTGCAGGCGAAAATGTGTCAAAACATCCACGGCCAAAAGGAAAAACAGCAGCATTCCCTGAAAAAGTTGGATCGCAGCGGCAGGCAGGCCCAGGTCGCCCTGCGCAATCTCGCCGCCGATATACGTCAATGCCATCAACGCTCCGGCCAATGCTATGCCAACGGGATGCAGTCGCCCCAGAAAGGCCACGATAATGGCGGTAAATCCATAGCCTGCGTTAAAGCTGATCCCGATCTGCCCGGCGGGTCCGGCCACCTCGAATAGGCCCGCAGCCCCGGCCAACGCGCCGGAAACCCCCATGCAAAACAACATCAACCGACCGGGGCTTACCCCTGCAAACCGCGCGGCGCGCGGGGCCTGACCACTCAGGCGAATGTGAAATCCCAAAACGTGACGGCTCAGCAAAACATAAGAGGCGATTACGGCTATTAACGCGGCGACAACCCCCCAATGCAGGCCGGTGTCTGCGAAAATCTCGGCATTATGGGCGCTGGGATAATCTTGCAAATTACGGCTGCCGGGAAATCCCATGCCGTCGGGGTTCTTCATCACCCCAAGCGACATGGCCTTCAGCAGGCGCTCGGCAACATAGACCAGCATCAATGACACCAGAATTTCACTGGCCCCAAACCGCCATTTCAACAGCGCGGGAATCATCGCCCAGGCCCATCCCCCTGCCAATCCGGCTAAAATCATCGCAGGAAACAAAAGCGCGTGCTCTGCCGGATATGCAGCCAGAGCCACACCCGCGCCGCACAGCGCTCCGACGATATATTGCCCCTCGGCGCCAATGTTCCAAACGCCAGCGCGAAATCCTAGGCTCAGCCCAATGGCGATCAAGACCAACGGCCCACCTTTCACTAGCAGTTGGGGCCGGTAAAATTCTGCGAACTCACCAAACAGCGGTTCCCAGAAAATCGTGGCGATAGCCTCAAAAGGGTCTTTACCCAGAACGGCAAACAATATTCCCCCCGCGCACATCGTAATGAGCACTGCCACAAGCGGGGCCAGCACGGCCCATAGGGCCGAAGGCTTCGCGCGCCGCTCCAGCCTCACCATGATGCACCATGTCCAGTTAGGACACCCATCCGTCCTGTTTCATCTTTCCAAAAATACCTAAATCCCATACCTGTCGGCACGCTCGGACGGGTGTGTTTTGTATCTGCTTCACACATGCGCCATTACCATTCCATGCGCGCCGCCCATCATCAGGCCGATCTCTTCAACACTCAGTGCATCTGTGGCGCGTAACGCTGATAACCGCCCCTCGTTCAGCGCTCCGAACCGGTCGGACAGTTCCATCAATTCATCTAGATCCTGACTAATACAGATCACGGCAACCCCATCTGCGGCCAGATCCAGCAAGGCTTGCCGGATGGCGGCGGCGGCGGCGGCATCGACGCCCCAGGTCGGTTGGTTGACCACCAGAACGTTCGGTGCTTGCAATACTTCGCGCCCGATCACGAATTTTTGCAGGTTGCCGCCCGAGAGCGCGCGCGCGGCGCTGTCGGGGCCGGGGGTGCGGACGTCAAACTGGGCAATAATCTCTTCGGCAAAACGTCGCGCTGTGCCCCATTGAACAAAGCCCCGTTGCACCAAGGCGCGGCGTTGTGCGCCGGTGACGACGGCATTTTCGGTCAGGCTCATATCCGGCGCGGCTGCATGGCCCAGCCGTTCCTCGGGAACGGTCAGCAGGCCCTTGCCACGCCGCGCTGCTGGCCCCAGATGCCCGATGGGATCACCTGATAGGTGTACCATGTCTCGCGCCGCGCGCCGTTCGCCCGATATGGCGGCCAGCAATTCATCTTGCCCGTTTCCGGCCACGCCGCCAAGGCCCAGAACCTCGCCGCGGCGCACCGCAAAGCTGATATCGCGCAGGGCGGTCCCAAAGGCATGCGCCGGTGGCAGGCTGAGGGCGCGGACCTCCAAGGCCACGTCGCCCAGATCGCGCCGGGTACGGGCGGGCGCGGCAAAGCTGCTGCCCACCATCATTTCCGCCATTTCACGAGCACTGCTGTCGCGTGGCACGCACTGGCCGACAACGCGGCCCCGCCGAAGGATTGTCGCGCGTTCACACAAGCTGCGGATTTCTTCCAGCTTGTGACTGATGTATAGGATCGCGACCCCCTCGTCGGTCAGTTTGCGCAGAGTCTGGAATAAAATGTCCACCTCTTGCGGGGTCAGAACGCTGGTCGGTTCGTCCATGATCAACAGACGTGGATCCTGCAAAAGACAACGGATGATTTCGACCCGCTGACGTTCGCCCGCCGATAAATCACCCACGATGCGGTGTGGATCCAGAGGCAGGCCATAGGCCTGCGACACATCCTGAATGCGTGCGGCCAGATCGCGCTGCCTGGGTGGGTCTTCCATGCCCAAAGCTACGTTTTCCGCGACGCTAAGTGCGTCAAACAGCGAGAAATGCTGAAATACCATTCCGACGCCAGCGGCCCGCGCCGCGCGTGGTTGCGTCGGGGTGAATGGCGCGCCGTTCATCTGCATCCCGCCGCTATCGGGGCGTATCAGGCCATAGATCATCTTGACCAAAGTCGACTTGCCAGCGCCGTTTTCGCCCAACAGCGCGTGCACCTCGCCAGAGTGAATGTCCAAACTGACATCCTCGTTGGCGATCACGCCGGGATAGGTCTTGGTCACGCCCGAAATGCGCAAAAGGGGCTCGGTCACGCGGGTCTCTCTTATGGCAGTGGTTTGGCGTGGGTAGTCCCTGTTAGCAGAGCAGGGGCGGGGCGGCAAAGGGTAATACACGCTCAACCCTCTCCAACGTATCAAACGGGCGCATCTGCATGTTTTGAGTGCTGTGCGATCTGTGCGCGGCAGGTACAGAGCGAAAGCCACTGACGTGCCGTATGTTGACGACAGGAATTGTCCGCCGCAGCACATTTCTGTGCTGCACCCCCGAGGGAATTCGCGCTACCCTAAGCCCATGACACATCCAGCCCGATTCATTCACCTGCGCGTCCACACCGAGTATTCTCTTCTTGAAGGGGCGGTACGCCTGAAAAAGCTGCCGGGACTGTGTGCCGATGCCGGAATGCCCGCCGTCGCGGTAACAGATACCAATAACATGTTTGCGGCTCTCGAATTTGCCGTCGGTGCGGCGGGGGCGGGTATTCAACCGATTATGGGCTGTCAGATTGATCTACAATACCTGACACCTGCACCGGGCGAGCGGCCAAAACCACCGGCACCTATCGTGCTTTTGGCCAAAAATGAAACCGGGTATGAGCATCTGATGAAGCTCAACTCGTGCCTGTATCTGCGCGGTGATGGGCAGCTTCCCCATGTCACGCTTGATGATCTGGCGCAGTATTCTGACGGATTGATTTGCCTGACCGGCGGCCCGGATGGCCCCGTCGGGCGGTTGTTGCGGGCGGGTCAACGCCCGGCGGCGCAAGCGTTGATGACGCAGATGGCCGCGATGTTCGGTGATCGTCTGTACGTTGAGTTGCAACGCCACCCCGGTGACGGCGGTGCCCCCGAAGCCGAACGTCTGACCGAACAGGGCCATGTCGAGATGGCTTATGCGATGGGCTTGCCTCTGGTCGCGACCAATGACGTCTATTTCCCCCAATCCAAGATGTACGAGGCGCATGATGCCATGTTGTGTGTGGCGGACGGGGCCTATGTCGATCAATCCGCCCCGCGCCGCCGTCTGACGCCACAGCATTATTTCAAATCTCCGAGCGAGATGATCACTCTGTTTGCTGACTTGCCGGAGGCATTGGAAAACACCATCGAAATTGCGCGACGTTGTGCTTTTGGTGCCTATCGGCGTGATCCGATCTTGCCCAAGTTCGCCGATGACGAGGTACAGGAATTGCGCCGTCAGGCACGCGAAGGTCTGGTTGAGCGGTTAAAGGTGATCCCGCACGCAGCCAGCGTGGAAGAATACGAGAAACGGCTGGAGTTTGAGCTCGATATCATTGAGGGCATGGGCTTTCCCGGCTACTTTCTGATCGTTGCGGATTTCATCAAATGGGCGAAGGATCGCGATATTCCCGTCGGCCCGGGGCGGGGGTCGGGCGCGGGCAGCCTTGTGGCATATGCGTTGACCATCACCGACCTTGATCCGCTGCGTTATAGCCTGCTGTTCGAGCGTTTCCTGAACCCTGAACGGGTCAGTATGCCCGATTTTGATATCGACTTTTGCATGGATCGCCGCGAAGAGGTGATCCAATATGTGCAGGGCAAATATGGGCGCGACCGTGTGGGGCAGATCATCACCTTTGGTGCGCTGCTGTCCAAAGCGGCAGTGCGCGACATTGGGCGCGTGTTGCAGATGCCTTATGGGCAGGTCGACCGCCTGTCCAAAATGATTCCGGTTGAAGGGGTCAAACCGGTCAGCATCGAACAGGCGCTGGCACAAGAGGACCGCCTGCGCGAAGAGGCCCGCAATGAAGAGGTCGTAGACCGCCTTTTGAAATACGGCATGCAGGTTGAAGGGCTGTTGCGCAATGCCTCGACCCACGCTGCCGGGGTGGTGATTGGTGATAGGCCTCTGGATGCGCTGGTGCCGCTCTATCAGGATCCGCGCTCGGACATGCCCGCAACCCAGTTCAACATGAAGTGGGTCGAGCAGGCGGGACTGGTCAAGTTCGACTTTTTGGGGCTGAAAACCCTGACTGTCGTGCAAAATGCGGTTGAACAGATTTTGGCCGGTGGACGGCCTTTGCATATCGCGGCCGATGGGCGCGAGCTGTATCAACCGCCCGAAGGGGCCGAGAACGACATCGGCGCGATTCCTTTGGATGATGAGGCCACCTACAAGCTTTATGCGCGCGCCAAGACGGTGGCGGTGTTTCAGGTGGAAAGCTCGGGGATGATGGATGCGCTAAAGCGCATGAAACCCACCTGTATCGAGGATATTGTTGCTCTGGTCGCCCTGTATCGTCCCGGTCCTATGGAAAACATCCCGAAGTACTGCGAGGTCAAGAACGGGATCAGTGAAAAGGATGGTCTGCACCCGTCGGTCGATCACATTCTGGAAGAAACCCAAGGCATCATTGTTTATCAGGAACAGGTGATGCAGATCGCGCAGGAAATGGCCGGGTATTCCCTTGGCGGTGCCGACCTGTTGCGCCGCGCAATGGGCAAGAAAATTCAGGCGGCGATGGATGCCGAGCGGCCCAAGTTCCTGAAAGGGGCCGCCGAGAATGGCGTGGACAAGGAAAAGGCGACCGAGGTTTGGAACCTGTTGGATAAATTCGCCAACTACGGTTTCAATAAATCCCACGCGGCGGCCTATGCCGTTGTCAGCTATCAAACAGCGTGGCTGAAAACCAACCACCCGGTCGAATTCATGGCCGGTGTGATGAATTGCGACATGCATCTGACCGACAAGCTGTCGGTTTACTTTGAGGAAGTCCGCAAGGGGCTGGAGCTGCCTTGGGTCGCGCCTTGCGTCAACCGGTCGGATGCGACGTTTGTGGTCCGTGATGGTGCCCTGCATTACGCGCTGGGCGGACTGAAAAATGTGGGCGTCGAAGCGATGCGCCTGATTGTCGATGCGCGCCACAGCGGTGACGCTATGCAAGGCGAGGTTTCCGAGCAAGCCCGGAACGGGATCGGCAAGCCGTTTGCGACGCTTTATGATTTTGCCCGGCGGGTGGATTTGAAACGCATTGGCAAGCGACCACTGGAAATGCTGGCGCGTGCCGGAGCGTTTGATGAAATTGACCGCAACCGTCGCCGCGTGTTTGAAGCTATTGAACCGCTGATGAATTATTCCGCCGCGATCCACGATCAAAAAAACTCGGCGCAGGTGTCGTTGTTCGGGGAGGCGGGCGAGGACCTGCCCGAGCCGCGGCTGAGCCCGGTGAATGACTGGTTGCCTGCCGAACGTTTGACCGAAGAATTCAAGGCGGTTGGATTTTATCTGTCCGGCCACCCTTTGGATGACTATATGGCGGCGCTGAAACGCAAGCAGGTCAAGACGCTGGACGAGGTGACGATGCAGGCCGCACGCGGGCCATGCGTGGTCAAGATGGCCGGTGTGGTCGCAGGACGACAAGAGCGCAAATCGGCGCGGGGCAACCGGTTTGCCTTTGCCCAACTGAGCGACACGACGGGTGGCTACGAGGTCACGATTTTCTCGGATACATTGGAATTGGCGCGCCCGCATCTGGAAACCGGTTCGCAGGTGGTGATCACCGCCGAGGCGACGATGGAATCAGAGCAGCTAAAGCTGTTGGCGCGCTCGGTCGCGCCGATTGATGGCGTGGTTGCCGATGCCGGGAGCATGGGTTTGCGCATTTATCTGGAGAGCGCCGAGGCGGCAGCCTCGGTGGCGAGGGTGCTGGAAGATGCGCGCGAGGCAGCGCGCACGGTGCGTCCGGGGCCGATCGAACTGTGCCTGATGGGCGAGGGCCTGCCCGGTGAGGTTAGCCTGAAAACCCCGCGCGACTATCCGGTCAATCCTCAGATCAAAGGCGCAATCAAAAGCCTGAACGGCGTGATGGATGTCGAGGATATCTGATGCGCTTCAATAATGTGGCGGGCGCTCATCCCCGAGGGTGACGTGGCCACCCGTGGCGCTGTCGCGCTCGCCCTCGCGCTGCATCAGCATTTGAACACGCCGGGTGAGCAGCGCGATTTCGGTTTGTTGGCGGGCGACCACGTCGGACAGGTCATCGACCGAACGCATGAGGTGGGCTAGTTTTTCTTCGATATGTTCCATACCGCGTGACGTATTCAAGCGCGGCATCTGCGTCAAGCGGTGGTGCAATGAGGTATTTATGGAAAGATGAAAGGGGTGGGCGGCTTGCCCCGCTTCGGCGCTTGGGCTAGACCGCCGCAGCAGAAGCCCTTCGTCGGAGACGTGCCATGGCCAAGCCCAAGAAAAAACCGCGCCCAAAGGCGGAAACCCCAAAAGGGTTCCGTGACTACTTTGGGGCCGAAGTAACGCGTCGCAGTGAAATGTTGGACCGGATTGGCCAAGTCTATCATCGCTACGGGTTTGACGCGCTGGACAGTTCCGCCGTGGAAACGGTGGAGGCACTGGGGAAGTTCCTGCCGGATGTTGATCGTCCGAATGAGGGTGTTTTTGCATGGCAGGAAGACAGTGGCGAGGATAAGCCGGGCGATTGGCTGGCGCTGCGGTATGACCTGACCGCACCTTTGGCGCGGGTCTATGCGCAGCACCGCAATGACCTGCCTACGCCTTATCGGCGCTATGCGATGGGGCCGGTTTGGCGCAATGAAAAGCCCGGGCCCGGACGGTTTCGCCAGTTTTATCAATGTGATGCGGATACTGTTGGCGCGCCGTCAGTGGCCGCGGATGCGGAAATTTGCGCCATGTTGGCCGATTGTCTGGAAGAGGTGGGGATTGCGCGGGGCGATTACGTGGTGCGCGTCAATAATCGTAAGGTGTTGAATGGTGTTCTGGAGGTTATGGGCCTTGAGGACGGGCCCGAACGCGATGCTGTTTTGCGTACCATCGACAAGTTCGACAAGGTCGGCGAAGCGGGCGTGCGCGAGTTGCTGGGCAAGGGGCGGCTTGATGCTTCGGGGGCCTATATTGACGGCGTTGGGCTTAATCCGGCGCAGGCAGAGCCCGTGATTGCGTTTCTGACCTCAAAAGGGGCGGATGCAGGAAGCACGCTGGAGAATCTGCGCGCGGCTGTTGGTGGATCTGATCTGGGATTGGAAGGCGTGGCCGAGTTGAGCGAGATCGCTGATCTGCTGGGCGCGCAGGGCTATGGACCGGACCGGATCGAAATTGACCCTTCGGTGGTGCGTGGTCTTGGGTATTACACCGGGCCTGTCTATGAGGCCGAGCTGACCTTTGAAATTCTGGACGAAAAGGGCCGCAAGCGCCAGTTCGGCAGCGTTGCCGGGGGCGGGCGTTATGATGATTTGGTCAAGCGCTTTACCGGGCAGGCGGTTCCGGCCACGGGCGTCAGCATCGGCGTGGACCGACTGCTGGCCGCATTGAGCGCCAAGGGACATGTTGGCGGCGAGGCACCGGGGCCCGTGGTGGTGACGGTGATGGATCGTGCGCGCATGGCCGATTATCAGGCCATGGTCGGCGAGTTGCGCCGTGCGGGCATCCGCGCCGAAGTGTATCTGGGTAATCCCAAGAATTTTGGCAATCAATTGAAATACGCTGACAAGCGTGGCAGCCCCGTGGCCATTATCGAGGGCGGGGATGAATATGCGTCGGGCATGGTGCAGATCAAGGATCTGATCCTTGGGGCGCAGATTGCAGAGAACGCCACATTGGAAGAGTGGAAAGAACGCCCCAGCCAATTCGAGGTACCCCGCGCCGATCTGGTTGCAAAGGTGCGCGAAATATTGGACCTGCACAGCTGATGTCAGACATTGCCGCTATCCGGGCCGAGGCCGCGCGCCTGCGCGCCCTGTTCGAAGCCACCGGCGCACAACCGGTGGAGACCGCTGTTTTGCAGCCCGCCGAGGCGCTGCTGGACCTATATGGCGAAGATATTCGCGCCCGCGCCTATGTGACCAGCGACGCATTACGCGGTGAGCAAATGCTGCGTCCGGATTTTACAGTGCCTGTCGTGCAGATGCATATGGCGCACGGGGCTGAGCCAGCCCGCTATACCTATAGCGGTGAGGTGTTTCGCCGCCAGCAAGACGACCCGACCCGCGCCAGCGAATACATGCAAGTCGGCTACGAGGTGTTCGCCCGCGATGACCCTGCCAGTGCCGATGCCGAAGTTTTTGCACTTATCCATGATGCGCTGGCCCCGCTTCGGCTGCGTGCGGCGACAGGGGATATAGGAATCTTGATGGCCGCTGTCGAGGGCTTGCAAACCTCGGATGCGCGTAAGGCGGCGTTGCGCCGCCATATCTGGCGGCCTCGCCGGTTTCGTCAATTGATGGACAGGTTTGCAGGGCGCTTGCCGGTTCCGCCCAGCCGTGCGGCGCTGTTGGCCCATGCCGACCCTATAGCGCAGGCCGGCACCTTTGTTGGGTTGCGCAGCCGGGCCGAAATTGTCGCACGGATCGAAACCCTGCGTGAGGATGCCGCCACGCCCCCGATTTCGCAGCGGGAAGTGCAGTTGATCGAGGCCATTCTGGCCGTCCGTGCCGCCAGTCCCCATGCGCTGGAACGGTTGCGTGACATTGCGGTGGATATGCCCGCCATCGCCGGTGCCGTGGCCTTGTTCGCTGCGCGTCTTGACGCGCTGGACAAGCGCGGCGTGACCGTTGAGACCCTACCGTTTGAGGCCTCGTTCGGGCGCAGCCAGATGGAATATTACGATGGTTTCGTGTTTGGCTTTACCTGTGACACCCGGCCCGATTTGCCGCCTGTCGCGACAGGCGGGCGGTATGATGCGCTGACCCGGCAATTGGGCGCGGGGTTGGAAATTCCGGCTGTGGGCGGGGTTATCCGCCCAGGCCTGACCCTGAGCCTTGCCAAGGGACAGACCGCAGGAGGAACAGCATGAGCATTCGCCTAGGCGTGCCGTCCAAGGGGCGGTTGATGGAAAAGACATTCAACTGGTTTGGCGCACGAGGGGTCACATTGGCCCGCGCGGGGTCTGATCGGGATTACGCCGGACAGGTTGAGGGGATCGACAATGTTGAACTGATCCTGTTGTCCGCCGGGGAAATTCCGCGCGAACTGGCCGCAGGGCGCATCCATCTGGGCGTAACGGGAACGGACCTTATTCGCGAGACACTGGGCGATTGGGAAACGCAGGTTGATGCGCTGGCGGAAATGGGGTTTGGCCAGGCCGATCTTGTGCTGGCCGTGCCGCAGGCATGGGTTGATGTGGGCACGCTGGATGATCTGGATGCGGTCGCTGCAGCATTTCGCGCCGCGCACGGGCACCGGTTGCGGATTGCGACGAAGTATCATCGGCTGGTGCGCGAATTCTTGCGTGCGCATGGCGTGGCGGATTACGTTCTGATTGACAGTCAGGGTGCGACCGAAGGCACAGTCAAGAACGAAACCGCCGAGGCGATTGCAGACATCACCTCGACAGGGGATACGTTGCGGGCCAACCATCTGAAAATACTGGATGATGGGCTGATCTTGCGCAGTCAGGCAACGCTGTTTCGTGCGCGGCGTACGACGTTAAGCGCGTCAGATCGGGCCACTCTGAGCGATCTGATGATCCGCTTGCGGGTCGATTAAGACGCGTCTCTTGCGGCCGATCGTTAAGTGGGCGAGGCTAAGTTTTCGACAGGGCTACACGAAAGATGCGCGGCCCCGAAACGGGACCGCGCTTTGGGTTTTTGTGCAGCGAAAGATCGCCGCACAGCCCGCTTAGAAGCGATAGGTTGCACGTATTTGATATGTTGTGGCGTCAACATCGGTGGTCGATGAGGGGCCAAAGTTGTCAAACTCGTGGTACAGGACTTCGCCACCGATGGTGAGGTTGTTGGCCAGCATATGTTCATATCCGGCACCAACGAAATACCCGTCTTCGCTGCCTAGATTGTTTGTGTCGGCATAGGCCCAACCACCCGCACCGTAGAGCAGGCCGTCACCGATTTTGTAGCCCACGCGCGCCTTCGCCCGCCAGATGCTTTCAAGGTCTGAACCGCCACCAAGGCTGATATCGGCATAGTCATACGACAGGCCCCCACCAACAACCCAGTTGCCCAAATCATAGTCATATCCGGCGTTCACACCGCCGACAAAACCATCGCCACTCAGGCCCGCAACGTTCGATCCGATGTCGCCATAGCCCAGCTGAACACCGCCGTAAAATCCGGTCCAGTCGGGGCTGGCCGGAGCCACGGGTGCGGCTGCGGGCACCATGACCGGTTCTGGGGCGGGGGCCTCAAGTGATCCTGCAAGAGCCGGGCCCGAGAGCAAGGCGGCGGCTGTGGTCATAGTAATGAAACGTTTCATGCTCGTATCCTTTTTCAATGTTCAAGGCGGCCTTTCACGACCGCGCTTGATGGTGAGATCGTCAACAAACGTCCGGTTTTCAATATGAGTTCCCGTCGCGCGCCATCAACAGAATGTGATGGTGTGCGCGGCATGTGGCCGATTGGAGGAGTTTGCGGGGTGTTTCTTGCCGACGGATGGAAAATATTGTTGCTGAACAATATGATAAGTTTGCCGGTTGTGGCCGGCGGTATCACGCTATGTTTTGCGCGATTTCGCGCTTGCGTTTGTTTTCGCGCCGATCACAGGCCTACTTTTGCAACCATGTTTGGCGAATGTCAGTGCCAGAGATCTGGCTGAATAACGCATTGCGCGGGGTAGAGGGGCGTGCAGGGAAAACGATCTACAACACGCCGATGTCGGCCAATGCGGCGGACAGGCTGGCCGGCAATGCTTCCTCGGTGGCGCGCCCGCGTGGAAGGTCCACTGGGGCCTCGGACCCCGGTAAATAGCGCCAGCCTTGGAAGGGGCGCTTTTGCACGGTCGTGGTGCGGATAATGTCGCCGTCCAGAATGATGCCACAGCGTCGGATGCCATCCTCGCGGATGACCTCGTCCAGACGGATGATGCGCTGGCGGCATTGGATCAATCCTTGGATGACCCAATAAATTGATCCGCCGTTCAACAATTCAGAGTCGCGTCTAGGCCACATGCGCGTGACATGCCTTGGGGTGCCGTCCGCCCCTTGGGAGCGCGGGTTTGTCTGCCACGCGATCAGATCATCGACGCTGTCGGTGCCGACGCTTAGCTTGATCAGGTTCAGAGGCGCAGGAGTGGTCATAGCGCGAAACATAGGCCATCACGGGCCGAGTGCAATGCGCTTTGCCTTCACATTTCTTGAAATCCGCGAATACTGTCGCTGACCACTTTGTAGAACGCATCCGCCAAGGTCGAAGACGGTCGGTGCTTGGGCCTCAACAGCGAAATTTCATTCCCGAGGTCTTCTGAGAACGGGCGATAGACCACCTCGGGCCATGGGTGGCTGACTGCGGTAATGTCATCCACCAGACAGGCGCATAATCCTTGGCGCACAAATACAAGCGCGGGTTCAACCGTGCGCAAGATGAACTGCCTGTTCAGTGGGGCGTTGCAGCGGTCAAACGCCTGCTTGAGGTTGATATAGGACGAATGGCCATCAAACAGAGTTGCCATTGGAAAACCGGCCAAGTCCGCTGGGGATATCTGCTTGAGCGCGGCAAGCGGGCTTTGGGCTTGTAGGGCAACGACATAGCGCAGCCGGAAGGTTTCGATCACGATGGACGGTCGCGGTTTTGGCGGTTCTGCCAATCCGATATCGTATTCCTGCGACGCGATCAGGTCTTCGATTACCACAGAGGAGCGCATCATCAAGTCAGCCTTGACTCCCGGCTTGTCCTTAAGGAACTCGCCCAGCAATCCGGGCATAAAGACATTTGACGCCGAGGGCAGGCAGGCAATGCGCAGCCGGCCCCGATTCAAGGATTTGAGCTCGGACATAGTGTGTGCGGCCCGCCCCAACCGTTCCAACACTTCTTCCGCCTCTTCCAGAAAATAATAGGCTTCGGGGCAGGGGGTTAGGCGGCGACGATCCCGCACGAATAGACGTAGGCCCAGCTCACGTTCGACCGAAATGATCATTGCGCTGACTGCGGGTTGGGTACGACCCAAGATCCGACTGGCCTCGGTAATCGAGCCGCTACGCATCACAGCGGTAAAGGTTTGTAGCTGACGAATGGTCAGGTTTGGAATTTCTGACATAAAGTAACTCTATGATATCGACGATATTTCAAATTTGACTTAATGGCTGACAAAATCAACAACTTTCCGACAGAACTGGAGGGTGGCTGGTGGAACGGGCAACACGCATTATTCTGACGGGTTTGATTATCGTAGTGGCCTTTGGCCAGTTCGTTCAGGTGGTCACGCGTTATGTCTTTCAGGTGCCTGTGATGGGGCTGGAAGAGATGATGCTCTACCCTACGCTGTGGCTGTATATTCTGGGCGCTGTCAATGCATCACGCGAAGACAATCACATCCGCGCCAATGTGTTGGAACTGTTCCTGAAAACAGAACGACAGCACGTTATCCTTGCGCTGATCGGCGAGGTTTGCAGCCTGATTATCGGTCTGTGGCTGATGTCTTGGGCATGGAACTATACCACCTATGCGTGGCGGGTCTGGCGCGAAAGCCCGACGTTGTATTTTCCGACATTCTATTCGGACGTGTCGCTGGTCGTCGGTCTGGCTTTGATGATGCTTTACACGGCGATGCACCTTGTCCGTCACATCCGTTCGCTTAATGCCGGAGTTTCCCAATGATTGAAGTCGCCCTGCTTGCCATCGCCGTTCTGGTGATATTGCTGACCCTTGGCGTGCCATTGCCCTACTGCTTTGGCGGGGCGTTGATGGTGATGGTTTATGTCGGTGACGTGACCATGAAGGGCAACATGAACTGGGGGATGCAGCAGCTGTCCAATCCCATTCTTCTGGCCATTCCCCTGTTTGTTCTGGCCGGGTCGATCATGTCCGAAAGCGGGATTGCGGCTGCGTTGCTGCGCTTCGTCAACAGCTTTGTCGGCCACGTTCGGGGCGGACTGGGCATTGTGGCGGCAGTGTCCTGCGCGGTGATCGGTGCGATTTCCGGCTCTGGGCTGACCGGGATTGCGGCGATCGGCCCAATCTTGATCCCCGAAATGGAGGCGCGCGGCTATCCTCGTGAATATGCGACCGCATTGATCGCCAATTCGTCCATTCTGGGCCTTTTGATCCCGCCATCGGTGACGATGATCATCTATGGCTGGGTCACGGATACTTCGATTCTGGCCTGTTTTCTCGCCACGTTGGGCCCGGGTCTGTTGATCATGTGCAGCTTTTCGGTGGTGAACCTATGGATGAGCCGCAAATTCGATCTGGTTCTGGATGACAAACCGTCTTTTGGCGAATTGACCAGCAAGCTGACCGAAACAGGCATCCATGCCTTTCCCGCGCTGTTGATGCCGGTCATCATTCTGGGCGGTATCTATGGCGGTATCGTCACCCCGACCGAGGCAGCGGCGCTGGCGGTGGTTTATGCGATCCCGGTTGGTTTCCTGATCTACAAGGGCCTGCGTTGGGATAATTTTCTGTCGGCGGGCAAGGAATCAGCCACGGCGGTTGGAACGATCATGATGATGATCGTCTTTTCGATGATCCTGAGCCAAATCTTCGTGTTTGAAGGCGTGCCACAAGAGATCGTGTCGTCGATCTTTGCGATCACCGAAAACAAGGTGCTGTTGCTGATCCTGATCAACATCCTGCTGTTTCTGGTGGGGATGGTCGTCAATGATGCCACCGCGATCATTCTGATTGCGCCACTGCTGTTGCCCTTGATGGTCGCACTGGGGATTAGCCCGGTACAATTTGCGGCGATCATGGGGGTGAATACAGCCATGGGTGGGGTCACGCCGCCCTATGCGTCGATCCTGTATCTGGGTGCGCGTATCGGCAAGGTCAAAGTCACCAAGGTGATACCGCCCGCGATGTTCCTGATTGTCACCGGCTATGTTCCGGTCGTGTTCCTGACCTCGTTCTGGCCGGACCTGTCGTTGTTCCTGCCGCGCCTGTTTGGCTACTGAAAACCCTGAAAAATAAACGCATCCAACAAGGAGTAATGAATATGAAACAAACACTTATCGCATCAGCACTGGCGTCGATGGTCATGCTGTCGCCCGCTATTGCTGAGACACTGAAAATCAGCCACGTCCGCCCCCAAGGCACGACCATTGATATGGAAGTCAAAGACTTGTCGGCGGCGCTGTCCGAGGCGACCGATGGCGAGTTGGACCTGAAAATCTTCGCGGCCAACGCTTTGGGTGATTATACATCAGTGCAGGAACGTATCTCGGTTGGGGCCATCGACATGGCTGTTCAGCCTGCTGGCGCGGCGGCTGACCGCCGTATCCAGATCAGCTCGTTCCCGTATCTGGCTGAAAACTGGTCCAAGGCAAAGGCGATTTATGGCCCCGGTGGTGTGCTTAGCACAACCATGGCCGAGCTTTATGCCACCCAAGATATCACCATGCTGGCGGCCTATCCGGTATATTTCGGTGGGATTGCCCTGAATATCGACGCTAAGGATCCCGGCAAAACCGATCCAAAAGGGATCAAAGTGCGCGTTCCCGGAATCAAAAGCTTTCAGTTGCTGGGCGAGGCACTTGGATACATCCCCGCGCCCATTCCATTCGCCGAGGCGTTCACTGCCGTGCAGACAGGTGTGGTTGACGGTGTGATCGGGTCGGGAGCCGAAGGCTATTATGCGTCGTTCCGGGACGTGACCAAGACGTATATTCCGGCCAATACCCACTTTGAGGTCTGGTATCTGATCATTTCCAACGAAAGCCTTGCTGAACTCAGCGATGAGCATCAGGCGATCCTGCGCGAAAAGGCCGCCGAGTTCGCCGAAAAACGCTGGGTCGTGGCGGAATCGGATCAGGCCAAGAACGAACAACGTCTGGCCGATGATCTGGGCGCAACCGTTGTGTCCCTAAGCGATGAAGAGCTTGCCGGTATGGCCGCCAAGGTCCGCGCCGAAGTGTGGCCACAGGTTCTGGAGGATGTTGGTGCAGAATGGGGCCAGAATATTCTGGATCAGGTCGCAGCCGCCGAATAATCCCGACGCCCGGACCGCGCATAGACGCCGCGGTTCGGGCATTTGACGAAGACATCGGTGCTGGAAGCGTGATGGAATACGACTATGCGATAATCGGCGGGGGCGTTGTCGGACTGTCCGTTGCTTGGGGCCTTCTGGGGCGAGGGCGCACCGTGGCCGTTTTGGATGGCGACGATGGCAGTTTTCGCGCCAGCCGTGGCAATTTCGGTTTGGTCTGGGTGCAATCCAAGGGAATGGCGCAACCCCGCTATGCCCAATGGAGTCAGGCCTCGGCAGCTGCATGGCGTGAGTTTGCAGATGAACTGACGGATGCGACCGGGCATAACCCCGGGCTTGAGCAAAAGGGCGGGTATGACCTGCATTTTGACGAAGAAACCCTGCATGACACTGTTCGCAAATACGATGTCCTGAAGGAAAAACTGGGTGGCAATTACCCCTATGAGGTTTTGGGGCGCAATGCCCTGCGCCGCGAAGAGCCAAACATAGGACCAGAGGTGGCGGGCGCGATTTTGCATCATCAGGACGGTCACGCCAACCCTCTGAAATTACTCCGCGCTTTGGCTGACGATGTGCGACGCCGTGGAGGCGTAATACTTAATGAACAACAGGTGGTCGACGTCACCAATCGGGACGGATTTCGCGTGACCTGTGCCGATGGCACGGTGGTGGATGCGGGCAAGGTTGTGTTGTCTGCCGGATTGGGCAGTGCGCAACTGGGGCCGAAACTGGGCTTTAAGGCACCGGTGCGGCCGCAACGCGGGCAGGTGATGATCACCGAAAAACTGCCCAAGCTGATCAACCGTCCGTCCTTGGTGGCGCGTCAGGTGACTGAAGGTGGCGTTCAGATCGGGGTGACGAACGAGGAAACTGGGTTGGATGACGGGGTAACGTCGGGCGGGCTGTCTGGGATGGCCTCGGATGCGATCCGCGCCTTTCCCGCGTTGGCGCGTGCGCAAATGGTACGTAGTTGGGGGGCGCTTAGGGTTTTGTCGCCCGACGGATTGCCGATCTATCAACGCAGCCCCACCATGCCCGGTGCCAGCCTAGTGACCTGTCATAGTGGCATCACATTGGCGGCGGCCCATGCCCGGCTTTTGACCGATTGGCTGGAAGAAACGGACACGGCCCCAGATTTGGAGGTTTTCGGTGAGCACCGCTTTGACATTTCTTGAATTGACGCCACCATCGCGCACTGTGCGGGTCGAGTTTGACGGCCAGCCTTTGGACCTTCCTTTGGGCGCAAATCTGGCTGCGGCGCTAATGGTTGCAGGCGTTCACACCCTGCGCAAAACGCCTGTATCGGGGGCACCACGCGGTGCGTTTTGTATGATGGGGGCGTGCTTTGACTGTCTGGTGGATATTGACGGGGTGACACGGCAGGCCTGCATGCAACAGGTGACCGAAGGCTTGGTGATACGCCGGACCAAAACCGCAGGGCAAAATGATGCAAGTTGATTTGATTGTTATCGGGGCCGGCCCCGCTGGCATGGCGGGCGCTCGTCTGGCTGCTGATGCCGGACTGACGGTTGCCATCCTGGACGAACAGCACCGCGCTGGTGGGCAGATTTATCGTGATGTCGATATTGTTGCCAGCGCGCGGGGCGATATTTTGGGCAAGGACTATACGGACGGTTTGCATCTGACCCGCGCCCTTGCCCATGACAATATTCGCCATATCGCAGGCGCGACCGTGTGGATCATCGAAGAGGGCACGCGTGTTGGGTATCTGCAGGCGGGCGGAGCGCATGTTGTTACCGGAAAGCGCATCCTGATCGCCACAGGTGCGCTGGAGCGCCCGATGCCCTTGCCTGGATGGACTCTTCCGGGGGTGATGACCGCAGGCGCGGGGCAGATTTTGTTGAAACAATCGGGCGTTCTGCCTGCACAGGCGGTTTTGGTCGGGGCGGGGCCACTCCTATACCTGATTGCGTCTCAGATGGTGCGCGCGGGGCATCCGCCGTTGGCATTGATCGAAACGCAGACACGGGCGCACAGCTTGCGTGCCGCGCGCCACCTGCCAAATGCGTTGCGGGGCTGGCGCTATTTGGTCAAAGGCCTGTCGATGATCCGCACCTTGAGACAGGCAGGCGTGCAAAGGTTTACCGCTGCCAGCGAGATCGCCGTAGAGGGCGAGGGGCGTGCCGAGGCAGTCAGCTTTACAGTATCCGGAAAACGTCACCGTTTGATCTGTCAGACAGTTCTGTTGCATCACGGCGTCGTGCCGAACACGCAAATGGCGCGTGCATTGGACATTCCCCATCACTGGGACGCTGCCCAGCACTGTTTCGTGCCCAAGCGGGATGATTGGGGGCGGTCGCCCCAGACATCGGTTTTTCTGGCCGGGGACGGCACGGGTATTTCGGGTGCCAAGGCCGCCGCGCTGGAAGGGCAGATTGCGGCGCTGGATATTGCAACGGATTTGGGGGCGATGGCCGCAGATCAGCGCGATGCGCAGGCGGCAATCTTGCGCCGCGCAAAGTCTGTAGAATTGGCCGCGCGTCCGTTTCTGGACGCGGCCTATCCGCCTTTTGCCGGGGCGCTGGCCCCGGCGGATGACACAATCATCTGCCGTTGCGAAGAGGTGCGCGCCGGTGATATCCGCGCCTGTGCTACGCTTGGCTGTACAGGGCCAAATCAGACCAAGGCCTTTAGCCGTGCCGGGATGGGGCCGTGTCAGGGGCGTTATTGCGGGCTGACTGTGACGGAACTTTTGGCGCAGGCAAATGGCAAAACCTACGACGAAACCGGAGCTTACCGGGTGCGGGCACCGATCAAGCCCGTGACATTGGGGGAGCTCTCCAAAATGACAACACAAACCAATGAAAGTGAACGACATGATTGAGCGTATCGAAACGAACGCGCGGATGAGCAAGATCGTCAAGCATAATGGCACCGTCTATCTGTGCGGTCAGGTGGGCGAGGGTGCCACTGTCGCCGATCAGACGCGCGACTGCCTGTCGCGCGTTGATGCGTTGCTGGAACGGGCTGGGACATCCAAGGATCGCATCCTACAGACGATCATCTGGTTGTCGGATATGTCCGATTTTGCGGAAATGAACGCCGTTTGGGACGATTGGATGCCCGAAGGGGCAGCCCCAGCACGTGCCTGCGGCGAGGCCAAGCTGGCCCGCGACACTTTGAAGGTCGAAATGATCGTCACCGCCGCCTGCGATTAACGCATGCGCGGTTGGACACGCTTTACGCGCGTCCTGCAGGTTAACGCGATGGGGTGACCTATGGGGTCAGCCCATCGTGAGATTCAGCAGCGCAAAAATAACGCCCGACATCAGCGCGGCCGCAGGCACCGTAATGACCCAAGCCGCGATAATGGTGAGGAAGTGGCTGCGGCGTACCAGCTTGCGGTGGCGGCGTTCTTCGGGGGCGGGGGCTGCGCGCATCGGGGACGCGGGCAGTTTGGCGCGACGGCGCTCCATATGCCATTCTCGATAAAACCCGACGCCAAACACGCCGCCCACTGCAATATGGGTGGAACTGACCGGCAGTCCCAGCCAACTGGCCACGATCACGGTGATGGCCGCCGACAGGGCGACACAATAGGCCCGCATCGGGTTTAGTTTTGTGATTTGGCTGCCAACCATGCGGATCAGCTTGGGCCCGAACAGGAACAGGCCGAACGAGATACCGAACGCCCCGATTACCATCACCCACATCGGGATGGCCACCTTGGCGGCCACGTCGCCTGCTTCGGAGGCGTGCACGATCGCGGCCAGAGGGCCAACCGCGTTTGCCACGTCGTTCGCGCCATGTGCAAATGACAGCAGCGCAGCCGAAAAAATCAAGGGCATGCTGAACAGCGCTTTGAGCGACTTGTTGCGGTTTTCCAGCCCCTCGGATTGACGGTGGATCAAGGGCCGTGTGATGAGCCATGTCAGCAAACCGATGACCGCGCCGATAAGAAGGGCGCTCGTCATGTCGATTGTGAAAATCCGTTTCAGACCTTTCAGCGCCAGATAGGCGGCAAAGGCTGTCGCCATGATGCCCAACAGGATCGGCACCCATTTGCGGGCGGCTGCGATCTTGTCTTCTTGGTACATGATGCGGTTTTTGATCAGGGCCAGAAACGCGGCGGCAATCAATCCACCCAGCAGCGGCGAAATGATCCAACTTGCCGCGATTGCGGTCATCGTTGGCCAATTGACCGCCGCCAGACCAGCGGCGGCGATTCCCGCACCCATCACGCCCCCCACGACCGAATGGGTGGTGGACACAGGCGCGCCGATCTTGGTCGCAAGGTTCACCCATAGCGCTGCCGAAATCAGCGCTGCCATCATTGCCCATATGAATGTTCGGGTGTCGGCCACGCCTGCGGGATCAATAATGCCCTTTGAGATGGTCGAGACAACATCCCCACCGGCCAAAAGCGCACCGGCGCTTTCAAATATGGCCGCAATAATAATGGCCCCGCCCATGGAAAGGGCATTGGCCCCAACGGCGGGGCCCATGTTATTGGCCACGTCATTTGCGCCGATATTCAGCGCCATATAGGCCCCGAAAACCGCTGCGGCGATAACGATGTAATTGACTGGCGTGTGGCCCAGCAGGATCAAAGCGGCCAGCCCGGCAAACAACATGAAAACCATGGAGATGCCAATGGCGACCATAGGTTTTCCGACATAGCTGGCTGCATTCTCAACATGTGATATGCGGCTTAGATCTTTGTCGATTGTGTTCCAGTTGCGTGTGTCGGGAGTTTTGGCCAAGGGTTGTCCACCTGTGTCAAGCGTTTCACCTTGTCGTAACGCACGAAAGACAGTCAGCCTGCGCGCAACGTACAAAGGGCAACGTCGTTCACACGCTGACAGCCAAGCCAGATCATGTGTACAACATTTTGCTAGGACTTCGCCCTAGACAGGTTTCGCGCTCGGATCAATGCATTTGTGACAGGAATGTAACTGGGGAAAGTGCCCTGTGGCTATAAACTGCGCAGTATTGCCTGTAGCCCCGGTTCTCGCACCATGGTTGCGGCCTGTTGGGGAGTTACCCATTTGCGGGTGCGTTCCTCGGCCTCGGGAAAGTCATCAACCAGTTTGAGCGCATGCACCTTGTAAACACGCGCCTCGACGGGAATATCATAGCCACTGTCCTGCCGCTTGTCATAGTCAAAGCTGCCGATGGGTTCTTCGATCAGATCAGCCTTTTTTACGCCGGCCTCTTCCCAGGCTTCTTGCAATGCGGATCGCGGGCCATCCAGCCCGTCAATGAGCCAGCCCTTGGGCAAAATCCAGCGGCCCGTATCCCGGCTGGTGATCAACAGCACCTCGGTGCGGCCTTTGTGTTCACGCCAGCATAGAGCGGCAACCTGAATGTCGCGCGGACGTTTCAGTATCGGCTGGACCATATCAGTCCAAGCTTGTCTCAAGCTAAATGTCATGTAACCACCTGTACTTGGTCTGTTCACGTTTCTTATTATGACATTGTATATACGTGCTTGGTGCAGAAGTTGCAAATATTAGCAGGAAATGCACCTATTTTCGGGGCTTCGCACGCAGGGTTGGATCCGCTTGTGTCGGGTCTTCGGGCCACGGATGTCGCGGATAGCGTCCGCGCATATCGCGGCGCACATCATCATAGGAACTGGCCCAGAAACCGGGGATGTCCAGCGTGGTCTGGACGGGCCGCCCGGCTGGTGACAGCAATGTGACGCGCAAGGGGGTGTTGCCCACGGTGGGGTGTGTTGTCTGGCCAAACATCTCTTGCAGGCGCAACTGGATTTCGGGCGGGTCGGTTGCATAATCAATCGGAATGCGGCGATCCAGCGGCGTGGTGAAATGCGCAGGCGCGGCACGATCCAATGCTTGCATCTGATCCCATGTCAGGCTGGCACGTAGCGCCTCCAACATATCGAACCGTTTCCAGTCCTGCGCGGTTTTCAGGCCTTCGATATAGGGCAAAAGCCAATCCTCGGCGCACTCCAGCAAGGCGTCATCGCCCATATCTGGCAGGTCTTCCCCGCCATCACGCAACAGATGCACGCGCGCAACAAAACGTCGGGCTGCATCGGTCCAGCTGAGGCCCAGATCACGCACCCCGTCCAGCATGGCACGTGCCACCTTGTCGCTGGGTACGTTTTTCCAAATTCGGTCATCCAGAACCAACGCACCAAAACGTTCGTGCTGGCGGGCGATCACGCGGCGGTCGCGCCGGGACCAGTCGCAAACGTCATGCCACGCGATCTGGTCATCATAAAGGCGGCGCAGGGCGGCATCGGGTAGGGTAATCGCCTGACGGATGCGGGCCTCGCGCGGGTTGCCATCGGTGTCGGTTACGACAATTAAGCGCTGGTTGGCCAATGTGTCAGCTTCGTCCAGAACGGCCCCCTTGCCGCCGGACAGAATAAAGCGGGGTATGTCGCCGGGGCGGCGCAGGCCGATGCGATCAGGATAAGCAAGGGCCGCCATTTCAGCGTCGCTATAAAGTTCGCTTGGTCGGGAAGTTACCTGAGACTTCAGGCGCTTGGCCTCTTGTGTGATGCGGGCCAGTACTGCGCGGTTGGGCGCAAAGGCATGCTGCCCCTTGGGGGAGTGCAGGGCCTTCAGGCGAAGGGCCAGATCGACAGGTGCGTTGCGCGGCAAGGGATCACGTTCCGACAGCAGTGCCGCCAGCGGCGCAGCATCCGGACCTGCCACGGCCAACATATGCGCCAATCGCGGATGCAGGGGCAGGGCTGCCAATGCGCGGCCATGAGGCGTGATGTGGTTCCCATCATCCAGTGCCCCCAGCATTCGCAGCAGCGCCTGCGCCTCGCCAAAGCTGCCGGGGTTGGGGGGCGTTAGAAACGGCATGTCTTCGGGGGGCGCCCCCCACAGCGCCAGTTCCAGCGCCAGTGGCGCCAGATCAGAGGCCTCGATTTCGGCGGGCGGAAAAGCGGGTAGCGCGCCTTCTTCGCCGCGCGTCCATAGCCGATAACAGACGCCGGGCGCGACACGTCCTGCGCGGCCTTGCCGTTGGGTTGCCTCGGCGCGGCTGACCGGATCGGTCACCAGACGGGCCATACCTGCGCCGGGATCAAACCGTGCCCGCCGCGCCCGCCCACCATCAATCACCACGCGGATGTCTTCGATCGTCAAAGATGTTTCGGCGATGGATGTGGCTAGCACGATCTTGCGCCCGGAAGTGACAGGCGCGATTGCCGCGCGCTGGGCGGCAAACTCCATCGCACCGTAAAGCGGGCGCAGCTGGCATTCAGGACCGATACGCGGGGCCAACAGCCCTTCCAGCCGTCTGATTTCGCCCTCACCGGGTAGAAAGATCAAAACACCGCCGCTGGTTTCACTCAACGCGGTGCAGGTCAGATCGGCCAGCGCCTGTTCCAGACGGGTCTTGCGGGGGAGGGGCCGTTCCAGCCAGCGTGTTTCAACCGGAAAGGCGCGCCCTTGGGACGTGATCAACGGCGCGTCATCCATCAAGGCGGCCACGGGGGCTGCGTCCAATGTCGCCGACATCACCAGCAGATGCAGATCGGGGCGCAGCGCGCCTGCGATTTCCAGACACAGGGCCAGCCCAAGGTCGCTATCAAGGCTGCGTTCGTGAAACTCATCAAACAAAACTGCGCCGATGCCTTGTAACTCGGGATCGTTTTGAATGCGCCGGGTCAGAATGCCTGTTGTTACGACTTCGATCTTGGTCGCATTGCTTACCTTGGACTCGCCGCGTACCCGATAGCCGACGCTCTGGCCGACGGGTTCGCCCAAGGTCTGGGCCATCCGCTCGGCAGCGGCGCGTGCGGCCAGACGGCGGGGTTCCAGCATGATGATCCGGTCTTTGATCAGCCCGGCCTGCATCAGGGCCAGCGGCACCACAGTGGTTTTGCCCGCGCCGGGCGGGGCCTGTAAAACCGCGCGCTTGTGCGCGCGCAGCGCGTCCAACAGCGAAGGCAGGGCATCATGGATAGGGAGATCGTCAGGTGTCATGCGGGTCTTATCGCCGCTTTAGGTCCGCCATGCCATAGTTCGTGCGCACGGAAATACGCACGGCCTGCATCAATGCGCCTGCGGGGCGATAGGTTACGGTGAATGGATAGGTCGTCTGACGTTTCATTGCCGAGGCTGAAAATCCGGCGATGCGGGTATAGGCCCCGGTGCAAGTGACGATACGGCCCGCTTCAGGGTCTGCTGACTCGCTGCGCCCGGTCATGCGGATGCGCGAGCGTCGTTTGCCGTCAAACACGGACACATCAATCCGGCACAGATTCGCAGAGGGTTGATCGCGGAGCGCAGAATACAGCGCCGAAAGCGGGTCCAGCGTGCCACCCTGCTGCGCGGGGTTCAGCGCGTCGGGATCACCAGCCACCTCTTGCAAGACGCTGCCCCCGGTAATGCGCGGCACGCCCCGGCGATAGCGCAACTGTACTGTGGATTGGCGATCCCCGGTGTTGATCTGTTCATCATAGCGATGTGGGCGCAGCTTACCGCCTTCTATGCGGCCCTGCGCCATCAGGGCAAAGCTGGCGCGTGCCATACGCCCCAATCCGGTGGTTGCGAAATTCGAGGCTACGCCATAACCGCCGCCGTCTTCAGTGCCGCTGATCTTCATCTGGCCCAGCGTTAGGCCCAGCATGCGGACATCGAATGTGGCGCGCGTGTCGGAAGTGGCAGGATTGGCCAGACCCATCAATCCCAATGCGATCCCCAAAACAGTGCGAAGCAGAACGGTGCGATACATGGACTCTCCTATACTGATAAAAACCCGCGCGTGCGGGCTGGACAAATCCCCGTATGCCGCGCCATGTAATGCGCCAGTTGCAAGGGGGGCACTATGACAATCGATATTGCACAGCTTGAGGCCGGGATTGTCAAAGGGGAACGTCGCGCCCTGTCGCGCGCCATCACTCTGATTGAAAGCAGCCGCACAGATCATCGCGCCATAGCAGTTGATCTGATCGAACGTCTGAAAACCGCAGGCCCGGACGGACAGCCGCGCCAAGCGTTGCGTATTGGCCTGTCGGGCACGCCCGGCGTTGGTAAATCGACCTTTATCGAAGGGTTCGGTGGCATGCTGACCTCGCAGGGACTGCGCGTGGCGGTTCTTGCGGTTGATCCCAGTTCGGCGCGATCGGGCGGGTCGATCCTGGGCGATAAGACGCGCATGGACTTGCTAAGCCGTGATCCAAATGCCTTTATCCGCCCCTCTCCCAGCCAGACACATCTGGGGGGGGTGGGGCGCCGCACCCGTGAGGCCGTGTCCCTGTGTGAGGCTGCCGGATACGACGTGGTGTTGATTGAGACCGTAGGTGTCGGGCAATCCGAAACCGTCGTGGCCGAAATGTCGGACCTGTTCTTGCTGTTGCTTGCCCCGGCGGGCGGGGATGAATTGCAAGGCGTCAAACGCGGTATCATGGAAATCGCCGACCTGATCCTGATCAACAAGGCAGATGGAGATCTGAAAGCCACGGCCACGCGAACCTGCGCGGATTACGCCGGGGCATTGCGGCTGCTGCGCAAACGCCCGCAAGATCCCAAAGGTTTTCCCAAGGCGATGATGGTGTCGGCGCTGGAAATGTCGGGGCTGACCTCTGCTTGGGACGAAATGCAGGCCCTGACAGAATGGCGACGCGATACTGGCCACTGGGCTGCACGTCGTGCCGAACAGGCCCGCTATTGGTTTGCCGAAGAAGTGCGCCAAGGCCTGTTGGCGCGCCTCCAAACTGGTCCTGCACGCGCGGCGATGCAGGCTTTGGGGGATGAGGTTGCAGCGGGGCACGTGACGCCATCTGTGGCCGCCGCGCAACTGCTAAGGCAGATTGGCGAAACACAAAGGTGACAGACGGGCCCGGTTCGCGCTATTAAGGGCGCAACATGAACGGAGGCTGCACTATGTACTACGGGATCTGGTTTATCTGCTTCTAACGCAGCCGACATCCCGTATGGGCGGCTGCGAAATGCACCGCCGCACATCAATGTGCCAGTTTTTAACGCTCTTTTTTAGGCGTCCGTCATGTATAAAAAATTTGAAAACCTTGTTGATCCATTTGCTCCCGCGTCCACAGCAACGCCGCCAGCGACGTTATGGGCTTATCTGAAGACCCATTATGGCCCGTTTCGAAAATGGATGATTGTGTTGGCTGTGACCGGCATGGTCGTGGCGTTGATCGAAACCGGCCTGATCTTTTACTCGGGCCGGGTGATTGACCTGCTGGGGGCGAACTCGCCTGACACTCTGATGGTGAACCACGGCACCGAATTATTGCTGGCGGGGCTGTTTGTGTTGACTGTTCGGCCAATGGCTATTGGCCTGAACCATCTGTTGATGGAACAGATGCTGGCCTCGAACATGCAAGAACAAGTTCGCTGGCGCGCACACAAACATTTGTTGGGGCAATCCACCGGCTTTTTCCAGAACGAGTTTGCCGGACGGCTGAGCAACCGGGTGATGCAATTGGGGGAAGCGGTTGAGGACGGCACCTATATGGCGTTCGAGGGCGTCTGGTATGCGATCACCTATGTGTTGGGCGCTGCAATTATTCTGGCCGGAGTCAGCCCGATATTGGCCCTGCCGTTGCTGGCTTGGGTGGCCGTATATGCGGGCTATACAGTTTACATTGCACGCCGGGTCGGCGCGGCGTCGGAAAAATGGTCGGATGCGCGATCAACCGTTACGGCGCGGGTGGTCGATGCGTATTCCAACATCGAAACGATCAAGCTTTTTGCCGATGAAGGGGCCGAAGAACGCTATGTCCTGTCGGCAATGCGCCGTCTGCGCCTGCGGTTTCAACGCTTTTTGCGGTTGATGACAGAGTTGAGCTTTGGGTTGAACATTATCAACGGATTGCTGATCCTTGGCATGTTGGTGCCCGCGATCTTGCTGTGGCAGGCGGGGCGCGTTTCGGTAGGAGAAGTGGCCGCTGCCATGGCGCTGACCGTTCGGTTGAACGGGATGTCGGGCTGGATCATGTGGGTGATTATCCGGATGTTTGAGCATGGGGGTGTAATCCGCGAAGGCTTGCGCTCGGTCGCGGTTGCGCATGACGTGGTGGACGCAGACGATGCGCCGAAACTGAAGGTGCGCGCGGCGGAAATCGAATTTCGCGATGTGACGCATCACTATGGCAAGGGGCATGGTGGGTTGAACGGCGTTTCCTTGCATATACCGGCCGGGCAGCGCGTGGGATTGGTAGGGCGTTCGGGGGCGGGGAAATCCAGCCTGGTTAATCTGTTGTTGCGGTTTCGCGATGCCGAAGCCGGGCAGATCCTGATTGATGGGCAGGATGTCAGCACGGTGCGGCAGACCTCGCTGCGGCAGGCCATTGGCATGGTCAGTCAGGACAGCTCGCTTTTACATCGCTCGATCCGTGCCAATATCCTCTATGGCCGCCCGCAAGCCAGCGAGGCGCAGATGCTGGCGGCAGCGAAACGGGCCGAAGCGCATGGCTTTATCTGCGACCTTAAGGATCGCGATGGGCGTGCGGGCTATGATGCGCAGGTTGGCGAGCGGGGGGTGAAACTGTCCGGTGGTCAGCGCCAGCGTGTGTCAATTGCACGGGTGATCCTGAAAGATGCGCCGATTCTGGTTCTGGATGAAGCCACTTCGGCGCTGGATAGCGAGGTGGAAGCCGCCATTCAGGATACGCTGTTTGGCCTGATGGAAGGTAAGACGGTGATCGCAATCGCCCACCGTCTGTCCACTATCGCGCAGATGGATCGCATTGTTGTGATGGATGAGGGGCGCGTGGTGGAGGATGGAAGCCACGATGCATTGCTGGCTCAACGGGGCGTCTATGCTGCCCTTTGGGCGCGTCAATCGGGTGGATTCCTGGGCGGGGAGGGTGCCGATTGAGGGGCCAGCCCCTCGCGTTGAAACCTGAAACGGTTTCAACGCTCACCCCGGGATATTTTGAGCCAGAAGATACGCAAAGTGGGTGTGTGGCTGGATTTGCCGGCCAATCCTTGCCACAGGCGGGCAGACTCTGGCGATGTGGCGGGGAAACAGGCGTCCGGCCCCTTGACGGGGGGGGCGATTCCGCCTAACCACTGCCAACAGAATTCGGGACGCTGCCTGTGCGGCGACCATATGTTATGATCGGGCCTGCCGGCCTTCAACGATAAGACGAGGATGACACCATGTCGCGCCGCTGCGAATTGACCGGAAAAGGCCCAATGGTTGGCAATAACTCCAGCCATGCCAACAACAAAACACGTCGTCGGTATCTGCCGAACCTGAACGATGTGACGCTGCAGTCCGAAACACTGGGGCGTGGCATCAAGATGCGCATCTCGGCGCATGCGCTGCGCAGTGTTGATCACCGTGGTGGTCTGGACGCGTTTCTGGCGAAAGCCAAAGATGTCGAGCTGTCGCCCGGCGTTTTGAAAGTGAAAAAAGAGATTGCCAAGGCGCAGGCTGCAAACGCCTGATCCATCGCCCTTGGGTGTTTTAGAGTTAGGCCCTGCCAGTATTGGCGGGGCCAATTCTGTTTCTGGGACTTGACGGTGGCGTTTGGCACCATGCCGCTTTTCGCCAACAGGCATGAAACTTGACCATGGTCAAACCGCCGGGCTTTTTCCATCTATCACAAACAGAAAGCATGGATGGCCGTCATTATCTGATCGGCATCAGGCGGCCCCAATGCGCCGCCATCTTCACGTCAAAGCGCGTCGGCTTTATTCGGTCAACACGTGCTCTACCCATTCGGGCACCAGTTCTGTTGCCGGGCCGATGTGTATTTCGGCAAAATCGCGGGCATTGGCCGAAGTGGCAAGGTTCAGCTCGATCGTATGTGCGCCCATGCGCGCCGCATGTTGAGCGTAGGCCGCCGCCGGATAGACCTGGCCCGAAGTTCCAATCGCCACGAACAGGTCGGCGGCCGCAAGGGCAGGGTCGATCACCTCTGCCCCATAGGGGATTTCGCCAAACCAGACGATATCGGGTCGCGTTTGTGTTGCGCCGCAGGCCGGGCAGGTATCGGTCGAGGACATGACCGCTGGCGCGGGCCAGCGATGGCCGCAGCCATGGCACAAGGCACCCGAGAGCGCGCCATGCATGTGAGTGACGGCGCGACTGCCTGCGCGTTCGTGTAGGTCGTCAACGTTCTGAGTGATGATGCGCACGCGACCGGGATGACCCGCCTCAAGCCGGGCCAAAGCGATATGCGCGGCGTTTGGGCGGGCCTTGGCTGATTGATCTCGGCGGACATTGTAAAACCGGTGCACTAAATCCGGATCGGCTTCAAATGCCTCGGGTGTTGCGACGTCTTCAACGCGGTGGTGTTCCCACAAGCCGTCGCTTTCGCGAAACGTCCCCAGACCGCTTTCGGCCGAAATCCCTGCGCCGGTCAAAATGACGATGTTTTGCAAAAGACACCTGTCAGCGCCGAGGTTTTCGGCGTCTGCCTTGCTGTAACGCATATGCGCCTGTCTGCAAATTTACAGGCAGGGCGAGATCAGAATGACGGTTTTTCCGGGCCTGCGACCAGACGCCGAGGCGCGTCAGATCTGCGCCAGATTTGCTGCGATCTGGCGGCCATCCCGGCCTTCTTCCATCTCAAAGCTGACTTTCTGATCGTCGGCCAGCCCTGTCATTCCTGAACGTTCGACCGCAGAGATATGTACGAACACATCTTTGCCGCCGTCGTCGGGCGCGATAAAGCCATAGCCTTTGGTGGTGTTGAACCATTTCACGGTGCCAGTTGGCATGCCGCTTCTCCTTATTGTCATCGTCCCCGGTTGGATGCCGGGCCATGCCAAGGGGGTTTGCGTGCAATCGGGCACGCGGACAGGTTGCCCCCAAGGCGGGTTAATGATTGCATGACGGTTGTAAAAAGCAAGTGAAAGAGCGCGGGTTTTGTGAAATCCGAGCTTTAGAAACAGGAGGGCGAGATGATCGTCTATGGGCTAAAAAACTGCGATACGTGCCGTAAGGTATTGAAGTTAATTCCTAATGCGGCGCTGCAAGACGTGCGCGCTGATGGAGTTCCTGCTGCGACGCTGGAAGCTGCTTTTGAGCAATTTGGTGAAAAATTACTCAATACGCGCTCCACAACATGGCGCGGGTTGGATGCGGATGCCCGCGCCGCGCCGCCGCTGGACCTGATCAGGGCGCATCCCGCGCTGATGAAGCGGCCGCTGATTGATGTGGATGGTGTGCTGTATCTGGGGTGGGATGCCAGCGTGCAAAAAGCACTGACCTAAGGGTTATGTGTGTGCCTGTGGTGCCAATCGCCGCGTCAGGAGATGATCCAGCGACAAGGGTCCGGCACCACGCACGACAATAACCAACAGTAAAAAGACCCAGAGAGCGCGTTGATCCATGATCACCGACTCTGGAATTTTGTCGAACCATGCGCCGAGGGTGGCGGGTTCATCCTTGACGCCGTGCCCAAACAGGTCGGTCAGGGTCTGCACCGCGACAAAGCCGATCATGCCAAGAGCAGACAGTCGCGTTAGCAGCCCGATGACAATCAAGAGGGGCAGGATGAATTCTGCCCATGTTCCAGCCAGAACGACAAGCGTATGAAAGATGCTCAATTGGCTGGCGTCATAACCGACGGCTTCCATCACGCGCGGGAAAATTTGGGCGTAGGCCCCCAAGGACGGGCTGAACAAACCGAAAAAACCGTCGCCCAGCTTGGTCAGGCCCGAGGCCCAGAAATACAACAGGAGAATTGCGGCAAAAAGGAACCGGGCGGTTGTGCCCAGCAATCCGGTGCAGCTATCTATCCGGGAAAACACTGCGTTGTGCAGGGATATAAGGCGCGTCATGGGGTGTCTCCGGTAGCAATTGCATGAATGGCCCGGCCTGCGATCAGCGCGCCGAGAGTGGTGGTCAGATCAAAATCTGTAATCCCGACGCTGGCGTGGTCATGGGCGTCGCCAAAGGTGTTTCCTTGCCTCAAGGCGTCAACAAAGGTTGCACCACCGGGCGGAAGCGATGTCATGAGCGGATCATATTCGGGCCGGGTGATCAGAACGTCTTGTGGTCCGCCTGCTGGCTGAGGGGCGCCGGGCTCCATATTGAAGGTCCAGATATCGTGGATCGGCCAACGTGAACGTACAAGTCGCAGCGCCGGAGCCAGTGTCATCCGCGCGCCCATCAATGTTTCCGGAGTAATGCTTTGCAGTATCTCAGGTTCAACCGGTGATCCATCCGCGGCATGATAGGATTCGCGCAAAGCCTGCTCTAATCGCGCGACGTCAGGCAGATAGGCCAGATGGGCCAACGGGGCAAATTTCTCAAGAAACGCGGGCAGGGTCGCGCCATATTGGCTGATCATTGGGGTGTCGGGCGGGTTCTGTCGCAAAAACACGCCCATCACCGCCTTGAAGTTTTCGTCGCCTATCAGCTTGCGAATAACGGGAAAGCTGACCTCAAGTGCCTCGGTCAGGCTGACGGCGACGTTGTTGCGATACACTGAAAACCGCGCGCCCGCAGGGTGGCCCCGACCGTCGCTTAGGCCTTCGGGGGTGGGCAGCGCGCTGTTTAACAAGGCCTTACGGAAATGGGTTTGATCCACGCTCATGGCCGGGCCGGGATGTGCGACAGGGCATTGGCGGCGCGCACAGTTTCCGCCTGTAGGACCGGCCAGTCGGGCACGTCTGCGTCCCACTCGATCAGCAAGGGACGCGGGCCGGACCTCGCCAGTGTATAGTCCAGCAAGGCCCAGACAGGATCGGCTACTTCGCGCCCGTGGCTGTCAATCAGCAGGGGTGCACCGTGATCATCGGCGTCTTCATCATGTCCGCCCAGATGGATCTCGCCGACTTTGTCCAGTGGGAAGGCATCGATGTAGGCCCGAGGGTCCAGCCCCAGATTGGTGGCCGAAATGAACACGTTATTCACATCCAACAGCAATCCACAGCCGGTGCGCTGTGACAGCTCGTCTAGAAAGGCGGTTTCTTCCATCGTGCTTTCGTCAAACGCCAGATAGCTGGACGGGTTCTCCAGTAACATGGGGCGGCCGACTGCGTTTTGAACCTGATCAATATGATCGCATACGCGTGTCAGCGTCGCAGGCGTGTAGGGCAGGGGAAGCAGATCGTTCAGATATTGGCTGTCATGGGTGGACCAAGCCAGATGTTCGGAGAAACTGGCGGGGTTCAGCCAATTACACAGATGTTTCAGGCGCGACAGGTGGTCCGCGTTCAAGGCACCTTCGCCCCCGATGCTAAGGCCGACACCATGTACGGACATGGCAAATTTTTCTGACAGATGGCGCAGTTGCGCCAAAGGGCGGCCACCGTCGCCCATATAGTTTTCAGCGTGGATTTCCAGCCATGTCACCGGGGTTGCATCCGCCATGATCTGTGCGAAATGCTGTGGCTTGTACCCGACGCCGGGCGCGGCAGGCAGGGTTGTGAAACGATGGGTGGAATCCAGCATGACAGGCCTCCAAGCGGTTTGGTGGTCACAAAAAAGGGTGCGCGGGATCGTGTCCGCGCACCCTTGGTATAGCATGGTTTATGCGGGCAGGTCGCGGTCCAGCTCTTCCAGTGAGCCCATACGATCACCGGGCAGCTCCATTTCGGTGCAGGTGCCTGCGTCTACCAACGTCCAGGCGTTGCCTTGATAATCGACAGTGGATGTACCTGCGCATGTGGTGCCTGCGCCGGCCTTGCAATCGTTTTCGCCAGCCAGCGACACGCCATAGCATTTCTCCTGACCTGCGGCGGATGCCGTGGTGGTTTGTGCGGCCAATGCTGCGGTCATTGCGCCTGCGATTGCGGCTGTTTTCATGAACGTGGACATATCGGGTCTCTCCCTTTGGATTTCAAAGTGTATCGCCTGAGTTGGCGCGCCGTTGTGGCGCGGTTGGCAGCGATGGATCAACCATAGCGCCAAGGCAGAGTATCGCGCCAATCACGGATGCGTCAGACACGCCACCGTCAGAGGATGTCAGATGGCGCTATCCACGCAGTCATTGATTTTAAACGAATTTATTGAACCTGCGGCGCCCCCTTTATGAAAAATTCCGGGGAGGGCGCCGCGTAAAGCCGATAATGTTACAACAAGTCGGGTGGCGTCGCGTCGCGCGTCAGCTCGATTGTTACAGCGTCCAAAGCCTCGGTCGTCGTTTGTTTCTGCCCAAGACGGCGGACCGATACGGTGCGCTCTTCAATTTCGCGCAGACCACAGGCAAGGATCACCGGCACTTTACCGACCGAGTGTTCCCGAACCTTGTAATTGATCTTTTCGTTGCGCGTGTCCGCTTCGGCGCGCACGCCAGCGGCTTGCAGGGTGCGCACAACCTCGTGCACATAGTCATCTGCCTCGGAAGTAATAGAGGCCACAACGACCTGACGCGGGGCCAGCCAGAAGGGCAGTTTGCCTGCGTGTTCTTCGATCAAAATACCGATGAACCGTTCGAAACTACCCAAAGTGGCGCGGTGCAGCATGACGGGGCGGTGTTTTGCACCATCCTGACCAATGTAGCTGGCATCCAGCCGCTCGGGCAGGACAAAATCCACCTGATGCGTGCCACATTGCCAATCCCGACCGATCGCGTCGGTCAGAACGAATTCCAGCTTGGGACCATAAAACGCGCCTTCACCGGGGTTCAACTCGGGTTCGATCCCCGCGGCGCGGGTGGCAGAGAGCAGGGCCGCTTCGGCCTTGTCCCATACTTCGTCGCTGCCCGCGCGCTTTTCGGGGCGGTCCGAGAATTTGACGCTGAAGTTCTCAAACCCTAGGTCGCGATACACCTCCGAGAGAAAGCGGATGAATTCGGCTGTTTCTGTCTCGATCTGATCTTCGCGGCAGAAAATGTGCCCATCGTCTTGCGTAAACCCACGCACGCGCATGATGCCATGCAAAGCGCCCGAAGGTTCATAGCGGTTACACGAGCCAAACTCGGCCATGCGCAATGGCAGGTCGCGATAGGATTTCAGGCCTTGGTTGAAAATCTGAACATGGCACGGGCAGTTCATCGGCTTGAGGGCATTGACCGCCTTTTCGCGCGCGTGCTCTTCGTCGACTTCGACGATGAACATGTTTTCCTGATACTTTTCCCAATGTCCGCTATCGACCCACAATTGGCGGTCAACCACTTGCGGAGTGTTCACTTCGACATAGCCGCCTGCACGTTGCTGACGGCGCATATAGTCTTGCAGCAAAGTGTAGATCGTCCAACCGTTGGGGTGCCAGAATATTTGACCGCGGGCCTCTTCCTGCATGTGGAACAGGTCCATTTCGCGGCCGAGCTTGCGGTGGTCGCGCTTGGCGGCCTCTTCCAGCATGTTCAGATGCGCTTTCAGCTTTTCCTTGCCGGTAAAGGCAACACCATAGATGCGTTGCAGCATCGGACGGGAGCTGTCTCCGCGCCAATAGGCGCCGGCCACGCTCATCAACTTGAACGCATCGCCGGGCAATTGGCCAGTGTGCTGCAGATGCGGACCACGGCACAGATCCTGCCATTCGCCATGCCAATACATGCGCAATGGTTCGTCGCCGGGAATGGCCTCGATCAGCTCGACCTTGAAGGGTTCGTTGCTGTCTTCATAGTGTTTGATGGCGCGGGCACGATCCCAGATTTCAGTGCGGACAGGATCGCGGGCGTTAATGATGTCCTTCATCTTCTTTTCGATCAGGCCCAGATCCTCGGGCGTAAACGGCTCCTTGCGATCGAAGTCGTAATACCAGCCATCCTTGATGACAGGACCGATGGTTACTTTGACATCGGGCCAGATGTCCTGCACCGCACGGGCCATGACATGCGCCAGATCGTGACGGATCAGTTCATTTGCCTGAGCTTCGTCGGCCATGGTGTGAATGGCGATTTGGGCATCGGCATGGATGGGCCATTGCAAATCCCAGTGCTGCCCGTCCACGGTGGCAGAAATGGCCTTTTTGCCAAGGGATTTTGAGATATCTGCCGCGACTGCGCCGGGGGTGATTCCAGCCTCGTAGTCGCGTGCGTTGCCATCGGGAAAGGTCAGGGAGATTGGGGCCATGTTCGGCGCTCCTCGTCAGTTTGGCGCCTACGCGTGCGCCCGGTTGCGGGTTATGGGAGGTTCGTATGACCCTGCTGGAGCGGTGTGTCAAGGCGGGGTCTTGCAAACCGGTCAAAGCTGGGGGAACGTGGCGATCTGACAAAGGGCAGGGCAATGACTGACACATCTATCGACACATTGGACACAGCCACCGGGCGGCGCATAGCGTATCGGCGCACAAAAGGCACGGGGCCGGGAATCGTGTTTCTGGGCGGTTTCCGCTCGGACATGGAGGGGACCAAGGCCGTGCATCTGGAACAAGCCGCCCAGCAACAGGGCCGCGCCTTTGTGCGGTTTGACTATTCCGGCCACGGTGCGTCGTCAGGCACGTTTGAAGAAGGATGCATCGGGGACTGGGCTGAAGATGCGATGGCCGTCATCAGCAGTTTGACACAGGGGCCGCAGATATTAGTCGGTTCATCCATGGGGGGCTGGATATCGTTATTGGTGGCGCGCGCCATGCCCGAACGCGTTGCGGGGCTGGTCATGATTGCCGCCGCGCCGGATTTTACCGAAGACAGCATGTGGGCAAGTTTTGACGAGGCTCAACGCGCGCAATTGATGGAAGACGGGCGGGTTTTGCTGCCCAGCGACTATGGTGATCCATATCCCATCACCCGGCATCTGATCGAGGAAGGGCGTAACAACCTTGTGCTACGCGATCCGCTGCATTTTCCGTTTCCCGTTCGATTTCTGCAAGGGAGCGCGGATAAAGACGTTGATAAGTCGGTTTCAATATCACTTTTGGAACATGTTTGCGGTCCGGATATTCGCCTGTGCGTGGTCAAAGATGCCGATCATCGCTTTTCCGATCCGGATTGTTTGACCCTGATCACGGATGCGATCGACGAGGTGACGGCGCGCGCTAGCGTGAACTGATGCGCAAACCTGCCAGCATGCGAGGTTTGGAAAATTTGGGGCGCGTGCGCCTGAGCCGTCATTTTTACATGCGCGATTTTCTGCATTCCGAGATCGGAAATCTCTATGGTATTGCCAACATTCCCGAATACCCTGATATCGCAATCGAAAACGGTCGCCAACTGTGTCGTACCCTGTTGGATCCGTTGGAGGAGACATTCGGCCGGATCGCTATTCGTTCGGCCTATCGTAGCCCCGCGTTGAACAGGTTTGGGAATGACAACGGTCTGAACTGCGCGCGCAATTCGGCGAATTTTGGCTCGCATATCTGGGACATGGGCGACGCGAGTGAACAAGGCGCATGTGCCAGTATCGCGATCCCTTGGTTTGCGGATCAATACGATCAAGGGCGCGATTGGCGGGACTTGGCGTGGTGGTTGCATGATCACCTTCCTTATTCGGAAATGTATTTTTTCCCAAAGCTTTGCGCTCTGAACCTAACGTGGAGGGTGAAGCCGAAGCGCACGATCTCTAGCTATGTTTCACCCAAGGGGATGTTGCTGGCCGCAGGCGCAGAACCTGCTGAAAAAATAGCGGACCGCCGCGCGCGCTATGCGGATTTTCCTAGATTTAGAGGTATCGAATACCCAGATGCGCAGATGGGCGGTTGACCCGGCTGGGTTCTGTGCCAATGTGCGCGCAGACCGGGATTTGAGACAAGGGTAGAGTGTGATGAAAGAACCGTTGGTTCTGTTGCCGGGAATGATGTGCGATGCGCGGGTATTCGGCCCGCAATTGGCCGCGTTCAGCCCCGACAACGCCGTCACTATCGCTCCGATCACAATGGGGGACCGCGTCGAGGAAATCGCCTCAAACCTGTTGGATGTTCTGCCGCGTAAATTTGCGCTGGCTGGTATGGCCTTGGGGGCCAATGTTGCGATGGAATTGCTGCGCCGTGCGCCCGACCGCGTTTGCCGGATCGCGTTGATGGACACCAATGCTTTTGCCGAAACACCGCAATCCGCTGCCGATCTTGAACCGCTCATTATCAAGCTGAGGGCCGGAAATCTGGCCGGGTTCGTGGATGGTATGCTGCCGTCAACGCATTTGGCGCCGGGCCCGATGCGCGCGCAGGTGATGGAACTGGTGCATGACATGGCCGATCATCTCGGCGCTGACGTTATCATTAAACAGGCGCGTGCGATGCAGCGGCGGCGCGACTATCAAGCGGTGTTGCGGCGCTGTAAGATGCCAGCGCTGGTGCTGTGCGGCGCGCATGACGGTGCCACCCCGATCAAGCGGCACAGTTTTCTGGCAGACCTTATTCCCTATGCCCAGCTGAGCGTGATCGAGGGGGCAGGGCACCTTCCCACGCTGGAGCAACCTGACAGAACCACAGAGGCTTTGCGCGCGTGGATGAAGCAGCCGTTGGTCTTACAGTAACAAAAAACGCGCCACCTAGGGCGCGTTTTTAACCTTATCGATAACAGGTGCGCGGTGTCAGGCGGCTGCGTTTTTGTTCGCAGCCTTGGCAACCGTTGGCTTTGTCTTGGGTTTGGCGGCGGGCTTGGCTTTGACCGGTGCGCTGTGGGCATCGATGAATTCCAACACCAAAGGCCGGATATTGTTGCGCCAGCTGCGCCCGGCAAAAATACCGTAATGCCCTGCGTCAGGTTCCAGATGGCTGGCCTTTTTGCTGTCAGGCAGGCCGGTGCACAGATCCAAAGCTGCAACGCATTGACCGGGGGCCGAGATGTCGTCCTTGCCGCCTTCGACCGTTTTTACGGCGACGCTGGTAATTTTGCCCATGTCGATCTTGTGCCCGGCAACGGTAAACTCATTCTTTGCAACTTCCAAACCTTTGAAAATGCGTTCGACCGTGGACAGATAGAATTCGGCGGGCATGTCCATCACGGCCAAGTATTCATCGTAGAACCGGTTATGGCGATCATTTTCGCTGGCTTCGCCACGTGCGACGCGCCCGATCTGGTCGCGAAACGCCGTCATGTGGGTTTCTGAGTTCATCGAAATAAACGACGCCAGTTGCAGTAGCCCCGGATAGACCATGCGCCCCACGCCTTTGTATTTGAACCCGACGCGTTGGATCATTGTTTGTTCCAATTGGCCCATTGTAACGCGACGTCCAAAATCAGTGACTTCGGTCGGGCTGGCATCGGGATCAATCGGTCCGCCGATCAGGGTCAGCGAGCGGGGCTGCGCATCGGGATCCTGTTCCGCCAGATAGGCCGTCGCGGCCAAGGTCAGCGGAGCGGGCTGACAGACGGCGATGACATGGGTGTCGGGGCCCATTTCGCGCATGAAGTCAACCAGATACAGGGTATAGTCCTCGACGTCGAATTTGCCTTCGCTGACCGGAATGTCGCGGGCATTGTGCCAGTCGGTAACGTAGACTTCGCAATCAACCAGCAGGCTTTTGACAGTTGAGCGCAGTAGGGTGGCATAGTGGCCGGACATCGGGGCCACCAACATCACGCGCCGTTTCATCGGCTTGCGGCCTGGGACGGCGAAATGGATCAGGTCACCAAAGGGGCGTTCAACCACTTTTTCAACGCTGACCAAATGGTCTTTGCCGTCTTCGCAGGTGAAGGTGTTGATGCCCCAATCGGGTTTCGTGACCATGCGCTCGAATGTGCGTTCTGTTACTTCGCCCCATGCCGACATCCATTGAAAAGCAGGGTTTGGCGTCATGCTAAACATCGGATAGGATGCGAAACTAAGAGCAGTGGCGCCCATCCATTGATTGGCGTTCCGGAGGGCTTCCATCATGTCGTAGGTGGCCATATAGCGCATAAGTGTCTCCAGTTTGGGCGCGGGGCCCGTGGTTCATTCGCCGCAGTGCCCCTCCCGACACGCACAACATAATGCTGCATAGCAGAAACTGTAGGGGGAAAATGTTAAGATGGCAACGGATCAGGAGACAGACACACATTCGCGTGATGAAAATCGCACGGAGGCGTTGGACAAGATGGCGGCCAATCTGGCCCGCGTCGAGGAACTGTCCCAGCGTCTGGTGCAGGCGCTGTCTTCCAAGAATCCTGCCAATCCTACGTTAAACGGCCCGTCTCAGGATTTGTTTGCCAAGGCCGCAACATCGCTGTGGGCCGAGGCTGTGGAAAATCCGGGACGGATGTATGAAAGCCAGCTGGAGTATTGGGGGAAATCGGTCCGCCATTTCATGGACGCACAGCAAATGTTATTGTCTGGCGCGGCCAGTGCGGATGACGCGCCCTCAAAGGACGAATCCGAGCAGACCTTGACGGACAAACGCTTTTCCAACCCGATGTGGTCGACGCACCCCTATTTCAGCTACATCCGCCAGCAGTATCAACTGAACGCTGATGCCATCGCACAGGCGGTGGCCGAGGTGGATGACCTGGAGCCAAAAGAACAGCGCCGCCTGCGTTATTTTTCCCAACAGATCATCGATATGATGTGCCCCACCAATTTTCTGGGCACCAATCCAGACGCGCTTGAGCGAGCGGTGGAAACCGAAGGGGAGTCACTGGTCAAGGGGCTGGAGAATCTGGTGTCTGACCTTGAGGCAAACAATGGCGAGTTAATCGTACGATTGGCCGATGAGGCGGCATTTGAGCTGGGCAAAAACATCGCCACCTCACCCGGGGAGGTGGTCTTTCGCAATCGCATCATGGAATTGATCCAATATGCGCCAGTCACGGAACAGGTCCATGCGATCCCGCTGATCATCTTTCCGCCTTGGATCAACAAATTTTATATTCTGGACCTCAAGGCGCAAAACAGCCTGATTAAATGGATCACCGAACAGGGCTATACCCTGTTTGTCGTTTCATGGCTGAACCCTGATGTCAGCCATGCCGAAATTGGCATGGAGGATTACATCGAAGAGGGATATCTGACGGCCTTCAAGGAAGTGAAGGCAATCACGAAGCAAAAGCAGGTCAACGCGATCGGGTATTGCATCGCGGGCACCACCTTGTGCCTGACGCTGGCATTGATGAAGGCGCGGGGCGATAAATCGGTTAAGTCGGCCACCTTGTTTACGGCGCTTACCGATTTTTCCGAGCAGGGCGAATTTACGCCGTTTCTTCAGGACGACTTTATCGACGGGATCGAGGTCGAGGTCGCACAGCAGGGGATCTTGCGGTCCTTCATTATGGGACGCACGATGAGCTTCCTGCGTTCGAATGATCTGATCTATACGCCGGCGATCCGCAGTTACATGATGGGGGAATCCCCGCCAGCCTTTGATCTGCTTTATTGGAATGGCGACGGGGCCAACCTGCCGGGGCGTATGGCCATGCAATACCTGCGCGGGCTGTGTCAGAAAAACGCCTTTGCCGAAGACGGGTTTGAGCTGTTGGGCACGCGGTTGCATCTGTCGGATGTGGATGTCCCGCTCATGGCGATCACCTGTGAAACCGATCACATTGCGGCCTGGAAGGATTGCTATCGCGGAGTACAGCAAATGGGCAGCAAGGACCGTACCTTTGTGGTGTCCCAGTCGGGCCATATTGCAGGCATCGTGAATCCGCCCAGCAAAAAGAAATACGACCATTATACCAACGATGATCTGGACGTATCGCCCGATGATTGGATGGCCGCAGCGACCCGTCACGAAGGCAGTTGGTGGCCTCGGTGGGAGGCATGGCTGTCCAAAAAATCGGGCAAGAAAATCACCGCGCGCCAGCCGGGTGATTCGTCCCACCCTTCGCTTGCGCCGGCCCCGGGAACCTATGTGCGTGTCAAGGCCAGCCGCTAACCGGCTGGTTTTTCACAAGCTTCGCGTTTTTATGCTGCGGTGCAGAAAAAAACTTGAAATGCTGCGGCGCAGCATGCATATTGATCTCAACCGCAGACGACCGCGGACGCCCCTCCGGTGGCATTCGCCCCGGTCAGACAAAGGAAATGATCAATGACCAAAGCAACAGATATGAACGCCGCAATGAAAGACATCATGGGCGCATTCCCGATCGACACAAAAGGCATGGAAGACGCTTTTAAAAATCAGGCCGCCCTCAGCGAAAAACTGTCCGGTGTTGCACTGAGCGCCGCTGAAAAATCGGCTGAAATTTCCAGCGCATGGACCAAATCGACACTGGCAAAAATGTCGGATATGGCCAAAGCTAAAGCCGAGCCAGCCGATTATGCCAAAGCGATGACTGATTTCGCATCGGCCAACGCAGAAGTTGCTGCCGAAAACATGGCGGCCTTCGCAGAAGTCGCGAAGAAAGTACAAATGGACACAGTCGAACTGATGATGTCGGCAGGCAAAGACCTGCAGGACGATGCCGCCAAGGCCGTCAAGAAAGCAACAGACGACGTGACCGCCGCCGCCAAGAAGGCGACATCCAAATAAGCGAGCAGGATTTGCACACTCACTCCTCCCAGTGACGGGTGCACATCTACGGGGCGGGCCTTTGCGGGCTCGCCCTTTCTTTTTGCTGCGGATGCGATTAGGCTTTTCTGCAGTGCTGCATTTCGGGGAGGAACGTCCGTGGCTGATACCCAAAAACCGTTGCTGATTAAACGTTACGCCAGCCGTCGTCTCTATAATACCGAAACGTCGGATTACGTGACGCTGGATGACATTTCGAACTTCATTCGCGAAGGCCGCGAGGTGCAGATTATTGACCTGAAATCGGGCGATGACTTGACCCGGCAATATTTGCTGCAAATCATCGCTGAACACGAAAGCCGCGGTGAAAACGTACTTCCCACGACCGTCTTGAACGATCTGGTGCGCAGTTACACCACGCAGGCCACCAGCGTCGTCCCCGAGTTCCTCGCGGCCAGTTTTGAAATGCTGCGTGACGGGCAGTCCAAGCTGCTGAACAATATGACCAAGGCCAATCCCATGTCCGCCATGCCGGGAATGGAGGCCATGCGCGCCCAGCAAGAAGCCTTTATGAAGGCTATGACCAGCGGCATTGGCACCCTGGGCACAGGAATTGGGGGCACGGCGCCTGACATGGATGAGCCCAAACCTGAGGACAAGGACGATAATCTGGACGAGATCAAAGCCCAATTGGCCGATCTTCAGCGCAAGCTGTCCAAACTGGGTAAGTAACCCTCGATGGTGGAAAGCCCGGGCCGGATCACCTTGTGGGGGATAGAAGTGTTCATGGCCGCTGCCGATGAACGCTCAATTTCGGCGGCTGCCCGACGGCTGGGGGCCAGCCCCTCGACCATCAGCCAACAACTGACCAATCTGGAAGGGGCGGTCGGGGCGACGCTTTTGGACCGCAACGCTCGTCCCATCCGGCTGACCAATGCGGGCGAAATCATGCATCGCCGTGCGCAGGCCATCCTGAACGAGGCCGCACAGGCGCGTGCGGAATTGGCCATGTCGGATCTGTCGGTTCTCACACGGTTTCGTTTGGGCATGATCGAGGATTTCGAAGCGGATGTGACGCCGCAATTGCTGACGCATATGGCCGGGCAGCTCAAAACCTGCCAGTTCCTGCTGGAAACTGCGGCTAGCCATACGCTCCATGATCTGCTGGATGCGCGCACACTTGACGTGATCGTGGCTGCCGAACTAGGGGGCGAGGCCGACTGGATCGAGGTCCATCCCCTCCTGCGCGAAGGGTTCATTGTTGCTGCACCCAAAGGAACTGTTGACCCAGCGGCAGACGTGCTGCATCAGTTGCGCCGCCTGCCATTGATCCAATACACGCAACGCCAATACATGGGCCGTCTGATCAGTGCCCACTTGGCGCGTCAGAATATCTCGCTGCCGCACCGGTTTGAATTAGACAGCTATCACGCCATCCTTGCACTGGTCGGGCAGGGCAGTGGCTGGACGATACTGACGCCATTGGCGCTGCAACGTGCGCGTCGCTTTGCCGATCAGATTGACGTGATGCCACTTCCATTTGAGCCGCTCACGCGCACGATTTCCCTCACCGCGCGCAAGGGAATTCTTCAGGAGATGCCACAACAGGTCGCCACCACGCTCAAGCCGATTTTGCAAAATACTATCGTTGCTCCGGCCCTGGCCCGACATCCATTTCTGGCGGGCGCATTGACGGTTCTATAGCGCGACTCCACTGCTTTTTCTTGGTGAAAATACCCATACTCTGCCCTGCCAACATACGGCGAGGGCCAGATAGAGCGCCGGGGCCGCTATTGATGTCGCGATATATAGGTTACGTCTGTGCGATGCCGTGTATTCGCCAGCAGATCGAAATAGGATGCGCGCAAACGCGTTGCGACTGGCCCCGCATGGCCATTGCCATAGCGCCGTGCCCCCAATTGCGCGACGGGCACGACACCGCCGCCCGAGGTGGACAGGAACACTTCGTCGGCCGTGTGAACTTCGCTGACGGGCAGGGTGCGTGTTTCGACCCGAAGTCCCTCGGCCTTGCACATCTCGATCACAGTGCGTCGGGTGATGCCATGCAAGACCCCGCTTTCGGGCGTCACCACCACATTGCCTTTAAGCGCAAAAACATTAAATCCCGGCCCTTCGGTTAGGTTTCCTGCGCCATCGCTCAGCAGTACAGTGTCAAATCCGGCATCTTTGGCTTCGAACAGCCCTTGGGTGAAATCGCCCCAATGGTAATTCTTGATCAACGGGTTGACGCTGGCCACAGGGATGCGCTGCACAGTGTCACTAAGCCAGACGCGTGCGCCGGCATCTGCTATATCGGGCGTGATGACATGCACATAGGGCACACACCACGCATAAAAATGATTGTCGCAATCGCGCGGATCACGGGTGCCGGGGATTAACGGCGTGCCGCGCGCGCCCACCATGGCGACATAGGCATGGCGCAGCCCAGAGGCCCCGACCATCGTTTGCAAGGCGTCAACCATCTCTGCACGTGTTACTTGAACGTCCAGCCGCAGGGCCTTCAGCGAGGACTCAAACCGGTCCAGATAGTCGTCCAGTCTGAAAAACGCGCCGTCCCAAACCGGCACAACATCATAGGTCACGTCCGAGTGGGTCACGGCCCAATCGGTGACACCGATGCTGGCCTGATCAATCGGAACCACACGGCCCTTGATCCATGCTGCGCCCTTGGAAAAATCCACCTGCGTTATGGTGTCTGTCATAAGCTATCCCCCGACAACAGTCTGGCGTAGTCGGGGCAGGCGAGGCAAGGGGGTAAAATGCGTGCTGCGTTTTACCGGCTGCTTCAGGTGCCGTAAGCCTTTGCTTGGCCCATAACTTCGGTGGCGGCTTCCAACAAGATCGCAGCAATCGCATCCAGTTCGGGAACGGTCAGGCGGGCAGGCAGGCGCGTGTCGCAGGCGCGCGACAGCATCGTGCGGGTGCGCGGCAGATCCGGCACCGGGCCGGGGATGAACTGCCAGTTCCAAAAGGCGCGGGCATTGTCGGCGCTGGCTCCGAATACCTGCACCTTGACGCCTCGCCGCGCGGCGGCGGCGGCAAATGCTGCGGCGTCATCGTCGGACATATCAATCAGGTTGAACTGAATCGAATCCGGAGCCCGCTCTTCGGGGGGCAGTTTGGCAGGGACGCTGATCCAAGGGCTGGTGCCCAGTTGCGCCGCTACACGGTCATGGCCGGCGCGACCGTCGCGCACCCTGCGCGGCACCTCATCCAACTGCGGGCGGATGATCGCAGCCGACAGGTTCGACAGGCGCAGGTTATAGAGCGGTAATTGGTTTTGGTACTTGGCAAAGGCAGCGGTCAACGCCGCGTCTTCGCCTGCCATATGCTTGGCCCAGTTGTGTTCATATGCTCCGGACATGATCACAGCGCGGGCCACCAGATCGGCGTCGTCGGTGATCAAAATGCCGCCTTCGCCTGCGTTCACCAGTTTGTAAGACTGAAAGCTAAAGCATCCAACGCGCCCTAAAGTGCCGATGTTGCGCCCATGCCACGTGGTTCCTAGTGAATGCGCCGCATCCTCGATCACCGGAATATTGCGTACATCGCACAGCGCCATTATCGCATCCATATCCGAGGTATGCCCGCGCATGTGGCTAATGATGACGGCCTGTACGTCGCCAAGCCGGGCCTCGAAATCGGCGATGTCTATCCGATAATTGTCACCGACTTCGCACAAAACCGGCTGGCAATCGGCGTGAACCACCGCGCTGGGCACGGCAGCAAAAGTAAAGGCGGGGATCATCACTCGAGCACCGCGCGGCAGGTCCAACGCCTTTAGAGACAGGAACAAAGCAGCGGAACAGCTGGAGACCGCCAAGGCATAGCGACTGCCCATCATCGCCGCAAATTCACGCTCTAGCAGGGCGACGGGGGCATCTTGGGGCGCTGTATAGCGAAACAGGTCGCCCGAACGCAGTAAGGCGTCGATCGCGACACGCGCAGATTCGGGGATCGGTTCGGACTGATGCGTGTCGGGTGGGGTGATCTGATGTGTCATGTTCTGATAATCCGAAATGATGTTTCGGAAAAAATAAACAAATTAGCGCCAAAACCCAAGAAGAAAATGAAGGTCACAGGGTGCCGCGCCGATTTCACACGTCGGAGCGGTGGAATTGCTGGTGAAAATGTTCGACCGAGTGGGCAATGTTAAGCCGATCCTCCACGCCAATTTCATCGCACCGAACATTTAAAAACGCCGTGCTTGGGACGGTTTGTCAGCCGGGACCGCCCTTGGTTAGAATGTGGGAGGGGTGCAGGCGCTGATGATCTGGCAGGGTTCGGGGCCGATTTGGCGAAAGCGATGCGGCGTGCGGCTGTCAAAGTAATAGGCATCCCCGGGTCCCAAAACCTTGCGTTGGTCGCCAACCGTCACTTCGATCCGGCCCGTCACGACGATGCCGCCTTCTTCGGCCTCGTGGCCGATCATTGTACGGCCTGTGTCGGCTCCGATGTCGTAGGTTTCCCGCAAGATCATCATCGCCCTTCCGAATAGCGTGCTGCCGATCTGGCGCAGCGAGACGCCGTTCTTGCCGATTTCGGTCAGGTCATCCGCGGCGTAGAAAATCGTGCGCTCGGCCTCGGGTTGATAGGCGAAAAACTCCGACAGGCCGACGGGTATGCCTTCCAGAATGCGTTTTAGGGCGGCGACGGAAGGGTTCACGCGACCGGCCTCGATCAGCGAGATCGTCGAATTTGGAACGCCCGTCCGTTTGGCCAGCGCGCGTTGCGACAGACCAGCGCGGTTGCGCAGGCTGCGCAACCGCGGGCCAAGGTCCAGATCGTCGGACGCGCCGGGGCGGGATGTGTTGTTCATGTTCAATACTTTCAACGAAACTGCTTTCATTTACGTTAAATCAATGAATTGCGGCACGCAAGAAATCACCTTTTTAGCAACTGCAAAACACCCTATGCTGCGCGGATTGCATCCAAAGGGCCCGATTCCGCCCCGATGCGTTATTTCAAACCTTCGAAAGGATGCGTCATGTTGAACGCTGAAATCGCAGAACGCCGCACCGATGCTATCAGTCAGGGTGTGGGCATGATGACCCAGATCTATGTGGATCACGCCAAAAACGCCGAAGTATGGGATGTTGAGGGCAATCGTTACATTGATTTTGCCGCCGGGATCGCCGTGGTAAACACGGGTCACTGCCACCCCAAGGTCATGGCCGCCGTCGCCGAACAGGCCACACGTTTCACACACACCTGCCATCAGGTGATGCCTTACGAAAACTACATTCGTCTGGCGGAACGCCTGAACGAAAAAGTACCCGGTGACTTTGCCAAGAAAACCGTGTTCGCCACAACTGGCGCCGAAGCCGTTGAAAACGCGATCAAGGTTGCGCGCGTCCACACCGGTCGCTCGGCTGTTGTTGCTTTTGGCGGTGCGTTCCATGGCCGCACCTTTATGGGCATGTCCCTGACCGGCAAGGTTGCACCCTATAAAAAGGGTTTTGGCGCGATGATGCCGGATGTCTATCACATCCCCTTCCCGATTGATTTGCATGGCATCTCGACCAAGGACTCGCTGGATGCGTTGAACCTGCTGTTCAAATCCGATCTGGACCCCAGCCGCGTTGCCGCGATGATCATCGAGCCCGTACAAGGCGAAGGCGGATTTTATCCGGCGCCTGCCGAACTGATGCGCGCCATCCGCAAACTGTGTGACGAGCATGGCATCGTGATGATCGCGGATGAGGTCCAGACAGGGTTCGCGCGCACTGGCCACATGTTCGCCATGGAAGGTTATGACGTGGTCGCCGATATCACCACTATGGCGAAAGGTTTGGCCGGAGGGTTGCCGTTATCGGCACTGACCGGGCGCGCCGAGATGATGGATGCGGCGCAACCGGGTGGATTGGGTGGCACCTATGCCGGTAACCCCTTGGGGATCGCGGCCTCTAATGCCGTTCTGGATGTGATCGAGGAAGAAGACCTGTGTAACCGCGCGAACGAACTGGGTTCGCGTCTCAAGCAGCGTTTGGAATCGATCCGGTCCACGACACCTGAAATGGTCGACGTGCGTGGCCCTGGCTTTATGGTCGCGGCCGAGTTCAACACCAAGGATGGCCAGGCCCCGAACCCGGAGCTGACCAATGCGATCCGCCTTGAAGCGCTGAAGCGCGGATTGGTTCTGTTGACTTGTGGCGTTCACGGTAACGTGGTCCGATTCCTTGCACCGATCACTGTGCCGGACGATGTGTTTGCCGAAGGTTTGGACATTCTGGAAGAATCGATCGCAGCCGCGCGCGCGCTCTGATCTTCTTGAGCATTCCAAGACCGAGGGCTGGCCGTTTGGCTGGCCCTTTTTCTTTGCGCGGCCTTGTCTGCGGTGGTGCGCAGCTTTGCAACGCTCAAGTTTTGAGCGCGAACGCGTCACCGCCGATTTGATAGGGTATAGGTGCTGGCCCGAGACGGTATCGCGCCGATATCAGAGCAGTCGTATGGTACAATCGCTAACGTTCAAGGCACGGGCCCGCAAGCCCCCGCGCAAAGCGGTCAGATGACGGGCGCTTGACCTCGGGACCGCTGGTGAATGGTAAAAATGAGTTGACTCTGTGGCCAATGTCAACAAACTCACTGAATGAACATTCAATAAAAGAGATGCGTCAGGCAAGCTTGGCAGTGTCAATATCGCTGATCCCCGGGCGCGCCGCTCAGACGCTGGCACAGGCAGGTAAACTGCCGCTACAAGGGAGAAGACCAACATGGATGTACTTGACCAGTTAGGAACGATGCGTGAAGGCAAGATGAGCCGCCGGGCGTTTATGCGCTCGTTATCGGCTGTCGGTGTGGGGATGGCGACCGTCCCGCTGACAGCGCCACGCGCATTGGCCGCTGCCGAGGATCAGGCCACCTATTTTACATGGGGTGGCTATGACATCCCCGAACTGTTCGGTCCTTATATGGAAAAGAACGGCGAACTGCCCAACTTTGCAATCTTCGGTGGCTCCGAAGAGGCGCTGACCAAAATGCGTGGCGGCTTTGTTGTGGATGTATCGCACCCGTGCAACCAGGCGGTGCCGCGTTGGGTCGCAACGGGCCTGTTCCAATCCATTGACACATCCCGCCTCAGCAATGGTCCGGATATCATTCCACGCCTGACCGAGCTGGAAGGCAACAAGGACGGCGACAATCTGTGGATGGTGCCATTTGACTGGGGATCGACCTCGATCACCTATCGCACTGATCTGTTCGAGCTGGAGGGCGAAGAGTCTTGGGATATGCTGTGGGACAAGCGCTATGAAGGGCGTTTGGGCAGCCTTGGATCGGCTGCGGATGCATGGTGGGTTGGCGCGATCAAGGCGGGCGTTTCGTTCGACGATATCGACACACCCGAAGCGTTCGAGAAAATTGCGGCCCTTATGCGGGAACAACGCCCGCTGATCCGCGTCTATACCGACGACAACAGTACGCTGGAACAGGCGCTTGCCTCGGGTGAGATGGTGGCGGCCATGACGTGGAACAGTTCTGCTGTTACGCTGGCCGCAGAAGGTGTGCCGGTCAAGTTTGCCAACCCCAAAGAGGGCGCGTTGACATGGGTTTGCGGCCTGATGGTGCACAAGGATGCGCCGAATCTGGACAAGGCTTATGACGTGATCGACAGCCTTATCAGCGTGGAAACCGGCAAGTTCATGGTCAATGACTATGGCTATGGCCACTCAAACGCCAAAACATTCGACCATTTCGATGAAGAAACACTGGTAGGGCTGGGGCTAAGCAAAAATCCCGAAACGATTCTGGGGGCAGGCCATTTCCAAAAACCGCAAACGCAAGAGTTCGAAACCAAGATGAACGGTCTGTTTGAGCAGATCAAGGCGGGCTTCTAAGGCCTTTAGGGTCAGGGGGCGGGGCAATACTATCGCTTGATCCCCCTGACTAATGTCTCTTGGACGCGCGGCCCGTTGTTGCCGCGCGCCCAGTTACCGCTTGCCTTGGTCGATCCCGCCCAAACCGGGACTGCCACCATCTGACCGGAGAACAACGCCTATGGGTGATACTGCCGCCAGCCCGCCAGACCCGTTATTACACCCCAAAAGACGCAGGCGTCCCTTGCGCGGATTGATGCAGCGATCCGAAGCGATCCGCGCCTATATTCTGATGAGTCCGACTTTAGTTGTGATGACTCTTGGGATCGTTATTCCCTTTGCCATTTTGATCACCATCAGCCTGTGGACCGCACAGGGGTTTGGGTTTGATACCTCGCTGACGTTGAACAACTATGCGCAGGCCAACGAGCAGCCGATCTATAATGCGCTATTGTTCCGCTCGCTTAAGATGTCGGGATTGGCCACGGTCGCGACAGTTCTGCTGTCTTATCCGATGGCCTACTATGTGGCTTTTCACGTCAAAAGAAACAAGATGATGTGGATCGTCCTGATGACCTTGCCTTTCTGGACCAGCTACCTGTTGCGCGTCTTCGCATGGAAGGTGGTTCTGGGGTACGAGGGGGTGATCAACTCGGGGCTTCTGGCCACCGGATTGATCGACAAGCCGCTGGAATTTTTGCTTTATAGCCAAAGTGCGGTTGTCATTACGTTGGCCCATGCATGGGCGGCCTTTGCGATCTTGCCACTTTATGTGTCGCTTGAGAAAATCGATCGCTCTCTGCTGGAGGCAGCGACCGATCTGGGCGACGGGCCGGTGATGCGGTTTTTGCGGGTGACGCTGCCGCTGTCACTGCCCGGGGTTATCTCGGCCAGCCTGTTGATCTTTATTCCCACCACCGGGGATTACATCACGCCTGCTTTGTTGGGCGGGCCGGATGGCACGATGATCGGCAATCTTATTCAGTTGCAATTTGGTCCGGTCAACAATTGGCCGATGGGGGCGACCCTGTCGATAATCCTGATGCTGTGGATCGCGGGCCTCGCGCTGGTGTTCCTGTTCCTGACACAACTGGCCAAGAAGAAACTGACATGAGCAAGACCAGCTATATCAACCGCCCCAATCGACCACTGCAAATCTATGCGGTCCTGTTTTTGATCTTTCTCTATGTACCAGTCCTGTTTTTGCCGCTGTTCAGCTTTAACGACTCGATTTATGTGCGCTTCCCGCTCGAAGGGTTCACGTGGCGTTGGTACATTGAACTCTGGCATCGCGAACCAGTTTGGAATTCGCTGATGAACAGTGTCAAGGTGGGGGCGGCCACTTCGGTGATCGCAACCGCGCTGGGCATCTTTGCCGCCAAGGCAATCACACGTTACCGCATGCCGGGACGGGGGCCTATTGTGGGGTTTGTCATGCTGCCACTGGTCGTGCCGGGGATCATATTCGGCGTGGCGCTGTTGGTTCTGCTGAGCCGGCTGGGTGTGCCCCTGTCTCTTTATACCGTGGCCATCGGGCATATGATCGTCTGTTTGCCATTTGCTATCGCCACGCTGATTCCGCGGTTCGAGGGGTTTAACAAATCCATCGAAGAGGCCTCGGCCGATTTGGGCGAAAACGGCTGGTGGACCTTTTGGCGTGTCACCTTTCCAATCGTGTGGCCGGGGGTGTTGGCCAGCCTTTTGTTGACGTTCACGATCTCGTTTGATGAGTTCATCATGGCCTTTTTCCTCAGCGGCACCGAGCCCACGTTGCCGATGTATATCTGGGGTCAGCTTCGGTTTCCCCAACAGTTCCCTTCCGTGTTGGCGCTGTCGTCGCTGATTATCTTTGTTTCCTTCTTTATCGTTCTGATCGGTCAGTATCTGAACCGGGACGTGCAGGAAACGCTTGTGAAGAAAGATACTTAAACCATGACCAATGACGCCTTTATCTCGGTTCGTAACGTCAAAAAGATGTTCGGTAGTTTTCAGGCGATCGAAAACATCTCGATCGACATTGCCCATGGCGAGTTCTTTTCGCTGTTGGGCGCATCCGGTTGTGGCAAGACCACGTTGCTGCGCATGCTGGCGGGGTTTGAAAACCCGACCTCGGGCGAGATTTACATCGACGGTCAGCCCATGTCGGACGTCCCCCCGCATGAGCGCCCCGTGAACATCGTGTTTCAGAACTACGCCATTTTTCCACATCTGAATGTGCGCGAAAACATTGCCTATGGCCTTCGCAAGCAAAAGCTGCCCCGTGCCAAACGCAATGAGATGGTTGACGAGATGTTAGATCTGATCGCGCTGCCGGGTTATGGGGACCGTAAGGCGACGGAGCTGTCGGGAGGGCAACGGCAACGCATCGCTTTGGCGCGCGCGTTGATCCTGCGGCCCAAGGTTCTGCTGCTGGATGAACCGCTGGGCGCATTAGACAAACAATTGCGCGAGCAGATGCAGCTTGAATTGCGAGCCTTGCAGCGCACGATCGGGATTACGTTTGTCTTTGTGACCCACGATCAGGAAGAGGCATTGACCATGTCCGACCGCATTGCCGTGATGCAGGGCGGTAAATTGCTGCAATTGGATACGCCGACGGGCCTTTATGAAACGCCGCACAATCGCGAGGTGGCGTCGTTTATCGGAACGATGAACTTTTTTGACGGGGTCGTCACCGCAGAGTCGGGCAGCGATCTGACAATTGATACAAAGGGCTTGGGGGAAATCGTCGCGCCAAAGCGTCAAACCACCTATGGCGTCGGTGATGTGGTGCAAGTCGCGATCCGACCTGAAAAGTTGCAGATGGCGGACGCACATGACCCCGAGGCGGCGCATTCGGTGTCAGGATTTTTGCAGAACGCGGCCTATCTGGGGGAACGCAGCCATTTCTATGTGACGATCGACGGTGTCGAGCGCCCTGTGGCCGTGTCCTCGCAGAATATCAACGGTTCAGGCACCGGTTTTGATCAACCACGCAAGGTCTGGCTGAATTGGCGCAAGGATGTCGCGGTGGTTCTTTAAGGTCTGACGCGCGGGCCTTGCTCTTTGGGTGGGCGGTGAGGGCATCGCTCGCCCGGGCATCCTTGATTGGGACTCTTTCGGGCTTGTCTGTGATTTGGAGGCTGACAGCACTGGGCAAAATGGGCAGGGGCGCTTATAGCGACCGGTCCAGAATATGAAGGCGAATGGTATGACAAATGTAACGCCTAGCGCGGCCCGAACGAACAAGGCCGCTGGTCGGACCGCTTCCAAAGAGGTGCGTCGCCAGCAATTGATCGACGCGACCATTGAATCCATTGCCAAATACGGAATCTCAGGCACCACCACGACCACGGTGACGCGGTTTGCCGGGCTGTCCATTGGCTTGATCAATTTTCACTTCAAGAACAAGGAAACCTTGTTGGAAGAAACGCTGCGGTATCTTGCGCAGGATCACACAGCGCATTGGAGAAAACGGATCAAGGCGGCGGGCGACGATCCGGCGGCCCAGTTGCGGGCACAAGGCGAATCGCATTTTCACCCCGATATTTGCTCGCGCAAGAAACTGGCGGTGTGGTTCAACTTTTACGGCGAGGCACAGTATCGCGCGGCCTATCGCCGGATCGTCGCCGAAATGGACGATGAACGCTGGGATACCTCGCTGGGACTGTGTGCCAAACTGATCGAGCAGGGCGGCTATGGCGGGTTGAACGCCAGCGATATCGCCGACACGCTGGAAGGGCTTTATGACGGATTTTGGTTGAATATCATGATCTATCCCGACGGGTTTTCACGCAAAAAGGCACGTGCACGATTGCTTCAGTATCTGTGCATGGTTTTTCCCCGCCATTTCGATGCGCTCGAAGGCAGTGCCGGGAATGCGCCATCTGAAACACCGGGTGCGCGCGCCGCACCCATCTGAAAAAGGCCCAGCACAACATGACGCGCGATCCCCGCTTTGATATCCTGTTCGAGCCGGTAAAAATTGGCCCCGTGACCGCACGCAACCGGTTCTATCAGGTGCCTCATTGCAACGGGATGGGGCGGGCTTATCCGTCGTCTGTCGCACAGATGCGCCGGATCAAGGCCGAAGGCGGTTGGGCAGTCATTTGTACCGAAGAGGCTGATCTGCATCCCACCGGCGAAAGCAGCCCCCATAACGAGGGGCGGATATGGGATGATGCCGATATTCCGGCATTGGCGCGCTTGACCGACGGCGTGCATGAATTCGGCAGTCTGGCGGGGATTGAGCTGGCCTATCCGGGCATGGCTGCTGCCAATCTCTACAGTCGCGAAATCCCGATGGGCCCATCGCACCTGCCGGTGGACAGTGACACTCCGGTGCAGGCACGCGCTATCGACAAGGCCGATATAAAGCAGATGCGCAAATGGCATGTTGACGCGGCCCTGCGCGCCCAAAAGGCCGGGTTTGACGTGGTTTACGTCTATGCCGGTCACCAATTGTCGATCCTGATGCATTTCCTTTCACGGCAACGCAACACCCGCACGGATGAGTATGGCGGCAGCTTGGAAAACCGTGCGCGACTGTTGCGGGAAGTGCTGCAAGACACGCGCGAGGCCGTGGGCGATAGCTGTGCAGTTGCGCTGCGTTTTGCGGTGGATGAATGCAATGGCATCAACGGGATCGCCTGCGACGCCGAGGGGCGCGATCTGGTCGAGATGCTGGCAGAATTGCCGGACCTATGGGATGTCAATGTCTCGGATTGGGACAATGACAGTCAGACGTCACGCTTTTCCGAAGAGGGATTTCAGGACAGCTATACCGCTTTTGTAAAGTCGGTCACGACGAAACCTGTGGTCGGTGTCGGGCGCTACACCTCGCCGGACAAAATGGTGTCGCTGATCAAGGGCGGGCATTTGGATTTCATTGGTGCGGCGCGCCCCTCCATTGCGGACCCGTTCCTTCCGGTTAAGATTGAACAGGGACGGATCGAGGATATTCGCGAATGTATTGGCTGCAATATATGCGTGTCGGGCGATCTACAGCAGGTGCCGATGCGCTGTACCCAAAACCCAACAATGGGCGAAGAATGGCGGCGCGGCTGGCACCCCGAGAGGATCGCGCCTAAGACTGCGGATGAAAGCGTGCTGATCATCGGCGCGGGCCCTGCCGGGCTGGAAGCGGCGCGCGCCTTGGGGCAACGCGGCTATGATGTGACACTGGCGGACCGGGGCGGCCAGGTTGGTGGGCGGCTGACGCGCGAACGCTTGTTGCCAGGCCTGCATGCGTGGGGGCGGGTGGTGGATCACCGCCAGTATCAGATCAGCCAGATGGCCAACGTGAATGTTTATCTGGACAGCGATATGGACGCTGATGGCGTGAGGGAATTTGGCGCGGACCATGTGGTGATCGCCACAGGGGCCACGTGGTGTAACAGCGGCGTAGGGCGCAGCATCCGAACCTCCGTTCCGGTGGCGGGGGACATGCCCGTTCTGACGCCGGACGATATCATGGCCGGGGTCCAGCCGCCCAAGGGCCGTGTGGTGATCTATGATGACGATCACTACTATATGGGTGGTGTCATGGCCGAAAAGCTGCGCGGTGACGGGTATGACGTTACGCTGGTGACACCTGCGCCCATAGTATCGCAATGGACAACCAAAACATTGGAGCAGGGGCGCATTCAGGCACGGATGATCGATCTGGGCGTCGAAATCGTCGCGCTGCACACCTTGGCCAAGATTGACGGCGACTTGACCGTTTTGAATTGCGTTTACAGCGGGGCTGAGCGCCGCGTTTCGTGTGGCTCGGTTCTGATGGTCACGATGCGTCGCCCCAAAGAGGCGCTGTATTTGGGGTTAGCAGATCAGAACATGCCGTCATTGACGCGCATCGGGGATGCGCTGGCCCCCGGCACTATCGCCGCCGCGGTCTGGAGCGGGCATAGATATGCACGCGAGCTGGGCGAAACCTTGCCCGATCCAGTGGCGTTCAAACGGGAGCTGCCCGCATTGTCATCCCAATTCTAAACTGCTGATCGGAGATAAACATGGCGCGCGACCCACGGTATGACATCTTGTTTGAGCCGATCAAGATCGGCCCGGTCACGGCCCCTAACCGATTTTATCAGGTGCCCCATTGCACCGGAATGGGGCACATGCGCCCGCGCACTTTGGCCGATATGCGCGGAATCAAGGCCGAGGGTGGCTGGGGGGTGGTCTGTACCGAATACAATTCGATTCACCCCACATCGGATGATCTGCCGCACATCTCGGCGTCGCTCTGGGATGAGCGGGACATTCGCGCCAATGCCCTGATGACGGACGCAGTGCATGCCCATGGCGCGCTGGCCGGGGCCGAGCTGTGGTATGGTGGGATGCGCAGTTCAAACGCGATGACACGCGAGGTTCCGATGGATTTGGACTGTGTGCCGAATTCGGCCGGTTTCCCGTTTCAAACCCGCGCGATGGACAAACAGGACATTCGCAATCTTCGCGCGTGGCATCGGGCGGCGGCGATCCGCGCCCAAAAGGCAGGGTTCGATATTGTGTACGTCTATGCGACACACACGTATCTGTTGTCCAATTTCCTGTGCCCGCGCACCAATACACGCAGCGACGAATACGGTGGCAATCTGACCAACCGTGTGCGTCTGGTGCGTGAGCTGATCGAGGAGACCAAAGAAACGGTCGGCGATCGTTGCGCTGTCGCCGTGCGTTTCGCCGCCGATGAACAGATCGGCGAGGATGGCGTGCCTATCCACGGAGAGCGGCGCGATATGTTCGCCATGCTGGCCGATTTGCCCGACCTGTGGGATATCAACATTGCCGATTACGGTGTCGAAATGGGCGTCTCGCGCTTTACCAAAGAGGGGTGTTTGGAACCCTACATGGATTACGTCAAATCCTTGACGGCCAAACCGGTGGTCACTGTGGGGCGCTTTACCTCGCCTGACACGATGGTTAGCCAGATCAAACGCGGTGTCACCGATTTTATCGGCGCGGCGCGGCCATCAATTGCCGATCCGTTCCTGCCGACCAAAATCAACGAGGGCCGTCCGGAAGCGATCCGCGAATGTATCGGCTGCAATATCTGCTATTCGGGCGACACATTGGGTGTGCCGATCCGGTGTACACAAAACCCCACGATGGGCGAAGAGTGGCGCAAGGGCTGGCATCCTGAAAGGATCGCGCCCGCACCCAAGGCTTCGCGTGTGCTGGTGGTGGGGGCCGGGCCTGCCGGGCTTGAAGCGGCGCTGGCGCTGGGCAATCGGGGGTATCACGTGCTGCTGGCAGAGGCGCGCCGCGACTTGGGCGGTCGTATCCCGCGTGAGGCCGCATTGCCTGGCATGGCCGAATACATCCGTGTGCGCGATTACCGAGAACAACAGCTTCTCACCATGCCCAATGTCGAAATTTTCCGCGAAAGCCGTTTGGGTGTCGATGACGTGCTGGCCGTCGAGGCCGATCATGTGGTGCTGGCCACGGGCGCGACATGGCGCAAGGATCGGTTTGATGGTGCGCGCTATGTCAGTGTCGCGGCCCCCGGCAGTGATCCGGAAATCCTCAGCGCCGACGACATCATGGATGGTATTGTGCCCTCGGGACCGACGCTGGTGTGTGACGACGATGGCTATTACATGGGCAGTGTGATTGCCGAGCGGGTCAAGGCCGCCGGGCGCGCCGTAACCCTCTGCACAACAAGCGACAGCGTGTCACAATGGGCGGCAAAAACATCCGAGCGGTGGCGCATCCGGACGCATCTGATGGGGCTGGGGGTACAGTTGGAGCTGGCGCAGACACTGATACAGTTTGACGGGCAGGTGGCGACGTTGGCCTGCGCCTATACCGGCGTGGCAAAAAAGGTGGCATGCCGCACGGTTGTGATGGTCAGTCAACGCAGGCCCAACGATCAGCTATGGCATGATCTGACAGCCCTTGCCGGAGGGGAACGGTCCACGCTTCCCTTTACTTTGAAACGTATCGCCGACTGTGAGGCCCCCGCGATCATCGCGGCTGCGGTCTACGCCGGGCACCGCTATGCGCGGGAATTGGACACGGATGTGCCTGCCTTGAGACATGACCGGATTGATGGTGATTTGCCACAATTACATGGGGTGCAGTTATGAGCCAGCCAAGCGCAAAGTATCTTAAAACCCTGACCCGTTACTACGAGGAGGAAATCGAGGGCGAGGCGTATTTTCATGCTCTTGCCGACCGGCTGAGTGATGCCGACCAATGCCACAAGATGCGCCTGATGGCTGAGGTGGAAACCTTTGCCGCCGCCGCCGTGCGCCCGTTGATTGATAAATACGGATTGACCCCAACGCCCGCCGTGCAATTGCATGCAACCGCGCGTCAGGATGCGGGTAAGGATATGCGCGATTGGGCCGCATTGATCAGTGACATGCGCCGGACGTTTCCGGGCTACATCGCTGAATTTCATGCGCTAGAGGCCATGGCCCCACCCGAGGATATCAATGCGTTAAAAGTCCTGACCAATCACGAATATGCGGCGATTGATTTTCTTGAGCGCGAGGCGGTTGGCGATCCAGACAGCACCGAACCGATGCGGCGATATTTGCAATCGGGCACGGTATGAGACGCGCAGGACTTGCCATTGCACTGAGTGTAGCCGTCTCTGGTGCGGCCATGATCGGGCGGGCCGACGAAGCGACAGCGCCAGAATCGCTGGAGCCGCCGCTTGCGTTGCCGGGGGGCGCTTTGCCCGCGATGCCGGAAACGGTCGAAGCGGGCGATGGATGCTCGACATGTGACGCCCGCCAAGCGGCCAAGACCCGGGCGCGCAAGGCCAAACAGGCCGCTTCGGATCGCAATGACACGGTTGAAGGCGACGACTGAGGCTGCATTGTCTGGCCTTCACGCCGCAAGCAGATTACAAGCGCGGCGCATTGAAGCGATCCGTTGCCGACCAATGAGGCCCGACATGACCCGTATCCCGTCCACGCCTTTGGCCGACACATCCAAAGAGCAGGGCATACATTCTTTGATCCCAGCATGGATTGATGGCCATCTGACGCCAATCGACAAGCTGGAGGTGCATCGGCGCGGCTTTCGGCACAAGGCGGTATCGGTGTTCATCCTGTGCGGGTCAGACGTGTTGATCCAGCGCCGGGCACTGGGCAAGTATCATACGCCGGGCCTGTGGGCGAATACATGCTGTACCCATCCCCACTGGGACGAAGCACCCGACACCTGCGCCGTTCGGCGTCTGCAACAGGAGTTGGGATTGACTGCGCCCAAGCTCATTCATCGCGGGCAGGTCGAATACCGCGCGGATGTCGGCGGTGGCTTGATTGAATACGAGTTGGTGGATGTCTTTGTCGGGCATGTGTCCACGCGCCCAGAGCTCAAGCTGAACCTGGATGAGGTGATGGATGTGGAATGGGTGTCGCTGGATGGATTGCGCACACGTATCCTAGATTCGCCAGAGAAGTTCACGCCGTGGCTGCGCATCTATCTTGCTGAACACGCCACGCGGATTTTTGGATGATTTGGGATTTTCGACAGGCACGATCTTTGGACAGGGTGGTTGGGTAAGATGCTGACGACGGATGATATTTTCAATAGATACCAGCAGGTCAAGGGGCGTATGCCGCAGGCGGAAACGCCGATTGGGATGACGGATATCGCCGCTTTGACGGATATTGCCGATCAGGCCGATGCATTCGTGTTTGATGCGTTTGGCGTTCTGAACGTTGGCGAAACACTGATTCCAGGTGCGGACATGCGGCTGGATCAATTGCGCCAGATGGGGTGCCACATTCGCATACTGACCAATGCGGCTAGCTATGATCGCGCTGGTGCAGTGGCCAAGTTTGAGCGCCTGGGTCTTAATGTTATGCCCGATGAGATTGTGACCAGCCGCGATGCGACCTTGGCTGCGCTGACGCCGGGTGTGTGGGGAGCCATTTCTGCGCCCGGTGATACGCTTGAAGACTTGGGCGTTGAAACCCTTAGACTGGGCGATGCTCAGGGCGATTATGATCGTGCCGACGGGTTCTTGTTTCTGTCTGCGGCCGACTGGGGGGATGAACGGCAGGCGTTGTTGGCCACCTCATTGGCCAAACGCGATCGACCTGTGCTGATCGCCAACGCCGATCTCGCGGCCCCACGTGACGATGGGTTTTCACGTGAGCCGGGATATTATGGGCATTTGTTGATCGATGACGGGGCCGGAAGCGTGCGCTTTTTTGGTAAACCATTCCCCGAGGTCTATGCGTTGACAGAGGCGACATTGCCCGGCGTGGCTCGGGACCGGATCGTCATGTGCGGTGACACGCTGCATACGGATGTCATGGGCGCGGCGGCGCAGGGCTGGCGGACTGTATTGGTCACGCAAGACGGGCTGTTTGCCGGGCATGATACGCATTCCTACTGCGCCAAGGCAGAACTGTTCCCCGACTGGAGATTGGCGCGCATTTAACCTGCGGTGCCCAGATAATCGCGCAGGGCATCGGGAGGATTATCCAAAACTTCTGTGGTGCTCTGCGGGGGCAGGGCATGCCCGTCCAGCACCAAGACCGTTTGATCCGCGATGCGGCGCGCGTCGGCCGGATCGTGGCTGACCATTAAAAGAGTCGTGCCGGTTTCGGCCACTAGGGCCGCGACCAAATCCAGCATTTCGGCCTTTAACGCGGGGCCAAGTGCGGCAAAGGGTTCATCCAGCAACAAGATATCGCGGCGTTGTACCAAAACACGGGCAAGTGCGACACGGCTTTGTTGTCCGCCCGACAACGCGGCAGGTTTGCGCCCCCCCATGCCAGACAGCCCCACGCGGGTCAGGGCGTCTTCGACCTGCGCGCGTTCTTCCTTGCTAAGGCGGCGACGGGGATGCAGCCCAAGCGCGACATTTTGGGCCGCCGTCAGGTGGGCAAACAGATTGCCATCTTGAAACAGCATCGCGATGGGGCGCTGACCGGGGGGCAGATCGCCCAAGTCTTGGCCCTGCCAGCGGATGCGCCCGCTGGTCAGGTCGCGAAAGCCTGCGATCGCCTCGATCAACGTGGTCTTGCCCGCCCCGGATGGGCCGATCACGGCCACGCGCGTGCCTTGCGAAATGCTCAGGTCTGCATGCAGGGCAAACTCATCGGTCCTCATGGTGCAATTTTCAAGCTTCAGCATGCCAGCGGCCTCCCCGGTCCAGTATCCAGAATGCGCCCATGGAAAGGCTGAGCAACAACAGGGCCGCTCCTGCGGCCGCCTCCATCTGATAGGCCCCCATCAGGCGGTACATTTGCAATGGTAACGTGGCCTGATCTGACGTTGCAAACAGCGTGATTACGCCCAAATCACCAATCGACAGGGCGGCACCCAGCCCGGCAGAAAAGGCAATCTGCGGGCGCAGCCTTGGCACAAACACCCGCCAGAAGAAAGGCGCCCCCCCCATATTCAACGCGCAGCCCAAGCGCCCGTATCGCAGGGCGGTGTCGCGCGCGGCCGGGGATAGAATACGCAGTGCGAATGGCAGGGCCATGACTGCATTCACCAGAGCGGTGACGGGCAGCGCCCAATTGCTTGGGTCGCTCACGGGGCGCAGGACCAAGAACAAACCTGTTCCGATAACCAATGGCGACGCGGCAAGGCCCAAAATGCCCGCTACCTCGATCCAACGCCCATGGCGCGTGGCCAGTGCCGCCGCCATCGGGACAGCCATGCACAACAATACCGTCGTGCTGGCCACCGCCACCAGAACAGAGGTCAGCGCGGCGGACCAGACCGCCATTGGCAAGGATACAATCGACGTGACCCCCTTAAAGATCAACGCTGTCAGTGGCAGCATTAGAAAGGCACCCGCCAGCGCGATCCATATCGTATCACATACCCGCGCCATCGGCCCGCGTGCATCCCATCGGCGCAAGCTCCGGTCCAGCCCGTCTCCCATGCCGTCAGCGCGTGACAGGCGCAGGGCGATCAAGGCGGCGATACTGGTCAGGATCAGTTGCAGGCCCGATAGCATAGCGGCGCGTGTCAGATCAAAATCATACCGAAAAGCCTGAAAGATCGCTAATTCTACCGTGGTCGCGCGGGGGCCACCGCCCAAGGTGAGCGCGACGGCGAAACTGCTGAGGCAGATGGCAAACACCACGGCCAATGCGCCGGGTACGACACGGGCCAGCATGGGCAGTTCGATCAAGCGAAACATCGCCCAACCGTTCACGCCCAACTGTGCGGCCAGACGAAACCGCTCGGCTGGGACCTCTTGCCAGGCTTGCAGGATAAGACGTGTCGCCAACGGAAGGTTGAAAAACACATGCGCCAGAACAACGCCGTGTAGACCATAGATTTGCACGCCGGGTAGGCCGACCCAAAACAACACATCATTCAACCAACCTGCGCGGCCAAAGACCTGCAACAACGCCATGATGGCCACAATCACCGGTAGGATAAAGGGCGCGCCCAACAACGCGATCAGTGCGGCACGCCCTGCAAATCGGCGCCGCGCCAGCGCGCGCGCCACGGGAATTGCAATCGCCACGCTGAGTCCGGCCGACAGCATTGCCTGGATCAACGTGAATCGTAATGCTGCCAGATCACCGACCCCCAGACCGCGCCCAGGTTCGGCCCGTACCAAGACGGCCACCAGCGTGCCGACAATCAGCGCAGCCACCAAAAGGGCTGCGCTGATGCCGGGCAGGGGGCTTAGCGGCTGAGCGCGCTCAGCCATTCGTCCAGCGCTGCACCACGAAGGGCTGCAGCCTCATCCGCGCTGTAGAGCAGCGCCTTTTGCGGTGTCGTCAATGTCTCAAACCCATCGGGTAGACCTGCGGCCGGCGTTACGGCCGGGTACATCCAATTCGTGGTTGGCAGGATCGACTGCGCGGCGTCCGACACCATGAAGGACAGGAACTGATCCGCAAGGTCAGGTTGATCGCTGGCAACCAGCTTTGCGGCTACTTCGACCTGCATGTAGTGCCCTTCGCTGAACAGTGCGGTTGTTTTGCTGTCGTCGCCTTCGGCAATCAGGTGATAGGCGGGCGAGGTTGTATAGCTGAGAACCATGTCGGCCTCACCTTCCAAAAACAGCCCATAGGCTTCGGACCAGCCTTTGGTGACTGTGACGATATTGTCCGACAGCCCCTCCCAAATCTGGCTGGCCTCGTCACCGTAAGCCGCCTTGATCCAGTACAGCAGGCCCAGACCGGGTGTGGACGAGCGCGGATCCTGAATCAGGATTTTCACGTCACTTTCTGCCAGATCGCGGAAGTTTCCGGGCATTTCAACATCTGCACTGTGCACAAAGGCGAAGTACCCCCAATCATATGGGACAAACACGGGATCGGTCCATGTGATCGGCAGCGCATAGTCCGCAGTTACGGAATTCGGGGCAAACAATCCGGTGTCCATGGCTGCCGACATCAGATTCGTGTCCAGCCCCAGAACGACGTCAGCGTCGCTGCGCGCCCCTTCAAGGCGGATGCGTGACAGCAAGGCCGCCCCATCCTCGATTCCGACCAGCTTTAGGTCACAGGCGCAAGTGGCCTCAAAAGCGGCCTCCACCTGCGGGCCGGGGCCCCAGTCGGTGACGAAACTGTCATAGGTGTAGACCGTCAATATGGGAGTCTCAGCGACAGCCGTGGTCGCAGTCAGAATTCCCGCAGCAAATAGTAGATGTTTCATGGCATCCTCCTTTGCGGCGAGAGGGCAAGGTAGGATGCATGTATCCCGTTACCTTCCCTCCGCCGGTTCTAGCCGGTTCAGGTTCAACGGGTTCACACAAGTGCATCTCAGCGTGGATTCCACGCACCCCGAGGTGACGCGGACCCTAGGGCCGGGCAGGGCGGGGCGCAAGCGGATTGCGTTCTGCGCAGGATTATGGCCGGGCTGCGTCATGTCAGGGGCTGAAACGACGAAGGGCCACCCGAAGGTGGCCCGTCATATCCCAACTGGGTTCGTTGGCCGACTTGGAGCGGGCGAAGAGATTCGAACTCTCGACCCTAACCTTGGCAAGGTTATGCTCTACCCCTGAGCTACGCCCGCATCCTGTCGTGTGGGTCAGATATAAATTCTGGCGGTGGGCTGCAAGCCCAAATTGTACCTTTCGCCAAATATTTTCCGCGAGCCTGCTGCGCGCCTTCCGAGCCAACATGAAACCAAGGCATTTTTGCTTGAACCTGCGGCATGGGGCACAGTGATCAGGTTGCAGTATTGCCGGGCGGATACCACGAGTGTTTGATCTGCACTCGCAGAATCACGCCATCAAATACGTTCACATCTCTCGCGGCGTTGGAGTGGGGGCAAGCACCTCTTCAATCCGGCCAAACGTTGCATGGCCGGGTGGTTTTGATCGGGTGGGGATGTTGTGATTGCGATATCGCTCAGCCACTCAGCGAATGGCGTGCCGCTTGGCGCGGGGGAGAGTGTGCGCGTTAAGCGGACACTTTCGAAATCGGAACAGTAAACCAGAAGGTGGTTTTGCCGTTCTCTTCGCTGTCGAAGTCAATCGCACCGCCGGTTTGTTCAATAATCTTCTTGGTGATGCTAAGGCCCAGCCCAGTTCCCCCGCGCTCTTGGTTGTTGGTGGGCAGGTCTTGGGAAAACGGTTTGAAAATCTGCTTGCGGAATTCTTTGGAAATGCCGCTGCCATAGTTGGTTACTGACACTTTGATGTCGTCGTCTGCTTTCTCAAGTGTGACATCAATTACGCTGCCATCATTGGCGAATTTCGCCGCATTGGACAGCAAGTTAGACATGACTTGTTGGAACCGTTTAGGGTCAACCAGCCCTTTCAACTCTTTGTCTACAATCCGTGTTTCGAACTGGACGCCGAATTTCTGAGCGTAGGGGCGATTGAGCGAAATAGCGTCTTCGATCAAATTGGAAATCGGGTGGTCCGAGAGAGAGTACCGCATTTGACGGGCCGAGAATTTTTCAAAATCCAGAATGTCATTCACTAGGGATTCAAGCCGGCTTCCGTTCTTTTGCGCAATGCCAATCAGTTTGCGCGCACTATCAGGCAGAGAAAATGCATCCGTTGAAGACAAAAGCGACAACGATCCCAGCAGGGATGTCAAAGGGGTGCGCAGTTCGTGGCTGACCGTGGCCACAAACTGATCCTTCAATTCATCAAGACGTCGTTGTTCAGTGACATCAACAATCTGCGAGATGAAGTGATCCGGTTTGCCGTTACTATCGACCACCATCCCAACACTCACTAACCCCCACATGACGGCACCGTTGGAGCGCAGATAGCGTTTCTCGGTTTGGTAGGATGAAGTTTCACCTGCTTTCAGTCGTTTGAACTGTTCTAGATCTTTTACCAGGTCATCTGGATGCGTGAGTGTTTGGAAATTTGTCTTGAATAGTTCCTCTTCGGTGTAGCCAAGTATTTCGCAAAGCGCGGTGTTTACTTGCAGAAATTCGCCCTCCAGTCCCACGACGGCCTTGCCGATGGTGGCGTTCTCGAAGGAGGACCGGAATTGTTTGGCTATTCGGTGATATGCGAGTTCGATCTTTTTGCGTTCGGTGATATCGCTCATCGCGCCAGTGGCTTGAACGACTTTCCCTTCTGCGTCCCGCTTGGATACCGCCATGTCGGCGCTGACCCAGCGCCATTTTTTCCCGTCTTTCGAGCGCGTGCGATACTCGCAACTGACACGCTCGGATTCGCCGTTGAGACAGTCTTGCAAAAGATTCGTCACGGTCTCGGCATCATGTGGATGCACGCGGGATCGCCATTCCTCCATCAACGGCTGGGTTTCACTGCCATCCAGCTCCATCAGTTCACGCCACATATCCGAAACGCTTAACTTGCCGGTTTCACAGTCGTATTCAAAAACCCCGATACGTGCACCGTTTATGGCGTTGTGGGCGCGTTTCAACTCTTCGCGCGACAAACGGGCCGCTTTGACGTCCTCTGCGATGTCTCGCATCGCCAACGCATGTTGTCGATCACCGTTGGTGTCAGTCCAAGCCGTCAACTGGATGAGGAGCGGGATGGGGGTGCCACTTTGGTTTATACCGGGCAAATCTGTGATAACGGCTGAATATGCAGGTGGTTCAATATACGCGCTGAGCTCGGACATCGTCTTGACTGACAAAACATCGAACACTGACAGGTAATTCAATGTGTTGTCTTCGTACCCGAACAACCGACTAGAGGCTTGATTGCAGTGGTGGATAACGCCGTCAGGCCCGACGATCATGAGGGGGACCTGCATATGCATAAACGCATCTATGATTAAAGATTCGCCCATCTGCCTCACATTTCCCGTCACTGACTGGCCCGGTTAGGGAGAATCCCTGCAGACATCACCGCGCCGTCATACCTTCAAAACTGAACCACAGACAAATTTAGCTCTATCGTGGAATCCGGCCAGATAAAACCGAACAGCAGACGAACATGCCTACTTCACAGTTCGATATCCGGACCAGCATGACCCTAGAGGAAATCCCTCTTAAAGCAACCGCTTCGCCAGAGTCATTTCCCCATAGACATGTCTACAGACGAGAAATCAAGTTTTAGATTCAGACAGCAATCCGTGGATGGCACATTTGCATCGTTGTCATAATCTGGGTGCTCAAGGTCAGAGGATCGAACGGCTTGCTGATGACCTGTGCCGCGCCCAATTGATACAGCCATTCTACATCGTTGCTTTGGGCACGTGCGGTCATGAAAATGACAGGGACTTCGCTCAGGGATGGGTCCTTGCGAAAGTGTTCAAGTGTTTCGGGGCCTGTCAAACCCGGCATCATCACATCCAGCAGGAACAAATCGGGTTGAAGGTGCGCGACGGCTTTTATGGCGTCCTCTCCTGACTCGCATTGAGTGACGTCAAAGTCGCCTGACAGAGATAACGCCATCAGCGCGATCTCACGAATGTCGGCATCATCTTCGACGTGAAGGATTTTTATCATACCTTGCTCCGGTGACATTTTTACGGTGATCTTGTGTCTGAGGCTGATGTGGCAACACCATCGTTACGTTGGAATTGCCCATGTTCGCCCATGCAGATTCATTTAGATGTTTGAACGTCCTCCAGCTTTGAAATGACGTTGTCTATTTTGATCAATAGCTCGGGATTGACCAAAGTGCTTTGGTGGATCATTTCGTCTACTTCAGCGGCCCCTGCGCCGAGATCAGGATAGCCCAAAGTGGCTGCAGTTCCTGCAATTTTGTGATTGATTTCACCAATTTCGACCAAGGCTGCAGGTGCTGCCGAGGCGTCTTGCAATTGTGACACCAGAATTAACAACCGGTCTTGCCTGATTTGAGATTCTTCAGCGAAACGCGCGCGCACGCGCGTTAGGCCGTCAGAAATGTCGCTGTAGTTTGTGGAATATGACATTACTGCCCCTTTTTGATCAATGTCCGAAGAGCATTCTCAGTGGTCCTGCACTGGAGATGACTTTTCGGGCACGGGGCATGCTAGCAACTTCCTCGGCGGCGGCCAATGCCTGGGTCAAAACGTTTGCCGTTCCACGTGCAGATTTGAGGTGCATCGAGATCGGGCGGCCTACGACCGGCATCAATGTCATTGGGCGACCATCGCAGAAATGCAGATCCATTTCACGAACTGTATCACAAAGCTGACTTTCAAAATCGGCCTCGTCGAATGCTTCTCCGTCGGTCAAGACACACACGAATTCGCCATTGCCAGCATGGGCCGCAAAATAGCTTCTTGATTTGAGGCTATCCGAAATTGCCTCGGCAAAGTCGCTGACGGCGGCCTGATACTCATAGAGGCTGCTGGTCTGGAAGGTCCGTTCCATGTCAGGGACGACGACCCCGAAGGCACGCATGCCAAACAAGGACATGCGCGAGACCTGCAATAGATAGTTTTCCAGCGCCAGGTATTCGATGAAACCATCGATTCCCGACAGCGCGATACGTGTGTCGAAATCTGCCTGAGTGACCGTCGCGGTTGCATGACGCGTAACCGGGATCGGGTTGCGGTCTGTGTTTTGTTTGCGCTCTTCGACGCGGTCCTGAATTTGGCGAAGGCGGGCATGGACCTCGCCAATTTCGAAAGGCTTCGTGATATAGTCGCTTGCGCCTGCAATGAATGCCTTGTCGATATAGGAACGGTCTGACATGGCCGTGATCATCACGATTGGAGTCGCGGCGTACTGTGGGAATTTCCGAATGGCCGAGGCCAACTGGATCCCGTCCATTTCGGGCATCTGAATATCGAAAAGGCAGCAGTCAAATGGAACGCTGTTTTGCTCCACTGCTTCAAGCGCCTGATGCGCGGATTCGCACATGGTCAGATTTGTAAACCCTACCACCCGTAGAACATTTTCCAACAGCTCAAGAATGATTGGATCATCGTCAACAGCTAGGATTTTCATTGTAGTTTGTCCCTATTCCAGCTTGTGAGCCTCGGTCGAGTATTGCTCGTTAAAAGTGTATTCATGATCCAATACAACCTTGGCGTAAGTACGGCGAAGGTCAAAGATGAATACACTTTTGGGATTTTTTTGAAATTGGCTAACATACTGTGTACATTACCTTTTGGTTATACGCAGTGAAAAACTCTACCACTGATTGTGATACTTGCCACATTGTTGCCAATCTTTGCTTTTTTGCGTCAAGTCCGTACATTGCAAAGCAGGCAAGATGCGCGACGTCAGGCGTCTTCGTGCACCGGCAAATCCACATAAAAGGTTGTTCCCGGACCTTCGTTGCGGAAGTAATCCAGATCTCCGGAATGCGCATCGACGATACGTTTGGAAATGTTCATGCCCAGCCCGGTACCGCCAATCTTGCGACGATCCGAAGAGTCCAGTTGACTGAATTCTTCGAACACTGTCTGGCGGTCTTCTTCGTCCAAGCCCACTCCGCAATCGATGACTGATATGCGTGCAAACTGACCGCGATCTTCGGCGCGGATCGTGACTGTTTGCCCGGATTCTGAAAACTTGGCGGCATTGGACAGAATGTTGGACAGGACCTGGTTCATGCGGGCTTCGTCGATTTGCACGCGCAGATGCGCGGGGCAGGGCTCTAGTACGAGGGTGACGCCCAGATTGTCTGCAAACGGCTGATTAGAGCTGACAGACTGCTCTATGAATGACGCGACCTGAGTGGTTTCAAAGTTAAAGGTCATGCGTCCGGCTTCGATCTTTTGCAGGTCTAGTAAGTCGTTGATGAGCGCGCCCAACCGGCCAACGTTGCGTTGAGCAATCGACAGCGCACTCGTCATTTTTTCAGGAATTTCACCAAACGCGCCATATTCGATCAGATCAAGCGACCCTTTGATCGAGGTGAGGGGCGTCCGTAATTCGTGGCTGACCGTTGACAGGAATTCGGACTTTGCCGTGTAGGCAAGCTTTGTCTTTTCGTGTTCGCGTTTGATATCTTCCATTTGTTCTAACGTCTTCTCGTAGAGACTGCTGGAAATGCGCGAACATTCGGTGATGAAGAACATGACGAACACGCTGGTGAAGAACTGCGCCCATAATTCGGACGACAGCGGCGCCTTGGTCACGGCAATGTCGTAAAGAGGGATGAAAAGAAAGGTGACAAAGTAGATCGACAGTCTGAGGTGAAGGATGGATTTCAACTGATGGTTGTTCATAGTGGCAAAAAGGCCAGCAGCGAACAAAAAGAACAATGACATGAAGTGCGTGGTATGCCCCTGTAGCAATGCGATCGATAGCGCGAAGCCGGAAATAATGATAGCGCTTATCAAAGTGGCAAAGAGCAATAGCTTTAGGCACAGCTGCGAATCCTTGATGCTGCGTTGTTTCATACGCAGAATTCTACGATATGTCAGCGTGTCAAAGACCTCTGAGAGGATCAAGGCCATTGCCGTGATGACGGCAACTAAGACGCTGTAATAGAATGCTTCTAGTAGTAGTGCCGCAGTATAAATCGCCCAGCGTTGCACGATCAGACCAACCCCGGCACGCGCATAATCGGTCAATTGCGCGTTCAGCATGAACAGATTCCGTGAGTTTCTGTAGTTTGCTCGAAAGTAATTCTTTAGCAACATTTCGTATCCTAAGACGGCTTATATCCCTAGTCTTCGCCAAGCATGTGCGTGGCATAGATATACAATTTACCAATGTTTTGGTGGTAGTATTATCGCCTAAGTCAATCAAAAATAACACTTGAACATGGCGAAGGTATGGCTAAATGATGCAATCATAGGTTTAGTTGTCGGAACAAGCTTTGCTGAGAGTGAGGTCCACCATGGGCATGCAGAAACAAGTGGACCGGGAAAGTCGGGCAAAAGACGTTTTTCCCGAAATCCGGCCGCAATCGCAGCTGGCGACGTCTGGCAAGTTCAGTGTGATCGAGCACAAGGAAAACCAATTCAGCAAGAAAGCGCCCGAGTTAACCAGCGAGATTCAGGGCACCACCTTGTCGTTCAGTAACATGCATCTTTACGGCTCGCTTTGCGCAAACCATCTAAGAGCACGCCGAGAAGTGTTCATTGAGGGCAAAGGTTGGGAGCTGCCACAAGCGGAAGGCATGGAATTCGACCAGTATGATACGCCTCAATGCCGGTGGGTTGTCGTTCATGAATATGGGCGCATTCTTGGCGGAATGCGGTTGCTTCCAACGACTGCCAAATGCGGGCAATACACATATATGCTTAGGGACGCCCAGTGCGGGTTGCTTGCAAATATCCCGCAGGACATTTTGTTTTTTGACGCCCCGATCCGTCCAGATATATGCGAGGCAACGCGGCTTTTCATCGCGTCATCCGTTTCGTCCAAGCGACGCCTTATTGTTCAGACGATTTTGCTGGAACAGATGGCGGCCGCTGCAAGAGAAATGGGCGCGACCGCCGTTATCGGTATTGTCCCAGCAGTGTTCAGCCGCTGGATGAAACGCATCCGAATGAGTGCGACCCCGGTTGGCCCGGCCATGAACATCGACGGGGACAAGACCCAAGCGGCTTTGATGAGCGTTACCCAGAACATGGTCAACTAAACCATCGCGGGCACAGACCCGGAAGGTTTCCGATCTGTTTTGCCTGCTGACCTGCCGTGGCCGCTGTGCGCGGCGGCAGGTCATTTGTATTCCATTTCCGTGGTTTTTCTTTCGACCTCGTTGATCTTTGCAAAGATCCGGCCTTCGATTTCATCTACCTGCGGCAAACTATCCGACGACAGGCTGTTGCTCGCCTGAAATTCTGTCCGAACAAGTGCCACGATAGCGTCTCTTGACAGGATGTTCATGTTGGACAGCGACGTCACCTCCAGCGCTGGTGTCTCAGCATCTTCGGTGGCTAGGTTCTTTAATGCGGTACAGGCAGAAATTTGGTCTGGGTTCTTGAACAAGCCGGACACTTTCGTATCCCGCCCAATGATACAGCAAACGAACCGCCCATTTCCGATGTAGGAAAACAGCAACCGTTTATTGGGGATGGCATCTGAAATTCTGCTGCTGACATCGTGTAGTTGCCGCATGACCTGCACGCGGTCGAGGTTTCGGTTCATGGTTCTAAACTTGCGCATCCGAACGCGGAACAGGCTGAACTGATATTGTCCCTGCGGCATTCTGAGCAGGTGGTTTTCCAGATGATGATAGTCGACCATGCTTTCGATGTCTGCAAAGCAGGCCCGCTCACCTAGATCAATGAGATTGAAATCGGCGCCGCAGGATATAAGCGTACGTAAGGCGGTGCGCCCTTGGCGTTCCTTTTTCGTTGCCGCGACCAAAAGCATCGCCATTCTGATGCGGCCTGCAATTTCAATGTCGCACAGCGGTTTCCTAAGGAAATCCGTCGCGCCTGCAGAGAACGCTTGCCCAATCAGAGAGGCGGACTGGTTCGAGGTGATCATAATGATAGGCGCGGACTTGCACGTGGGATGCTGGCGAAGACGGTGGCACAATTCGATGCCATCCATATCGCCCAGCATTATGTCCAAAAGAAAGCAATCAAACGGGATGCGCTGCTGCTCGACCAGTTCCAATGCTTCTTCGGCAGAGGCGGCGAGGGTGATCCGAGCCAAACCTTGCAATGCCAGTTTCTCGGAAAATATCCCCCTGAAGACTGGGTCGTCATCAACCAAAAGGATTCTCATTTTCGCAGGCTCCCTAGAATATAGTCCGCATACATGAATTCTACTTAAGGGAGTGTGGTTCTCTAAAGTGGCAATATTGAAGCGCTAAGAGGGATGATGGAAGTTTTTCCTGAAAATTTCCAAGACATTGAAAAATAAGTAAAAATATAAGGATCTTTCCGTCAAGTGTGGCAGGTAGGTCCAATTGGCGTCATATTTGGGCTGTCTGACACCGCCGCCAAATTGGCGAGAGTACAGGAAATACTGACAACCCAGGGTAATTATCGCCGATCATAATTAACTCTTAGGGATATCACAATTTGGACAGAATGCACGCATAGGTAATACCGGACGAACCTTACGAAGCGCCGGAACCCGCACACATGAATGCGGGCCGAAGCCTCAGACAAGAACAGAAGGAATTGCACAGATGAAGATTATGGCTGTTGATGATGACGTGATTTCGTTGGATCTTCTGAGTGAGTGCCTAGGGCAGGGCGGGTATGAGCATGTATCGCTTCTTCCCTCATCAAGCGGCGTCGTTCAGATGTTGATGGATACTGCGATTGCGTATGATTGCATTCTTCTGGATGTAGATATGCCCGGCAAGAATGGAATCGATTTGTGTTCCGAGATACGCAATCTTCCGCGCTACCGGAACACACCGATCATAATGATCACAAAGCACAATGAGCATACCGCGATCGAGCGGGCATTCGGGAACGGCGCGACGGACTACATCACCAAACCGTTCGAATTCTTCGAGGTGATTACACGTATCAAAGTTGCCGAGCGGCTGGTTCGGGAACGACAGGCCGCTCTGGACAGCTATATTCGTGTGAAAGCCGGTTCGCGGAGTGAGCGTAACCTCAAGCTTGTTTCGCCCGCGACAAAAGCTCGCAAAGCGAAAGAAGCCGAGGATGCAAGTATCACAACCGATGAAATCATGTCTCAATCGGTCTTTCAGAACTATTTGGAAAAAGCCACGCAGACTGAAGATTGCTCGATCGATCTGATTGCCATCAAAGTGCGGAAAATCGATGGGATTTTCGCTCAGGCCAGCCCGGAAGAGTTTGTTAGCTTCCTCGGGAACGTGGCAGATGCGGTGATCCGCGAATTCGGTGCCGAGAAAACATTCCTGACGCATGTTGGCAACGGAACGTTCTTGTGTGCCACGTCGGTTCCTTACACGACGACTATAGAGGACATGGAGAAATCCGTGGCAGACCGATTGGCGGCAGGGCCATTGCCGCTTGTCTGTCAGAATGAGATTCGCCCAGCGGTCAAAGTCGGCAGGGCGTTAACCTTGAAAACAAACGCCAAGCTCAACTTCAATCGCGCCTCCAAGGCTGCAATCGCCCGGTTGGAATACCATGAGGGTGCATTGGAAGGCGCAAGCGTCGCATCCTAGGGGCTGATCTCCGGCGTTTGATCGCCCCGAAGGCGCGGTGATACTGTCCCGGTCAACACATGGCGGCCGGTTGCGGTGGGGGAACGCACAGGCATTTCCGGTCAAACATGCACCCCGTCGCAGACCACGTCCGTCTGCGACGGGGGCACATTTATCACACGATATCTATGTCGTTTGCCAACTGTGCCTTGGTGGCATTTTCCACAAGCAAAGTACCGTCGGCTCCAAAGTCGAAGAACACGTCCCCATCAACGTTGACGGCAAGGGCCAACGCATCGGCCGCTGTGGCGAATCCTGCGAAATTGTCCAATTCGATCACGTCGATGTTGTTCTCAAAGTCCTTGATCACATCATTGCCTTCGCCACGGTCAAAATGAAACACATCTTGGCCAGCGTCACCGTAAAGCAGGTCGGTGCCTGTACCGCCTCCGCCATCAAGATAGTCATTGCCAGATCCGCCGCGCATCGTGTCCGCACCGTCAGCCCCATAGAGTGAATCGTCGCCGGAGCCACCGACCAAGCTGTCGTCGCCACCGTAGCCGTGCAGGCGGTCGTTGCCGCCATAGCCACGCAGGATGCTTTCGCCATCCGTGCCGCGCAGCGTGTCGTCCCCGGTGTTAGAGCCGGAGGCACCTTCAAAGTTCTGAACGACATCGTTATTGGCCCATGATCCCGAAGCAAGGTTGCTTCGGAAATCCAGATCGACCCCGCCTGCGCTGTCGTAATAGCTGATGTAATCCGTGCCGGACCCGCCGTCATAAGTGTCGGCCCCACCGCCCGCGCGCAGGTAATCATCCCCACTGCCCAGTTGGATCAAGTCGTCACCGTCTCGGTCATAGACATCGTCATCGCCACCATAGGTGCGAATGATATTGTCGCCGTCGGTGCCCCGGAACGTGTCGTCGCCAGTGCCCGAACCCGAGCCCCCTTCAAAGTTCTCTACCGTGTCATTGTTGGCCCATGATCCGGTGGCGGTGTTCGCCGCAAAGTCGATGTCCACACCACCCGAGCTGTCATAATAGCTGATATAGTCAGTGCCGCTGCCGCCATCATAGCTGTCGGCCCCGCCGCCTGCGCGTAGGTAATCATCGCCCGAACCCAACTCGACCGTGTCTGCACCGCCCCGATCATAGACGCGGTCATCCCCGCCATAGGTTCGGATCACGTTGGACCCGGAGGTGCCGCTGATTTCGTCGTCTCCGTTGCGAGAGCCTGACGCGCTTTCGAAATTTTCGATCGTATCGTTGCTTGCCCACGAACCGCTGGCAGTGTTGGCGGCAAGGTCCAGTGTGACGCCGCCCGAACTGTCATAATAGCTGATGTAGTCCGTGCCGCTGCCGCCATCATAGCTGTCCTGACCGCCGCCGACGCGGATATAGTCATCGCCGCTGCCAAGGCTGATGCTGTCCGCACCAAGGTGATCATACACCCGGTCATCGCCGCCATAGGTGCGGATCAGGTTTGCGCCATCCGTGCCCGAAAACGTATCATCGCCCGTGCCCGAGCCTGATCCACCCTCGAACCCGGTGACAACGTCATTATTGGCCCAAGATCCGGTGGCCGTATTCGCCGCAAAATCAATGTCGACGCCGCCCGAACTGTCATAATAGCTGATATAGTCGGTTCCCGCGCCACCGTCATAGGTATCGGCCCCACCGCCCGCGCGCACGTAATCGTCGCCATCTCCCAAGCTGACAAAATCATCGCCACGCCCGTCAAATGCGCGGTCCGCGCCATTGTCGGGAAGGTTCGCCAAAGTTACGGGAAAAGCCCCGCCGCCGTCTGCGCGTTTGATCAGCGATGCGCCACCAACAACGTCAGGCACAGAAAACCCGACCGTAGGGTCGACCACCCAATTGGCCGCCAGATTATCGGCACCCGCCGGATCGGTGATCTGAACGAAGGCGTTTTTGCGGATTTCTTCGGCCGTGCGCACATCACTCCACAGGCGGATGTCGCCGATATCTCCGCTTAAAATCTCGTTGGGCGAAAAACCTCCGCCCTCGCTGTCTTGCTCTTGTCCGAAAATAAGCGCCCCCCCCGACACCAGACCGCCTGTATCGGCGGTCGCGCGGAACAGTTCGATGCCATCGACATACATGATGGTTTCGCCCGAAGTGGCGTTATAGCTCAGCGAGACGCGGTGCAATTCTCCATCGTTCAACTGGTCTGAGGGCTGTCCGGAATCATAGAATTGCCCGTTTAGGGCAAAGGCGGACTCTTCATCGCCAAAGTTACGGGTATAGATGCCCAAGGCGTTCGCCCCGCCGGGGGCGGAGTCGAAATAGGAAACCAGATTGCTTGAGGTGCCGGGCTGTGGACCAACCGAGCGGTACATCATCTCGATGGTGAAATCGCCATCCGGCATGATGTAGTCGTCAACGCCGATATACTGATTAGTGGTGAGGTTGGTGTTCATCCGGATCATTCCGGGCTGATAGCCGCCAATGATGATATCATCATCCGCGCCACCCTCTAGCGTGTCATCCCCGTCACCGCCCAGCAAGATGTCGTTCCCGTCCCCCCCACTGAGCGAGTCGTCCGCTCCGCCACCGTTCAGAAAGTCATCCCCTTTGCCACCGCTTAGAACGTCATCCGCGCCGCGCCCTTCCAAATGGTCATCCCCGGCCAGCCCCAATAGGGTGTCTTGATAATTCCCTGCGATCAATCGATCGTCTTCAGCACCCAGCTCAAATGTGGATAGGCCATTGTCCAATGCGCCTGTGCCGATCAGAACAGGGGTGCCGTCGACGTTGACGAACGTGTTCTCATAGGTTGTGTCTAGGTGTTGGTTAATTCCGTCTTCATAGGTGTCAATTTCGGTGAGTACGCCATTGGTTGCGACATGGAACAAGACCAACGCATCATCGCCGGTGGCCGAAGCGGCCAGAAACGTCTCGCCCTCGATTTCGAAGGTCGTAAGGCCGTTGACTTCGGCCAGTTTCAGTGTGTCATCTGCCTGTATGTTAAATACATTGCTTAAAGCGCCCGCTGCACCAATGCGAAACACGCTGATGCCGGATTCGGTCGAGCCGCTGACGAAAAGATACGATTGAGTGCCGACATGGGCTGTCGCAAGGTTACTGGCCCCATTTAACTGCAAATCGACCGAGTCCGCGTCTGTCGTGCTGTCAAGAAAGATAAGCGAACCTGCCGCGTCCAACTGAAAACGAGACACGCCGTTTTCCAGTGGGCTTGTCGCAAAAACATATGTACTGTTGCCGATATCTATGGAGGCAACGGAGTTGACAAAATCCAGAGTGGCCTCTGCATGTACGCTGTCGTCGACATTATCGGTGTTGGTCAATGTACCGTCGGCTGCGATGGAAAAGACGCTGATGCCATCATCATTTCTGCCCGCGGCGACCAGATAGTTTATTCCAGCGACGTTGGCGGTGGTCATGCGCCCCGATGCGCCGTCCAGATTAAGCAAACCTGCGTCGCTTACGTTTTGAGCCGAGGTTAGCGCGCCGTTCGCTTCGACCCGAAAAACGCTAAGACCGTCGTCTAACGGTCCATTTGCATAGAGATAGGTGTTGGCCCCTATCGTCACCGAGGTCAAACTTTGCGCGCCGCGCAGGTTTAACGCAGCAGTGTCTGAAATCGCGACGCCAATGTCGGCCAATGTGCCGTCAGCAAGCACTTCGAAGCCGGTAAGCCCGTCGTCCTGATTGCCCGCGACATAAACGAATGTGCGTCCGTTGGCGGTGACAGTATGCACACCAAATGCGCCTTGTAACTGGAATATCGCATTGTCATTCACGTTCGTGCGGTTGACTATATCTCCCATAAGTAGGGCCATTAAAAAACTCCTTGAAATTGAAGTCGCGCGCGTAGCGCAAAGTCATAAATCCCAGAGTAATAGCATCAATTGCCCTCTCGGTCCACTGTGGTGCCTCAACCGACGGCCCCACACAACCGCAGCTGAGTGCCAGCGCGGCGGAATATGGGCCCGGTGCGTGTTTTAAAAGCGGGCGCTATGACCTGCTTCGACCGCCTTACTGACGTTCAGCTGTGTTCTGCCTGACCGGGCGCGTTTGGCGTCAAAGGCGGGCTAAACTGTCCGCGATCTCTTGGGCAATAGCCCGGGCGTCCACGCCGTCACGTTCTGCCGAAACCCTCAGCCCCAATAGGTCGGACTGGTAGCGGCGGGCCAATGTTTCGGGGACATGTTCGCTATCGATGTCACCGGCTGACTGCGCTTGTCGAAACAGGTCTGCGAACTGAGCCTCCATCCTCAACAGAAGATGGTTTGCTTTGTTTGCCAACGGATGGTTGTGTGCATGAAGTTCCAAAAGCGTTTTAGACAGCATACAGGCCTTAGCAGGGGCGGTGGCGTTTCCAACGGCCATCTCAGGGAAGCGTTGAAGCGCCTTGATCGGGCCATATCGGTGGGCCAGTTCCTTTAACCGCTCGGCGCCATCAGATGCATATTTGTCCATCGCAAGTTCGAACAGCGCATCCTTGGAGCCGAATGCCGCGTAAAAGCTTCCCGGTTTGATTTTCAGGGCGGCTTCGAGATCCTTTAAGGATGTGCCAGCCCAACCGCGCTTCCAGAACAGGTCTCGGGCGAGGTTGATCAATTCATCACGGTTGAAGTTCGGTTTGCGCGACATGAGATCACCAATTGTTGATTGATCACTCAAATATATACTTGAGTGATCAATCAAGAAAGCCTAAACCGACAGGCAATGACAACTTTTGAAAAGGTCTTATGACATGACATTCCCCTCCCATGATCTCGACACCGCCCCAGAAGCCTCCAAGCCCCTGTTGGAGAAATCGCAAAAGGCATTTGGCCGTCTGCCGGGCCTGCACAAAGTGCTGGCTGAAAGCCCGCAGGCTTATGAAGGGTATCAAGTCCTTCACAAGCTGTTCACGGAAACCGATTTTGACGCAGAAGAACTGACGGTTGTCTGGCAATCCATCAATGTTGAGCACGCGTGCCACTATTGTGTCCCGGCCCACACGGGGATCGCAAAAATGATGAAAGTGTCTGACGACATTTCCGACGCTCTGCGTAACGAGACACCGCTGCCGTCGGCCAAGCTGGAAGCGCTGCGGACCTTTACCGTTCAGATGGTGCGCGAGCGTGGAAATGTCTCGCAAGAGCAGATGGATACGTTCTTTGCGTCTGGGTATGGCCACCGCGCTGTTTTGGATGTGATCCTTGGTCTCGCTCAGAAAACGATGTCGAACTACATCAACCACGTTGCGCAAACGCCGGTGGACGAAGTGTTTCGGCCGTTGGAATGGCAGCGCAGCGACACACCTTTGAAGGTATAAAACCACTTTGGGCGCGCTTAAGAAATTGTGCGCGCCCATGCTGATTTGAGCCTGAGCGCGCAATGGCCTATCTGACTTGACCGCATCTGTACCCGTACCTGTGGTCCGTTTGGTGAAGACTTGTTCAAGCGCCAGAATGCTTCGGATTTCGACAAGAAAAGGCGCGCGGTGATCGTGAACGCGACCCAGCACACGCTTTTACTCATAAACCTACAGGATAGCAGATGCTGAAATTTTACTATCACCCAACGCCAAACCCGTTGAAAATTGCCTTGTTTCTGGCCGAAACCGATCTGCCATACGAATTGGTACCGGTTGACACAGCGCAAGGCCAACAGCACACGCCAGAATTTCGGGCTATTAACCCTAATGGGAAAGTGCCTGCAATCGATGATGATGGGACCTGCGTTTTCGACAGTACCGCGATCCTGCTTTATCTTTCGGATAAAACAGGCAAGCTGGGCGTGGCGCCCGAAGATCGCGGCGCATTGCTGTCTTGGCTTATGTTCATCGCCTCTGGGCTCGGGCCGTTTTCGGGGCAAAGCGTGCATTTCCATCACATCGCGCCCGATGATCTGCCGTATGCCAAAAACCGTTACATGCGCGAAGCAGAGCGGCATTATCAGGTGTTGAACGATCACCTGAAGGGCCGTGAATTCATTGTGGGGGACAGCTATTCCATTGCCGATGTTTCCGCTTGGGGATGGGCCATTCGCGGTGAGCGCGTCCTTGGTGGAGAGGGGCTGGCACAATTTCCAGAGGTTGCCCGCTGGTTCGAGGCGATCAACGCACGCCCGGCTGTCGAAAAGGCCCAGCAAATCGGCAAGGGCGAGACCTTCAAAACGCCCGGTGACGAAGCCTCGTTGCGGGCGCTGTTCCCAAGCAACTATGTAAACGCGTGACTTTTTCCCGCCCCAAGGTGAAACACTTGGGGCGGTCCTTCGGGTATGGCGTTCACGTGGTGAACCCGGCCCGCTTCGGATGACGGTGCCAAAACCCGACCCAAATTCACGGAAAAACGTAATGATGCACAGCACTGGCAGGACTTTGCAGGTCCACTATGCATGGACTGTCGCAGCGATCTGCGGGCTCTCGGTGCTGTGTGGTTTGGGGCTTGGTCGCTTTGCCTTTGGGATGATGCTCCCTTCAATCTCGCAGGATTTGGGCCTGACTTACAGTCAAAGCGGGATGCTGGGTTTTTCAAACCTGACCGGATATCTGATGGCGGTGCCTTTGATCCCCATTCTCGTGCGCAGGATCGGCACGCGCGTTACAGTTTCCCTGAGTTTGCTTGTCATGGCCCTGTCGATGGTCGCAATGGCTGTAACTCACAGCTTTGTCTGGCTGACGGCGTTCTATTTTGTCACCGGATTGAGTAGCGGCGCAGTGGTTCTGCCCTCGATGAGTGCAATGTCGAAATGGTTCGCGCCCTCTCATCGAGGTCTGTCATCGGGCATGGTGATGGCAGGGGCAGGCTTTGGTATTATCCTGAGTGGCTTTGCTGTGCCTAGATTGGTCCCGCTGGGCACGATAGCTGCGTGGCAGGTTGGGTGGCTGATCTTTGGTGGGCTGACAGTCGTCGTTTCGATTGTTGCCTTTGTCTTTATCCGCGACACGCCAGAGGATCGTGGCCTGCGCCCCTTTGGCCGCGCAGCGATTCAGACGGGCACCGCATTACAGCCGCTTGTCCGATCGGCCAAATTCAAACTCTTGACGCATCTTGGGGCCGTTTTCAGCATCTACGGGGCGACCTATATGCTGTATGTGACTTTTATCGTCACCAGTATGATCGACAGCTACGGTATGACCGAGGCGCAGGCTGGCGTATTGTGGTCTTGGTTCGGAAGTCTCAGTATTTTTTCGGGGCTGTTGTTTGGGGCCCTGTCTGACAGAGTCGGACGCAGGGCTGGGCTGGCTGCGGCCTTTGGTGTTTTGACGCTTTCGTATGGCCTTGTCGGATTTGAAGTGCCGGGCATTGGTCTCTATCTCTCGGTGATACTGTTTGGCATCTCGGCTTGGAGCATACCAGTCATCATGGCGGCGTCAGCCGGGGATTATTTTGGCGCGAGCGGGGGGGCGGGCGCGTTGGCTATCTTGACGCTGTTTTTCTCTGCAGGACAGGCTGTAGGCCCGATTGTCGCGGGTGTGTTGGCCGAGATGTTGGGGGATTTCTCATTGAGCTACACTACCTCAGCCGTTGCTTCATTGCTGGCCATCGGAATGGTTCTGGCCATTCGGCCGCCAAACGTGATCGATTGATTTTGCAAGGCGAACGCGCGGGGGCAGGGGGGCGTTGCATGCCCTGCATGTCGAAATCGGCGCATTCAAAGCGTTTCGATCCACATTGCTTTCGTCGGTTCCGAGTTTGGAAGTCTTTCTAGGTTAGTTTCTGAATCTATTGTTTCGTTGCTGTCGAAGTGATCCTGCAAGGTTGTTGTGGAATGGGCGCTTCTCTGATTTTGCCCTTATTGACGGGCCTCAAATTGACCCAACAGGTGGTTAATTCTCATATTTTTCATTGCTGAAGGGGAGGGGAGGATTGCTTTCTTGTGGAGTGTGTACACTTTTGTGTTACACTTCCAGCATTGAGAGAATCCAAAGCTGAAACTCTGTTTCACGTAATGTCCAAGAAGGAACCATGACGCTATGAAAAGACATACCTTATCCCTGCTGTTGGCTTCTGCAGGTTTGGCTGCAACTGTAACCGGTGCTTTTGCGGGCGTAACGCTGGACAAAATTGTCGAACGCGGAGAGCTGGTTTGCGGTGTCAGCCAAGGGTCGGCAGGGCTTTCCTTGCCTGATTCCAATGGCGAATGGTCGGGCCTTGATGTCGATTACTGTCGCGCTCTGGCTGCTGCTGCTTTGGGCGATCCAGCCAAAGTCCGTTTCGTGCCATTAAGCTCGGCTCAACGGTTTGAAGTTCTGGAAGCCGGCGACATTGACGTCTTGTCACGCAACACAACCAAAACATCGACGCGTGATGGCACGCTGCCCGTCCTGTTTGTTGACACGATCTTTTACGATGGTCAGGCGTTCATGGTGCCTAAATCACTGGGCATTAGTGCCTCTACAGAACTGGATGGTGCGACCGTTTGTGTCCAGCCCGGTACGGTGAACGAGCAAAACTTGGTCGACTATTTCACGACCAATAGCCTGTCCTTCAAATCGGTCGTGATCGAAAGCCTGCCCGAATTGGAATCTGCCTTCTACGCTGGGCGTTGCGACGTCTATCTGTCGGATGCATCTACCCTGTCGGCCAGCCGTGCAACGCGTGCCGAAACGCCTGATGATTTTGTCATCCTGCCTGAACGCATCACCAAATCGCCCTTGGCACCTGTGGTGCGGAGTGACGATGTCGAATGGTACAAACTGGCCTCTTGGACCCGCAATATTTTGGTCGAAGCCGAAGAGCTGGGTATCACTCAGGCGAATGTCGAAGAGATGAAAGCATCCCAGAACCCGTCCATTCAACGCCTGTTGGGTGTACATGAGGGAATCGGCAAATCCTTCGGTCTGGATGATGATTGGGCTGCACGTGTGATCGCGGGTGTCGGCAACTATGGCGAGGTCTATGACCGCAACCTTGGCCCCGATACGCCCTTGAAGCTGGAACGCGGCCTAAACGCGCTGTGGACTGATGGCGGCCTGATGTATTCGTCGCCTGTTCAGTGACGGTAACGACTATGGGCGCATTACGCTCGAAGACAATGATCGGCGCTACGGCGTCGGTCATTTTCATTTTCATAATCGCTCTTCTGTCCAGCAACGGTTACTTTGCGGATGTCCTAGGCGTTCTGAGCCAGCGAGCTGGTTTTCAGATTCCAGAGTCCGCGTTTTCTGTAACCGCAGCGGACCCGTTGTATTGGACCTTGCTGGCGGGGCTGATCAATACGGTCCGGGTGGCTGTGGCTGCCGCAATTCTTGCCACGCTATTGGGATTGGTGTTGGCAACCTTGCGCCTCAGTGCCTTTCCAGGATTCCGCCTGTTGGCTGGTTTGGTAATCGAACCGCTGCGCAATACCCCCGTCGTGCTACAGCTATTCCTTTGGTACGGTCTGTTGATCAACAATTTGCCGGCGACGCGGAACGCTGTGGAAATTCTTCCATCTGTCTTTCTCAGCAACCGCGGCCTTGCCTTGCCAACGATCACCTCGGATGGGCTGTCCTTTCCGGAATTGACCGGTTTCAACTTTACTGGCGGCATGACAGTCAGCCCTGAACTGGCCGCGCTTTTGTTTGGCTTGACACTGTTTCACGCCAGCTATCTGGCCGAAATTTTCCGCGCTGGTATTATGTCGGTGCCGTCAGGACAGGTCGATGCGGCCAAGGCTCTGGGCTTGCGATTTTACCGGCGTATGCGACTGGTTGTATTGCCGCAGGCGTTGAATTTCATCATACCGCCATCGACCAATCAATTTTTGGCTTTGGTCAAAAACTCCTCCCTGGCCGTCGCTATCGGCTTTCCCGATCTCGTGGCCGTGGTCAGCACCTTGATCAATCAAAGTGGAGACGCTGTTCTTGGGACGGTGATTGTGGTGGTTGCGTTTCTTGGCCTGAACTTGGTGCTGTCCGGTGGGCTGGCGCTGTATCATCGCAGCCAGATGCAACGCGGCAAACCATCCCTTTCCGTATCTCTTCCCGAACCTGAAAAGGCGCAATGGGATGACTGGGTCAAAACACCTTGGCGCAAGGCCGGAACGATTGCATTGGGCCTATTGGGAACGTACCTTCTTTGGCAGCTTTTGAAGTGGAGCGTCGTTCAGGCTGTGTGGATTGGCTCACCGGACGAGTGCCGCGCTGCGAGTGGCGCGTGTTGGGCCATGATCACCGAGAAGTACCGCCTGATCTTGTTGGGCCCGTACCCTCTCGGATTGGGGTGGCGCCCGGTTCTGGCCACACTTGTACTGGCGTTGTCACTGATCTTTGCCGCACGATATGTGCGTCGCAAGCCACATTATGCGCTACCCGGAATCGGGATTGCCATAGCCGGTTGGTATTGGCTTATGGGCGGTGGTCTGACCTTGCCTGTGGTGAATATTGCACTGTGGGGTGGCCTGCCGCTCACCATCGCGCTGTCGGTTCTGTCGATCTTCTTGGCGTTGCCCATTGGGCTGGCATTGGCATTGGCGCGGATGTCGCCGCTGCGTATTCTGTCCGCCCCGGCCTATATCGTGATCGATATTTTCCGCTCGGTTCCGCAGATATTTTTGCTCTTTGGAATAGCAATCTTGATGCCGCATATTCTGCCCGCTGGGTGGACACCGGATAAATTCTGGCGCGCTCTTTTCGCGCTGATCATGATCACCAGCGCCTATATGGCCGAAGTTTTTCGGGCGGGATTGCTGGCCGTTCCGCCGGGGCAGGCCGAGGCGGCACGCTCGCTTGGAATGAACCGACTGACAATTTTTACTTTGGTCGTTTTGCCGCAAGCGGTGCGCATTGCGTGGCCTGCCATCGTCAATACGTTCGTCGGCGCGATCAAAGACACGTCATTGGTGTTTATTGTCGGATTGATGGATGTTTTGGCCGCGACCAAGGCCGCGGTTGTTGATCCGTCCTGGCGGCTTTATTCACTGGAAGGCTATTTTTTCACAGCGATGATCTATTTTGCGATCTGCTATTCGCTGGCGCGTTATGCGCGGCGCTTTGAGCGGCTGAGATAGTCTTCCAATCCGGCGGCAAACCGTTTGACGTCGTCCCCCCCGCTATAGACGTGGGGGGCGACACGAACGATGCCGTCTCGGGCGCTAACAAAGATATTCTTGGCGCGCAGCGCGTCGACCAGACCGTCAGAGAAACCTTCCGGCCCAGCGAGCCCCAAAAGATGAGGCGAACGTTTATCGGCCGGGATGACAGTGACGCCACATGATGCGGCATGCTCTGCTATCGCGGTGGTGATGCCGGCAATGTGATCGCGCACCGCCGAGATGCCGATGCCATGCAGATAGTCGAGCGCGGTGATTGCCATGGGAAGCGTGGCAAAGTTGGCCCGTTCCCCCATATCATAACGCCGTGCTCCGGGCATGAAGTCCATAGAGCGGTCGTAATGGTTGCTGTACCCGTCCGCGCCAACACGGCTAAAGGCGTGATGCTCAATCGGTTGCCCGTCTTGCCGCTTGGGCGCAGCATACAAAAACGCCAAACCATAAGGGCCCAGAAGCCATTTGTACGTCGCAAAAGAGATAAAATCGGGCTGGATGGCTTTGACGTCCAGATCCATGACGCCCGCTGATTGTGTGGCATCCACCACCAATGCAATGTCATGGGCACGCGCCAAGGCGCCCATCGCGACCAGATCAACAGCAGACCCGTCAGACCAATGCACCTGTGTCAGCGCGAGTACGGAAACAGGCGGGCGGTTGCCATCCTTGACACGGTCGCTCAACGCTTGGGCCCATGATTGGTTTTCGGCGCGATTGATGTGTTCGACTGTGGCACCGACCTCTTTGGCAAGAACGGTCCACGCGTAGGTTTGTGACGGGTGCTCGCCGGCGATGCTTAGGATTGTGGTTCCGGGCGCGACCGTCAGGTTCTTGGCCGCGACCGCGATTCCGTAACTGGTTGAGCCGGTGATGGCGATATCATCAGCCGATGCGTTGATCAGTCTTGCAACGTTAGCGCGTGCTGCTTCAACCTCGTCATAAAACGACGCCCGGCTTAACGTCCACGGTGCCGCTTTCTTGTCGACCCCGTCGCGGCCCGCTTGCAATACTTGCCGCGGGGGCGGCGTCATGAATGCGGCGTTCAGGTGGCTGATGTCGTTTGGGATATCAAAGTCAGAACGCCAAAGAGAAATTTCATCCATGTTAGCGCTCCGAATGTCTGGCTGTTGGAAAATTTACTGTTTCGTAGTGCCCGAGTGATTGTGGCCAGTCAACTCAGAAGTGGGCCTTGGCAAACGGCATCATAGCCTGCGGCTCTGACGGAATACAAAGACGGCAAAACATCGTGCGAGTCCAGCTATCACATGGTCTGACTGGCTCGCAGTTAGACTTGTACTCCAGGGCCTTAAGGCTTTAAATGAGAGGTCGCTTTTGTATGTGTGACAGCAATCTGCGGGGGCATGCCGATCCAAGTCGATCCTAAGGATTCCTGTTCCGTTTGGATGCCGTGGATCAGTCGATGTCGCCCAAATGCGCCGCCAGCATCTTTCGGCACATGCTTTTGGCAGCTTCGGCAGACATTAAACCATCGTCCATTGATTGCTCTAACCACAAGCCATCGATCAGTGAAATGAGCATAATCGCTAGGGTCTGAGCGTCCACATCGCGGGATTGGGACTTGGCCGCATTTGCGACGGCTTGGGCCAGAAGATCGCGGTACTTCTTGTAATGGTGGCGGTGCGCATCGCGAAGCTTTGGGTTTGTTGCGATTTCCCCCCAAAAGCTGAGCCACAGCGTAAGGTTCGCGCGGGTGAACAGCTTTTCGTCGAACACGGCATCAATCATCGCGGCCAACGTGGGGGGCTCGGCACCCGCTGGTATCAATTGGGCGAACATGCCCTCGTACAATGTGGAATAAATGGCCTCGAGCAGGCTATCCATTGATTGGAAATGATGGGTGATCAAGCCACGCGAAACGCCCGCTTCTTTGATGACATTATCGACGGTGAAATGGGTGATGCCGCCTTGGGCCAAGCAACGCATTCCGGCGTCGATCAGCATCGCACGGCGTTGTCCGCGCGTATAGCGGCGATATCTGGGGGCGCTTTCAGGGTTGGACATGCGATTACATACTGCTTGGGGCAGCGGCAACAATATCACCGCTGCCCCCTAGTTTAAATTATATTTTGCGAAACATTACGGGGTCCGGATGGCCATCGGCTAGGATCGAGGGGCGCAGGTTCTCGTCATGGATCGCAATGTAGGGTTCGAATGCGATAAAGATAAAGCCGCCTGACTCTTCCATAAGATCCTCCATGCGGTGGAACATTGCTTTGCGTTTTTCGGTGTCAGGCTCTAGCGAGGCCTTGGCATATAGGTCCGCAAATTCGGAATTGTCAAAGAATGACCAGTTATAGACACCTATCTGGTCGGGCATAAACCACACCAGATTTTCCGTCGGCTCTAACCCGCCTGCAAAATTCATCAACACCAGTTCGATCGACTTGTATCCGTCGCCTTGGGTTTTGTCGCCAGCAGCCCAATAGGCCGCAGACTCGGTTGGTTGGATGTCGACCGAAATGCCCGCTTCGCCCAAGGTCGCCTGAATGATTTGCGCGATGGTCAGCGAGGTGGAGTCACTTTGCGAAATAAGACTAAGGCGCAAGTTTTCTGCGCCGGCTTCGGCCAGCAGGGCACGGGCGCGTTCAACATCGCGTTTGGCATAGATGTTGGAAGGGCGAGAGTAGGGACCGGGTGCGACAACTCCTGTGGCGCGCGGCACGGCACCATCAAAAGCGCCTTGCAGAACCGCCTCGCCATCGTAAGCCAATTGGATGGCCTGCCTGACACGCGGATCTTTCAGCGGCTCGGCGTTCATGTTGATCGTAAGCCATGTGTAGCGGGTCGATGGAGCCTCGATCAACGTGGCTCCGGAGGGCATCGACGATTTCACCTGCCTCAACGAATTCGGTGCAAGGCTGGTAAAGTCATAGGCGTCGGCCTCATACGCCAAGAGGGCCGTCTGATCATCCGCAACAATATAGAATTCGATCGTGTCGAAATCTGGTTTCGGGCCGGTCCAATCTGGATTGGCCTTTAGCGTGACTTTGCGGTTTTGCTCCCAGTTGTCGAACAGATAGGGGCCGCATTGTGCGGGTATCTCAGTTGTGTAGCTGCCTCCGACAGCCTCGACAGCTGCCTTGCACTGAATATGGCCTGCATAATAGGGCAGGGCGATCAGATCAAAGGGGGGATATGCGGCATTGAGGTGGATAATGCCGTTGCGCTCATCAATGACCTCGACGTGATCCAGATAATCGAACTGATAGGCCCAAGCCGATTCCGATCCCGCGATCCGTTCAAACGAGAATTTTACATCTTCTGCGGTCACCGGGCCATAGTCACCCGTCCAGTTCAAGCCCTCGCGCAGGGTAAATGCGAGTGTCGTCGGGCTGGTCCATTCCATTTTTTCTGCGCCCCACAGCGACAGCTCGCTGCCTTCGCGCGCATCCCCTAACCGCACCAGAGTAACCTGAGTGCAACGAGGGATGATGTCATCCAATTCACCAATGATGCCGAACGGATCAAGTACCTGAAAATCGCCCCCCACACGCAAACGCAGGGTGCTTCCCTCGACGGCCCAGGCAAACTGCGGACGAGCCATGGCCCCGGCCAGGGCTGCCCCTCCGAGCTGCATGAATCTGCGGCGATCTGTCATCCACTTCATAATTGTACCTCCTGTTATTTTGTTAGTGTTTCGGCGTAATGGCAGCGGGCGAATTGGCCTGCGGACACCTCCCGTAGTTCAGGCGGGTGCTGACGGCAGAGGTCTTGGGCAAAGCGGCACCGATTGTGAAACTCGCAGCCCTCGGGGCGGCGCAAAATGCTGGGGATTTCGCCCTTGATCGCCAGATCAGAACGCCTTTTGCGCGGATCCGGTTGGGGCTTTGAAGCGATCAGATTTTGGGTGTAGGGATGTTTGGGATTTGCGAAAACCGTTCGGGTTGGTCCGGTCTCGATCAGGCGTCCCAGATACATGATCGCGACATGGTCAGATACATGACGGACCATTGGCAGGTTGTGAGTGATAATCAGGAGGGCCAGCCCAGTCTCGTCGCGTATCTGGCGCAGCAGATTCAGAATTTCGCCCTGCACGGACACGTCCAAACCGGCTGTTGGCTCATCCGCGATCAACAGGCGTGGTGATAATGCCAATGCGCGCGCGACACAAACGCGCCGTGCCTGCCCGCCGGACAACTCATGTGGGTAGCGATCCGCAAGACTGGCAGGCAATCCGACACGATCTAACAGTTGCGCCGCACGGGCGCCCCTGTCCGGCATAACGACACGGTGAATGACGAATGGCTCGGTCAACTGCTTGCCGATGCGCATACGTGGGGAAAGGCTCGCGATTGGGTCCTGAAACATCATCGCGGTAGAGCGGCGCAGAGATTGAAATCCGGCAGGTGTGGTTAACGGCACCTGATCAAAACAGATTTCGCCGCCTGAAATGGGCTGCAACCCCAGCAAGGCGCGCGCCAAGGTGCTTTTGCCCGATCCGGATTCCCCGACCAGCCCCAGCGTCGTCTTGGCATCAATCGTCAAGGAAATGTCGCGAAGAATATCAATCGTGGCCCGCCCCGGCGTCAAAAACTGCAAAGGCGACTGGGGCATCGGCAGTGATACGTCTAGGTTCGCGGCAGTCATGAGGGCCGTCATTGCGCCACCTCATGACCCGGCACCCGAAAGCACCATGCCGCGTGTTCCTTTGCAATCTGAACGCGCGGAGGAGCAGAGGCAAAGCAACGCGTCTGTGCCTTTTCGCAGCGGTTTGCAAAGGCACAGCCCGCAGGCGGTGGTGCCAGATCGGGGACGCGGCCGGGTATTGTCGGCAATGTGCGTGGCGTTTCGTCCAGATGGACCAGATCGCAATCGATCAACGCAGTGGTGTAGGGGTGGCCGGGGGTGTGATAGATTGCATCCACTGGTCCCTCTTCGACAACCTGTCCCGCGTACATCACATAGACACGATCACACAGCTCTCCGATGACCCCTAGATGGTGGGTCACCACGATGATTGTACCATCGTGATCGTGGCTAAGCTGACGCAGAAGATGAATGATCTGCGCCTCCATTGTCACGTCCAGCGCGGTTGTGGGTTCGTCGGCGATCAACACATCGGGTGTCATAACCAAAGCGGCTGCAATGGCCGCGCGCTGGCGCATGCCACCGGACAGTTCGTGCACGTATTTGGCCATTATCTTGTCCGCAGCGGCGATGCCGACATGGGTCAAGGTGTCTATCGCATGTTGCCTTTTGTCCCGCTTTGAGACGCCACGTCGATGGAACTGAAAATCAATCAACTGCGCGCCCAAGGGAAGCACCGGGTTGAAAGCCGTCATGGGATCTTGGAAAATCACGGCAATGTCATGACCGCGAAACCGTCGGCGTTTGCGCTCGGACAAAGTTAAAAGATCGGTATCGTTAATCTTGACCGAACCGTTGGTAATGTAGGCGTTTGCGCTAAGCAGCCCAATCATGGCGGACACCAAGGTTGATTTTCCGCTGCCGCTTTCGCCGACGATACCGATCACTTCACCGCGGCGGGCGGTCAGAGATACATCGCGCAACGCATGAAACGCACCGCCGTTTGTGTGGTATTGCAACGACAGCTTGTCGATCTCGAACAATGGCGTGCTCATCGTAGCCCCCGAATCTGAATTTTGGGATCCAGTGCGTCACGCAGCCTTTCGCCCAGAAAGGTGAAGCCAATCGTGGATAGAACCAATGGAATACCTGCAACGATCACCATTGTCGGGGCAAACCGCAGGCTCGTGTACCCGTCATACAGGATGTTCCCCCACGAGGGTGTCGGTGGTCGGACGCCAAGGTTGAGATAGCTCAAACCGGCCTCAAGCATGATGACCACCGGAATATCCATGCTGAGAACAATTACCAGTGGTCCGACGACATTTGGTAGGACATGCCAGAGGATGATGCGAATGTGCGAAGCGCCCATTGTGCGCTCGGCCATGATGAAATCACTATTTTTCAGGCTCAGTGTCTGGGCGCGGATCAATCGGGCATATCCGGGGATGGAAACGATCAGGATCACGAAAATCAGGGTGTTCGTACCGGGCCCGAGAACGGTGATGACCGCAAGGGCAAACATGATCATCGGCAGAGAACTGAACGCGTCAAAGACCAGCACCAGAAAGTTGTCCAGCAGGCGAGGACCGAAGCCGGCAATCATACCTAGCAAAAGCCCGAAAACCCCGGCCAGCCCGGTCGACACCAACGCAATCGTCAGGGCTGTACGTGCGCCGAAAATGATCCGTGATAATGTATCACGCCCAAGCTGATCGGTGCCCGCGGGATGGGCCGGACTGGGGGGCTGAAATTTATTCAGGACATCAATCTTGATCGGGTCATAAGGCGCCAGATAAGGCGCAAAAACGGCCATCGACAAAAAGCCGAGTACCAAAATCAACCCAGCAAGCCCTACCGGATCGCGGGCCAGTTTGCGTATCAGGCCCGGTGCGCGGGCTGGCGATTCATCCACGCAAGACATCACGCACCCTCGGGTCTAGGCGGGCAATCAAAATATCCGCAAGGGTCACAACCAGCAGGTAAAACGCGGTCATAAACAACACCGTTCCCATGACAACCGGATAGTTTCTCTTTTGCACAGCCGAGGTCATCAACGTGCCAATGCCCGGGCGGGAAAAGACGCTTTCGACAAATATTGCACTGGACAAGATACCGCCAAGCCCGACCGCGATGATCGCAATCGTTGGGATGATCGCGACGCGCAACGCATAGCGCAGGACGACAACGCGCTCTGGCAGGCCATAGGCGCGAGCGGTGCGGATGTGTTCCGCGTCGATCAGCTCTAGCATGGATGCACGGACCAATCGCGACAGATACCCAACCCACGTGATCCCAATGGCAAAGGCCGGCAGTATGATAGCGCGCAGCTGAGACCAGAAATCACCCGCCTCACCCGAGCCGATGGCAGGCAGCCATCCCAGCCACACAGAGAAAATCAACAACGAGTAGAGGGCTATTACAAAAGAGGGCACCGCGATCATGCTGACGGACAGCACGCCAAGGACGCGATCAAGGTACGTTCCCCGATAGACGACCGCCACGCACCCCAAGCCGATCCCTGCGATCAAAGCCCACCCAATCGAGACGAGACCCAAGAGCAGCGTGTTTGGAAAGACCTCCATGATAACGTCGAGAACCGGGCGCTTGGACCATACGTCAATGCCCAGATCTCCGGTTGCCGCATTGCGGAAAAATTTGATGATCTGGGTGAGGAGTGGCTGATCAAGCCCCATGCGTTCGATAAGCAATGCTTTTAGTTCTGGGGATGCCCGTGGTCCCAACGCGACCGAGGCCGGATCACCCGGCACCAAGAACACCATGCCGAACATGCCCAACATGACAACAATCAGGATCAAGAACGCCAAGGCGATCCGTTTGATCGTATAGTTCAGCATTGAGGGCCTCTGGATCGTCTGCGATTCAAAGGGGCCTGTTTCTTTACGTGTTCTTCCCGATCCTGAGTTATTGCAGGATTCTTGCAATGGGCGTGATATCGAAACGGTTTAGACATGGTCCCGCCTTATCCTTTCATGCCATTGATTTTCAAACACTTCTCTCCCGTCTTCAGTGACGCGCAACTGCATGTCGACAATAAAATGTTCTGCATCACAACTTAGCGTTCCGGTGCTGTGATGGACGAAAACAGCATCCTGCCGCCGAATTTCGGTGCGAAAATCAGTATGAGTTTTTGCTGATAACGGATCGTCGCCTGCTATATCATGGCGCACATGTGCAGTTGTCACGTGGGTCTGGTTGATGTCGGTCATTTCCACCACGCTATCGCCGCGCGGAAAAGTGACAGTGTATGTGTCGCTCAATAGGTCCCGCGTGACTTGGCGGGTGCTAGGCCCCGTTGTCACAGGGTGGGTGATTACAGGGGCTGCTGGAGCCTGTTCGGGGCGATCAAAAGCGCGCAATTCAGCATCATCCGGGTTGGGTGGCCGCACTGGAAGGCAGAGCGCACTGTGATCCACCTGAATGCTGAGTGTCGCCAATTCGGGTGAAGGCCAAGCGATGGGGTAATAGGTCGACGACAGCGATAGTCCGATTTTATGCCCGGCGGGAAAGGCGTGGGCGATATCGTCCAACTCCACCTCGACATCGTAGAATTCACCGGGGTTCAGGGCGCGCGGCTGTGCGTGGCTATCGCGATGTGTGAGGTTCAGAATGCCAAGGCAGACACGCGTCGTGGCTCCGCTGGGGGAGATGTCATTCAGGCGAACAGCCACCAATGCCTGCGGTTTATCGGCAGCTATGCGCAGGCGCAGGACTGGCGCGCCCAGAATTTCAATCGGCTCTGGCAGGATTGCGCTGTTGAACGTCAAAGACCCGCCATCATCCTCGCGTTGGTCGGTCGGCCAATCGGCCTCATTGCCATATCGTCCGACCTCTCCGGCGGCAAGCCCGACCCAAAGCGGCGAACAGACCGAGCGTGTCGCGGGCGGCTGACGGGTAGGGGCCAGCGTGCCTGCACCACCCAGCCAGAAATCCCGCGGTTCGATCCGGGGGGAAGGCCAGTCGGCCTCGCCGACCCAACGACCGGGGCGGGAAGTGTAGCAGGTTTTGGGCGGCACCGATTCCTGCATCCATGCACGCAGCTTCGGCTCGTCCATGATGCCGGTGTCATGCCCCTTTAGCCAATGATCAAGCCAGCGCAGCACCTCTTGTAGCCAACCGATCGCGGGGCCAACGGCTACGCTGTGCGGATAGGAATGCGCCCATGGGCCGATCAACCCACGACATGGGCAGCTGAGCCCCGCAAGCAGCCGGGGAATGGATTCAGAATAATTGTCGGCCCAGCCACTGACGGCATAAATGGGGATCTGAAGGGCGGAAAAATCGGTATCGACCGATCCTTGCTGCCAATAGTCGTCTCGACGTTGGTGATGTAACCATTCGATGATCCATGGCTTGTTTGCTGTCATGCGCTGTTGCCACATATCCCGCCAACGATCCCCGACGATCTCAGGGTCTGGCGGCAGATCATTGTAGGCCAGCATCGTCGACGACCAGTCAAAGTTATCTTTACTCAGGCATCCGCCGATCCAATGGACGTCAGTGGCATAGCGGTCGTCACTGGATCCAACGGTGATGACCGTTTTCAGGCAAGCAGGTTGGCGTGCGGCGATTTGCAAACCGTTAAAACCGCCCCAACTGATCCCCATCATGGCAATCTGCCCGTCACACCAGGCTTGTTGCGCGATCCAGTTGATTGCGTCGATACCGTCCAGTTGTTCCTGCACGGTGTACTCGTCGGTGAGAATGCCGTCGCTGTCACCCGTGCCGCGAATGTCCAGACGTATGGCCACATAACCGTGTCCGGCCAAATAGCCCAAAGTTTGATCATCGCGGCCACGGGTGCCGTCACGTTTGCGATAGGGCAAATACTCTAGAATTGCTGGCAGAGGGGTGTCGGTGACAGGCCGCCAAATCCGCGCTGCCAGCTGTGTGCCGTCCGGCAATGGCACAAAGATATTTTCAATCGTTTCGACCTGAAAGGGGAATTTGGTCTTGATTGTGGTCACGGTCGTCGCCTCCCGACTGTTGAACAATCATATAACAAGATCCAGTATCTGACAACTGTTTTCCCCAATTCGCCGTCGCGTGCTGCGGGGTGTTCTGGATGAAATGATTGACGATTCAGGGTATACCCAGTATTGAACATTTATTCAACAAGGACGTTACGAGGTGACGCAATGCCAACCAATCCCCGCTATGACATCTTGTTTCAGCCTCTTAAAATCGGCCCGAAAACGACGAAGAATCGGTTTTTTCAGGTGCCTCACGCATCAGGTATGACCAATGCCGCACCCAACATTCGCGCCGCGTTTCGAGGGATGAAGGCCGAGGGCGGTTGGGGCGTGATCTGTACCGGGGCCTGTTCTGTCGATGACAGTTCGGACGACAGCCCGTTTCCTTTTGCGACCTTGTGGGACAATGCTGATATTCGCGCGCATCGGTTAACAACGGACGCGGTTCACGCGCATGGTGCATTGGCCGGGGTGGAGCTGTGGCATGGCGGGGCAGTGGCGGTGAACCGCACGTCGCGCATGGCGCCACTGTCGCCGTCCGGAGTGCCGTGGATGGCCACGCATGTCGGTTTCATGTCCTCGGCGCGGCCCCGTGTGATGGATTCTCAGGATATCAAGAACCTGATCCAATGGCACCGCGACGCGGCGATCCGTGCCGAAGAGGCCGGGTTTGACATTCACTATGTCTATGCCGGTATGGGGTATCTGCCCTATCAGTTCTTGTTGAGCGATTACAATCACCGCACCGATGATTACGGAGGTTCGGTGGCAAACCGCACGCGCCTCATCGTTGATTTGATTGACGCGGTGCGCGAGGCCACGCATGGGCGTAATGCGGTTGCGTTGCGGATCAGCATGCAAGAATTGCGTGGGCGCCCTTCGGATATCGCCCTGTCCGAGGCTCATGAGGTGATTGACCTGCTCAAGGATGCGCCGGATCTGTTCGACGTCAAAATGGACACCAGCGCCTATGATTGCTCGCCGTCGCGATTTACCGCAGAGGGCAGCCACGAACCCGTCATCAACTTTATCAAAACGATCACAGATAAGCCGGTCGTCGGGGTCGGTCGCTTTACCTCGCCGGATACGATGGTGGGGCAGATCAAACGTGGCGTGCTGGATCTGATCGGTGGAGCGCGCCCATCAATTGCCGATCCATACTTGCCGCTAAAGATTCAGCAAGGACGCGAGGACGATATCCGCGAATGCATCGGATGTAACATCTGTATTTCCAGTTGGCATGATGGCGTGCCGGTGCGCTGCACGCAGAATCCGACTGCAGGGGAAGAATGGCGCCGCGGGTGGCACCCCGAGATCGTGACTCGGGATTCTGCGGATCAGGCGCTGGTCATTGGCGGCGGGCCTTCGGGGCTGGAAACGGCGCTAACCCTTGCTCGGCGCGGCATGACTGTGGCGGTGGCCGAGAGCAAAAGCGATTTCGGCGGGCGTGTGCTGTTTGAATCGCGCCTGCCGGGTCTGGGGCAATGGGCGCGTGTGATCGACTATAGGCTGGGACAGTTGCGCAAAATGGCAAATGTCTCGCTTTATGCCGAAAGCGAACTAAAGACTGGTGATGTAACCGAATTCGGGGCTGATCATGTTATCGTGGCAACGGGTGCCACATGGACGCAAACCCTGTGTGGAGCGAATGAATTACCCGGCGGTTTTGCGCAGGGTCCGCGAATTTATACGCCTGACGATCTTGCGCACGGAGAAAAGATAGAGGGGCCTGTGGCCGTCTTTGACTATGACGCCTATTACATGGGCGGTGCGGTTGCCGAGGCGTTGGCGCGCGATGGGCTAGAGGTTCAATACATCACGACCGCCGGGGCGGCGTCGGCGTGGACAATCATGACGAACGAACAGCCGCAAATTCACGAAACCTTCGCCAAGCACGGTATTGGCTTGCACACGCTGCATGTGGTCGACGCCTTTGACGGTGAAACCGTGACGCTTGCCCAGATGTATAGCGGGCAAAAGACCACTCTGGCCGCACGTTCTTTGATGGTGGTCGGCATGCGGGTGGGTGGGTCTGCTCTCTTTGATTGTTTGGTTGCGGCTGAGGACGGGCCGAAATCACTCTTTTTGACAGGGGATGCGAATGCGCCGGGGGCCATTGCCCATGCGGTGTATCAGGGCCACAAAACAGCGCGCGAAGTGGCCGCGCAAGTTACCAAACCCCGCCGGGACGCGGCCTTTGCTTCGGAGAATATGGAATGAGCGATTCTAAACCCCGTAAACGTGGTGGACGCCGCAGTCCGCGTGTCTCGGGCGCCTTGCCGCAGCGCCCGTTTCGCCAAAGCAGAAATCCATACGCGCCAATTGAGGTCATCAGCGCGGATCAGGTCAACGCGATCCATCAGGCGGCGCTGACATTGTTGCGCGATACAGGCATGAGGGTTCTAAGTGAACCCGCCCGTGCGCTGTTTGCAAAGGCCGGTGCCACAGTTGCCAATAATCGAGTGCGATTTGACCCTGACATGGTGATGGAGCACCTAAGGACGGTTCCATCAGAATTCACACTGGATGCGCGCAATCCGGCACATAACTTGCGTCTTGGCGGCAATCACATGGTGTATGCTGCGGTTGGCGGCCCGGCATATGTCATGGACAACGACAATGGACGGCGAGGGGGCACCTATGCCGAAATGTGCAACTATATGAAGCTGACTCAACAGCTGAATGTAGTGCACCAAGAGGGGGGCGGCCCCTTCGAGCCGATGGATTTACCGGCCCATACCCGACATCTCGATATTTGCTACGCCCAGATCACTTTGTTGGATAAATCGTGGCAAACGCAGACATTGGGCTTTGAGCGGACAATGGACTGTATGAACATGGCCGCTATTTCTCTGGGAATAGATGTCGAGGATTTCAAGGATCGACCGACGCTACTGGGGATCATCAACACCAATTCGCCGCTGCAGCTGGATGTGCCAATGTCCGAGGGCCTGATTGCTATGGCTGAATACGGACAAGTCGTTGCGATAACACCCTTCACGCTGGCCGGCGCGATGAGCCCGGTCACATTGGCGGGCGCATTGATGCAGCAACATGCCGAGGCGATGGTCGGTATCATCCTGACCCAGATCGTTCGTCCGGGTGTGCCGGTGATGTATGGTGGGTTCACGTCGAATGTGGATATGAAAACTGGCTCTCCCGCATTTGGCACGCCGGAGTACACGAAGGCAGCACAGGCGTCCGGGCAATTGGCACGGCTGATCGATGTACCTTTCAGGTCCTCCAATGTAACGGCTGCGAACGACGTCGATTTTCAAGCTGCATATGAAAGCCAGATGGCTATATGGGGTGCCTTGATGGGGGGCGCGCATTTGCTCAACCACGCGGCGGGATGGATGCATGGAGGCCTGACCGCCAGTTTTGAAAAGCTGATCCTTGATGCCGAAATGTTGCAGATGATGGATGCCTATTTTGAACCGTTAAGTGTTGATGTCGAAACCCTCGCAGTTGAGGCGGTGGATCAGGTTGGGCCGGGCGGACATTTCTTTGGCTCCGATCATACGATGTCGCGCTACGAAAGCGCCTTTCATGCGCCGATGATCTCGAACTGGGAAAGCCACGAAACATGGCTGAAAAATGGCAGCGTCCAGGCTCCTGAACGCGCTAATAAGGTGTGGAAAACGTTGCTAAAGACGTATCAGCAACCTGCGATGGACCCCGCTGTAAACGAAGCTTTGCTGGCCTACATGGAACGCCGCAAGGCCGAAGGCGGCGCGCCCATGAACTAAGCATTGGGGTCTGACGGGGCGGGTGGGTTTCCGCAGGGGATTTGGCGCATTTTAATCGGCTGGCGGATTATCCCGCATCGCAGCCCATTCAAACATCATGTAGCTCAAACTGGCGTTTCGCTTTGAGCGCTACGGCTGAGCCTATGCTGAGCTTGCTGGGGGCCTTGTTGAATTTGAATGGACACCAAAGACGCTTGAACCCAGTTTTGGTCATTTTGTTGAAAGCACATGAGTGCGATGGGTTGTCTATCAACCCTTCTCCGCATCACGGTCAAAGAAGGTACCGGAAAATCCCGGCAGCAATTGAAGGTCATCAGACAGGATGAACCCTTGCCGCTGAACGGCAAATATTTGCTGTTAAAAATGGTTGAACACAGTCGGTAAACCGGAAGTCTTGCCCGCGCGATGGTTGCTCGCGCGGTGGGCGATCAATGAACACAGTCACCGGTGGTTGCATCCACAGTCGCCGGATTGGCCGGTCACCTGCGATCTGAACGCCAAAGCCAAGTGTGTAGTCTGCATGCCGTAGAACAACAAAATCTGAGGCTGTATGATCTTTTGTGTGGGGTAAGCGTGTGGGGTGAAGGAATCTGCTGTCGGTGTTTTTTGTTGCAAATCAAATGCTTGGCGTGACGTCGGGTGTTTGGCGGAGGAGATGGCCGTTTTGCTTCCTTTGAGATTTAACTAAGTGACTGACTTATAAATATTTTTCATCAAGATACGCAGCGGTGTGTATAGTGGATTGTATAGCATTCTGGGCGGAGGCTGTGTGGCGATTGGTCGACGCGGTTGAATGCGTTGCTGGGTGTTTCTGGCTGGATCCCTTACATTCGACGCTCGGGCGATTCCCCCGAACGGTCTACAAACAGCTATTGGATGGATAAATGGACGCGGAAGTATTGACGGAAGTAGTAACCGGGGTTGGGACTATAAGGCTGAACAGGCCGACTAGGTTAAACGCTTTAACCCGGAATCTGATGCTGTCGCTTGCTCGCGCGCTCGAAGGTTTCGCAGAAGACGACGCTGTGCGGGTTGTTTGTCTGACCGGAGTGGGGCGCGCGTTTTCGGCTGGGCAGGATTTGGAAGAGCGTGATCCACGGGTGCATGCACATCCATTTGATCTTGAGGCGTTGCAAATCGAGCTTTTTCATCCTGTTATCCGTCTGATCACGTCGATGGATAAACCTGTTGTGGCTCGGGTCAACGGCCTTGCCGCGGGGGCAGGGGCGAGCCTAGCACTGGCTGCGGACATCGTTCTTGCTGCACAGAGTGCCAAATTTATTCAATCTTTTTCCAAAGTGGGGCTTTCCGTTGACGCAGGGGGTGGCTGGCAATTGGTGCGCGCACTAGGGACGGCACGGGCGCGCGCCGTGTTGATGCTTGGCGAAGCGCTAGGTGCGGAGGAAGCTGCGGCCGCTGGGTTGATCTGGCGTAGCGTGCCGGATCTCAATCTAGACGACGAACTCGCTGCATTGACAACGCGTTTGTGTTCTACACCTCGGTCTTCCCTTCGTTCGATTAAGAAGGCTGTGATCGCCGCAAGCGATACAGCAGGTAGCTTTGAGTCCTACCTCGCGATTGAGGCGGCGCTACAAGGCGAAGCAGGCCTCGATCCAAACTATGCGGAAGGCGTTCTCTCTTTTCTGGAAAAGCGCCCGCCTGTGTATCGATAAGGAGTGTGAGTGTGAGGCGGTCGGTATTTCACGCCGATTACTCCACCCGCAATCCGGAAAATAATTCCGTCAGGCGGAATGAATTCTAGGCTATTCCGCTTTACACATGGCGTGATCAAGCTTCTTTTAATGGACATCAGAGATGCCTGCGGATCGCCATCGGCTTTCCTGGATCCTGTAACATGGGAGGAACCTAAATATGAAATTCTTCAAGCAGAGTCTGTTTGCGACTGCCGTAATGGCAGCGAGCACTATGGCAGCTGATGCCGAAAACCTGACCATGCTTTCCAGCTGGGATGAAAGCTACAACGCCGTTCCGGTTTTTGCGCAAGGTTTTGCTGAACTGCTGGAAAGTAAGTCCGGTGGTGATGTCACCGTAAGCCTACGCGGCCCAGAAACCGTGTCGCCCTTTGAGCAGTTACAGCCAGTGTCGGCGGGGTTGTTCGATATGTTGTTCACGCACGGTGCGTATCACCTTGGCGAGACTGCGATGGCATTCGGCATGGATGCTGTTACTGATGATCCAGTGGCCCGGCGTGAAAGCGGTATCTACGACGTGATTGATGCGCATTACGCAAAGCGGAACCTGAAGTTGATCGGCGTTTTTTCCGCGGCATCCGGGTATCATGTGATGTTGCGTGATCCGATCGGCGAGGATGGAGCGCTAGAAGGTCGCAAGATCCGGGCTTCGGGCACATACCATGACCTCGTGAACGAACTTGGTGGATCGGTTGTAACCTTGCCAGCCTCTGAGATTTACTCGGCATTGGAGCGTGGTGTGGTAGATGGCGCGGCGTGGCCGGTATTTGGTGCGATGGATTACAAATGGTTCGAAGTGGCCAATTACATGACCCGCCCAACCTTCGGTGTCACCAACCTGACATTGCTTATGAATTTAGATAGTTGGAATGCGCTTAGCAAAGAACAGCGCGGCATGCTTGTCGATACGGCCAAAGAGCTGGAAGTGAAAGGCCGTGTGCATTTCGAAGCTCTGTGGGCCGAGGAAGACGCAGCCATGCAGGAAGCCGGATTGGCCATTACAGAATTTGGACCGGAAACCGCGGAGAACGTGAATGGCATCTTCGCTGCCGGTATCTGGAAGCAAGTCGAAAGCAAAGCAGGCGCAGACGGCGAGGCGTTTCACAAGCTGGCTCTTGAAAAAGGTCTGACGCTTAAATAGTCGACTAAAGCGAAAGAATTTCGAAAAATGAAACGCCTATTCTGGTTGCATGATGCGACGACCAAAGCGACCTTCTGGGCGGCGTCGTTCGGGGTGCTCTACCTGACGCTTGTAACGGCTGGAGAAGTCTTCAGCCGTTACGTTCTGTCCGCACCTACGGATTGGGCGCCAGACACGGCTGCGGTGGCCTTCGCATTGATCACCTTTTTCGCAGTGCCATGGCTGACGTGGCGGGCAGGGCATGCGTCGATGGATTTTCTAATTATGTCAACGCCCGCCCGTGTTTCTGTCTGGATGCAACGAGTGACTTATCTGATAGGTTTTGTGGTTTGTGGCCTCTGTGCATGGATAGGCGCAGTAGAAACAGCACGACAGGTTTCAATGGGCGTTATGATAGTTTCTGTTACGCCGATCCCCAAATGGGCCGTCTTTGTGCCTTTGGTGTATGCCTTGGGCAGTTCAGCGCTCTATTTCGCACGGCATCTAATGGCCAGTTTTGCCACGCTTGATGCAGCGGAACTGAAGGGAAGGTAACGAATGGAATGGTATGTTGTGCTGGTAAGCGTCTTCGTGATGCTCCTGGCTCTTTTCATGATGGGGCTACCAATTTTCCTGTCGTTTCTTGTGCTGAATATTGGGGGCTTATACCTGCTAACCGGTAACACAGCAGGAATCCTGTTGGTGGTGAATTCGATGTTCAACACATCAACCAGCATTTCTCTTGCTGCGATTCCGTTGTTCGTCTTGCTGGGGGAAATTCTGTTCCGTTCCGGGTCGGTCCGGATCATTTTTGACGCAGTAGACTCGCTGGTTGGTAATTTTCGCGCACGGCTCTTTGCGGTCAGCATCGCGCTCTCAACGGTTTTTGGTGCGTTGTCTGGCTCGGCAATGGCCGTGGCTGCAATGATGGGCTCGTCGTTACTGCCGGAGATGGGCAAGCGGGGGTATGATCAAAAATTATCTATCGGGACGATTCTTGCGGGGGCGAGTCTTGCTCCGATTATTCCGCCATCAGTAATGGCCGTGGTTCTTGGTATCCTATCCAAGGTGTCGATCTCGGCGCTTTTGGTGGCGGGCATATTACCGGGCATTCTTTTGGCGGCGGCGTTCCTGCTATACACGATGATACGCGGCTTTTTAAATCCGAAACTTGCGCCGCTCAGCGAAAGCGCAGCGCGCCCTTGGAGTGAACGTGGACGGATCGCGCTTCGGGCGGTGCCCTTCATGCTTATCATTGTTACCATTCTGGGCCTGATCCTTGGCGGTGTTGCCACTCCGACAGAGGCGGCTGCCAGCGGTTGTGTCGCAGCGGTGGTAATCTGTTCGATCTTTGGCAATCTACGTTTGGCCTCGCTTATCGAGGCGCTGCGCGCGACGGCGTCGATCACTGCGATGATCATGATCATCATGGTTTCGTCTGTATCTTTTAGCCAATTACTGAATCTGACTGGATCAACGTTTGAACTGGTTCGGTTGGTGTCCGAACTCGCTCTACCGCTGGTGTTGATGTTCATCTTGCTGCAGGCGCTGCCATTCATTCTGTGCATGTTTATCGATCAAATTGCGCTGATGATTATGTTGGTGCCAATCTACCAACCGATTGTTGGTGCGCTGGGCTTCGATCCGTTGTGGTTCTGGACGATTTTCCTGATCAACATGTCGATTGGCGGAATCACTCCGCCGTTTGGTTATACGCTCTTTTCGTTGCAAGGTGCCTCAAGCGGAGTGCCTATCCAAGTCATCTACCGCTCTGTGCTGCCGTTCATAGCGATCTTTATCGCCGTGATCGGGATTCTGGCGCTGGTGCCACAAATCATACTTTTCCTGCCGTCACTTCTGTAACGGCGTAAACCATGGAGGATTCACAGTTGGATCTGGGAATTTCAGGTCGTTCAGCGCTTGTGCTGGGTGGCACACAAGGGCTTGGCTTTGGATGTGCGCGGACGCTGGCCGAAGCCGGTGTAAAGGTTGCCGTGAATGGGCGGGACGCCACCAAGGCTCAGGCCGCGGCTGACGAGATCGGAGCAGGGGCAGTGGCCGTTTCCGGTGATATATCCGATCCGAAAGCGCGTCGCGAAATTATCGCAGCGGCGCGCGCGGCGCTGGGACAAATCACGATCCTTGTGACCAACGCAGGTGGGCCGCCCCCCGGTCCGGTGGAGGATCACGAGGCAGACGTCTGGCTGAAGGCTCTAGCGACAAACATGCTGCCAGCTATCGAATTTGCGCGTCAATTGCTGCCAGATATGCGCAACGAGGGGTTCGGGCGTATCGTGAACGTCACATCTTTTACAGTGCGTGAGCCTTATCCTAATATGGGAGTTGCGACCGGCGTGCGCGCGGGCCTCACGGGCGCAATGCGCAGCCTATCACACGAAGTCGCGTCTGATGGCATCACGGTGAACAACCTGCTCCCGGGGCTCATGGATACCGGCGCATTGGAGCGTGTCTACACTGCGCAGGCCAAGGCCAAAGGCATCACAGCGCAAGTCGCGAAAGACACTATGGCTCAAAGTGTGCCGATGAGACGACTGGGGCGGGCCGAAGATTTTGGGCCAGCCTGCGCATTTCTTTGCTCGGTGCATGCTGCCTACATCACCGGTCAGAACCTGACAGTGGATGGCGGTCTATCGCGGCCATTACTTTGATACACAAAAGACTTAGGAGACCCGCATGAAAGACATGACATATAAAAACTGCATCATTGGCGTGGTCGGCGCAGGAGCGATGGGGGCGGGTATTGCGCAGGTTGCTGTTCAAAACGGGATTGCAACCATCATTTATGACGCTGGAGATGGTGCTGCTGTTGCCGCAAAAGCAAACATAGCTCAGCGCCTATCGCGGCTGGTTGAAAAAGGAAAACTGGCCGAAGTCGACCGTGAGGCGGCCGAAGCGCGCCTCAATGTTGCATGCAGCATTGAGGAACTGGCACCATGCTCAGTTGTTATCGAAGCGATAATTGAAAATTTGGACGCCAAAGCATCCGTCTTCGGTGCTCTTGAACAGATAGTTGCCGCGGATACTATCCTCGCAACAAATACGTCATCGCTGCCGATCGGTGCGATCGCGGCCAGACTGGCGCATAAATCGCGCGTTGCGGGAATGCACTTCTTTAACCCGGTGCCATTGATGCGATTGGTGGAAGTGATCCCGGGGCCAGATACAACAAGTGCGGTGACGTCTCAGCTTGTTGCGCTGGCGGAGAAGATGGGACGCACCCCGGTCGAGGTCACGGATACGCCTGGCTTTCTGGTCAATTTTGGTGGTCGAGCCTATCCAACGGAAGCGCTGGCAATTTTGCAAGAAAAGGTAGCACAGCCCGCGCAGGTTGATGCGGTGATGCGGGACTGCTTTGGATTTCGCATGGGGCCGTTTGAATTGATGGATCTGACGGGAATCGACGTTAACTATCCGGTTAGTGAGTTCGTGCATCACGCGATGTTCGCTGACCCACGATTCCGCTCGACATCGCGGCACAAATACATGCTCGACACTGGCCAATTAGGCCGCAAGACAGGTCGAGGTTTTTTTAGTTACGGGGAAGAGGCGCAAACTCAGTCGCCGGACGCCGTTAGTAGCGCTGATTCAAGCCCTGCGGTATTCGTTCCCGAGGGCCATATTGCCGCGAGGGAGTTGATGCGTGAATGCGGGGCAAATGTGCTGGACCACGACGATGGCACAGCGCCGATCCTTGTGACGTTGATTGGCGAGGATTGCTCGGCATTTGCGGCCCGCACGGGGACTGATGCCAAGCGTCTTGTCGCGCTGGACCCGTTGGGTGATACCTCGGCACGGGTTACGTTGATGACGCCGCCGGGCGCTATTTTGGAAGTGTTGAACGGGTGCATTGCGCGTATTGCGCCGAAGCGGGCGGTTACGGTCATTGGCGACTCGCCTGGCTTTATCGGGCAGCGGATCATGGCGATGGTGTGTAACCTTGGATGTGAAATGGCACAGATGGGATTGGCTTCACCTGAAGGGATCGATGTAGCGATGCGGCTTGGGCTCAACTATCCTAAAGGCCCGCTCGAGATGACCGATGGGCTTAAAGGAGAGATAGTGTATGAGATCTTAAGTAAAATGCAGTTTCTTACGGGTGACGACCGCTATCGACCCAGTCAATGGTTGCGCAGGCGTGCACAGCTTGGACTGTCAGCTTCGGCCGTCTAAGTATTGGGTTTGGCGAAGTATTAGAACGATAGGGCCTCTTGAAGCAAATGATCTGCAAGTGTGCTGCGCATATCGGACTCGCTGACACTGCCGGTAGCCACTGGGATTGTTAGCGCGGCAAATTCGCCCTGAAAACTGATTGGAACCGCTAGGCCACCGACGCCAGGACGCCACATGTTTCGCACTACTGCAACGCCGTCCGCAAGGCATGAGTCAAGCGCGGAGTCGAACACATCTGTCGGTTCTCCCCGACGTGTTAAATCGGCCCGGAGTCGCCCTGCCAGCATACGGCGTTCTCTTTCAGGTAGGGCCGCGACAAGGGCGATCCCTGCGGCGGAGACTTGCATACGCAATCGCCCACCGGTCGCGAGGCGGACTGAAACCAAGTTGGTTCCTTGAACCACCGATACAAAGGTAATATGGAACCCATCGCGAATTGCCAGGGCTACCGTCTCACCGGTGGCCTTACTGAGGGCCTCAAGATTGGGTCGTGCACGATCCCGTAAACTTAGACCTGCAAGGACTGGATACCCAAGCGCCAAATTCTTCGGTGTCAATTCATATGTGCGACCGGTGCCTGCAGGGCGAATGTAACCTAGAACGCACAATGTATGAGTGAGGCGGCTGACGGTGGATGGTGCAAGGCCCACAGCGTCGGAAATTGCCCGATTGCCGATAGGGTGATGTGCACGCGACAGGCATTCTAAAATGGCTAGGCCTCGAGCCAAGGCATCCACAAACTGTCTATCCTCATTCGGCATCGCTTCACTCCTGTTAGAAATTCCGCACAGCAGAATGCCATTCTGCAAATTTCCATTGCGATTAAGGGCAGGATCATCACATGTCGATAGGGACAGCGCAATTTTGTCGGGAGTTGGAGGGAAAGCCCATGTTGACAGGTGATATGCTTAGAAGGTCGGCCGAGCGGTTTCCGAATAAGCCGGCCATTCTCTGGCAAGGGCAATCGCTCAGCTATAGCTCGCTTAACGAAGCGTCAAATCGGCTTGCCAATCGCCTGATCGACGAGGGGCTGACTAAGGGCGCTAAGGTTGGAATGCTATGCCGCAATCGCATAGAATACGGCATAGCGTTTTTTGGTGTCGCCCGATCTGGCTGTGTGATGGTTAATGTCTCGGTGCTCTACGCGCCAGACGAGTTGGCCTATGTTTTAGACAAGGCGGACGTGGAATTCTTGATCTTCGAGGACGTCTTTGCAGAAAAGGTAAAGGCAGTTCAGGGCAAACTGCCCAAGCTGCGTAAATTGGTGCGCATCAGCGGGGCAGGCGACGATGAAATGTTTGATGATTTTGTTGCCGCTGGATCAGTTTCCTATCCACAGATTGAGATCGCTGAAGATGACCCTTTCTGCATGACTTACACGGGTGGCACGACTGGCCGACCCAAAGGTGTGCTTTGCAGTCACCGCAATCGCAACATCACGGCCCATACAGTCATGGTCGAAGAGGCAATAGACGAGCGTGATGTGGTGGGCATTGTCACGCCGCTTTTTCACGTTGCGGCTCTTAACATTATGTTCCAACCAGCGATCTTGGCTGGTGCGACCACTACATTCTTGACCAAGTGGACGGTTGCTGATTTTGCCGCGATGGCGAAAGAGACTAGCATGACCGCTGTATTCGCGGTGCCGACCCAATTGGCGATGGTGGTCAGCGACCCTGATTTCGACGCGAACCATTTCGTCAGTTGGCGAAAGGTTTCCTTTGCTGGCGCGCCGATGCCCGATTGGGTGCAGGCCGACATGCTAGAGAAATTGCCAGATGTCGCCATAACCCAAATTTACGGCCAATCTGAAATGGGTGTGCTGACCTCGCTACGGTCGTGGAACTTGCCAGAAAAACTGGGCTCTATCGGGCGTCAGAGCTACAATGTGGACGTTGCCGTGATCGATACCGAAGGGAACTCAGTGGGCCCCGGAGAGATCGGGGAAATTGTGTCGCGCGGCGACAACGTCATGCTGGAATACTACAATGAGCCCGAACAGACTGCGCAATTCTGGCGCCATGGCTGGGCGATGACTGGTGATGTTGGAACCATTGACGCAGACGGGTTTATCACGCTGGTGGACCGTTCCAAAGACATGATCATATCGGGGGGAGAAAACATCTATCCTAAAGAGATTGAGGATGTGATCTATGATCGACCGGAAGTGGCAGAGTGCGCCGTCTTTGGTATTCCAGATGATAAATGGGGCGAAGTGCCCGCCGCATTCGTGATGCTAAAAGCCGGCCAGTGCCTCAGTGAAGAAGTCCTGGTCGAGCATTGCGCTGACCGGCTCGCCCGGTTTAAACGCCCCCGCCATGTCGCGTTTGTAGATGGGTTTCCCAAGACGCCAATCGGGAAAATTCAAAAAAACATCCTCAAAGAACCCTTCTGGGAAGGTAAGGAGAAAAAAATATGACCGACCGATACGCGAGCTATGAGAAGCTGAAATTTGATTGGCCAGCACCGCGAGTTTTGCGCGTGACAATGGATAATCCGGGCCGCATGAATGCAGCCGATGCGCAGATGCATGGCGAATTAGTTCGTGTTTGGCGTGACATCGACGTCGACCCAGACGTTAGCGTGGCGATGATACGTGGGGCGGGGGACGCGTTTTCTGGTGGCGGTGACCTTGATTTAGTCAAGGACATGACGCGTGATTTTGAAACGCTTACGCGAGTTTGGAAAGAAGCGCGCGATCTAGTTTACAACGTCATCAACTGCTCCAAGCCGATTGTTTCGGCGATGGAAGGGCCTTCCGTTGGCGCCGGACTGGTTGCAGGGCTTTTGGCGGACGTTTCGATTGCCAGTAAGACAGCAAGGATCATCGACGGGCACACGCGTCTTGGTGTGGCTGCCGGTGATCATGCTGCCATCGTCTGGCCGCTGCTGTGTGGCATGGCCAAGGCCAAATACTATCTTTTGCTTTGCGAGCCGGTCAGTGGCGAAGAGGCTGAGCGTATTGGCCTCGTTTCACTCTGCACCGAGCCAGAAGATTTGCATGACAAGGCGCTTGAGGTGGCAATTAAATTGTCCAAAGGGTCTCCCTCGGCTGTGCGGTTTACCAAATATGCGCTGAACAACTGGTTGCGTCAGGCGGGACCGACATTTGACACGTCTCTTGCCTTGGAGTTCATGGGGTTCACCGGCCCAGACGTGCAGGAAGGGTTAACGTCTCTCAACGAAAAACGCCGCCCTGATTTCAACCCTAGTTCACCAATTTGAGGGCCATCATGACCGATGCATACATCTGTGCGGGGCTGCGGACCCCAATTGGCCGTTTCGGGGGCGCACTTGCCTCAGTGCGGCCAGACGATATGGCGGCGCATGTTTTGCGCGAAATGATGGAGCAGGCTCCGAATCTGCCGCCCGAAGCGGTGGATGAGGTCTATATGGGCTGTGCCAACCAAGCGGGCGAAGATAATCGTGATATCGCCCGAATGGCAGTGCTGTTGGCCGGCTTGCCAGAGACCGTCCCCGGAGTTACGCTAAATCGGCTTTGTGGGTCGGGGCTTGATGCTGTAGGGTTGGCGGCTCGCGCGATACGAACTGGGGAGGCCGAGGTCGTGGTTGCGGCAGGCGTAGAATCGATGACCCGTGCGCCACTGGTTATGCCGAAGGCGGAAAGCGCCTATTCGCGCAATGCTGAAATTTACGATACGACCATTGGATGGCGGTTTGTTAACGCGGCATTGGCCGCCCAATACGGCACTCATTCGATGCCTGAGACCGCCGAGAATGTTGCCGAGCACTTCAACATTTCACGCGAAGATCAGGACGCTTTTGCGTTGCGTAGCCAAGAACGCTACGTCGCAGCGCAGAAGACGGGGCGCTTTATGGGAGAAATCAGCCCCGTCGAAGTGCGCATTAGCCGTCGGGAAACTGTGATGTTCAATACGGACGAGCATCCGCGCCTATCTTCACTGGACAAGCTTGCCGCGCTAAAGACGCCTTTTCGCGAGAACGGAAGTGTGACCGCAGGCAATGCATCAGGCGTTAATGATGGTGCGGCGGCGGTGCTGGTCGCATCAGGCGCTGCGGCGGATCGCTATGGCCTGACACGGATCGCCCGAATCGCGGGGATGGCCACCGCAGGCGTAGCGCCGCGCATCATGGGCATTGGCCCCGTCCCGGCAAGTCGCAAACTCCTGGAACGCATGGGGCTTGAGATCGGCCAGATCGACCTGATTGAGTTGAATGAAGCATTCGCCGCGCAGTCACTGGCTGTAATGCGCGAACTTGGACTACCGGACGATGCTGAACACGTGAACCCCAATGGCGGCGCGATTGCTATGGGACACCCATTGGGGATGTCGGGCACGCGGCTTGCGCTCACTGCGGCGTTAGAGATGCAGATGCGCGACCTGAATCGGGCACTTTGCACGATGTGCGTAGGTGTAGGGCAGGGCATATCAGTTATTCTGGAGCGACCATGACAGTCAAATCGAACCCGCAAGGGGACATAGTCCTTCTCGAACGACCCGAGCCAGGGATTGCTATTGTGCGCCTCAATCGGCCCGACGTGCGAAACGCACTGAACCTTAGTATACGGCAGCGTCTCGCAGAGGTGTTTCACGCATTCACGGATGATGCGGACTTGCGTTGTGTGATCCTGACAGGGGACGACAAAAGTTTTGCTGCAGGCGCGGATATCGCGGATATGTCGAAAGTGACGGCGGTCGAAATGTATCATCGCCATACCGAACGGCTGTGGGGAGCGATCAGTGGCTGCCCGGTGCCAGTGGTGGCTGCTATCAACGGCTATGCACTGGGCGGTGGTTTGGAGCTAGCAATGCACTGCGACATTACGGTCGTGGGGCGAAGCGCGAAACTGGGGCAGCCCGAGGTGCGTGTTGGAATTATGCCGGGAGCGGGTGGCACCCAACGGCTCGTCCGTGCAGTGGGGAAATTCCGCGCCATGCGCATGTGTTTGACCGGTGAGATTATCGGCGCCGAAGACGCTTGCGAGATGGGTCTTATCAGCGCCTTGGTAGATGATGACGACGTTATGACCGAAGCGATGTCGATTGCTGGAACTATCGCGTTAATGCCACCAATCGCGGTCGCACAGATCAAGGAAGTTATCCTGCACGGCATGGATGCGTCTTTGGAGACGGCGCTGGCGCTTGAACGCAAGGCCCTTCAGTTGCTCTTTGCTACACAAGACAAGGCCGAAGGAATGGAAGCGTTTCTGTTAAAACGGAAACCAATTTTCACTGGGCAATAGTATAAAAAGATCTATCGTTTCTATCCTGCGGTGATATGGCCCTAGGGTCAGGACTCGTTCTCGTTTCATAGCCAAAACATGACGGTTGCGGCGAGAGCGATGGCGGACAGGAACACCT
>JAPWHL010000015.1 GCA_027214255.1 Roseovarius aestuarii
TGCTGTCACCGGTTGACTATGAAATGAAACAGCAGAAAATGAACGAGGCAGGCGTCTAGGAAGTTAGGGGCACCTCATCCATCGCGATTGGGCAGTTCGTCTCGCATTCCGAGGTAAGGGGCTGATAGGACTCGTCCTGAAATTGCTTTGGTCGCATCGATCCAGATCCTGCCGGAAAGCTGGGACCACCTTATGCGTTTCCTTATTCTGTCAGCCCGCGCCTTTCCGTGTGCATTGCATATCATTCAATGCACATGGAAGTTCTACTGTTCGCATTCTATGAATGCTGTGAAAAGGTCGGCTTTTTCGGCCAATGCCTCGGGCAAAAGCCTTGTATTGGACGCGGATAGTACGGGTTCGACTCCATTCTGAGACAAAAACAGCTTCGCAATTTCACTGCGAATTGCAAAGTTAACGTTCTGTGGGACATCTCCCATAACATCTGAAACGATGTTGGCATCCAATTTTGAAACGACGACACCAACGACTTCGCCGTTTGCCCCCAAAACTGGCCCGCCTGAGTTCCCGGCCTGCACTGGCGCAGAAATTTGCATTTGTGTAACTGCCCCCCCTAATCCTTTGAGAGATGAAACAGAGCCACGTGTCACATTCAAACCACTGAGCAAACCAGCGTAAGGATAGCCTACAACCGTAATGTCGGAGTTTAGCTTTGCAGATCGGGTTGAAAATTCTGCAACAGCCTGATGCGATGAAAAGGTGGTTTGAAGAATGGCTAGGTCAAAATCTTCTGAAACCTCGACCAATTCTGCCACCCGCCCGTTAACTTTGATGACGTGACAGTTAGAAACAACATGTTCATTTGTCAGGACGTGCCCGTTGGTGGATACGAAAAAGCCCGACCCTGACCCACCGGAAGGGGCGTTACTTTTATTCGAGTTTGACAGTCCGTCGCCTTGTTCGGGGGGCAAGTCGTCGTCATCCAACGCGGCAATCAAAAGTCGAATGGCGTCATCTAGTCGGCCATTTTCGGTAAACGTAATTGGTGGTGCATACCCTGTGTCTATGCTGGATGAGACTGCACCCAAGATATCGCCGTCCCTTTTGTGGGCGGACAACATTACTGTAGACCAGTGGCCGTTAACAAAATTTGACCTAGTGTACATTTGAACACCGTCTCGTCCTAGTGAGGTAGAGACAGCAAAATTTGTTTTTCGGACCGAGTAAGGGTCGCCAACCGCCGCGTGCTGGCGAATCGTGTAGGTGTGCAGGTTCTGCGCCGTTGCACGGTCATGAACGCCAATCGAATATGACAGTGTGCTTTTACTATGGCGCCAGTTGAGGAAATTTTTGGTGGGCGCATCCACAATCAAGGAATCCGCTGGAAACAAGAATGACATGCCTAGAAGGTCGAAATACTTAATCTTCCAACCGTTGTCGCCCATTCGCTTGAGCAATGACAAGCCCAAGACAGCCATGTGCCAATCTTCTGGTGAGCGTTGGAATTCGGACCAACTAAACCGTCGCATCGCATCGCGGCTCTTTGCCCCCCAATCGCCATCTAAAAGGCCTTTGTAATGGCCTTCGAATGCCAATGCTGTTTGCAAGAAGCGTTTGTCCGATTGTGTCAACGCCCGCGCATCAAAGCCCTCTAACAGTTTTGAATAATCTTGAGAATGCGCACTCAGTGGGTGTAGCGCTAAAGCAAACGCAAAGAAAATTATTCTAATGAGGCGAGGCATGATTGGTCCCGTTCCTGCACGTGTTTTAGTGAGATGATACGCGTACCACTTTGCATGTCCAATCGTTTGCGACCTGGCTTTTTGTCTCAGTTGTGGGCGCGAACACGTTTGACGACCCGTTGCGGCCCTGCCTGGTGCCCTTTGAACTTTGCCTTCGTGTGTTCAGTGACCAAACGACCGCACCTTTAATGTGCTGCCCGCCATGCGCTGTCACCCGCAAAACTCAATTCGCCCCGCCATACTCGTGCTTGATTAGCCACAGCCCGCCGCCGTCCGCATGTTTGCCGCCACTGGCAGTCTTGACGCCGGATGCACCCAGACGGTTCAACACGCGGTCCACTTTCTACCCCGCTCTTGATCCCCCGCCGCATATGGTGTGCTACAAGGCATTGTGAAACGAGCTGGGATAAAAAACCTCTTTGGATTAAGGTTTTATAGGGTCTTCGGTGCTTTATTCTGTATTAAGATTTAGATGCTAGGCGCGCGATGTGGCACCATCTCCTAAGTTTTGAAAATTACCCATGGCATGTTCTAGCTGATTCAGCGGCAAGGGCCGGTTTGGCGCAGCCCATTGTTTTGTGACACTCAAATCGACTTTTTTCTTTCGCCATAGCCACGGCTGCGCTAGGCAGGCTGTGCTTCGGTCTGGGTGGTAACAAACCCAGATAATAGGGAACGCGATGCGGCATCCGTCTGGGTGCCAATGTCGCGACTGCCCCCGCAACTGTAGGCGGTGAGCGACGCCGGATCATGCCACTGTCCCGCAACTGCGGGGTGGGAAGGCCCGGCCAAGCAGCGACCCGCAAGTCAGGAGACCTGCCGAGGTGATCACCCTGTCCGTGCGCGGGGCGCGCTATGGGCAACGGATCCTTCCGGTGTGGTGGCGTGCAGCCGCTTGTGGAGGGCCCAGACTTCTCCACAGCTACCTCAACAGTATGATCGTCCGACAACAAAGGGCGACCGGAGAAGACCAAAATGAAACGAATTTTCCTGTCCTCCACATATCTATGTGCCGCGATTGTCCCGTTATCCCTGACATGTGGTCAGGCATTGGCGCAGGATTCGGACGCGGCTTATGATCTGGGTGAGCTGATCCTGTCCGGCGGCCTGACCCCGGTTGATGCGCAAACCTACGGGCGCGCGGCCACTGTCATCACTGGCGCGGATCTGAAATCGCGTGGTATCGCATCGGTGCAAGACGCGTTGCGCGCTGTGCCCGGTGTGTCTGTGTCTTCGGCAGGGGGCAGCTTTACGCAGGTGCGCATCCGTGGCGGCGAAGCCAGCCACACGCTGATCCTGATCGACGGGGTCGAGGCTGCGGGTGGGGATGGCGAATATTCCCTGTCGGGGCTGGATACAGCCAATATCGAACGCATCGAAGTGCTGCGCGGTCCGCAATCGGTTCTATATGGGTCGAACGCGTCGTCGGGTGTCATCAACATCATCACCCGCTCGGGTGAGATTGGCACGCATTACGGCACCTCGGCCGAAGTAGGCAGTCACGGCAGCACCAGCGTAACGGGGTTCTTGTCGCAACGCAGTGAACGGGGTGGGGTGTCGCTTAGTTTCTCGGATGTCCATGACGCAGGGTATGATTTCTCAGGTGATGGTGGCGCGCGGGATTCGACGGATCGCAAAACATGGGTTCTGAAGGGCGACGTACAAGTTCTGGACAGTGTGAAGCTGGGCTTTAACCTGAGGCAATCCGAAGAGAACTATGAGTTCGATAATACGAACTTTGCGGCGGTGGACGCGGCCAGTTACATCGTGGAGGACCCCACGCAACACGGCACCAGTGACGAGACAACCCTGTCGGTTTTTGCCCAGCACGATATGCTGGACGGACGTTTGCAACAACGGCTGACCTATGAGTTGACGGACAATGACGCGACCACCAATGGCGGGCCCGTTACCACGACCACGACCGAAGCCTATAAATATCGCCTGAGTTTCGGGATCGACGGCGGGGATGTCGCCAGTGCCAACCATCTGGCTACCATGCTGTTGGAACATGAAAGCGACCGTAGCAGCACCAATCCGCTGTATTCGCGGCACACGCAATCTGTCGCGCTGGAGTATCGCGGCAAGTTCATGGATGCTTTGGACGTGCAGGCGGGTGTGCGTTTTGACGACAATTCGGTGTTCGAAGATGCAACCAGCTGGACCTTGGGGGCGTCCTATACGTTCGCGGGTAGTGGCATACGCCTGCATGCCTCGGCCGGGACCGGCGTGGTGAACCCCACCTATTTTGAACTTTACGCCAATTCATTTGGCACAGTTGGCAACCCGAACCTGAAACCCGAAGAAAGCCGCAGTTTTGACATCGGCATCGAGGTGCCGTTCGCACAGGGGCGTGGATTGGTCGATGTGACCTATTTCAACGAAGAGTTGGAGGATGAAATCACATGGGTTGCCGCCGTCGGAGGCGGGTCGACCTATATCAACCAGACCGGCACCAGCAAACGCCAAGGTGTCGAGGTCCAAGGCCAGTACGCGGCGACAGATACGTTGGATTTGCGGCTATTTTACACGTATCTGGACGCTGAAAACCCTGACGGATCAGTCGAAATACGCCGCCCAAAGCATGAGGTGGGCATCGGCATGACCGCCCAGACGTTCGGCGGGCGGGGATCGGTCTCGGTTGATTTGCGCCATGTGGCTGACAACGCTGATTCTCAGTTCTTCCCGCCGTTCGGCACTGCCAAGCTGCCCGATTATACCACCGTTGATGTCGCCGCACGCTATGCGGTGACGGATGCGGTGGATGCGACGTTGCGGGTGAGCAACCTGTTTGACGATGCGCAATCGGATGTCTGGGGCTATGCCGGGCGTGACCGGACGATCTATGTCGGCTTTGATGCCAATTGGTAAGCGAGTGCTTACAAGGGTTTTAACCCTCGGGGCGTTGGCGGTGTTGCCAGCGTCCATTATGTCTGTTGCATCGGCTGAAACGGGGGCTGCATCACAAGGTGCGTCACGGACGGCACCGCAGCGGGTGGTGTCGATCAATCTGTGCACCGATCAGTTGGCCATGTTGATGGCGGCGCCCGGGCAGTTGCTATCGGTCACGCATGTCTCTTTGGATAAGCGGGTCTCGCCACTGGCCGAACAAGCGGCGCAATATCGTGTCAACTATGGTCTTGCCGAAGAGATTTTTTCGCTGCGCCCGGATCTGGTTCTGGCCGGGGCCTATACGCCACGCCAGACCACCGCGATGCTGGATCGGTTGGGCATTCGCGTCGAACTGTTTCAGCCCGTGACATCACTGGAAGACCTGCGTGCCAGTTTGGCGCAGATGGGGGCGGCCCTGCACCGCGAGGATGAGGCGGCCCGACACATCGACGCGTTCGACGCAGGCTTGGCACTGGCAACACAGGCGGATGCCGGGCAGGGGCCGGGCCCATTGGCCGCGATCTATTACGCCAACGGGTTTACCGCGGGGGATACATCGTTGGCGCATGAGTTGATGACTGTTGCGGGCTTGCGCAATGCCGCTGTCGCGGCGGGATATACCGCTGGTGGCAAGCTGGCGTTGGAAACGCTGGCTATGATCCAGCCCGAGATGATGATCACTGCACAGCGTTATCCCGGCGGGTCGCGCGCCGAAGAGGTTTTGGATCATCCTGTCGTCACGGCGTTGCGCAGTTCGGCATCTGGCGCGGTTATGTCGGATCAGGATTGGGTCTGTGGCACACCATTTGTCCTGAATGCCATTCAGGATATGGCGCATGCGCGCCACGCGTTGCACAGTGGTGCACAATGAGACAGGTCATGATCCCACTTGCGCTGGCGGCAGGCGCGCTGTTTGCAGCCTCGCTGGTGATTGGTCCGGCGCAGATCGGCATGGCCGAAGGGCTAACCGCGTTGGTGCGTGGGGGCGACGGCCCGATGGCATTGGTGATGCGCGAAATCCGCCTGCCACGGGCGCTATTGGCTGCACTGATCGGGGCGTCGCTGGGGCTGGCCGGAGCGGCGATGCAGGGGTACTTGCGCAATCCGCTGGCCGAGCCGGGGCTGATTGGTGTCTCAGGGTCCGCCGCGTTGGGTGCCGTTCTGGCAATACAAACCGGGCTGGCAGCCAGTTTCGTGTTGGGCCTGCCACTGGCCGCACTGGCCGGTGCGTTGGGGGGCGTCGTTTTGGTGATGGCGCTGGCGGGACCGCGGGGCGCGTCACTGACGTTGATTCTGGCGGGGATCGCGATTTCGGCCCTTGCGGCGGCGCTGACCTCGCTGGTTCTGAACCTGTCACCCAATCCCTTTGCCGCATCCGAAATCGTGTTCTGGATGATGGGATCATTGGCGGACCGGTCGATGACGCATGTCTGGCTGGCTTTGCCGTTCATGGTGCTTGGTTGGGCATTGCTGATACCGTTGGGACGCGGCCTTGATGCGCTGACCTTGGGCGAAGATGCCGCCGAGGCGATGGGGATCGCGATGCCGCGCCTGCGCTGGCGTGTTGTTGTCGGCACGGCCTGCGTTGTTGGCGCGGCGACGGCCGTGGCGGGGGCCATTGGATTTGTCGGGTTGGTGGTGCCGCATATATTGCGCCCGGTGGTGGGGGCGCAGCCCTCCCGCCTGTTATGGGCCTCGGCATTGGGGGGGGCGGTGATGGTATTGCTAGCCGACATCGCCGTGCGCTTGGTTCTGCCTGAACGTGATCTGAAACTGGGTGTGTTGACTGCGCTGGTCGGAGCGCCGGTATTTTTGCATCTGATCTACAAAACACGGCGGGACGCGGTTTGACGTTGCTGGCGCTGGATAATTTGGGCGCGACCCTGCGCCGCCGCCCGGTGTTTGGTGATGTCTCGCTAAAGATTGGTGCGGGTGAGGTTGTCGGGTTGATTGGTCCCAATGGGGCAGGCAAGACCACGCTGATGCGCGCGGCGCTTGGGCTGATCCCTGCGACGGGCACCAGTTCATTGGCGCAAATGCCTGCGCGCGCGCGGGCGCGCGCCGTCGCGTGGATGCCCCAAGCGCGTGAAATTGCCTGGCCGATCACTGTCGAGACATTGGTGATGTTGGGCCGTGTTCCGCATCTGAACACCGGGCAGCGCCCCACTGCGGCGGATCATGCTGCCTGCGATGCGGCCATTGCGCATATGGCGCTTGGACCTCTGCGCACGCGGGCGGCAACCCGTCTGTCGGGGGGCGAGCAGGCGCGGGTTCTAATCGCGCGAGCGCTGGCGCAAGACACGCCACTGTTGATGGCGGATGAACCGATTGCCGGACTGGACCCTGCCCATCAGATTTCCACGATGCAGTGTTTTGCCGGGCTGGCCGCGCAGGGTAAATCGTGCCTTGTGTCCTTGCATGATCTTGGGCTGGCTGCGCGCCATTGTACGCGGTTGGTGTTGCTGGGGCCCAAAGTGGGGCAGGGCCCGCAGGGATGCGGGCATATCGTGGCCGATGGCACCCCTGCCGAGGTTCTGACGGCACAACGTTTGCGCGATGTGTTCTCTATCACAGCCGCGCTTCAACAGACGGAGCAAGGGCTGCTTTTTCAACCGCTTGAGGTGACGAATTGAGCGTGCTTTGCGTGATGCGCCCGTGGTTGGAGTTTGATCTGGGTGGTCCAATGTCGGTTCTGAGCTGGGCGATCAACCGACCCGGACGAGTCACCGCCAGTCGTATATTGTGGCGCGAAGTGCGCAATGCCGATCTGCCCGAGGATCTGGATGTGGATCAATGGCTTCGGGGGGAATTGCGCGCCCGCGATGCTCTGGACGCGGTGGTGTTCCTGACCTCGCGCGATATCACATGTTATCACAGCGCCACGGCGCAGGTTGATGACGTCATGGCGCAGGCCGTCGCGACCGTTGGCCTGTCCAATGCCGAAAGGATCGGCCACAGGATTGATCGCACCGGCCACGACTGGGGGACGATAAATGTGGCACTGCGCCTGAACACGCCCCTAAGCGAAGCAGCGCAGCTTGAGACGTTGTCACTGGCGGTTGCGGCGCGCACTGCGGCGGTGATGGATGCGCAATATGCATTGCCCACCGGGATCGCGACAGGCACCGGAACCGATTGCATTGCCGTTGCGGTGCCGGACGGACAGGCGCGTTATGCGGGGCAACATACCCCCATTGGCGAAGCCGCCGGACGCGCGGTTTATGACGCGGTTTCCAAAGGGGCAACCGAATGGATGAACACGGTTCGCCGATACCTGTAAACACGTCACAATTTCCGGTTTCGAACGCTTGACGACAGCCGCGCGTGCGACTAAACGGATGGAACGCAACGGGCATGACCCGGTGCGGGCAGTGGGCGGTTGTAGCTCAGTTGGTTAGAGTACCGGCCTGTCACGCCGGGGGTCGCGGGTTCGAGTCCCGTCAACCGCGCCACCGCTGCCTGTTATCCCCCTTTTGATATGCGCGCAGACTGTATCTGTGCAGGGCGTCGTTACTGGCGCGGCACGTCATGCGTGGATGATTCATCGCCACATGTTGTACGGCAGGGGGAAATGGCCGTCATAATCGGGCAGGCGCAAATATTTCTGCGTAATGGTTGTTTTCCCGATTGACGGGGCGGGCGGGCTGAATTAGGTCAGCCCTCATGCGCGGTTGTAGCTCAGTTGGTTAGAGTACCGGCCTGTCACGCCGGGGGTCGCGGGTTCGAGTCCCGTCAACCGCGCCACTTTCCCCCACCTACGGTTTAAAGCCGCGATGTACATCGCGATTGGGGGTCAGTGCTTCGGGCCAACCCCAGATGCGCTCGACCGCGAATAGCGCCAGACAAAATAATACGATCGCCAAGACAAATTTCACCCGTGCCGGGCTGGGCGGGTTTTGCGCCCAGCGGGTCATGCGCAACAACCAACGTGTGCTTAGCATTTTTTCACCTCGGGCGCATCGTCAGGGGCGTCCACATCCATGCGCACACGTCCGATATAAGGCAGATTGCGATTGTGCTGGGCATAATCAATGCCATAGCCGACGACGAACTCATCAGGGATTTCAAACCCGATCCAATCTGCCTTTACGTTGGTTTCGCGGCGCGCGGGTTTGTCCAGCAGGGCAATGGTGCGCAGGCGGGCAGGGCGACGCCCCTTAAGAAGCGTCAGCACATGGGCCAATGTGTGTCCGGTGTCGACGATATCTTCGACCACCAAAACGTCGCGCCCTTCGGCTTTGCCGCGCAAGTCTTTGAGAATGCGCACTTCCCGGCTGCTTTGCATGGCATTTCCGTAGGACGAAGTCTCGATGAAATCCACCTCGACAGGCAGGGACAATTCACGCACCAAATCGGCAATGAACACGAACGAGCCGCGCAGTAATCCGACAACCAAAAGCTGCTTGGTGCCTGCAAACTCGGTTTCAATTTCACCGGCAAGTGTTTCGATGCGTGCGGCTATGGATTTGGCCGAGATCATCTGTTCGATATGATAGGGGCGTTCACTCATTGATTACTGCGCTTCCTCTTGTGTTTTGCGCCGCAGTCTAAGACACAGGGGCGGCCTGTCACGCGAAATCCACGCCGCGAACACCCGGAGCCGTCCGTTTTGCCTACCCATTCTGAGACCCGTCAACTGCCTTATACCGCCCAACAGATGTATGATCTGGTTGCCGATGTCGGTGCATATCCCAAATTCCTGCCATGGACCGCCGCCGCGCGGGTGCGCAGCGTCACGCCCCAACCTGATGGAAGCGCCGTGATGGAGGCGGATTTGATGATCAAATTCAAGGTCTTCCGCGAGCGCTTTGTCAGCCGTGTGGTGATGTATCCGGAAAAACACCGCATCGAGACCGAATATCTGGACGGCCCGTTCAAATATATGGTCTCCACCTGGGAATTCACTGAATCTGGCGAGAGCGACGGGTGTGACGTGCATTTCTTTGTCGATTTCGAGTTTCGAAACCGCCTGTTGCAAACCGCAGCAGGGCTGTTTTTCTACGAGGCAATGCAGCGCATCGTTCAAGCTTTTGAAACCCGCGCCGAGACCCTATACGGTTGAGTCCGCGAGGGCCTTTTCCAGCAGAGTCAGCGCGTGATCGCGTGCCAGACGGCGTACTTCACCGCGCCCTTGCGCGCCGAACTCTTGCGTTTCGGAATGCACATGCGAGCCACGGGCCAATCCAAAACACACGCGCCCCTCGGGTTTGTACTCGGAGCCGCCGGGGCCAGCGATGCCGGTGACGGACACTGCCAGATCGGCGTCGCTGTGGGACAGTGCACCTGTCGCCATTTGCGCTGCCACGTCTTCGGACACTGCGCCATAGGCGGCCAATGTGTCGGCGCTGACGCCCAGCATCTCAATCTTGGCGGTATTGGAATAGGTGACGAACCCGCGTTCTACTACGGCAGAGCTGCCGGCAACATCGGTCAGGGCGGCCATAACCATGCCGCCTGTGCAACTTTCCGCGGCCGTGACGCGCAGCCCCTGTGCGCGGGCCAGATCAAGCAGACGTTCAACACTCATCCCATCATCACCCCGTGGCTGAGGGCGGCCAGCAGGATCACACCGATTGCCGCAAGCGCACCGGCGATCACATCGTCCAACATCACACCCAAAGGCGTGTTCAGCCGGTCCGCCCATCCAACCGGACCGATTTTGACGATGTCAAAAAGGCGAAACAGCACAAAGGCCGCGATCCATCCGGGCCAGAGCGCGTTAATCGAAATACCTGCATAGGCGGCGCCAAAGGACACCGGCAGCAAGGCAATCCATTGGCCTACCAACTCGTCCACAACGACGAATGACGGGTCGTGATCGTCCTGCCATCGCGTGACCTGCGTGGTGGCCCATAGCCCCTCAAAAAAGGCGACGATCAATGCGATCACCAGCAACCAAGGCCCGCCCAACATGTGCAGCCCCCATGCCAGCGGCAAAGCCACCAGTGATCCCCATGTGCCGGGGGCGGGGCGGATATAGCCGACACCGCAGACGGTTGCGACCAAATCAGCGGTTTTCATGATGCCACCAGTGCGGCAGTTGCAAGGGCGGCAATGCCTTCTTCGCGCCCTGTAAACCCCAGCCGTTCAGAGGTGGTGGCCTTGACAGAGATCCGTCCGGCTTCCAATCCGGTGATCTGGGCCAAAGCCGCTTGCATTTGCGCGCTGTGGGGGCCGATCTTGGGGTGCTCGCAGACCAGGGTAATGTCCAGATTGCTGATTTTATACCCTTTTTCGGACGCCAACTGTACCGCATGGCGTAGAAAGACGTGGCTTTCCATCCCCTTCCACTGCGGATCAGACGGCGGAAAATGGCGGCCAATATCGCCCTCGGCCAATGCGCCATAGATGGCATCGCACAGGGCATGCAGGCCGACGTCGGCATCCGAATGGCCTTGTAGCCCGCGTTCGTGGGGAATTTTGACGCCACATAGCATTACATGGTCGCCGGGGCCAAAACGGTGTACGTCATAGCCATTGCCGATCCGAATATCCATTGCGCCTCTCAGCTGGGCCTCTGCCCGTTTAAAATCAGGGGGATGGGTGATTTTCAGGTTCGTTTCATCGCCCGGAAGCACCATAACGTCAAGCCCGGCGGCGCGCGCCACAGCGACATCATCGGCCGGGTCTGGCTTGTTCTCGGCAGCGTGCGCGCGATGTGCGGCCAGTATCGTGTCAAAGTGAAACCCTTGCGGCGTTTGGGCACGATAGAGCCCCGTGCGGTCACGCGTGCCAGTCACGCGCGCATCTTCGACCGTCCACAAAGCATCGCTGACCGGAACGGCTGGCGCGGCTGCCGGGCCGTGTTCCAAGGCTGCAATCACGCGCGCAATCAAGGAGGGCGTTACGCAAGGACGCGCAACATCATGGACTAACACACGTGTGATCCCGCGCGCTTCCAACGCTTCAAGGCCGGCTCGCACGGATGCCGCGCGCGTTGCGCCGCCTGCGGTGACGTCAATGCCGTCAGGTGCGATATAGCTTTTAATATCATCTGGATGCAGGACGATTATGATGTGGTCTATTTCGGGAGCTGCGCGAAAGGCCGACAGGGTCCAGTCGATTACGCGTGCGCCCGCCAATGCCTGCCATTGTTTTGGCATATCCCCGCCAGCGCGGGTGCCGCGTCCGGCGGCGACGATTAGGGCGGCGCATGTCATGGCTTAGTGATAGCGTGCCTATGATGTTGCGCGCAATGGCCGTTAGGGGGTGCTTAATTTTTAGGCAGTTCATCCGGTTACGCGACGCAATCTGCGTCGTTTCCATTGTTCGCCACGGTTGTGGCGGCTAAATAGCAGGCAGTGCAAAAGGATCAGGCCTATGCCGCCCACCCAGACCCAAATGCTGACCGACCCTTTGGTTGACCTGTTGGCAGGGCCGCCCGTTTTGCTGGCGCCGCTTGCAGGAATTACCGATTTGCCGTTCCGTTCGCTTGTGTCCCGGTTCGGAGCGGGGCTGGTGGTTAGTGAAATGGTCGCCAGTCAGGAGATGGTTCAGGCCAAGCCGGGCGTCCGCGAACGCGCCGAGCTGGGCTTTGGTCAGGCCGCGACTGCGGTGCAGCTGGCAGGGCGTGAAGCGCATTGGATGGCCGAAGCCGCCCGAATGGTGGCCGCCAACGGCGCGCGCATCATTGATATCAACATGGGATGCCCGGCCAAACGCGTGACCAGCGCTGGTGGGACAGGGGCTTCGGGATCTGCTTTGCTGAAGGATTTGGATCACGCCTTGACCCTGATCGAGGCGGTGGTCAATGCCGTTGATATCCCCGTGACCTTGAAAACCCGGTTGGGATGGGATGACGCATTGCTGAATGCACCCGAACTGGCGCGTCGGGCTGAAAGCGCGGGCGTGCGCATGATCACGATTCACGGGCGCACGCGCTGTCAGTTTTACAAGGGCCATGCCGATTGGGCCGCAATTTGCGCGGTCAAACAGGCCGTCACTATTCCAGTCATTGCCAACGGGGATATTGTCGGCAGCACCACCGCGCGGCAGGCATTGGCGGCGTCGGGCGCGGATGGGGTGATGATTGGCCGCGGGGCACAGGGTAAGCCTTGGATACTGGCGCAGATTGCACATGATCTTTATGGAACTCCGGCGCCGAAGGTGCCCGAAGGATCCGATCTTTGTGGCATGATTTCAGATCACTACGAGGCAATACTCGGGTTTTACGGCAACGATCTGGGCCTGCGTGTCGCGCGTAAACATCTGGGTTGGTATCTGGAAGAGGCCAGTGTTGACATGCGTAAACGCACCCTGACCGCACGCACCCCGAAAGAGGTGCTGAACCTGTTGCCTGATGCATTGGACAGTCAAATGGATGTCGCAGCATGAGCGTTTCGGACAAGCCCCTTTGGGTCTCATTGCCGACACCCGGATTTTTGGTGGATGCCGAGGATCGGATTACGGCGATTAATCCAGCTGCCGAAGGGTTTCTGAACAGTTCTGACCGGGCAGTATCCGGCATGGCGCTGTGGAAGGTTCTGACCGTTGAAACCACGCTGCAAACTGCGTTTGAACGCGCGCGGACGGGCGGAACATCCTTGTTGGTCAATGACGTGGATGTGGGGGTTGCCTTGCGTGCCAAGGCGCCGGGGAACACGCGCGCGCCCGTGCAATGTAATCTGCAGATTGCACCGATGACGGGACAGGATGGTGTGATGATTATCCTGCTAAGCCCGCGTGACTTGCCGGGGCAAATGGCTCAGAACCGATCCGTGAAATCGGCCGGGCGTTCGGCCATCGGGATGGCCGAGATGTTGGCCCATGAAATCAAGAACCCGCTGGCAGGTATCACGGGGGCTGCGCAGCTTCTGGAAATGGGGCTGGACCCGGACCAGCACGAGTTGACGCAGCTGATTGTCAGTGAAAGCCGCCGGATTGTCGCTCTGTTGGATCGGGTCGAGCAATTCGGCAATGTTGGTGCGCCAAATTTCCGTCGGATCAATGTTCATGACGTTCTGGCGCGAGCACGTCGCAGTGCGCAACTGGGACTGGCTGCGGATATGACGATACTTGAGGATTACGACCCGTCGCTGCCCGAAGCACAGGCCGATCCTGACATGTTGTTGCAGGTGTTTCAAAACCTGATCAAGAACGCCGGTGAGGCTGCTGGCGCGCCCGGCGGGACAATCCGCCTGCATACGTATTTTGATCCCTCGCTGCGCATTCACGGCGCTGACGGGGCCGAGCACAAGCTGCCCTTGCAGATCGAGGTGATTGACGATGGTCCGGGCCTGCCCGAGGCGATTGCCGCAGATGTGTTCGATCCATTTGTTTCGGGGCGTGAGAACGGGACCGGGCTGGGTCTTGCCTTGGCTGCACGCATTATCACGGCACATGAAGGGTGGATATCGGTCAAATCCCACCCCGGTAAGACGGTCTTTCGCATTTCATTGCCGATTGCCCGTGCTGACAAAGAAACCCCCAGAGAGGTTAATTAATGGATGGAACGGTTCTGGTCGCGGATGACGACCGCACGATTCGCACGGTCCTGACGCAGGCGTTGACCCGCGCGGGATGCAAGGTGCATGCCACGTCCAGTCTGACAACGTTGATGCGTTGGGTCGATGAAGGGCGCGGCGATGCGGTGATCACGGATGTGATGATGCCGGATGGGAACGGTCTGGAAATGCTGCCAAGGATCGGACAGATTCGACCGGGTTTGCCGGTGATCGTGATTTCGGCGCAAAATACGATCATGACCGCCATTCAGGCGACAGAGGCCCGTGCGTTTGACTATCTGCCCAAACCGTTTGATTTGCCCGACCTGATGAAGCGCACGGCCCGGGCGTTGGACGTCGGACGCAGGGTGCAACGCACGGTCGATCCGGCTGCTGCGCCTGCGGGCCGGGATGACCGTCCCGAGGAATTGCCGCTGATCGGGCAGGCCCCGTCGATGCAGGCGCTTTACCGGATTTTGGCGCGGCTGATGAATGCGGACTTGCCGGTGTTGATCACCGGTGAATCCGGAACCGGAAAGTCGCTTGTTGCGCGTACGTTGCATTCGTTCTCTGACCGGCGCGCGCTGCCTTTGGTCTTTGTGGGGCCGGGGGATCTGGATGATCCGGCTGGACCTGCGCGGATAATGGAACAGGCGGGCGGCGGCACAATCGTGTTGGATGAAATCAACGATCTCCCGGCCGAGGCACAGGGGCGGCTGGTGCGGATGATGGACGCAACGACCAAGCCCGCGCCACGGTTTATTGCGACATCACAATCCCAACAGAATTTACCCGGAACCTTGCGTGATGATCTTTATTATCGGCTGAGCGGCGCAGTGATTGATGTGCCTCCTTTGCGCGCGCGTGTCGAGGATATCCCGCTGCTGGCGACGCATGTGTTGAACAGTGCCGAACAAGAAGACATGCCCACGCGTCGGATTTTGCCGGATGCGCTGGACCTGTTGCGCACCCATAGTTGGCCGGGGAATGTGCGCCAGTTGGAAAACACCATTCGCCGGATTGCGCTGACGGCGCGCACAGATGAAATCACGCGGGACGAGGTCGCGGCGGTGATTGGGGCAACATCCTCTGCAAATGTGGTTCAGGCGATGCCGGGCAAGCCTGAAATCCCTGATGAACGGCTGGCCGATTCGGTCGCACGGCATTTGCAGCGATACTTTGATTTGCACGGCGACGCCCTGCCGCCTGCCGGGCTTTATGCGCGAATCCTACGCGAGATAGAGCAGCCCCTGATCCAGATCGCGCTGGATGCAACTGGGGGAAATCAGGCCAAATGCGCCGACTTGCTGGGGATCAACCGAAATACTTTGCGCAAAAAGATTGGTGATCTGGATATTGAGGTGACACGCCGCCGCAAGTTGATGTAAAAGAGCAACAGAACTGTGGCGCATATGGGGCAGTCCCCAGTGCCGCTGCCAGATGTTGCGGGCCGACTGTTTTTGCCCGGTAGGTGTTGTGGGGGTATCAGTGGCCGTAGGGACACGCAAAAACGGATGGGACCGCCTTGCGCGTCTGCGCCGGCTCAAGCGAGTTCAAAATGTCGCGACCTTGGGCTTGGTGGTGTTAGGGCCTGTTCTGGCGCTGGTGACATTTCTGGCTATGGGGCCTTTGGATCAAGGCGCGCAATCACGGGCGCTGCGGTTGGTACTGCTGGCAGACCTCGTTTATGTGATCATGGTCGCGACCCTGGTTCTTTACCGGGTGTCTTTGCTGATATCGGCCCGTCGTGTGCAATCGGCAGGATCGCGATTGCACCTGCGGCTGACCGGCGTGTTTGCCATCATGGCCTTGGTTCCGACAGTCTCGGTGGCCGTTTTCGCCACATTGTCCATCAATATGGGGTTGGAGGCATGGTTTTCGGACCGGGTCGGGCGTGTGGTCTCCAGTTCGGTTGCCGCAGCCGAAGCCTATGAAGAAGAGCACCGGCGCGATTTGGTCATAGACGCGCGGGCGGTGGCAAGCTTCCTGAACGCGACCAAGGCGGCCAGTGTTTTCATGGATGACGGTGATATCCGCGCCGTTCTGAGCGAAGGACAGCGAGAGATCCAGCGCGGCCTGCGCGAGGCGTTTGTGATCGACGGCACGGGCGAAATACGCGCGCGAGGGGAGCGATCCTATCTGTTTGATTACGAGGAACCTACATCCGCGCAAATCGCCGAGGCGCTGGAGCAGGAATTGCTGATCATTCAGGATTGGGACAACAATGAATTTCGCGCACTGATCCCGCTGCGCGCGTATGCAGACCGGTTTTTATATGTCAGCCGCGTGGTGGATGGAGACATCCTGAACCTGCTGGACGAAACCAAGGAAACGGCCGTTTTCTATCAGCAACGTGAAAGCGAACGGGGCAGGGTCCTGTTTGAATTTGGTCTGCTGTATCTGGGCTTTGCCGTCATCTTGATCCTTGCAGCGATCTGGCTGGGGCTTTGGTTCGCCGAGCGTCTGGCGCGCCCTGTCGGACGTCTGGCCAGTGCGGCACAGCGCGTGGGGGCTGGGGATCTGGACGTGCAGGTTCGCGAAGAAGACGGCAATGACGAAATTGCGCAGCTCAGCACGTTTTTTAACCAGATGACCCGGCGCTTGAAGCAACAGCGTATCGAATTGCTGGCCAATACCGAACAGATTGAGCGCCGCGGGCGTTTGTTTGATTCCGTTCTGGGAAGTGTCAGTTCCGGTGTTGTCGGACTGGATGTGCGGGGCCGGGTGACATTTGTGAACCGCGCCGCAGAGCGTTTGCTGGATTGGCACGAAGACCAGCAATCTGTCGATCTGTCCGTTGCCGTGCCCGAATTCGCGGCATTGTTCAAACAGGTGCGCACCCGTGCCGCCGGATTTGCACAGGACGAAATCCGCGTGACCCGTTCCGGGTTACAGGAAAGCCTGCTGGTGCGTATCTCGACACGACGCAGTGAGGCGGGCAAGCGCGAGGGATATGTTGTCGCCTTTGATGACGTGACCGATCTGGTCAGCGCACAGCGTATGGCCGCATGGGGGGATGTGGCGCGTCGTATCGCGCATGAAATCAAGAACCCACTGACACCTATCAAATTGTCCGCTGAGCGTACCAAACGTAAGTTCTCCAAGCTGTTGAGCGTCGAAGATGCCGAATCTCTTGGGCAGTTGACCGACGTGATCGTGCGTCAAACCGATGACTTGCGCCGCATCGTGGATGAGTTCTCTAAGTTCGCGCGCATGCCAGAGCCCCAGCGTAAGCCTGAAAGCCTGACACAGCTGGTTCGCGAGGCGGTGTTGCTGCAAGAGGTCGGCCAACCAAATGTGCAGATCACTGCCGATCTGGATGACTCTCCGCTTTTGGCGGACGTGGATGCGACCATGATCAGCCAAGCGTTGACAAATTTGATCAAGAACGCAGGTGAAGCCACTGAATCATTTATGGAAACGGGAAGCGCACCAGAAGGGTTCCAGCCCAAAATCGAGGTGCGTAGCCGCATTCTGGACGGGCGTGCCGAAGTGACAATTGCCGACAATGGGATCGGACTTCCTGAAGATCGGACACGCCTGTTCGAACCATATGTCACCACTCGCGACAAAGGCACCGGGCTGGGCCTGCCTATCGTGAAGAAGATTATCGAAGAGCACGGCGGCAGCCTGAGCCTTGTGGACGCCACCCCGTTTGAAGAGGGCGCCCGATGTGGCGCAATGGCCGTAATCCGGCTTGATTTGACCCAAGATAGCACCGAGGCATCTGATGCCGAACAGACGAAATGAGGATTTTATGAGCGATATCCTAATTGTAGACGATGAACGTGACATCCGCGAACTGATTTCCGATATCCTGCAAGACGAGGGATATACCACGCGATTGGCTGGTAATTCCGACGATGCGATGGCCTCGATTCAGGATCAGCCACCGGCGTTGCTGATTTTGGATATCTGGCTGAAAGACAGCAACATGGATGGGATCGACATCCTGAAAGCGGTCAAGCGGGACTATCCGGATGTGCCTGTCGTGATCATCTCGGGGCATGGCAATATCGAAATCGCCGTGGCTGCGATCAAGCAGGGCGCGTATGATTTCATCGAAAAGCCGTTCAACATTGATCAGTTGATGGTGGTGATCCGGCGCGGCATGGAAACCAGCCACCTGCGGCGCGAGAATCAAAGTCTCAAGCGGCGCGAAACCGGGCCCGCTGAAATGTTGGGGGAAAGCAGTGTCTTCCGCGCCTTGGTTAGTCAGTTGGACAAGGTCACGCGTTCGAACGGGCGGGTGATGCTGACAGGGCCAGCCGGCAGCGGCAAGGAGTTGGCTGCACGTTATATTCACACCAATTCGAACCGTGCGGGGGCACCGTTTGTCACTGTTGGCTGTGCGTCGATTGACGCCGAGCGGATGGAAGAGGTGCTGTTTGGCCGCGAAAGCGAGGATAAAGGGATTGAGCCGGGCCTGCTGGAAGAGGCCAACGGCGGCGTGATCTATTTTGATGAAGTGGCGGATATGCCTGCCGGAACGCAGTCCAAGATTTTACGCGTGCTGGTCGATCAGCAGTTCTTGCGCGTGGGCGGTTCGGACAAGGTGCAGGTCGATTTGCGGGTGATCAGTTCGACCAGTCGAGATCTTGAGGCCGAAATCTCGGCCGGGCGTTTTCGCCGCGAACTGTTTCACCGGCTGAACGTGGTGCCTATCCCGGTTCCGTCACTGGAAGAGCGGCGCGATGACATTCCGCTGTTGGCTGCGTATTTCATCGAAATGCTGAATAAAACCCAAGGTTTGCCCCTGCGTAAGCTGGGAGAAGAGGCCAGCGCATTGATGCAGACGATGGCCTGGCCGGGGAACGTGCGCCAATTGCGCAATGTGATCGAGCGGGTTTTGATCCTTGGCGATGGTAGTGGTGATATTGAGCCCACGGAACTGCCGGGTGAAAGCGACAGTGCACCCGAGGACGGCCGGGTTGTCTTGTCTGGCGCGTTGGCAACGATGCCCCTGCGTGAGGCCCGCGAAGCGTTTGAGCGCGAATACCTGCTGACTCAGATCAACCGGTTCGGTGGCAATATTAGCCGAACCGCAGAGTTTGTTGGAATGGAGCGCAGCGCGTTGCACCGCAAGCTAAAGTCACTAGGCGTTGTGACCAGTGCCAAAATGGGTGCGCGCGTTGCACAGGTGGGCGAGCACGGCGCCTGAGGTGGTCAGCCCCTTGCCCCATGTGGCCGACCACGGCGGTGGTGGGTATATTCGGGGTGCCGGATGTCTGTTATTCTGTGTCACGGCGTTCGGAGGCATGCGGGCGGCAATGGGCGCTGTCACCAGATCATTTGACCGCCCCGTCATAGTCTGACACATCTGGGATGCAGGGCTAAGGAATACACCCCATGAAGGTTATCATTTGCGGCGCGGGGCAGGTTGGCTGGCAGATTGCGCGCCACTTGTCTGGTGAAAATAACGATGTAACGGTCGTGGACAGTAACCCCGATCTGGTGCGCCGCGCCACCGACACGCTGGATGTGCAGGGGCTTGCCGGATTTGCCAGCTATCCCGATGTTCTGGACCGTGCGGGCGCGCGGGATGCGGATATGATCATTGCGGCGACCCATTCGGACGAGGTCAACATGGTGACCTGTCAGGTCGCGCATTCGGTCTTTGCCATTAAACGCAAGATCGCGCGGCTACGCAGCCAATCCTATCTGGATGCGATTTATTCCGATCTCTATCGGCGCGATCACATGCCGATAGACGTGGTGATCAGCCCCGAAAAAGAGGTGGCCGAGGCGGCGCTTCAGCGCCTGTCCGCGCCCGCTGCTTTTGACACAGAAAAATTTCTGGATGGCGATGCGCAGCTTATGGGTCTGCGCCTGGAAGATGACTGTCCGGTGTTGAACACACCCTTGCGTCAGCTCAGCGATCTGTTCTCGACGCTGCGCGTGGTGGTTCTGGCGGTGCGCCGCAAGGGGCGGTTGTTTGCCCCCGAGGCAGGTGATCAGCTGTTTGGTGGGGATGAGTGCTATGTGCTGACCCCGAACGAAGATATCGCGCGTACCTTGGAGGTGTTTGGCAAAAAATCGCACAAGCAGGAACGCGTGGTCATTTTGGGCGGTGGGAATGTCGGGTTGGCGGTGGCGCGTGCCTTGGAGGCGCGCGGTCGCGGCATCCGGGCTAAGGTGATCGAACGCAACCGTCCCTGCGCCGAACGTGCCGCGGATGCGTTGGAACGTACGATCGTGCTGCATGGTGACGCGCTGGATGCCACATTGCTGGCCGAGGCCGGGATATCCAAAGCGGATGCGGTTCTGGCCGTAACTGACGACGACAAGACCAATTTGCTGGCAGCAGTACGCGCCAAATCCGAAGGGTGTCCCTTTGCGATTTCGTTGATCAATGATCCTACGCTCATTCCGTTGATGGGGCCGATTGGGGTGGATGCTTACATCAACCCTCGCGCAACCACCGTCAGCAGTATCTTGCGCCATATCCGTCATGGCCGGGTGCGCGGCGTTTATTCCATCGGTGACGCAGAAGCCGAGGTGATCGAAGCGCAGGTCATGTCGACCTCGTCCATCGCGGGCAGCCAGATTCGTGATATTGATTTCCCCGAAGGCGTGCTGGTCGGAGCGGTACGTAAAGGCAAGGACATCCTGAAACCCACCGGCGCATTGCGTATCGAAGAGGGCGACGTGGTGGTGATCTTTGCGATGGCATCGGACGTGGAGCGCGTGCAACAGCTGCTTCAGGTCTCGATCGATTATTTCTGATCATGGCACTGTCTGACGTGTCGCGCGGCGCGGCCTGGTTGCTGGGCTTTCCGCTGATTCTGCTGCTGGCGGCGGTGGCGGCTGTTGCGATGTTTGTGCCTGCGTTACATGCGCTGGTGAATGACGATCATACGATCTCGCGCAGCTTTGCCTATTCGGGCTTTATGGGGCTGGTTGTGATCGGCTTGATCGCGATGGCGATGAACGGCAGTCATCGCCGTGTCACCAGTGATCTGGGCAACCTGCTTTCGTTGTGCTTGGCCTTTATCCTATTGCCAGTCTTTCTGGCGATCCCATTTTACGAAGGTCTGCGGACAACCACCTTTCTGAATGCCTATTTCGAGATGGTGTCATCTTTTACCACCACCGGCGCGACCCTGTTTGAAAAACCGGGGCGGCTGGCGGATAGCTTGCATTTGTGGCGGGGCATGGTGGGATGGTTCGGCGGGCTATTGATGTGGATTGCGGCCTCGGCAGTGTTGGCGCCGCTGGCCTTGGGCGGGTTCGAGGTGACGGCTGCGGCAGAGCCGGGGCAGGGCACCATTGGCGGTTTGGACAGGTTTCAGCGTGCAGGTACGGATCGCCGGCTGGCTCAGGTGACGTGGGAACTGGCCCCGTTGTTTGCCGGGTTGACCGGTGCATTGTGGTTGATGTTGGTTCTGGGTGGTGATCGCCCGACGGTGGCATTGATTCATGCCATGTCGACCATGTCGACCAGTGGCATTTCGTCCATCGGTGGCGTGCAAAATGCCGGATCTGGCGTGGGCGGCGAAGTGGTGATTTTCTTCTTTATGATGTTTGCGCTGTCGCGGCTGACGTTTTCGTCTGACACGGCATCTGCGGCGCGGGCCGGATTGTTGAGCGATCCCGAGTTCCGCATCGGCCTGTTATTGGTGATCGGTGTTCCTTTGCTGTTGTTTGCACGCCATTGGATCGGCGCACTGGAAGTGGCCGAGGGCGAGGATCTGCCATCGGCCTTTGGTGCACTCTGGGGCGGGATGTTCAGCGTGTTGTCCTTTCTTAGCACCACAGGGTTTGAAAGCGCGTATTGGGACAGCGCGCGCGACTGGTCGGGGCTGGCCACCCCGGGGTTGATCCTTATGGGGTTGTCCTTGGTCGGGGGGGGCGTGGCGACAACCGCTGGCGGGGTGAAATTGCTGCGGGTCTATGCGCTCTATCTGAATGGCCAACGCGAGATGGAGCGATTGGTGCATCCATCCTCCATTGGCCTGTCCGGTGCGCGCACCCGCCGTCTGCGCCGTCAGGGAGCGTTCGTGGCATGGGTGTTTTTCATGCTGTTTGCGCTGTCGCTGGCATTGGTAACCGTGGTGCTTGCTGGGTTGGGCATGGGGTTTGAACAGTCGATGATTCTGGCGATTTCGGCGTTGTCCACCACCGGGCCGTTGACACAAGTGGCCGGAAGCGCACCAATCCCGTTGTTGATGATGGCCCCGGCGGCCAAGCTGGTTTTCTGTGCGGCGATGGTTTTGGGACGGTTGGAAACGCTTGCGATCATTGCCCTGTTTAATCCGGGGCTGTGGCGCGATTGACCGGCATTACCCCGCTAAGAGGGGGTTTATTTTCTTTTAGGGCTGGAAACTCGTTTCGCGCCATTACATACTGTCGCGTAACATACATCTTTTCGGTGTCAATTGGTGACGCCCAACAAAAACAATGGCTTTGGGGAAAACAATGGCTAACGACCGTCAGAACCTTCAGGATGCGTTTCTTAATGAAGTGCGGAAAACGAAGACACCTGTAACAGTATTTTTGATCAATGGCGTTAAATTGCAAGGCGTGATTACTTGGTTTGACAATTTCTGCATTCTCCTGCGTCGTGATGGGCAAAGCCAGTTGGTTTACAAGCATGCTGTGTCGACGATCATGCCGAGCCAGCCGATCAACCTGTATAGTGGTGATGATTCCGCATAATGGATCACGCGCCCGCGATCACCCGCGCTTGGGTACTCCATCCTGATATTCGCACTGCCGCCGGTTCCAGTCGCAAGCCCGATCTTGCGCTGGCCGAGGCTGTGTCGCTGGCCCATGCCTTGCCGGGCTTGGAGCCTTGCGGCGGTACAGTTGTGCGCCTGCCGCGCGCGCATCCGGGTAAGCTGTTTGGCAAGGGCAAGATCGCCGAGTTAAAGGCCTTGTTTGAGGCCGAAGAGATTGATCTGGTCCTGATTGATGGCCCGGTCACGCCTGTACAGCAGCGCAATCTGGAAAAGGAATGGGACGTTAAGCTTCTGGACCGCACGGGGCTGATCCTTGAAATCTTTAGCGATCGTGCCGCGACCCGTGAAGGTGTGTTGCAGGTGGAAATGGCCGCGCTTTCTTATCAGCGTACACGGCTGGTGCGGGCTTGGACACACCTTGAACGGCAGCGGGGCGGTCTGGGATTTGTGGGCGGTCCGGGGGAAACCCAGATTGAATCGGACCGCAGGGCGATTGATTTGCAGTTGGTGCGCCTGCGCCGCCAGCTTGAGAAGGTGGCCAAAACCCGCACCCTGCACCGCGAGGCCCGCGCCAAGGTGCCATTCCCCATCGTTGCGCTGGTCGGGTACACGAACGCCGGAAAATCCACGCTGTTCAATCATCTGACCGGCGCGGACGTTATGGCTCAGGATATGCTCTTTGCCACGCTGGACCCGACGATGCGGCGTATCGCCTTGCCGGGCGGCGGGCCCGAGGTGATCCTGTCAGATACGGTCGGATTTATCAGCGATCTGCCCACCGAGCTGGTTGCGGCTTTTCGGGCCACACTGGAGGAGGTGCTTAGCGCGGATTTGATCTGTCATGTGCGTGATATCGCCCATCCCGAAACCGAAACCCAGAAAACGGATGTCGAAGCGATCCTGACCAGCCTGAAAGTCGACGAGGCAACGCCCCGTATCGAAATTTGGAATAAGGTCGATCTGTTGCCCATGGACGAGCGGACCGCCCTGCGCACCCGCGCCGAGCGGCATGATGATGTCGCGGTGCTGAGCGCGGTGTCTGGTGAAGGCCTACCCGAGTTGGTCGATCAGATTGCCGGAATCCTGTCTGGCGCGGCGCGAACTGACACGCTGACATTGCCCTATGCCGATGGGCGCCGCCGCGCGTGGCTGTTTCAGAACGGTGTGATTCAATCCGAAGTCGAAGGCGAAGACGGCTATCAACTGGTGGTGCGCTGGACCGCGCAGCAACGGGCCGAATTTGATGGTTTGGGGCGTCGGGGCTAACCCATTACTTGCGACAAATGATACTGGGGCGACGTGCGCGCCCCGGTTTTGCCCTTTGAGTCGTTATTCTGGGCGCGGCAACAAAGTGGTCACACCCACCGCAGCGGCACGGGCCAATTCGGGGTCCAGTGACATCGGGATATATTCGCCGCGCCGCCACAACTGGGCCAGATCATCGTAATGTCGGCTTAGGAAATGGCCCGATTGCCCGGTCGAGGTGATAAAAACGCTACTGCCGGGATCGGCAAAATCATACACCCCGCGATAGCCCGCCGCATGCACATTCTGAAACGGGTTATCCCCGGTGCCGGATGTGCGCCCACGTTGCAAAGTGTGGTCACCGCCAGACGTGGATTGGCGGATATTCACGAAATACCGCAGGCCCGGCACCGTGCCCAGCACCGGGTGGTCCTGGGTCGCCTGATGCAGATCCCCCCAGCGCAGAGATTCCAACGCGGTGCCAAAACGATCCGTGATCCAGATCAGTGCATCATCCAGCGCCAAACGCGAGATATCTGTACAGGTTTCAACTGGGCTGGACTGCGCCACATCGCACCAAACACCCGCCCCGTCGATGTTACGATAGACACGCTCGATAAACACCGGGTCGGCATGGGTAAACTGACTGGTCAGGGGGCCCAGCTCATCCTGAGCCAGACGCAACTGCAACGCGCGCAACCATGCGGCATAGATCAACGGCTCGGGGCGATGTTCGTTCATCTCGCCGTTCCAATCGGCCAGCAATTCCAGCGCGCGTTGTCGCAAACGCAGGGGGGTGCCCTCAGGGGCGCTTTCGCCGGTGAACCACAGGTCCTGGCCGATCAGCGGCAAGAGAGAGCGAGCGGTGAAACTGACCGTGTCCAACTGTGCCTCGACGAAACTGTCGCGGGTGTGGACCTGACGTGATTGCATCAATCGCTGCCAGCGGTTTATGCGCTGCGTGTCGCCCCAAACGTTACTGACGTGCAAAGGAAAGGGGCGATCCACGATCTTGTTGTTGGTGTTGCCCAAGATACCGCCGGGGGGGGAAACGAACTCGGGGTTTGCGGAATAGGGATAGCGCCCTTGCCATCGGTTATCCGTGATCCAGCCCCGGCTGGGCAAGCGCCCTTGTGTATCATGCGCTGCGCTGCGCCGGGGCATGGCTCCTACCAGTTTCATCGCGATTGTATCCCGATCCGCCACGGTCAGGTTCTGGGCTGGCGCAATGAATTTTTCTCCTGCCGCCAAGGCCTCGTCGACGGACCCTGCGCGCATCAAGGCCAACACGGCACTCAGCGTGGTGTCACGCGGGCTAAGCGCGGTCCAGCTAAGCGAGGCAACATGCCCCGGAGGTGTGACTGTTCCCAAGTCATACTGCCCGCTGGGCAGGACCGGACCATTCTCGCTCCACCGCAGTGTCAAGGTAACTGGGTCCGCGTCCTTGATGCGGATAATTGTGCGGCGGGTCTCGAACGGTTTGAACCCGTCTGGCGTGCGGTATTCTTCAGGGTTTTCCGGGTTCAACTGTTCGATGAACACATCCTGGTCGTCCAGATAAGAGGATGTGATGCCCCAGCCCAGATTGTCGCTGCGTCCGGTCAGGATCATGGGCACGCCCGGTATGGAGCCACCAATCACGCCGCCACTGGCCAGTTCCAGTCGCGCCAGATACCAGATCGACGGGGCGGTCAGGCCCAGATGCGGATCGTTGGCCAGCAACGTCCCCCCCGAGGCCGAGCGTGCAGGCGCGGCCGCCCAGGCGTTGGACGCGCCCGCCAACATGCGCGGCATCACCGGCGACAGCGGATCGCGCGGGGCGGTGTCACCTTCGGCATAGCGCGGCAGGCTGCCGGGACGGAAAAAACTGGCATAACCGGGCAGGGCGGCTATGCCGCTTCCGGGAGCGTCCGGCAGGATGTCGAGTAGGCGTGCGGGATCCTCAAGAGCCAACGAAACCCGTGCGCGCAGCACTTCGTTTTTCAGATGCGACGACAGTTGAACCGCCATCAATTTGATGATGGCAACAGAATCGGCCGGCACCCAAGGCGCGATCGGGGCGTTAAACAGGAACATTTCCGGCGCACCACGTCCCAGTGCATCCTCGTTGATTTCGGCTAGTCGGGCATTCACACCGCGTGCATAGGCCTCCAGCGCGGCCTTTGTGGCGGGGTCTTGCCACTGAACGGATGCGCGCGCCGCGCCATAGATATCAAACCGGCGCAGCAGCCTGTCGGTGGGCAAGGTGCGTTGGCCAAACACCTCGGACAAACGGCCCTGAGCGGTGCGGCGCAAAATGGTCATTTGCCATAGACGGTCCTGCGCATGGGCATATCCAAGGGCCTGAAACACGTCTGCCTCGGATTGGCCGAAGATATGGGGCACATTAGCATTGTCACGCACGATCTGTACCGGCGCGCTAAGCCCGGTGATGGCCAGCGTCTTGTCATAATCGGGCAAAGACCGTGCCAAAAGCACATAGAGGCTGATCGCCGCAAGAACGGCCAGAACGACCAATCCCCCGGCAATCCGCATCAACCATTTGAACACCTGGGACATGCGCACCTGCCTTGCCTTTATACTCAAGCACGGGATAGTCAGAAAGTCAGGTCAAGACAATGGTAAGGGAACATGAGGCAAATGAACAAACTGGCATTTTTGGGTTTGGGCGTGATGGGGTATCCGATGGCGGGGCACCTCCAAGGGGCAGGACATGACGTAACCGTCTACAATCGTACCAAAACCAAGGCTGAGGCTTGGGCCAAGCAACATGGCGGCAATTGCGCGCCGACTCCGCGCGAGGCCGCTCAGGGGTGCGATCTGGTCATGGCCTGTGTGGGCAATGACGATGATTTGCGTAGTGTCTGCCTTGGCCCGGACGGTGCCTTTGCCGGGATGAAATCGGGGGCTGTGTTTGTCGATCACACCACCGTTTCCGCCGCAGTCACCGCAGAGCTCTACGCGGCGGCACGTGAGGCGGGGTTGCACTTTGTGGACGCGCCAATCTCCGGCGGTCAGGCGGGGGCGGAAAACGGCCAACTGTCGATCATGTGCGGCGGTGATCAAGAGGCCTATGACACGGCCGAGCCGATCATGGAAATCTACGCCAAACTGTGCCGACGTATTGGCGACAGCGGCGCAGGTCAGATGACCAAGATGTGCAATCAGATAGCCATCGCCGGTCTGGTTCAGGGCCTTAGCGAAGCGCTGCATTTTGCCGAAAAGGCCGGTTTGGACGGGCGCTCGGTGGTCGAGGTGATCAGTCAGGGCGCGGCAGGCAGCTGGCAGATGATGAATCGCTACGAAAACATGCTGGACGATCATTTTGAACACGGGTTCGCCGTGGACTGGATGCGCAAGGATCTGGGTATTTGCCTGTCCACTGCGGATCAAAATGGCGCATCACTGCCGGTGACGGCTTTGGTCGATCAGTTCTACAAGGACGTGCAGAAAATGGGCGGCGGCCGCTGGGACACATCCAGCCTGTTCAAGCGTTTGCGCGAAAGCGGCTAAGCGGCGCTGTCGATCGTTGTGTTGATCATCACAACCGGGCGATGTTTCATTCATCGTCCGGTCTTTTTCTTGGCTGAAATACCCAAATCCAACATGTCGTCCAATCGCGGATTCGGACGGTGGCCTGCGCGGTTGCGTCCTTGATCCCTACGAGCAAGAAGCAGTTGCCCAGATTGGTTTGGCGTAAAAAAACGGGGGCCGCGCGGCCCCCGTTTCGCATTTTTCAATAAGGTCAGGCCTTAGCCAGCAAGGGCCTTGTTCAGGTTTTCGTCAACCTTTTCAAGGAAGCCCATGGTGGTCAGCCACCCCTGATCGGGGCCAACCAACAGCGCCAGATCCTTGGTCATGTGGCCCGCTTCGACCGTATCAACCACGACTTTTTCCAGCGTTTCGGCAAAGTTGGTCAGGGCCGTGTTGTTGTCCAGCTTGCCACGGTGCTTCAGGCCACCAGTCCATGCATAGATCGACGCGATCGAGTTGGTCGAGGTTTCCTCGCCCTTCTGGTGTTGACGATAGTGACGTGTGACCGTGCCATGCGCGGCCTCGGCTTCGACAATCTTGCCGTCCGGTGTCATCAACTGGCTGGTCATCAAACCCAGCGAGCCAAAGCCCTGCGCGACGGTGTCGGACTGAACGTCACCATCATAGTTTTTGCAGGCCCAGACATAGCCGCCCGACCATTTCATAGCCGATGCGACCATGTCGTCGATCAGACGGTGCTCATATGTGATGCCGGCTGCTTCAAACTTGTCCTTGAATTCAGCGTCAAACACTTCCTGGAACAGGATCATGAACTGACCGTCGTAATTCTTGAGGATGGTGTTCTTGGTCGACAGATAAACGGGATAGTTCCGCTTGAGGCCATAGTTGAACGAGGCGCGGGCGAAATCGCGGATCGACTGATCCAGATTGTACATGCCCATATAAACACCCGAAGAGGGGGCCTTGAACACTTCTTCTTCCATGACCGTGCCATCGTCGCCGACGAATTTCATCGACAGCGTGCCGGCACCGGGGAATTTCATGTCTGTTGCGCGGTATTGGTCGCCATAGGCGTGACGACCGATCACGATGGGCTGTGTCCATCCGGGCACAAGGCGTGGCACGTTCGAACAGATGATCGGCTCGCGGAACACGACGCCGCCCAGAATGTTGCGGATCGTGCCATTGGGGCTGCGCCACATTTTCTTCAGGCCAAACTCCTCGACCCGGCCTTCGTCGGGGGTGATGGTGGCACATTTGACGCCAACGCCGTATTCTTGGATGGCGTGGGCCGCATCGATGGTGATCTGGTCATCGGTTTCGTCGCGGGCCATGATGCCCAAATCGTAATATTTCAGGTCGATATCCAGATAGGGCAGGATCAGCTTTTTCTTGATGAAATCCCAGATGATCCGGGTCATTTCATCGCCGTCCAGTTCCACGACGGGGTTGTCTACCTTAATTTTGCTCATGCGTTGGCCTTTCACCTGACAGGATTCGGAGTTTGCGCACTCCTAGCGTATTTGATTGCGAATTGGAAGGCTTGTATACAAAGGTATACGGTTTGATCATTCGTCTTGCTGGGCTTGCAACTGGGCCATCACTTCGTCGATGACCTTTAGCCACAACGCCGTTTCCTGACAGCCCGGAACCGCATGTTTTCCGGCAACGATAAACGTCGGGACCGAGTTGACGCCCATCTCGCGGAACTGCGCATCACGGGCGCGAATGGCGTCGGTATCGGCGTCACCAGCCAGCAATTTCTGAATAACCGCGCCGTCCATGCCCAACCCATCGGCAATATCGGCCAGAACTTCGGCGCTGCCGATGTCGCGGCCTTGCTGAAAATAGGCGGCAAACAGTGCCATCGCGGCGGCGTCTTGGTGTCCTTCTATCCCGGCCCAATGCAGCAGGCGGTGCGCGTCCAACGTGTTGGGTGTGCGTTTCATTCCTTCAAAGTCAATGTGCAGACCGGCCGCTTCGGCGCGCTCGACGATGGGGGCATAGGCGCGAACCGCACCTTCTTTGCCTCCAAACTTGGCCTCAAGATACTCGCGTCGTCCCATGCCGGCAGCAGGCATGTCCGGATTCAGCTGAAAAGGATGCCATTCAATGACGAAGGGATGGTCCGGGCGTTGCTCCAAAGCGCGATCCAACAGGGTTTTGCCAATAAAACACCACGGACAGATCGGGTCAGAGATAATGTCCAGTTTGATTGGGTCAATGGTGGTTTCGGCCATAGGTCATGCGATCCTGATTAGGGTATGGGAGACAATTCGTAACGATGCGTTGTTGACGCGCCCGCAGATTAGCGGCGGGAGGCGGTATTGGAGAGTGAGCTATAGAGTTTTGCCAAGCCCTTGCGCAAGACCTTGCCATTTGCGCTGGTGGGCAGTTGGTCCAGATGCACGTACAAGCGCGGGGTTTTGTAATGGGCCAGTTGACTGTCGGCGAAGCGGCGCAGGTCACTGTCATCCAGTGCGCTGGGGCCCGTGTAAAAGGCACCAATCACCTGAACGCCGGGCTTGACCTCGACCGAGGCACAGGCGACGGCGTCGAGACCGGGCATGGCGCTTAGCGCGGTCTCAACCTCCAGCGGGGACACGCGGTATCCTCCTGCATTCATCATATCGTCATCGCGCCCCAGATAGCTGAGCTGGCCGTTAGGGGCCATCTGTCCCAGATCGCCGGTGATGAACCATTCCCCGCGATACCGCGCCTGCGTGGCGTCGCTTTCGTTCAGATATTCCAGCATAAGGCCGGGATCGCTGTGGTGCACGGCAATAACGCCGGGGGTGTCATAGGGCACGGGCGTAGAGCCTTCGGGCGCAAGTATCGCAATCCGTCGACCGGGCTGCGCGTAACCAAGCGTGGCGGCATCTACTGGCCGCGCAGGGCAGCCCGAGATGAATGTGGATACCTCGGACATGCCGTAAGCCTCGTGAATGGTGCATCCGGTGGCGCGCTGAAATGCGGCGCTGACAACGGGTGACAGTTTTTCGCCCGCCGAAACGCCGTGGCGCAAATCGGGCAGGTCCAAAGCCGTGTCAGACTTCAACATGCGGCGGTAAACGCCAGGGGCCGCTGCGAAAATAGTGGCTGCGTGGCGGTGCAGAAGGTCGGGTAGCGCCTCGATCTGGGTGCCCTCGGAAGGGATCAGAGCCGTGGCGCCAATGCTCCATGGATCCATCAAACCTACGCCCATTGTATAGGTCCAGTTAAATGCGCCAGCATGCAACAACCGGTCCTGCCCGGTAAGGCCCAGCCAGCCGTCACGCATCATGCGCCGGGCCCAGATGGCGCGGTGGGCATGCACAACAGCGCGCGGCGTGCCGGATGTGCCCGAGGTAAAGACGATATAGGCGGGGCGGTTCGAATCCCCCATATGCCATTCGGCAGGCGGAAGCGTATACATGTCACGCAATGCATCCAGTTGAATGACCGGGCAGGTGGGCGTTGGGCAGGTCACGCCGGGGGCATGCAGGATCGCGGCAGGGGCGATCTGTTGCGCGGCGCGCTCCAATTCGGGCACTGTGAGCTGGGTCGATGCGGGCACCGGAACCATGCCAGCCGCAATCGCGCCCAGATAGGCAATCGGGAAATCCTCGGTGTTGCCCAGTCGCATCAAAACGCGGTCGCCGGGGCGCAAACCTGCGCAGGCCAGACCGTTGGCGACCCCTAACACAGCAGATTTCAGCGCTTTGTAGGTCCAAGGTCGGGTCTGCGCGCCCAGAACCTCCATCGCGATTTTCTGGGGTTGCACGTCGGCATGGCCCAGCACATGGGCGGCCATGTTGAACGGTGTCGGGCAGGGCGGCTGCGGGAAGTGATCACTCTGGGCTGTCATGAATGTGGTGGTAGGATGCACCGCGTTGCAATGCAAGCTGCCAAGCATGCCGCCGAGGCCAGTTGCATGGCACGCAGGTGCGTCGTATATCGCGGGTATGAGCCCAAACAACGCCCATATGTTCCGGATTGCACGCGGCGGTGGCACGCAGGAGCCGGGCGAGCCGCTCAATTTGGGCGTGCGGGTGCGAGAATTGCGCAAGGCGCGTGGCTGGACATTGGAGCAGGCTGCCAGTCAGGCAGGATTGGCACGTTCGACCCTGTCCAAGATCGAAAACGGCCAGATGTCGCCAACCTATGAGGCGTTAAAGAAATTGGCCGTCGGAATGGAAATTTCGGTGCCCCAGTTGTTTACGCCACCGCGAGAGGGGCAAATCAACGGCCGCATGGCTGTCACGCGCGCCGCGCGAGGCATGCCTTATCCGACCGCCACCTATGAACATGAATTGCTGGCAGGGACGCTGACCAACAAGCGGATGATGCCCTATTCCGCCCGCATCCGCGCGCGCCGGATTGAAGAGTTTGACGGGTGGGTGCGCCATGATGGCGAAGAATTCTTGTATGTACTGACCGGGGTGGTGCGCCTGTTCACCGAATTTTACGAACCGGTCGAAATGCGACGCGGTGACAGCGCTTATTACGACGCGGCAATGGGGCACAACCTGATTTCGCTAAGCGCCGAGGATGCAACGGTTTTGTGGGTGACCTCGCGGGGGTGATTTGGTGATTTTGCCGTATTGAGCGCACAGGCTTTGGATTAAACGCGGAGCATGTGCGTGGCGGGCTCGTGCTTTGTCATATGAGGGTGCGCGCGTTGCATCGGCATCGCCATGGGTATTTGGGCCAAGAAAAAATAGGGCGCGTGGCGTGAGCTGTCACGCGCCCGTGGCATTTAGGCAAACTGTTCGGCCAGGCAGTTGCGATATATATCCGACAGCTCGGCCAGTGGGGCGCTGGAACTTCCGATGCGCACAGTGTCGCCGGTGAACCGCCCGACAGTTTGGATCGTAACCCCGGCGCTGGCGGCGGCACCCATGAGCGCCTCGGCCTGATCGAAATTGCACGCGATCAGGTAGCGGCCCTGATCCTCGCCGAACACGGCACCAGTATCGCTGTCGTCCAACACAATGCCGACGCCTGCGGTTTGGGCCATCTCGAAGGCGGCGAGGGCCAGACCGCCATCGCTGAGATCCGTACAGGCGCGGATCAAGGCGTGATTGTCGCGGATAAAGTCGCCGTTGCGCTTTTCGGCCTCCAGATCGACGGACGGGGCGTCGCCCTCGACACGCGAGAAGACCTCGGCCAGCAGGGCGGATTGGCCTAGGTGTCCTGCACTATCGCCGACCAGCAAGGCAACATGCCCTTCACGCGCGCAGCCCAGAATGGCCTGATCCTGATGCGCGACCAGCCCGACCGCCCCAATGGTAGGGGTGGGTAGGATCGCCGTGCCATCGGTTTCGTTATAGAGCGATACGTTGCCCGAGACGATCGGCATGTCCAATGCCGAGACCGCCTGACCGATGCCTTCGATGGCGCCGACCAATTGGCCCATGATCTGCGGTTTCTCGGGGTTGCCAAAATTCAGGTTATCAGTGCTAGCCAGCGGAGTTGCGCCAAGCGCCGTCAGGTTTCGATAGGCCTCGGCAACGGCCTGTTTGCCGCCTTCAACCGGATTGGCCTGAACATAACGTGGTGTCACATCCGAGGTGAAGGCCAGCAGTTTGTCAGTGCCATGTACACGGATCAGTCCGCCGCCCAAGCCGGGGCCACGCACGGTGTCGGCCATGACCATCGAATCGTATTGGTCATATACCCAAGCCCGCGCGCAATAGTTGGGATTGCCGATCAACGCGCGCAGCCCGTCAATTGGGTCGATCTGGGGCACTGTGCCTTCATCCAGTGGTGTGGCAGGGGGCGTGCGTTCCCACGGACGGTCGTATTCTGGGGCGGTGCCAGACAGGGCGGCCAATGGCAGGTCTGCCTTGACCTCGCCGTTGTGCAGGATCAAGAAACGGTCTTCGGCGATGGTTTCACCGACGATGGCAAAATCGAGGTCCCATTTTTCGAACACGGCGCGGGCTTCGGCCTCAAGCGAGGGTTCCAGCACCATCAGCATGCGTTCTTGCGATTCCGAGAGCATCATCTCATAGGCGGTCATGTTCGCCTCGCGCTGGGGCACGGCCTCAAGGTTCAACTTGACGCCCAAACCACCCTTGTCGCCCATTTCCACAGCTGAACAGGTCAGGCCAGCGGCCCCCATATCCTGAATGGAAATGACAGCGCCCGTGGCCATCAGTTCCAGCGTGGCTTCCATCAGGCGTTTTTCGGTGAACGGATCACCGACCTGAACGGTGGGGCGTTTTTCTTCGATTGTGTCGTCGAACTCGGCCGAGGCCATGGTGGCCCCGCCAACACCATCGCGCCCTGTCTTGGCGCCGAGATAGACCACCGGGCGGCCAACGCCGGACGCGGCTGAATAGAAAATCTGATCGGTTTGCGCCAGACCGGCGGCAAAGGCGTTGACCAGACAGTTGCCGTTATAGGCCGGATCGAAGCGCAATTCGCCGCCCACGGTGGGCACGCCGAACGCGTTGCCATAGCCACCGACCCCGGCAACCACGCCATGCACCAACTGTCGTGTCTTGGGGTGGTCCGGGCTGCCAAAGCTGAGCGAGTTCATCGCCGCAATCGGGCGCGCGCCCATGGTGAACACATCGCGCAGGATGCCCCCCACGCCAGTAGCCGCGCCTTGATAGGGTTCGATATAGGAAGGGTGGTTGTGGCTTTCCATTTTGAAAACAACGCATTGACCGTCGCCGATGTCGACGATTCCGGCGTTTTCACCGGGGCCGCAGATAACCTGTGGGCCAGTGGTGGGCAGGGTGCGCAGCCATTTCTTGGAAGATTTATAGCTGCAGTGCTCGTTCCACATGGCCGAGAAAATACCGAGCTCTGTAAAGGTCGGCTCGCGCCCGATGATCTCGAGAATACGGTCGTATTCATCGGGCTTCAGCCCGTGCGCTGCGATCAGATCGGGTGTGATATCTGGGTCGGTCATGTCCTGTGTCCCCTTCGGCGTGATGCTGGCGTCTCTTTAAGACATTGCGCTGGAGGGGGAAAGGGGCCGTATGACCCTGAATGCGCGGCAGGGTTGACGACTGGCAAGGGGGTGTTTGTTATGGCGGCCAAATCTGAGCGGAGGGAACGCGATGCAAATGACCGAGAACAAGTGGCGTGGGGCGGGCCTGACGGAGGATACGCTGGAGAATGTGCCATGGCCCAGTACGGATGCTGACGCTGCCCAAGCACTGGTTGCGCGATACCTGACACCGGGTGAGACGCCGTTGGTGCAGGCCAAGGGGCTGGGCGGGGATGTTTGGGTCAAGGACGAGCGTGGTCGCATGGGACTGGGAAGTTTCAAGGCGCTGGGGGCGGCCTATGTGATTACTCATCAGGCCGCCGAGGCCATTGGCGGCAGTGGCGCAGACGTGACGCAGGCCTTGGCCGGACGCACCTATGTCACGGCCAGTGCAGGTAATCACGGACTGTCATTGGCATCGGGTGCGGCGCGTTTCGGGGCGCAGGCCGTGGTCTATCTAGCGCACACCGTGCCGGAAGGGTTTGCGCAACGTTTGCGGGGATTGGGCGCGGATGTGGTGCGCGCCGGAGCCGAGTATGAAGCCAGCATGGCCGCCGCCGCGACGGGCGCGCGCGACAATGGCTGGACGTTGCTGTCTGACAGTTCCTGGCCGGGATATGTCGAGTTGCCCCATCGATTGATGGAGGGATATGTGGTGATGGCAGCCGAGGCCGCGCGCCAGATGCCCGAACCACCCACGCATATCCTGCTGCAAGCGGGGGTCGGTGGCTTGGCCGGAGCCTGTGCAGCCTATTTTCGCAAGGTTTGGGGGGAGGCCCCACGCATTATCGTGGTCGAGCCCGAGGCCGCGCCCGCGCTTTACAACTCTGTTCAGGCAGGCGCATTCGTGACCACGACGGGACCGGTGTCAAATATGGGGCGGCTGGATTGCAAGGAGGCGTCCTTGATCGCACTGAAGGGGTTGGCGCGCGATGCGGATGCTTTCGCGTTGATCACCGACGAGGAAGCCAGCGCCGTTCTGCCTGAGCTGGCCGCTCTGGGGCTGGAAACATCGCAATCTGGCGGGGCCGGGCTGGCGGCGCTGCGGCATCTGGGATTGCCTGCGGATGCGCGCGTGTTGTGCATACTTAGCGAAGGGGCGGACGCATGAAGCGCGGCTTCGCGCCAGACGAATATCGTGCGCGACTGGATCGCGCGCAGGCGCGTATGAACGACGAAAGCCTGGGCGCGATTCTGCTGACAACCGAGCCGGACGTACGCTATTTTACCGGCTATCTGACCCGTTTCTGGGAAAGCCCCAGCCGTCCTTGGTTTGTGATCCTGCCGGCTTCGGGACTGCCAATAGCGGTGATTCCGTCCATCGGGGCGGCGCTGATGGCGCAGACGTGGATCACTGACATTCGAACGTGGTCTGCACCGGACCCGGCGGATGATGGTGTCACCCTGCTGGCGGATGCCCTGCGCGAGGTGGTGGGACCCTCGGGGGGCGCTGTGGGCGTGCCATCGGGGCCCGAGACACATCTGCGCATGCCTTTGGGCGATTACGAACTGCTGCAAGCTGCCAGCGGGCTGAATTTTACGCATGACTACGGAATTACCGCGTCCTTACGGGCGGTGAAATCCGAGGCCGAGATCGCCAAGATTGCCCATATATGCACCATTGCGACCCGCGCGTTTGATCGCGTGGCTCAGATCGCGTGCGAAGGTGTCGCGCTGTCCCGAGTGTTTCGTGATTTTCAACGCCTGCTACTAGAGGAAGGCGCGGATTGGGTGCCTTATCTGGCGGGCGGCGCGGGGCCGGATGGTTACGGCGATGTGATTTCGCCCGCGCGCGACTCAGCTTTGCTGCGCGGTGATGTGATGATGCTGGATACAGGCGCGGTGTGGGACGGATATTTTTGCGATTTTGATCGAAACTTTGCCATCGGCCCGGCCAGTGATCAGGCAAAACGAGCGCATGCTCAATTATCAGATGCCGTCTTGGCGGGCGAGGCCGCCGCGCGACCCGGTGCACGGGCCAGTGACGTTTTTGCGGCCATGGCTGCGATCACCGGCGGCGGCGAAGGGGCCGGGCGATTGGGCCATGGACTGGGCATGCAACTGACCGAGGGCCTGTCGCTGACGGCGCAGGATCATAGCGAATTGCGCCCCGGCATGGTTATCACGCTAGAACCGGGTGTGGTGACCGGGCCGGATCGCTTGATGGTGGCAGAAGAAAACATCGTGATTCGCGAAGGCGGGGCCGAACGTCTGACCCGGTTTTCCGGAAAGACATTGCCGGTTCTGTAAAGGCCGTTTGCGATCAGGAATGGCCTTTCGTGCTATCACCCGTCGGCGCCTTTTCTTCCGCTTTGGCGCGGTTCCACAGGGCGTCCATTTCCGACAGGTCAGATTGCGCCGGGGTTTTGCCCGCTTCGGCCAATAGCGCTTCGATCCTTTGGAAGCGGCGGGTAAATTTGGCGTTGGCGCGGCGCAGGGCAACTTCGGGATCAACCTGCATGTGGCGCGCCAGATTGGCCATGACAAACAGTAAATCACCGAACTCTTCCTCGATATGATCCGGGTCGGCGTTGGCCTTGGCCTCGCTTAGCTCAGTTGCTTCTTCCACCACCTTGTCCAGAACCTGACTGGTTTGGGGCCAGTCAAACCCGACGCGCGCGGCGCGCTTTTGCAGTTTTACAGCGCGCATCAAAGCTGGCAGGCCTGCGGCAACGCCGTCCAGCGTGCCAGTTTGCGCCTGCGAGGCGCGCTCGGCTGCTTTGACGGTTTCCCAATCGCGTGTTTGCTGCTGGGCGGATTTATCGCGGCTTTCATCGCCAAAGACATGCGGGTGACGGGCTACCATCTTGTCCGAAATCGTGTCGGCGATCTGGGCAAAATCAAACAGGCCCTTGTCTGCCGCGATCTGGCCGAGAAACACGACCTGAAGCAGCAAATCGCCTAATTCGCCCTTCAACTCATCCCAAGCGTTGCGTTCGATCGCGTCGGCCACCTCATAGGCCTCTTCGATCGTGTAAGGGGCTATAGTGTCAAAATCCTGCTCAATGTCCCAAGGACAGCCTGTTTCAGGGTCGCGCAGGGCGCGCATAATGGCCAGAAGGCGGGGTAAACCGCCGGTGGTGTCGTGGATCAGCGTGTCATGGGGCATTGCGGCGGCCTTATCAATCGGGTTGAGTGCAAGGTGACGTCTGATGAAGGAGGAGTCCAGCAATGGCCGTGATCAATCGAATTGCCGGATTTGCCGACGAGATGACCGCGTGGCGACGCCATCTTCATATGCATCCCGAACTGGGGTTCGAATGCCACGAGACAGCGGCCTTCGTGGTCGAAAAACTGCGCGAATTCGGCATAACCCAGATCGAAACGGGCATCGCGACCTCGGGTGTGGTGGCGATTATCGAAGGTCAGGGCGACGGGCCCGTGATCGGCCTGCGGGCCGATATGGATGCGCTGCCACTAGAGGAGGTGACGGGTGCACCATGGTCGTCGCGCACAGCCGGGGCCATGCATGCCTGCGGACACGACGGGCATACGACCATGTTGTTGGGGGCGGCCAAGTATCTGGCCGAGACGCGCAATTTCGCAGGTAAGGTTGCACTGATCTTTCAGCCCGCCGAAGAAGGGCCCGGCGGCGGGCGCATCATGGTCGAAGAGGGCGTTCTGGATCGCTATGACATTGGCGAGGTCTATGCCCTGCACACGATGAACAATCAGCCATTGGGCAGTTTTTCAACCACGCCGGGGCCGATCATGGCGGCGGTGGATACGTTTCATATCGACATTCAAGGGGTCGGGGGCCACGCGGCGTACCCGCACCAGACCTGCGATCCGGTGATCGCCGCAGCCAGTATAACGCAGGCGATCCAAAGCATCGTTAGTCGCAATCACAATCCGACGCAGGATTTGGTCATGTCGGTTACGCAAATCCATACGGGTACGGCTGAGAATATCGTGCCCGAAACCGCCTATGTCGGTGGCACGATTCGCAGCTTTGATCCGGATGTGCGCAGATTGGCGCATGAACGGCTGCGTGGTGTTGTGGAGGGGCAGGCGGCGTCCTATGGGGTGACGGCGACGGTCTCGCTGGACATTGGCTATCCGGCGACCGTGAACCACGCGGCCCAGACCTCTTTCGCCGCAGATGTTGCCGAGGATGTGGCGGGCGAGGCTGGCGTGATGCGCGATCGCATGCGTGAAATGGGAGCCGAAGATTTTTCCTTCATGCTGGAGGCCAGACCGGGTTGCTATCTCTTTTTGGGGCAGGGGCCAGCGGCGGGACTGCATCATCCGGCCTTTGATTTTAACGATATGGCGGCTCCCTATGGTGCCTCTTTCTTTGCCCGGCTGGTGGAGCGGGCACAACCGGTGCGCTGAAGCGCACCTTACTGGTCTGGACCTAGGACATCATTCGGAAAGGCAATAAGCATGGCATTGGAAGACGCAAAGCACGCAGTAGATGACGCGTTTACCCGTAAGGATTTGCGCGGGCCTAGTTTTGAGAACGCATTTGGCGGGGCAACCTCGTTTTTGCGACGGCGCTACACCAAGGATTTGACCGGCGTGGATGTCGCGGTAACGGGCGTGCCGTTCGATCAGGCCGTGACCCATCGCACCGGCACGCGCATGGGGCCGCGTGCCATTCGCGAGGCCAGCGCATTACAACCATTTGATGCGCCCTATGGCTGGAATTTTGATCCGATGACGGAAATGGCTATTGTGGATTATGGCGATCTGGCGTTTGACTATGCGGATGTTCCCGCGTTTCCGGCTGCATTGACCGCGCATATTCAAGGGATTCTGGCGGCAGATGCGGCCAGTGTCGTTCTGGGGGGCGATCACTACATCACCTTTCCGATCCTGAAAGCCTATGCCGAGAAATTCGGGCCGATGGCCTTGCTGCAGTTTGACGCCCATACGGATACCTGGCCCGATGATGACATGGACCGGATTGACCATGGCACGATGTTTTACAAGGCGATCAAGATGGGGCTGATCGATCCTGCACGCTCGGTTCAGGTGGGGATTCGGACGGTGTGCGAGGACCACCTTGGCGTGACCGTGATTGACGCGCGCGAAGTGCATGAGCGGGGCCCGGTGGCGACTGTGGACAAGATCAAAGACATTCTGGGGGACGCCCCCACCTATCTGACCTTTGATATTGATGCGCTGGACCCTGCCTATGCTCCGGGCACGGGAACGCCTGTCTGGGGTGGTCTGACATCGGCGCAGGCGGCCATGATGCTGCGCGATCTGGCCGGGATCAACATAAAGGGTGGTGATGTCGTTGAGGTTTCTCCGCAATTTGACACAACTGGGGCCACGGCCATAGCCGGGGCGCATGTCGCGACCGAGCTGTTGTGTCTGCTTGGCTGGGAAAAACATGGGCGCGACGCATGATCGATGCGGTGTGATAAGGTATTTTCAGAAAGATGAATGACATTGTGATGTGGGCGATGGGGCTTGTGGCGCTGATCATGATCGGGTGCGCTGGCTGGGTGCGTCTGGCCCCTGTGAATGTTGGGCGCTGGCATAAGGCGAGCGATGTGGCGGGGATGGGACATAGCCCTGCCGACGGCGGGCATGTTTGGCGCGGGGGTGTTGCGGGGGATGGTCGCGCCGAATTTAAGCGGTTGGACCACATTATTCGCGCCACACCGCGCACCCGCACCATTGCCGGTGCGGTGGACGCTGGGATGGTGTCGTATGAGACACGTTCGACGTTTTGGGGGTTTCCCGATTACACGACGGTGTCATTGGGCGGCGGTGCCTCTGGCACTGACGCGAAGCGCTATCTGGAGATCTATAGCCGTCTGCGTTTTGGCCGATCAGATTTTGGGGTCAACCGTGGCCGCATTGCTGGCTGGTTGCAAGCCCTGGGGCAGGGATGACGACAGGCAGCCGTCCGAGATTTTTCGCCACATGGGCACGTTGAGGGACATCTGGCATTGGGCCATGAACATCTTGCCATCGACATGCAGGCAGGTCATTTCACCCAGTTCGAGACGGCCCCCGGTTTTATCTGTGCAATAGCATTCGATTGTCTGGCCACCTATAGTGGCATCGGCCAGCGCAGGCAGACCCGGCAGGGTCCAGCACAGGGACAGTATCAGGGCGGTCTTTTGCATAAGGATCATAATAGCATGATTGTGGGCCTTGACCAAATCACATTGATAGGGGACACCGGCGCGCATGGTGCCATTGGACAGATTACAACAAATCGCCGAGCGGTTTGAATTCATCGAGGCCAGCATGTCGGAAGGCGGCGGCGATATCGCGGCTCTGGGGCGCGAATACGCTGAACTGCGTCCCGTCGTTGAGGAAATTCGTGCCTATCGCGCCTTGCTGGACGATATCGAGGGCGCGCGCGCAATGCTGAGCGACCCGGAAATGAAATCCCTTGCCGAAGAGGAGCTCTATGCGTTGCAGGGGCAACTGCCGGGTATGGAAGCGGATTTACAGCTGTCGCTTTTGCCGAAAGACGCAGCCGACGCGCGCCCGGCAATGGTGGAGATTCGCCCCGGTACCGGCGGCGAAGAGGCCGCGCTGTTTGCGGGTGATTTGTTGCGCATGTACCAAAGATATGCCGAAGCGCGCGGTTGGACGTTTGACATCATCGAAATGAACCAGACCGAACTGGGGGGCGTCAAGGAAGTGGTGGCGCATGTCAAAGGCAACCATGTGTTTGCGCGCCTGAAGTACGAAAGCGGCGTGCACCGCGTCCAGCGTGTGCCTGAAACCGAAAGCGGCGGGCGTATTCACACTTCGGCTGCGACGGTTGCTGTTTTGCCTGAGGCTGAGGACGTGGATATCCACATTGATGCCAATGATTTGCGGATCGACACGATGCGCAGCTCGGGGGCGGGGGGGCAGCACGTCAACACCACCGACTCGGCCGTGCGGATCACGCATATTCCGTCTGGGATCGTTGTGACCAGTTCCGAAAAGTCCCAGCACCGGAACCGCGAAATTGCGATGCAGGTGTTGAAGACGCGCCTGTATGATGCCGAACGTCAGCGGGTCGACACCGCGCGCAGTGCGGATCGCGCCGCGCAGGTCGGTAGTGGTGACCGTTCGGAGCGGATACGGACCTATAACTTCCCTCAAGGCCGGATGACAGATCACCGTATCAACCTGACGCTCTACAAGCTGGATCAGGTGATGGCCGGTGATCTGGACGAGGTGATCGATGCGTTGACCGCTGACGCGCAGGCGCGTTTGTTGGCCGAGATGGGCGAGTGAGCGATCTTACCCTTGGTCAGGCCATCCGAGATCTTGCCAGAAGGTTGGAACGGGTCAGGATTGAGACGCCTCAGCGCGAGGCACGCCTGATAGCGGCGCATGCGCTGAACATGACGATGGCGCGTTTGAGCGTGTCAGAGAACGATCTGTTGGATGAGGGCGAGGTGCATGCCTTGAATCTGGCGGTGGCGCCCCGTCTTGAGCGGCGGCCTTTATCGCATGTGCTGGGGCGTCGGGCATTTTACAAACATGAGTTTCACGTTGGGCCGGATGTGTTGGACCCGCGCCCGGATACGGAAACGCTGATACGTGCCGCTTTGGAGCGGCGATTTGAACGTCTGTTGGACCTCGGGACGGGATCAGGTGCTATTCTGCTGTCGCTTTTGGCCGAACGCCCCTTGGCGCAAGGCGTGGGGACGGATCTGTCATGCGCGGCGCTGGATGTGGCGCGAGCCAACACAAAACGGCTGGGGCTGACGGGGCGGGTGGATTTGATCCAATCGGATTGGTTTGCCGAGGTGACTGGCACCTACGATCTGATCGTCAGCAATCCGCCCTATATTGCGTTGGATGAGATGGAGACCCTTGCACCGGAATTGGCATTTGAGCCGCGTATGGCGCTGACCGACGAGTCAGACGGGTTGAGCGCGTATCGCGTGATTTGTTCCCAAGCGGGCGCGTATCTGAAAGCCGGTGGGGCGCTGATGGTCGAGATCGGGCCAACTCAGGGCGCGGCTGTCGCAGAGTTGATGCAGGCGGCAAACCTGTGCGAGATTCGTATCCTTCCCGATCTGGATGGGCGGGATCGGGTCGTTTGTGGGGGCATGCGGGGCATGGAAAACGGCGTTTCTTTGCCTCAATCTGCATAAAATGGCCTTTATCACTGCTTTTTGCTTGCGGTGACTGCTTTGGCATGATTACTGAACACGTCGAAGCGGTGGATACCCTAACGGGTGGTCCCGCGTGACGCCAAGCCAACATTGCCGCGATCCGGTTCATATTTTAAGGCGCATACGGTGCCCCCCGGTTCACCATCGGTTTTTCACACAGGGCTGGACAGCATATACATGAGATCATCGAAGTCACGTTCGCGTAACAAACCGAACCGTAACCGCAATAACGCCAACTCCATGGGCAATGTCGTAAACCGCGTTTTCGACAGCTCGGGCCCAGAGGGCAAGGTGCGCGGTACGCCACAACAGATCATCGAGAAATACAATCAACTGGCGCGCGATGCGCAGTTGTCCAATGATCGGGTTGCCACCGAGAACTTCCAACAGCACGCAGAACACTATTTGCGTTTGCTGGGCGGGGCCCAAAAGGAAATCGACAACCGGCGCGAACAGCAAGAGCGTGAGAACCGCGAGCGTCAGGCCGAGCGTGATCGTGAACGGCCCCAGCATCGTCAGGATGGCGGCGGGACAGATGATAATGCCCAAGAGGGTAGCGCTCAGGACAACGCCAAACAGCATGGCGGGCGTCAGGATAATGACCGGCAAGACAACAAACGCGACAATGCCGGCCAAGACCGTGTGACAGATCCGGCGCAGGCCCCGCAGCCTGATCTGCCAGATTTGGACGCTCAACCCAGCATGTTGGTTGAGACACCGGAAAACGCCCCGGCGGTCAAACGTGCGCCGCGCAAACGTGCGCCACGTAAACCCAAGGAAGAGAGCGTGGATGCGGCCCCTCAGGAGCAGCCGGCAGAACAAAGTGCCGAGCCTGAGGTCAAGCCAGAACCCAAGCCAAAGCCGAAGCCGCGGGCCAAACCAAAGCCCAAGGATGCACCGCCACCAGAGGCGGCTGCCGAGTAACACGACCAAATGGCTTGATCCTCGCGGATCAGGCCATTTTTTTCGTGGTTTATCTTGGGACCACTCAGGGAAGGGGAGGAGGAATTCGACCTGCCTTGATGCGAAAACTTGTAGCGCAAAAAAAAGGCCGAGCACTAAGCTCGGCCATAGTCCAACAGGGAGGTATGAGGGGATCACCTCGGAGGCGTTCCCAACATGACTGTCAACTAGTCAGCCGACCTCGACCGTTCAAGATGAAATAGCCCATAATATGGACAATCCTGCTATGCAATTTTTGCATATCTGGGCTAAATATCATTTAACCGACTGTTCTCTAAGAGTTTTCCTGTAGCTAAAAATTTCATCTTGTACGAAGTCACGAAAGGCTTTGATGCGCTGCGAATGGCGCAATTCCTCGGGGTAGGCCAAATATACCGGGACTTCGACAGATTCGAGCTCAGGCAGCACGCGCACCAGATTCGGAAAGTCATAGCTAAGGTAGTCAGGCAAAACGCCAATACCCAGATTGTGCAGAACACCCTGTAAGACACCGAAATAGTTGTTCACCGTCAACATGGCCGGAATTTCGTTTGCCAAAAGTTCAGTCACCAAACTGTTGGCGGCGTTCACCTGAGCGGAGTTCGGGTTTTGACAAATCAGGCGATGGTCAATCAGGTCCGTGACAAATTGCGGGGTGCCGTGTTGTTCTAGGTAGTCGCGGGACGCAAACAGACACATATGCACCCCCATCAGGCGCTTGCGGATCAGGTCGGCCTGACTGGGTTCTTTCATTCGGATGGCCACATCGGCCTCGCGCATGGGCAGGTCCAGAACGCGTTCTTCCAGATTAAGGTCAATCTTGAGGTCGGGATACTTCTTGTAAAGATGTGCCAGACGCGGGGCCAGCCAAAGCGTGCCAAATCCTATCGTGGTGGTGACGCGCAATTCGCCGAACACCTCATCCTCGCTGTCGCGAATGCGGGCCGTGGCCGTGTCCAAGCGTTTGAGCATGGCGCGGGTGGCGTCAAACAGCAATTCACCCTGTTCGGTTAGGATCAAGCCGCGCGCATGGCGGTGGAACAGCGTGGCATTCAACGATTCCTCTAGCCCGCGAACCTGTCGTGACACGGCGGATTGCGACAGTTGCAGTTCATCCCCGGCATGGGTCAGGCTGCCTGCTGCGGCCACGGCATGAAAGATTCTGAGCTTATCCCAATCCATTTTTGGCTACTTTCCGGTTTTACCATCATTCAACGTTTCACGGGCGTGCGGAGTGATTGCACCGCTCCAGTATCCTGATACCCGCAATCAACAGTTCATCGTTCTTAGCAAATAAATGTGACGCGTGCATATAAGTTCGCAGGCTAGGCGCGGGAATTACCCTTTTGGGGTCAAGATATTTGACCAATAATGCAGCGTAACGGCCGGCTGGCCTGTTAGGGCATTTCTTTTGACAAATCGATGCAGGGTGGTTTCGTGCCAATGATCGGTCATTCTACCTTCCACACCATTCGGGATGGAAAACCAACCGGGCATTGCGTATCACCCTAAACAACGCAGCAGTGAAGGAACACAAAATGGCCGTGGGGATTTTCGACAGCGGATTGGGTGGATTGACCGTCATGAATGCCGTGCAGGCGCGGTTGCCGGATGTGGCGTTCACCTATCTGGGGGATAATGCCCATGCCCCTTACGGTGTGCGCGACATGGATGATGTGTATGAGCTGACCCGCGCTGGCGTGGCCCGGTTGTGGGAGGATGGCTGTAATCTGGTGGTTCTGGCATGCAATACGGCCTCGGCTGCGGCGTTGCGGCGGATGCAAGAAGCAGGCGTGCCAGAAGGCAAACGGGTCTTGGGCGTGTTTGTACCCATGATCGAGGCGCTGACCGAACGCCGATGGGGGGATAATTCCCCGCCGCGTCAGGTGTCGGTTCAACATGTGGCTTTGTTTGCCACGCCGGCAACAGTGCGCAGCCGCGCGTTCCAACGCGAGCTGGCCTTTCGTGCGATTGGTGTTGATGTCGAAACGCAGGCCTGTGGCGGTGTTGTGGATGCGATTGAAGAAGGCGATATGATTCTGGCCGAGGCGCTGGTGCGCAGCCATGTCGACGCATTGAAGCGCAAGATGCCGAATCCGCAGGCCGCGGTATTGGGATGTACGCATTACCCGCTGATCGAGGCGGCGTTTCAGGATGCGTTGGGGCCGGATGTCAAACTCTATTCTCAGGCCAATCTGGTTGCCGATAGTTTGGCCGACTATCTGGCGCGCCATCCTGATATGGTCGGCGAGGGGCAGGGGCTGCGTCACCTGACCACGGGTGACCCTGCTCGCGTGTCGGACCGTGCCACCCAGTTCTTGCGCCGCGCTGTCACGTTTCAAGCGGCTTAACCGCCTCAGGTGCGGCGATTTGCAGCTTGTAACGCGCGGTGCCGAACCTTGCGAAATGCCCGACAGATGTTAGGTGGATAAGGCTGGACAAGTGTGCGAATGCGCCTGCGCATGCCTGTGCCGCTGAAATGCTGCGTGATGATGGGGAAAGTAAATGAAATCGCTTAAAAAACAGCGCCGTATTCAAGTGATTTCCATTGCGGCCGTGGCGTTGATCCTGTCAACGGCGCTGATTGGCTATGCGATGCGTGACGGCATCAACTTTTTCCGCTCGCCCAGTCAGGTGATTGCAGAACCGCCGCCGCCGACCGAAGTGTTTCGTATCGGTGGGCTGGTCCAAGAAGGCAGCCTGATCCGCGGGGATGGGGCCGAAACCCGGTTTATTGTCACGGACGGAGGGGCCAGCGTGCCGGTGATCTACAAAGGCGTCTTGCCAGATCTTTTTGGCGAGGGCGAAGGCATGGTGGGCCTTGGTCGCTATGACGGTTCGGTATTTACGGCCACCGAAATTCTGGCCAAACATGACGAGGAATACATGCCCAAAGAGGTGATCGACGCGCTGAAGGAACAGGGCGTTTATGAACCTCCCGAAGGCGCGAACGAGGGCTGAGCGTCCGCATCCGTAAACGCGCGTTAACCACAACACCGGACCTTTTGCGCAACATTTTGTTGCACCATGAAAGGGCCGCGTATGACGACTGTCCAAGAGATTGCCACCGAAATTGTCGCCCGCGAGGGGGGCTTTGTAAATGATCCTGATGATCCGGGTGGAGCCACCAACCATGGGGTTACGATCCACACCATGCGCCGATTGGGGCTGGATTTAACCGGCGACGGATTGGTCAACCTGGACGATGTGCGCCGCCTGACACGCCGTGACGCCATCCGCATATTTATTGAACATTACTACACGCGACCGGGTCTGGACCGGCTGCCTCAATCCCTGCAAGCCAGCGTATTTGATATGTATGTCAACGCGGGCAACAACGCGGTCAAGATCCTGCAACGCCTTTTGCGTCAGATGGGACAGGAGGTTACGGTTGATGGGGTTTCGGGTCCGAAAACTGCTGCCGCGGCACATGCCGCCGCGCGCGCGGCACCCGGCTATATCAGGGATGCCTATGGGATCGCGCGGCGCAATTATTACTTTCGATTGGCAGATAGCCGCGCGGCCAGTCGCAAATATGCGCGCACGCGGGCAGGCGGAAAAGGTGGCTGGATCACGCGCGCCGAGCAATTCATCTCGCCCAGATTTCATCTAAGCGATGCCGAGTTCAACGAAAGGGTGGCACAATGGGCCTGATTGACAAAATTCTGGGGCTTCTTTTCGGTAGTGGCCGCAACGTTGTGGTCGAAACGGCTGGTATCTTTCGCGAACATTCCGAGGGGGGGGCACAACGCAGTGCCCAACAACGCTCGGAAGCGCTCCAACAATTCGCAGGTGAGTTTGCGGCCCCCGCCGACGGCTGGTTTGATCGAATGATGGACGGGGCCAACCGATTGCCGCGCCCGGCGCTGGCTTTGGGCACTTTGGGCTTGTTTGTTGCCGCTATGGTTGACCCGGTTTGGTTTGCAGCCCGCATGCAAGGGATCGCGCTGGTCCCCGAGCCGCTTTGGTGGCTTTTGGGGGTTATCGTGTCGTTCTACTTTGGCGCGCGGTATCAGTTTAAGGGGCAGCAATTTCAAAGCGCTATTGCACGGACTTTGGCCAATGCACCGGCCGTGGCGGCGCAAATTGAACAGTTCGAGATGTTGCGCTCCGAAACGCCTCGAGTTGCAGATACCCAAGGCGACGCTGATCTGGAGCTGATGGCGGTACGTCCGGACGTGAATCCTGCGCTGGCCGCCTGGCGCCAGAACGGTCGATAGGTGGCAATTGTGCCCCGATGAGGGGGCTGAAACGATTCTTGCCCGCGACAATGTGAACCGCCCCGGACGCCGATTACCGTTGGCGGTGGGGCGGTGTCAGTTTATGGTCGGCGCATGATTACAGAATTTGGACATTTCGCCCTAATCCTTGCGTTCGTCACGGCTTGCATTCAGGCGGTGGTCCCATTGGTTGGCGCACAAAAACGTTGGAGCGGGTGGATGGCCGTCGGCCCGGTCGCCGCGAGCGCGCAATTCTTGCTGACGGCGACGTCATTTGCGGCGTTGACCTATGCCTTTGTCGTGTCGGATTTCTCGTTGCGATTGGTGACATTGAACAGCCATTCGGCCAAGCCGATGCTGTACAAAATTACCGGGGTCTGGGGCAATCACGAGGGCAGCATGCTGTTATGGGTGCTGATCGTGGCATTGTTCGGCGCGGCGGTGGCGTGGTTCGGATCGGCGTTGCCCCCGTCACTACGCGCGCGTGTTTTGGCCGTTCAGGGTATGATCGGCGTGGCGTTCTTTGCCTTTATCCTCTTCACTTCCAACCCGTTTTTGCGGTTGGCAATACCGCCGCTGGACGGGCAGGACCTGAACCCATTGCTGCAGGACCCCGGATTGGCGTTTCATCCGCCGTTTTTGTATCTGGGCTACGTCGGCCTGTCGATGACGTTCAGTTTCGCCATTGCCGCCCTGATCGAGGGGCGTGTCGATGCCGCGTGGGGGCGGTGGGTGCGGCCCTATACCTTGGCCGCGTGGATATTTCTGACCATCGGGATCGCGCTTGGAAGTTGGTGGGCCTATTACGAACTGGGCTGGGGCGGGTTCTGGTTCTGGGATCCGGTTGAAAACGCCAGCTTCATGCCATGGCTGATCGCGGCCGCGTTGCTGCATTCTGCCATCGTGGTGGAAAAGCGGGAAAGCCTGAAGAGCTGGACAATCCTTCTGGCGATCATCGCTTTTGGGTTTTCCATGATCGGCGCGTTTATCACGCGGTCCGGAGTGCTGACCTCGGTTCATGCCTTTGCCAATGACCCAGAGCGGGGAATGTTCCTGCTGGGCATTACTGCGCTGTTCATGATGGGGGGGCTGACCCTTTTTGCCGCGCGTGCCGGAGCCATGCAGGCGCGGGGCGTGTTTGCCCTGTCCAGCCGAGAATCGATGTTGGTCATCAATAACGTCCTGTTGGGCGTTGCCGCCTTTGTGGTGTTTGTCGGAACGATCTGGCCACTGGTGTCTGAGCTGTTCTTTGATCGCAAACTGTCTGTCGGGGCGCCGTTTTTCAACATGGCGTTTACCCCGTTTATGATCCTTCTCGGGTTGGTTCTGCCGGTTGGGGCAATGATGCCATGGAAACGTGGGCAGATCGGGCGCGCTATGCGCCAGTTGGCCCCGGCTATGGTGCTGGCCGTTGCTGTCGCCACTTTGGCGTGGGCACTGCAATCGGGGCGCAGTGCGTTGGGGCCGGTTGGTCTGTTGTTGGCAACGTGGCTGGTTGCGGGGGCCGTGATCGATCTTTGGACGCGGACCGGGCGTGGGAACAACCGGTTGCAGCGCTTGACGCGTCTGCCGCGTGCCGACTGGGGCAAGGCCGTGGCGCATGCGGGCTTTGGCGTGACCATTGCTGGTGTGGCTGCCATGCTGGCGTGGCAAACCGAAGATATCCGCGTGCTGAAAGTGGGCGAGCGCTTCGAACTGTCGGGGTATACATTCGCCCTTAACGATGTGCGCATCGAACAGGGGCCGAATTATCGATCCACCTTTGGGGATGTCCAGCTGTCGCGAGGCGGCGATCCGATCGCGATGATGCAGCCTGAAAAACGCTACTATCCGGTGGCCGACATGCCGACAACCGAGGCGGCAATCAACAACGGGTTCTGGCGCGACGTCTATGTTGTGATCGGTGATCCGCAACAAGGCGGTGGCTGGGCTGTGCGCACCTATTACAAACCGCTGGCCAACTGGATTTGGGGCGGCGCGATTTTGATGGCCCTCGGAGGGGCAATTTCGCTTAGTGATCGCCGCTATCGAGTGGCCGCGGGCGCGCGGCGGCGTACCGTCACCCAAGGGGTGCCCGCAGAATGATCCGGACGTTTTTGTTGATCCTCAGTCTTTTGGCGACGCCTGCTTTGGCTGTGCAACCTGATGAGGTGCTAGAGGACCCGATTCTTGAAAAACGTGCGCGTGACATTTCCAGCGGCCTGCGTTGTCTGGTGTGCCGCAATGAAAATATCGACGATTCCAATGCCAACCTGGCTCGTGATTTGCGCCTGTTGGTGCGGGAACGGTTGGTGGCGGGGGACAGCAACGACGAGGTCGTTGATTTTATCGTTGCGCGTTATGGAGAATACGTTCTGCTGCGTCCGCGCGCGGATGGCAGTGCATTGGTGCTGTGGCTGGCCGGGCCTTTGATGCTGTTGCTGGGGATAGGTGTCGCGGTGCGTTATGTGCGCCGTCGCGATCGCGCCGTGCCTGAAGGCAACGCCACGTTAAGCGAGGCCGAGGTCGCGCGATTGAACGAGATCATGAAAGAGTGACGCGGGGTTTGCCCTTTCGCTTGTGATGCGGATGAGGTTTGATCCGCGCGAATTGCCCCAATCTGCAAAGGTACATCGCATGAAAGATTACAGCACGGTCTCGTTAGAGATTTCCGAAGACGTGGCTATTTTGCGCCTGAACCGTCCGGACAAGATGAATGCGCTGAGCACACAAATGCGAGCCGAAATCACCGATGCCGCCACCTATGCGGGTAAAAAGGCGCGCGTTCTGGTGATGACGGGCGAGGGGCGGGCGTTTTGCTCGGGGCAGGATCTGAGTGACACAGGCAATGTTGCGGCACTGGATTTGGAACGCGTGTTGCGCGACGAATATGTCCCGATGCTGCGTGCGGTGTCTGAATGCCCGATCCCGACGATCTGTGCAGTGAATGGTCCTGCCGCCGGGGCCGGGGCCAATCTGGCGCTGTCAGCGGATGTGGTGATCGCGACCGAGTCGGCGTTCTTCATGCAGGCCTTCACCCGAATCGGCCTGATTCCTGACGCGGGTGGCACCTATTGGCTACCCCGCCAAATGGGGGCGGCCAAGGCGATGGGTGCGGCCTTGTTTGCCGAACCTATCAGCGCACAACAGGCCAGTGACTGGGGTATGATCTGGGAGGTTGCGCCCGACACAGAGTTCGACAGCACGTGGCGCGCGCGTGCAGCCCATCTGGCTGCCGGTCCAACGCAGACATATGCGCATCTAAAAGATGCGATTCGCTCGACATGGGAAAATGGGCTGGATGCTCAACTGGACCTTGAAGCCCGCCTTCAAGGGGCCTGCGGCCAAACCCGTGACTTCAAGGAAGGCGTTGTTGCCTTCTTGGAAAAACGCCCGGCGCAGTTCGAAGGGCGCTAACCGCTTTTGGCTTGTGTGCCGTGACACCGTGCAAACGGGGGCAACTCGCCGGGGCTTGGAAAACGACATGGTTTGAATGACCAAGGGGCGGGTCTGTTGCCAGAACCCGCCCCCCGCGTTGAAATCAGATACGCGCCTTAGCGCTTTTCGATATCGACATAATCGCGCTGCACTGCGCCGGTATAGAGCTGACGAGGGCGCCCGATTTTCAGCTGTGGATCTACGATCATTTCCTTCCACTGCGAAATCCATCCCACAGTGCGGCTGACCGCAAAGATTGGAGTGAACATTGACGTGGGGAAACCCATCGCTTCCAGAATGATGCCCGAATAGAAATCGACGTTCGGGAACAGCTTCTTATCGGCGAAATACGGATCGGCCAGCGCCTGTTTTTCCAATTCTTTGGCGACTTGCAGCGTCGGGTTATCCTCGACACCCAGCAGTTCCAGAACCTCGTCGGCGGATTGTTTCAGAACCTTGGCACGCGGGTCGAAGTTTTTGTAGACGCGGTGACCAAAGCCCATCAGGCGGAAATCGTCGTTTTTGTCCTTGGCGCGTGCGATGAATTCTGGAATGCGATCCACAGTGCCGATTTCGCGCAGCATCTCCAGGCAGGCCTGATTGGCGCCACCATGGGCCGGGCCCCACAGACAGGCGATGCCGGCTGCAATACAGGCGAACGGGTTTGCGCCCGAAGAAGACGCCAAGCGCACGGTGGATGTCGACGCGTTTTGTTCGTGATCCGCATGCAACGTGAAAATCCGGTCCATCGCGCGGCTCAGGATCGGGTTTACCTCATAATCTTCGGCAGGCACGGCAAAGCACATGCGTAGGAAGTTCGACGCATAATCAATATCGTTGCGTGGATAAACGAATGGCTGGCCGATCGTGTATTTATAGGCCATAGCCGCGATTGTCGGCATCTTGGCAATCATGCGCACCGAGGCCACTTCGCGTTGCCATGGGTCATTGATATCAGTGCTGTCATGGTAAAACGCGCTGAGCGCGCCAACAACGCCGACCATGATGGCCATCGGATGCGCATCGCGGCGGAAGCCACGGAACAAAAACTGCATCTGTTCGTGCAGCATCGTGTGGTTGGTTACGCGGCTTTCAAAATCTTCGGCCTGCGCGGCCGAGGGCAGCTCGCCGTACAGCAGAAGATAGCACACTTCGAGATAGTGAGATTTATCTGCGAGCTGGTCGATCGGATAGCCACGGTGCAGCAACTCACCCTTGTTGCCGTCAATGAAGGTGATCGTGCTGTCGCAACTGGCGGTCGATGTGAAACCCGGGTCATATGTGAATACGCCTGCCTGGGAGTAGAGCTTGCGAATATCGATCACATCCGGGCCCACGCTGGGCGACAGGATTGGCAGGTCAAAGTCGTTGCCGTCGATAGACAGCTTTGCTGATTTTGTGGCTTCGGCCATATGGTTATTCTCCCTATTTCAACCCTCGCGCCGCGTTCTGCGGTCAGGGTTGCTTACTGCATAAGGCCTTTCAGGACGGTTAACCGCCGCCTTGGGCCGCATCTGTCAGCCGGGCAAGCGTTTCTGCCTGCCCCAGCACTAGCATCATATCAAACACACTAGGCGTTGCGCTGCGTCCGGCCAGGGCGGCCCTAAGTGGGCCTGCCAACTTGCCAAATTTCATGCCTTGATCTGCGGCGAACTGATTTGCAGTGGCCTCCAGACTATCACGATCCCACGTAGCAGTTTGCAGGTGCGGCGTCAATTCCTGCAGTATACGACGGGATACATCGTCGAGGTGCTCGGTGGCTTTCTCATCCGGAACGATGGGGCGGTCAGCCATGATAAATTGCGCTTTTTCAATGAGTTCTGGGTATGTTTTGGCGCGTTCTTTCAGGCAGTAAAGTCCCTGTTCCAGCAGTGCCGCCTTTTCGGTACTTAGGGGGGGCTGTCCGGTGGCGGACAAAAAGCCCTGCAAGTCGTGCAGCAGTGCAGCATCATCTGTCGATGAGATGTGCTGACCCGACAAATTGTCCAGCTTTTTAAAGTCGAGCCGAGCTGGCGATTTGCCGATCCCGTCCAGTCCGAACCATTCGCGTGCCTGTGAATCGGTAAAGAATTCGTCATCACCGTGGCTCCATCCCAGGCGAGCCAGATAATTGCGCAATCCGGTCGCCGGATAGCCCATGGCGCGATATTCCTCGACGCCCAGAGCGCCGTGGCGCTTGCTGAGTTTCTTGCCGTCTGTCCCGTGGATCAGCGGGATATGCGCGTAAACGGGCAGGGGCCAGCCCATGGCGTCATAGATCATCATCTGGCGGGCGGCGTTGTTCAAATGGTCGTCCCCGCGGATCACATGTGTGACCCCCATGTCATGATCATCCACCGCCACGGCCAGCATATAGACTGGCGTGCCGTCACTACGCAGCAAAACCATATCATCCAGCTGATCGTTGCGGATGGTCACATCCCCTTGAACCGTATCGTGGATCACCGTCGCCCCGTCGCGCGGGGCTTTGATGCGGACCACATAAGGCGCATCGGGATGGCTGGCCGGGTCGGCATCGCGCCACGGGCTGTGAAACAATGTCGAGCGCCCCTCGGCCTTGGCTGTATCGCGAAACGTCTGGATTTCGTCCTGCGTGGCAAAACATTTATAGGCGCGCCCGGAATCGAGCATCTGTTGGGCAACGTCGGCATGGCGCGGCGCGCGCTCAAACTGGCTGATGGCCGCGCCGTCATGATCCAGCCCCAGCCAATCAAGCCCGTCCAGTATGGCCTGTGTCGCCTCGGGTGTAGACCGCAGGCGGTCCGTGTCCTCGATCCGCAGCAAGAATGTGCCGCCGTGGTGGCGCGCAAAAAGCCAGTTGAACAGCGCGGTGCGCGCGCCGCCGATATGCAAGAAACCTGTGGGGGACGGGGCAAAACGGGTGACGACGGGTGTGGACATCGGTCAGGTTAACCTTTCGGTAATCATGATGGACGTAGCCTTGGCGGCCGGGCGCGGGCAGGGGCGCCCACGCAGGACACTACGGGGGGTTCCGCGCCTGTCTACCGACCCGCCAAGAGGGAAACAAGTGCCACAGCTTTGGGGCAAGATGAGATTGGCGTTGCTGACCCAGCGCGGCCACCTGTTTGGGTGGGCGCCCGTGTGTCTGGCCTGTGGAATTGGGCTGTTTTTCATGCAGCGCGTTGAACTGTCGGTGCCGACCCTTGTTTTGTTGGCTGTTGGCGCAGTGATCGTAGGCGTGGTGACACGTTGGATCGATGCAGCGGTTTCACCCTTCGGTGTGGGGGTGGCCTTGATCCTGATCGGTGTCGTGCTGGCTGCGGCGCGGGCGCATCTCGTGGCAGGCCCCGTGATCGGGTGGCGTTATTACGGTCCGGTCGAGGGCCGGATTGTGGGGATTGATCGCTCGGCCTCCGATGCGCTGCGCATCACGTTGGATCGCGTGGTTTTGCGGGATGTGGCTCCGGCCCAAACCCCGCGCCGCGTGCGCCTGTCCCTGCATTCAGAGCAGGCAGGCACCGACCCGCTACCGGGGTTGACGGTGATGACCATGGCGCACCTGTCACCCCCAAGCGGCCCGGTTGAGCCGGGCGGCTTTGATTTCCAGCGTCACGCTTGGTTCCAGATGTTGGGTGCGGTCGGCTATACGCGTGTGCCGTTGATGGCGTTAGAGCCTGCTGATGGGGCGAACCGCATGTTCGCGTTCCGGATGGCGCTGTCTGCACATGTGCAAGATACACTTCCGGGCGAGCCGGGGGCCTTTGCCGCTGCGATCATGACCGGCGATCGGTCGGGCATGGGGCAGGGCACATTAACGGATCTGCGGGTTTCGAACTTGGCGCATTTGCTGGCGATTTCGGGGTTGCACATGGGGTTGCTGGCGGGGTTCGTTTTTGCGACGCTACGCTATGGTTTGGCGTTAATGCCCTGGGTGGCGCTGCGCGTGCAGTCCAAGCCGCTGGCGGCGGCCTTTGCCTTGGCGGCCGCGGCGATGTATCTTGCGCTGTCGGGTGGCAGCATCGCGACCGAGCGGGCATTCATCATGGCCGCTGTCATGCTGGTGGCGGTGATGCTGAATCGGCGGGCGCTCAGCCTGCGGGCGGTGGCCTTGGCGGCGTTGATCACGCTTGGCTTGCGTCCCGAGGCCTTGATGGGGCCGGGGTTTCAAATGTCCTTTGCAGCGACCACAGCCTTGATTGCCGTGTTCGGCTGGCTACGCGACAGCGCGGTGACACGAGGGCCGCGGTGGGCGCGCCCGGTCATCGCCGTGGTCGTGTCGTCGGGCGTGGCGGGCTTTGCCACGGCCCCGATTGCGGCAGCGCATTTCAATCAGTTTGCACATTACGGCCTGATTGCAAACTTGCTTAGCGTGCCATTGATGGGGGTGCTCGTCATGCCTGCCGCCGTTCTCAGCGCGTGTCTTTTGCCCTTTGGGTTAGAGGGGGCTGGGCTATGGGTAATGGGGCTGGGGTTAAAGTGGATACTGGCCGTCGCGCATTGGACTGCCGGGTTGGACGGTGCGCGCGGTATGGTAATCAGCCCGGGACCATGGGTGTTGCCAGTCTTGGCCCTTGGCGCGCTGTTTGTCATCCTGTGGCAAGGGCGATTGCGTCTTATCGGGCTGGTGGCAGTTGTCGGTGCATTGGTCATGTGGATGCAGGCGCAGCGGCCCGATGTATTGATTGCAGACACTGGCGCATTGGTGGGCGTCTTGACAGCAGAAGGGCGCGCCTTGAGCGCAGCGGCAGGGGGCGGATTTGTCGCCGAAAACTGGTTGGAAAACGATGGAGACAAGGCCGGACAGGAACAGGCGGCCCGGCGTTGGGGCGCTCAGATGGCGGAGCCCCTTGGGTTTCAGATACTGGCCATTAAGGGCAAGCGCGCCGCCGCTGGACTGACCGATTGTAAAGGCGCGGATTGGGTGGTGCTCAACACGACCCCGCCCGAGGGACTGCCATGCACCGTGATCGATCCTGAACGTTTGCGCCGCACCGGTGCTATGGCACTGTTCACGCAGGGCAAAGCGATCAAGGTTGTGACCGCGCGCGACGTGACGGGCAAGAGGCTGTGGAACTCGGCCGAGGTCAGGATGGCGTTCCGGTGAGGGGCACTGGCCAACTATGTCAATATGTGCGGATCAAGCCCACCAACCGGCCCTGCACCTTGACCTTGTCATCGGGCAGAATGCGCGTTTCATAAGCGGGATTGGCAGCCTCCAAAGCGATAGCACCGCTGCGGCGGAAGAACCGTTTTAGCGTTGCTTCGTGATCTTCGATCAAGGCCACGACGATGTCGCCATTGTTGGCCACAGACGTTTCACGGATCACCACAACGTCGCCATCATTGATTCCCGCATCGATCATCGAGTCGCCCTTGACCTCAAGTGCGTAATGCTCGCCGGGGCCGGAAATCATCGCGCCGGGCACGGCCACATTCTGAGTGGCATGTTCAAGGGCCTCGATCGGAACACCGGCCGCGATGCGGCCCACCAATGGAACATCCAGAGAGTGAGATGCATTGACGGGCTGCGCATTGGCCGGTTGCCCTGCATCCGGGCGATCACCGTCGATCACGCGGGGTGTAAAGCCATGCGAGGGGGCACCCCCCATGGATTCGGGCAGCTTCACGATTTCCAAGGCACGGGCACGATGAGCTAAACGCCGGATAAACCCGCGTTCTTCTAGCGCGGTGATCAGTCGGTGAATGCCGGATTTCGAACGAAGGTCCAGCGCTTCTTTCATTTCGTCAAAGCTTGGCGGCACGCCATCGCGTTGCACACATTTGTTAATGTATTCCAGAAGATCCAGCTGTTTTTTGGTCAGCATAGGCCGCCCCCTTGCAAAACGAACATCTGTATTTGTTCTATACATGTTCTTGTTTTGTGTCAACGGCGCGGGTGGAATGCAACTTATAGGTGTATGCACTCTACCATGTCACCGGCCAGACGGGGGCCGTCATTGGGCGGGCGTACCAAAAGAACATCTGCGCGGGCAAGCTCTTGCAGCAATGCACTGTCTTGTCGTTCCACCGGGCGCACCCCGTCTTGGGACAAGGTGGCACGCATATAATGTTCGCGAACGCCATTGGCGGCAACATCAACCGCCAGAGTGGCCTGTGATCGTGGCGCTGGGGATGCACCCAGTCCCAGCATTATGCGCAGCATCGGAAGAATGAATACATGCCCGCAAACCATTGTCGATACAGGGTTTCCCGGCAGTCCAATCATGGCGGAGCTTCCCATGCGCCCGGCCATCAATGGTTTACCCGGTCTCATCGCCAGTTTGTAAAAGGACTGTTGCATGCCCAATTCTTGGGCGACCGGGGCCACCAGATCGTGATCGCCCACAGACGCGCCACCAATGGTCACGATCAAATCGGCCCCCGCGGCCAGTTCAAACGCCATGCGCAGGGATGCGCGTGTGTCGCGTGCAATCGGCAAAAGGCGCGCCGTTGCACCATGCGCCTCTAGCATCGCGGCCAGTCCAAACCCGTTTGAGGCTATAATCTGATCCGCGCGGGGCGTTTCACCGGGCATGACCAACTCATCGCCAGTGGCAATGATGGCAACGTCCGGGCGACGCGTGACCGGCACGTGGGCGATGTTCATCGACGCCAAGAGAGCCACATCGCGGGGGCTTAAAATACGCGGTGCATTTATCTGATTTCCAACGCAAAAATCTGCACCGGCGGGGCGGACATAGGCACGCGCATCAAAGGTGTCGTTCAGAATGATACGGGTGCCGTCGCGTGAGACATCTTCTTGGATGATCACACGGTCCGAGCCTTTAGGCATCGGTGCGCCGGTGAAAATCCTCGCCGCCTGACTGGGGCCGACCGTTCCGTCAAATCCATTACCAGCAGCGGCCTCACCAATCACGTCAAATGCGGCTCCGGGGCTGACATCTTCGTTGCGAACGGCATAGCCATCCATGGCCGAGGCTGCAAACGGCGGCTGGTCGCGCGTTGCCGTGACCGGACGCGCCAAAACACGTCCCCCCGCCGCACGCAATGGCACGGTTTCAGGTTCTAACGGCGCGGCAAGCGCAAACAAATGATCCAGCGCTTGTTCAACAGAAATCATATCGGCTCCGTTTGTTCGGGCTGGCAGGTGGTATGACGGTCATGCCGCCGCTTAGTAATCCCGTTCATGCTCATCAGGGTAGAACATCTATTCTGCCTCGTAACGACCTGATTTTCCGCCTTCTTTCAGAATCACGCGCAATCCGCCGATTTGCATGGCACGGTCCACTGCCTTGGCCATGTCATAGACGGTTAGAGCGGCAGTCGAGGCGGCGGTCAGGGCCTCCATTTCGACGCCGGTTTGACCGGTGGTCTTGACCGTCGCCAGTATCTGCACCCCTGGCAGATCGGGGTCCAGCGTCAGATCTACCGTGACCTTGGAGATGGCTAGCGGATGACAAAGCGGGATCAGATCCGAGGTTTTCTTGGCTCCCATGATACCGGCCAGCCTGGCAACGCTAAGAACGTCCCCCTTCTTGGCACGCCCTTGGGCAATAATATCAAAGGTTTCATGCGTCATGCTGATGTGACACGCGGCGCTGGCCACGCGCGCGGTCGACGGTTTGCTTGAAACGTCAACCATATGCGCATCGCCCTTGGTGTCGAAATGCGTCAGGCCAGAGGCGTGTGTATCGGACATCAGCCGCGCTCGTGGTGCAATGGATTGCTTAGCAACGCGCGTGTGGCACTGGCCACATCCTGTGCGCGCATCAAGGTTTCCCCGATCAAGAAGCATCGCGCGCCGAAACGGGCAATATCGGCCAGATCCTCGGGGGTTTCCAATCCGCTTTCGCTAACGATAATCCGGTCGGCGGGCACCAGACGCGCCAGATGGCGTGTCGTGTCCAGCGAGGTTTCGAACGTGTTCAGATCACGGTTGTTGATCCCAACCAACGGCGAGGACAGGAGTGACGCACGGTTCAATTCGTCCTCGTTATGAACTTCGATAATTGCGTCCATGCCCCAGTTGGTTGCGGCCTCTTCAAGGGCCATCGCCTCGCTGTCAGATACACTGGCCATGATGATCAGGATACAATCGGCACCAAGGCTGCGCGCCTCGGCCACCTGATAGGGGTCATACATGAATTCCTTGCGCAGGACGGGCAGATCGCAGGCTTCTCGCGCCTGTGTCAGATACTCTTTTGCGCCTTGAAAACTCGGAGTGTCTGTCAGAACCGACAGGCAGGCCGCGCCCCCGTCTGCATAGGCTGCTGCCAAGGTCGCGGGGTCGAAATCCTCGCGGATCAACCCTTTGGACGGGCTGGCTTTCTTGATCTCAGCGATCAGGCCATAGCCTTGCTTTGACGCTGCCAGAAGCGAGTCCTTGAACGGGCGGACGGAGGGCGCATTGCGGGCACGTTCCACCATTTCGCTTTCGGGAACTGCGGCTTTTGTGGCTGCGATTTCTTCAAGCTTGTAGGCTTTGATTTTTTCCAGAATGGTCGGGGTATTCATGCGGTCTCCGATGTGATGCGGGCCAGGGCGTCGATCTTGGCGCGTGCGGCGCCACTGTCGATGCTGGTGCGGGCCATGTCGACCCCGGTTTTGAGGTCTGCGGCGTGATCCGCCACGACCAACGCGGCGGCAGAGTTTAACAAGACGGCGTCGCGATAGGCGCCGGGTGCGCCATCAAGCAAGGCAGCAAGCGCGGCGGCGTTGTGATCAGGGTCACCGCCCAGAATATCCTCGAAAGGATGAACAGGCAGGCCCGCATCCTCGGGGTGTACTTCCTGATCGGACACGGTGCCGTCGGTATTGAGCGCGGCAACCCAACTGATCCCGGCAATGCTGAGTTCATCTGTGCCGTCGCTGCCATGCACCAGCCATGCACGTTCAGACCCCAAACGCCCCAATGTTTCGGCCATCGGGCGGATCATGTCGCGCGAGAACGCGCCGGTCAACTGGCGTTTGACGCCTGCTGGGTTGGTCAATGGCCCAAGGATGTTGAAGATCGTGCGCGTTCCCAATTCGGTCCGAACGGGGCCGACATGGGCCATTGCCGGGTGATGCATGGGGGCCATCATGAACGCGATCCCAACGGATTCAAGAGCCTTTTCAACCCGTTCTGGGCCAATCATCACGTTGATACCCATTTGGGTCAATGCATCTGCTGCCCCTGATTTCGAGCTAAGATTGCGGTTGCCATGTTTGGCAACGCACACGCCTGCGCCTGCGACAACAAAGGCCGTCGCGGTCGAAATATTCAGTGTGCCTTTGCCGTCTCCACCGGTGCCGACGATGTCCATCGCGCCTTCGGGCGCGCGAACATGGTTGCATTTGTCGCGCATCACGGCCGCGGCTGCGGCGTATTCGTCTACCGTTTCGCCCCGTGTCCGCAACGCCATCAGAAAACCGCCGATCTGGCTGGGGGTCGCTTCGCCGTTGAACAGGATACGAAACGCGCTCTCCGCTTCGTCTTGGCTGAGGGCGCGGTCGGCGGCTGCGCCAATCAGGGCTTTCAGGGCGTCGCTCATGCTGGGACCTGTGTGTTGGATTTCAAGGTATCAAGGAAGTTCTTCAACAGTGCATGCCCGTGCTGCGAGGCGATGGATTCGGGGTGAAACTGCACGCCTTCCAGTGGCAAGTTTCGGTGGCGCAGCCCCATGATGGTGCCATCTTCCAGCTCGGCTGTGACCTCAAGGCACTCGGGCAGGGTGGTCCGGTCCACGACCAGCGAGTGATAGCGCGTAGCTTCAAACGGCGAGGGCAGCCCGGCAAAGACGCCCAGACCCTTATGGTGAATATGCCCCATCTTGCCATGCACGATTTCGGAATGTCGCACCACTTTGCCTCCAAAGGCCTGACCGATGGTCTGATGGCCCAAACATACACCCAAAAGGGGAATGCCCGCTTCGGCTGCGGCCAACGTCAGAGGCAGGCAGATCCCTGCCTGATCGGGGTCGCACGGTCCGGGCGAGAGCAAAATTCCCTCGGGGCGCAGGCCCATCGCGGCCTGCACATCCAGTGCGTCGTTGCGTTTTACCACCACATCGGCGCCCAACTCACCGACATAGTGCACCAGATTGTATGTAAAACTGTCATAGTTATCGATTAGAAGCAGCATTTTGCTTTCCCGCGTGATTGGGGGCTGGAGGCCCGGGCCGTGGTCGCGGTATACTTGTTCAGGCTTGGCCCCTAGGGTCAAGAGCAGCAAGGCGCGATGGCGCGAATTAAAAAGGGAGAAGTCCGGTTGGCACGGGGATTTCTGGCAGGTTTGATGATTGGCGCGGTTTTTTCGGGCGTCGGGTTGGGGGCTGTTTCTGTGCTCAACGGCCCTGTTAACGTTGAGGCGCCCGAGGCGACAACCCTAGAAGTTCCGGCGGGATCCGAATTTAACCAATCACGCGAAGATACCGCCGCACGCTTGCCCACCACAGATTCGGCGCTGGACGCCGGTGCTGAAACCCCGCAGGTGGGAACGACATCGCCGGACGACCTCAGCACGCTGGATCCGGCATCGACACAGCCTTCGGCGCGGCCCCAACTGGGCGAAGCGCAAGGCGATCTAAGCGCGCCGCAGGTGCCTGCAGGCGACAGTGGCGTTGTGTTTGACGATGCCAGCGCGGTTCAACCCGACGCACCTATGGTCCCCGATGCCCCGGAGGCCGCCAAAGAAGAATCCCTGTCGATCTCAACCGATCCTGCGCAGCCCGCCGCGCCCGAAGCACCGATAGACGACGCGGCCTTTCCCGAAGCAGTCGAGCCCCCCGAGACCATGACGCAACCAGACGTATCGCCGGACTCTGAACCCGAAGTCTCTGCCGTACCCGAGCCCTCTGCCGTACCCGAAGTCGCCGAACCCGAGGAGACACCCGACGTCAGCTCCAGCACCATTGGCGACCTTGCGGAAGGTGTGGCGACCAACCGGCTGCCCTCTGTCACAGATGGCACCGCCGAGCCGACCGAGCCAATTGAAGAAGTTGCACAGGTCGAACCCGCACAGGATTTGCCCGCGATCGTGGCCAATGCAGAGCCGTTCGAGGCAAGCGGAGAAAAGCCCCTGATGGCGATCATTCTGATTGATGACGGCTCCAGCTCTATTGGCCTGAATGCGCTTGCGGCGTTTCCTTATCCTTTAAACTTTGCGGTGGATGCCTTGGCCCCCAACGCGACCGAGACAATGGCGCGCTATCGCGCCGCAGGTTTTGAGGTGCTGGCACTGGCCAACCTGCCCGACGGTGCGCAGGCGGTGGATACCGAAATCACAATGCAAACCATTCTTGGCGCTGTCCCCGAAGCGGTGGCGATTATTGAAGGCACCGGGACCGGCTTGCAAATCAGCCGCGATGCCAGCGAACAATTGGCACCGATCCTGCTTGAATCAGGCCACGGTCTGGTTCTGTTTTCAAAGGGGCTGGATACGGCCAGCAAGCTGATCAGCCGCGAGGGTGTACCCGTGGGCACGGTCTTTCGCGATTTTGACGCCAAAGGCCAAAACGCGACTGTCATTCGCCGCTTTTTGGATCAGGCCGCGTTCAAGGCCGGGCGGGAGGATGGCGGTGTGATCATGTTGGGCCGCTTGCGGGCCGACACGATCAGCGCGCTGTTACTTTGGGGGCTGCAAGACCGTGCCAACCGTGTGGAGCTGGCCCCGATTTCGGCTGTGCTGACCGAAGGCCAATAAGCCAATAAAGAGTTTGGCCTTTGAGTGAGGGTTCGCGGACATTGCGAAGCCTTGTCAGCCCTTTTGACCGTCCTCGCATTTCTAGACGGGGCGGTGGTGGCCCAGGGCTTGGATCTAAACGAGTTCGGTTAACGGACCGGTTTTATGGCGTCTTGCCATGTGCCTGGGTCCAATCCGTCCAGCGTCCAATCCCCGATGCGCCACCGCACCAATCGCAGGGTGGGGTGCCCGACATTGGCTGTCATGCGCCGAACCTGACGGTTGCGCCCCTCGGTTAGTGTGATTTCAATCCAGCAATCGGGCACGGATTTGCGAAACCGGACTGGCGGGTTGCGCGGCCACAGATCAGGGGCGTCGATCCTGCGGGCTTGCGCAGGGCGCGTCGGGCCATCTTTAAGCGTCACACCGCCGCGCAGGGCGGCCAATGCTGAATCATCCGGCTCACCTTCGACCTGTACCAGATAGGTTTTCGGGGCCTTGAACTTTGGGTGGGCGATCCTTGCCTGCAATTTGCCGTCGTCAGTCAACAGCAACAACCCCTCGCTGTCGCGATCCAGGCGCCCGGCAGGATAAACGCCGGGCAGGCCGATGAAATCGGACAGGGTCGCGCGCGGGCTACCTTCTGTGCTGCGGTCGGTAAACTGTGACAGGACGCCATGCGGTTTGTTAAACAGGATCAATCGGGACATGGCGCGGACCATTGTTGAAGCGTCTGGATGGAGACCGGAGAGGTCAGAGTGTCTGAATTCGTGAACAACGACAACAGGCATGACAGCATATAGGGCGTTCTCGGCCTTGGGTTGATTTCGAAATTCTGTCGGGCCCGTGGCATGATCAATTGCTGAATTCGCCACTGATCGTTTGAAAGATAGACTCCGCGATCACACGATTTCCAACATGGTTGATGTGGCAAAAATCCAGATAGGGTGATGGGTCCAACCCGTCGAATGCGGCCGTTAGATCGGTTGAAAACGGGACGTTGGACAGCGCGCTTTGAAATACCGGATAGGTCTGTTCGTAGGCGGATTTGACCAACTGGCTACCTGAGGTCGCGTCGCGGTCCAATATGCTGTTTTCGTAAGTGTTGGTTTCGCGCTTTGTGTAAATTGTCGGTTGCAGGAAGTGATAAAACGTCGCGCCGCTGTCGAGGGAAAAGGCTTGAGCCGTGTTTAGCACTGACAGATAGGCGTCAGTTGCTGAGTTGATCACCTCTGGATCAATGGCTTTGTCGCGCTCGGCTTGGTTCAGGGCGACCCGGAAAATTGCCAGTTCGCCTGCCAGCTTGCGCAGAAGGCGTGGCAGAAACGGCTCTTCTTTGGGCCGTCCGATCATATAGCCGTCCTGATTTTCATAGACGACTCGCTGCATCACATCATTAACGCCATCATAGAACAGTACGATGTCTTGTGGCTGCAAACGGATGTCTTCGACCAGCCGCGATAGTTGTTGACCGCTGTCGATAGAGGTGACGCCCATGTTGATCACTGCGGTACTGTCGGTCACCCGATTGACCATTTTCTGAAGCTGTGAGGCAATGGTGTATTCGTCGGGCACTTCGATGTTGAACACCGTAGAACCGCCGAACAGATAGATTTTGCGTTGGGCATTTTCCGGTTGGTCCACGGTTTTGCGATGGCCGTCGACAACGTTGTACCAACGCCCTTCGAAATCCTTGAGATACACTTTGTTTGAGTCGGCAGCCATGTAATGATTGCCCGACAAGTCGGCCATCTCGTCCAACAGTTCGGGGCTGAAATAGGCTGCGTCCTGATAGGGCTGCGGTGTCGTGCGCAAAAAGGCCTGATGGTCAAATCGCGGATATAGCGCACGCAAAAGAAGGTCGATCAAGACCAGTGTAACCAGAACGACCGCAAAGTTGATCAAGACGAGTCTGGTGCCAAAGAAATAGCTAAGCACGACAACAATCAGTGCGATGACATCCACTAGTGCAATCAAGAACAGTTCGACGTCGTCTAGCGGTGGGTGCGGATCAAAAAGGCCAACCACGATGGGATTGAAGATGGCAATGCAAGCCAGCAGCGCCAGAATATGCCTGACCAGCCGTGTGTTCAAAACCGTCATGGTGTCTATGTCCTACTCAGAAAATTTCAGGCGCCCATGTGCCGCCGCCCTTGAACGGCGGAACGTCAATCACCACCGCGTCCGGCAGGTCAGGTTGTTCTGGGGGGCAACATATCCCCCGGCATCAAGCCCTCAGCAAGCGCAGCCGATCAGGTATTGCCACCACCATCAAAGCGCGCAGCATCGGCCGCAGCGCGGCGGATCGCGTTGGATTTGTGGACGGTTTCCATATATTCCGCCTCAGGGTCGCTGTCATAGACCACGCCGCCACCTGCCTGAATATAAAGGTTTTCGTCCTTAACCACGGCGGTGCGCAGCGCAATGCAGACGTCCATGTCGCCACCGGCGCTAAAATACCCCACACCACCGCCATAGACGCCACGTTTCTCGGGCTCCAATTCGTCGATGATCTCCATCGCGCGGACTTTGGGGGCACCGGACACGGTTCCGGCGGGCAGTCCCGCCAACAATGCGCTTAGGGCGTCTTGATCATCGGCCAGCTCGCCCACGACATTGCTGACGATATGCATCACGTGGCTATAACGTTCGATGATGAATTCTTCGGTCGGGTGGACCGTGCCGATCTTGCTGACGCGGCCGGTGTCGTTTCGTCCCAAATCCAGCAGCATCAGGTGTTCGGCCAGTTCTTTCTGGTCGGCCATCAGATCGGCCTCGTTGGCGCGGTCCTCGGCGGGGGTTGCGCCACGCGGGCGGGTGCCTGCGATGGGGCGGATTGTCACCTCGTTGCCAAAGACGCGGACCAGAATCTCGGGGCTGGCCCCAACCACCTGAAAGCCGCCGAAGTTGAAATAGAACATAAAGGGTGACGGGTTGGTGCGGCGCAAACTGCGGTACAGCGCAAAGGGGGGCTGGCGAAAGGTCTGTGTCCAGCGTTGGCTGGGCACCACCTGAAAAATATCGCCCGCGCGGATATACTCCTTGGCCTTTTCCACGGCGGCCTTATAGCCTTCGCGTGTAAAGTTGGAGACTGGCGCGGCGTCTTCGCGGGCTTCGCCCATCTGGCGGCTGGATTGGGGCAGGGCGCGGTCCAGATCGCGTACAGCGTCCATCACCCGCTCGGCGGCTTGCGCATAGGCCGCCCGCGCCGTCAGGCCAGACCCGGCCCAGATCGGCGAGACGACGATCACCTCGCCTTTGACCCCGTCCAGAACGGCCACGACCGACGGCCGCAGCATCAGCGCGTCTGGCACGCCCAGCGGATCGGGATTCACATTCGGAAGGTTCTCGACCAGCCGGATCATGTCATAGCCCAGATACCCGAACAGGCCCGCACTGGCAGCGGGCAAATCTTCGGGCAGGTCAATCCGGCTTTCGGCGATTAGGTTGCGCAGGTTATCCAGCGGATCGCCGTCCTGATCCTCAAACGTGTCGGGGTCGTAGCGCGCGGCGCGATTGATGCGGCTGATGGTGCCGTGACACTGCCAGATCAGATCAGGTTTCATACCGATGATCGAATACCGCCCGCGCACTTCGCCGCCGGTTACGGATTCCAACATGAACGCATCGGTTGCAGCGCCGGTCAGTTTCAGCATCAACGAGACAGGTGTGTCCAAATCCGCGGCGAGGCGGGTGTAAACCACCTGTGCTTTGCCTGCGTCATGCCCTGTGGCGAAATCATCAAAGGTTGGGGTCAGATCCACGGGGTGTCGCCTTATTGAAAATTGGCATGGACGGCGTTTAACGCCTGTTGATCCAAGGTAATGCCTACACGGCTGCGAATGTCATCTGCCAGTGCCTGATACAGGTCCTGCGCGATATCGCTGGCGGCGGCATCGGACAGTCCACTGCGCAGAGTTTCAAGTTCGGCGTCGCTGGTGTCGGGGGCGTTGATGGCGTCCAGACGCAGGATATAGACCTGAGATTCGCCTTCCAGCAAGGTCACGTCACCCTGATCCATGCCAAACACTGTCGAGATGAACTCGGGCGGCGTGTCGGGCTGAAAACTGCGCCGCGTCAGATCGGTTGCCGTCTGAGGTGACAGGCCCTGATCGGCAAAAGACGCACCTGACTTCAGTGCCGTGATGATGGCTTCGGCCTGCTCACGCAGCGCCGTCACAGTTGTTTCGGCGGCCCATGCGGCCTGAACGCTGTCGCGGACATCTTCCAGCGGTTCGATTTCAGGATCAATAATCGTGTCCAGACGCATGGCAAAAATGCCGCCGTCTTCTAGGCTGATCACCTCGGGGTAATCGCCGATTTTCACGTTTTTCGCGGCGGCACGGAATGCCTCGTAAGCGCCGATGCCTTCTTTGACACCTTCGTGCCAGTCAATGATTGCGACGCGCATGTCGGTTTCTTCGCCCAGTTCTTCGATGGTTGCGCCACCCGCCAGCAGGTCGTCGATCGCGTCCATCTGATCGTCGACCACGCGGCTGGCGCGATCACCCGCCAGCGCATCCCGCAACATCGGTTCGGCCTCTTCGAAGGGGGTGTTGCTGGCTTGCAGAACCGCATTCACACGAAACAACGCCGGGCCGATAGCAGTGGTCACAGGGCCAACCACATCGCCCGCTTGCGCGCCAAAGACGGTCTCACCGGCGGGGCCCAGATCCTGCTGGCTGACATCGCCCAGATCAATGTCGTTCATGCTAAGGCCGCGGTCCTCGACGAGTGCCTCAAAGCTGCTGTCGCCCGAAGTGATCGCGCTCAGCGCGTCCTCGGCTGCGGCAGTATCGGCAAAGGCCAGACGTTCGACCAGCCGACGCTCGGGTTGCTGGAATTCAGCGATGCGATCTTGATACAGCTCGCGCAACATCTCTTCGCTGACCTTGATGTCGTCGATGATCATTTCCGGTGTCAGCCACGCATAGCTGATGCGTTTGACTTCGGGGGTGGTGAAATCGGGCAGGTGCGATTGATGATACGCGCGCAGGTCGTCTTCGGTGGCGACGGGCAGGCCGGTTTTCAGATCAGCCCGGCCAAGTGCCGCAAAAGTGATGTCACGAGATTCCGCAATGTAGTTCAGCAATGTCTCGGAATAGGCATCGGGGGCATGAACACCCGAGATGACGGCCCCTTGCAACAAGGTGCGTGCGGTGTCGCGCCGGACTGTATCTTCGAATTGCGCCTCGTTCAGACCGGCTTGTTGCAGGGTGAACGAATAGGCTTCGCGGTCGAAATTTCCGTCCAGCCCCTGAAAGCCGGGGATGTCCAGAATTTGATCACGCAAGGTGACGTCGCCGACGGAAATACCCATATCACGGGTTTCATTGTCCAACGCGGCATTGGCCACCAGACGCGCCAGCACCAGCTGCGTAATGCCTGCCGCATCCGCCTGAGCGAAGGATACTTGCGTCTCGGATTCTGCCTGAAGCGCATTGACCTCGTTGCGCAGGGCGCGGGCATAGTCATTGACGTCAATCTCGGAGTCGCCAACAGCGCCGACGCTGCTGATACTGCCGCCCAGATTGGTCACGCCGAATCCGCCAAGACCAAGGATCAGAAGGGCCATCAAAACCCACATGGCCGATTTAGAAATACTGTTGCCGCGCTTCATCCGATGCCCTTTGCATGACTGCTGTTTTTGGGTGTGAACGACTGTCTACGCGCTGCCCCCGTCCGGTGCAAGAGGCCAGCCCAGACCGGCAAGCCGCGCAAACAGCGAGTTGATCCCGGTGCGATCCACATTGGCAAAAGCGATGCGCATCTGGCGGGTGCCGGCCACGTCGCCGGGGGGGGTGAACATGGTGCCCGGCAACAGCAAGACACCGGCATCTTGCACCAGTTTCGGGGCCAAATCGGCGCTGGAGCCTGCAAACGGGTGCTGGAGATAGGCGAAATAGGCCCCGACGCCCAACAGTTTCCATCCCTGTTGGACCAACTGGGGCATGTTGTCGTTGATTGCCGCGCGCCGATCCAGAATCTCGGCTCGCTCACCGGCCAGCCATGAGCCTAGGTTTTGCATCCCCCAAAGGGCCGCGATCTGCCCCAGTTGGTTGGGGCAAATGGCGACGGTATCCAGAAATTTCTCGATCTCGGCGATGCGCGCCGGGGCAGCGACCATCGCGCCGACGCGGTGCCCGGTCAGGCGGTAGGCTTTGGAAAACGAATAGAGCTGGATCAGGGTGTCGCCCCAATTGGGGTCGGTGAACAGATTGTGGGGCGCATCTGATCGCGCGTCAAAATCGCGATATGTTTCATCCAAAATCAGGGCGATGCCGTGCTGTTGGGCTACATCAAACAGCGCCCGCACCAGATCTGCGGGATATTCTACGCCGCCGGGATTGTTGGGTGTCACCAGTACCAATGCGCGGGTGCGCGGGGTGATCAGGGCTGCGGCGGCGTCCGGATCAGGCAACAGGGCAGGGCCGGTCGGCAAGGGCACAGTGCGCACACCGTTCATGTCCAGCCACATACGGTGATTGAAATACCATGGCGTCGGCAGAATGACTTCGTCGCCCTCATCGCAGAGCGCGGCGATGGCGGCGCAAAACGCCTGATTGCAGCCCGAGGTGATGGCGACATTGTCCGGGCCCAACGACCCGCCATAGGCGGTGCTCCACTGGCTGGCGACCTCGCTGCGCAGATCGTCATTGCCTAGAACAGGCCCATAAAGATGTGCATCCGCGCGGGTCAATGCGGCTTCGGAAATAACTCGGCGCAGGGCCTCGGGCGGGGGATCAACAGGAGCGGCCTGACTGACGTTAATCAACGGGCGGTCGGCCGGATGGGTGACACCTGCCAGCCAGCGCCGCGAATCCATGACCGGCGGGGTAAACGTGCGTTCGGTGCGGCTCATATCAGACTCCTGAATGGAACGAAGCGTCAGCCGCCCCGATAGGGCGGAACGTAAAGCAAGGCCATGTCCCACGGAAAGTAGATCCAGCTGTCCTGATCCACGCGTCCGACATAGGTATCCACCCGGCTCAGACCCAATGGTTTGCCATACACGGTTGCAATATGGGCCTTTGGCATTGCCGCGCGCACAACGTCCAACGTGCGCCCGGTATCGACCAGATCGTCGATCACCAGAATGCCGGTGCCGTCACCGATGATTTCGGGATCGGGAGATTTGATCACTTTGGCTTCGGACTGGCTTTGATTGTCATAGCTTTTGACGCTGATCGTATCGACCACGCGAATATCCAGCTCGCGCGCGACAATCATGGCCGGGGCCATGCCGCCGCGTGTTATGGCCACGACCGCACGCCATGCGCCGTCGTCCGGCCCCTTGCCGTCTAGACGCAGCGCCAATGTGCGCGAATCGCGGTGCAGCTGATCCCAGCTGACGTGGAAGCCTTTCTCGTGGGGTAGGCGGTCAGACATCAAAGGCCTCCTTCAGGTGCGGTCCAGCATCAGACGCAGGCCAAGCGCGCCCAGAACGGTTGCGGCGACGCGGTCAAACACGGGTTTCAATCTAAGGTATCCGTTGCGCGCCGCAGGCGTCGACAGCAACAGCGCAAAGGCACCGTAGGCCAGCCATTCAATCACCATATGGTTGATCACGATCACCGCAATGTTGCCGGATGTCAGATCACGCGGAAAGATCACCACCAGAACCGAGGCTGCGAACAACATCGACTTGGGGTTGCTGAGATTAACAAACAGACCGCGCAGGAACGGGTTTTGGCGTGCGACGGGTGTGGCGGTGTCCAGTGGAGAGGCGGCGTCGCGCCAGATCATCACAGCCAGATAAATCAGATAGGCCGCTCCGATGATTTTCAGCGCAAGATAGGCCAGCGGCACCACCGTAAACACCGCGTTCAGCCCCATCAGCGCCATCAAAGTCCATACCGCAGCCGCCGTGCCCAGACCCAAGCCCAGCATCATTCCGGCAAACCGACCTTCGATCAAGGTTGTGCGCAAAGCCACCAGCATGGCTGGTCCGGGGCTCAGCAACGCCGCCAGTAACACGCCGTTAAATGCCGCCAGATGAGCCCAATCCATGACCGCGATCAGCCCTTGTTGGTCGCGTCGATGTCCGGCGCGTCCACGGCCTTCATACCGACAATATGATATCCTGCGTCGACATGCAGGTTTTCGCCCGTCACGCCGCTGCCCAGATCACTTAGGAGATACAGTGCAGATTTGCCCACATCATCGATGGTCACGTTGCGGCGCAGGGGCGAGTTCAGCTCGTTCCATTTCAGGATATAGCGGAAATCACCGATACCGCTGGCGGCCAGTGTCTTGATCGGGCCGGCGGAAATGGCGTTGACGCGGATGCCGTCCTTGCCCAGATCCTCGGCCAGATATTTCACCGACGCTTCCAACGCCGCCTTGGCAACGCCCATAACGTTGTAATGCGGCATGACCTGCTCGGCGCCGTAATAGGTCAGGGTCAACATGGATCCGCCAGGCTCCATCAGTTTTTCGGCGCGCTGCGCCACGGCCGTAAAGCTGTAGCAGCTGATGTCCATCGTCATCAGGAAATTGTCGCGGCTGGTATCGACATACCGCCCACGAAGTTCGTTTTTGTCCGAAAACCCAATGGCATGCACCAAGAAGTCAATCTTGCCCCATGCCTTTTCGATCTCGGCAAATGCTGCATCAATCGACTCGGGGTCCGAGACATTGCAATCAAACATGTGCTTGGACCCAAGCGACGCCGCCAGTGGTTCAACACGTTTCTTGAACGCGTCGCCCATATAGGTGAATGCCAGTTCGGCCCCCGCGTCGGCGCAGGCACGCGCGATACCCCAAGCGATGGATTTATCGTTGGCTAGGCCCATGATCAGACCACGCTTGCCCGCAAGAAGGTTGTTTGACATGTTCAGGTCCCGCCCTATTTCAGCAACAATACGATCCTTTATGCGATCCCCATGCCTGCATCAAGGCCTGCACTTGGAACGGTAAGATCACTGTGACCTTGCAGGCCCGTATTCTGTGAGGAGTTGCAAGATCGAACCGTCAGGCAGACAATCTTCAGGTTGATGATCCGAGTGATTCGCAATAGCGGGGCAGGTGGCCATGCCGTGATCTTTGGCAAGCCGACGGTGTTTAGCAGTGTGAGGGGCAACAGATGGCAGATCGCAGCGGTAAATTTGCAGGGGACGATCCGTTTCAGATCGCGCGCGATTGGCTGACCGAGGCCGAAGCTGTCGAAGTGAACGATCCCAACGCTATTGCATTGGCGACGGTAAATGCCGACGGGCTGCCAAACGTACGTATGGTACTGCTCAAAGATATCACGTCGGACGGGTTTGTCTTTTACACCAATTACGACAGCGCCAAAGGACAAGAGATTGCCGAAACGGGCAAGGCCGCATTTGTTATGCACTGGAAGAGTTTACGCCGGCAGGTGCGCGTACGCGGAACCACAACCCGCTTTGAAGGGCCCGAGGCCGATACCTATTACGAATCCCGGTCCCTCAAAAGCCGGCTGGGGGCGTGGGCCTCGCAACAGTCGCGCCCATTGGCGTCACGCAGCGCCTTGATGGCCGAAGTCGCCAAAGTGTCGGCCAAGCAAGGATTGAACCCGACGCGCCCGCCTTTTTGGGGCGGTTTCAAGGTGACGCCAGTCGAGATAGAATTCTGGGCTGACGGCGATTTTCGATTGCACGATCGGTTTAAATGGCAGCGCGAAACAGCTCTGGATCCATGGGAAATTTGCCGCCTGAACCCGTGACGTTCACGTCACGTGAAATGCAATGTATTGATTCTGCGTTAGTAAACTGACTTGCAAGTGCTGCCATGTTATCCGACAACAGGGCGGTCGGCGAAATGGACCGATGTCTAGCAAGGGTGTTCAAACAGCGATGGTTGAAACTGTCCGCAGAGTGCATGGACGCGTAAAGTGGTTTGATCCCGTCAAAGGTTTTGGCTTTGTCGTGGCTGACGAATGCGGTGCGGATATTTTGCTACATGCAAATGTTCTGCGTAATTTCGGTCAAAGCTCAGTCGCTGATAATGCCGGTGTCGAAATCGACATTCAGGATACCGAACGGGGCGTACAGGCCGTGGCCGTTCTTGCCATCAGCCCGCCCGAGTCGCTGGACAACAGCGGGCTTGCCGACCTAGAGACCGTTGACCCCGAGGTCATGCGAAACACACCTTTAGAAGCTGCGCGCATCAAATGGTTCGATAAGGCCAAGGGATTTGGGTTTGCCAATACCTTTGGATGCAACGAAGATGTTTTCGTTCATATCGAAGTTCTGCGCCGATCCGGTTTGGCCAATCTGCTGCCCGGAGAAGCGGTGGCTGTCCGAGTCATCGAAGGCAAGCGCGGACGCATTGCGATGGAGGTTTGTGGATGGGAAAGCGCAGCAAAGTAAGCCGGTTGTTTCTGGCGCCTGTCTTGGCGTTTGGTCTGTCGGGTGGCGGTGCCTTTGCAACTGAGCAATCTGCAACTCAGAGCGCGTGCCGGCTGGATCAGGTTGAGCTGCGTGGCGATTGGGGGCAGGCGCGATTCTCTATCGAATTGGCAGATGACGAGGCCGAACGCGCGACGGGTCTGATGAATCGCGAATACATGCCAAAAAGCGCCGGAATGCTGTTTGTCTACCCCGAGGCCAAGCGGGTCAGCTTTTGGATGAAAAACACACTGATTCCTTTAGATATGATTTTTATCGACTCCGCTGGTGTCGTGCAAAAAATCCATTCGAATGCCACTCCCCACGATACCACGCCGATTCTGGGTGGGGATGGAATCAAGGCCGTGCTGGAAATCAACGGCGGATTATCGCGTCTTATGGGGATAAAACCGGGTAGTCACATCCGTCATCCTGCCTTTGCGAACACTTCTGCGGCCTGGCCCTGCTAAAGGTTGTCAAGAAGATGAAATTTGGGCTTTTCAACCCGGGAAAAGCGCAGTAGACACCGCCCATGGTTCGGGGCGTGGCGCAGTCTGGTAGCGCACCTGTTTTGGGTACAGGGGGTCGTGAGTTCGAATCTCGCCGCCCCGACCATATATTCCCAGTTTTATGAATTCCGAGAATTTTGCCTGCGGCGCTGACGCGGGCAAATTTGCTGTTTGTGGCCGAGTTCTTCTTGGTTGTGACATCGCTGCAATGATTGACGTTACGTCAGGCTGTATCGGCAAATAGTTAACAGCACACCGATTTGCGCAGGGCAGAGTTGTAGCATCAATTCAGTTTTTTCCGCTAAGCCAGCCGAATATCAATGCTTTCGCGGGACGACCAAACCAAAGCGTGTTGTGGATGATACTGGGGATGAATCGGGCAGAAGCTTCCGCATCTGCCCTGACCGAAAAGGTCAACTGAATTTAGTCCCATTTTGATACAAAAGATGTGTTGACCCGATATGCCTGAATACGCCAGATTGTGCCAATCAGACGTGATGCCACTAGATATAGTGTGGCAGGGGTCGAGCAGGGATAACCTCGTTTACATCGCCGGGCGGAGGTCGGGCATGATGATTGCGTGAAATCTAACGCAATCAATGGGATATCTGCGGCCCAACAATGAGCGCATGAGGCTGCAACGTCGGCCATTTGCAAAATATTTGAGGCTGAGACATGGGGCAGCAAACATGAAGATTGAACGGAAATTCACTAAGGCAGGACAAGACGCATACGCCGATCTGGAGTTCGTCACCACCAGCTCAGAGATTCGCAACCCGGATGGCACCACGGTATTCAAGCTGGACGGCGTCGAAGTTCCCGCCGGTTGGAGCCAGGTTGCCAGCGATGTCATTGCCCAGAAGTATTTCCGTAAGGCGGGCGTGCCCGCGAAACTGAAGCGCGTGAAGGAAAAGGGTGTGCCCGAATTCCTGTGGCGCTCGGTTCCCGATGGTGACGACGTTGCCAAGGGCGGCGAAATCAGCGCCAAGCAAGTGTTCGACCGTCTGGCCGGTGCATGGACCTATTGGGGATGGAAGGGTGGTTACTTTACCACCGAGGCCGATGCCGAGGCCTATTTCGATGAGATGCGCGTGATGCTGGCCCGCCAGATGGCTGCACCTAATAGCCCGCAGTGGTTTAACACCGGTCTGCACTGGGCCTATGGCATTGATGGCCCCGGTCAGGGCCACTTCTATGTGGATTACCAGACGGGCGAGTTGACGAAATCAACCAGTGCCTATGAGCATCCACAGCCTCATGCGTGCTTTATTCAATCCGTTGCGGATGATCTGGTCGGCGACGGTGGCATCATGGACCTTTGGGTGCGCGAGGCGCGCTTGTTCAAATACGGTTCGGGCACGGGCACGAACTTTTCCAGCCTGCGTGCGGCGGGGGAATCCCTGTCGGGTGGCGGCAAGTCTTCGGGTCTGATGGGCTTTTTGAAGATTGGTGATCGGGCGGCAGGCGCGATCAAGTCGGGCGGCACGACGCGCCGTGCAGCCAAGATGGTGATTTGTGACGCGGATCACCCCGATATTCAGGAATTCATCAACTGGAAAGTCAAGGAAGAGCAAAAGGTTGCCAGCATCGTTGCCGGTTCCAAGATGCACGAAGAACGGTTGAATGACATCTTTGGCGCGATCCGCGCATGGGATGGCAGCACCGAAGATTCGGTCGATCCAAAAAAGAATGCGCAGTTGAAAGCCGCCATTCGTGGCGCAAAGAAATCCTCGATCCCCGAAACCTACGTCAAACGTGTGCTGGATTATGCCAAGCAGGGGTATGACAGCATTGAATTCCCGACCTACGACACTGATTGGGACAGCGAAGCCTATGCAAGCGTGTCGGGCCAGAACTCAAACAACTCGATCCGCGTGACCGATGCCTTCTTACAGGCGGTCAAGGACGATGCGGACTGGGCGCTGATCAACCGCACCGACGGTTCTGTGGCCAAGACCATAAAGGCCCGCGATCTGTGGGAAGATGTGGGTCACGCGGCATGGGCCTGCGCCGATCCGGGTATTCAGTATCACGACACAGTCAACGCGTGGCACACATGCCCCGAAGACGGTGAGATTCGTGGCTCAAACCCTTGTTCGGAATACATGTTCCTCGATGACACCGCCTGTAACCTGGCTTCGATGAACTTGCTGAAATTCTACGAAAAGGGCCGCTTCGACGCCGAGGCTTACATGCATGCCTCGCGTCTTTGGACCCTGACATTGGAAATCAGCGTGATGATGGCGCAATTCCCGTCCAAGGAGATCGCGCAACGCAGCTATGACTTCCGCACTTTGGGCTTGGGCTATGCCAACATCGGTGGGTTGCTGATGAATATGGGCCTTGGCTATGACAGCGATGAAGGCCGTGCCCTGTGTGGCGCTTTGACGGCCATCATGACCGGTGTCAGCTATGCCACCAGCGCCGAGATCGCCGGAGAACTGGGCCCGTTTTCGGGGTATGAGCGCAACAAGGAGCACATGCTGCGCGTGATGCGCAATCACCGCAAGGCCGCCTATGGCGAGACCGAAGGGTACGAGAGTCTGGCGGTCAAACCTGTGCCGCTGGACGCCGCGAACTGTCCTGACAGCCGTCTGGTGGAATTGGCCATGTCCAGCTGGGACGAGGCGCTGAAACTGGGCGAAAAACACGGCTATCGCAACGCGCAATCCACTGTGATTGCGCCGACGGGCACCATTGGTCTGGTCATGGATTGTGACACCACCGGCATCGAACCTGATTTCGCATTGGTCAAATTCAAGAAACTTGCGGGTGGCGGTTACTTCAAGATCATCAACCAATCCGTTCCTGCCGCTTTGGAAATGCTGGGATACGGGTCGGCACAGATCGAAGAAATCATTAGCTATGCAGTCGGTCACGGCAGCATCGGCAACGCACCGGGGATCAACCATACTTCGCTGATCGGGCACGGCTTTGGAGCGAATGAAATCCAAAAGATCGAAGCGGCCCTAGGCAGCGCATTCGACATCCGCTTTGTGTTCAATCAATGGACTTTGGGCGCCGAATTCTGCACCAACGTTCTGGGCATTCCTGCCGCCAAGCTGAACGATCCCACGTTCGATTTGCTAGCGCATCTGGGCTACAGCCGCGCGGATATTGATGCCGCCAACGATCACGTATGCGGAACCATGACGCTGGAACACGCGCCGCACCTAAAGGCCGAGCACTATCACATCTTTGATTGCGCCAACCCGTGCGGGAAAAAAGGCACGCGTTATCTGAGCGTTAAAAGCCACATTCACATGATGGCAGCGGCACAATCGTTCATCTCCGGTGCAATTTCCAAAACGATCAACATGGCCAATGATGCCACGATCGAAGACTGCCAGAAGGCCTATGAGCTTAGCTGGAGCCTGGGTGTCAAAGCGAACGCGCTCTATCGCGATGGGTCCAAACTCAGCCAGCCGTTGGCAGCATCGCTGATTGAAGATGACGACGAGGCGGCCGAGATCATGGAGACCGGCTCTAATCAGGAAAAAGCCGCGGTTTTGGCCGAAAAGATCGTCGAAAAGATCGTGATCAAAGAGGTCACCAAGTTCCACCGCGAAAAAATGCCCGAACGGCGCAAGGGTTATACCCAAAAGGCTGTCATCGGGGGGCACAAGGTCTATCTGCGCACCGGCGAATATTCGGATGGGCAACTGGGCGAAATCTTTATCGATATGCATAAAGAGGGCGCAGGCTTTCGCGCGATGATGAACAACTTTGCCATCGCCGTGTCGGTGGGCCTGCAATATGGCGTGCCGCTGGAAGAGTTCGTTGACGCCTTTACCTTCACCAAGTTCGAACCCTCGGGCATGGTGCAAGGCAATGACAGCATCAAGAACGCGACCTCGATCCTTGACTATATCTTCCGCGAACTGGCGGTCAGCTATCTGGATCGCACCGATCTGGCGCATGTCAAACCCGAGGGTCACAGCTTTGATGATCTGGGGCGTGGCGTCGAAGATGGTGTGAACAACATCAGCGAGATGAGCGAAGCCGCAGCGACCAAGTCTCTGGAAGTGCTAAAGCAGATCAGCTCGACCGGTTATCTGCGCAAACGTCTTCCACAAGAGCTGTATGTGCTGAATGGCGGTCAATCCTTTGCAGATAGCGCATCCGCGGTTGATCCCGTCGCAAGTCTGCAATCGTTGGTGCCCGAAACGGCCGGTGCGACGGCGGTGATGACCAGTGCGACAACGGTCACGGCAGGCGCCGTGCATATGGACGCGCGCGCCAAGGCCAAGATGCAAGGCTACGAGGGCGAGGCTTGCGGTGATTGCGGCAATTACACGCTGGTACGCAACGGCACCTGCATGAAGTGCAACACCTGCGGTGGCACGTCGGGCTGTAGCTAAAATTCTTGGGCGCGGGGGCAACCGCCGCGTCCAATGCCAACCAAGGGGGCCGGAAGCCAAAACCATGGCACTAATTCCGTATACCCCCTGCGAAGCCTAACAGGGTCTCGCAGAAGTCAGGAGGCGGGTGCGCTCGCCTTGGACGGCGTTCAGGCCGCAGGCATGAACCGAGCGGTACTATGAAAGAGTGAGCCTGAGCGGCGAAACTCACGGGGGGCTTTCGGGCCCCCCTTTTTCTGTGGAGGCGTTAGGATACGCACACCGCCTTGTATTTCATCTTTCCCAAAATACCTTCGCCGAAGGCATCCGAATTTTCGGGACACAGGCACCGCGTTGTTCCAAGGACGACCGCCAATAAAAAGCCCCGCCAAGGCGGGGCTTCTTGATACGTTTGTTGTCATTTCACCGGCGGCGGCGGCCACCGGTGCGCCCGGCACGGCCACGGCCTTCTTCGCCTGCTTTGGGCGGGGCCTTGTTGAACTTGATCCAGTTGCCGCCGTGCGGGTCATTGTTGGTCAAGAAGTTGGCGGCCAGAATGGCTTCCATTTCTTTGCCCGCGCGGGGTTTCGTGCTGCCCAGACCGAAAAGGTTACAGAAGGTTTCATCGTCCATATCGTCGGGGATGATCAGGCCTGCGGCGATAATTTCGGCCTTCTTTGCTTCCATTTCGGCCTGTTTCACGGGCAGGGCGATGGGGTTCATGATCGCGCTGGTCATGCCGGCCCCCATGGCCATTGGCAGGAAGGCATTGTTGATCCCGTGGCGGTTGGGCAGGCCAAAGCTGATGTTGGATGCACCGCATGTGGTGTTCACGCCCAGTTCTTCGCGCAGGCGGCGCACCAGTGTGAACACCTGCAGGCCTGCCGTGCCCATGGCGCCAATTGGCATCACCAGCGGGTCGACCACGATATCATGAGCAGGAATGCCGAAATCGGCAGCGCGTTGCACGATCTTCTTGGCCACTTCAAAGCGCACGTCAGGGTCTTCGGAAATCCCGGTGTCGTCGTTGGAAATCGCCACGACCGGCACGTTGTATTTTTTGACCAATGGCAGGACAAATTCCAGACGGTCTTCTTCGCCTGTGACCGAGTTCAGCAACGGGCGGCCTTCGCAAGCTTTCAAACCGGCCTCAAGGGCTGCGGGAACCGAGCTGTCGATGCACAGCGGCACATCAACCAGCCCCTGCACCAGTTCGACAACTTTGGTCATCAAGGGGGGCTCGGTTTCATTCGGGTTTGGGTTGGAGTTATAGACCACGCCCGCGTTGATATCCAAGACGGTCGCCCCGGCGGCGACCTGTGCCACGGCGTCTGCCTCGACGGTCGAGAAATCTCCGGCTTCCAATTCCGCCGCCAGTTTCTTGCGACCGGTGGGATTGATGCGTTCTCCGATCACGCAAAAGGGTTGATCGAACCCGATGATGGCGGTTTTTGTTTTGCTCTCGACAACAGTACGGGTCATTTCTGGCCTTTCAGGTGGTTTCAGGACGGCGGCAGAACATGCCGCTGTTTCAGTCGGCGTTGGCTTTAGCTGGCGTTGACGGGGCGGCCCGAAGCGCCGCCGTTTTCAATCGCCCATGTGGCGTTGGTCTTGATGCCACCCAATGGAAAGAAATGGACGTTGGTGATGTTGAAATCCGGGTGCGCCGCCTTGTGCGCGGCCAGTTGGGTCAACACCTCGGTTGGCTCATAGGGCAACAACAGTTTGGTCACGTCCATCGCGCGCTTTTGCAGCACTTTCAGCGAGGGTCCAACACCACAAGCGATGGCGAATTTGATCAAGGTCTGCAGCTTGGCAGGACCGGCAATGCCGATATGGATGGGCAGGGTGATACCCGCCGCTGTAAGATCATCGGCCCATTTGATGATTGGAGCAGCGTCGAAAGCAAACTGCGTGGCCAGTGCCATCTGCGCGTCGGAGGTTTCCGAAAATGCCTGCTTCCAGCGCAGCGCGGCGTCAACATTGGTCATTGATCCGTCGGGGTCGATGTCGCGATTGCCTTCGGGGTGGCCCGCGACGTGCAGGCGTTTAAAGCCAGCATCGCCAAAGGCGCCGGATTCAAGCAGTTGCATCGAGCTGTCGAACTCTCCGTGAGGCTTATCAACGCCCCCTGCCAGCAACAGCGCCTGATCAACGCCTGCTTCGCCTTGATACCGTGCGATCCAGTCGGCCAGCGTGGCGCGGTCCTTGATGATGCGCGCAGGAAAATGCGGCATGACGGGATAGCCTTCGTCAGCGATGCGTTTGGCCGTGGCGACCATATCTTCGATGGGTGTGCCTTCGATATGAGCGATATAGACGCGGGTGTCTGCGGGCAGAAGATCGCGCAGGTCCGCGACTTTTTCGGCGGTGCGCGGCATCACTTCGATGGAATAGCCTTTCAGCAGCGCCTCGACCTGGGCAGCCGCCGCGCCATTGACAGCTGGCGAAGCGGAGGCGTCGCGTTTTTTGAAATTGAACAGGGCCATCAGGGCCTCCTTAATCGAATGGGGCATCATGCGGTGGGGGCAGGGTTCCAGCCATCGTTGGCGATCAGCGCCTTGATGCGGTCCTTGTCATACTCTGCGTCCAAACGGGCGACCTCGGCTTCAACGACCTCGGCTGCGTCGCCTTCGACAGAATAGGGGGCGGCCTTGCGCCATTCGGCCAGATAGGCGTCGGTGTCATTCGCGCCTACTTTCATGGCAGCGCGGTCAATCGCCTGTTCAAACCGTTCAGGCAGCGGTTTTTTCGATGCAGACCGTCCTTTTCCGACCATCACCTGCGCCGGAATATCGCGCCAATATACAACCGTGACGTCTACCATGCCTGATTCCCCTTATTTTCTTGTACTTCTCTAATGCACGCCTCGTGCCCCATAGGGGTCAATTTCGACAGAACGCAATGCATCAGCGACGTGGCCTCTTATGAGGACCTTTCTAACGGTTGCCCATGTCAACGGCCACCGTGGTTGATGTCAATAATTCTCAACATCAAGATGAGGTGCGGCAATGCTTGCGCAAACGGAGTGAAACACATAGTTTTAACTTAACTCGAATTGGAGGGCGTATCAGTCATGACGCCCAAGCGTCCCGAAGGTGCGGGCGCGATCCCGAAACCGGTCGAAAGCCCCGCGCCGAAACCGTCCGGCCGAGCGCCGTTATATGGTGCTTTGGATCTGGGCACGAACAGTTGCAGAATGTTGATTGCCGAACCGCGCGGCAATCAATTTCGAGTCGTGGACAGCTTCTCGAAGTCGGTTCAGTTGGGGGCAGGGTTGGAAAAAACCGGCCGCTTGTCGCGCACCTCTATCAACCGAACCATTCAGGCATTGCGTGTTTGTCAGCAAAAATTGACCCGCCACAAGGTGGTATCGATGCGCCTTGTAGCGACCGAGGCCTGTCGCCGCGCGGAAAACGGGGCGACCTTCATGGCCCGCGTGCGACGCGAAACTGGCCTGAAGCTGGACGTGATCACCCCACTGGAAGAGGCACAGCTGGCCGTGGTTAGCTGTGCGCCGCTGGTCAGTAAGGAAACTGATCAGTTGCTGGTGGTGGATATCGGTGGCGGCTCAACCGAGTTGGTCTGGATTGATCTGACCGACGTCCCGCGCGAGGACCGCCGCCGCGCTTTGATGCGCCTGCACGGCGGGTTTCATGTGGTCGATGGTGGAGTGCCACGCGCGCGCGTCGTCGACTGGATCAGCGTGCCGTTGGGCGTTGCCACGTTGCGCGATCAATTTCATGACGTCGAAGATGACGCGGCACGCTTTGCCTTGATGAGCTGGTTTTTTGAGGAAAACCTCACCGAATTTTCGCCCTACAAAAGCGAGCAGTCGCGCGCCGGGTTCCAGATTGTCGGTACGTCGGGAACGGTGACGACGGTGGCAGCCAGCCATCTGGGGCTAAAGCGTTATGATCGCAACCGCGTGGACGGGCTGCGTATGACCTCGGACGAGATCGACAAGGTCATTCACAGCTATCTGGCGCTGGGGCCGATCGGGCGTCGTCGTGATCCGCGCATCGGTTTGGACCGGCACGCGTTGATCATGTCCGGGGCGGCAATTTTGCAGGCGCTGTTGCGTTGCTGGCCGACGGATCGGTTGTCAGTTGCGGATCGCGGTCTGCGCGAAGGAATGCTATATGCCCAAATGTCTGCGGACGGGGTTTTGACGGATAAGGATAACTGATGGCCAAGGGTCCAGACGGTAAGAACACTTCGGGCAGGGGGCAACGCGACTTGACCATTAAGGTCAAGACAGCGCGCGGGCGTACTGCATCCTCGACACGCTGGTTGCAGCGGCAGTTGAACGACCCGTATGTGGTGCGGGCGCGCAACGAAGGGTATCGCGGGCGGGCGGCTTTCAAGATCATGGAACTGGATGATAAATTCCGGTTTCTGGTGCCCGGCGCGCGCGTTTTGGATCTGGGCTGTGCGCCCGGTGGCTGGATTCAGGTGGCTGTGCCGCGCATCAATGCCTTGGGTGATAAAGGCGGCAAGGCCGTCGGGCGTATCATCGGCGTTGACCTGCAAGAGGTGGAGCCGATCGCCGGGGCCGAGGTCCATGTACTGGATTTTCTGGATGAAGGCGCGGATGACAAGGTCAAGGAGTGGCTGGGCGGACGGGCGGATGTGGTGATGTCGGACATGGCCGCGTCCAGCTCGGGGCACAAGCAGACTGACCACCTGCGGATCATCATGCTGTGCGAGGCAGCGGCCTATCTGGCCTTTGACGTTCTGGAAGAGGGCGGCACGTTCGTGTCCAAGGTGCTGGCTGGCGGCGCCGAGGGCGATTTGCAAAAACTTCTCAAGCAGCGGTTTAGCAAAGTTGCCAACGTCAAACCCCCCAGCAGCCGGGCGGATAGTTCCGAGAAATTTGTTGTGGCGACGGGGTTCAAGGGCTGAACCCTAGGTTTTGGTCGCGCTGTTTGTCAGCACAATTTCTGCCATGAATCCGCAGCACGACGCGCAACATCCATCAAGGCCGCGTCGCTAAGGCGCGGTGCCAATTGAAGGCGCTGTGTGATGTCACGCGCGCGGGTTTGCTGACGGATCAGCTCAAATAAACGCGCATGGCGTGCGTGGCAGGAAAGAACGGTCATCGCGCAAGTCTCCGGTTTGTCGTTTCTTAACCCATTTTATTAACCGCTCATTTCAACGTATTTGGGCCTTAAACATGGCGAAGCCGCGGCAAACCGCACGCGTTTGCATCAAATGTCTATGGTCGCCCCACAGAGGGCATGGATCGGTCGCACGCCTCACTTAAACGTGCGACCGGCATTCAAAGGCTGCGTCGGCGTGCCCGTGCGCCCCCCCGGCGCGCCGGTTTCGGTAGCGCCAGATCCAGCGGTTGAAGTGGACGACGCAAAGAACGGCGCAAAAGCGCGCAGAACACTGCAATCGTCGGATCCGTGTCGATGAAATCCATCGCCATCAGATAGGCCTTTACCGCTTCGGCCTCGTAGTCGGCATGGGCAGGCAGGCCGCCCAGCCATTGCATATAACCCAATTGGCCCAATTCGCGGGCCCGTTCGGGGGTGGTGGGGTTTAGTTGAAGTTGATCAAGTGTCTTTTCCGTATGCATCGCGCCCTCCGCGCAAATGGGCGGATACAACGGAAAGCATGCGATATCGTCAGGCCAGTCTGGTCCATCTTGATCAGCTCTTTCTCCGAGGCACCCCGCCCGGGTTCAGGTGACTGCGGTGTCAAAAACACCGGAGATGGCAGGTCTCCTGACTTGCGGGTCAAAGCGATGATCGCACCTTCCCGGGCATATTGCCCAGTGGCATGTTACGACATCGCTCACCGCTCACAGTTGCGGGGGCAGTCACGGATTAAGGCCAAGGCCTGCACCGTGTTCCCTTTTAAGTCGGACAGGCCGAGGCCGATCCGTCACCATCCCGCTTTGCATCGCAGACCGAATGGATTCGGGCAAGTGTTTTGGCACTGGAATGTGGTTTGTGCGCCCAGACGGCGGTGATGCCCGCTACAAGCGGTATTGGCGCGGGGAATTCTTTAGCACCTTGCGTGCCACATCGATGAAATTGTGCACGAGCGGGTTATGCGTATCGGCCCCGTCCTGCCATGCCAGACTGATGTCCACTGTGTGTTGTTCGGTTTCCAGAGGAATGGCCTTGATCCCCGGGGGCAGGGATTGGCAAATTGCGGCCCCATGCAGGGCAATACCGATATTGGATGAAATCAACGTCATGAGGATCGGCAGATCGTCGGCTTCTTCCATGACGCGCGGCAAGAACCCGTGGCCCGCGCACAGCCCGTCGATCATTGTACGGTAGGGGCCCCATCTGTCTTGATTACCCAAGACAAAGCCTTCATTTGCCAATTGCGACAATTCAATCGAGCTGCAACGTGCAAGCGGGTTTTGCGTGGAGACAAGCACGACATACTGCTCGGAAGAGATGGGCATGGATTGCCACGGCGGGCTACAGGCCAGCGAAAAGGCAAATCCCAGATCGATCTGTCCCGAGGAAATCTGTGCAAGCTGTTCGGTCGTCGCAAGATGAAAGAGCCGGACCGAGGACATGGGATGCAGCCGGTTGAACTCAAGAACGATTTCCGACATCGGGCCAGTCGATGCGAATACACCATAGCCGATACGCAGCTTTCCCACGCCACCAGCCGCAGCGATTCGGGTTAATTCTTCGGCGCGGGCCATTTGGAGCAGAGCCTGCGTGCCCTCACGTTGCAAAACTTCGCCTGCGGGGGTCAGGGACACGCGGCGTCCCGTTCGCAGGAACAATTGCGCGCCAAGATCCTTTTCAAGTTCGGCAATCGAGCGGCTAAGTGCAGGCTGGGCAAGGTTCAATTCCTGTGCCGCGGCCCGAAAGCTCAGCTTTTCAGCAACTTTTACGAAACGGGTCAATCTGACGGATTGCATGTCTGCTGTCCAATGTGTCGTTCCACTGATCGCAATTTGCGATCAATCTTGTATAAATTGATATTGGACTGTGCATGCATGGTTTGCAATCGTGATCAGCATTGTGATGGGGCGCAGCCTCGATAGACAGGAGACCACCATGAAGCGCAGACTATTTCTGACCGGGGCCGCAACCATCGGCAGCGCCGCATTGGCGACGCCGGCCATTTCGCAAGATCGCAAAGAATGGAAGTTTCTCAGCTTTTGGCCCAAGGGCCTGCCCGGCGTTTGGGATGAGATCGAAGATTTCACCAAGCAGGTCAACACTGCATCTGGTGGCCGTCTGAACCTGAAAATATACGGTGCGGGCGAATTGGTTCCATCGTTGGAAATCATGGATGCGGTCAGCGGTGGATCGGCTGAAATGGGTCACGCCGCGCCGTATTACTGGAAAGGCAAAGTGCCTGCGGCACAGTTCCTTGCCGGAATGCCATTTGGCATGACGACACAGGAAATGAACGCATGGTATCGTTATGGCGACGGTCAGGCGATGGCTGACGAAGTGTATGGCGAAATGAACTGCAAATTCATGTTGGGTGGCAACACCGGCGTGCAAATGGGTGGTTGGTTCAACAAGGAAATCAATGCGCTGTCCGATTTTGACGGTCTCAAAATCCGTATTCCGGGTCTTGGTGGCGAGGTGATGAAGGCCGCGGGCGCAAACGTGATGTTGGTTCCCGGCGCCGAAGCGTTGAGCGCTCTCAGCACTGGCAATATCGACGCGGCCGACTGGGTTGGCCCTTATAATGATCTTGCCGGTGGCCTGTATAAGGCGGCCAGCTATTACTACTATCCCGGCTGGCACGAACCAACCACGGTTCTGGACAACTTCGTCAACCAACAGGCATGGGACTCGCTGGATGATGATCTGAAAACGATCCTTCAGCAATGCTCGGGCGCGCTGAACGAACGTCTGCTTAGCGGTTATGTGGCGCGCAACAATCAGGCGTTGGCGACACTCGTGGACAAGCATGGCGTCGAGCTGCGCCGCTTTAACGACGACGTATTGACCGGTTTGGGCAAATTGACAGTCGAAACCGTCACAGCCATCGCCGATCAAGATCCGCTCAGCCGCAAGGTGTTTGATTCCATTCTGGCCTTCCGCAAGGACGCCATGCAGTGGTCTGGTCTGTCCGAACTGGCCTATCAGCAAGCCCGCGCGTTGGATTACGGAGACTTTGGATGACACAAACTGCTCAATCCGGTGTCCGGGATATGACTGTCTCGGTGATTCAAATCAACGCCAGCGATCGCGACAAAGATGGAAACGTCCGCAAGGTTTTGGATTTCCTCGACGTGGCGGGGCAGCGGGGGTCAGATTTGGTCGTCCTGCCCGAGACCTTTACGGGCACCGGGCTGGGCGATAGCGAGACGTACAAGTCAATCGCCGAGGAGATTCCCGGACCGACCACGGCACGCATTGCCGAGAAGGCGGCCAAATACGGCATGACTGTTATCGGTTCGCTGTATGAAAAGGGTGAAGACGGGGTGGTGTATAACACCGCCCCAGTCATCGGTCCGTCGGGCGAAATTGTGACGATCTATCGCAAAACCCATTTGTTCGACCCGCAAAACCGCCCGGATATTGCAAGGGTGCGCGAATCCGACAAGGTGACGCCGGGCGGCCAGATGGTGATGACCGAAACCAACCAGTGCAAGATCGGCGTTGCCATCTGTTCGGATTTGCGGTTTCCCGAGTTGTTCTTGAACTATGCCCTGCAGGGGGCCGAGATTGTCGTGGTGCCGACCGCGTTCTTGGCCCCTCGGGCGGATCATTGGGAATTCCTGTTGCGCGCACGCGCAACGGATAACCAGTATTTCGTCATTGGCTCGGGGATGTTCGGCACGCTGGATACGGCACCGATTGGTTTTGTCGGGCGGTCGATGGTCGTGGACCCTTGGGGGGTGACCTTGGCGCAAGCACCGGATCGGGAATGCTGTATTACCACGACGATTGACTTGGACAACGTGCGTCAGGTGCGCGAGTGGTGGCCTCTGAATGACCAACGCCGTCCTGAGCTATATACCGAGATCAAACGGCAAGGTTGATAGACAAAGGATGTGCGCCAAGATGGGATCCATGCAATGATAGAGCGGATAATCACCGCAATTGAGACCGTGGTCGAATGGACTGGCAGGATCGTGGCGTGGTTTACGCTGGCCGCGATGCTGGTGGTCTGTGCGGTTGTGGTTTTGCGCTATTTCTTTGGCCTTGGATGGGCCTCGTTGCAGGAACTTTACGTGTATTTCCACGCCAGCGCCTTCATGCTGGGCGCGGCCTATACCCTAAAGCACGAGGGCCATGTGCGCGTCGATGTCATCTATGGACATGCGGGGCCGCACTATAAGCGTGGCCTTAACATTCTGGGCTGCTACCTGTTGTTGATCCCGGTAATGGGGTGGCTGTTTTACACGTCATTGCCATTCGTCGCAGATTCGTGGTCCCGATTGGAAGGATCGCATCAAAGCGGCGGTTTGCCCGGCGTGTTCATCTTGAAAACCATTATTCCGATCACCTGCGCCTTGTTGATTTTGCAAGCGGTGTGCCTGGCGTACCGCGCCGCCAAAGGTGGCGATACGACCACCACGGAGAGCCTTGATGCCTGAACTATTCCTAAATGATTACCTGAGTATCGCGATGTTCCTTGGGGTCATCGCGATTGTTCTTTCGGGCTTTCCCGTTGCCTTTGCCTTGGCTGGCGGGGCGTTCGCCTTTGCCATGATTGGCGCTTTGGCGGGGGTGTTTGACACCTCAATCCTCGGTTTTTTGCCATCGCGTGTTTACGGCGTCATGACCAGCGAGGTGTTGGTCGCCATTTTGTTGTTCGTCATAATGGGCGTGATACTGGAAAAGTCTCGCATTGCCGAAGAAATGCTCGAATCCATCGGGTTGGCCTTTCGTCAGATCAATGGCGGCCTTGGATTCGGAGTGCTGATTGTCGGGATGTTGCTGGCGGCGTCTACCGGGATCGTCGGGGCGACGGTTGTGACCATGGGGATGCTGTCGCTGCCCACGATGATCCGAAACGGGTATTCCATCCCGCTGTCGACCGGAATCATCTGTGCCAGTGGCACATTGGGGCAGATTATCCCGCCGTCGATCCTGTTGATCATTCTGGGCGATCAGTTGTCCAGTGCGTATCTCAAGGCGATGCAGGAATCCGGAAATTTCGGATTTGATCCGCTGAGTATCCTTGACCTGTTCGCAGGTGCCTTGTTGCCGGGGCTGATGTTGGTGGCGATTTACGCTGCTTACCTGATCGTTCTCGCGGTATTCTTCCCACGCACCTGTCCGCCGATGAAAACCGAGGGTGCGCCAGTATCCATGTTGCGGCTGATTACGGTGATGTTGCCCGCGCTGAGCCTGATCCTGATCGTTCTGGGATCCATCCTGTCGGGTATTGCAACGCCGACCGAGGCTGCGGGCGTTGGGGCGGCCGGGGCATTGGTCATTGCGATCATCAAGGGGCGGGTCTCTTTGCCGGTGTTGACGCAAATCACGCGTTCGTCCCTGATCGTTACTAGCATGATTTTCATGATCTTCATCGGGGCGTCCATCTTTTCATTGATCTTCCGGGGCTTTGGAGGGGATGAACTGGTCGAGCGGATTTTGACCGCGCTGCCCGGTGGACGGATCGGGGCGATTGCATTTGTGTTGATCCTGATGTTCGTGATGGGCTTTTTTCTGGAATATGCTGAGATCGTCTTGATCACGATTCCGATTGTGGGCCCGGTGATCTTTCAGATGGACGTCAATCCGATTTGGTTTGGCGTGATGGTGGGGGTTTGCCTGCAAACGTCATTCTTGACGCCACCCTTCGGGTTTGCGTTGTTCTATCTGCGCGGTGTGGCTCCGCCAGAGGTGACGACAGGTGCGATCTATCGTGGCATCATCCCGTTTGTGATGCTTCAGATTCTGGCGGTCTGCCTGTTGCTGGCATTCCCGCAAATCGCAACATGGCTGCCTCAGACCATCCTTTGATCAATGCGCGCAACGTATAGATTGCGGGCGCGTCAGGGGGATCCGACAGGGCTTGGCCGGGCGTGATCCTTCAGGGCTCCGTCGCTGGAGGTGTGCGCGGGCGCAATTGCCGCCAGAATGGCCGAGGCGGCGCGCACTGTGCCGGGATTGCGCTGCATGTTGGCGGAAATTCCAGCCAACCGGCTGCGCATGGCGTCATCCCCTAGAACGGACAGGATATCGGCGCGCAAGGACTGTGCGGACCACGCTGCGCGGTTGATGCGCCGCCCCACGCCGACGGCCTCGGCGCGTTGGGCATTGTCATGACCATCCCAGCAATAAGGCATGACGAGTGAAGGCACGCCGTAATAGAGCGCTTCGCAAAAGCTGTTGTTTCCGCCGTGGTGAATCATCAGCGCGGCCTGTGCAATGACTGACGGTTGCGGAAACCAGCCGCCTAGATTGACGTTGTCCGGTACGCGGTCATAGGCCTCGATCACCGCACCGACATTGACCAAAAATCGTGCGGGGATGGTTTCAAACACGTCGATCATGCGTTGGATCAGGTTGGTGTCTACCGCGCCCAATGATCCAAAGCTGACATAGACCAATGGTCCGTCATCCACTGGGAAGCGTGGCAATTCGTAATGATTTTCCGTCCGCACGCAGCCCTCCAAGAATACGAACCGGTCCTGCGGCAAGGGCGTGTCACGCTGATAGCGCACGGGGGCGGGGGACAGCATCAAGTTGAGCGTCGGGGAGGCTTCTAAAAAAAGGCGATCGGGCAGGGCGGGCAGCCCGCATTTGCGCCGAAAACTGTTGTAGTTTCGATGGATCGGGGCCGTGACGTCTGCATAGGACTTGGCAAAACTCGTGATGGCGTCCGCGTCATCCGGGGCTAGGCCGGACAAATAGGGCGGTACAGCTGGATCGGGAATCTCGGTTTCGGTGCAAGATACGATGCGAATCCACGGACAGCCGGCATTGGCGATGGCCGGGAACATAATCACGTTGTCCAACACGATTGCATCCGGGCGGATTTGATCCAGAAGCTGCGCCAGATCGTCCTCTGCGGCGATGGCTGTCTCGACAATCGCCTTCCAGGTGGGGGCTACATAGGTTGGCAACTGTGCGGTCGGGTCCAGATTGAAATGCGGAACATGTGTATTGATGAAGTCCTGCCAGTAATCCTCGACCGTTTGGGCGGTGTCTGCGGGGCCTTCGGGCAGGTGGTATTCTTTAAACCCGTATTCGGCGAATACACCGGTAAAGCCGGGGTGACAGATGAACACCGGCACCGCGCCTTGCTTTTGCAGCTCTTGGGCGATGCCAACACAGTTCAGGGCTGCGCCAAAGCTGGCTTCGGGAAAGAATGCGATTTCGGGCGCGTGGCGGGTCATGTGCGCGGCCCTTTCGCCAGCGGAGGAATGCCGCGATTTGCAGCCTGTGGTTTGCGAATCCGCGAACGGCGCAGATGAACAGTGATCTGATCGGCGGCTAGTTGGAATTGATTGCGCTCCAGACTGTCCAAAATCTCAAGGTGTTCCAGCATTGCCTGACGTAGGCGGAACGCAGGCGTGGACGCGGTTTTCTGGGACGCCTTGCGCAGACGGTGGTGCGCGCTGAGGCTGGCGCGCAGGAAACGGTTGCCGGAACATTCGGCGACAAATGTGTGAAACGCGATGTCGATCCGGCCAAATCCTGCGGGGGTGACGCCGGTATCTCCAGCATTGAGAAATCCGCTCATCTGTTCGCGCAACAGGCTGGCGCGCTTGGTATCAAGGACAAAATCGGGGGCCAGAACCGCCTGTGGCTCCATTACGATCCTGAAATCAAAGCTGTCTTCGACGGCATCGGGGGAATCGACCATGGATTGAAACGCCCACGCCCGACCGGGAAGTTGGCGAACCAACCCATCACGAGATAGTACTTTTAACGCATTTAGTACAGAAGCGCGTGGCATCTTGTACCGGCGCGACAGGGCGCTGACGGATTGGACGGCGCCAATGCGTCGCTCGGCGCGATCAGACAGGATTTGGTGGGCGACAGAATGCTCTGTCTCTTCCAGCGATCGGATGGTCGCGTTTAATTCGGCGGCTGACTCGATGGCTAGAAAATACCCTTCTTCGGAGCGCCATTCTAAAATATCACGTTCTTCCAATAGTTTGAATGCGGATCTTATCGGGGTTCGCGACACGCCGCAGGCTGTGGAAAAAGTTGTTTCTGGTAGGTGATCGCCAAACGTCATTCCGCGATCCAGCGCAACGCTGAGTATTTTTTGTGCTAAGGCCAGATGGTTCTGACGGATGTTTCGCCGAGGCTCGGTCACGCGAAATGGCCCTTTTTTTGGTCAATGGCTGCGTTGCGCAGGTCGGATACAAAAAGAACATCTAAAACAGTTTGACGTACTTTTGCTATTGTTAATACAGTTTGCCCAAGGCGGGGATCAACGTCAACGCCATCCAATCACACGCCCTCGAAAAGTGAAGGGCGATAAGGGAGACTTGATAATGTCAGGACAATTCAAAATTACCGGAGCTATTTTCAGCGCGAGCGTCGCATTAAGTGCCGGGGTGGCACAGGCCGAACAGTTGGTCGTGTCCAACTGGGACGGTTACATGGCCCCAGATGCGATTGACGCTTTCAACAAGGCAACGGACAACGATGCCGAATTGGTCCTGCATGGCACCAACGAAGAGATCATGGGCAAACTGATCGCGTCCAAGGGCAAAGGCTATGACGTGGTGTTCGTGTCCTCGCCCTTCGCCGAAGTTCTGAACAATCTAGGTCTGGCCGAAACGCTGGATCACTCCAAGATCCCCAACATCTCCAATCTTTATCCCGAGGCCACCAAACTGAGCCATGATGAGGGCAACATGTATTCGCTGCCCTATGCGTGGGGCACCACCGGGCTCTGCTATCGCTCGGATCTGGTTGAAGGGACGCCCGATAGCTGGGCCGACCTGTTGCAACCGTCCGAGGCCTTAAGCGGAAAAACAACAATGCTGGCCACCGACCGCTGGTTGCTGGGGGCGGCGATGCTGGCCAACGGCTATTCGGTCAACACGACGGATGATGCGGAACTGGCCACCGTCCGCGATCAGCTGATCGCGACCAAGGGCACGTTGCTGGCGTATGACGACACCACATTCTATGCCAAGCTGGTTTCGGGCGAGGCCGAGTTGGTGCAGGCATGGGATGGATGGTGCAACTATGGCATCGCCGAAAATGCAGACATTAAATATGTCATCCCCAATGAGGGATCGGACCTGTGGGTGGATACGATGGTTATCCTGAAAAATTCGGAAAACAAGGAGGCGGCCTATGAGTTTGTCAACTTTATCCTTGATCCGGTGAACCATGGCTGGGCTGCGGAGAACATCCTTTACAAAGTGCCGAACCAGCCCGCGATGGAGGCTTTGTCGGAGGAATTTATCGCACAATTCCCTAATATGGGTCTCAAGCCCGCCGAGTTGATGGAGTTTGAACAGCTGCGTGATGTGGGCGAAGCACAACGCGCCTATTCGCGGATCGTCTCCGAAATCAAAGCCAATTGAATGCTGGAACGGCCCGCATGTCCGCGGGCCGTACCCTGACCCAAACCGACCTGATGGGGCGTGCCGATTGCGCGCCCCCAATGTCCCCGCAGGCCCTAGATGACTGACCGTAAACCCCTTTATTTGATGTCGCCCGCACTGGCGTGGCTGACGGCCTTTATGGTGGTGCCGTGCCTGTTGATTCTGGCGCTGGGGTTCTTTCGACGCGGTATTTATGGCGGCATCGAATACACGTTTACGTTGGAAAACATCGCATTGGCATTTGACCCGCTCTATGCTGGGATTTTCCTAAAATCCGCCTGGATTGCGGGGATATCGGCGTCTATTGCCGTGGTCATCGGATATGCTGCGGCCTATGCCATCGCGGCTGCGCCCCAACGACGGCAGGCGACGTTGTTGTTCTTTGCTGTTCTGCCGTTTTGGTCAAACTATCTTGTACGCACCTATGCGTGGATCGTGATGCTGAACCGCGAAGGGCTGGTTGCCGGAATTGCGACGTGGTTTGGCTATGACGGTGAATTGCCAAAACTGCTTTATACCGAAAGCGCGGTCGTTGTCGGGCTGGTCTATAACTATCTGCCGTTTGTTATTTTGGCCTGTTATGCGCCCCTGTCGCGCCTGAACCCCGAAATTGCCGAAGCATCGCGCGATCTGGGGGGAAGCGGGTGGACCACATTCCGCCGGGTGATCCTGCCTATGACTGTGCCGGGGATCGCCACCGGTTTCGTGTTTGTCTTTGTGCTGTCGATTGGCAATTTCGTAACGCCCGCCTTGCTGGGTGGGGGGAACTTCCAGATGATTGGCAATCTTGTTTATGCGCAATTCCTGACCGCGAACGACTGGCCTTTCGGGGCGGCGCTGTCGATGTTTTTGATTGCGATCATGATGGGGCTGCTGACCTTGCAAACCTTTGCGACCGAGCGTGCCTCGGGAGCCGGGCGGGAGGAGTAAGAGATGCGCGGCACCACCAACCCCCGCCTGATGCTCATGATCCTGTCGGCGGTTTTTGCCTTTCTCTACATCCCGATTTCGGTGCTGTTTGCGCTGTCCTTTAACGAGGGCGGCCTGCCCACCGCGTGGACAGGGTTCTCTGTCAAATGGTATGGGGAATTGTTCCGCAACGCGGACATCATGGGGGCCGCGCTGAACACGTTGATCGTAGCCGTGATCTCGACAATCCTCGCGACGATCCTTGGCACTTTGCTGGCGGTCGGGGTCGAGATTCGACGCCGCAAGGGGCGGTTCTTGGAAACCATCATCTTTGCTCCGATGATCATCCCGGACATCGTACTGGCCATTGCGTTGCTTAGCTTTTTCTCGCTGCTGAATGTCACGATGGGGCTGCATACGGTGATTGTTAGCCATGTCGTCTTTAACCTTGCGTTCGTGTGTTCGGTTGTGCGCGCGCGGTTGAAAACCTTTGATTGGTCGATTGTCGAGGCCTCAACCGATCTGGGTGCATCGATGTTCACAACATTGTGGCGGGTCGTGTTGCCTGTCATGTTGCCTGCGGTGATTGCAGGGGCGCTGTTGGCCTTTACCTTGTCATTGGACGAATTCATCATCGCGTTTTTCACTGCCGGGGCAGGGCGCGATTCCATCACTCTGCCGATGCAGATTTTCGCCATGATCCGTTTTGGCGTTACACCAGAAATCAATGCGCTGGCGGCCATCGTTATGACCGTATCGGTCGTTATCTTGGCCCTGTCACAGCGCCTGAACCGTGGGGGTCTTCCGGGCCAATGAACCAGCCGTTACTGTCCATCAAGAAAGCCCAGAAACACTTTGGCTCAGTGCGTGCCATCGACGGGATCGATCTGGACATTCAAGAGAACGAATTTTTTGCCCTGCTGGGCGCATCTGGCAGCGGCAAAACCACTTTGCTTCGAATGTTGGCCGGGTTTGAGGTGCCTGATGGCGGGCAGATTGTTCTGGATGGTCAGGATGTCAGCCATATCCCCCCTAACAAACGCGCCGTGAACCTGATGTTCCAATCCTACGCGTTGTTCCCCCACATGAGCGTGTTTCAAAACATCGCCTATGGGCTGGAAATGGAAGGTTTGGCAAAGGCGCAGATCAAGGCGCGTGTGGATGAGATTCTGGAAGTGATCCAACTGGGCGATCTGGCCCGGCGCAAGCCCGACCAGCTATCGGGTGGCCAACGTCAACGTGTGGCGCTGGCGCGTGCATTGGTCAAACGGCCCCGTTTGTTGCTGTTGGACGAACCGTTGGGCGCGCTGGACAAGAAGCTGCGCGGCGACATGCAGTTGGAGCTAAAGCGCATTCAGCATGAATTTGGCATCACCTTCATCATCGTGACACACGATCAGGAAGAGGCGTTGGTCATGGCCGACCGAGTCGCGATTCTGAAAGATGGCAAGTTGCTGCAATCGGGCACGCCGCGCGAGATTTACGAACAGCCCGGCAGCCGCTTTGCCGCTGATTTTATCGGAGTGATGAATTTCTTTCCGGTGCAGTCTTCGGGCGGCACGCTTAGGGCGCAGGATGGCAGTGTGATCCAGGCCGATGCGATACATATGGCGGATGGGCCGGGCGTGGCCGCCGTGCGCCCCGAACGTCTGCGGCTGGATGGGCCGGGGGAAAACAGCATGACCGGGACGGTGACAGCCACCGCCTATCACGGGCTGGATTTACAGGTTCATCTAAAAACGTCGGCCGCACCTGATACTGTGGTGATGCGTCTGACCGCCGACGCCGCCGAGGCCCGCCCGTTATCGGCGGGAGACACTGTAACCGTCAACTGGGCGGCGCGCGATACCCGCGCATTTGCCGACTGAACCATTCTAAGACCGTACGAAATGCGGCCCGCGAAATTACACAAGGAGATCAACATATGACCCAGAAAACATTCGCTTTTTTCCCCGAGGCGGCCTTTGGCCCGGCGTTGAATTCAGTTGGGATCGCGCAGGCGGTCGAACGCAAGGGCCACAAGGTTGTTTTCCTGTCCGATCCCGGATTTGTCGATGTCTACAAAGGCTATGGGTTTGAGGCCTATCCGGTAAACCTGTCCGAGCCGATGCCCCCGGAACAAATGGCTAAATTCTGGGAAGATTTCATCAATGGACACATCCCCAACTTCCGCAAGGAACCGATTGATCAGATCGACAATTACGTCAAAGAATGCTGGGAGGCGATCGTTGACAGCGCCAAATGGGCCGAAAAGGACCTGCCCGCCATTCTGGCAAAAATCAAGCCAGATGTGATTGCCGTCGATAACGTGATCCTGTTCCCGGCGATCAAGCAGTTCGGCGTGCCGTGGGTGCGCATCATTTCATGCTCGGAAAATGAAATCGAGGACGACAATATCCCGCCGCACCTATCGGGCATGTCGGTCAACGATACCGAAGGCCACGCTGCGTTTCGCGCGAAGTTCAACGAGGTGATCAAACCGATCCACGACGACTTCAACGCGTTTTTGAAAACGGCAGGCGAAGACCCGTATCCTCTGGGCGAGTTTTTCGAGGCGTCGCCCTATCTGAACCTGCTGCTGTATCCCGAGCAGATGAAATATGAACGGGCAAAGCCGCTGGACCCCAAAAGGTTTCAGTATCTGGAAGGTTGCGTGCGTCAAGACAAGGCCTATGAGGTGCCGACATTCAAGAAAAACAACGATGGTCCGTTGCTCTATGTTTCGTTCGGCTCGCTTGGGGCGGGGGATACGGACCTGTTGAAACGTATCATCAAGCTGATCGGGGGCAGCCGCTATCGCGCATTGGTCAATGTGGGTGATTACGAATCCGAATATTCCGACATCCCTGACAATGTTCAAATCGGCAGTTGGTTCCCGCAGCCCTCGGTCATCCCTCAGGTCGATGCAGTGATCCATCACGGTGGCAACAACTCATTCACCGAATGTCTGTACTTCGGCAAACCTGCGATCATCATGTCCTATGTCTGGGACGGGCACGACAATGCGATGCGCGTAGAGGAAACCGGGCATGGCTTCCGCTCGGACCGGTATGACTGGAGCGAGGACGAGCTGACGGCCAAGATCGAGGCCTGTCTGAATGATGCCGATATGGCCGCGCGCCTGCGCAAGACCAGCGACCACATGCAATCCCAAAACGGACAGGAAAAGGCGGCAACCCTGCTGAGCAATCTGGCAGAGGCGCAAGCATGAGCAATCTGGACTCCAGCGCGCCTCATATCCACAGCGCGAGCACCTATGACGATCTGCTCGATTGGGGGCCGCAGCCCGACATGATCAAAGGGCAATCACATTCGACCGGTCGCTTGCTGTACAAGGGGCCGGACAATTCCCCCGAAACCGGCGTTTGGGTCTGCACCCCCGGCACATGGCGCATTTCAGTGCCGCGAGATGAGTTCTGTCATTTCGTTGCCGGGCATGTGATCTATCGCCGCGACGGCACAGATGAGGTGATCGAGGCTGGTCCCGGCACATGCGTGTTGTTTCCTGCGGGCTGGGAAGGCACGGCTGAAATCACCGAAACCCTGCGCAACATCTACATGTTGGTGTGATTGCGCCTATCTGACCTGTTCATGTTGAAGAGCAACATGATTGATTGAACAAAGGATAAAGACCGATGAAAGCTCCGGTAATGCGCAAGCCCTTGGAGATCACCGATACGGTGGACTGGGGCACGATCCCGACCATGATTGAAGGCACCAGCCATGTGTCGGGCAAGGTCTTGCACAAAGGCCCCGAAGGGCGCAGCGAATGCGGATTGTGGATATGTACGCCCGGCAAATGGGATTGCCACGTCACCAGCGACGAGTTTTGCCATTTTCTGGAAGGGCGCTGTACCTATGTGCACGAATCCGGTGATGTGATCGAGGTCACGCCGGACACGGCGGCGTTTTTCCCCAAGGACTGGAAAGGTGTTTGCACCGTCCATGAGACCATTAAAAAGGTATACATGATCCGATGAATGTTGCGCCCGCCGTTCAGTTGTCGAGTGGATCTATCGCTTTTTTGGCCCGGCACGGCCATGCCGCGCCCCGGTTGACGGCCTTTGCATCCGATGCGTCGCCGCGCCGGTATTACCGGCTGGAGGGGCAGGATGCATTGCTGATGGAAGATCCCACCGATCCGGTCGGGTTCGCCGCCTATGTGCGCCTGTCTACCCATCTGAACGATTTGGGGCTGTCCGCGCCCCGTGTGCTGGCCACGGATGCGCCCAAAGGACTGGCTCTGATCGAAGATTTCGGTGACGCGACATATACCAATTGTCTGGCCAAGGGGCATGACGAGGCGGCGTTATACGAGTTGGCAGTCGATGCTTTGTTGCATCTGCACAATGATCCGGCCAGGGGCCAGATTGATCAGCCGCGCTATGATCTGGCGCGGATTCTGGACGAGTTGGACATCTTTGCCGAGTGGTTTGTGCCCGCAATTGCGCCTGACCATAACGCCGCGGAATTTGCATCTGAATGGCGTGCCGCGTGGAATGGGGCACTGGCCCCGGTTGGGGCGCGGTTTGATACGTTGGTCATGCGTGATTTCCACGTTGATAACCTGATGTTTCTGGAGGAGCGCAGCGGGGTCGCGCGCTGTGGTCTGCTGGACTTTCAGGATGGCGTTCTGGGGCCGTGCGAATATGATCTGATGTCGCTGCTTCAAGATGCGCGTCGTGATCTGTCGCCGGGTCTGGAACCCGCGCTGCTGGCCCGTTATCTGGCGGGGGCCCCTGATCATCTGGGCTCGGCGCAGGATATTCGCCACCGGTACTATTTGCTGGCCGCGCAGCGCCACGCGCGCATCTTGGGCGTGTTCGTGCGTCTGTGCCAACGCGACAACAAGCCACGTTACCTGCAATGGTTGCCCCGCGTGTTACGCCAGTTTGAGACAGCGTTGTCTGATGCCGGGTTGACCGACATTCAAAGGCTTTTGGACACCTGCCTGCCTAATTGGCAGGACGAGGCCGCAGCGCTTCCGACCCGATTGATTGCCTGAACAGGCCCGTTTTGCCCCTTTGAAAGAGGAGTGTGTTGCCATGTCCGACATTCTCAAGCCCTGCTATTTTCTGAACCCCGGCTTTCATGCGTCCTGTGGTGGAACTCATGACGTTATTGACCCTGCGACGCAGGAGATCGTGGCGCAGCGCGGTGATGTCACCCCTTCAGAAATCGAAAGCGTTTTGACCCGCGTGAATGCAGCGCAAAAAGGCTGGGCCAACACGGATGCCAAGACACGCGCCGCGACGTTGCACCGGCTGGCAAACCGGATCGAGGCGCATGACATGACCGACTGCGCCATATTGATGAGCCGCGAAATGGGCAAACCCTATCCCGAAGCCATTGGCGAAGTCGCCAACTGCGCGCCCATTTTCCGGTATTACGCTGAAATGGCGCGCGATGAGGCCGGTAAGGTGGCTGGCACAACGCAAATCGGCTCATTACAGTTTGCGCGATACGAGCCATTGGGCGTCTCGGTGCATATCATGCCATTCAATTTCCCCATTTTGTTGATGTGCTGGACTGTTGCGGCGTCCTTGGCGGCGGGCAATGGTGCGGTGATCAAACCAGCCGAGGCAACGACCCTGTCGACCCTGGAATTCATGAAGGTTTTTGCCGATCTACCTGCCGATCTGATTGCATGCCTGCCCGGCGGTGTTGATGTCGGGCGCGCCTTGGTCGACAGCAAACGCACCCATGCTGTTGCCTTTACGGGCTCGGTCAAGGCTGGACAGGCCGTGGCCGAAGCCGCCGCGCGCCGCCTGAAACCGGCGGTGATCGAGGCAGGGGGATCTGATCCGATGATCATCACCGCGCACGCGCCCATTGATGTGGCGGCGGCGGGTGCTGTAACGGGCGCATTTCATATGTCGGGGCAGGTCTGTACCTCGACCGAGCGGATGTATGTCGTAGATGCGGTGCATGACGAATTTGTGCGTGCCTTTGTCGCCGAAACCCAACGGTTGCGCATCGGCAATGGGTTGGATCGTTCTGAAATCGGGCCGCTGGTCAGTCAGGCCGCGCGCGACCGTGTCAGCGCATTGGTTGACGATGCGGTGGCGAACGGGGCCAAGGTGGAATGTGGTGGGCGCATCCCCGAGGGGATGGAAACCGGCTGGTTTTACGCGCCGACCATATTGACCAATTGCACCCCGGATATGGCGATCCAGCGCGAAGAGGTGTTCGGCCCGGTCGTCAGCATTGTGCGCGTGCCCGATTTCGACACTGCGATTGCGATGGCAAACGACAGTGACTTCGGGCTTGGCGCGTCTGTTTTCTCCACGGACATGGCCGAAGCTCATGATGCCTATGAACGGTTGGAGGCGGGGATGGTTTGGATCAATAACCCGATGATCGACAATGACGCGCTGCCATTTGGAGGCTGGAAGAACTCGGGCATCGGGCGTGAACTGGGCCGCATGGGGCTGGATACGTTCCGCCGCACCAAGATGGTGATTATGGACCATAAACCGGTCATTCACGAGTGGTGGTATCCCTATGACGACGATTGGTTTCTGGACGCTGGCGGACGCAAGCATGTCTGACGCTGCCGCTTAGGCATCAACAAGGAGCGATCATGACCCAGCTTGGCCGATATGCGGATGCCACGCCCGAACCTTACTGGCGTGAAACAGTCGCAAGCCCCGTGCGTGCGCCCGCGCTAGAGCAGGACACGGCCTGCGATCTGGCGATTGTCGGCGGTGGGTTTGCCGGCCTCTGGTCGGCCCTGAAAGCAGCCGAGCAATTCCCTGACCGGCGCATCATCGTGTTAGAGGGTGCTCAGCTGGGGCATGCGGCCAGTGGACGCAACGGCGGGTTTTGCGCGCCCAGCATTTCGCATGGCGTATCCAACGCGCTTGATCGCTGGCCGTCAGAGGCAGAAACCTTGATCCGTCTGGGGCGCGAAAATCTGGATGCGTATGAGGAGGACTTGAACGAATACGGAATCGACGGCGGGTTTGAACGCCCCGGCAAGTTGAACGTGGCCGGGACACCTTGGCAGGTGGACGGGTTGCGGTCGATGCAGGCCGCCTACGCCCGGTTCGGCATCCAGACCGAGTTTCTGGAAGGACGCGCGCTGGATGCCCGGTTTAACACCCCAAAATATCATGCGGGGTTGTTTGAGCCAAACTATGCCTTGGTCAATCCTGCCCGCATGGTCCATGGTCTGGCCAAGGCGGCACTGGCGCGGGGGGTGACACTTTGTGAAAACACATCTGTCACGGGCATCAAGGGCACGTCGGATGGTGTTCAACTGGTCACGGCGCGCGCCATGGTACAAGCCAAACAGGTGATATTGGCCACCAACGCGGCCGTTCCGCTGTTGAAACGTTTGCGCCCGGCCATCATTCCGATCTTTGATTACACATTGCTGAGCGCGCCTCTGAGTGACGAGCAACAGGCCGCGATTGGATGGCAGGGCCGTTATGGTATTGCCGACAGTGGCAACCAGTTTCACTATTTCCGCAAGACGGCGGACAATCGCATCCTGTGGGGCGGTTATGATGCGATCTATCATTATGGCAACGCACGCGACGCACAGTTACACGACCGCGCGCAAACATATGCCCGCATCGAGCAGAATTTTGACGCGACATTTCCGGCACTGAATGGAATTGGTTTCAGCCATCGTTGGGGAGGGATAATTGACACCTCTGCGCGGCTGACGGCCTTTTCCGGAACGGCGATGCAGGGGCGGGTTGCCTATGCGATGGGGTTCACAGGCCAAGGGGTGTCGGCCACACGTTTTGCGGCGCTGACACTGCTTGATTTGTTGGAAGGGCGGGATACGGTGCGCACACGACTTAGAATGCTCAGCCGCCGCCCGATGCCATTCCCCCCCGAGCCGCTGCGCAGTCTGGCGGTGAAATGGGCGCAACGCGATCTTGCCCGCGAAGACCTGACGGGAAAACGTTCGCTGTTTTTACGCGCGTTAGATAAGGCCGGTGTCGGGTTCGGATCGTAAAATGACGCGCTGACAGGAAAACGCGTGCGAATTGTGGTGCACTGCGGTTAATGAGGCAGTGATCGGGCAGGGCGCGCGCCCCTTAATAGTAAGGCGGCGTCAATGCCCAAATGACGATGGTCTTTTCCGAACCCGGATTGTGATAGCGGTGCTCCTTTTGGGAGTCGAAATGAAAACTGTCGCCTTTCCCCAATAGGTAAACTTCGCCATCAATGGTCAATTCCAACTGTCCCTCGGCGATAAACCCTGCTTCTTCGCCGCGATGCGAAAAAAGCTCTGGGCCGCTATCGGCTCCCGGATCAAGGGTGCAGTGCAACAGCTCCAAGTCACCCGACAGGGACGGAGACAAAAGCTCGTCCCTGATACCCGCGTCAGTGCGCAAGGCGCGTCGTTTGCTGGCGCGTACGATGACATCGCTTTCGGCGCTTTCTTCTTCTTCGGGGAAGAACCAGTTGATATTTACCCCAAGAAACTGAGAAATGACGTTTAGCGCGCGGATCGAAGGCATCGCTTGCTCTCGTTCCAATTGGCTAAGATATCCGACGGATAGGCTGGTGCCATCTGCAACATTCTGCAAGGTCATTGCTTTGGCTTTGCGCAAATCGCGCACGCGCGAACCGATGATCGGATGCGTTGTGCGTTTTGTGCTGGCTTGCACGCCAATCCCGATGTCAGGGCGCAGTGTGTTTGCATTCGCGTTAGTCATTGGAGTACACTCGATTTGCTGCAGCTCACTTGGAGTGATTTTGAGGTTTGGTTCAAGGCCCGCGCGTGCGGAGTTATGGGTCAGACCACTATATCGGCAATTTTTTTCATATACCACCGTTACATAGGTAAAGTCGAAAATAGAAATCGGCGTGCCGTTGACTGGCGGTTTTACCAATCCGTGCGGGCATGTGACCATTTAAAAACAGGTACTTGAGCCTCATCTTAGGCTGGACGCCCTGTTTGCGGGCGAGGCCGGGGAGCAATGGATTAGGCTGCACCTTGGTCAAACTGTGCATTATGCCATAATGTTGTGGCAGTCTTTTTTAGCCATGAAGCAGCTAGGCTCGTCGGCTCATCACGGGGCTGAAATAGCCACAAATTGCGCCAAAGATTGCAAAAACTGTCGTTGCGGTTTTGTGGGCGGGGGTAGATGAGCCGCTGGTCGAATGGTCCTTTTTGTCAAACTTTCGCCCAGAATTCTGGCCCTGATGCGCTGCGTGCACATCCAGCATGAAAATGCCAAGTCGAAATTGGTGGTTTGTAAGGCGGGCCAGAGGCCATGCACCGTCATGATTGCGTTCCAGTGGATTGAAATTGTCCAATGCTGCCGCCGTGGCAAAAAAAGCAGTCCACCCGTTTGATCGCTAATGATTACCGAACCGGCAGAGACGGATGTAAAGCCCGTAGTTGCTTTGAATTTCGGTATGTTTTGGGAGGCACCCCGCCAACCGAGTTTGATCAAACAGGGGGGCTGGATTTTTCTCTTGAAGCTCTAGGAGGTGGAGGTTGTAGCCTCGTTTTCAACGATTGAGCGACCAAGTCGATGGAGACGAATTCACGATGCTTACCAGACGTCATTTCATTTCAAGCAGTGCAGCACTTTTTTCAGCGCCCTTTGCCGCCCCGGCCTTTGCAAAATCTTGGCCAACGGCCTCTCAAAAGGCGGCGTGGGATGCTCAGGTTACGCCTCAAAATTTTGACCTAGGAACATCAAACCCATGGGGCATTGCCCCTCGTTTCCTTCCTCAACGGGTTGAGGCGCGTGACCACTTGAAACCGGGTGACATTCATGTCGATGCCGTCGCGAGATACCTTTATCATATCGAAAAGGGGGGAACGGCGATGCGCTATGGCGTCGCAATCGCGCGCGGGAACCTGTACGAACCGGGCACATACACTGTCCGCCGTCTCGTTGAATGGCCGCATTGGACACCTACCCAGTCGATGATCAAACGTGATCCTGCGAATGCGCAATGGGCAGGTGGGATGGAGCCGGGTCCGACCAATGCTCTTGGATCACGCGCGATTTATCTTTTTGTAGGGCAACGAGATACGTATTTACGGATACATGGGACACCCTATCCACGATCAATCGGCGGTCGGGCCAGTTCCGGATGCGTGCGTATGGTGATGGCGCATATCAATGCGCTTTATCCGAATGTCAAAATAGGGGCGACTGTGTACCTGTATTCGGCTGCGGACAGCGTTGTCTCAGCAGGCTAACCTATCGGCCTTCTTCAAAGCTGCATGGCGCGCGGAATCCGGACCCGGTGTTGGGCACCGTTCTGTTGAAGGGGATGAAGGCAACGTCAGTAGTGAAATTCCAAGGTCGCGTGTGGAAAATGGCCGGCCGGTCAATATACCTCTTGAAGCTCTAGTGACTGAAGGGGTTATGTGTTGGTGCATCAATGCGAATCCGAGGATATTCCATGCCACATGATGCAGTTCATCACGGTCACAATCATTCATCCCCATCATCCAAAAGCAGTGGAGGATGTTGCGGAGCGGGGACCGTCCCGCCCACGTCAGTACAGGCAACCGATGGGCTGAGTTTTCATGTCAGCGGTCTGGATTGCGCCGAAGAGGTTTCAATCCTGAACCGGGTTGTCGGCCCCGAGGTGGGGGGGGCAGATTATCTGGCGTTTGACGTAATCAATGCACGTATGACCATCATCGACGGTGGCAAGAGCGTGACAGCAGACACAATCATCAAGCTTGTCGCCACGACCGGTATGACGGCCAAGCCATGGAACGCCGAGGATGCGACCGCGGATCAGGCCAAACACCTGCAAACTCAAAAGAGGTTTACAGCACTCAGCGGTGGATTTTGGGCGGCGGGGTTCATCTATCATATCATTGAAACAGGCGTCGGTGGGGCGATTGGATTGTTTGCAGGCCATGGCGAGGTCGAGATGCCAATCGAGGAAACCGGACTGTTCGCGATAGCGATCCTTTTCGGCGTATGGCTCGTGGCCCCAAAGGCGTGGTCCTCGGCGCGCAGGCTTTCGCCGGACATGAACCTTTTGATGGTTGTGGCCGTGATTGGCGCAATCGGTTTGGGGGAATTTTTCGAAGCGGCCACGGTGGCTTTCTTCTTTTCGCTGTCTCTATATCTAGAAAGCTGGAGTGTCGGGCGCGCGCGCAATGCTGTGGCCGCACTTTTGGATCTGGCGCCCCCGACGGCGCGGGTGATCTATGATGATGGCAGCGAAGCGGATGTCCCCGCCGCAGCTGTGTCTATCGGTGCGCAGTTCATCGTGCGTGGTGGCGATCGAATTCCGCTTGATGGAGAGGTTGTAAGCGGGGCAGGGGCCGTCGATCAGGCCCCTATTACCGGCGAGAGTGCCTTGGTCCCCAAAGAGGCGGGCGATGACGTCTATGCCGGTACGATCAACGGCGAAGGCACGCTGACCATACGTGCAACAAAGTCCGCTTCGGATACCGTTTTGTCCAAAATCATCCGCATGGTGGGTGACGCCCATTCGCGCCGCGCTGAGGTCGAACAATGGGTGACAAAATTCGCGCGGATTTACACGCCTGTTGTGATGGTGTTGGCGGTTCTGATTGCTGTGGCGCCGCCTCTTCTGGCCGGAGGTGATTGGGGTTTTTGGTTCTATAACGCGCTTGTCCTGCTGGTGATCGCGTGCCCTTGTGCCCTTGTGATTTCCACTCCGGTCTCGATCGTCGCCGCCCTTGCCGCGTCAGCGCGCAACGGTGTCCTGATCAAGGGCGGTGCCTATGTCGAGGCCCCGGGTAAAACCACGGCACTTGCGATGGACAAGACCGGAACGATTACGATGGGCGAGCCGGAAGTCGCGGCGGTGTATCCAATTGGCGATACGTCCGAGCAAAACCTTTTGATGCGTGCGGCCTCTCTGGAAGCGCGATCCTCGCACCCGCTCGCGCGGGCAATCCTGAGCCGTGCCAATCTGGATGGCCTGTCCTATTCCGCTGCGGCCAATACACGAACAGTTCCAGGGCGGGGACTTGAGGGCGAAATGAAAGGTCAGGCCATCTGGCTGGGATCGGACCGTTTCGCAGAAGAGAAGGGATTTGGGTCTGTCATCCCGTCAGACCTGCGTGACCGGATCGAAGGCGCTGGAAACACGCTTGTCGTAGTCGGGGACGACACTGGCGTAAGCGGTGTGCTGGAACTGCGCGACCGGATTCGGCCCGACGCCAAGGCCGTCGTCGCGCGGCTGCACGCACAAGGGGTCCAGAAGATTGTGATGCTGACCGGCGATAACGCCGCAACCGCACGGGCCGTGGCCGCCGAGGTTGGTATTGACGAGGTTCGTGCCGAACTTCTGCCAGAAGACAAGGTTACCGCAATCGAGGAATTGGTGGCGCAATACGATACTGTCGCAATGATCGGGGATGGCGTGAATGACGCACCTGCCATGGCGCGGGCGCATTATGGTATTGCCATGGGGGCCGTCGGATCGGACGCGGCGATTGAAACAGCCGACATCGCGTTGATGACAGATGATATCGCAAAGGTGCCTTGGTTGATCGGGCATTCGCGCCGGACCATGTCGATCATCAAACAGAACATCGGGCTCTCCCTTGCCACGAAATCGGTTTTCGTTGTGGCGACAGCCTTCGGTATGGCCTCGATGTGGGGGGCAATCGCCGCAGATGTCGGGGTGTCTCTGATCGTGGTGGCCAATGCGTTGCGATTGCTGAAATCCCGCGGCGAACCCGGCGCGCTTCGCTGACGGGCACAGGCAGGCGAAGACATGGCATAAGATGAAGCAGTACATGAGACACGGACGAATTATCGATTGGGCCCGTCAGGGATGCCAGCCGTCGGCGGCGCGTGATACATCGGCCAGACCGAGCGAAGTATCATAGCGGCATCAGTTTCGTCCGTGGTCGTGTTGTGGCAAGCCATTGTGCGAACCAAGGTTGTGAGTAATTGATTTTAGTCAACTTTCGGCCTATCGGTTGAGATTGAAATTGACCCCAAGAGGCATCGGGTGGTGATGATGAGTAAATTTTCGAGGCGGGCCATTCTTTTGGGAGGCGTGGCGGCTTTCCTTTCAGGATGTAGTAACAAATTTCGCAGCTATAACGGGCCCGAAGTCACGCGACTTCGTCTTTATAAATCGGAACGCCTTTTGGTTCTGGATGGTGCGGAGAGGGTTCTCAAAACCTATCCTATCGGGCTGGGGTTCGCGCCGACCGGCCACAAGCAGTTTGAAGGGGATGGCCGGACTCCAGAGGGGTCCTATACAATCGACCGGCGCAATCCAGAAAGCAAATTCCATTTATCGATTGGCATTTCCTATCCAAACAAGGAAGACCGGGCGTTTGCGGCAGCGCGGGGTAAATCGCCGGGGGGTGACATTTTCATTCATGGGGGGCCACGGCGAGGGATAGACCCCATGAACAAACGGGATTGGACGGCCGGGTGTATTTCGGTCAGTGATCGGCAAATCGAACAGATTTACGCCATGGTGCGTGATGGCACGCCAATCGATATCTATGCCTGACCGCGACGAGACGTTCTGAACGTTTCAAAAACGAGAATGGCTGCGCCGCATACGACAAAGACATCTGCGAGATTAAACGCTGGCCAATAGAAGTCAGCGATATGAAAACTCAGGAAATCCGTCACTGCTTGGTAACGGAAACGATCCGTAACGTTGCCAAGCGCACCGCCGATAATTGACCCGTAGGCGACGGCTTCTACGCGACTGTCGCTGCGCAAGATTAGCGCGACAAGGAAGGCGCATATGATAAGGGCGAGGGCCGCCAGCCCCCACCAAGGCACCCCGCCCAACATGCCAAAACTGACGCCATCATTGCGCAGAAACACCAGATCAAACACTGGCAAGATCTTGATCCCTGCGGCCAGTGGCACGGCATTCTCGATGACAGCGAATTTCGTGGTTTGATCCACCAAAAGACCGGTGCTGGCGCTGAAAAAACCAATTAGGCCGAGTTTCATTGATCTGTCCGTCATCCAAGCCACACATCTAGAAAAAGCATCAGCACAAGCCCTACGGAAAGGCCCAAGGTTGCCTTGTTCTGGTGGCCGTTGCGGTGTGTTTCGGGAATGATTTCATGGCTGATGACGTAGAGCATCGCACCGGCGGCAAACGCAAGGCCCCAAGGCAGAAGGGGTTGCGCGAAGGTAATGACCCCGGCGCCAATTAGCCCGCCGATTGGCTCGACCATACCTGTCAATGCGGCAATGCCCCAAGCGCGGCCCTTCGAATACCCTTCGCCAAGAAGAGACACCGCGACGGCCAAACCCTCGGGCGCGTTTTGTAAACCAATCCCGATCGCAAGCGGCATGCCCCCGGCAAGTCCATCCGCGCCAAAGCCGACGCCGACCGCGAGACCCTCGGGGAAATTGTGAATTGTGATCGCAATGATAAACAGCCAAACGCGGCGAAGCGACGCCGCCTCGGGCCCTTCACGCCCCGAGCTAAAATGTTCGTGCGGTAGCTTTTCGTTCATCAGCGCCACTGCACCAATTCCGAAAAGAATTGCCAGACACACAATCGCAGCCGGAACGGCGGCATTGTCATATCGTAATTCCGCAGCATCCAAAGCGGGAATGATCAGCGAAAAGAACGAGGCAGCCAGCATCACACCGGCCGCAAATCCCAGCGATAGATCGCGCGTCGCACGGGACGGAACCCGCCCGAAAAGTACCGGAACAGCACCAACAGCCGTTAACAGTCCTGCCGTCAGGCTGCCCAAAAACCCAAGCATAATGGGGGAGAGCGTTTCCAATTCTCGTTCCTTTCTAAGTGATCGATTCAGCCGCGGGATTGGTAGGAAAACACATCCGTCGGTCCAGGTCTGTAAATGTGTGGCATGCCATAATCGCTCACAACGAGGACAGACCGGGCATGAAAACCGTCGCGAATTTTGCTTGCCTCATGATCTAGAGCCTTTCTTGCGTTGACGCGGTGACGTTCTGATCCTGCAATACCGAAAACTTCGCACGACTGGCTTGAAGGCGCTTTAAAACACCCGTGTTCGTGTCTGCCTTGCTTGCCGCTTTGGCAAGGCGGTCGTTCGACATCGGATCTGTTGGATGGCCGTTCACGCGCACTTCATAATGCAGGTTTGGTCCGGTCGCCGTGCCGGTGGCACCGACACGGCCGATCTTGTCGCCAGCGGCAACCCGATCCCCGATAGCAAGGCCTTTGGGAACTGCACTCAGATGTGCATAGCGGGTCTGGGTGTCCGAGCCATGCGCGATTTCAACAACGCGCCCGTAGCCACTGCGACGCCCGATATAAGAGATCCGGCCCGGTGCCGTGGCATAAACCGGCGTTCCACGCGGGGCTGCGAAATCGACGCCGGTGTGCATCCGCACATCGCCAAAAACCGGATGCCGGCGATTGCCGTAGACCGAACTCAGCCGCGCGCCTTGGACAGGTTGAGCAAACACGCGCAACAGCCCGCCGTCGACAAAGATCGTTGCATTTCCAGAGTCGTCGACAGGCCAAACGATTTCATATAGAGTGTCTTCAATGGTTAACGCGGCGAATGACAGGCGCGGCTGCCCGAGCCTTTGACCATCGAGCGTGGCCTCACGCCACATCAGTTGAAGCCGTTCTCCGCCCTTCAGATCACGACGAAAATCCACCGTGCCGCCAAGCATTTCTGACAGATCAACGGCAAATCGCGCGGGAACGCCAGCGGAGGCAAGAGTGGCAAAGATTGACGATTTGACGGTTGTGTCCGCCGAATTCAGAACCAGGTCCGGGGCAGGGATGATCTTGCGCGTTGCAATCTCGTCCGCAAAGACGGCCTCGATTTGCACGCCTGCTTCGACGGACAACATCACACGTTTAAGAGAACCTGAAAGGGATAATTCAACCTCAACGTCGTAACCGGGTTTTAGCTTGCGCAGGTCATATTCCGCTCCCAAAGCGAGGGCCACTTCAGCGCGGTCGGAGGCCGAGAGGCCTGCGGTGGATATCAGGGCATCCAATGTCTCGCCTGCGGACAGGGTGCCTGACCAAACCTGTGTTGGAGGTTTCGTTTCAAGCAGAGCGGCGTTGAAAACTGGACGCGTTGGCAGTTCCGGCCTTTTCGGTGCCGTGTCATTATCGGCATTCGCAAAGGTTGCGAGCGGTTGAAACGACGTTGCGGGCTTTTGTAGTAGCGAGGGTTGCCAAACAGATGCGGTTGCAAGGGATGCCGGGGGCGGGGTGGTTTCCCAACTGGCCTGAAATCCTAACACCACCGCAAGGGCTGTGCCTGCTCCTGCGATGACGACGTATCTGAGTTTCATAATGAAGTTTCTTTTGCTTTGGTCAGGACGCGACGGATTTTGGGCACCGCGAACTCTCGTGGTTCATGATAGTCGATGGTGCTGGCAAACTGCCCCTCTGCATCAAATAAAAAGACGCTCGCTGTGTGGTTCATTGTGTAATCGCCGCTTTCTAGGGTAACTTTTTCAAAGCTTGCGCGGAAACCTTCTGTGGCTTTTGCGGTTTCTTCCACCGTACCGCTCCACCCTTGGATCGCTGGGTGAAAGTAACTGACATACTCGGCCATGGCCGGGACTGTATCGCGCTCGGGGTCGACTGTAATGAACACGACGTTCAAATCGGTTGCCTCCTCTCCGATAACGTCAAGCCAATCCGAGATATCCGACAACGTTGTCGGGCAGACGTCGGGGCAGTATGTGAAGCCAAAAAACACCATGGACGGATTGCCCAAAAGCGTGCCGGGGCCAACTTTTGCCCCAACCGTGTCGGTCATCTGAAACGCGATCTCGGTCAGCGGCAGGGGGCGTTTGGATACGGTTTCAGGTGCGCCGGGGCCGTCGACTTGCCACCAACCGCCGATCAACGTCAGAGCAAGCGCGCCGCTGACTGCGATGCCATACGTTAAAAGCCGTCTGCGGTTCATCAGCCTTCAGGCCCGCGCGCTGCGACACCTAAAACAGGCACATCAATGGTCAACGTCCCGCTATCGCCAAAGCTCAATGTCAAAGGGAAGGTTTCACCTTTGATCATCTCGGATTGCAATCGCATCAACATGACATGCAGGCCTCCCGGCGCAAGCGAGACATTCTCGCCGGGCGGGATCGTGATCTCTCCGGCAGGCGCCATGGAGCTGGTGCCGTTGGCATCTGTCGTGGTCTCGTGGATTTCCGGCATCATGGCGAGGGGTGTTTCCAGACCGACAAGTGTGACCGGGTCGGTGCCTGTGTTGCGCAGCGTCATATAGGCCGCTCCGGGGCGGTTGGTGCCAATCGACGCCCGCGCCCAAGCGTTTTCAACAACGATATCCTCGGACCCTGCAACAGAAGCGGCAGGCAATCCGATAAACAAAGCCAGGTTCATGGCGATGGACATAATGGGGGATTTCACAGGTTGTCTCCTTGCATTGATGTTTTGATTACGATCCGATGGCAGCGACTTCGGCCGCCACCATAGCGCGCAGTTCGTCGGCCCCGAACGGATCAAGAGGTTTGCCATTCACGAAAAACGTCGGCGTCTGGCGCACACCTACGGTTTCAACATCCGCGCGGTCCTGATTGAGGATCGCCAGCGTCTGTGGCGCTTTCATTTGGTTTTGTGCGGCGTCAACGTCCAGACCGGCCTGCGCGGCAATACCAAGGATCAATCCCGGTGCTGGTTCACCATGCGACGCCCAACGTGGTTGGAATTCAAGGATCGCTTCTTTGACAGGAATATAGACATCCTGCATGCGCGCCGCTTCCATCACTCTGATAGCCTGTTCTGAGGCCGGGCCGTGAAACGGGGTGTAACGCAGAACGACCCGAACCTGTCCGTCGTGCTGTGCCAAAATGTCTTTGATCACAGGATAGAATGCCCGGCAGGCTTCGCAGGCGGGGTCAAAAAACTCTACGATTGTGACAGGTGCATCCTCTGGCCCCATGATGGGCGAGTAGGATCGCACCAATGCCTGTGCAATTTCGGGCTGGACGGGTTCGGTCTGTGCTGTCCGTGAGGGGCGGGATTGATACCAGATAGCGGTGGCAAAAACTGCAAGGCCGATGGCGAGGACGGAAAGAATGAGTGATTTACGTTTCATGAGCGGCGCTCCTTCAGGGAGAGAAATGAAAATAGCGTAATCAAGCCAAAGGCGATGAGCGCCAAAAAAGGAATCGGGATGCCAAACACCAGCTGGTTGTCATCGGTGCAAGAGGGGCCGGACGCCGTGCAGGGTTGGATGCGTTCGGGGATCAGGCCGCCATAAAGGCCCAGATGCCACAGCGCGACGGCACCGCCGCCCAAGGCCAGCGCGATTGCGTATCGCCCGACACGTGTATCCCGCCACCAAAGTCCCAGCCCCAGAACGATGGCCAAGGGGAACATGAAGGCGCGCTGGAACCAGCACAGCACGCATGGCGTCTGCCCAAGCACCTCGCCAATAAACAGCACGGCAAGCGATGAGCTAAGCGCAATGATCCACGCCAGACCAAGGGCCGTTTCTCCGTATAGTCGGGTCATGGGGATCAGATCCTCTTTTGCAGATCGGCAAGGATCTCTTCTGCCGGTGTGCCATAGGGCCAGGAATCGGCAAAGCCCGCCTGCGGGTTAAACAGGAACAGATGGGATGTATGCCCCATCGTGTAACCATCCGGCGCACTGGCCTCTTCAATCCGTTCAAAGTAAATCGGAAAGGTCTCGGCGGTCTCTTCAATCTGATCGGATGTGCCTGTCAGCCCGATGATGCCAGCGTCGAATTGCGGAACGAAGTCGGCAAGAACCATCGGAGTATCCCGTGCAGGATCAATCGAGATAAAGATCGGTTGTACTTTTGCGTCATCCGCGCCCAGCCCGTCCATGACGGCCGCGACTTCGGCGAGTGTGGTCGGGCATACATCGGGGCAGTTGGTGAAACCAAAGAACACCAGCATCCAGCGACCCGTAAAATCCTTTTCGGTGCGGATCATGCCTTGGTGATCGGTCAGTTCAAACCGTGCGGAAAAAACGGACTCATCCGAACTTCTGGCAAGATCGGCGCGGTAGTCTGACCACAGTAACAGCCAAATGAAAGCGAACACCGCTGCGCCTGCCAATACCCATAATATCTTTTGAAAAACCGAAAATTTCACGCCGCTCCGCCCGAATTTGATTCTGTGCTGTAAGCGGTGCTACACCCTCTAGCTACTGAAGGTTCAAGCCATATTTTGACGGGGAATGCCGTGTTCACCGATCTGTGAAACGGCAGGGGGAGCTTGTACTACATCTCGTGCAAAGCTACATTCACTGTAGGTAAGTTTAAGGGGTAGATATGCTGACGATTGGTGCTTTGGCTAAAAAGACTGGAACGAAGGTACAGACGATCCGCTATTACGAACAGATCGGGCTTTTGCCCGAGCCGGGGCGCTCGGCTGGCGGTCAGCGCCGTTATAGCAACAGCGAGCTGGACCGCTTGGCGTTTGTACGGCACGCGCGCCAGCTTGGATTCTCGCTGGATGCGATCCGAGAACTTCTTGATCTCAGTGATCATCCGGACAAATCCTGTACCGAGGCCGATGCCATCGCGCGCAGACAGCTCAAGCAGGTTGAACAACGCATGGCCCGCTTGGAAGCCCTTCGAACCGAGCTAAAAAGAATGGTACATGAATGCAGCGGCGGCCACACCTCGGATTGTCGCGTGTTGGAGGTGTTACGTGACCATTCCGAGTGTTTGACGAACCATGATGAAATCGGGGCCTGAGGCGCAAGCGACGCGCTCGCCGGTGCATTGCACGGGGCAGAAATCACTGTTGACCCTATAGTTGCTTTAACTTTTACAAAGGCGCGTTTCTTGGGTTAACGCAAAGGCGGCATTGTATGCTTGAACTCTCCGGTGTTGGGATCATCGCCGCCTTTCTGGGGGGCGCAATATCCTTTCTGTCACCCTGTGTCCTGCCTTTGGCCCCCGGTTATGTCTCTTACATTGCAGGGCAGTCCGCGACGGAGCCCGGGCCGTCGCGCAGCATGGGGGACCGGGCGCGCAGCGTGATCCTTAGCCTGTGGTTCGTGTTCGGGTTTTCCACGGTTTTCGTGGGGCTCGGGGCAGGGGCCAACCTTTTGGGTGGGATGCTTTTGCGCTGGAAATACGAACTGGGTCTGGCCGGAGGTCTTTTGATCGTTCTTTTCGGGCTTGTCATGATGGGGGCGATCAAGATCCCGGCAATGATGCGCGATACCCGGCTGGATGTCGCAACCAAGGGCGGCAATCCGGCGGGGGCCTACCTGATGGGGCTTGCCTTTGCATTCGGGTGGACGCCCTGCATCGGCCCCGTGCTGGGATCGATCCTTACAGTCAGCGCAACATCGGGTGCGGATGGCGTCGCGCTTTTGGCGATCTATTCTGCCGGGCTTGGCTTGCCGTTCTTGCTGATCGCGCTCTTTACCAATGAGATTGCTGGCAAGCTCAGGCAGATCGGCGCGGTGGGGCGGTGGCTTTATCGTGTCTCGGGTGGCCTGATGGTGCTGATGGGGATCGGCGTTATGACAGGCCAGATCAGTCGGTTGGCGTTCTGGCTTCTTGAAACTTTCCCGTCCCTCGGCACGATCGGATGAGGTTGACGGACCTGTGTCTCTACTGCAGGCTTTGACTTTGCCGAGGTTTTATTGGGCAATATTTTTATTCCGTAATTAAGGATGCATTCATATGCAGCATTTCACAAAACTTCTTATCTTGACCATTCTTGCAGGGAACTTGGCGCATCCGTCCCAAGCCGAAGAAACCGGCACATTGCAGGTCATCATTGATGACAAGAGCTATGATATGCGCCTCGTCCCCGGCCAGAGCGATTGGAGCGGTGCCGGTTTCGTTTCCGTCAACATGTATGCCGTACCGATTGACGAAGAGCTGCGCAAAAGTGTCAGGAACTTCAATCTGTCATTCGAGATAGTGTCGGGCGAAGCGGGCAACGCCGAGGCGATGGTGACCACAGTTGATGACAGCGGTGCCGCGCGCTTTCGCGGGACAGCCGAGGACGGCGACTGGATCATTGCACTGGACAGCATGGAAAATCAGACCGACGAGTTGGTGCTGGAGGGGCAGTTTGACGGAATGGTAGGGCACACCGAGAATTTCAGGGATATAGATTTTGGTAATCCGATGACACTAGAGGGCAGCTTTACAGTCACTCTGGATAAACTTTGATTGTACGAAGGGCCTTCAATGACGTCAGGATCAGTCGACCATCTTTGTCTCGGCCTTTCGATGAGGCTGTGATGTGCCCCCCGACGTCTGCGACGCCTGCCTCGTTCAGTTTTCGTTGTGTAGCGATGTAATCAAGTGGCGCAAGCACGCCGGTATTGGTGTGCTTGCGAGCCGGATTGCAAAACGCCTCTATGCCGTCGAACACGTCCTACCGTGTGGCGTTCATTTGACGCCAAAGGCAGGAACGCCCCATATTGAGCGCGACCAACGTTTCAACGTCGAACAATCTGCCGGGCTAGCTGGCAGGGATATCGCCTTCAAGCGGGCAGCTTGAGAATTTATCGCACCAGCGACACATGTGGTCTTGCACATATGAGAGCGGATCACGATCAAATGTTCAGTCCGCCATCCAGCTTTGATCGAACCATCCTGATACCGTGCCCGGCCACGCGAGTGCATGACCATCGGCACCTTTCAGAACGCCGCTCTCAAAAAGGAACTTCGCCATGTCTTCCATACGCTGTCCGTCGATCCGGCCGACCTGAGTAGTGCCATCCGTCAAATAGTTGCCTTCGTTGATGACCTGCATGGAACCACGCACAAGGTCCTGATTGGGGAAGTCTCCAACCTTGATCAGAATATCCGCTGCGGCTTGGGGGTTTTCAGCCGCCCATTCATATCCCTTGGCCGTCGCCGCCATGAATGCTTTTACCATATCCGTGTCACTCAGAAGCATTTTGGTCTGGGCACCGATATAGCCGCCCTGTGGTTCGGGCACGCCGTAATCCGCATAATCAAAGTGGGACTGTTCGCGCCCAAGAAGCTCACTGTTCACACCTTCCCAAGTGGCAACTTCGAGCGTGAAGTCGACAGCACCGTTTGCGAGCGCTTCATACGCGCCTGTGCCAAGTGTCACGGTATCGTAATCTGCTGTGCCGCCGTCGTTTTCGATCATTGTCGAAATCAGCGCATCTTCCCATGCGCTGCCGAACCCGGCATAGGTCTTGCCCTCCAGATCGGCGGGGCGGGAGATTGCGGTGTTGTCCGTGTTGTAAACCAGACGCCCGGCCTCGCGCTGCATCGTGACCCATAATGCGGTAATTTCCGCGCCGCTTGCCTTGGCGCTCATGAACCCGAGCGCGGTCATGTAGGCGAAATCCACTGCGCCAGCAGCGAGAAGGGCGGTCGAGGCCGTGTCGGAATAGGGCAGGATATCCACCTCTAACCCGGCATCGGCAAAATAGCCGTTTTCGCGCGCGACGATGAGCCCGACGTGGTTTGTGTTTAATGTCCAGTCAAGCGCGATACTGACCTCCACGGCGTGGGCGGTTTGCGATGCAAGGCAGGCGGTGAGAGTGAGGGCCGCAAACTTCATGATGTATCCTTTATGAGCATAGATTTGAGCGTCGAACGGATGTCAGCCAACGTGGCCTCGCAGCGTTCGGCGTAAGGGATCGTGATCGGAATATTGGCGATGATACGGCCAGGGTGTCCCGCCATGACAATCACACGGTCTGCCATCTGCGTCGCTTCGTAGAGATCATGAGTGACCATCAAAACCGCTCGGGGCTGTTCCCTAAGTCGGGCCATCAGCCAGTCTTGCATCCGCAGACGTGTCACTGCGTCCAAGGCCGAGAACGGTTCATCCAGCAATAAAACGCGTGCATCCTGAACGATGGTGCGCAAAAAGGCGGCCCGTTGGCGCATCCCGCCAGACAATTGATCCGGAAAGCTGCCCTCGTGGCCCGCGAGACCGAAATGCGCAAACAGGCCGCGCAACTTTTCGCGGGCGGCGGTTCTACCAAGGCCCCTGACCTCGAGGCCAAGGCTGACATTTTCGGTGATTGTAAGCCACGGGAATAGCGTGTCCTGCTGGGGCTGATACGCGATGTCGCGATGGGGCAGGGGTTCGATTGCGCCGTTGATACAGGCGCGCCCTTGCACATCGAGGTCGGGTGCTAAAACTCCGGAAAGCCATTTGATCACCGAGCTTTTGCCGCATCCTGATGGCCCGATCAGGCAGGTCAGACGCCCCTCGGCTAGGTCGAGTGACAGATTGTCAACAAGCACCGTGTTTCCGGCTTGGATGGTCAGCTGCTGTACTTCAAGCATCGTTCACCCGTCGGTAACGGCGGCCTGTCGCCTGTTCGATGCCCCGAATTGCGCTGAGACACATAAGGGTCAGGATTGCAGACACGAGAACTGCTGACAGAACGAGATCGGCGCGGAAATTGTTCTTGGCCGACAGGATGTAGATACCAAGCCCGTGCCGCGCCCCGGCGTATTCTGCAAAGATGGTTGCGACGATGGCATAAGTGGCCGAGATTTTGAGGCCCGCAAAGAAATGTGCCCGCGCCGAAGGGAGTGTGGCGCGCCGAAAGACTGCCCATCTTGTTGCACCCATCGAGACCAACTGGTCGCGGTATGGCCGGGGAAGGCTGGCGTATCCTGCCATGAGGCTGACAACCATCGGAAAGAAGGTCACGAGGATGACCAACAGAACCTTTGGCAACAGCCCGAAACCGAACCACAACACCATAAGCGGGGCGAGGGCAACGATGGGCACTGTCTGACTGGCGACGAGAAGGGGCATCATGCCGCGACGTAGCCACCCAGAGAAATGAAGGACGACGGAGACAATAAATGCGAACATTACGGACAAACTAAAGCCGAGTGCCGCGACGCTTAACGTTGCACGGGCGTGCCGCCCGATCGCGGCGCGTTCAACCCAAAGCCCGTTCAACACGTCACTGGGCGCGGGCAACACCAGCGGTGAGGTGCCCGACACAGCCACATAGCCTTCCCACGTTCCAAAGAACGCGGCCATCAGCACACAGGCTGGAAATATAGTCCGAAAATACATCATATCGCGCGAGACGCGGGCAGAGATGCCCGCGACGTGGCGACCTCAGCCGAGGCTAGGGCTGTTGGCCGAGGCGGTAAGATCGATTGTCACATGACCTTCCGCCGGACCAAAGCGAAGAAACCCTTGTCGCAAGGTTTCAAAAACCGCGCCTGCATCGCCACGCAAACGTGTGCAGAAATTCTTGGACTTGTGAAATGTACCGCTGTCTTTCAGAAAGTCGATGCACCCATAAATCTCGTTCATATGCTGGCCCGCGCCCATAACGTAGAGAGAAAACTGCACATCAATCACGACACCCAGCTCGGGCGCGTTTTTCACGGCTTGCGCGGCAAGCTGCTGACGCTCGGTCAACGTCTGATCCTGCGCCCGTTCCAATGTCTCGCACCGGCAAGATGGGTCGTCCGGCTCGCCGGGGCATCCGCGCGACAAGGTCACATGCATGGTGACGTGCTCGGGGCGCTTGGCCGAGGCGGCGAAAAGATCGCGGATCGCGTCAAACAAGGGTTCAGGCGCACCAACCATGAGTGTCGACATATCGTCGGTCTCGATCCTCAGGTCGCCTTTATAGGGTGTCAGGGCGTCAAGCCCGGTGGTGATAACGTCGACAAAATCCGACGTCATCGGATACAATGACACTTGTGCGCCTATGAACATGATAGCACCTCACTCCGCTGGCATTAACCAGATCAGCTAAAAAGGGTTCACGCTCTGCGCGCATCTCAGCTTCTATCGAAGCACCCCCGGTTATGTGAGGCCAACCTTGTCCAATCTGTTGGGCATGTCAACCAAGCTTCGCACACTTACCCAAGGCCAATACCGTTCTTTACATAATTTACTTCGCGGGACTGATCAGCCCCAAGACGGTCAGCGCCGATTGTAATCCTCCTGATACACCAATCGCGATCGGTTCGTTGCATTCTGGTAAACCGCGCGCGTTTTGCCTTATTCCATGTTTTGGGCGGGTTGCGGCATGACACCCTGTTGTTTTTCTTCTGATTTCTGGGCGACAATACGGAAGGCTTTGGATTTGGGCAGGTTGCGCCAAAATGAAAGCTTTGCGTAGCGCTCGAACAGGTCGGGTGGCAAAATGGTTTCGCGGGGGCGTGGCGCGACCGTTTTGTGGACCTTGTGCAAACCTGACAGACCCAGTTGGGCATCAAATTCCGGGGCGTCAAAATCGACTGCGTCGAAATCGTGTTCAAACGGGTCTTCCTCGAGAAACTCGTAAATCAGCTTGAAGACGTCACGGGGGCGTTGGGCAAGCAAATCATATTCGACAACGACCAACCGGTCGGCAAACTCGGAATAGCAGGCTTCGCGTAGGGCATGCCACGGATAGCCCACCAACCGATTGGCCCCAGCCAAGGCCTCGACGCGGGTATAGACCGTCGAGCGTTCGGCCGCACTGTTGAACAGAGTCGTGTGTTCAAAAGCGTTATGGCGAAACTGACGTTCGATAGAGTCCATGATCCAAGGCACATCCCGCACGAGGCAGATGACCTTTGACTCGGGGTACAACTGCATCAATGCAGGCAGTTGCGCGGTCCATGCCCGATTGGTGTCGAAAATTACGGGCTGTTCGTAATCCGCATAATAACTGTCGAACAGACCAGAAAGAAAGCGTTTGCGCTGTGACTCGTTGACCATCGAGGACATTTCAGACCCGGCCGACACCTGCGCGATCAGGCTGTCAAAAAGCGCCGCGACGGGGCTGGACATGCCAGCATGAAATCGCGGATTTTGTCGCAGAATTCCAGCAGTCAAAGTGGAGCCCGACCGCGGCAAACCGGAAATGAAATTGTATTTTCGTTGACGTTCTTGGGCCACAAATACCCCCTTTAGCGCTGAAATATCTCTATGTTAACCACTGTTAGACATGGTTTTGGGCCTTCACTGCAATGAAATTCTGAGTGTGCCATCGTCCGCCCTCAGAAAACGGCGTGCCCTGAACAAGGTGGCAAAACCCTGCTGGTACGACAGCGGACGGTGCGCGATGTGGGGCGCTTTTGGGGCACCGGCAAGGCGCAAGTTCAGGTGGCTCGTCCCTTCTATTTCTCCACCAGCCTGCCAGTCAGGGCCGCGACAGCACAGGTTCATTTTTCAGCGTAGTAAGGCAGAAAACGACGCTAATACCGAACAGGGCCTGAGCTCTGGCAATACCCCGCCATATGGCTTGACTCGAAGCCTTTTAATACCTTTCATGGTTCATAGAGGGGAATAATGTGGGCTTGGAGGGGTGTAGTCCCAAAGCGCCTTCAGGCATTTGTATAATATTTTCAATGGCATGTATTGTGCCGCAAGTCACATTCAGTATGGCCGCTTTATAGATGTGGTCAGTACGTCCTTGGATTCTACCCAACCGCGATGGCTTGCGAGTTGGCATATTTTTGATCACGCGTCGGAGAAAAAAATGGCAATAATCACCGTAAACACAAGCACCGATGAAGCTGATGGAAGCATTTTCGACGGTGATATCTCATTGCGCGATGCGCTGGCTGTGGCGGTTGACGGGGATGTCATCACCTTCGACAATTTGTTCTTCAGCAGCAACAGTTCCCCCCTGAATAATGCCACAATCATGCTGACACTTGGGCAGTTGGCGATCACGTCTGGCGTAACCATCGACGGGGATTTGAATGGCGATGGCATTGCGGATGTCACGATCGACGGTAATGGCCTTAGCAGGATTTTCGAGGTAACCGGCGGTGCAAATGTAACGATCAACGGGATGACCCTGCAAAACGGCGCTACAACCGGCAGCGGTGGCGCGATCGCCGTGGGCTTTGCTGGCAACACATTGAATGTGTCGAATTCCAATTTTGTCGACAACGAAGCGGACGATGGGGGTGCCATTGCGACGGTTGGCACGCTTGCTGTGGCCAACACGTTCTTCTTGGGCAACGGCGCGACATTCGATGGAGGCGCCGTCTCCGCCTATGGTGATTCAACATTTATCAATGCGACGTTTACGGAAAACTACGCGAATGCCGGCGGGGCAGTCTTTGTCGGTAACAGTGCTTCTGTTGACTTGATTAACTCCACTCTCACTGGGAATTTGGCGAACATTGCGGGTGGGGGCGTAGGTGGTGCCGGAGATCTGAACGTTTCAAACTCGATTGTTTATGGGAACAAGGCGCTTGGGTCGGACAATGACATCGCAACCCCCTTGGATTCGAACGGGGCTAATATTTTCGGTACTGGTGTTACCGGCGTTGGAGGCGATCAAAGCCTATCGATACTCGACCTTCCCAATGTATTCGACGCGTTTGGGCCCGTCATGGTGGATGGGACCACCTTTGACGCTGGGATGTTGAGTCAGGTCACAGGTATCAATCCGATCATCGGGATTGCAGAGGGCGGATTGGCGCAAGATGCAGGCGACAATTCGGATGTATTGTCCGAGTCTGATCTGGGTTTCGACGTTGATGGCGATGGCACGGTCGAGATTGACCCGATGGAACGTGATTCCTCGGGGTACAACCGCGTCGCCGGCAGCTCGGTCGATATAGGCGCGTCGGAATCCTTTAACAGAACTTGGATTGTCGACACCACCGATGACGTCGTCGACGGGGATTTGACAACCGGCAACCTCAGCCTGCGCGAGGCGGTCGAAAACGCGCGCGACGGCGATACGATCACTTTTGATGAAACGATTTTTACCGCCGATGATGACGAACGCGTGAATACGACCATTGCGCTGACACAAGGGACTTCGCTCTCCATTCACGATTCCAATGAAATTTCCATTATCGGTGACGTGAATGGCGACGGGATCGCAGACGTGACGTTGGATGGTGCGGGAAACGTAAACAGACGTATGATATATACAGCCGTTGGGACCACGCTGAACGTCGAAGGCTTGACCTTTGCCAACGGATATACGTCCTATGTAAGTGGCGCAGCGATTGGGGCCCGCGGTGATCTGAATGTCCTGAACTCGACGTTTACCAACAACACATCCGGAGTCTTTGGCGGCGCCATCAGAGTTTACAACGGGACGGCGACGATTGCGAACTCTACTTTTGATAGAAATCAAGCCGAAAAGGGCGGTGCCATTCGCTCCACCGCGGATACGACGATCTTTAACTCAACCTTCTATGGGAACCATGCAACCTCTGATAGTTTTGACGAAGGAGGCGGTGCCATCGAAAGTGGCGGCAGCGGTTCTTCGCTTGAGATCATCAATTCGACCATTACGGGCAACTCTGCCGTGGAAGGGGGCGGCGGCTTGCGAGTCTCTGACGGTGCGATCAACATCGAGAATTCAATCATTGTTGGGAACACGGGCTTGTACATGTACGGCGGGGGGGAGCAAAGCGATTTTCATTCCACGGTTGGCGTTACGACCAACAGCGGCAATGTTTTCGGGGTAACGAACCTTTACGGAGGGGGGGATCTGACGAACCGTTACGTGGGTGATGTGTTTGATACGTTGGTGACCAATTCAGTTGGCGGTTTAACCGTGTTGAGCGGTGCATTGGGCAACAATGGCGGTGCCACCGACACCGTACTGATTCTACAAGGCGGCGATGCGGCGGATCAGGGCTCTTCTCCGGACATTCCGACCGAAGCGGAGCTGGGTCTGGATGTGGACGGAGACGGCACGATCGCAGCGACAGCCGTAGATGTCGATCAGCGTGGCGGCGTTCGAGGCAGTGGCGAACAGGTTGATGCCGGAGCGGTCGAATTGGACAATGATCTTGTCCTTGTGACAACGACCGAAGACACCATCGATGGCGATCTGTCTGCCGATGACATCAGTTGGCGCGAAGCGATTAGTCTGGTGAACGAAGGTGGCACCATTGCGTTCGATCCATCGGTTTTCATCGTTAACAACGATCCTCTGAACAATGTCCAGATCGACATGACAGAAGGCACTGAACATATTATAAAGTCCCTCACGATCAACGGCGACATCAACGGCGATGGTATCGCCGACGTCACGATTGATGGTACCGGGAATGGCAATGCCAGAGCGTTGGCGGTCAGCGCCATGGCACCAGTATCGCTGATCGGACTGACCTTTACCAACCACTATTCAAACGACAGCGGTGCGGTGATACGGGTTGCCAGCTCTCTTTTAGTCCGGGATAGCAATTTTATCGACAATGCCTCCACCATATACGGAGGGGCAATCCGGAACTACGCTGCCGGGATGGTCATTGAGAATTCCTATTTTGGTGGGAACAGTTCCGATAGGGGCGGTGCGATCCGCACAACCAATACGACGACGATTATAGGCAGCACCTTCCACGGCAATTTCACCACTAGCGAAAGTGGCGGTGCGATCGACAGTTACACAGCGGGCAGTGCGCTTCTGACCATCGTAAACAGTACGATTACCGGCAACTCAGCCACTAATGCTGGCGGCGGGATCAATTCATCATCCTTGCAGCCGAACATACAAAATTCGATTATTGCAGGCAATATCGCAGCCACGGGTAACGATGTCGCCGGAGGCATGGTTTCGAATGGCGCGAACATCTTTGGCGCGGGAACAATTGGCAGTGTCGCCGGGGACCTTGTGCTGGGCAGTGGCACCGAGCTGTCGGATATATTCGATCAGACCGAAGAGATATCCTTGAACGGGTCGGCGAGCTTCATCGCAGGCATTGCCGCAGACAATGACGGTTCTGGGCCAACGGTTTCCTTGAAAGCAACCAATGGGTCGAACCCAGCAGTGGACGCTGCGGGTCTGGTGTCCGAAGCAATACTGGGTCTGGACCTGAACGGTGACGGCGATACTTTGGATCACGTTGATACCGATGGTCGGGGGCATGATCGGACTGTCGATCACGCAGGGGTCGGTAATGACGGCATGACCTTTGCCGATATCGGCGCATATGAGGTGCAGGATCAAATGACCGACGGGGCGGATTCCCTGGTCGGTGGCAGCGGCGACGATACGATCAATGGCCGAGCCGGGGGCGATTATATCGAAGGCGGCGGTGGCGCGGATGTCATCGGTGCGGGGAACGGTGATGACCGTGTTTACGCAGGCAGCGGCAATGACGTCGTTTATCTGGGGGCTGGAGACGACTATGTCCGCGTGGGCGGCGGCGTCGAGACCTTCGATGGTGGTCCAGGCAATGACTATATTTCCTACTACGATTCAACAGGTGGCGTGACGCTTGATATGGAGGCGAATACCGCCTCTGGCTCGTGGGCGTCCAATGACACGGTGACGAGCTTTGAAAGCATGTCAGGCTCAAAGAATGGTGATGACCATGTCAGCGGCACATCCGGTGCCAACCTGATCCGCACCTATGGCGGGGATGACGACGTCTATGACCGGGGCGGCGACGATACGGTCGAACTCGGCTCGGGGAATGACTATGTGCGCGTCGGTGGTGGTGCCGACAGCCTGGATGGCGGCAGCGGCAGCGATGACTATATTTCATACTATGACTCGATCGATGGTGTGAATCTTGATCTGGACAGCAACGCCGTCGCGGGCGGCGATGCCTTTGACGATACGATCAGCGGATTTGAAAGCGCGGGCGGCTCAAATACGGGCGACGACACGATCTTTGGCACATCCGCTGAAAACCGGATCAAGACCTATGGCGGCAATGACATGGTGCATGACCGCGGCGGGGATGATTTGGTCGAGTTGGGCGATGGCGACGACGTTGTGGTCGCCGGCGGCGGGGCCGACACCTACAAGGGCGGGGACGGAAACGATTTGATCAACTACTCGGCCAGTTCAGGTGGCGTTGACCTTGATCTGGAAAACGATGGTGCGACCGGATCTTGGGCGAATAATGACGTGATCGAAGGTTTCGAAAGCGCGATAGGATCCGACACAGGCGATGACACAATCCGCGGCACATCGGGGGCCAACACCATCTATGGCCTTGGCGGTGATGACCGGGTCTATGCGCTCGCCGGGAATGACTTTGTTGATCTGGGCTCTGGCGACGATTACCTGCGCGCCGGTGAAGGTCAGAACGTCTATTTTGGCGGCGAAGGCACCGATTACATCAGCTATTACGACAGCACGGGCGGGGTGAATTTGACCCTTGGGGACGGGGATAACTCACCCTCTGGGTTGCGTGGCGACTCCTTCGCGACCAATGATCAGGTCTATGGGTTCGAAGGTGTGTCCGGGTCGAAAGAGGACGCCGACACCATCAGTGGCAGTGAGGGTGACAACATCATCCGCACCTATGGCGGCGAAGATGGCGTTAACGACGGAGGCGGCGATGACAGTGTGTCCCTCGGTGATGGCGACGATACCATGTACGCAGGGGCCGGTCAGGATACTTATCACGGTGGTGACGGCGTTGACGTGATCAGCTATTATCAAAACGCGGTTGGCGTCGATCTGGACCTTGCGGCCAATACCGTGTCGGGCGGGGATGCCGATGATGACACGATCACGGGGTTCGAGAGTGTATTTGGCTCAAGCACAGGTGATAACACGATCCGCGGCACGGATGGCAATAACACAGTCTTGACCTATGACGGCGATGATCGGGTGTATGATCTGGGCGGTGATGATCTTGTCGGCTTGGGAGATGGCGACGATTACGTGCGCGCAGGCGGCGGAGCGGACACCTATGAAGGTGGGGCCGGTGACGACTATATCAGCTATTATGACAGCTCGGGCGGCGTCGATCTGGACTTTGCGGCCAACACCGCGACCGGCAGTTGGGCCAACAACGATGTGGTCCTGAATTTCGAGGGCGGATCGGGTTCTGGCACCGGTAATGACACGATCAGGGGCACGGAAGGTGTGAACGTCATCCGCACCTACGGCGGCGATGACGATGTCTATGACCGGGGCGGTGATGACGTGATCGAACTTGGGTCGGGTGACGATTATCTGCGCGCAGGTCTGGGCGGGGCCGACGTCTATGACGGCGGCAGCGGATCTGACGACTACCTAAGCTATTATGACAGCGCAGGCGGGGTCGAATTGGATCTCGGGGTGAATACCGCGTCCGGTTCGTCCGCCGAGGGCGACACGATCAGTGGTTTTGAAAGTGCTGGCGGTTCCAAAACTGGCAACGACACGATCACCGGCTCTTCCGGCGACAACCGTATCAAGACCTACGGCGGCGATGACCGGGTCTACGATCTGGGCGGAGATGACCTGATCGAGCTGGGGTCGGGCGATGACTATGTCCGCGCAGGCGGCGGGGCCGATACCTATGACGGCGGGAGCGGCACCGACTATATCAGCTACTATGACAGCTCGGGTGGCATCGATGTGGACTTTGCGGCCAATACCGCGACCGGCAGTTGGGCCAACAACGACGTGGTGCTGAATTTCGAGGGTGCGTCGGGTTCGAACACCGGCGACGATACATTGCAAGGCACTGACGGCACCAACATCCTGCGTGGTTACGGCGGAGATGACCGGCTGCACGGGCGCGACGGTGACGACAGCCTTGTCGGTGGCGATGGCAACGACTCGCTTTACGGCGGGTCAGGCGCCGATACGATGCGTGGCGGCGACGGTGCGGATCGGTTCGACGGCGGCGGCGGGACGGGCATTGACCTGCTCTATGGAGATGGCGGCGCGGATGTATTCCACTTTGATCGCGGCGAAGGAGATGACGTGATCAAGGATTTCGAGAACAACATCGATTTGATCGAGTTCGACAATTTTGGCTATCTGAGCGACGCGGCAAGTGCTCTTACCTATGCGACCGAAGTGAGCGGTGATGTTCTGTTCGATTTTGGCGCCGACGGCACCCTGTTGGTCGAGAATGCCACCAAGGCGCAACTCTTGAACGACATTGATATCGTTTGATAGCGCTGATGTCGGCGCTTGCGCCCTTGCAAGATGCTTGCAGCGGCATCGGACCCGTCGTGGACTTGTCGCGGTTTGATGCCGCTCCTTTGATAGCATTTACTGCAACAAAGGAGACTGACTATGGGACGTGGAAGAACTGACGAATTCCGCAAGGATGCGGTGCGCATTGCGCTGACCAGTGGGCTGACGCGCAAACAGGTGGCTGACGATCTGGGTGTCGGGATGTCGACGCTGAACAAGTGGATCACAGCGCACCGAGACACGGACGTAGTGTCGAAGGAAGATTTGAGCCTTGCCCAAGAGAATGATCGGCTTCGACGCGAGAACCGCATTCTCAAGGAGGAAAGGGAAATCTTAAAAAAGGCCACGGTGTTCTTCGCGAGCCAAAAGCCGTGAGGTTCAGGTTCATCCACTGCCCGGCAGTGCATGTTTACATGCACGAGAGGGGAAGAACACCGTAATCAGTTTCCAACAGAACGCTTGTGTAAGGTTATGGACGTGAGTGCGCGTGGGTTGCGGGCTTTCCGCAGTCGGCCAGCCAGCCGCAGACAGCGGTCTGATCTGGTGGCGCTGGCACATATCAAAGAACAGTCCCGTCTCAGCCTGGGCAGCTACGGCAGGCCGCGGATGACGGAAGAGCTGAAGGAGATCGGCTTGGATGTCGGGCACCGCCGTGTTGGCAGATTGATGCGTCAGAACGGCATATCTGTTGTGAGAACACGCAAACATAAGGTGACGACCGACAGCGATCACAAGTTCAACATTGCGCCCAACCTATTGGATCGGAACTTCACGGCGGATCAACCAAACCAGAAATGGGCCGGTGACATCAGCTATGTCTGGACGCGCGAGGGCTGGTTGTATCTTGCCGTGATCTTGGATCTGCATTCCCGACGCGTCATCGGCTGGGCTGCGAGTAACCGCATGAAGCGTGACCTCGCGATCCGGGCGTTGAAGATGGCCATCGCGTTCCGGCAACCACCCAAAGGCTGCATTCATCACACGGATCGTGGGTCGCAGTATTGTTCACACGACTACCAGAAACTCCTGCGCAAGCACGGGTTCAAGGTATCGATGAGCGGCAAGGGTAATTGCTATGACAACGCGGCGGTCGAGACGTTCTACAAGACCATCAAGGCCGAGTTGATCTGGCGGCGATCATGGGAAACGCGGCGGCGGGCTGAAATGGCCATCTTCGAATACATCAATGGGTTCTACAATCCGCGTCGAAGGCACTCAGCATTGGGCTGGAAAAGTCCCGTCGCTTTCGAACGGAAAGTGGCTTAAACGAGCACTCGGGGCGGCACAAAACCGCGACAGGTCCAAAACCGGGGAGTGAGGAAAAATTCCGGGTCATGGCAGACCTCCAAGGCAATGGAATGCAGGCCACGTCGATGTGCCGTGACCCTATGAAGGGGGAGGGGGGC
>JAPWHL010000016.1 GCA_027214255.1 Roseovarius aestuarii
CCGTGGTCAACGTGGCCAATCGTGCCGATGTTTACGTGCGGCTTGGAACGGTCAAACTTTTCTTTTCCCATGATCGGGGCTCCTCTTTTTCTCTGTCAGGTGGCGGGGTCAACCCCGCCCTACTAATGGTGGGTAGGGCGGGGTTGACCCCGCCACCCGGGTTTAGGCGAACTTCGCTTGGATCTCGTCCGAAATATTGCTCGGCACGGGGTCATAATGCGAGAACTGCATCGTGAACTGGGCGCGGCCCGAAGACATAGAACGCAGTGTGTTGATGTAGCCGAACATGTTGGCCAAAGGCACTTTACAATCGATCGCGATGGCATTGCCGCGCGTCTCTTGGCCCGACACCTGACCACGACGAGAGGTCAGATCCCCGATGATACCGCCGGTATACTCTTCTGGCGTGATCACTTCGACTTTCATGATCGGTTCCAGCAGTTTGGCCCCCGCTTTGCGCAGACCTTCCCGCATACCCATACGACCGGCAATCTCGAACGCCATGACGCTGGAGTCCACATCGTGGAACTTACCGTCGATCAGAGCGACCTTGAAGTCGATAACCGGGAAGCCCGCCAGAGGACCGCTGTCCATGACCGAACGGATACCTTTTTCGACGCCGGGAATGTATTCCTTGGGCACCGCACCACCGACGATCCGGCTCTCGAAAGAGAAACCTTCGCCAGGTTCTGTCGGCGAGATGATCATCTTGACCTCAGCGAACTGACCCGAACCACCCGACTGTTTCTTGTGGGTGTAGGTGTGCTCGACCTCGTGACCGATGGTCTCGCGATAGGCAACCTGAGGCGCGCCGATGTTGGCGTCGACCTTGAATTCGCGACGCAGACGGTCAACGAGGATATCAAGGTGAAGTTCGCCCATACCCTTCATGATCGTTTGACCGGATTCTTGGTCAGTTTCCACGCGGAACGAAGGATCTTCGGCTGCCAAACGGGCCAGACCCGCCGACATTTTCTCTTGGTCGCCCTTGGTTTTAGGCTCGACTGCGATCTCGATAACCGGATCGGGGAACGTCATAGTTTCCAGAACAACCTGTTCCTTGACGTCGCTCAGCGTGTCACCTGTTGTCGTATCTTTCAGACCCGCCAACGCGATGATGTCACCGGCCCATGCCTCTTCGATCTCTTCACGGTTGATCGAGTGCATCATCATCATACGACCGATGCGCTCTTTCTTGCCCTTGGTAGTGTTCTGAACGGTATCGCCTTTTTTCAGCTTGCCCGAATAGATACGTGTGAAGGTCAACGAACCGACAAACGGGTCGTTCATGATTTTGAACGCCAAGCCTGAGAAAGGCATGTCATCATCCGCACGACGCGGGATGTTACGCTCTTCTGTTTCGTCATCAGGGCTGAAGCCCATGTAGTCGACAACATCCAGCGGGCTGGGCAGATAGTCGATCACAGCGTTCAGCAAAGGCTGCACGCCTTTGTTCTTGAAGGCAGAACCACACAGAACCGGAATGAACGCAATCTCCAGCGTACCCTTACGGATCAGCTTGCGCAGCGTTTCTGCGTCGGGCTCTTTGCCGTCCAGATACGCTTCCATCGCGTCGTCGTCCATTTCGACGGCAATCTCGATCATGTTCGCGCGCCATTCGTCGGCCAGATCTTTCAGGCTGTCGCGGATTGGCTTTTTGACCCAGCTCGCGCCCAGATCCTCACCTTCCCAGACCCATTCTTCCATGGAGACCAGATCGACCATACCTTCCAGCTCATTCTCGGCCCCGATTGGGATCTGAATGGGGCAAGGCGTCGCGCCGGTGCGGTCTTTGATCATCTTGACGCAGTTGAAGAAGTCAGCGCCGATCTTGTCCATTTTGTTAACGAACACGATCCGTGGCACTTTGTAGCGGTCAGCCTGACGCCAGACAGTTTCTGTCTGAGGTTCAACACCAGCGTTGGCGTCCAGAACAGCAACAGCACCATCAAGCACGGCCAGCGAACGTTCAACTTCGATTGTGAAGTCAACGTGACCGGGGGTGTCGATGATGTTCATCCGGAACTTGGTGTCGGATGTTGCTTCGGCTGTGGGCTCTTCTTGACGCTGCCAGAACGTTGTTGTCGCAGCGGAAGTAATGGTGATCCCGCGCTCTTGTTCTTGCTCCATCCAGTCCATCGTGGCCGCGCCGTCGTGGACCTCACCGATGTTGTGGGATTTGCCCGTATAAAACAGAATACGTTCCGAGCAGGTTGTTTTCCCTGCGTCGATATGGGCCATAATACCGAAGTTACGGTAGCGGTTAAGCGGATAGTCGCGTGCCATGGGGCTGCTTCCTCAGAAAATCAGATTTACCAACGGTAATGGCTGAAAGCTTTGTTTGCTTCGGCCATCTTGTGTGTGTCTTCGCGCTTTTTAACGGCACTGCCACGGCTGTTCACAGCATCCAGCAGTTCGCCGGCAAGGCGCTCTTCCATCGTGTTCTCGTTGCGCGCGCGGCTGGCTTTGATCAACCAGCGGATCGCAAGCGCTTCGCGGCGCTCGGGACGCACTTCGACAGGCACCTGATAGGTCGCACCACCAACGCGGCGCGAACGCACCTCGACGGATGGCTTGATCAGGTCCAGCGCTTCGTGGAACACCTCGATAGGTGCGCGCTTGATTTTGTCTTCAACGCGAGTCATCGCGTTATAGACGATTTTTTCGGCGGCGGATTTCTTGCCGTCGATCATCAAGTTGTTCATGAATTTAGTCAAAACCCGGTCACCATATTTGGCGTCGGGCAGGACTTCGCGTTTTTCTGCTGCGTGGCGGCGTGACATCTGTTGTCTTCCTCTTGTGTCTCTATCGGTCGCGCCCCGGACAATGCCCGGGGCCGGTTGGCGGCGCGAAATTCCGGATCAGGCCCGGAAACACGCCAAACGCATCACTTAGGACGCTTGGCACCATATTTCGAGCGGCGCTGTTTACGATCTTTGACACCCTGAGTATCGAGCACACCGCGCAGGATGTGGTAACGAACGCCGGGAAGATCTTTGACACGGCCGCCGCGGATCAACACAACCGAGTGTTCCTGCAGGTTGTGGCTCTCGCCGGGAATATAGCTGATGACCTCGAAACCGTTGGTCAAACGCACCTTGGCCACTTTCCGCATCGCCGAGTTCGGCTTCTTCGGTGTGGTGGTGTAAACGCGCGTGCAAACGCCGCGTTTTTGTGGGCAGCCCTGCAAGTGCTGCGATTTCTGGGCTCTTACTTTAGGCTGCCGCGGTTTGCGGATAAGCTGCTGGATCGTTGGCATTCCGGTTCTTTCCCCGTCTCTCAACACATGTGTCTGCATGGGATTGCCCATGCGGGTTAATCAATTGCGCATCACGCGTCCGCAATACGCCAAGGGCCGCAATCACACCGGTTCAGGTGTGGATGCGGCGGGTTTCCAGAGGATCGGGGCGCGGGACCCGGATCTTGACCACTTCAGTTCTGATATCGGCACCCGGGACAATGCCCATGGCCGGATGGGGCGCGTATATGGGGAGTCGCGGGGCTTGTCAACAGGCCCCTAGACAGCGCAGTGCATCATATGCCCGCCGCTGCAAACTGTGCTGAAACCACCATATCCTTGGGGCGTTGTCGCAGGTTGCCCGCATAGCGTTCCACACTTGAACAGCGGGCAACCCATTATAGCATTAATCGCCGTCCTTGGTCCACACGGCCATTGCCGTCCCACCCGGAGTGACAAATTCAAACCTGCGTCCACCGGGGAATTCAAAGATGTCACAGGTGACTTCGCCGCCAGCCTCGACCACCTGATCCATCGCCACCTCCAGATCTTGTGAATAAAGGACAATCAAAGGAGCGGTCTGGGTTGCCCTCTCCAATCCACCGTCGAGCCCTGTTTTGTCCAGCGCCATATAGTTTTCGCCGTAGGATTCGCCGCCCCACCCGAACGCGTCCGTGAAAAACGTCATCTCTTCTTCGAAATCCAGCGACGTGAACTCGACATAGTCGATCTTTAAAACCTCAGTCATCGCAACCTCCTCGCGATTACATGTACTCACTAAGCAAAGTGGCAGCCTCACTCCAATGCCACATCACCACCATGCGCCTGCCTTGTCTTGGCTAAACTCCGCTGCCATTGTCAGGCCTTAACGATGGACTGGCGCATAGGGCACGACACCATGGACGCGAACAATATGCAAGTGATTGGCTTGTGTAGATTTTCTTACCCCGCTCTGGGAGGCTTTCAGGTCGAGCACGACAGCGTCGAGGACCGGGCCGCGTTCCTGTATGACCCGGTGCGCATGGAGGAACGCTTTGCCACGTTCGCTGCCCTCACCCTGCCCCCTCTGCGTGCACAGACGGACCCGAATTTCACCCTAGCAATCGTTGTCGGCGATATGATGCCCGAGCCAATGCTGGCCCGGCTACTGGATCTAGTCGAGGATATACCGCAAGCCATTGTGATCCCACGCGCACCGGGCCGACACCGTCAAGTCATGCGCGAAGTGATTAACGACGTCCGACAAGAACGCCCCCTCCCCTCGCTTCAATTTCGTATGGACGACGACGACGCCGTGTCGGTCACATTCATACAACGTCTGCGCGAGGCGGCGGGCGATCTGGGGCCGATGCTGCGCAAACACCGGTATATCGGTATCGACTTTAACCAAGGTCACATTGCCCGGATCGGCCCGCGCGGGATACATGCCAAACCATGTATCGAGCCACTTTGGACCCCTGCCCTCGGCATGGTCGTTGCACCCGGAGCGTCACGTGGGATCATGAACTTTAGCCATGTCAAACTGGCCCGTGTCATGCCCGTCGTTACCCTACCGGGCGAAGATATGTACGTCCGGGGCCATAACGCATTTAACGACTCGCGCCAAAAGGATGGCATAAAACCCGTGCGCCTGCCCTTGCTGAACGCGCAGGAAGAGGCCCAGTTTCGACTCAGCTATAACATCGACGCAGATCACGTTCGCGCGCTCTACCGTTAGGCGCTGCGCCGTTATCGACCGTGAAGATCGGCTGGCTTGGGCGTTCGCCGCCGCAAACGCGCCTCGCGGTACAGGGTAAAGACGCCGCTGCCCGCGACAATGGCCGCGCCCAGCAATACAATCGGCGCAGGCCAGTCACCAAACATCAACCAGCCCAGAATAAGCCCCCAGATCAACGCCGTATACCGAAAGGGCGACACAAAGCTGATTTCGCCAATACGCATCGCCATGATCGAGCTAAGATAGGCCCCGATGGCAAACACAGATGCAGTCAACAGCAGCCCCCATTCGCGGGTGTCCATCGGCTGCCAATCCTGCGTCAGGCTGGCCGTGCCAAACGCCACCATAACGGCGATTGTAGCCACCAGCGTGACCATCAAGGATGGCACCTCGCGGCTAAGGCGCCGGGTCGACAGATCACGTAGGGTGACGCAGACCACAGCCCCCAGACAATATAGCGAATACGCGTTGAACCCCTCGGAACCGGGGCGCACAATCAATAGAACACCCACAAAGCCAACGATGATCGCCGACATGCGACGCCACCCCAGCGGTTCCTTCAAAAACAATGCTGCCGCCAAGGTGATGGTCAAAGGCACAGCCTGCATAATGGCAACAACGTTGGCCAACGGCATGTTGAACAAAGCCGTCATAAAAAAATAGGCCGCCGTAACTTCGGTCGCCGTGCGGATTGCAATGAATCCCCAGTCCCGCCGCGCAATTCGATACGAAAAGGCACGCATCCGCCACGCGATCACCGCCACGGCCAGCGCTGTAAAAACACCCCGCAAGAACAGGAGCTGATACAGTGGCACCTGACCCGACATGGATTTCAAAAAGGCGTCATTCAACGTCAGTCCGGCCATTGCAGCCATCATCAACAAGGACGCAAGCAGGTTGTCAGAAAACTTCATTTCGGCATTTGCGCCGGAACATTCACCAAGAACAAGCGAAATGAACGCCTTTTGGGCCTTAACGACCGGGCGACCGGCGGCATGAATCCACTGGTGAGAGTCCGAGTTCCATTTTCAAGACTCAACCCAATGCAAAAAGGCCCCGCGTGATTGCGGGGCCTTTTAATCAGCGCCAAGCGCTTGATGCGTTTTGTACCTTCACCCGTCGTTTCGGGGCGAAGTATGACCGCTTTAGTCTTCGCGGCTCTCTGGTGTTTCCACCAGATTGTCGAACACATCGTCGTCAGAAGTGTCATCCATCACCGGCGCGGCCAGAGCTGCGGCGGCTTCGGCCTCTTCACGGCGCACTTCAATCACGACGTTGTCACGCGCGGTTGCGATTTTGCGCATGTCTTGCGTCGCCCCACCTGTGCCCGCCGGGATCAGACGGCCAACGATGACGTTTTCCTTCAGACCAACCAGTTTGTCCCGTTTGCCCTGCACCGATGCTTCGGTCAGAACGCGCGTTGTTTCCTGGAACGAGGCCGCCGAGATAAAGCTGCGGGTTTGCAGGCTTGCCTTGGTGATACCCAACAGGATTGGTTCGCCCTGTGCCGGGCGTACGCCCTTGGCCAGCGCCTTTTCGTTGGCAGCGTCGAACTCGGCCTTGTCAACATGCTCACCCTTCAGAAGGGTTGTCTGACCGCTGTCCTGGATTTCCCATTTTTGCAGCATTTGACGCACGATGACTTCGATGTGCTTGTCGTTGATCCGCACACCTTGCAGGCGATAAACGTCCTGAACCTCGTCGATCATGTAATCGGCCAGCGCCTCGACACCCATAATGGCAAGGATGTCATGCGGCGCAGGGTTGCCGTCCATGATGTAATCGCCGGTCTGGACAAAGTCACCTTCCTGAACGGGAATGTGTTTGCCCTTGGGGACCATGTATTCGACTGGCTCCAACGTGTCATCCGCAGGCTCGATCGAAATGCGGCGCTTGTTCTTGTAGTCACGCCCATACCGAACATACCCGTCGATTTCCGCGATGATGGCGTGGTCTTTGGGGCGGCGTGCCTCAAAGAGTTCGGCCACACGCGGCAGACCACCGGTGATGTCCTTGGTTTTCGCGCCTTCACGAGGAATACGCGCAACCACGTCACCGGCCTGAACCTTGTCGCCATCTTCAACGCTCAGGATCGCATCCACCGACATTGCATAGGTCACTGGGTTGCCTGCATCGTTGCGAACCGGTTCGCCGTCGTCTCCGACAACAAAGATCTCTGGTTTCAGCTCGTTGCCTTTGGGGGCCGCGCGCCAGTCCATAACGATCTTCTGGGTCATACCGGTGGCGTCATCGGTTTCGTCGCGCACGGCAACGCCGGTCACGAGGTCAACAAACTTGGCCGTACCCGATTTTTCAGCAATGATCGGCAGGGTATAGGGGTCCCATTCAAACAGCTTGTCACCACGTTCAATGGTGTCGCCCTCTTTGACGTGCAGTTTGGTACCATAACCCAGCTTGTGGCTGGCCAGTTCTGCATCGCCCTCGCCGATGATCCGCAACTTCATGTTACGTCCCATAACCAGCGTTTCACCGTTGGAGTTTTCCAAGGTCTGTGCAGAGTCGAACACGATTTTACCGGCTTGGCTGGCTTCGAGGAACGACTGCTGACCACCCTGCGCAACACCGCCGATGTGGAACGTCCGCATCGTCAGCTGTGTGCCGGGTTCACCGATAGATTGCGCCGCGATGATGCCGACGGCCTCACCTTGGTTGACCATCGTACCGCGTGCAAGGTCACGACCATAGCACATGGCGCAGACGCCATCTTCGGCCTCACAGGTCAGCGGGCTGCGGATGCGCGCAGTCTGAACCGCGGCTTCCTCAATCGCATCTGCGGTCAACTCGTCGATCAACTGGCCTTCTTTTGCCAGAACTTCATCAGTGCCGGGGCGCAAGATGTCCTCGGCAGCGACGCGCCCCAACAGACGTTCACCGATGGACGAGACAACCTCACCATCATTAACGGCTGCTTCGGTGGTGATCGCGCGATCCGTTCCGCAATCATGCTCGCGCACAATACAGTCCTGCGCCACGTCCACCAGACGACGCGTCAGGTAACCCGAGTTCGCCGTTTTCAGGGCGGTGTCGGACAGACCCTTACGCGCGCCGTGCGTCGAGTTGAAGTACTCAAGAACGGTCAGACCTTCTTTAAAGTTCGAGATGATCGGCGTTTCGATGATGTCGCCGTTCGGCTTGGCCATCAGGCCACGCATACCACCCAGCTGCTTCATCTGCGTCACCGAGCCACGAGCACCGGAGTGGGCCATCATGTAGACCGAGTTCGGCTCCATTTCAGCGCCAGTGTCGTCGTGCTTGGCCGCCGAGATGGTGTCCATCATCGCAGTCGTTACTTGGTCGTTACACTTTGACCACGCATCAACCACTTTGTTGTACTTTTCGCCCTGTGTGATCAGACCGTCCATGTATTGCTGTTCAAAACCCTTCACCTGATCGCGGGTTTCGCCAACGATGTCCCACTTGTGCTCGGGTACAACCATGTCGTCCTTGCCGAACGAAATGCCTGCCTTGAACGCTTCACGGAAGCCCATGGTCATGATCTGATCGCAGAAGATAACCGACTCTTTCTGACCACAATAGCGATAGACGGTGTCGATGACCTGCTGCACTTCTTTCTTACGCAGCAAACGGTTGACCAGTTTGAAAGGCGCTTTGGCGTTTTTGGGCAGCAACGCACCCAGACGGACACGGCCGGGCGTGGTTTCAACACGTTCGAACACTTCATTACCTTCCGCGTCGATTTGCGGAATGCGTGCCGTGATGCGGGCGTGCAAATGCACCTCGCCCGAATCCAGAGCGTGCTGAACTTCGTCAATCGAGGAAAAGGCCATGCCTTCGCCCTTCATACCCGACCGCTCAAGCGTGGTGTAATAAAGGCCCAAGATCATATCCTGCGACGGAACGATAATCGGCGCACCGTTGGCTGGCGACAGAACGTTGTTCGTCGACATCATCAACACGCGGGCTTCCAATTGCGCCTCAAGGCTGAGGGGCACGTGAACAGCCATCTGGTCACCGTCAAAGTCCGCGTTAAAGGCCGAACAGACCAGCGGGTGCAGCTGAATCGCCTTGCCTTCGATCAAAACAGGTTCAAACGCCTGAATGCCAAGACGGTGCAACGTCGGTGCACGGTTCAGCATGACAGGGTGTTCGCGGATCACCTCATCCAGAATATCCCAAACCTCGGGACGTTCCTTTTCGACCAGCTTTTTCGCCTGTTTCACGGTCGAGCTAAGGCCTTTGGCCTCAAGCCGCGAATAGATGAAGGGCTTGAACAGTTCTAGCGCCATCTTTTTTGGCAAACCGCACTGGTGCAGTTTCAGTTCCGGACCCGTCACAATGACCGAACGGCCAGAAAAGTCGACGCGTTTTCCCAAAAGGTTCTGACGGAAACGACCTTGCTTGCCTTTCAGCATGTCTGACAGCGATTTCAGCGGACGCTTGTTGGCACCGGTGATCACACGGCCGCGACGGCCGTTGTCAAACAGAGCATCGACAGATTCCTGCAACATCCGTTTTTCGTTACGCACGATGATATCGGGCGCGCGCAGCTCAATCAGACGCTTCAGACGGTTGTTACGGTTGATGACCCGGCGATAAAGATCGTTCAGGTCGGACGTGGCAAAACGCCCCCCGTCCAGCGGCACCAGCGGGCGCAACTCTGGCGGGATAACCGGGATAACCGTCATCACCATCCACTCGGGACGGTTGCCGGATTCCAGGAAGGACTCGACCACTTTCAGACGCTTGATGATCTTCTTGGGCTTCAATTCGCCGGTTGCTTCAGCAAGATCGGCACGCAGGTTGTCTGCCTCGGACTCCAGATCAATCTGGGCCAGCATGTCACGGATCGCTTCGGCACCGATATTGGCGGTGAAGGCATCCAGACCATAGGCGTCCTGTGCGTCCATGAACTCTTCCTCGGTCAACATCTGACCATAGGTGAGGTCCGTCAGACCGGGTTCGATAACCACGTAGTTCTCAAAGTAGAGAACGCGCTCCAGATCACGCAGTGTCATGTCCAGCATAAGACCGATGCGCGACGGCAGCGATTTCAAGAACCAGATATGCGCACATGGTGCGGCCAGTTCGATATGGCCCATCCGCTCGCGGCGGACCTTTTGCAATGTTACTTCAACACCACATTTTTCGCAGACAACACCGCGATACTTCATGCGTTTGTATTTACCGCACAGGCATTCGTAGTCTTTGATCGGGCCAAAGATACGCGCGCAGAACAGACCGTCCCGCTCGGGCTTGAATGTGCGATAGTTGATGGTTTCGGGCTTCTTGATCTCGCCGTAGGACCACGACAGGATCCGCTCGGGCGATGCCAGCGAGACCTTGATTTCGTCGAAAACCGCCGCAGGCGCGACTGGGTTAAACGGGTTGTTTGTCAGTTCCTGGTTCATCTAGTGACCTTTCAGTTAAGGCAGGTAGTGGGAAAACCGTCCGAGATTTTCGCAAAAACCCCGGACGTTAGAAAATTCAGAGAATTTTCTTATTCCTCTACCTCCGAGTCCAAGAGTTCCATGTTGAGACCCAGACCGCGGACCTCTTTGACCAGAACATTGAACGATTCCGGCACGCCAGCGTCGAAGCTGTCTTCGCCTTTGACAATGCTTTCATAGACCTTGGTACGGCCTGCAACATCGTCCGATTTGACCGTCAGCATCTCTTGCAGGGTATAGGCGGCGCCGTATGCCTCAAGGGCCCAGACTTCCATCTCACCAAAGCGCTGACCACCGAACTGCGCTTTACCACCCAGCGGCTGCTGTGTGACCAGGCTGTAAGGCCCAGTGGAACGCGCGTGGATTTTATCGTCCACAAGGTGGTGCAGTTTCAGCAGGTACTTGACGCCGACGGTAACAGGGCGCGCAAACTGCTCACCTGTGCGACCGTCAAACAGCACCGACTGGCCCGACGTGTCAAAGCCGGCCCGGCTGAGAGCGTCGTTGACATCGGCTTCTTTTGCCCCGTCAAAAACCGGTGTGGCGATTGGAACACCGTTCACAACGTTGCCCGCTGCCTCGATCAGCTGCGACTCTTCCATGCCTTTGATGCCTTCGTCATAGACATCGTCGCCATAGGCCAAGTGCATCGCCTCACGGACAGGCGTCAGATCGCCAGTGCGGCGATAGTCCTGCAACGCATCGTCGATCTTGATGCCAAACCCGCGCGAAGCCCAACCCATGTGCGTTTCAAGGATCTGACCGACGTTCATACGCGACGGAACGCCCAGCGGGTTCAAACAGAAATCAACCGGCGTACCATCGGCAAGGAACGGCATGTCTTCCATCGGAACAACCTTGGAAATAACACCTTTGTTACCGTGACGACCGGCCATTTTATCACCGGGCTGCAGCTTGCGCTTCACCGCGATGAACACTTTGACCATCTTCATCACGCCCGGGGGCAGGTCGTCGCCACGGCGTACTTTCTCGACCTTGTCCTCGAACCGCGCGTCGAGAGCACGTTTTTGTGCCTCGTATTGCGCATGCAGGGCCTCGACGATTTGTGCGTCTGCCTCGTCTTTCAACGCCAGTTGCCACCACTGACCCTTGGTCAATGTTTCCAGCAATTCTTCGGTGATTTCCGAGTTTGGCTTGACGCCTTTGGGGCCTTTGACAGCAACCTTACCAAAGATCATCGTGCGCAGTCGTGCATAGATGTTGCGATCCAGGATCACCAACTCATCGTCGCGGTCACGGGCCAGACGTTCGACCTCTTCACGCTCGATTTGCAGGGCACGCTCATCTTTTTCCACACCATGGCGGTTAAAGACGCGCACTTCGACGACTGTACCAAAATCACCCGGTTTGACGCGCAGGGATGTGTCACGCACGTCACTGGCCTTTTCACCAAAGATCGCACGCAGCAATTTTTCCTCGGGCGTCATTGGGCTTTCACCCTTGGGGGTGATCTTACCAACCAGAATATCGCCCGGCTCAACGTCCGCACCGATGTAAACGATACCCGCTTCGTCAAGGTTGCGCAGGGCCTCCTCGCCGACGTTAGGAATGTCGCGCGTGATTTCCTCTGGACCCAGTTTCGTGTCGCGCGCCGCCACTTCGAATTCCTCGATGTGAATCGAGGTAAACACGTCGTCACGCGAAATCCGTTCGGAGATCAGGATCGAGTCTTCGTAGTTGTACCCGTTCCAAGGCATGAAGGCGACGATGACGTTCCGACCAACGGCCAGTTCGCCCATGTCAGTCGCAGGACCATCCGCGATGACCTCGTGCTTGCCGACAGTGTCGCCCACTTTTACCAGAGGACGCTGGTTGATACAGCTGTTCTGGTTGGAACGCTGGAATTTACGCAGACGATAGATGTCCACGCCCGGATCGCCCGGCTCCATGTCTTCGGTGGCGCGCACAACGATACGCTGGGCATCGACCTGATCGATGATCCCTGCCCGTTTTGCCATGATCGCCGCACCCGAATCGCGGGCAACAACGCCCTCGATGCCGGTACCGACCAATGGCGCCTCGGCCTTGATCAACGGCAAGGCCTGACGCATCATGTTCGACCCCATCAAGGCACGGTTGGCGTCGTCGTTTTCAAGAAACGGAATCAGCGATGCCGCAACCGAGACCAACTGTTTCGGGCTAACGTCAATCAGGTCGACGGATTCACTGGGCGCCAGCATATAGTCGCCAGACTGGCGCGTGCTGACCAGATCGTTCACGAACTTGCCGTTCTCGTCCAGATTGGCGTTGGCCTGCGCGACGGTGTGGCGCATTTCTTCGGTTGCGGACATGTACTGGACATCATCCGTTACCTGACCATCAACCACCTTGCGGTAAGGCGTTTCGATAAAGCCGTACTTGTTGACGCGGGCGAATGTCGCAAGGCTGTTGATCAGACCAATGTTCGGACCTTCGGGCGTTTCAATCGGGCACATCCGGCCATAGTGTGTCGGGTGAACGTCACGCACCTCAAACCCGGCACGTTCGCGGGTCAAACCACCTGGGCCAAGCGCCGACAGGCGACGTTTGTGTGTCACTTCGGACAGCGGGTTGGTTTGGTCCATAAACTGCGACAGCTGGCTGGAGCCAAAGAATTCACGCACAGCTGCGGCTGCAGGTTTGGCGTTGATCAGATCCTGCGGCATAACAGTGTCGATTTCGACGGATGACATGCGCTCTTTGATTGCGCGCTCCATCCGCAGCAGACCGACACGGTACTGGTTCTCCATCAATTCACCAACCGAACGAACGCGGCGGTTTCCGAGGTGGTCGATGTCGTCGATATCGCCCTTACCATCGCGCAGCTCAACCAGTGCCTTGATGCAGGCAACGATGTCTTCGCGGCGCAACGTACGCTGCGTGTCCTCGGCGTCCAGATCCAGACGCATGTTCATTTTAACCCGGCCCACGGCGGACAGGTCATAGCGCTCGGAATCAAAAAACAGCGTGTCAAAGAGGGCCGATGCGGCCTCTTCGGTGGGTGGCTCGCCCGGACGCATAACGCGGTAGATGTCCATCAACGCAGTTTCGCGGTTGCGGTTTTTGTCCGCCGCCATCGTGTTACGGATGTAAGGACCGACGTTGATATTGTCGATGTCCAGAACCGGCAGATCAGTGATGCCCGCGTCCAACAATTCCTGAAGTGTACCACCGGTGATGTCACCGGCTTTGTCATACTCCAAAGTCAGCTCGTCACCGGCCTCGACGTAAATCGCGCCTGTTTCTTCGTTGATAATGTCTTTGGCGACGAATTTGCCGACAATATGCTCGAACGGTACCAGCAATTCGGTGACATTGCCGTCGTCGATCAGTTTCTTGACCGCACGTGGCGTAACCTTCTTGCCGGCCTCGGCAATGATTTCACCGGTGTTGGCATCTACCAGATCATAGGTTGGACGGGTGCCGCGTACACGATCAGGGAAGAATTTGGTGACCCAGCCCTTGCCCTTTTTCAGTTTAAAATCAACCGTGTCATAGTAGGCATCCATGATGCCTTCCTGATCCAGACCCAACGAATAAAGCAACGTGGTGACAGGCAGTTTACGACGGCGGTCAATCCGCGCAAAAACGATGTCCTTGGCGTCAAATTCAAAGTCCAGCCAGCTACCGCGATAGGGAATGATGCGGCAGGCGAACAGCAATTTACCGGACGAGTGTGTCTTGCCCTTGTCGTGATCAAAGAACACACCAGGCGAGCGGTGCATTTGGCTGACGATCACACGCTCAGTGCCGTTGACCACGAATGTGCCATTGGGCGTCATCAAGGGCATATCGCCCATGAACACGTCTTGCTCTTTGATATCTTTGACAGATTTAGCGCCGGTGTCTTCGTCGACATCAAACACGATCAAACGCAGTGTCACCTTCAGCGGGGCACTGTAGGTCATGTCGCGCTGCATGCATTCTTCGACGTCATATTTCGGACGTTCCAGATCATAGCTAACGAATTCAATCACCGAGGTTTCGTTGAAATCCGAAATCGGGAAAACCGACTGGAAGACACCTTTGATGCCTTCGCCGTCCATCGGCGCAGATTGATCGCCTGACCTCAGGAACAGATCGTACGACGATTTCTGAACCTCGATAAGGTTCGGCATTTCCAGAACTTCGCGGATTTTGCCGAAGTATTTACGCAAACGTTTCTGGCCAAGATAGGATTGAGCCATGTGTCTGGTCACCTTTCATTTCTCACCGGTCGCGCGCGCCGTCGGGCCCCGGACGCACCACCTTTCGAGACAGCAGGTATGGATCCATTCATGGCCGTCGTCCCAATGACGGCCTCCCGATCCTGAACCTCGCCTTGGACAATCCCCGGCGCACCGGGGACTGTCCAAGACAGGTTAGGCTGGGGGCAGATGTGCCTGCCCCCAGCCTGGATTTTGTCCGTGCGCCAGAACTTCGAACGAAGCTCGACCTGATTTCGATCTAGAAAATCAGGTACATGGCGCGCCGGATTATTTAACTTCGACCTCGGCGCCAGCTGCTTCCAGCTTGCCTTTGATCTCTTCAGCTTCGTCTTTGCTGACTTGCTCTTTGACAGCTTTGCCACCGGCTTCGACCAGATCTTTGGCTTCTTTCAGGCCCAGACCAGTGATCGCGCGGACTTCTTTGATGACGTTGATTTTCGACGCGCCGGCCGATTTCAGGATCACGTCAAATTCAGTCTGCTCTTCAGCGTCGCCACCGGCGTCGCCCGCAGGACCGGCCATCATCACTGCGCCGCCAGCGGCGGGCTCGATGCCGTATTCGTCCTTCAGGATGGTTTTCAGTTCTTGTGCTTCGAGCAGCGTCAGACCAACGATCTCTTCTGCCAGTTTTTTCAGATCAGCCATTTTATCATGCTTTCCGTTTTAAGATGGGTTCCAACGACGGGGAAATACTCCCCCACCGGAATTTCAGTTGCGTTATGCCGCTTCGGCCTTCTCTTCGATGGTCGAAAGAATGCTCGCGATGTTGCTTGCAGGTGCGCCAATGGCCCCGGCAATGTTCGAAGCAGGAGCGCCGATGCAGCCCACGATCGAAGCAATAAGCTCGTCGCGTGAAGGCATTTTCGACACGGCTTCGACACCGGCCCGGTCCAGAGCCGTCTCACCCATCGCCCCACCAAGAATTTCGTACTTCTTGTTGGTTTTGGCGAAATCCTCACACACCTTGGCAGCTGCCACGGGGTCTTCGGAAAAGGTCAGAACGGTCATGCCATTGAGGTAGTCAGCGATGCTTGCGCATGGCTTGCCCTCAAGGGCGATCTTGGCGAGCTTGTTTTTGGCAACGCGAACGGATGCCTCGGCTGCGCGTGCGCGCGCCCGAAGATCCTGCATGTCTGCAACTGTCAGTCCGGCATAGTGTGCTACCACTACGACGCCAGAGCTTTCGAAGATCTGGCCGAGTTCCTCGACCACTTTCTCTTTCTGGGCTCTATCCACAGTTTCACTCCAAATTTGGAAGGGTATCCCTTCCGGCTCTAGTCACCCCCGGATTTGCATCCGGGGTTCGGGTCCAATTTCAGGGTCCCGAGGCCACGATCACCCGAGGGCGAACCCTCAACGTAAATCCCATCTCGTTCCCCATCTCGGGAAGGAATTAATCACCGGGGCTTATCCCAATGAACCCTCCGTCTCGGACAGAACAAGGCCGATATTCTGGCCTTGCTATCAACAAGGGGCGAACCCCTTGAAGATCTTGTTCGGCGGGACGTCAGCCCCGCCAATTCTCAATTACTGCTCAACGCCAGCGTCTGCGACGTCAATCGTAACGCCGGGACCCATGGTCGAAGTCAGGCTGATGCGTTTCATATAGGCACCCTTGGCTCCGGCCGGTTTGGCGCGGGCAACAGCCGATACGAATGCACGTACGTTTTCAACCAGCTTGGCTTCGTCAAACGACGCCTTGCCAACACCGGCATGAACGACGCCTGCTTTTTCGGCCTTGAACTGAACCTGACCGCCCTTGGCGTCTTCAACAGCTTGCTTGACGTCCATCGTAACCGTGCCGACCTTGGGGTTTGGCATCAGGTTACGGGGGCCCAGCACCTTACCCAGACGACCCACGACGGGCATCATGTCGGGTGTGGCGATGCAACGGTCAAAGTCGATTTTGCCGCCTTGAACGATTTCCATCAGGTCTTCGGCGCCAACGATATCGGCCCCTGCTGCCTGCGCTTCTTCCGCCTTGGCACCACGTGCAAACACTGCAACGCGAACGGTTTTACCGGTGCCGTTGGGCAGGCCGACAACACCGCGAACCATTTGGTCAGCGTGGCGAGGATCAACACCCAAGTTCACAGCAATCTCGATGGTTTCATCAAATTTGGACTTGGCGTTATTTTTGACCAGCGCGACAGCCTCTTCGACTGTCAGGTTGCTTTTGCCAGCAAAAGCTTCGCGGGCGGCACGGGTGCGTTTTCCGAATTTTGCCATCTTACTTCACCTCGATGCCCATAGAGCGTGCGGAACCGACGATGATTTTCATCGCGGCTTCGACGTCGTTTGCGTTCAGGTCTTTCCACTTGGCTTCGGCGATTTCGCGCACCTGCTTGACGGAAACAGAACCGGCCACATCGCGGCCCGGCGTTTTGCCGCCCGACTTCAGCTTGGCCGCCTTTTTGAGATAGTAGGACGCTGGAGGCGTCTTGATGTCCATCTCAAAGGACTTGTCCTGATAATAAGTGATCACGGTCGGGCAAGGTGCGCCCGGCTCCATGTCCTGCGTCTTGGCGTTGAACGCCTTGCAGAATTCCATGATGTTGATGCCGCGCTGACCCAGGGCGGGTCCAACGGGCGGGCTTGGGTTCGCTTGCCCGGCTTTCACCTGCAGCTTCATCTTGCCTGCGAGCTTCTTGGCCATGAGGCCTCTCCTTCGTTTCCAACGACCTCGGGGCGCGCCCTTCGGTCAGTTCGTTGCCGTGGTTCGGGTCGGGCGCCGCGGCCCCCTTGCCTCCCACATGAATGGCCATTTGGCCCGTGCACCCTGCCCCACAATCGGGGCGCGGGCGCGATCGCGGATCAACCTTGCTTGGTGACCTGCGTAAACTCCAATTCGACCGGGGTTTCCCGACCAAAGATCGACACCGACACCTTGAGACGCTGATGTTCGTCGTCGACCTCTTCGACCATGCCGTCGAAATCCTCGAAAGGCCCTTCGTTGACTTTGACCTTTTCGCCGATTTCAAAGTGGATCAACGTACGTGGTGCCTCTTCGCCTTCGGCGACACGGCCCAGAATGGTTTGCACTTCCGAGTCGCGCATCGGCATTGGGCGCCCCTGTGGCCCCAGAAATCCTGTGACGCGATTGATCGAGCTAATCAAATGATAGCCACGATCCGACATTTCCATCCGTACCAGTACATAGCCGGGCATAAAACGCCGCTCGGCGGTCACCTTCTTGCCGCGACGAACCTCGATCACCTCTTCGGTGGGGACCAATACCTCTTCGATATCGTCCTCAAGGCCGTTTTCGACAACGGATGTTCTGATCTGTTCGGCGATCTTTTTTTCGAAATTCGAAAGAACGCTGACCGAGTACCACCGCTTTGCCATGCTGAGCCAATTCCCCGTCTCTTCCGGCATTGCGCCGAAACTTGCTATCTTTCCACACACTTGGCGTGGCATTTTCCGAAACAAAAGCGGCGCGCAGCCCGAATCGCCGCACGCCAGTCCCAGAATTGAACTGCCCAATATCCGGCATTCCCAATGAATTCAAGGGGCCGCCAAGTATAATCGGACAAATAGGGCTGTTCTTAACCAAACATCCCCAGAACGGCCTGCAATCCACTGCGAATGCCCAGATCGACCAGCGCGAAGAATACAGCCGTCAGTGTCGCCATGATAAAGACCATAACCGTGGTCAGGATCACTTCGCGGCGAGTTGGCCAAACGACCTTGCTCACTTCGGAGCGGACCTGCTGAATGAACTGAAGCGGGTTGGTGCGTGCCATGCGCTGTCCTCAAAGGTGCCTGTCGGGTTGTCCCTGTGACGACCCGTTTCAGGGCACATACTTTGGGTGTCGGGCAAATTCAAGGGCCGATCCGGTGGGGATCGGCCCTTACTGCGGGTAGGACACTATATGAGGGGGCAGTGTCAACGCGCAGGCGTTCGGTACAACGCTTGACGCGATGCAATCATCTTGGGCCGGTTTCAGGCGCTTTGGCTTTCCGCAGCAATCCGGTCAAACGGATCTGGCCGGTCGTCCATATCCTGCGGGATCAAGGCGGCGCGACTAAGGTCGGGCATATACAACCCTTCGGTCCAGCGCTCGGGCAAACGATCAAGCAGCGCATCGACACGCATGGCAAGACCATCCGCGCGCTGACGTAACCGTTCCGCACGGTCAGGGTTGCGCGCATTCAACCACAAGAACATTTGCAGCACCCGTTCACCGATCCGGTCAGAGCCCAGTGCGGCCAAGGCAATCAGGACAGTCCAGAACGCCACAAACAGGGTCAGCGGAATGACCCACGGCCAAACGTAAACAAATGCCGCAAGCCCTGTGATCAGCACCACTCGGCGCAAGCTACGGCTATTCACACCGGGCACATTTGGCATGCGAAAACGCGTTGCCCCGCCTGTCAGATCTTCGACCTGACGGGTTGGGCCGGATACAGCAGCCGATTGCGCAACAGTATTCAGACGCGCAGCAGCCGCTTCCTGACGCCGTGCGTCACGGCGCGCATTGCGCCCGGCCAGACCAAGAAGCTCATCCTGATCGGCAATGTCGGGCATGGCCGCGCGGGCCTCTACCTTGCGATTCTGGGCAAGAGTTTGCGCAATAATTTTATCAGTCTCGGCCTCAGAGACCTGAGCACTGGCAGATTGCAGCGGGTTCAATCGAAGCCCCGGCCGCAGTTCATATTCGTGACCCCGTAACGAGGTCGTTTCATGTGCAAAAGGCATGGCAGCACCTTCCTGTTTCGCGCCCCCACGCGGTATTCGGGACACGCCACATTGGGCCTGATTCCGAATGAATTTTTTCTACGGCACGATTGGGGCGAAAATATGGCAACTAAGGCAATTTGCTGTCAGTTACCCAGGAATACGGCGCTACTATGTCGCACGACTTTTTCAAAGCGGTTTGTTATTCGCGATGTCGCCATGTAACAAAGCCGGTTGTTCTATAGTGTATCGCGCCATCAAAGCGATGTAATCTGGGGCATTGGCAAGGGCCTTTGAGGCATCACGCCCTCTCGGGAAAACATCGCGGCCCCCAGAGTTAGCACATCCGCGATCACTGCACGCGGAATTCCAAACGTCTCGATCCGCCCCGAGCTCATACCACTTTGGTCACATCATAGGCAGAGCGCTATATGCGATGATCCTCTTCGGCTATATGGCCAATCACGGTGCGTCGCGATGGAGTACGTCCTACACCTATGTGCTTGATTTGGTCGGGCTGTCCGGCCCCGGCTGATGCTCGGGCGATTTCAGCGTTGACCACGTGTCATCTTGCGGCGGCTTGGGCAGCGGATCACAGGCCCCTTTGTGAATGTTAACCTTGGCGATGAAATGGGCCGAAATCGGTGCCGTCACAAACAAGAAGGCCATAATCAGCAGTTCATGGAATGACCCTTCGCCAAAGGTAAAGGAATGGATCATCGACGCCAGCAACAGCGCCCCGATGCCCACTGTCCCCACCTTGGTCGGGGCATGCAGCCGGGTCATGGAATCGTTGAACTTTAGCAGGCCAATCACACCGACCAGCGCAAAAAACGATCCAATGATCAGGCACAGCGCAACGGCATAAATGGCAATCACATCCAAAGTCATTCGATGATATCCCCCCGCAACACGAACCGCGCATAGGCCACGGTCGAAACAAATCCCAGCATCGCCACCAATAGCGACACTTCGAAATAGACCCGTGTGCCTTGCGATATGCCCAGCAAAACGATCAGCCCCAGCGCATAGATCACCATCGTGTCCAGCGCCAAAATCCGGTCGCCCGGCGTCGGGCCGATCACCAAACGCACCATCGTCATGATCTGCCCCAGCGACAGCACGACAAACGCGATCACCATGGCAAGGTTCATAATATCCAAGGCTTGGGTCATACGAATATCTCCTTGAGGCGGCGCTCATAGCGCTCCTTGATGTCGTCGCGCACAGCGTCCGGATCAGGGCAATCCAGCGCATGCACCAACAGGCTGTGCCCTTCGTCCGACAAATCTGCCGAGACCGTACCGGGCGTCAGGGTAATCGTCCCGGCCAGCACGGTAATCGCCTCGGGTTGTTTCAAATCCAGTGGAACAACCACCCATGCCGGGCGCAGACTGGAATTAGGCCGGGTCAGCACGATCCACGCCACCTGCACGTTGGCCACCATAATGTCCCACACCACCATGATGGAATACATCGCCATCCGACCCAGCCGGAATCCCCGCGGCGTATCTGGCCACCAGACCGAGGTGCTCCATGGGATGATAATACCTAAAATTAGGCCGAAGACGACCATGCCGGGCGACACTTCATTTTGCAAAAGGGTCCAGACAACGATCAGGATCAGAGTCACAAACGGATGCGGCACCAGCCAGTAAAACGCACGTTTCATCCTAGTGCTCCCCTTCTTGCGGCGTGCTGAGTTTTCCGGGCGTATCCAAAACCTTCGACAGATACGCATCCGGCGCGAACAATTGCTGGGCAATCGCGCCTGTATAGGCCGTGATTGGCCCTGCCAGAACGGTATGCATCACCAGCAACACCAGCAACCCACTGACGGCGACATAGGACAAGGCCGACGGTGGTGCCGGGCGTGTTGGTGCCCCCACATCCGACTCTGCGCTGTCTTGCACAACGCCGTTGGCCTTCCAGAAGACCATGCTGCCGGCACGGGCAAACCCAACCAGTGCAATCAGGCTTGACCCCAGTATCAACGCCCAAGCCCAGACCATCCAGGGGCTCGACCATGTTGCATCCAATACCAACAGCTTGCCGACGAACCCCGACAAGGGTGGCAGGCCAACCATGGCGATGGCTGCCACAAAAAACAGGCCCGCCGTTAAAGGCGCACCCGCCACAGGCGGTTGCGCGGTCAAGGACAGGTCCGCACGGCTATCGCGCACCAGATCAACAATCAAAAACAGCGCCGCCGCAGACAGTGTCGAGTGCACAATATAGTACAGCGCTGCCGACATACCCGCAGGCGTGAACAGCGAAATGGCGATCATCACCATCCCCATCGAACCGATCACCGCAAAGGCGACAAGCCGGTCCAGATGCCTTGCCGCCAAGACACCCACCATTCCCACCGCCAGCGAAACCAGAGCCGCCACCGGCAACCACGTTCCGTGCAAACCTGCTGTCGCTTCTAGCTGAGGCGGAAAGATAAGGGTGTAGACGCGTATGATGGCATAGGCCCCCACTTTGGTCATGATCGCGAACAGGGCCGCCACAGGGGCCGGTGCCTCGGCATAGCTGGAAGGAAGCCAGAAATGCAGCGGAACAACAGCCGCCTTGATTGCGAACACCAGCAACAACAGCACCGCCGCCACGCGAATACCCACAGTCTGCCCTACGTCCACCAGCGCCACGCGCTGTGCCAGATCGGCCATGTTCAGCGATCCAGTCTCGGCATAAATGGCGCCCAAAGCAAACAGGAACAAGGTCGAGCCGATCAGGTTAAACAAAACATACTGCGTGCCCGCGCGCAGGCGCGCATTGCCACCAGCGTGGATCATCAACCCGTAAGAGGCAATCAAAAGCACCTCGAAGAACACAAACAGGTTGAACAAATCCCCGGTCAGGAATGCGCCCATGATCCCCATCAATTGAAACTGATAAAGCGCATGGAAATGCCGCCCGCGTTCATCCCATTTTGACCCGATCGCATAGAGCAAAACGAAAAACGCCAGCACGGCGGTCAGCACGACCATCATGGTCGACAGTCGATCCGCGACCAGAACGATCCCAAATGGCGCGGCCCAATCGCCCAGCTGGTAAAGTGTGACAGTCCCGTCAGCCGCCTGCACAGCCAATCCCAACGCCAGCGCGACTTGCGCGATAACAGCCGTCAGCGAAAAGACCCGTTGAATGGTGATATGATAGCGCGCCGCCAGAACGATGAACGGTGCCACCATGGCAGGCAGGACAATCGGCAGAATGATCCAGTGCATCATGCCATATCCTCCGCCTGCGAGGATTTGCCAGACGCGTCACCGGGCACAGGATCATCGACACGATCATCCTTGCCGCCCAGATAAGCCCCCAGTGCGATCATCACCACAACCGCCGTCATACCGAACGAAATCACGATCGCCGTCAAAACCAGCGCCTGAGGCAGCGGATCGGTATATGTCGTTACCCCGTCAGACAGGATAGGCGGCGCGCCAACCACCAATCGCCCAGATGCGAACAAAAAGATATTGACCGCGTAGGTCAGCAACGAGATGCCCATGATCACCGGAAAGGTGCGCATTCTCAGCGTCAGATATAGCCCCGAAGCCGTCAACAGACCGATGGCGCTGGCAACCAGAAATTCCATGTCAGACGCCCTCCTTTGCCGTATTCCGGGTCGGCTCGTCACCCTCGGGTTCGTCGCGTGACGGGTCGATGTCCATCGCATGTTCGCTATCGCGGCGATCCACGGTGCGCGCCAGACGCGAGAAGCTCTCCAATGTCAGCATCACCGCGCCGACAACCGCCAGAAACACACCCAAATCAAACAGCGCCGCCGTAGCCAGTTCGAATTTCTCGAACGGCGGAATGCGCACATACATGAAATCAGAGGTCAGGAACGGCTTGGTGACAAACCACGACCCGATCCCGGTTAGCCCCGCGATCAGCACGCCCGCGCCGATCACCCCGTGGTAAGGATAACGCAACCGCGCCGAGGCCCATGAGAACCCGCTGGCCATGTATTGCATCACCATGCCGATGGACGCGATCAAGCCCGCGATAAACCCGCCGCCCGGTTCGTTATGTCCGCGCAAAAAGATGTAAACAGCGGCGATCATCACCACAGGCATGATGACGCGCGTCAGGACCACCATCATCATCGGGTGCATGTCGCCAGCACGCGGTTGATCCGGTTGCCGATTCAGAAGGCGCGCCCGCACAGGCCCGTCCAGCAAGGTCTCGGTCAGCGCATAGATCAACAGCGCGGCAATCCCCAGAACGATTATTTCTCCGAACGTGTCAAAACCCCGGAAATCCACCAAGATCACATTGACCACATTGGTCCCCCCACCGCCCTTATAGGCATTGGCCAGATGAAACTCGGAAATCGGGGTGGTGACTGCATCGCGCATCAGGAAATGCCAGCTCAGCGCCATTGTCGCTAGACCACCCGCGATGGCAATGCCCGCATCGCGGATTCGGCGCAAAACCGTGCTTTCGATAGGTGTCTGGTTTGGCAGGAAATTCAGGGCCAGCAACAGCAAGATGATTGTCACCACCTCGACCGTGAACTGTGTCATGGCCAGGTCAGGCGCACTGAAATACACGAACCCGACCGACACCATTAGCCCGACAATACCGATCAGGATCAGCGCCAACAGGCGGTTGCGGTGCAACAAAACCAAGGCACAGCCCGCGGCCATCAGCATGGCCCAACCCGCAATTGCCACCCAATTGGCCGATTGCATCATCCGCGTCGGCGCGTCCATTGTCCCGGTGACCCACGCAAAATATCCAGCCACAAGGATAGCCACCACGCCAATCGCCGCGTAACGCGAGAATGCCCCGTTATGCAGGCGCAAGATAACTGCCTGTGAGGCCGCGACCGAAAACGCGATGATGCGCTCGAATATATCCTTCGCCTCGGGGCGCGGGGCCGCGTCCCACAGCCTCAGCAACGGACGATAGGCCAGCAAGATCAAAAGCCCCCCCACGACGGCGACGACAGACATATAAAGCGCAGGCGTCAGCCCGTGCCATATCTTGACATGCGCGGTGGGAAGGGTGGCGGTGTCGCCCAGAACCGACGCCGTGACCAACTTGACAAACGGTTCGGCCAGAAACGGAGCGATACCGATCACCACGACCAGAACCGTCAAGAACGCGGGCGGTCCCCACAGGCCGAAGCCCGGATCATGTGGCTTGGCCGGATAGCTGTCACGCACCGGGCCCAAAAACGTGTGCCCAATCAGGCGAAAGCAGTACCCCGCCGAAAACAACGCCCCGACCGTCGCCAATGCAGGCACCAACCAAACGGTGTCAAACAAGACCGTGCGATACGCCTCGTCCAGCATCATTTCCTTGCTCAGAAAACCGTTCAACAGCGGAATACCCGCCATCGACAACGCAGCGATTGAGGCAATCACAAAGGTGACAGGCATCAATCGGCGCAACCCGCCAAGAACGCGAATGTCGCGGGTGCCCGTCTCATGGTCGATAATTCCTGCAGACATAAACAATGCCGCTTTGAAGGTCGCATGGTTCAGGATGTGAAAAACCGCCGCCATTGCACCAAATGCTGTACCGGTCCCCAGCAACATGGTGATCAACCCCAGATGGCTGACAGTGGAAAACGCAAGCAACGCCTTCAGGTCATGCTTGAATAGTGCGATCACCGCGCCCAGAACCATGGTGATCAACCCTGCGCCAGTCACAATCACAAACCATTCTGGCGTGCCCGACAAAACCGGCCACATCCGTGCCATCAGAAAAATCCCCGCCTTCACCATTGTGGCCGAATGCAGATACGCACTTACCGGCGTGGGCGCGGCCATGGCGTGCGGCAGCCAGAAATGAAACGGAAACTGCGCCGATTTTGCGAAACAGCCCAGCAAGATCAAAATCAACGCGGGCAGGTAAAGCGGCGAGGCCTGAATAACCGCCCGATTCTGCAAGATCACGCTCAGATCGTAACTCCCGACGATATTGCCCAAAATGAGCATCCCACCGATCATGGCCAGACCGCCCATGCCGGTCACGGTCAGAGCCATACGTGCGCCTTGACGTCCCTCGGGCAGATGCTTCCAATAACCGATCAACAAAAAGGACGACAGCGATGTCAGCTCCCAGAAAACAAGCAAAAGCAGTATGTTATCTGACAGAACAATTCCAACCATCGCGCCTTGGAACAACAGAAGATAGGTAAAAAATTCACCCATATTGTCCTCACGCGCCAGATAGTGACGCGCATAAGTGATGATCAACAGGCCAATCCCCAGAATCAGGCAAGCAAAGAAAAATCCCAGCCCGTCCAGCATCAAGGTAAAGTTCAGTCCTACCACCGGAATCCAATCAAACCGAGCGGTCACAAGATCGCCGGCGAGAACAGCAGGCAGATTGGTCAACAACCCGATGAATGCGGCCAATGTCACCGTGAACGTGAGCCCCGCACAGGCCTGTCGCCCGGCAGAATTCATCAATCCAGGAAGCAGAGCCCCCAAAAAGGGCAGAGCAACGACTAGGAAAAGGGACACGCGACCTCCTGATCTGGTTTCGCCTAATGGTGCGCGCCAATATGTATGGATTTGCCCTGATCGCAAGGCTTACGGGGAATTTTCATGGGCCAAACCCGCGCCATCACGTCAAAGGCGACAGAAAACCGCAGGCATACCTCGTCACAGGCATTGCCGCAGAAGCGCCATCTGCCTTCCCCTCAGGTGCAGCTAATTCTACCGGGATGCGCACAATTCACGCCACGGCACATCGTCCGGACGGCAGCGCAGGGCTCACGCCCATGTTTTAGGCAGAATGCACAGCATTTCATACAAAAGATTTGAGCCGATCAACGCGGTTGCACCGCTAGTATCATATTGCGGAGACACCTCGACCAAATCACACCCGACAACGTTCAACCCCTTACAACCGCGTACGATTTCCAGCGCTTGAATGGTCGTTAACCCGCCCATCTCTACGGTGCCCGTACCGGGCGCAAAGGCCGGGTCCAGACTGTCTATATCATAGGTCAGATACACCGGAGCCGAGCCAATCTGCGCACGAATATCATTCATCAACGGTGTCAGGGACTTGTGCCAACACTCTTCGGCAGGGACGACAGTAAAACCTTGCTGGCGCCCCCAATCGAAATCATCGGGCGTATAGCCCGTGCCACGCAAGCCAATTTGGAACACTTTGTCGTTGATCAGCAACCCATCCTCGACGGCGCGACGGAATGGCGTGCCATGGGCAATCGCCTCGCCGAACATATGTTCGTTGGTGTCAGCATGCGCATCGATATGGATCAATGCGACGGGGCCGTGTTTCGCCGCAATTGCGCGCAACACCGGATAGGTCAGTGTGTGATCGCCCCCCAACGTCAAAGGCACGCAGTCATGGCTGAGGATTGCGTTGTAGGCATCCGTAATGATGTCCACGGTTTTCTTCAGATCAAACGTATTGATGGGCACATCGCCAATATCGGCCACCTGCATTTTTGCAAATGGGCCTGCCCCGGTCGCCATATTGTACGGGCGCAACATACAGCTTTCGGCGCGAATGGCACGCGGACCATGGCGTGTTCCGGTGCGGTTTGACGTACCGATATCCATGGGGATACCGACAAAGCACGCATCCAACCCATCAGCCGTAGCCTGAGCAGGCAGGCGCATCATCGTGGTCGCTCCCCCGAATCGCGGCATGTCATTGCCGCCCAGAGGCTGATTGAAATGTGGTTTGCCACCCTGTGCCATTTGCGTGCCGTCCTTGATCCTTGGGGCTTCTGTTTGGGTTGCCGTCAGAAATGAGACGCAAGCTTCGCAAGGAAGCAGTGTAAAAGCAAGCGCTGCCCCACGCCTTCACTAAACAGACGCGCCGTTTCAGGAGCGCCCCTCTGGCCCCCCATCCTGACGCAATGCAGGCGTATAGCGAACATGGCGCCCCCGCCCTGCGCGTTTGGCCGCATAAAGGGCAATATCCGCGTCCTCCATCATTTGGGAGCGGGAAGGTTGGGCATAGTCACAACTTAACGCTGATCCAGCGCTGCCCGAAATGCGGCACATCTGCCCCGCAAATGGTATCGGCCGTTCCAAACGTTCAATCATACGGCTTGCGATATCATGCACACGATGCGCATCCGTCAGCCGAGGCAGGACCAAGACAAATTCGTCACCTCCGACACGGGCCACAATGTCGTCGGCCCGCGTTTCTTCAACCAGAATGCGTGCGACGTCATTTAGCACATGATCACCCGCAGCATGCCCCATCGTGTCGTTAACCGCTTTAAAGAAATCCAGATCCAATTGAATCAACGCAAAATCATGCTCGCCTTCCAGCAAACGCCCCAAAACATAATCCAACGCGCGGCGGTTCTTGAGCCCTGTCAATGTGTCCGTGTAAGCCTTTTCCTCGGCCGCGATCATCGCCCCCTGCAAACGCAGGTTCAACGTGCGCGATGCATCCATCGCTGCGGTTTTCGCCTCAACCAGATAGAGCAATTCGATAGTCAGGTCAGTGGCTGCAAAATCGCTACTCGTCAGCGCAAAATCGCGCACAGCATCCACAACCGATATGCCAAAGCTGAGGTTGATCATCGCCCCCCCCGCTGGCCCCAAAGTGCCGCCCGGCGGAAACGCCACAAGAACCCCAATCAGGTCAGTCCGCTGAGGGCCACGCAATTGCAGATGAAGCTTGGTTCCTGCCCGCGCCAGCATCAAGGCCATCGTCCCGTCAATATGTGGACGCTTTACTTCAAACAACTCGTTGAACCGCGCGCCGATGGGCGATGCATCCTTTAGCAGCTTGCGCAGCGTTGGCCCCGCATGCACAATATGTCCGCTGGCATCCAGCACAACATGCATTGGGCACAGAACATCCATCATGGCGTACACGTTCGGGTCTGGTGTGTGATCCGTACCTGACACCATTTATTCAGCCCTCGCGCCCAGATCAAAACTGCGTCCAGTTGCGTGTTCAGTGTTCAACACCCGGATCTCGATCGCTTCACAGCCGCCGCCACCCCCCTTGTGATCAAGTATAATCAGCGCGCCATAATCATCCGCCAATGCCCGGAGCAGGCCAACAATTACATGTCCAAATCCTGCACGCGACCACTGACAGGTCAGGCTAAAGAAACCGCCCCCATGTTCACACAATTCCAGCACCGGCAGGTCCAGATCCGACACGGCCAGCCGCGCCCGGGCCGGTAAATCATCAAGAGAATGCAAAAATTCGGTGAATGTCCGCCCCCCAAAGCGCAAAAGGCGGCGCAGCGCCTCAACCTTGGGGTGAGACACCAGATAGGTGCCGATATCCTCAAGGACTTCGGCCTCAGGTCGCCCAAGCACCTGCGCGATTGCGTCCAGAACCTGGGTCGTCACCTCAGCCTCATACGTCAGCATCGCTTCAAACTCATTAAAACTCAAATCGGCACGTCGAACCACCTGCCCCCATGTGTCGCGCCCGTAGGTATCGCGCACAAATCGTTCAATCGCCCGGTTGATCAACCCATGCATACCATCGCCGTCCTTTCGGATCTCAGCTTTGCACATCGGATCTTAATTTTTCACCAACATCCTCAATTTTGCGGAAACAGCTGCATGCCCTCGACCTCCAGCACGTTGCGTGGTGCCGGAACGATAGAGAATCGATCCTCCAAAAGGGCCAGTAACGCCGCATCGTTCATTCTAGGGTAACTGCGTTTCACCAGATCGCGTACCGAGCCCGCCTGCTGAAAACGGCCGTCCCGAAGGATCAGCGCCATCTGCTCAAAATTGCTCGCAGATCGCCGCAGAATCAAAATTGCCTGATCGGTCGTTTCCAACGGTTCAAACCGCCCAACGACCATCACGCAACCGGGATAACCATCCTCGAATGTCTTGGCGCAAGCCATATGTGTTCGCCGCTTCATATCCGGGCTCAGATCATCCAATGCCCCCGCAGGAATGCTCGCCCCTTTGGGACGAACCGGAACCACCCCATGCAATGTGCGAACCGTCTCACTGTCGATGGCATTCATGAAGGTCCAGCGCTGGGTTTCCTGTCGGGCTTGCGCAATCCGCTCCTTCAATGCACCGGCCTCGGGATGATCGCTCAAAGCAGCAATTTCATCCAACCCGTCCTCACCCGCCCGTCCCCATTTATGCGCCATCTCCCAAAGGGCCAGCTGAGAGATTGGCGCCCCTGCCGCGGCCCGTGCCACTTGGCTGGCGGTGGACAAACGTTCACTATTTAATACCGGCGTCATCCACAACGCTGCGCCCCCCAGCGTGATCAGCGCCATGCCCTTGTTGACATTGCGCTGATGCCGACGCCAATCGCCACGTATCAACGCAGCCACACCAAATCCGACCGCATAGATCGCAACGATCGCCCCCGCCACCATTGCCACAACCCGGTCAGGCGTCAGGCCGTATTGATCCACCCGCAGCCAGACCGCCCACAGCGCCAGAGCCGCCGGAACCGGCACCAGAACGCTCAGAATGCGCGCCGTCGCCAACATGCCGATGCCTTGCACCGACAAATCATCATCGCGATGGATCGCCGTCGTAATCAATGTAATTCCTGCAAAAGCAACCGACGCCAATGTCGTCGCCGCCGAAAACTGGCCAAACAGCGCGCCAAGACCGCGAAACGGCAAGGCAAGGATAAAAATCGCCAACACCACCAAAAGAACCGGCATCAGCACGCGCAGCAGCTGGATCAACAAAAACGGCGACACAAAGTCGTTAAGCTCGTGCACAATCGCCAACCCAAGGCCCAGTGCCAGACCGCTCAGCAAGTAAGGCACCGGCTCAAAACCCAATAGCCAGTCGATAGCGGTGATTCCGACCAATCCCAGCAATGCATCCGACAGCATAACAACGCCCCAGACCACGCCGACAAACAGGCCCGCAGCCGCATAGCGCACAACAATGTTCCACGCGCAATCAAACAGTATTTCATAGCGCCGCCAACCCCCCGGCATCACAAAACCCGCAGCAAGGAACGGCACCGATACGGTCAACAGATAGATAAAGGCCGCGACCGAATGCGATATGTCCAGAAAGGTGCCCAGATCGTCATGGCGAAAACTGGCCCAGTACAACATCAATGTGGCCCCAGCCGCACAGACGCCCGACGCCACTCCGGCAGGGATGAGCCGGATCGGCCCAAGAAGCGCCAGAAGCACGCCGAAAAAGCCCAATCCAAAGGCGATCAGCGCCATCACAGAACGCTCATTGTCGATCAGGTCGGGCACCACCTCAAACAGGCCCCAAACGGCCAAACCGGCGATGGCCCCGACAGACGCAATCGACATCCGCGCAGCGGCCCGACGGGTCTCTTCAGTCATCTGCATCGCTCCTCTGAATGGTCTTGCCTGCGCAAACTGCAACCTTGCAGTGTCAGCCTCGCATAGTCTACTGCAGCCTCCCCTCTAGGAAAAGCAAGCCGCCACACAGGCTCCAATCCCTGCCAAGGCTAATCGCCCCGTTCACTTTCATCTTTCTAAAAATACCTGAACTGATTCTCGACTGTACCAAAGACGGAACATCACGTCCGTTGCGCGCCGCTGACCAGACGCATCACGCCCAAGTCACGCGCCCAAGCGGTGGCACAGCCACCGCAAGATATCCAGCGCGCGCGCCAGCGCGCTCCGCAAGGTCAGGCCTCTCTTTTGAATGATCACGCCATCTCAAAAATCGGTCGGCGCTCCGCCTTCGGATTTTCGCCGGGCAACGAAATCCGCCAACGCGTCGTGAACAGCGTCATCCATCGGTGGTTTTTCAAAATCGGCAAGGATGTCTTGGAACTTGTGATGCGCGCGCTGCGCGGTCCAGATCGCCCCGGCATCCTCCCACGCCTCGAAATTGCGCCAGTCGCTGAGAAACGGCTGATAAAAGGCCGTCGTATAGCGGTCTTGCGTGTGTTGAATGCCAAAGAAATGCCCCTGATCGCCCACTTCGCGCACCGCCTCGATGGCAATTTCATCTGGGCCGGTCATTGTCACCATCGGGTCCATATACCGCTGAATATGCTGCAAAACCTCGCAATCCATCACGAACTTCTCGGGGCTGGCAATCAGCCCACCTTCCAGCCATCCAGCCGCATGATAGACCATATGCGCCCCGGCCTGCACAGCTGACCAAAGGCTGTTGGATGTCTCCCAGACCGATTGACCATCCGGCACATTGGCCGCGCAAACGCCGCTGGCCCGCATCGGCAGACCATAGAACCGCGCCAACTGGCCGGTCATCTGTGTCGCGCGCATGTATTCGGGCGTGCCAAACGCAGGCGCGCCAGATTTCATATCCACATTTGAGGTGAACGTCCCAATGGCACAGGCTGCACCGGGGCGGATCAACTGGGCCAGAACCACGGCAACCAGCCCTTCGGCCAGTGATTGCGCCACCGCCCCCGACATCGTTACAGGCGCCATTGCACCAGCCAAGGTGAACGGCGTCACCACCAACCCTTGATTGCGCCGGGCCAGTCGCATCCAGCCATCCAGCATCGGATAGTCGTGCTTTAACGGCGAGGTCGAGTTGATGTTAGTAAACATCCGCGGCGTCGCTTCGAATTCTGCGTCGCTCAGCCCACCGGCGATGCGCACCATCTCCATCACGTCCTCGACCCGTTCCTTACCCAGACAATAGGCATGCGCCACCTTGTCCGTCAGGGTCAGCTTGTCATAAAGCACATCCAGATGGCGGGTACTGGCATGAATATCCTGAGGTTCGACCGGATAGCCGCCGACAAAGTGGATACAATTGAAATACTGGCTTAGCTTCAACAAATCTCGGCACATCTCACGCGTGCCGGTCACTTTCTTGCCTATCGCCATATCCCAGTAGCTAGGCGGCGACGACACATTGCCAAAGTTAAGATGTCGTCCACCCATGGTGATCTCACGATCCGGGTTTCGGGGTGTGATCGTCCATTGCGCAGGCGCTTTGGCGACCTGTTCCATCACGAAATCGCGCCCCATACGTAGGTTTTCACCCTGGATGGTACAGCCCCCCGACGCACGGAAAACGTCCAGCGCTTCGGGATTCAGGATCTGAATGCCGATCTCTTCCAGAATGCGCATTGCGCCGTCGTGGATGGCGGCAATGCCCGCGTCGTCCAAAGGTTCGGTCGGACGATCAAGGTTCAGCGGTGGCGCCCATGGCATCTGTTCAATCGCCGCGCTCCCACGACGGTCCGCAGCGCCAGCGCGCCCTCCGCCACGTTTTCTACGTTTACTTGCCTCGACCATATCAACACTCCCGAAGGGTTGGATTGAAGGTATGGAACCATGCGTCCGGGTTACGAGATATCCGCTTTGCGACTGAATGCGTCGCATATGACCTTCCAGACGCGCCTTCGATGGCGACCGTTCACCAGATAGAGAGTCAGACTGCCCGCAACGATGCCTCTGCCAAACATTTGGCCGGTGTCACGGGCCCCCAAACCGCGTCCAACAGTACAAGAGGCTAGCGTCGGATGCTGAATTATGCGCCACCGTCAGTGGCAGGCAAAGAAACCGGCACGACAATGCGGCCCTCAAGGCCCATTGCCAGCACAGCCCCGTTCCTCATCTGCGCAGACCCCGCCAAGGGCCCGCGTGTCATTCGTCTAACCAGGCGGGGATATGGCCGATGTCAGGCAACACGCGATCGGCATGGTGGCTCAGTTCTTCTGCTTCGGCCACGCCGGTCAGAACGCCCAAAGATTGCATCCCAGCTGCGCGCGCGGCGATCAAATCATGGGTGCTGTCGCCCACCATGACAACACGCGCGGGCGTTAACCCCATCAGACGCGCAAAGGCCAGCAACGGATCGGCATTCGGCTTGTGCCCATGGCCGGAATCATAGCCGGCCACAAAATCAAAGCGATCCAGCACACCTGCCGCCTCCAGATGGGCACGGGCTCCGAATTCGGAGTCATTGGTCATCAACCCAACTTTCAAACCGCGCTCAGACAACCCGTCCAGAAAGGCCGCCAGCGGAACGACGGGTGACAGTTGCGCTGTAGCAGATGATGCAACCATTTGTTCTTCGACGTCGTCCACGCTGACCCCTGGCAGAGCCTTGGCCAAGGCCTCGGCGCATTCGCGGTTGTTGGCAGAGATCATCACACTGCCCGGCAAAAAACGGTTGGTCACCAGATCAAAATCTATGGCCTGCGCAATATCAGCAACGGGCACATTATGAAGGTCTGACATGTGTTCCATCAATGCGCGCGCCCAGCCTGACCACGTGGTGTGAAAATCAAACAACGTACCGTCCTTGTCAAAAACGATCCCGTCGATACGTGTGGTCCCTGTCATGTCCAATGGGCCTCCTGCCCGCCCGGCAGCGTCTGGCGCGCCTGCATCAATGCCTCTCCAGGCAGGCCCGCCTGCCCGCAAAAATCCAACACCCAATTGTCGTTCATCATGACAAAATCCAGAACAGCGCCCAAAAATGCCGGATCCTGCGCACCCTGGCGCACATCCTGTTCGCTGGCACCGGTCGCGCCCATGAAAACATCACGCAACTCGTCATGCGCGATCAGCCACGCCAGACAGCGCAGCGCGATGGTTTCGCCAGAATTTTGCAGATCGTGCATGATGGACAAGTTCCCGGAAAGGTTTTCTTAACTTCTGCAATGGATAGTCAGTCACAACAAAAGGGCAAGTCAGAAAGGCAGCCGCCCATGTCAGGTACGATTTTGATTGTCGATGCAGTTGCGACCAACAGGATCGTCCTGAAGGTCAAATTGTCTTCGGCCCATTTCGACGTTGTTCAAGCCTCCTCCGCGGCCGAGGCGATGGACGCAATGACCCGTGCGCAACCCGACATGATTTTTGCCAATGCGCAATTGCCAGATATGCCCTCGGGCGATTTTGTTTCGACCATTCGTGCGCGCCCGGACTATGCAGCCACGCCCATTGTTCTGCTTTTGACCGAAAATACTTCGGACGGCCGCAAGGCCGCGCTGAAGGCCGGGGCGGATGATGTGATCGCCCAACCGATCGACGAACGCACCATGTTTGCCCGCATGCGCGCCCTGCTGCGCCAGCATCATGTGTTGCAGGACATGGTTTTGAATGCCGGATCCGAACGTGCGGGCCCCGATTGCACGGGGTTCGCCGACGACCAATTCGGATTTACGCACCCCGGACGCGTGGCAATCCTTGCTGACTCTATGGCCGAGGCGATGAACCTGCGCACCCGGCTGCGCGGCGCCTGCCCTCATGTGGTTACCGTGCAGGAATGTAGCCGCAGCTTTGCCGATGTGCCCCCTGACAAAGTACCCGATACGTATATTTTGATTGTTCCGACCGGCGGGCAAGAGTTCGGCCTGGACCAGATGGCCGAATTGCGGGCGACACCCCATGCCCGCCACAGCCGCATCATTGCTCTGATACCGGAAGGATCCAGTGTGCTGACCGCAACGCTTCTGGATATGGGCGCCAACGATGTGATGCCTGGACCGGCAGACCTGCAAGAACTGGCCCTGCGGTTACACAATCAAATTCAGAAAAAAAGAACCCTTGATGCTCTTCGTGACCGGCTGCGCGAAGGGTTGCGGGCGGCAATGATCGATCCGCTGACGGGCCTTTACAATCGCCGGTTTGCCTTGCCTTTCCTAAAGGACTTGATCACCCGTCAAAGCGAAACAGCCCGTAGTTTTGCAGTGATGGTGGCCGACCTCGACCATTTCAAACAAATCAATGACCAACAAGGCCATGCAGCGGGGGATCGTGTCCTGAAACATGTAGCAGACCTGCTGCGCAACACCTTGCGCGACACCGATTTGGTTGCTCGCATCGGCGGGGAGGAATTCCTGATCGTCATGCCTGATATCAGCGGCGCTGAGGCGTGCAAGACGGCTGACCGTTTGTGCCAGTTGATTGCCGCCGCCCAGATTCCACTCCGCCTCGATGCCCCTCCGGCGCGCGTGACCATCAGCATCGGCGTGACATTGGGCATGACCGGAACCAAAAGTGTCAGGGCCGATGCGGATACGATGCTGGATCAGGCGGATCGCGCCCTATACAAAGCCAAGGCAGAAGGCCGCAACACCGTCACGATCTGCTCCCGATCCGCCGCCTGATCCGGCGCGGATTGGGCCGGGCATCCGCAACCCAAATGCCGCCAATCCAAACTTTCAACAACCGCAGCACGCTGTGTCAGGCCACACAAACCCTTGTGCCGTATAGATCGCGTCAGCCACGTAGATACGCCAACTTTGCACGGGCGAGACTGCGCGACATCGCGACGCGGTACACGCGCGCCCCCTTTCCAAATCCAAGCGCATGGCATTAAGTGAAAGGGTGCAATTCACAGGACAGAGACATGACTAACAAAACCGCCGTCTCCGCAGAACGCGATCTGTGGCCCGCGCTGCGCAAGGGGTTTCGCTGCAAATGCCCTAATTGTGGATCGGGCCCATTACTGGAAAGCTACCTTAAGGTCCGCGATACCTGCACTGTCTGCCGCGAGGATCTGTCACAACACCGCGCCGATGACGGTCCGGCCTACTTGACCATTCTCATCGTCGGCCACCTGATGGTGCCATTGTTACATATCGTCTTTGTGCAGTTTCGCCCTGACCCGCTGGTCCTGTTTACCATATTCGCTATTGGCTCGGCCGGGCTGTCGCTCTATCTTTTGCCTCGTTTGAAGGGGGCGGTCGTGGGCTTTCAGTGGGCGCGTCAGATGCACGGGTTCGGACCACAGAGCTGACCCACTCTACGTGAAATGGGGTGCGATGCATGACAATCGACAAAACGGCCATCCGCGATGCGGCCACGGTAATCGTGTTGCGTGGGGGGGCCGAGAACCCACAGGTCTTGATGGGACAGCGCGGCTCGAAGGCCGCATTCATGCCCGATAAATTTGTCTTTCCCGGCGGGGCTGTCGACCCCGGAGATAGCGACATCCCCCTGATCGCACCTTTACCAGCCCTGTGTCAGGATCGTCTGTGCGAAGACAGCACGCCGAACCTCTCTGCGGCATTGGCCGCCGCGACCATTCGCGAACTCTGGGAAGAGGCCGGATTGATCATAGGGCGCCCCGGCGTTTGGCCCGGCATTGCCCCCCCCGATTGGGCAAGCTTTGCAGAGCGCGGTTTCGTACCCGACGCCAGTGGCCTGCAATTTGTGTTTCGTGCAATCACCCCTCCGGGCCGTCCAAGACGCTTTGATGCACGTTTTTTTCTGGTGGATGCCACACATCTGGCCGGTGATCCCGATGATTTCAGTGCCGCATGCGAAGAACTGTCACACCTGCAATGGATCCCTTTAAGCGAGGCGCGCCAATTCGATCTGCCATTCATCACCGAGGTGGTTTTGGCCGAAGTCGCCGCCCGCGCAGGCAATCCTGCCCCGCCGGTTTCGATTCCGTTTTATCGCAACGACGACGAAGAAAGCCTATTTTTGCGACTTAACGGAACAACGCCACGGCAATGACGGATGCAGTAATCAAGGCGATTCCCACCGCCTCGCGCCGTGTCAGCCGCTCGCCAAAGATCAGCACAGACGCGGCCAGCGAAAAAATCACTTCGACCTGCCCCACCGCGAAAACATAGGCCGCGTTTTGTATCGTGAATGCGGTGAACCAGCACAGGCTGCCGCCCAACCCCGTCACCCCCATCCAGATGGCGCGCCGTCGCGCCTGAAAAACGCATCCGACTTGCCCCGTTTCGCGCCAGCGCAGCCACAATGCCATGCCCACGGCCTGTGATATGGTGACAATCGCCAATGTCGTCAGCGCCCGCATGAACGGATCATCGCTGACAATCTCCAAGGTTGCGCCACGGTATCCCACCGCCGAAAGCGCGAACAAGGCCCCCGCCAACAGGCCCAACCCCGCCGCGCGGTTCATAACATTCCATCGCTCGGCCCCGACCCCGCCCGACAGGATCAAAACGCCGACCAACCCCGTCAGGATCGCGCCCAATCCCGCCATGCTGATCCGATCTCCCAACAAGACCAGCCCGACCAGAGCGGTCTGGACGACCTCGGTTTTCTTGAATGTGATCCCAACCGCAAAATTGCGCTGCGCAAACAGCGCGACCATGCACCACGTAGCGAGGATTTGCGCCAGACCACCGGCCAGACCGAAACCCCAAAACCGCAGATTGAACCCAGCCGGAATCTGCCCCGCGTGCAGCAGGTATACCACCGCCCCGGTTGCCACCAAAGGCGCGCTATAGGCAAAGCGAGCGAATGTCGCGCCGCCAGTGGACAGCGTGCCCATGCTCAGTTGTTTTTGCAGCACAAAGCGCAGCGTCTGAAACGCGGCGGCGGCTATAGCGAGGGTGATCCAACTATCCATTTCCCCGCAATGCCCTGATTTTATCTCTTAGGCCAGAGCGGATGCGGCACCGGATCCTTGGCACGCCAGAAATATTGTCGAATAATCTGCCCATAGCTGCGGTAATGATAAGCGTCATTGCGTTTTAGGTAATGCGCCCGATTGCGTCGGAACAGCACCGGCAGACGATACCACGCGACCTTTGGGTGCATATGATGCACCACATGGTAATTGTTGTTCAAAAACAACAATGCCAACAGCCCACGATCCTCAATCACCACAGTACGCCCGCTGCATTTTTCATGCGCGCGGTGTTCCAGAAACGTGCGGATCTTGAGGATCGACAGCGCGAGATAGGTCGAGATCAGATAGGCCCACAGCGGCATTGCGGCAAAGCTCAGCCATAGCAGCACCAGCGCCACAGCCGGAATATGCCACAACCACCCGCGTAAAACGCCACGGTCCCCGGCACGGATCGCACGCCAATCGACCCGCATGAACGACCATTGCCCTACGAGTGGCCCCACCAGCAATCGCCCTACCAGCGTGTTGTTAAAATTCAGCAAAACCTGCATGGAACGCGGCAACCCTTGCCACACGACGGGGTCCAGATAATTTGATTCCGGGTCATCATATGGGTCCGTCAGCAACGGATCACGGTGATGTGCCAGATGCGTGTCCCGAAACCGCAGGTAAGGCACGAACAAGCTCAGACAGGGGAACACCAGCGCCTCATTCAGCGTCTGATAGCGGGTTGGATGGCCATGCAGAACCTCATGGGTCAGCGATGAATGTTGAGCAATCGCCAATGCGGCGAGCACCATCCCAAGTGGCAGCCAGAGTGCGGTCGCCCATGTGGTTGCCAACGCCCAAAGCGCGTAAACCGCCGCCATCAGCGCCAGCGTGGGCCATTCCAGCACCCTGATATCCGTGTTACCCACGCGCCAGACCCCAGCGGATGCGCGACCAGATACGCTCGTACATGACATACATACACAAACCGACCAGTGTGTTAATCGCAGCCATAGCCCCACCCACAGTGGCCGATCCTGTTACGATAAAACCAACCAATGCCATCATGCCCAGCCCGATCAGATTCCAGATTGTGGCCTTAAGCAATGTACGTTTGGGGCTGTCCATGTGTCCTCCTGCTGTATGGGGTTCGAATTATCTACGCCGGATCAAAGGCTTGGGGCAGTTCGTTTCTGGTTAACATTTCCCCCGCTTTGTGATTTAATTCACCATATGCTGGAAAAAACCGACAAACGTGCCCGCGCTGCATTGTTTCGAGCCCGCCTAAACGAAGCGATGCAAAGCAAATCGACCAGTCAAAGCGCCTTGGCGCGCACCATCGGGGTGGATCGCTCGACGATTTCACAATTGCTGAACGGGGCCGGTGCACGCCTGCCCAATGCGCAAGTGGTGGGCGAATGTGCACGGGCATTGGGGATTTCTGCGGATTGGTTGCTGGGCCTGACCGATCGCCCCGAAACAGCCGCCGATATTTTGGCCAACTCGCTATCGCTGACCGAAGCGCCCCGCGCGTTGGTGGATGAGCAGATTTTCCAATGGCATAAAGAAGCGGCAGGGTACAAAATCCGCCACGTGCCCGCCGGCCTGCCCGATATGTTGAAAACCCGCGCCATGCTGGAATGGGAATACACGCCCCATCTGGGTCGCAGCACCGATCAGGTAATCGGTGCCTCCGAGGATCGAATGGCTTGGATGCGCGCCACCCAATCGGATTACGAGATCGCGTTGCCCGTCTCGGAGCTGCGCAGTTTCGCGCGCGGAGAAGGGTACTACTCGGACCTGCCCGAAGCTGTGCGGCGCCAGCAAATCACACATCTGATCGAGGTAACACAGCAGCTATATCCGCGCCTGCGCATCTATCTCTTTGATGCCCGCCGGGTGTTTTCCGCACCGATCACCATTTTTGGCCCGCTATTGGCCGTAATTTACATCGGGCGCAATTACATGGCGTTTCGTGACACCGAACGGGTACAGGCCCTGACCGGTCATTTTGATCATTTGCTGCGCGAGGCATCCATATCGGCACGCGAAATGCCGACATTCCTGTCCCAGTTAAACGACGACATGCCCATCAAAACTTGATGATGCGGCCCGACGCCCCGGCCTCCGGAGCGCCGGACATATCTTAATAGGGCATCGGGTGCTCTTTGTGCGTGTTATCGATTTCGGTCAGTGTTTCGTCATCCAACGTGACATCCACCGCCCCTAACGCAAGATCCAGTTGATCCATCGTTGTCGCACCGAAAATAACCGACGCCATGAACGGACGCGTCAGACACCATGCCAACGCCATTTGCACCGGATCCAGCCCACGCCGTTCAGCGATGTCCAAATAGGCCTGCGTTGCCGCAAAGGCGCGCTCAGTCTTGCGCCCCCCCAAGTTGCCGTTCAGATCCATCCGCGACCCTTTGGGAACAACACCGCCTTGGTATTTGCCGCTCAGCAGCCCCGCAGCCAGCGGCGAATATGCCAGCAGACCGACATCTTCGTTCACGCTAAGTTCGGCCAGATCGGTGTCATAAAGCCGGCACAGCAGCGAATATTCGTTCTGGATCGACGCCACGCGCGGCCCTTTACGCGCCTCTGCGATACGCAGCCACTCGGATGTGCCCCACGCGCTTTCGTTGGACAGACCAAAATGACCGATCGTGCCGCGTTTGACCTCGGCGGTCAGCGCATCCAGCGTTTCCTCCATATGCGCGCGGGTGTCGTCACGGTTCTGAGCCGACGGATCAAAGCGCCAGTTCTGGCGAAACATATAGCTGCCCCGATTGGGCCAATGGAATTGGTAGAGATCGATATGATCGGTCTGAAGCCGCTTGAGCGAGCCTTCAATCGCCTCAGGAATGGTGGCGGCCGTGATCGGCGCGCCATCACGTACATTCTGATATCCAGCGCCTGAATGCTTGGTGGCCAGAATCACGTCTTGGCGCCGCCCCGTGCGCTCAAACCACGTTCCAATCACCTCTTCGGTGCGTCCTTGGGTTTCTTTAGACAACGGATTGACCGGATACATTTCCGCCGTGTCGATAAAATTAATACCAGCTGCCAATGCGCGATCAATCTGGGCGTGGCCCTCGGCTTCGGTATTTTGAGTGCCCCAGGTCATCGACCCCAAGCAGAGTTCACTGACCATCAGCCCTGTGCGGCCCAGCGGATTCATTTTCATTATGCGTCTCTCCTGCTCCTGCGCTTTGGCGCGCAACCTATATCATTCGCCGGTCGCGTCATCCGCAAAATGCATCTTGAGAACATTAGGGGAACATTGTAAAATCCGGCTATGACAACCGCACTCTTATCCTCCCGCCCCCGTCAGGCGCGCCCCGCCCTTCCGGTACTGGGGGAGATCGCCCTGCCGCTGGGGCGCGTGCATGAGATATGCGGGCGCGCGCGCCATCGGCTGGCGCTGATCGCAGCGGCGGCCACCACGGGACCGGTGATCTGGATCGCGCCACGTTGGCAACCGGCGGACTTGAACCCAGACGGTATGGTGGCGCTGATCGGGCCTGAACGCTTGATCCTGGTAACACCAGAACGCCCCATCGATCTGTTATGGTGCATGGAAGAGGCCCTGCGCAGCGGGGCCGCTGCACTGATCGTGGCCGACCTGCCCGACCCGCCCGGCCTGACTCCGGTGCGCCGCCTGCATCTGGCCGCCGAAGCAGCCCCAGATGGCCCCCCGCTGGGCCTGCTTCTGACCCCCGGAGGCGGAGGCGCACCGGGGGTTGAAACCCGCTTGCAAATGTCGCCTGCCCACCTGCCCGGCACGTCCCGCTGGCAGCTGACCCGCCTGCGTGCCCGCACAGCCCCGCCCTGTAGCTGGCACGTCACCGGCCGCCCCGGTCGATGGCATTTATCGCCGTTTTCCACTTTGGCCACCCAGCCACATCCCAAAGGCGCGCCTGCGGCGCACAGCCTATCTCGCCCCTGGCCCTAACGGGCCCGAACCTCGGGCTGGCGACTGGGGCCACGGGCGCGCAAACAATCAGATGCAGATGCCAGCGGAGATTTCCGGAATGGGTATTTCGGCCAAGAAAAAGAGCCAACAGACATCGTTCGCAAGCATGCCCATATGCGGCGGCTGGAGCACATGGCGGGGGTATAGTGCCCAAGACATCGCCCTGCATCAGATCCGCGTTGTGAAACGGAATTTTATCCAATAACGACCTACCCATGTCGATTACCCACAAGGACGCATCCCGCATCCTGTGCCAAAGTAGCTGAATCATGCGTACGCTTATTTCCTTCGCGGCCCTCTTTTTGTCGGTCATTCTGTTGCAGCTTTCCTCGGGCGGGGTTGGCCCACTGGATGCACTCAGCGGAATCGCCTTGGATTTCTCCACGACGCAGATCGGTTTGTTGGGGTCGGCACATTTTCTGGGATTTTTCATTGGATGCTGGTGGGCGCCGCGCCTGATCGGCAATGTCGGTCACAGCCGTGCCTTTGCCGCCCTCACCGCTGCGGGCACGATTGGGTTGATGGCCCATATGTTGGTGATCGACGCCTATGCATGGGCATTGATGCGCGTGGCGTCGGGGATCTGCGTCGCCGGGTGCTATACGGTGATCGAGGCCTGGCTTCAGTCCAAAATCGACAATGAAACCCGAGGGCGTACGATGGGAATCTACCGGGTGGTAGATTCGGGCGCATCCTTGGTCGCCCAGATGCTGATTTCTTTCTTGGAACCGGCCTCTTACGTGTCTTACAATTTGCTGGCCTTGCTGTGCTGTGCCTCACTGCTGCCGCTGGCCCTGACCAAGGAACGCCAGCCCGAAACGCCCAGCACGCCGCGCTTGCGCCCGAGCCTCGCGATCCGGTGTTCGCCATTGGCCGCTGCGGGCGTATTGGTTGCCGCGCTGTCCAGTGCAACGTTTCGTATGGTTGGCCCGCTTTATGGTCAGCATGTCGGGTTATTGGCCGAACAGATCGCCTATTTTCTTGCCGCTTTCGTGTTGGGCGGCGCGCTGGCGCAATATCCCATAGGCTGGCTGGCGGACAAGTTCGACCGCCGTCACGTGTTGATCTGGCTATCGGTTTCGGCGATTGTGACCTGCATAATCACCGCCACCTTGCCCGGGCTCAGTTCATCCGGTGTCATGTGGATGGCCTTCTTTTTCGGCCTGACGTCATTCCCGATCTTTTCGGTATCAGCTGCGCATGCCAACGATTTTGCCAGCAACGAAGAGCGGGTCGAACTGTCGGCGGCATTGATGTTCTTTTATGCGGTGGGTGCCATTGCGGCCCCATTGATGGCCACAACCTTGATTGATCTTTTCAGCCCTTCGGCCATGTTCGTGATGATTGCCGTCGGGCATGCAGCATTGATCGTGTTCGGTTTAAGCCGGATGCGCGCCCGTCCAACCTCGACCACGAAAACACGCTATATCTGGGCGCTTCGCACCTCATTCACAATTGGCCGCCTGACAGGATCCAGCCGCGACAAGCCCTAGCCCCTGCACTGCGAGCGCCCGGTCCTTCCCCTTCACCTTCGCACACCCTCTGGCCCCGCAGTCCTGCTTAGGCTAAACGGGGCCAAACCGCACGAAGGACATGGGACATGGCACGGCATCTGATCACCTCGGCGATCCCTTACATCAACGGGATCAAACATCTGGGCAATCTGGTGGGAAGCCAGCTGCCTGCGGACCTGTATGCGCGCTATTTGCGCGGGCGCGGGCACGAAGTTTTGTTCTTATGTGCCACGGATGAGCACGGCACCCCCGCCGAGCTGGCCGCCGCCAAGACCGGTCAGCCAGTGGCCGAATTCTGTGCCGAGATGCACGGCGTTCAGGCCGAGATCGCGCGTGGTTTTCGGCTGAGCTTTGATCACTTTGGTCGCTCCTCCAGCCCGCAAAACCATGCCCTGACCCAGCATTTTGCAGGCCGTCTGGCCGAGCAGGGGCTGATCCGTGAAGTCAGCGAAAAACAGGTCTATTCAAACGCCGATGGCCGATACCTGCCGGACCGTTACATCGAGGGCACCTGCCCCAATTGCGGGTACGACAAGGCGCGCGGCGATCAATGCGAAAACTGCACCAAACAACTGGACCCAGTCGATCTGATTGAGCCGCGCAGCGCCATTTCAGGATCAACCGATCTGGAAGTGCGCGAAACCAAACATCTGTACCTGATGCAATCGGGTATGCGCGGTCAGTTGAATGATTGGATCGACAGCAAAACGGATTGGCCGATCCTGACCACCTCCATCGCGCGCAAATGGCTGAACGATGGCGATGGGTTACAGGATCGCGGAATTACCCGCGATTTGGACTGGGGCATTCCGGTGAAGAAAGGCAAGTCTGATTGGCCCGGGATGGAGGGCAAGGTGTTTTATGTCTGGTTTGACGCCCCGATCGAATACATCGCCTGCGCCGGTGAATGGGCCGAGGCAAATGGGCTGTCTGACGCGGATTGGCAACGGTGGTGGCGTACCGATATGGGCGCAGATGACGTGCAATACACCCAATTCATGGGCAAAGATAACGTCCCCTTCCACACGCTCAGCTTTCCCGCCACCATTTTAGGGTCGGGCGAGCCATGGAAGCTGGTCGATTACATCAAATCGTTCAACTATCTCAACTATGACGGTGGACAATTCAGCACATCCCAGGGGCGCGGTGTGTTCATGGATCAAGCGCTGGAAATCCTGCCGCCGGATTACTGGCGCTGGTGGCTGCTGAGCCATGCGCCTGAAAGCAATGACAGCGAATTCACCTGGGAAAACTTCCAGGCCTCGGTCAACAAGGATCTGGCCGACGTGCTGGGCAATTTTGTCTCTCGCGTCACCAAGTTCTGCCGCTCAAAATTCGGCGAAACGGTCCCCGAGGCAGGCAGCTTTGGCGAAGATGAGGCCGCTTTGATTGCGACGCTAAACGTCCGCATCCGCGCCTATGAAGGCTATATGGAGGCGATGGAAGTTCGTAAATCCGCCGCTGAACTGCGCGCGATCTGGGTTGCTGGCAATGAATACCTGCAAACTGTCGCTCCGTGGACCACCTTTAAGGAAGACCCCGACCGCGCCGCGGCTCAGATCCGCTTGGCGCTCAACCTGATCCGCCTTTACGCGATCCTCAGCGCACCGTTCATTCCCGATGCCTCTGCTGCGACACTATCGGCCATGCAGACCGAGGACGACCGTTGGCCCGATGATGTAGAGGCCGCACTTTCGGCCTTGCCCGCCGGGCATGCGTTTACCGTACCGGACGTGTTGTTTGCCAAGATCACCGACGAACAGCGCGAGGAATGGCAGGCGAAGTTTTCTGGCGTGCGCAGCTAACGCACTCCGGGCCTGCCCTGAGGCAGGCAAGTCACGAAACGCAAAAACGGGGGCCAAGGCCCCCGTTTTCATGTTCCGCGAAGATGGAAAAGATCAGGCGTCTTCTTCCAGTTTCTCGATAGCGCTTTGCAGCTCGTCCTTGGTGACTTCTTTTTCTGTCACATCGGCCAGCTCGACAACATAATCAATGACTTTGTCTTCGAAAATCGGGGCGCGCATCTGCTGTTGCATTTGCTGGTTTTGCTGCACGAATTCAAAGAACTGACGTTCCTGGCCTGGATATTGACGCGCCTGCTCCATGATGGCTTGCGTCATTTCCTGATCGCTCACCTGCACTTCGGCACGTTGGCCCAATTCGGCCAGCAACAGTCCCAGACGCACACGGCGCGCGGCCAGTTTCTTGTGTTCGTCCGTGGTTTCGATTTCGGGGTGATCGTGGCCCTCAACCTCGGGGTTGTCTTCGTGCCACAGCTGATGCGCGATCTGGCTTGCTTCGGCGTCCAGCATCGACGGAGGCAGATCGAAATCGACCATCTTGTCCAGCTCGTCCAGCAGGGCGCGCTTCATCACCGCGCGCGCGGCACCGGCATATTCGGCCTCAAGACGCTCACGCACCTGACCTTTCAACGCTTCCAGATCGTCCGAACCGAATTTCTTGGCCAGATCGTCGTTGATTTCCGCGTCTTTGGGTTCTTTTACGGCTTTGATCGTGCAGCTGAATACGGCCTCTTTGCCCGCCAGATGCTCGGCCTGATAGTCGTCGGGGAAATTGACGGTCACGTCTTTTTCCTCATCGGCTTTCACGCCGACCAACTGCTCTTCGAAGCCGGGGATAAAGCTGTTGGAGCCCAGAACCAACGGATAGTCGTCCGCCGAGCCGCCTTCGAATGCTTCGCCGTCAATCTTGCCGACGAAATCCATCGTGATCTGGTCGCCGTCTTTGGCCTTGGAGCCTTTCTTGCGATCTGCAAAGTCCTGCGCAGAAGACGCCAGATTGGCCAGTGCCTCGTCCACGGCCGCGTCATCAGCAGCGACTTTCAAACGCTCCAGCTTGATCGACTTCAGATCCAGCTCGGGGATAGGGGGCAATGCCTCGTAGGACATTTCGACTTCGACGTCGTCGCCCTCTTTCCAGTTCTCATTGGTCATTTTGACCGCAGGTTCGCCCGCAGGGCGCACACCGGCGTCTTCAAAATGCTTGGACATCGCCTGATCGACGGCCTCTTGCATGGCCTCACCCATCACGCGGGGGCCAAAGTTTTTCTTCATCAGCGCAAGCGGCACCTTGCCCTTGCGAAAGCCCTTCATTTCGACTTCGGGCTGCGCTTCTTTCAGCTTTTCCATGACTTTCGCGTCAAGCTCCTGAGCGGTCAGCAGCATTTTATAGGCGCGTTTCAGCCCTTCGTTCTGGGTCTCGGTGACCTGCATTGTTCGTCCTTATCCATTGCAATCGGGCCGCGGAGGCGTCCGCAGCGGTCAAAATCAGAGCCGTTCTATGGGGGGCGGAGTTTGGGCGCAAGCAGAGTCTTTGGGCACACAGCATCTGCGTGCCTGTCCCACGCATCGAAGACTGCGCAACCCTACCCGCGCAGGCGCTCCAGCCCGGCCAGTGTCAGGCCCGCCAATAACCCCCAGAACGGGGCGCCGACACCCAACAGTGAAAGGTTTGAGGCGGTCACGACAAATGTCACAGCCGCCGGAGCCCCCAGCCCCCCGACCGAGGCCGCGCTGAGCGAACCAATGAACGGGCCCAACAGGGCGAGCCCGGCGACCACCGCAATCAGGGCGGATGGGAAGCTGGCAAACAACAGCACCAATGGCATCGCGACCAGTGCGATCACACCATAGCCCAACGCATAGACCGGACCGCACAACCAACGTTTGGAGGCATCGGGATGCGCGTCCGGTCCGGTACAGATCGATGCGGTGATCGCCGCCAAATTTGTGCTATGCGCCCCCCACAGCGCGCTCATGGCGGACGCAAGCCCCGTCACCGTAAGGATCGAGCGCCCCGGCACCGGATAACCCGCTGCGCGCAGTACCGCAAATCCGGGCAGGTTCTGCGACGCCATCGTCACCAGATACAATGGCACGGCAATGCCCAGCGCCGCCCCGGCCTGAAACTGCGGCCAGATCACTTGCATAGGGGGCAGCCCCCCCTGCCACACCGGATGCGCCATTCCCAGCACCATCGCCAGTGGCACACCGGCTCCCAACACAGCCAACACCGCCCAGATCGGCGAGAAAACCCGCACCACGAAGAAGAGCACCAGCAAGGGCAGAACCAATGATTCGGCCCCCGGAATGGCCAGTGCCGCCTGAGCGACAAAGGAAAACAACACCCCTGCCAGCATGGCCGATGCGATTTCGGATGGAATGCGCGCCACAGCACGCTCGACCGCTGGGATCAGCCCGGTAGCCACCAACATGGCCCCGGCCAATAGAAACGCGCCCGCGGCCACCTCCATCGACGTGGTCGACACACCGGCCAGCAGGGCCGCGCCCGGCGTGGACCATGCGGTAACAATGGGCAGGCGCTGACGGATGCTAAGAAATCCGGTGGTGACCATCATCGACAGACACAGCACGGTAATCCAAGTCGCCTTCTGCCCCTCGCTGGCGCCCAGAGCATCGGCGGCGGCCAAGATCACTGCAACTGACCCGCCAAATCCGACCAGCACTGCAACCAGTGCCGAGATAATCACCGAAATACGCATGACCGGTCCTTAGATGATCGCGCCGCGCACTTTGGCCGACACCCATTCCGATATCACCACGGCGGCCAGAATGACCAACAGGATCAACGACACTTGCGGCCATGCCAGAACGTTCAGTGACGACGACAGTTGCAAGCCGATGCCCCCTGCCCCGACCAGCCCCAGAACGGTTGATTCCCGAATATTGATATCCCAGCGGAAGACCGCGATGCCGGCGAATGCGGGCATGATTTGGGGCACAATACCGTAGGCCATGACCTGCCAGCGCGAGGCACCTGTCGCGGTGATCGCCTCGACTTGGGTTTCGTCGATTTCCTCAATCGCCTCATAGAGCAGCTTGGCGCAGAACCCGATCGAACGGATAGCAATGGCAATGACGCCTGCGAACACGCCGGGGCCAATAATTGCGATCAACAACAATGCCCAGATCAACGAGTTGATCGAGCGCGTCGCGACGATGATTAGCAATGCGATGGGGCGGATGAACAGCGCCGATGGCGTCGTGTTGCGCGCCGCCAGAAACGCGACCGGCACGGCGAGAAACAGCGCAATAATCGTACCCAGCGTAGCGATGTTCAGCGTATCCCAGATGGGCTTGCCCAGTTGGGTGATATACTCCCATTTGGGCGGCGTGGCCCGCGTCCAGATATCATTGGCGATACGCGGCGCGTCCCAGACAAAAAACCAAGTGGTGGCCTGTGAAATCTGGTGCCAGCAATAGGCGAAGATCGCGACGCCAATCAGCCACATGATCCAATGCATCAGGCTTTCGCGGCCCGAACGGCGTTGCCAGATTTTCTGGCCGTTTCTGTCCTGTACTGGCATTATTGCACCCTCGCCCGGATAATGCCGCTGAGATATTCCAGCGCCATGACGACCAAAATGATCAAGATCAGGATGGCCGCAGCGGTATCGTATTCATAGCGATCAAACGATGTGTTCAGCGTGGCCCCAATCCCGCCCGCACCGACCAGCCCCAAAATCGCGCTTTCACGGAAATTGATATCGATCCGATAGATGGACAGGCCGATCAGGCGCGGCATGACCTGCGGTTGAACGCCATAATTGATCCATTGCGACCAACGTGCACCCGAGGCGCGGATTGCCTCGGCCTGCACCCGGTCCATGCTTTCGATATCCTCGGCCAACAGTTTGGCCAAAAAGCCGATGGTCGCAAAGCTTAGCGTCAGGAAACCGGCCAAGGGGCCAAAGCCAAAGATCGCAACCAACAAAATGGCAACGATGATTTCCTGCAACGCGCGACTGACCGCGATAATACTGCGACAGATCAGATAGACGGGCAAAGGCGCAACATTGCGCGCTGCGCCCAGCGCGATGGGGATCGAAATGGCGATCCCCACAACCGAGGCGGCGACGGTCATGATTATGCTTTCTACCATACCCGCATAAATATCGCCGGACCGCGTGACAAAATCGGGATTGGTAAAGGCCAGCACAAATTGCTTGCCCCGCTCCAACCCTTCATAGACACGGGACCAGTTGATCTCGATCGTCAAATAGGCCGCGACCAGATAGGCCGCGAACCCCAAAATCAGGGTCCAACGCAGCCAAGTGCGCTGTACGAACGCCGGCTTCCGCCAAGGCTTGCCCAGAAGGGCGGACAATTCTGTGGTGTCGGCTGTGTCAGGCGCGCTCATACGGCAGCCTCGTCTTCGTCATCTACTTTTTCGATGGTCGCTTCCCAATCTTCGGCGCCATAGATCGAGGTCAACACATCCGGCGTCAGGCCTTCGGGTGGGCCATCGAATTCGACCGCTCCCGAACGCAGGCCAATGACACGCTGCACAAACATCTGCGCCAGAGCAACGTCGTGGATGTTGATGATCGCCGCCAGCCCGCGTTCCTTACACAGTTCGCAAATCAGGCGCATGATCTGGCGAGACGTTTTTGGATCCAGCGAGGCCGTAGGTTCATCCACCAGCAACAATGCCGGATCCTGAATCAAAGCGCGACAAATGCCCACCCGTTGGCGTTGCCCGCCCGACAGTTCATCCGCCCGCTTGTCCGCCATATGGGCCAGCCCCACCCGGTCCAGCAAACGATAGGCCTCGTCTACATCCGTTTGCGGGAAACGGCGCAAGAAACTGCGCCAGAACGGCACATAACCCAAACGCCCGGAAAGAACATTTTCCATCACGGTCAAACGTTCAACCAACGCGTATTCCTGAAAGATCATGCCCATGCGGCGACGTTCGCGGCGCAGCGCGCCCGAAGACAGGCCGGTCAATTCAACATCACCCAGATGGACCGTACCCGAGGTCGGTTGAACCAGACGGTTGATGCACCGGATCAACGTGGATTTGCCTGCACCTGACGGGCCGATCAAGGCCAGAACCTGACCTTCCGGAATATCCAAAGTGACTGCTTTCAGGGCCTGATCCCCAGTTTTGTAGGTCTTTACCAGTTTTTCAAGCCGCAGCATGCATGCCCCTGTCATTTGATGGTATTGGAAGGGGCGAACCCAAAGGCCCGCCCCATCATGTCATTTTGTAACGCCGCCTTATTCGCAGGCGTAGCTAACGTCGTTCGCCGCATCGATCTTGCGGATCACTTCCCAGTAGCCTTTGTAGTCGATCGGGATAAACTGACCTTCGCCGTTTTTCTCAAACTCGGCTTTCAGGCTGGATCCTTCCCATTCGAACGTCGCGAATGCGTTGCGGATTTTCTCCTGCAACTCGGGCTTCAGGTTATAGACAACGCCGTAACCTGTGGTTGGGAAAGTTTGTGATTTGTACAGCGACACGATCTGGTCACGGCTGACCACGTCACGCTCAAACATACGCCCCATGACCGAGTTGGCAATCGCCGCCGCGTCATAGTCCTTGTTGGCGACACCCAGCACGGAATTGTCATGCTTGCCTGAGAACACGGGTTCAAAATCCACATCCGGCAACATGTTGTAGTCGGCCTTCAGAATTGCCGATGGTGCCTTGAACCCCGAGTTGGACGTGGGCGATGTAAAGGCCAGTTGACGGCCCTTGATGTCTTCCATCTTTTCGATGCCCGAGCCGGGGTAGGTGATGATTTCCATCTCATAGCCAAACGATCCATCCGGCGACGCCATGATGGTGAACGGCGAGAACCCGGCACAGTTTACGGCCAGTGGGTTGGACCCAGTGTTAAAGCCCGCGATATGCAAACGTCCCGAGCGCATCGCTTCGATCTGGGCCGCGTTGTTCTGAACGGGGAAGAACACGACAGACTTGCCGGTTTCGGCCTCCAGATAGGTCAGAAAATCGGCCCACGCCTCTTTGTAAACCGCCGGATCTTCGACCGGGGTATAGGCAAAAATCAACGTATCCGGATCAACCTGATCAGCCGGATCAGTGGGTGTATCGGCGATCAAATCGCCATCAACATCGCAAAACCGTTTATCCAGATCGCCACGCGGGCAATCCTCGGCCCATGCAGGGGCGGCAAAAGCCATAGCGCACGCCATCGCGGCGCCAGACAGCAAAGTCGTCGTAATCTTCATTGAATATCCTCCCAATACGGGAAAGTTAACGATAAGTCAGCCAGTGCACAAAGGAAATCTATCCCAAGCGCATCTGACGCGGAGTGGGGTTGGACACATAAAGGATCAAAAGCGTCGCCCGGCAGCACGTCACGACCATTGCCGCCCCTGCCAGACCTCACAGCGGGTCCAGCGCAGAAGGTCAAATAAGAGCTGCCCGTATAACCACGGCGCGCCCCTACGATAACATCCTGCATAAACCCTTGTTGCTCCGCTGCTTGCCTGCGCTTTCAACCTTCGCATTCACGTCGTTGTCCCGATCGGGACAGACGCCCCCATCCCCTTTAGCAGATCGTTCGTGACATGTTTGTGACGTGCGCCTATGAAAGACGCTATGAAAAAAATTCCCAAGAAAACCACCGACGATGCGCTGATTCAGGAATTTCTGGACAAAGGCGGCAAGGTCAGCGTGGGCAAGACCAAACCCTTGCCCAGCGAACTGGGGTTAAGCAACAACACCTGGAACAACAAGCTGACCAAAGAAGAAAAGGCCGCGCGCAACAAACGATGATCGCGCGCCTCTTGGCTCTGCAAGTGCTATCGGCCGATTGAATTGCGGCCCTAGCTGCATGTGCATTTCGCGGTCTATTGCTGACCGGCGCGCCTTGGGCATCCACGGGCTTAGGGGTGGGCTCATGCGAATTGCCATCAAGAGAGTGTTTTACCCGCTGGCGTATCATGCGCCGATCCAGACAGGCACGTCTTTCGCAAAAAGAAACGGCCCCAGAACAGGGCCGCTCTACGTTTCAACAGAACTTCCGAATGCGGAAATCGAAACTACATTTTGCAGTCTTGGGCGTAGAAATCCTGAACATCTTCGGCCAATGTCGCCTTGTTTGCCAGAACATACTGGCCGCTCTCGGCCTGCTCTACTTGCCCCAAGAACATGGACTGAACGGGGTGATTGTTGTTGTTGAACGCGAAGCTGCCCCGCACTGATTCAAACGGTGCAGTTTTCATCGCGTCGCGCACAGCTGCTTTATCATCAACGCCACCCGCAGCAGTAATCGACCCGTCAATCAAGCGCACTGAATCGTAAGCCATAGCGGCAAAATCCGATGGAATAGCTCCGAATTTGGCTGTGTAGGCTTCGACGAATTGCTTGTTGGCATCATTGTCCAAGTCGTAGGTCCATTGGGTAGAGGCATAGACGCCAAGCCCTGCGGCTTCGACAGCCTCCAACGCCGCACCGTTAAAGATACTAAACGCCGTGTAAAGCGGTGTGTTTGCCTTAGCACCCGATTGGTCGTATTGCTTTACGAACTGGATGCCCAAACCACCGGGATAGAAAGCAAAGACCGCTTGGGGAGCCGTGCTTTTCATCGCTGTCAACTCGGCGGAAAAGTCAGTCTGTTCGAGCGACGTATAGACCTCTCCTAGAATTTCACCTTTGAAATTCCGCTTGAAGCCTTCCATCACATCACGTCCCGCCTGATAGTTGGGCGCAAGAATATAGACATTTTCAATGCCTTGATCATTCATATAGGTCGCGAGCGCTTCCGAAGGTTGATCATTCTGGAACGGCACTGCGAAGTAGTTGGGATTGCAGTCCTCACCCGCCAGCGGCGCCGGTGCCGGATTGGGAGAGATCAAAATCGTGTCCGTGCGGACCACAGGGCGATGCACCGCCATCATCACGTTTGAAAAGCTAGGCCCGATGACAAAATCGACCTTCTCGGATCGCACAAGTCGCTCGGCGGCCTGTTTGCCCAAGTCTGGTTTGCGTTGATCATCCTCAAAAACAAGCTCTGCATCCAGACCGCCCAACTTGCCGTCAAGTTGCTCAAACGCCAGATCAATGCCGTTGCGCATCTCTTTGCCCAATACGGCACCGGGCCCAGACAGCGAGAGGATAAGCCCCACTTTTACATCTTCTGCAATTGCGGCGCTAGCTACAAGACAGCTTGCAGCAACAGTCGATAGGACCATTTGTTTCGCTAGCTTCATTCGATTACTCCATGTTCGATTATTTTTATATTATTTGTATATTAATCGACAGAATTTCTGTTTCGTCAAGTCTGGCGACCAAAGAAATGCGCTATATGCACTGAATTTGGGCGTCGTCGTCGCCGGTTTTCCGTTTCAGGCAACGTGTTTCAGCCGCCCTGCCCCACCCGCAGCACAAAGCTGTGCTGCGGTAGAAAACAGACGTCAGTGGAAAGCAGATTGCGCTGCGATCAAGAGGACGTATCGCTTGCCCCGTACCCGCCACCGCCTGGTGTCTCCATGACGAAAACGTCGTTGGGATGCACGTCGATCGCATCGTTGCCCTTCAAGGCAATCACCGTTCCATCCGCCCGGATCAAGGAGTTGCGTCCGCACGCACCATGCCCCCCGCCGTTTGCACCTTGCGGTGGAACCACACGGTGCGACGTCAAAACGGTGGTTGTCATTTCGTCAAGGAATCGCAGCTTTCGCACGATTCCATTGCCTCCTGTGAACGCTCCGACGCCTCCGGATCCGTGCCGAATAGAGAATTCGTCGACCCGAACGGGGAAACGCCATTCCAACACTTCAGGGTCCGTCATTAAAGTGTTCGTCATGTGTGAATGAACAGCATCCGTTCCGTTAAACGTCGGTCCTGCGCCGGTCCCACCACAGATGGTTTCATAATTCTGAAACTCTTCATTGCCCCAGATATGATTGTTCATCGTGCCTTGAGATCCCGAAACAACCCCCAGCGCCCCATAGAGTGCGTCAGCAATCGACTGGCTCACCTCGGTGTTTCCCGCAATCACGGCGGCAGGATACTTAGGGTTGATCATGGTGCCTTCGGGAACTTTGATCTGGATCGGCTTGAGGCACCCCGCGTTCATAGGGATGTCGGAGCCTACAAGAGTGCGGAAAACATATAGAACGACTGCATGGCAAATCGAGATTGGCGCATTATAATTGCCCTTATCCTGCGCGGATGTACCGGTAAAATCAATCACGGCCTCTCGCGCCTCGCGGTCCACCTTGATGTCCACTTCGATTTGCAGACCGCTGTCCAAGTGATAGATGTTGTGGCTGTCCTTCAAGGCACCTAACACGCGACGCACACTTTCTTCGGCGTTGTCTTGAACGTGGCGCATGAAGGCCTGGACAACATCAATTCCAAACTGGTGCACCATCTTGCGGACTTCGGTCGCACCCGTTTCATTCGCCGCGATCTGAGCAGCAAGGTCGGCCATGTTGTTATCAATATTCCGGCAAGGAAACGTCCCCGAGCCCAAGAGTTCACGGGTCTCAGCCTCACGGAAACGTCCCTGATCGACCAATTTGAAGTTGTCGATCAACACACCTTCTTCATCGATATGCGTAGAATCCGGTGGCGCTGAACCGGGTGTACGCCCCCCGATATCTGCATGGTGGCCACGTGACCCGACGTAAAACAGGATGTCGTCACCTTTTTCGTCAAAGACTGGAGTAACCACAGTCACATCAGGAAGGTGGGTGCCGCCGTTAAACGGAGCATTCAACATGAACACATCGCCTGCTTTGATCGCACCCTCATTTTCACGTATGACCGTGCGAACAGATTCCCCCATTGAGCCAAGGTGAACCGGGACGTGCGGCGCGTTGGCGACCAATTCGCCGTCGGGATCGAATAGCGCACAGGAAAAATCCAGCCGCTCCTTAATGTTGACCGAATAGGCTGTATTGGCGAGCGTGGCGCCCATTTGTTCGGCAATCGACATGAACAGGTTCGAGAACACCTCAAGCATGACCGGATCTGCATCGGTGCCAACGTTTTCGCTGTTCACCCTAGGCGTGGTTCGATCAAGAATGAGATTGCCCCAAGCATCAACCGTCGCACTCCAACCGTCTTCGACAATATTGGTGCCTGTGGCTTCGGTGATGATTGCAGGGCCTTCAACCGTTTGACCGCACAAGAGATGTTCCCGCTTGTAAAGCGGCGCTTGGCGTACGGCGCCGCCAAAGCTGATTTCAACGTGTGCTTCAGAAGTTGCCGAGCTTTCAACCGAGACGCTTTTTGATTCGCTCACTTCTTCGGTCGTGCCAATCGCCTCGACGGAAACAGTCTCGATCACCATCTCGCGCTCGGGCTCTGCGAATCCGTACTTGGAAAGGTGAATTGTTTCAAAGCCAGCGCGCATGTCGTCGGCTGAACCGAATGGAACCTCAAGAGCGAGATGCGAGCCAGCGTAACGCAGGTGGGCCACCCTTAGAACGTTGATCTTTTCTGCCGGAACGCTTTGCTTGGTCACCTCGCGGACGGCCTCGCCCTCAAGTGTTTCAATGCGACCTTCAGCATCTGCAACGTTCTGATCGGTTAACCTTGCACTCAGCTGGGCTTGACGCATCGCACGTATTTCCGCCAATCCCATACCGTAGGCCGACAGGACGCCGGCGAAGGGATGCAAGAAGACACGCGTCATCCCAAGTGTATCGGCAACGAGACAGGCATGTTGCCCGCCTGCCCCACCAAAGCTGCACAGGGTATAGTCGGTTACGTCATAGCCACGCTGAACCGAAATCTTTTTGATCGCACTTGCCATGTTTTCGACTGCAATGCGCAAGAAACCTTCTGCAACTTCCTCGGCGGACATCGGCGCTTCGCCGGTTTCCTGAGAAATTTGCGCACTCAGCGCCTCGAACTTTTCGCGCACCACATCCACCGCCAAAGGTTCGTCCGCATTAGGGCCAAACACTGACGGGAAATATGCCGGCTGTAGTTTACCCAACAACACGTTGCAGTCTGTTACAGTGAGTGGCCCACCGCGACGATAGCACGCTGGCCCGGGATTGGCGCCGGCACTTTCCGGGCCAACCTGAAAACGACCGTCACGGAAAGTGAGGATCGATCCGCCTCCAGCGGCAACAGTGTGAATATTCATCATCGGAGCGCGCATCCGCACACCTGCCACTTCGGTCTCGAACGACCGTTCGTAGGTTCCCGCATAGTGACACACATCCGTCGAAGTGCCCCCCATGTCGAACCCAATCAAACGATCGTGCCCTGCCTGTTCTGCGGTTTTGACCATACCGACAACGCCCCCTGCCGGGCCGGACAAAATGGCGTCCTTCCCTTGGAACATTGACGCATCGGTCAAGCCGCCGCTCGATTGCATAAACAACAGTTGTTTGTCGTCGTCCCCGCCCTGATCAAGGGCCGAACGCACCTGATCCACATAGCGGCGCAGGATCGGTGACAGGTAGGCGTCAACAACTGTGGTATCGCCACGGCTGACGAGCTTCATCAACGGGCTTGTGGCATGGCTGGTAGAGACCTGCTCGAACCCGATATCGCGTGCAATTTCCGCCGCCTGATCTTCATGTGACGGGTTCTTGTATCCATGCATGAAAGCAATCGCAACGGACCGAATCCCCGCATCATAGGCCTGTTGAAGCGCCGCTTTGGTGACGTTCACATCCAACGGCTTAAGAACGTTGCCATCCTTGTCCATCCGCTCTGGAATTTCATGAGCGCACTCATACAGCATCTCGGGCAATTTGATGTCCAGATCAAAAATCCGCGGGCGATTTTGGTATCCGATGCGCAAACTATCACCGAAACCCTCCGTTATCAGAAGCAAAGTACGATCGCCTGCGCGCTCCAACAACGCATTGGTCGCAACAGTCGTCCCCATCTTGACTGCCTGAATTTCGCCCGGCGGAATCGCCTTATCCCCGTCAATCTCTAACAGATCGCGAATTCCCTGCACCGCAGCGTCTTTGTACTGCTCTGGATTTTCGGACAGCAGTTTATGGGTCAGTAGTTCTCCGTCCGGCTTGCGTGCCACGATGTCGGTAAATGTGCCGCCACGATCAACCCAAAATTGCCACATGTTTTCTAATCCTCACATCAACTGGATGCAAAAGCACCCCATTATAGAGGGCCGTCAGTCGACCCGAAAAGCATGAACCGCCTCAAAATTGGGTAGTGCACGCCGGTGTTGCCCTATTTATATACGTAGTGTATTTTATTTGAAAAGCATTTTCTGCACCAACGACAAAAGCAGCGCAAACGCCTTGACCGACGCTGGAAAATGTGTAGCATTACATTAAATACTCTAAGTATAAAATAGGAGACGGCCATGCTTGCTTATCAACTTTCCGACTATGGAAAGCCTGAAAGTCATGACGCGCTTGATATCGACGCACCGACGCCGGCGTCCAACGAGGTTGTCATTCGCACTGAGGCAATCGGCCTGAACTATCCCGATCTTCTGATGGTGCAAGGGCTCTATCAGAAGCGCCCCGAACCACCGTTTGTCCCCGGAAGAGACAGCGCCGGCACGATCATTTCGGTTGGTGATAATGTCACCACTTTCAAGCCGGGTGACAAAGTTGTTGCACAGACTTTCTCTGGCGGGTTTTCCGAGCAAGTCTTGGCCCCGGTAAATCGCGTATTCCACCGCCCTGACGGGGTTAGTGCAGTAGATGCCGCAGGTGCAATCACGGTGTTCAACACCGCCTTTGTCGCTGTATCTATCCGAGCGGGGGTCAAGAAAGGCGACAGGGTTGTTGTAACAGGTGCCGCTGGCGGTGTCGGCGCAGCCGCAATTCAGGTTGCTCACAATCTTGGCGCAGAGGTTCTTGCAATTGTGTCGTCAGAAGAAAAAGCCGCCCTCGCCCGCGCAAGCGGAGCGCAAAAGACGCTTATCATTGCCGATCGCAGCGAAGATGCCCTGAAAACCTTCTTCAAAAGCAATGTACGTACCGCTTGGGGTGATGACCGAGGCGCAGATGTCGTGGTGGACACAGTTGGCGGCGCCATGTTCCAAGCCGGATTGCGCGGGCTTGGCTTTGCTGGCCGTATAGTCGTGGTTGGCTTTGCCTCTGGCAACATTCCAGCGGCAAAGACCAACTACCTGCTCTACAACAATCTCTCTGTGATGGGCGCGCCTCTCGATATCCATTTTGACCATGCGCTGGACCAGATTCGCGGCGGCGCCGACTGGTGGCTGAACCTGTTGGCAGAGGGCAAGGCAGTTGCAAACGTAACCAAGCAGATTCCATTCGCGGAACTGATGCAGGGCCTCGCGGACATCCGCGACCAAAAGGTCGTTGGTAAGATCGTCGTCACGCTGGACCCTGCCGAATGAACAGTCTCGCGATGCAGCCGAGCCGGTTTTCTACTGCGCAATTCATTGAATTTCGCCGCGATGACCCGCTGATGAATTTTATCGGCGAGACAATGATTGCGCAGTTAGACGACAAAACGGTGCTTCGCGTGACTTGCAATCCACAGGCTGCAAATCCGCAGGGAATCCTACATGGGGGCATTCTGTCCTCTGTTTGCGATGTCGGCATGTACGAGGCGGCAAAGCGCAGCCTGAAAAGCGAATGCGTTACCTTAAGTCAGGAAATGAAGTTCTTGCGGGCTGGTAGGGCGAACGACCCCATCCACGTGATCTGTGAGATTACAAAGCCGGGCCGCCGTGTCGTCTTTACATCCGCCGTGGTGGTTCAGGCCGACATAGTGATTTCGTCATCTACAGCGCAGTGGATGCCCATCGCAGTGTAGTCTGCAAAGAAAAGGGCCTGCCGCCTTATAAAACAACAGACAGCGGAACGAAGGCTGCCCGACAAAAAAGGAATTGGAATGACGGCATTGATCGCAGAACAGATCTTGAACGGCCTACAATTGGGAATCTTGCTGTTTCTGATTGCAGCTGGACTGACCCTGATTTTTGGCGTGATGGATTTCATCAATCTCAGCCACGGGTCGCTTTTCATGCTGGGAGCCTACCTGTCGGTAACATTTATAGGGATGTTTGATAACTTTGCCTTCTCGATCCTGCTCGCTTGTTTATCGGTATTCATGATTGGGGCGATCTTCGAGGTCATGCTGGTGCGCAGGCTCTACAACCGAAACCACCTCGATCACGTGCTGGTCACTTTCGGAGTCATTCTTGTCGCAAACGAAGCCGTTAGCATGATCTGGGGCAGCGTTCCTATCTTTTCTGGCCTGCCTGACGCCCTGTCTCATCAAGTATCTCTGCCATTTGGCATTGAGTATCCCAGCTATCGCTTGCTGGTCATCTTTGCCGGGATCATTCTGGCAGGTGGGTTGTTCTACCTTATCAACCGGACGCGGCTGGGGATGCTAGTCCGAGCCGGTGCGAGCAATCGAACAATGGTGTCCGTCTTGGGCGTGAACATCAAGTTGCTCTACACGCTCGTATTTGGTCTGGGCGCATTGCTCGCCGGTTTCGCAGGCGCCATGGCCGGGCCGCTTCTTTCGGTACAGCCCGGCATGGGCGAGGCAATCTTGATCCAATCCTTCGTCGTCGTGGTAATTGGCGGGCTTGGTTCAATCAATGGGGCGCTGCTTGCCGCAATCCTCGTCGGCCTGATTGACACCATCGGCCGGGCTTTCATGCGCGACATACTCGGGTTTGTGTTCTCACCGTCGGTCGCCAGCGATGCTGGTCCGGCGCTGTCCTCCATGTTGATCTACATTCTGATGGCTCTGGTTCTGTTCTTTCGTCCCGAAGGCCTCGTCCCTATGCAAAAAAGGAACTGATCATGCACGGACGCCTTGAAATTCAGTCCATCGTCATACCTTTGCTTGCCATAGCTATTGGTCCCATCGTCGCGCTGATCACAGACGACGTTTATGTATTACATATCTTTGAACGCGCTTTGATCTTTGCTGTCGCGGCGGCGTCGTTGAACCTCATCCTCGGCTTTGGCGGCATGGTCAGCTTCGGTCACGCGGTTTTCATTGGGCTGGGGGCTTACATAACCGGAATCATGTCGAATGCTGACATCACTGCGCTTTGGCTACAGATACCCGCAATCTTGGCAGTAACGGGAATCGTCGCGATGGTCATGGGATTGATCGCCCTACGCACGACGGGTGTTCACTTCATCATGATCACACTCGCGCTTGCGCAGATCTTTTACTACACAGCCGTGTCATCCTCGACATTCGGCGGCGACGATGGATTGGTGATCTACGAACGCAGCACGTTCTTTGGCCTCTATGATCCTTGGGACAGCTGGCAGTTTTATGGCTTTGTCGCTATTGTGTCGCTCGGCCTGATTTGGCTTGTCACCGCCGTTACCTCTTCCGACTTTGGGCTGCGCCTTCTTGCCACGCGCGAAAACCCACAGCGATCTGCAGCTCTTGGATTTCACGTTCTCGGCACCCGACTACTGGCTTTCGTCATTGCAGGCATGGTGTGCGGTTTGGCTGGAATGCTGCTGGCAAATCAAAGTGAATTCGCCACTCCCGGCTATGCCAATTGGCAACGTTCTGGCGAACTTCTCGCCATCGTCATTCTGGGTGGTGTCGGGCTTAGGATGGGGCCAGTTTACGGAGCCTTCGCTTTCATCCTCGTTGAGCACACCTTGGCGTCCTATACTAATCACTGGGCACTCTACTTCGGTCTAATTCTGATCCTGGTGGTTCTATTCCTTCATCGCGGTTTGGCTGGCTTGGTCGAGCGCGTGCTCCGACCACGGGCAGCGAAACGCCCTGAATTCGAGGAGGCGCGCTAATGGCCCATCCTGCACTCGACCTATCCGGAATCACGGTAACATTCGGCGGGATCCATGCCCTCACCGATGTGAACCTGACCCTCAAACCCGGACAAATTCACGCGCTAATCGGTCCGAACGGCGCAGGAAAAACCACATTGGTCAGTGTGCTTTCCGGCGAATTGAAACCTGATCACGGTACTGTCCGTCTGTCTGGCGAAAACATCAACAGTCTGAAGCCCTATCAACGGGCTCGGCGGGGTTTGTTGCGCACCTATCAACTGACGGCGTTGTTTCAACATATCCCGCTAAAGCAAAACATTCTCCTCAGCCTCGAAGCACGGGACCGAGCACGCCTGTCTATTGGCGATCTGTTTCGGTTCGGCGTTTCAAAACGCTACGCATCTGAAGTCGCCGAGATTCTCGAAAATTTCAAACTCACCGACAAAGCCGATGTTGTTCCTTCTTCGTTATCTCATGGCGACAGGCGCCGCTTGGAACTTGCCATGGCAATCATTGCCAACCCAAGTGTTCTACTGCTCGACGAGCCCTTGGCGGGGCTTTCAACGGCAGATGCCGTTGCCCTTGTCGAAATGATTCAGCATCAGCTGCGTGGTAAGACACCCGTTTTGCTGGTCGAACACGACATGGACGCTGTTTTCAGCCTTGCCGATGAAATCACTGTGATGGTGAACGGCAACGTATTGCTGACCGGTTCGCCCGAGGAAGTACGCAACTCGGAGGAAGTACAGGCCGCTTACCTATCTGATGAGGATGATTTCTGATGCTGACATTGGATCGCGTTTGCGCAAGCTATGAAGACAGCCAAGTGCTATTTGACCTCGAAATGGAAGTTGCCGCCGGAACCGTCACCACGCTATTGGGCAAGAACGGGATGGGCAAAACCACAACCATCCGCACCCTTTATGGATTGACCGACAACATCCGGGGCGACGTCGTACTGAATGGTACAAGGATCAATGGACTTGCTCCGCACAAGATTGCGGCTATGGGGGTCGCGTTGGTTCCGGAAGGTCGCCAAGTGTTCCCGACCCTTACGGTCGAGGAAAACCTGATCGCCACGGCCCGCTTCAAGAATAAGCGCGAATGCCAGATGCAGGTCGATAAAATGTACGAACTGTTCCCACGTCTGGCCGAGCGCAAAACATCATTTGCGAATCTATTGTCTGGCGGAGAACAACAGATGCTTGCGATCGGTCGCGCTCTGATGACAATGCCCCGTTTTTTGATCCTTGATGAAGCGACCGAAGGGCTCGCTCCGGTCGTGCGTCGCGAAATCTGGATGGCACTAAAGGCCCTGAAGGAGCAGAATTATACAATCCTTGTCATAGACAAAAGCCTCAAACCCCTTTGCAAACTGGGTGATGCACATAACATTTTGCAAAAGGGCGCGTTGGTCTGGTCCGGCCAGTCAAAAGAATTGGCCGATCCTCAAAGCGAAGCCCGGCGCCATCTGAGCCTATAAGACGCACCGGGACGAACCAATTCCAAGCCTTACCGATAGGAATCCAAGAATGACGCCAGCACCGCCAACCATTTCATCCGATGTCCAATATTGCAAAATGGATGACGGCGCGCGGATCGCAGTGCGGCGTTGGTCTGGCCCGCAAAAGCAGCGGCTCTTGATCTCTCACGGGAATGGGTTGGCAATCGAGGGGTTTTACGATTTCGCCGAGGCATTGTTTGACAGTTTCGAAGTCATCGCGTTCGACCTTCGCAACCATGGCAGTAGCCCCCGTGACCCTCACCCCGAAAACCCGTGGCCGCGTTACATCGCAGACGTTCCTCAGATTTTTAACGGCGTCGAACAATTGTACGGCCAACGCGAAACCCACGGAGCTTTTCACTCGATGGCTGCGGTTTCAACTCTGTGTGCTCAAACACTAAACCCAAGCCCTTGGGCCAGTCTGACTTTGTTCGAGCCTCCGCTTGCGCCCAGTGACAACGCTGCCGTGCAGGAAACGTTCAACGCGGCTCAGGAGGTTATGAGTTCCCGGGCGTTGCGCAGACGAAGAACCTTTGCCGATCCAGCCGAGCTTGCGGCCTCATTCGGGCGCGCCGCGACATTCGGCGGCATACCTATCAGGGCTTTGGATCGATTGGCCAATGCGTCGTTGCTCCACACAGACGCATCATCAGCTGAACCTTGGGAATTGGTACTGCCCCCCGAAGCAGAAGCCCGAAACTTTGCTCAAGCGACCAGCTTGTCCCAGTATTGGGATGCGCTGACCGGGATCAAAATCCCGATACAACTCGTCACTGGTGATCCGGAAGTGCATGATTTGCCCAATCTCGTGGCCATTGCCCACCATATGTCCAAAACATTTGGCTATCCTGTCTCGAGCATTCCCAATTCCAATCACTTCATGCAGCTTCAGGATGCGCATTCTTGCGCCCAGAAGGTCAAGGACTTTGCCGCGCGTTCGGTTGAGTACTCAAATACAATCAATCAAGAAACTAAATGAAAGGGAGGATCACGATGCATCCACAGACGCAAAATGCCCAAACTCCAACACCCGCATTCGAATCCCTCCTCGAGGCACTGATTTATTGGGCCGAAGTTCAGCCTGATGCCCTAGCGGTGGAAACCGATGATCATGGTGCCCTCACTTACGCTGAGTTATTGGAGACCGCGCAGAACCTTGCATCCGGCTTTCTGTCACGAGGGCTTAAACCCGGTGACCGAGTTGCAATCCAATTGCCATCCTCTCCAGAGTTTGTTGCTGCGTATTTCGCATGCCAGATTTCCGGCTGCGTGTTGACCACGTTCCACATGCCATATCGCCAAGAAGAACTTCGTCCTTTGGTTAACTTTGGCAAACCCAAAGCTGTACTGACCACACAGGTCGGTAAATACGACGGGCCCGCGACGATGGAGCGTCTGGCGCAGGAAACCGGATTCCTCGATCATATTATCGTGGTGGGTGGGACGCCCGCAAAAGGCCAGATTGCATTTTGCGATCTACTCGACGAAGGTAAGACCGGCCCCTCGGCCAATCCAGCATTGCCAAATGCGGAAACCACTTTGTGCTTTACCTCGGGCACCTCGTCAGCCCCCAAGGCAGTGTGCCGCAAACAAGATGTCTGGACCGAAGTTTCACGCCTGTTTTCAGGGATGCTATCCTTAACCAGCGAAGACCGTGTTATGATTGCGCCTCCCCTTTCCCACGTTTTCGGCCTAAGCTGTGCCGGTAACGCGATTTACGTCGGCGCCACCATTGTTCCAATTCCGATGTTTTCACCCGAAACATATGTAAAATACCTGACTGAATTGGCCCCCACGGTTGTCTACTCTGCACCTGCACACCTCGCTGCGACACTTAAAAGCGGGGCCTTGGAGCGCACTCCGCCTGTATCAGTCCGTGATGTCATCGTGGGCGGGTCAATCTGCCCCCCCAAGATTGCTGCCGAGTTCGAGGCTCATCTTCCGAATGGCCGGGTTGGCAATCTGTTCGGCATGACGGAAATGTCGCTTGCCACTCAGACCGACCCGACTGACCCTCCTGAGATTCGCCACGCAACTGTCGGAAAGCTCGCGAAATGTCTGAACGTTCGGATCGTCGCAGCGGATGGTTCCATTCTGCCCGTTGGTGAAGAGGGTGAAATGCAACTCTCTGGGTATTCAGTCCTGACGGAATACTATGAAAACCCGGTTGCCAACGAATCCTCCTTCACCGAAGATGGGTGGTTTAAAACGGGTGACCTAGCCACGCTCGATGAAGCAGGCAACATCATGATAACAGGGCGCTCGAAAGACATCATCAATCGCGGCAGTATCAAAATTAATCCCTCAGACATCGAAAGCCTGATTGATGCACATCCTTTGGTGGTTCAATCCGCATTGGTTCCGATGCCCGATCCTGTACTCGGTGAACGAATTTGCGCATATGCAGTTCTTAAACCCGGTGAAACCCTTGAGTTGCCAGAACTCTGTGCGTTCCTCGACGAACTCAAAATTGCCAAAATGCGGTGGCCTGAACGGTTGGAAATTCTTGATGAAATGCCAATGACACCAACGCGAAAAATCATCAAACCTGTGCTGGTCGCTGACATTAACAAAAAGATAGAAGACGGGGTTTGATCAATCGTTCACAAGCAACCACCTAAGGCCTAGCTGCGCAATGGGAAGCAAGCCGGGTATCCAGAAATATTTCAAAACACAACAGTTTCAATTATGGCTTGGCCGTCCTTACGTTCACGAAGATTAGGGCAAGCCGGACCGACATATTCGAGGTGAGGGGGAAAACATGACAAAACTGAAAGGCATCGACAAAGACAAATCGACCGACCTTGATGAAATCGACAAACGCGGCAAACGCGGCCGCCCGCGCGGCAAAGCCACCCAGACAGTGTACGAAGCGCTGCGAAGTGAAATTCTGACGCTCGAAGTCAAACCCGGCGAATATCTGGACGAAACGTTATTGGAAAAACGTTTTGGTGTATCGCGGACCCCTATTCGCGAGGCCCTCATCCGGCTGCAATCGGATCGTCTGGTTCGGTTCTCGGCCAATCGCGGGCATTTTGTCGAGGTGGTCAGTATCGAGCAGGTCCCGCGGATATTCGAAGCCATGGATTTGTATCAGGCCGCCGTGTTCCGGCTGGCTGCCCGCTGGCACGAACCGGAAGCTCTCGTTGATCTGCGCGAGATTAATGAGGCCTACCGCAAGGCCGCTGAAACTGGCGATTACAAGACCATGGCCGAAATGAATCATCAGTTCCACCTGCGCATCGGGAAAGCCTCTGGCAATGTCTTTCTTGCTGAAGCCTACGAGACACTTCTGAACTGCAGTATTCGCCTGTCATATTTGATGTTTCAAAAAGCAAGCACACAGCCAACAGCGCAGGTAGAGTATTATTTGCGTGTGTATCACGAGCACAATGAAATGATCGAACTGATCGCAGCTGGCGATGGCGACAGGCTGGAAGAAATCAGCATCAAGCACACCCAACTCTTCTGTGACCGCATTTCTGCCTTCATAAATTCGCGGTCAGAGTTCCGAACAGAGCCTACGAACTTCTTCGACCATGAGGGCGATTAACGTTCCAAACCGTAGTTCTTATCAATTCAAATTCGAAGGTCAGCATTATCCCCTCCCCCGCCAAAAAAACGCATGCGATAGATTTCTCCCTTGCCGATTATCGTGAGGACCCAAAGTCGAAACGCAGCTTAACGATAGACACGGCAGCCGCATTGTTTCGCAAAAGCGGATTCAATGCCGTATCGATGATCGAAATTGCATCGGCGGTCGGCCTCTCCAAGCCAGGCCTTTACCACCACTGGCCCAGCAAGGAAGCTTTGCTTCACACGATCGTAAAGCTGTCCGGGGAATTGTTGGTCGCCCATTTGGAACAAGTCGAGAATTACCAAGGCAGCCCGCGTGAGCGGATTTATCAATACATCTCGACCCGTCTACAAACCATCGCCGGCAATCAGGATTTGTTTACAGTCACTTGGCAAGAACGTGCGATTGTCAGCTCTGAAGCGTTTGGCGAATTATCGCGTCTGGCAGAAAACTATCGCAGTCGTGTTCGACTGCTGATCGAAGACGCGAAATCAGCTGGGGCGATCCGGCAGGAAATAGACAGTCATCTGACGATGCTCGCATTGGATGGGATGACTGGCTGGGCGTATTTCTGGTTTCGTCCGGACGGGAACTACGACATCTCACAGATCGCCGACGCGTTTTGGGACATGCTCAGCAACGGTGTGGCCCCGCGCGATACGGCCTAGCGGCCATAGGGCCTGATCTTAATCTCTGGATCATTGTAAATCGTTACTAAATTAAATTCACCACGAAGATTAAGTTTAATTTGACTCACACCACCCACTTAAATACTTTATGTATATATTAACCGACCGTCCGGTCGGTAGGTCCGCAACATCGAGAGATCCGCCATCATGTCCGATACCAAATCCGATGGAAAATGCCCCTTTACAGCTACGTCTCATGTAGACGGCATCTCGTTGCTGTCTGCAGAAAGTCGGGCCTGCCCCTACGCTGCATACTCCCAGATCCGCGCAGAAGACCCGGTACATTTCTTGCCTGACCAGAACATCTGGATGGTCAGCCGCTATGATGACGTCGATTTCGTGCTGTCAAACCCTGAAAAATTCACTTCAAAGGAAGCGCTTTCAAGTGGCAACGCATTTCGCGACTTCCCCGAAGCGCTTGACATCTTGTCCCGTTCGAAAGCGATCCCGCGCCAACGCACTTTGATCCTTGCCGACCCACCGGTTCAAACCTTCCACCGCAAAGTTGTTCAGCGCGCCTTGGCTCCCGGAAAAACACTTAGGGCGTTCGGGCCCACCATTGAGGAACGGGTCAATGGGTTTATCGATCGCTTCGTCGACGCAGGCCAATTTGAATGCGTCTCCCAGTTTTCGATCCCGCTACCCATGGCTCTGGTCAGCATGATTTTCGATGTGGACGAAGAACAAGTATATCGCATGAAGGGCTGGTCAGATAACTTTTTTGCGGCGTTAACCGGGCATGTAGCAAAGCAGACAGTCATCGATGCCGCGGTTGATACATTGGTGTTCGAAGAATTTGTTCTCGAACGGATGCAAAAGGCGCGGACCGAAGGCAGTGACTGTTTCATCGGCAAACTTCTGGATCAGCCAGAGGACGAACCACCTCTCACCGATGCTGAAGTTATCAACATATGCTCGCAGGTCTTGGTGGGCGGCAACGAAAGTACGATCAACTTCATTTCCAACCTTGTCCATACCATTGCGACAACTGACGGGTTGGAGAACCGTTTGCGCGAGAATCCTGAGCTGATTCCCAACTTTCTGGAAGAAAGCCTGCGTCACGAAACACCACTACAGGCCATGTACCGAATTACATTGGAGCCTGTGCAAATCGGCGGTGTGGACCTGCCCGCCGGTGCGAAACTTATGCTCAATTTCGGATCCGCAAACAGGGATGAAACCCACTATGTCTCTGGCGAGGATTTCGATCTGGACCGAGACAACCGCGAAACGCTGCATCTCGCATTTGGCCGCGGCATCCATGCTTGCGCCGGTCAAACCATCGCGCGGCGTGAAGGTATGATCGCCCTCAAGGTTCTCTTGCACCGCCTCAAAAACCTACGTCTTGCCGATGATGTTCAGCCAGAGCCTGCGCCCTTGTTCGGGGTTCGCGGCTTTAAAACGCTCAACATCGCCTTTGACGTAAACGCTACCTAATCCCTATCTCAGCCCGAGGACCCCTCTTATGCCCAAAGTAACCGTAGACATGAACCTTTGCGAGTATCACGGACAATGCGTTTTTGTCGCTCCCGAAGAATTCTGGTTCGATGATGAGGACGAGCTGCGCTACACTACGGAGGTGCCTGAAAACGCACGTGCGCGCGTCGAAAAAGCCGCCAAAGCGTGCCCGCAGCTCGCTATTAAGGTGGAATAGAGGATGGAAGTTTGCGCTCGGTTCTTGATCGTCGGAGCTTCACTCGCCGGATTACGCGCGGCCGAGGCGCTTCGGAATTCGAACTATAAAGGCGAGATTGCAATCGTCGGCGCAGAAACGCATCTGCCCTATAATCGCCCCCCTCTGTCGAAACAGATACTTCTAGGGTCTCAAAGCCCAGAGGATCTGTCTTTTCCGATCTCCGATGATTTGGATGTAACGTGGCACCTAGGTTCCGCAGCGACTGGCCTGAACATTGCTGACCGCGAAGTCACATTGGAAAATGGCAAGGTGCTCTCTTACGACCGCCTGCTAATCGCAACCGGTGTGACGCCATTTCTACCACCACTGCCCAATATTGATGTGCCCGGCGTGCATAGCCTGCGCACGATCGACGACGCCCGACAGCTTTGTGCCGAAATGCAACCGGACCGACGGATCGCCATTGTCGGCGCAGGCTTTATTGGCTGTGAGGTCGCGGCAAGTGCCCGCAAGCGCGGGCTGGACGTGGTTGTACTGGACCAAATGGACCGGCCTATGGCACGTGTACTGCCACCGTCACTGTCCGAAGTGTTCCGTACGGCGCACGAAGAAGAAGGCGTGGCTTTCCGCTTTGGCGTGACTGTCACCGCATTGGAAGGCACCGACCATGTTACCGGGGTAACACTGAATACCGGTGAAACAATCGAGGCAGACATCGTCCTGATTGCGATCGGGTCACGCCCAACGACGGATTGGCTTGAGGGCAGCGGACTCGTTCTGGAAAAAGGTGTGGTTTGCGACCAAAGCTGCCGTGCTCTGAACGGCGACAACCGCATCGCAGCAGCCGGTGACATCGCGGTTTGGCCGCACCTCAACTACGGTGAGGACAGATTTCGTATTGAACACTGGACCAATGCGGCCGAACAGGGCGCCGCTGCCGCGCGAGCACTCCTGAATGATAACGATGCGCCTTATGTGCCTCTGCCCTCATTTTGGTCCGATCAATTTTCACTGAAACTTCAATCTATAGGGCAGCCCTCCCGTGCCGAACGGATCGAAATTGTGGCCGGGTCGCTGGAAGATCGGAAACTTGTCGCCGAATGCTGGAAAGGTGATCAAAGAGTCGGTGTGATCGCCCTTAACATGGCACCAAAGCTGGCCCGATACCGCATCCAGATGGAACAAGAACTACAATAGCCATTGCGCCATCCCTGTCGCACCACCTTACGGTTGTTCGTTGACAACACTGGAAGTGCTGACGGCGAACGACCAGCGTAAATCTACATTCGCTTGAAATAAATGTGGTGCGGGTGAAGGGACTCGAACCCCCACGCCAAAGGCGCCAGAACCTAAATCTGGTGCGTCTACCAGTTCCGCCACACCCGCACGCAGCCCGTTCCCGAAGGTCAGGCTTGAAGCGTGTCCTAGCAAACCCACGCGCCGGGTGCGAGTGGAAAAATCGCCAAAGTCAGCACTTGCCCCACAAAAATTTCGCGCTTGTGAAAAATATGGGACATTTACCGTTTTTTGAGGTATGCTTGGACATAATAACGAGCAGATAAAAAACGGACATACCGCCATGATGCCGAAAACGGCCGGGCGCGATCACGGGCAAATGACCCTTGAGGCCCCTTTGGAGCCTGCTGGATTGGTTTCCGGCAGTATAATTTTGACTCTGGACGGCGAGATGCCGGTAGAACACCTCCTGCCCGGTGACCGGGTTGTGACACGTGACACCGGCATGGCCGAATTAAAATCGGTACATCGGCATCAATGGCGCGGGCGTGCGGTGCGTATCCTCGCCGGATCACTGGGTGATACCCGCCCGGATCGCGATGTCGTTCTGCCCGAAACCCAGCAAGTTCTGGTACGTGATTGGCGCGCCAAGGCCCTGTTCGGCTTGCGTCAGGTCGCCGCGCCTGCCGGTGCCCTGCTAGACGGGGAATTCATCACTTGCGAAGGTATGATGACGATGATCCTGCACGAATTACGATTTGAATCGTCGCATATCATCTACGCTGACGGTTTAGAGCTGATCGCCCCCTCGCTCAATATGCGGGTGGCTGAACCTGGCTAACAGCCCGAGTTAGCCAAAGGCGCGTTATTCGGGCGGTCAGGCAGTTTGGCTGCATCAAACTCCCAGCGCGCGAAACACCTGCGGCAATGCCTCGGGCAAATCTTCGGCGATCAGTCCGGGACCAATGCCGCGCGCGCATTCCGCGTGCAGCCAAACCGCTGTCTCGGCCGCTTGCAGCATCGGTAGTCCACGCGCCAGCAAGCCCGTGACAAACCCCGCCAATACATCACCGGCCCCCGCAGTAGCCAACCATGGCACCCCCTTCCCTGCACGCGCGCTATGCACAGCACAGCGCCCATCCGGCATGGCGATCACTGTATCCGGCCCTTTTAACACAACCGCACATCCGACCCGCGCCGCCGCTGCGCATGTGGCCTCAACGCGGCTCTCCTTCCGGTGCGTTTGTCCAAAACCGAGGTCAATATCAGGAAACAGCCGAGAAAATTCACCCTCGTGCGGAGTTAGAATGCAAGCCTCATGCAACCGCTCCATGAGATTGGCGTCCGCTGCCAGGGCGCTCAACGCATCCGCATCCAGAACCGTAAGGCGCGCTTTCAGCGCGCCCCCCGCAAGAACAGTGTCCAGCGCTGCGGCCGCACGGGCAACGCCCATCCCCGGCCCAAGGCACAGCGCGTTGATGCGTTGATCTGCCAGAATTTCGGCCAATGCGGCCCCATCCGCACAACGCACCAACATCAGGGCTGTAATCTGGCAAGCCACTTCGAACTGCGCCGCCGGCGGCACCGCAAGCGTGACAAGCCCTGCCCCTATCCGCAACGCCCCACGTGCCGCCAGCCGTGCAGCGCCCGTGCGCCCTGCCCCACCCGTCAGAATCAAAGCATGACCATGGCTGTATTTATGCGCGTCAGAATTCTTGCGCAGGGCGTCCATCATTTCGACGGTTTGCGTGACGATAGTCGGCTGGAATGGCATGGCTTTATCTGCTCGCGATGACTTTAACACGGTGAAACCTAGCGTTCAGCGTCGCCAATCACCAGCCTGACAAACCGGCAGGGCAATCGCACAGCCCTCCGTCATACCGATTCATTATAGATCATTATTTAATCGCCTTGATTACTATTTAATCGCTTCGGGCCTGCCTGACGCGCCTATCCAGTTCAAATCATCCTATCAGATTGAGGCGCGCCCGCAAAAGTGGTCAGACAGGCTTAACTCTGCGCATGTCAAGGAAACCCACCATGAAAAAAATCGAAGCCATCATCAAGCCGTTCAAACTGGACGAGGTCAAAGAAGCCCTGCAAGAAGTCGGCATTCAAGGCCTGAGCGTCATCGAAGTCAAAGGCTTCGGTCGCCAAAAAGGCCACACAGAACTGTACCGTGGCGCCGAATATGTGGTTGATTTCCTGCCCAAAGTTAAGATCGAAGTCGTGCTGGACGACGATCAGGTCGATGCGGCGATCGAGGCCATCATCGACGCGGCCAAAACCGACAAAATTGGCGACGGCAAGATTTTTGTCAGCACCGTCGAGCAAGCAATCCGTATCCGCACTAGCGAATCTGGCTCTGACGCGCTGTAAGGTGCGGGCAGACCAAAACAAGTATAAGGAAATAAACAGATGAGCGCACAAGACCTGCTCAAGACGATCAAAGACGAATCCGTCGAATACGTCGATATCCGCTTCACTGACCCTCGTGGCAAATTGCAGCACGTGACCATCGTGGCCGATCTGGTCGACGAAGACTTCATCGAAGAAGGTTTCATGTTCGACGGGTCATCCATCGCCGGCTGGAAATCCATCGAAGCTTCGGACATGAAGCTGATGCTGGACACCAAAAGCGCCTATATTGACCCCTTCTATGCCGAGAAAACAATCTGCGTGCATTGCTCGGTTGTCGAACCCGACACAGGCGAATCTTACGAGCGCGACCCCCGCGGCACCGCAGAAAAGGCCGAAGCCTATTTGAAATCCTCGGGCATCGGTGATGTGGCCTATATGGGCCCAGAAGCTGAATTCTTTCTGTTTGACGATGTTCGTTTCTCGAACTCGATCAACAAGGTTTCTTACGAAGTCGATGCGCAGGACGCGTCCTGGAACACCGACACCGAGTATGAAATGGGCAACATGGGCCACCGCCCCGGCCTGAAGGGTGGCTATTTCCCGGTCAACCCAACGGACGACGCGCATGACATCCGCAGCGAGATGCTGTCGACGATGAAGCGTCTGGGCATGAAAGTGGACAAACACCACCACGAAGTTGCCAGCTGCCAGCACGAACTGGGACTGATTTTCGGCACAGTCACAGAGCAGGCCGATGAGCTGCAAAAATACAAATACGTCATCCACAACGTTGCCCATGCTTATGGCAAGACGGCCACGTTTATGCCCAAGCCAATTTACGGCGACAACGGCAGCGGCATGCACGTAAACATGTCGATCTGGAAAGACGGCAAACCATTGTTTGCAGGCGACAAATACGCGGACCTCAGCCAAGAGGCCCTGTATTACATCGGCGGCATCCTGAAGCACGCCAAATCGCTGAATGCGTTTACCAACCCGTCAACCAACAGCTACAAGCGCCTGATCCCCGGCTTTGAAGCTCCGGTTCTGCGCGCCTACTCGGCCCGCAACCGCTCGGGTTGTGTACGTATCCCATGGACCGAGTCGCCCAAAGCCAAGCGCGTCGAGGCCCGCTTCCCCGATCCGGCAGCCAACCCCTATCTGTGCTTTGCCGCGTTGTTGATGGCCGGTCTTGACGGCATCAAGAACAAGATCGATCCCGGCGAGGCGATGGACAAGAACCTGTATGACCTGCCCGCGGAAGAGCTGGAAGGTATCCCAACAGTTTGTGGATCGCTGCGCGAAGCGATGGAAGAGCTGAAGGCGGATCACGACTATCTGCTGGCTGGCGATGTGTTCACCAAGGACCAAATCGACGGGTACATCGACCTGAAGATGGAAGAAATCCAAACCTACGAACACACACCACACCCGGTCGAGTTCGGTATGTACTATAGCTGCTGATCAACACGCAGTTGTGAAACGAAAAAGGCGCCTTTCGAGGCGCCTTTTTTTTGCGTCTCGACGCGCGGGCCTCCCCAGCCGGTGCACCAGAAACCTTGGCCCTTCACCAACGGCACATGACGCAAAATGGTCATAGTTTTTACTAAGACTCACTTCAATTTGAGCACACAATCGCCAGATCGGCCTGACATACCCAGAATCGCCCGTATTCTAAGTTAGGAACTTTCATCATGGCCACGGTCGGATACTATTCTATGTCAAACGGCCAAGGTTTGGCGTCGCAGGTTGATGAAATTACGAACAACGGTGACACTGCCGTAGACGTAACTGTTCCCGATGCGGCACAATTGTCTGCCTTGGACACATTGTATGTCGTGAACCCGGACAACAATGGGTTCGGCGCTGAATACATGAACAATCTGGCGGATATCACGGCTGCTGTTAACAACGGGATGAATCTGATCATCTTTGATCGCGCCGTCAGCAATGCTGAAACCATTCTTCCGGGTGGCTCGGGCATCACCGCTGTGCGCGATTTCGCCAGCGGTTCGGACGTCAACGTCGCTGCTGGCGCGCCCAGCTCGTTCACTAACGGAGCAAACGGAACAATCACTGACTCCACTTTTGATGGTGGAAACCAATCAAATCACGGTTATGTCGAACTGTCGTCACTGCCAGCCGGTGCAACGCCGCTGCTGACCACGTCGGATCCGACACATATCGTGGCGTTCACCTATCCCGTCGGATCGGGGAATGTTTTCTATTCGACCATGCCGATCGACTATTACACCGGCGCAACGAATTCGAACATCACTCAGGCCGAAATTTTCACCCTGTTTAGCAATACGTCAGATATTCTTTGCTTCACTCGCGGAACGTTGATTGACACGGCAACAGGGCCGCAGGCAATTGAAACGCTGAAAGTCGGGGATCACGTCAGGATCATCGACGGTGACACACGCCCCATCCGCTGGATCAGCGCCAGCAAGGTTGGCGGAGCGGCCCTGCGACGCAACCCTAAACTGGCCCCTGTGCGCATCACCGCCGGTGCATTGGGCGATGGCCTGCCGTTACGCGATCTTGTCGTGTCACGCCAGCATCGCATTCTGGTATCCTCCAAGGCTGCCAAACGCATGTTTGGTTTGCGCGATGTATTGGTCTCGGCAATTCGTCTGACAGAGCTTCCGGGGATATTTGTCGATACGGCGATGGACGAGGTTGAATATTTCCACATCTTGTTCGATGAGCACCAAATCATCTGGGCCGATGGGTCAGCAGCGGAAAGCCTTTTCACTGGCCCCGAAGCACTGAAATCCGTGCCAGAGGCAGCCCGTGAAGAGCTGCTAAGCCTGTTCCCGGACCTGGCGTTGCCTGACCAAAACCTTGAACCGGCAGCCTACATCCCATCCGGAAAACTGCAAAAGCGGTTGATCGCGCGCCACCTCAAGAATGCCAAGGCAGTGTATCAAACCTTCAACTAAGGCTTTCGACACCGTTTCATGATTTTGTCGTAAACTGACAAGCGCGCCCGTCCTGTCTCTTCCAGCTTTGTGGAACAGCCAGACCGGAGCCAGCCCATGAATCACTATCATCGCGACACCCGCAAAATTGACCCGACCCGTGGTGCAACGCTGGGCGATAATACCCCCAATGATGCCGACCGGATCGAAATTGGCCCAACACAACTGGCCTACCAAGAATGGGCCGCAGCCGGTCTGGACCTGCCAGATTTGCAAGCCATGCGGGCGTTTCGGTGGGAACGCTTGACCCGGTTTATTAATGATCGTGGCTATGGAGGGTTGTTGGTATTTGACCCACTGAACATTCGCTATGCCAGTGACAGCACAAATATGCAGCTGTGGAACACCCATAACCCGTTTCGCGCACTGTTGATCTGCGCCGACGGATACATGGTGATTTGGGACTACAAGAACTCACCCTTCCTAAGCACGTTCAACCCGCTGGTGCGCGAACAACGCAGTGGCGCGGACCTGTTTTACTTTGATCGCGGCGACAAGGTGGACGTGGCCGCCGATGTGTTCTCGAACGAAGTGCGCCTACTGTTGCAGGAGCATAGCGGCGGCAACACCCGATTGGCCGTCGACAAGATCATGCTTCACGGCCTGCGCGCGCTTGAGGCACAGGGGATTACGATCATGGAAGGCGAGGAACTGACCGAGAAGTGCCGCGCCGTCAAAGGCCCCGATGAAATCAAGGCGATGCGCTGTGCCAGCCACGCCTGCGAAGTGGCCGTGCGCGCGATGGAAGATGCCGCGCGCGCCGGTGTGCCCGGCGGTAACATGTCCGAAGATGATATCTGGGCCGTGCTGCATGCTGAAAACATCCGCCGTGGTGGTGAATGGATCGAGACGCGCCTGCTGACCTCGGGCCCGCGCACCAATCCGTGGTTTCAGGAATGCGGCGGCCGGATCGTCCAGAACAACGAAATCGTGGCCTTTGATACCGATCTGATTGGCAGCTATGGCTTCTGCGTGGATATCAGCCGCACGTGGTGGATCGGAGATCAAAAACCGCGTCCAGACATGATTTATGCCATGCAACATGGTGTCGAGCATATCCAGACCAATATGGAGATGCTGAAACCCGGCGTGCCCATTCCGGAACTGACCGCCAATTGTCACCGGCTGGACGATCAATACATGCGCGGCAAATATGGCTGCCTGATGCACGGCGTCGGCCTATGCGATGAATGGCCCTTGGTGGCGTATCCCGATGGTGCGGTGGCCGGGGCTTTTGACTATGCGCTAGAGCCGGGTATGACCCTATGCGTCGAGGCCCTGATCAGCCCGGAAGGCGGCGACTTCTCGATCAAGCTGGAAGATCAGGTTCTGATCACCGAAGACGGGTATGAGAACCTGACCACCTATCCATTTGATCCTGCATTGATGGGGCAATAGCCCGTTTCACCAAGAAGGGTTAGAGGCCCGGACATTCCCGTGCCACTCTGGCATCGGGCCATTGGGGCCACTGACCGGTGAGGCATCTACAACCGGCGGATTGGCCGTCAGAGCGCCCCCCGCCAAGGCAATCACGAACAACACGGCAAGAACAACCCCGGCAGACGCGCGGTGCGGCTGTCTTGGGGCGACACAAATAGACTGCGACATAAGCATTTCCTTTCAGGGTATGCATGGGAACTGGTGTCAGATTACGGGCGCGCGAAACATAATGAAAATGAATTAATGAGATGCCATGCATCACAAACTAAAATACATCACCGACATCGTGTTTTCCCGTTAAGGAAAACAGGCCGTTAGAGCATTCGCTGCTACATCAAGCTGTCAGGTTTATGGTAGCGTGTTCGGATATTTAGCACGCTCCCGGCGCTTACACCTGCCGGCGGTGTAATCACAGATCAAAAATCGTTATTTCAACGGAGTTGTTAAATGCTGAACCACATGAGCACCTACATAAAGATGCGGATGAATGGATTGACCTCACGCCCCTTGCGTGAACGCACCTATGACATCAGCGCGGGTGGGCAAGTCATGCAGGTCTTGCATTCGCGTTTCAACATGAATTGGTTGACTGAATTGGGCATCACACCGCAGGTTTTGATGGATTTGGGCTCATTCGACGGGGGCGATGCCTGGCGTATGAAGCATACATTTCCTAACGCCCGCGTGATCACCGTCGAGGCCGATCCAGCCCGGATCGAAGCCGTGCGCGCAGCACTGGTCGATACAGATGTCGAGGTCCACAATTTTGCTGCCTGCGATCAAGATAGCCCGGTTCCGTGGTTCAGCGCCACAGTGGATGGTGCGGTGCATGCGCAAGGGTCGCTTTTTCAGCACAGCGATGCGTTTCAAAAACGATTTAAGCATGTAACACAGGCCGACACCCCGATCACGGTCACCGGCAAACGCTTTGACACATTCTGTGCCGAAATCGACGTGACCGAAATTGACCTTCTTCACATGGATATCGAAGGGGCCGAACTGTCCGTATTGCGCAGCATAGGAAATCTGCGCCCAACCCTTATCTATTTGGAATGGCGCGAAAATGCCTTCAAAGGCCACGGCAGTTCAGCCGATGCACAAAGCCTGCTTGACGCAATGGGGTATCGTTTGATTGCCAATCTGGGTGATGATCGCCTCTATCGGTTGCACTCTTGAACGTTTCGCGCGTGAATTAGGTCGCGCGACGTCACCATCGCGTGACAGTGTTGACACAGACCTTAAATCGCAACGCCAGCCCCCCTATCCTAGAGATCACACTTGGAAAGGGGGCCCCCATGGCCATGACACGTCTGACATTCCAAGGGCATGATGGCAGCGCGCTCAGCGCACGTCTGGATATGCCCGACGGGCCGCATCTGGCCACTGCACTGTTTGCGCATTGCTTTACCTGCTCCAAGGACATCCCGGCGGCGCGGCGTATTTCTGCGCGGCTGGCCGGGGCGGGTATTGCCGTGCTGCGGTTTGATTTTACCGGGCTGGGCCATTCCGAGGGCGAGTTTGAAAACACAACGTTTACATCCAACATTCGCGATCTGGAACTGGCGGCCGCCGCGCTGAGCGCGCGTGACATGGCGCCCAGCCTGCTGATCGGGCATTCGTTGGGCGGGGCGGCGGTGTTAGCTGCGGCGCGCAAGCTGCCCAGTGTCCGCGCGGTTGCCACCATAGGAGCGCCCTTTGACCCCGAACACGTCACTCAGAATTTCGGAAATGCCCTGAATCAGATCAATTCCGACGGCGTGGCAGAGGTTAATCTGGGAGGGCGGCCGATCCGTATCGGCAAAGAGTTCATCGAGAACGTCCGCGCCGAAACCCTGAAAGACGACATCGCAAATCTTAAACGCGCGCTTTTGGTACTGCATGCGCCGCGGGATGAAATCGTCGGGATTGAAAATGCCAGTGACATTTTTTCAGCGGCAAAGCATCCCAAAAGCTTTGTCACTCTGGACGACGCCGATCATCTGATCACCCGCCCGCGTGACGCCGAATATGCGGCCCAACTTATTGCCGCTTGGGCGATGCGCTATCTTGAGGTCAACCCGCCTGCCCCACCTCCGGGAGCCCCCGAAGGCATCGTACGCGTGTCCGAGGCCGACCCGGACGGGTACTTGCAAGACATCAACGCAGGCCCGCGCCATCACACGCTTGCCGACGAACCTTTGGCCTATGGCGGCACTGACCGTGGCATGTCCCCCTATGGGTTTTTGTCAGCAGGGCTTGGGGCCTGCACCTCTATGACCATCCGAATGTATGCCCGGCGCAAGAATTGGCCGCTGACCAACGTTCGCGTCGAGGTCAGCCACGATAAGGTCCACGCACAAGATGCCAGTGGCACGGGTGGCGCCAAGGCCGACACATTTATTCGCACGGTTTTTCTGGACGGCGATCTGGACAGCGATCAACGCGCCCGCCTGCTGGCCATTGCCGACAAGTGCCCCGTACACCGCACACTTGAATCCAGTGCCACTATTCAAACCACACTGGCCGATTGATGCACAACGGCCCGCTCGCTTGCTGCGTATTGTACCAGGGAACGGGCCGCCGGTTTGTGCTGGCTGTCGTGTGGCCGTTATCGCCGATCATGACCTCTGCAATCCAACGCTTGGCACTCGTTCGATCCAATGCCACCGGCATAGTTTTTCCGCCGAAATTCGCGCCAAGGCGCGGACGGCCCAGCCTGCCTGCGGTATTCACCTAGCCATCGGGCCCGCGATCACCTTGCCGCCCGGACCTGCGCGGTTTACACCGCATCAGCCAATCGCAGCTGAAAGGTCCGCGCATGATTCCCCGTTATTCCCGCCCCGAAATGGTCGCCATCTGGTCGCCTCAAACCAAATTCCGCATCTGGTACGAGATCGAGGCTCACGCATGTGACGCCATGGCCGATCTGGGCGTGATCCCACGTGAAAACGCCGAGGCCGTCTGGAAAGCCAAGGACGTAGAGTTTGACGTGGCCCGCATCGACGAAATTGAGGCCGTGACGAAACACGACGTAATCGCCTTTCTGACTCATTTGGCCGAACATGTTGGCAGCGATGAGGCCCGTTTCGTCCATCAGGGCATGACAAGCTCGGACGTTCTGGACACCTGTTTCAACGTGCAACTGGTGCGCGCCACAGACATTCTGATCGAAGACATGAAGGCCCTGCTGGCCGCGCTGAAACGCCGCGCGTTTGAGCACAAAGACACCGTACGCATCGGGCGCAGCCACGGCATCCATGCAGAACCAACGACGATGGGCCTGACGTTTGCGCGATTTTATGCGGAAATGGACCGCAACCTGAACCGTCTGGAAAAGGCGCGTTATGAGGTTGCCACCGGCGCGATTTCCGGCGCTGTCGGCACCTTTGCCAACATTGATCCGGCCGTCGAGGAACATGTCTGCAAGCAACTGGGCCTTGAACCCGAGCCAATCAGCACTCAGGTCATCCCACGCGATCGCCATGCCGCCTTTTTTGCCGCGTTGGGCGTTGTCGGCAGCAGCATCGAAAACATCGCGACCGAAATCCGCCACATGCAACGCACCGAGGTACTGGAGGCCGAAGAATTCTTTAGCGCCGGACAAAAGGGTAGCTCGGCCATGCCGCACAAACGCAACCCGGTTCTGTCCGAAAACCTGACCGGTCTGGCCCGTCTGGTGCGTATGGCCGTGGTCCCTGCGATGGAAAATGTCGCCCTCTGGCACGAACGCGACATCTCGCACTCGTCAGTCGAGCGCAACATTGGCCCCGACACCACAATCACGTTGGATTTTGCCTTGGCACGCCTGACAGGTTTGGTCGACAAGATGGTGATCTATCCCGACAACATGCTGGCCAACATGAATAAATTCCGTGGCTTGGTTATGTCGCAACGCGTTCTACTGGCTCTGACACAGGCCGGTGTCAGCCGCGAGGATTCTTATAAGCTGGTTCAGCGAAACGCGATGAAAGTCTGGGAAGAAGGCAAGGATTTCAAAACCGAGCTTCTGGCGGATACCGACGTTCTAAAAGCTCTGAGCGCCGAGCAGATCGAGGAAAAATTCGATCTGGGCTATCATACAAAACATGTCGACACGATCTTTGCGCGGGTTTTCGGCGCAGACGCAATGGACAAGTAATCGCACTTTAATACAAGGGGCGCACCAACCTCGTGTGCCCCTTGCATGAGCGTTTGACTTTCAAGATTTTCTCTTTTGCAACAGGTCTTTGCACACTGAAACTCACTGAGACCACGACGCGCCATCCAGACGCGCCAAGCATGCAGATCCCGAACATAGGCCCAAGCTTACAATCGGCCCGCCCACGAATGGGGGCTGTTTAGTCATTTCTTCACCCTTCGCGCGCTATCTTATGGAAAACCAGTAAGAGGGCCGGAATGAACCAGTCAACACCGCTTGCCCGGATCGCGCCGCCTGTGCCCATAGCCGCGACCGCCGCGCGCCTGACACGCAAGCAAAAAGCCGCAATCATCGTGCGATTTTTGTTGAACGAAGGCGCGGATGTCCGCCTGTCCGAGTTGCCCGAAGGCATGCAAGCCGCCTTGACCACGCAAATGGGGTCAATGCGTTACGTCGACCGCACGACCCTGATCAGCGTCCTCACCGAATTCGCGACCGAGCTGGAGGGAATGGGCCTGACCTTTCCACATGGTGTGGCGGGTGCGTTGAATGCTCTGGATGGCCGGATCAGCCCGCATACCGCCGCCCGCCTGCGCAAAGAGGCCGGTGTCCGTCAGTTCGGCGACCCTTGGGAACAGGTTGCCCGCGCAGATCTGGATGATCTGATCCCCATCCTTCTGGCGGAAAGCACAGAAGTGGCCGCCGTCATGCTGGCCAAACTGGACGTCGCCCGCGCCGCAGATTTGCTCAGCCGCCTACCCGGGGATCGCGCGCGCCGGATCACATTTGCCATCGGTCAAACCGGCAACGTGACACCAGCCGCGGTCGACCGCATCGGCCTGTCGCTGGCCGCGCAGTTAAACGAATTGCCACCTGCCGCCTTCGAAGATGGCCCGGTAGAGCGGATCGGCGCAATCCTGAACTCCTCAACGGGGGCCTTACGCGACAATGTGCTGAACGGGCTGGACGAAGAAGATCGTGATTTCGCCGATCAGGTTCGTCGTGCGATCTTTACCTTTGTGCATATTCCGGACCGCCTTGCCGCCACTGACGTTCCCAAGGTCACCCGCGACCTAGAGCAAAGCGTTCTGATGACGGCCCTTGGCGCGGCTTTGGCTGGCGAATTGGCCCCTGTGGCAGAATTTCTTTTGGACAACATGTCCCGCCGCATGTCCGACGCCATTCGCGAAGAGATCGAAGAATTGGGGCGCATCAAGCCCAAAGAGGGCGAAGAGGCCATGACACAGGTGGTAAACGCGATCCGCCGTCTACAGGCCGCCGGGGAAATTACGCTGATCCTTCCCGGTGACGACGATGAGGAGGAGAACACCTAAACAATTAAAATCAAGAGATTTTCGTATCTCTTTCACATAGGCATCAAACCCGGCATCTGTCCAAACCTGCGCTTTAGCTTGTGATTGCTTGGCCCGGCCTCTAAATCTGGCCGAATTGAAACAATGCGCTGTGCGAACCCAGTATGAGCCAATCCAAAGACAGTTTTGTGACGCGCGCAGGCGAATACATGGTGAACATGGTTTTGCGCGGCCTGATCGGTGCCGCGCAACTGACGCCCTATCGTTTTCGTATCCCTGCCATGGGATGGATCACGGCGCATGTCATTGCGCCGCTGGCAGGGTACTCGCGACGGGTGCGTGAAAATCTGGAATTGGTTCTGCCCGACTTGCCTCAGTCCGAAGTGCGCGCATTGATGCGTTCGGTGCCCGACAATGCCGGGCGGGGCATAATCGAGTTATACTCGTCGCGCGAATTCATCGAACGGGCGCGCCATTCTCCTCTGATCGGTCCCGGCCTGACGGCCATGCACGCCGCCCGCGCCGAAGGCCGCCCGATCATTATCGTGACCGGCCATTTTGGCAGCTTCAATGCGGGCCGTATGGCCTTGATCGAAAACGGATTCAAAATGGGCAGTTTCTATCGCCCCCTCAAGAACCGTTACTTCAATCCGCACTATGCGCAGGCCATGGGCGCGTTAAGTGAACCCCTGTTTGCCCAAAGCAAACGTGGCATGGTGCAGATGGTCAAACACCTAAAGGGTGGCGGCGTTGTGGCCATCCTGAATGATCTGAATGCGCATGACGGGGTGCCGTTACAGTTTTTTGGCAAACCTGCCCTGACCTCGCTGGTCACAGCGGAAATGGCACTTAGATGCAATGCTCTGTTAGTGCCTTGCTGGGGCTTGCGCCGCGAGAACGGTCTGGATTTCGAAACCATCGTAGAAAACCCAATTGAACATAGCGATCCCGTCACCATGACACAGGATTTTAACGACCGGTTGGAAGTCATGGTGCGCAAGCACATGGATCAGTGGTTTTGGGTGCATCGTCGCTGGAAAGACGGCACCGGGGGAATGGCCGATCGCGGCGCAGCACGTGTGGCCGCGATGCAAGACCGTTCATCTGACTAGGGCCGCAGCCTCGATTGCGCCGAAACCGGGGCGTTGCAGGATCACCGCTATGTTCGCCTCTTGGTCAACCCGCGCCTTCATGCTGAGCGCGGCGCGGCGGTCCCAGCGCCCCAACTCGACCAGATCGGTCACGACATTGGCATAGGAAAATGTGTTGCCCGCATTTTCGCCCCGCGTGATTTTGACGTCGCTTTGCGGCACAAAGCGCACCATTTGAACAATTAACGGCTCAGCCCCACTTAGGGATTGAGCCGACACCGTGATCTGCCCGCCTTGGCGCGTGACCGACAGATCAACCGTTTTGGGCTGACCCATGTGGCGATTGATCAAGGCATTCACATCCTTTGGGCGGTTTCCGACGACATCTTGCTGTCCGTTCACGATCATCTGAGGCGTATAGACCATGCGCCGTTTACCCGCCTTGGCATAGGCATGCTGGCGGCGCGTGTAGGCATTATTCGCGAAGACATCTTTCCAACCAATGTAATCCCAATAATCCACATGCAGCGCCAATGCGATGACATCCTCGCGCGCGGCCAGTTCATGCAGCAATGCATCTGCTGGCGGGCACGAGGAACACCCTTGCGAGGTAAACAGTTCGACCACCACCTGGCGCTGCCCTTCCCCCGCGAATGCGGTCGAAACCATCAGGAAAGGGGCAAGAATCAGGTGTGTGAAAAGACGCATCAGGCGTGTCCGTGTTCTGCTGAGTTTAGGTTTCTTATCATTTACCTGCCAAACGGGCGAATGACCAATCAAGGATTCGTTAGACCCAAGTGAATTCTCGCAGCAATTGCCTAATTGTGTGCAATGGTATACAAAAAGACGGTCAGCCCTCTTGATCGCCCACCGCAAATGCGCGACAAGCGGGCAAAGCCAGTTTTCACGAGCCGAAAGGACACCCGGATGCCCATCACAGTCGGACATGATTCCGCCAAAACCCGCAAGTCGATCACCGTTGGCGATCAGACGCTTGCCTATTATTCGATCAAGGCTGCCGAGGCTGCTGGCCTGGGCGACTTTTCCCGCCTGCCCGCCGCGCTGAAGGTGGTATTGGAGAACATGCTGCGCTTTGAGGATGGCAAGACGGTCAGCGTCGACGACATCCGCGCCTTTGGAGAATGGGCCAAAAACGGCGGCAAGAACCCGCGCGAGATCGCCTATCGCCCAGCCCGTGTTCTGATGCAGGATTTCACCGGCGTCCCCGCCGTGGTTGATCTGGCCGCGATGCGCGATGGCATCGTCGCATTGGGTGGCAAGGCCGAACAGATTAACCCGTTGAACCCTGTCGATCTGGTCATTGACCACTCGGTCATGATTGATGAATTCGGCAATCCACGCGCGTTCCAAATGAACGTCGACCGTGAATACGAACGCAATATGGAGCGCTATCAGTTCCTCAAATGGGGCCAAGGCGCGTTCAACAACTTCCGCGTTGTTCCCCCCGGCACCGGCATTTGCCATCAGGTGAATCTGGAATACCTGTCCCAAACCGTCTGGAGCGATGTCGATCAGGACGGCGTCGAAGTGGCCTATCCAGATACGCTGGTCGGGACCGACAGCCACACCACCATGGTCAACGGCGCTGCCGTTCTGGGCTGGGGCGTTGGCGGGATCGAGGCCGAGGCGGCAATGCTGGGGCAGCCGATCTCGATGCTGATCCCCGAAGTGGTTGGTTTTGAACTGACCGGGAAGATGACCGAAGGCACAACCGGCACCGATCTGGTTCTGAAGGTCGTTGAATTGCTGCGCGAACGCGGCGTTGTTGGCAAATTCGTTGAATTCTATGGTGTCGGGCTGGATCACTTGCCGCTGGCTGACCGTGCAACAATCGCCAACATGGCCCCCGAATACGGTGCCACCTGTGGTTTCTTCCCGATTGATGGCGAAACCCTGCGGTATCTGCGCAACACAGGCCGCGATGAGGCCCGTGTTCAACTGGTCGAGGCTTACGCCAAGGAAAACGGCATGTGGCGCGGCGACGATTACGCACCCGTCTATACAGACACATTGCATCTGGACATGGGCACGATCGTGCCCGCCATTTCCGGCCCCAAACGTCCGCAAGACTACATCGCCTTGGACAAAGCCGCGCAGACCTTCCACGCCTATGTCGATGGCCAACGAAAAGCCAAGGATGCAAGCACGCGTCAGGAAGTGCGCTGGGAAGGGGAAGGCGGACAGCCAGAGCCACAGGACATCCCCGGTGACGAGGGCAACCACAAGCGCGGCTATGTCGCCAGCGACGCCCCCTATCAGATGCATGACGGCTCTATCGTAATTGCGTCAATCACATCCTGCACCAACACATCCAACCCCTATGTGATGATTGGCGCGGGCCTTGTTGCGCGCAAGGCCGCTGCACTGGGTCTGAACCGCAAACCGTGGGTAAAGACCTCGCTCGCGCCCGGCTCGCAAGTGGTCAGCGCCTATCTTGAGGCCGCTGGCCTGCAAGAAGATCTGGACAAGATCGGTTTCAACCTTGTTGGATATGGCTGCACCACCTGCATCGGCAACTCGGGGCCACTGGCACCTGAAATCAGCAAATGCATCAATGACAATGATCTGATCGGGGTTAGCGTTCTGTCCGGCAACCGTAACTTTGAAGGTCGCATCAGCCCGGATGTGCGCGCCAACTATCTGGCGTCTCCTCCGCTGGTGGTGGCCTATGCGCTGGTTGGTGACATGAATGTCGACATCACCACCGCCCCATTGGGACAGGACCAGAACGGCAACGATGTTTTCCTGAAAGACATCTGGCCCACATCGGCCGAAGTTGCAGAACTGGTTGAGCAAACCGTGACGCGCGAGGCATTTCAGTCGAAATATGCCGACGTGTTCAAGGGTGACGACAAATGGCAGGCCGTGGAAACCTCCGAGGGTGAAACATATGATTGGCCCCCACAGTCAACCTATGTACAAAACCCGCCCTACTTTCAGGGCATGGCCGCAGAGCCGGGCAAGATCACCAATATCGAGGGTGCCCGCGTTCTGGCGCTGTTGGGCGATATGGTCACGACCGACCACATCAGCCCCGCAGGTAGTTTCAAGGATACAACGCCCGCAGGGAAATACCTGTTGGATCATCAGGTGCCCGTACGGGAATTCAATTCCTACGGATCGCGTCGCGGCAACCATGAGGTGATGATGCGTGGCACGTTCGCCAACATCCGTATCAAGAACGAGATGCTGGACGGCGTCGAAGGCGGCTACACCAAGGGCCCGGATGGCGCGCAGACCTCGATCTTTGACGCGGCAATGGCCTATCAGGCCAATGGCACGCCTCTGGTGGTCTTTGGCGGCGAACAGTACGGTGCCGGTTCCAGCCGCGACTGGGCAGCCAAAGGCACGGCCCTGCTGGGCGTCAAGGCCGTGATCTCGGAGAATTTTGAACGCATCCACCGTTCAAACTTGGTTGGCATGGGGGTAATCCCGTTCGAATTCACCGGCGGCGACACGCGCAAAACACTGGGCCTGACGGGTGATGAAACCGTTTCGATCCACGGGTTGGACACGATCAAACCCCTGCAGGAGGTGCCTTGCACGATCGCTAAAGCAGACGGAACCGTCCTAGAGATCACGCTGAAATGCCGGATCGATACTGCGATCGAGATTGAGTACATCGAACACGGCGGCGTTTTGCACTATGTTCTGCGCAACCTGGCGAAGGCGGCATAAATCCGCTGATCCCGCCCAAGTTGAAACGCCCGCAGAGTCACCTCTGTGGGCGTTTTTTCGTACATCCCCATACATGCAGTGTTTCAACGCTTTAAATGCTCTAGTGATTGAGGTAGTATCGCGTCCAAAGGCGCGGAAAACAGCGCCCAGTTTGAGCAGTCACCGGGGAAGGCACCTCGGATCAGAGCAGCGTTATTGACCAAATTGCGGGCCAGTCATCCGCAATCGTCACCGCATGCGATGACCGTGTCACATCCCATTGCAGGCATGAGGACATCGCAAGATGGGCACGCACGATTCAGTATTCATGCGAAAATCCCTTCGTCACCTAGACGCCTTGCGCAACGTTGGAAGGCAAGATTCCGGCACAGGCGTCCCCTTTCCCGAAGGCTGGTTCGACCTTCCTGAATCTACATTGACCGATCTGGGCGCGATGGCCCTCCTGACCAGTTTGAACCGTGCCCATGCCAATCTGACGATGCCACAGGTCATGGCGCAGATCGAAGTCCCCTTGCGCCTGAAACAATATCGCATTTTTCGCTCTGGCGGATATCCACGTGCATTCGTCACCTGGGCCGGGCTATCAGACGGCGCGGAACGCCGGTTTGCACTGCAACATCGGCCATTGAAGCCGCAGGATTGGAACAGCGGGACCTCAACTTGGGTGGTCGATTTCGTTGCACCTTTCGGCCATGTCGCCGACGTTCTAAGCAAATTGCAAAGCGTGCAAACGCCCCGTGTGCGAACCTTATGGCATAACAAGACCGGAACACGGTATCGCATCATGGAATGGTCACGCGAAAAGCCCGGTCAGGACATCTCGGTACGATCCTTTGGGGTCGGTCAGTTCGCAAAACATCTGGGCGGGGAATAGACGATGGGCACCCCCACGATTGGCGGCACGACAACCGGCAACGTGACCGAAAACTCGGGTGCGATTGTGGACGGAGATCTCGAAGATATCGGGACATTTTCGGGAACGACGGACGACACGTTTTCGATCACCTCTGCGGCAACCTACGGAACAGCCTCAATAAACCCATCAACCGGTGTCTGGACCTATGATTTGAACGACGCGGACCCGACTGTTCAGGCGCTGGATCCCGGCGAGACAATGACCGATGTCTTTACGGTCAGAATGGTTGACAACGATGGTGGGGTCGACACGCAAGTCATCACAATCACGATCCATGGCGCAGTATGCTTCGCAGGCGGCACGCTTATTCGCACCCCGCAAGGCCCCTGCTTGGTCGAGGATCTGCGCCCCGGAATGCAGATCCAGACGTTGGGACATGGTGCACAGACATTACTTTGGCTCGGGCGCCAACGGATTTCAGCCGATGACATGGCCGATAATGCACGCCTGCGCCCAATTCTGATCAAAGCCGGAGCCTTGGGCTGTGGCCTGCCGACGCGAGACTTGCGGGTATCCCGGCAGCACAGGATGCTTATCCGTGGGCCGGTCGTTCAGGACATATTCGGCACAGCCGAGATTTTAGTCCCTGCCATTTGGTTGGTTGGCATCCAAGGTATCACCATGGCCGAAGCAAACGATGGAATCGATTACTTCCACCTGTTGCTAGACCAGCATCACGTTGTTTTTGCCAATGACGCACCCAGCGAAAGCTTTCTGACCGGACCAGAAGCGTTAAAAACGCTGCCAGACAGTGATCGCGCCGACATCGCCCGTATATTGCCGCAGACCGCCTTACCCGGCCATTCTCCGGCACCTGCGCGTCCAATACCCGCCAACGGGCGAGAAATGCGCCAGTTTCGCAAGGCCTTGTCCCGCGTGTGCGGTAGCCTTTTGCAAGACATGTCTGAACTGGTCCACGGCTAAAATTTCCGGCCATGCAGTTTTCAAGCGCCCGCGCGCGGATTGTGATCCGGAGTCGGCCAAAGCCCGCATAGTCAGCCGCGATCCGCCATGATCGCACTGAATGCTCGATTTTCCGCCGATTCGCTGGATATGCGTGTCAAGACATGGAATTCCCCCCTTTGCGGAGAGCGCCTGTGAGGCATACTTGTCATATTCAGATAGGGAGCCATTAAATGCGTGCAGTATTGATCATCGCCCAAGTTGCCATTCTAGCCTTGCTTGCCGTTGTCGGCGCACAAGACGACAGCCAAACCGAATCCGCTCGGCATGTTCAAACCGAGACGCGTGCGAACCTGTAATGGTAGTTTTGTGTAAGTTTCAGATCTAGATCTGTGGATAACAGGCTAAGCTAAAGCACTAATCTGCAACACGCCGTTAGCGCCCCAGTGCCTTTTCCAACTCGGGCCGGAACCGTTGTTGATAATCGCTGCCCACCAGTGGGCCGATAAATTTGAAAAGAACCTTGCCGTCGCCATCAATGATAAAGGTTTCCGGCGGTGCCGTAACACCCCAGTCAATCGCGGCGCGCCCTTGCGGATCAAACGCCGTGGCAAAGAACGGATCACCGTCGCGGGTCAAATATTGATCGGCCTGTGCGGCGTCATCTTTGAAATTGATGCCCGCAACGCGTACGCCCTCGTCGTTCAGGGCATGCAACGTCGGATGTTCGGCCCGGCAAGGCGGGCACCAGCTGGCCCAGAAGTTGACCACAGTCACCTCGCCACTGCGCAAATCCGCGTCCGTTAACTGAACACGTCCTTCCAGCCCCTCAGGGGGTACCGCAGGCGCAGGTTGGTCGATGAAAACCGACGGCAATGCGTCGGGATTGTCCCGCTGCATTCCAACGAAAAACATTGCTGTCAGCGCGGCGAAAATAACCGGCGGTGCAATCATCAAAGGTGATAGTTTAGCCACGGTCGCGCATCCTTTGTTCAACTATGTCCAGCTCGGACCGGACACGGCGTGCGCGCCAAAGGCTAAGCCAGCACAGCCCGCACAAGATGACGATCGAAATCGCGTAGGAGGACAGAACCTCGACCGCGTATTTCCCTAGTTCCGGCATCATCCCATCCGCTCCCGCGCCAGTAAGGCGCGCATTCTGCGCGCCCGGATTTCGGTCTGTGTGCGCAACAACACCAGTGCAACGAACAACAAGACAAATCCCGCGATACACACCAATAGTGGAAAGTAGAACACGTTAGACACGTTTTCCTTCTTGTCCAAACTTAACGACGCTCCTTGGTGAAGTCCTTGGTTCCAAAACAAAACCGCGTACCGGCTAAGCAGTGCGAACACCGATCCAACAAGGCACAGCACAGACGTTAGATCGGCAGCCGTGTCGTCATTTTCAATGGCTGCCCACAGTGCAATATAGCCCAGATAGAACAAAAACAGGATCAGGAACGAGGTCAGCCGCGGGTCCCAAACCCACCATGTGCCCCAGATTGGCTGCCCCCAAATCGCGCCGGTAATCAATGCAATCACCGTCATCACGGCCCCGACCGGTGCCGCGGCCCGCGCAGCAAGAGCGCTAACGTGATGGCGTCGCACGATCCAAATCAGCGACGCGATCAGCATCATGATCCACGCGTTGATCGCCATGAGCGCCGAGGGCACATGAAGATAGATAATCTTGACGCTGGCCCCTTGGCGGGCATCCTCGGGCGTGAACCAAAATCCCCAGATCAGGCCAACGATCAACGACACCAGCGCCAGCCCCCCGACCCAAGGCAGAACCTTGTCCGACGTGGCGATAAATTTCTTTGGGTTGGCGTATTCCCACAGCGAGGCCATCATGTATTCCCGTTATTTGCCTGCCCTTAGCGCAGAGTAACTCTTAGTACCGCAGCCGATGCAAAGGGCAAGAGCGCTATGGTGCCGCAGGTGATTCCGGCCAGCATCATCAACGGCGTCATATAGTCCTGCCCCTCCGCGCCGCGCCGCGCGGCTTCGGCCCCGAAAATCAAAACCGGCACATAAAGCGGTAGCACCAGCAGGCTCAGCAACAGCCCACCCCGCTTGATCCCCACGGTCAGCGCCGCGCCGAAGGTGCCAATCACACTAAGCGCAGGGGTGCCAAGCGCCAATGACCCAATCAACGGCACGACCCCAGCAGTGGGCAGGTTCAGCAGCACAGCCAAAACCGGCGCGGCCAAGACCAGCGGCAGGCCTGTGGTCAGCCAGTGAGCCAGCGCCTTGAGGCTGACAACTCCCTCCAAGGGCAGCGGTGCAGTTACCAACAAGTCCAACGACCCGTCTTCCCAATCCAGCGCAAAAATCCGGTCCAACGATAACAGGCAGGCCAAAAGCGCGCCCAGCCACAGAATGCCCGCCGCTATGCTGGCATGTAAATCCGGTCGCGGGCCGACCGCGAATGGCACCAACACAACGACGATCAGGAAAAATGACAGGCCAAGCCCAAAGCCACCACCGGCGCGCATTGCAAGGCGCAAATCACGGACCAGCAGCGCAATCATAAAAACGCCTCGTCAAAATCGTGTAGCGCGGTTGCGCGCGCCCGATACGGCGCGAGATCCAAAACATCCGCCTCGTCCAGCCCCATATCGATGTGGCTGGCCATCAGTGCCGATCCGCCCTGTGCCAGATGTACGCGCACAGCGGCGGCAAACATGTCCACCGCTTGCAAATCAAGCGAGACGGTGGGTTCGTCCAGCACCCAGACAGGCCGTCCTGTGACCAACAACCGCGCCAGCCCCAGCCGCCGTTTTTGCCCCGCCGACAAGGCTCCGGCCGGACGCGCGGCCAATGGCTCAAGGTGAAAGGCGGTCAGTGCGGCGCTGATATTCGAGCGCCCAAAGACTGCCGCCCAAAACGCAAGGTTTTCTCCGACCGTCAGCGTCGGTTTGATCCCATCTGCATGACCAGCATAGACGCGGCTTTCCGCAGCGCCCTCGATCCGCCCGCGCAAGGGTGATTGCAATCCGGCAATGGTACGCAGCAACGTCGTTTTTCCGATACCGTTGGGGCCACGCAGCACGATGGCCTTGCCAGGCTTCAGTGTCAGACTGACCCCTTCCAACACGGCGATCCCGCCGCGCGCCACCGTTATGTCATAGGCCTGCAAACTCATGCTTTTTGCCTTAACGATTCATGACAATTTGGGAAAGCGCCCCAAAAGGCCCAGCTACACTGCAAGCGCGGCAAGAGCGACGCGGCGCCCCTCGGACAGCAGTACATTATACGTGCGGCAAGCGGCGGGCGATGACATGATCTCAACGCCGATCCCCGCCGTTTCCAACTGTTCGCGCAAGGCAGGAGGGATATGGGCCACTTCCGCGCCAGTGCCAACAAACAACACATCTATTTCTGATGCCAAGGCCAGTAACGGGCCCTGCGCGTCCAGACCCGCCCAAGGGTCGGCCCCTGTTGCTGTCACCAATACACCGCCGCGTATCACAACACCGCCAACACGAAAGAAACCGGGGCCATAGCCATCAACCGGCGTGGCCTGTGTAAAATTGATTTCGTGCATGTGCATGGTGCGCGTCTCCAAAACTATTGCCAGATAGGCAAACCGGTCAGCAACGCCAGACCGATCACCGTAAACGCCGCATAGCGATACAGCCTTTCGCGTTCCGGATCAAACAGGGCCTGCCCGATCAAAGTGGTGATGAAATAGGGTACGCCCAAAATGACGGCCAGCCACACCACCTCCCAGCCTGCGAAACCTCGCAAGAACAGGTTGGCCACGATGACAACGTCCAGCGCTGCCAGAAAAACGATTGTATTGGCGCGTACGGTCTGCGCCCCTGCCTGCCCTGCAAGGTAAAACAGGATCACCATAGGTCCAGTCAGTCCCGTCACCCCGCCAATCAGGCCCGCCAACGCCCCGATGAGCAAAAGCCCCGGCAACTTGACCTGCCCATCAAAGCGTCGGCCCGAGACCAGCATCGCCAACGTGAACCCTGCAACTGCGGCAACGACCCAGCGCACCGTGACCGGGTTCAGCACATCCATCACCATCAGGCCCAATGGCACCGTGGGAAGGGCCGCAATGACCAGCACTCCTACCTCGCGGTGGTTTGCATGTCGCCATGCGCGAGGCACCAATGCAATCGTGCTGCCCACCCCTGTCATGGTAATGGTCGCGATCACTTGCGCGGTAGGCAAAAACAGCCCCGCAACTGGAACGAAAATCAGCGCGGTGCCAAACCCGGTAAAGCCCCGGACGATCCCCGCCACCGAAATGGTGAGGACCAGCCACCACAGGCCCGGCGATTCCAGCGCGGCGAGCGCCGCATCAGGCATCAATGTCAGCAAATTGAGTACCCGCAGCCGACTCTTGCTTGGTCGTGTCGCGCTTGACGCCCAGCCACAGCAGAACCGTCGACGCGACAAACACCGAGCTATACGTCCCCACAACGACCCCCCAGATCATGGCAAAGACAAAGCCACGGATCACATCCCCGCCCAGAACATACAGGGCCAGCAGCGCCAACAACGTTGTGACCGAGGTCATAACCGTGCGGCTAAGCGTTTCGTTGATGGATAGGTTGAGAACCTCGGACAGTTCCTTTTTCTTATACTTGCGCAGGTTTTCGCGAACCCGGTCAAACACAACCACCGTGTCGTTCAGGGAATACCCAACGATGGTGAGAAGTGCCGCGATAATGGCCAGATCAAACTGAATCTGCATTTCCGAGAAAACGCCGATGGTCAGGATAACGTCATGGGCCAATGCCACTACCGCGCCGACGGCAAACTGCCACTCGAACCTAAGCCAGATATATATCAGCACCGCCCCCATGGCGAGAATCACCGCAATGGCCGCCGCCGTGATCAGTTCACCCGAAACTTTGGGCCCGACACTTTCGACCGAGGTAAAGGTGATGTCAGGCACCGCTTCTTGCAACGCGGCTTCGACCGTCTGAATGACCTCGGGCGATACGGATTCTTCATCCTGTTGCGCCTGAATTCGGATCATGGACACGTTGTGATCTTCGGCGAATGTAGGATCAAACACCTCGGTGATCGAGATATCGCCCAAGTTCAGCGGATCAATCGCGGCGCGATACGCACCAATATCCACGCTTTGCTCGCTTTGCGTGCGGATCGTTGTGCCGCCCTTGAAATCAATGCCGTAATTCAGACCTTGCGTCAGGAACGATCCGGACGCGACAAGGATCAACACCATAGACAGACCAATGGACATTTTCCAGCGGCGGAAAAAATTCCAGTTTGTTTCGGATGGAACCAGCCGAAGAGCGCGCCCCATCAAAACCTGTTTGGGGCGTTTGCGGTCAAACCACATCACAACCATCAGGCGGGTGACGTAGATCGCTGTAAACACAGAGGTGACAATCCCCAGACCCAATGTAATCGCAAAACCGCGTACCGGGCCGCTGCCCATCGCGAACAGGATCACGGCGGTGATAAAGGTGGTGATGTTGGCGTCGGTGATCGCGCTCAGTGCTTTTTCATAACCCAACTGGATGGCGCGGGCCGGTCCTTTGGCAGTTTGCATCTCTTCGCGGATACGCTCGAACACCAAAACGTTGGCATCCACCGCCATACCAATGGTCAAAACGATACCGGCAATGCCCGGCAAGGTCAGCGTGGCACCAATCATGCTCAGCAAACCGAAAATCAACCCGACGTTGATGATCAGGGCAATATTGGCGAAAATCCCAAAAATGCCGTAACTGGCAAACATGAAGACCAGAACCAGCACGAAAGCAACGGCACAGGCAATCTGCCCTGCCGAGATACTATCTGCACCCAATTCGGGGCCGATGGTGCGTTCTTCAAGGAAATCCAGCTGTGCCGGCAAGGCACCTGCACGCAACAATACGGCCAGATTCGTGGTTTCCTCAACGTTGAAATTACCCGTGATAATACCCGATCCGCCCGCGATGTGGCTTTGGATCACCGGGGCGCTGATCACCTCGTTATCCAGAACGATGGCAAATGGGTTGCCAATGTTGGCCGCAGTATAGTCCCCGAACGCGCGTGCGCCGGTGGCATTGAACCGGAACGAGACGGCTGGACGACCGTTTTGATCAAAATCTGGCTGCGCATCGACCAATTCTTCGCCGGTCACAACAGGCGCGCGTTCCAGAATGTAAAAAACACCTTCTTCATCCAGCGACGGCAACACTTCGTTGCCCGCGCCGGGGCGTTCATCCGCGTTTGATGTGCGGCTGACGACGGGCTGGAACGTCAGTTGCGCGGTGGTTCCGATGATCTCTTTCAGCTCGGCCGCACTTCCGATTCCGGGCACCTGAATCAGAATCCGTTGCGATCCCTGACGCTGGATCGTCGGTTCACGCGTGCCGACCTCATCGATGCGTCGGCGGATGATTTCCAATGACTGGCGCACCGTGCGTTCGTCCGTGGCGCGCTTTTCCGCCTCGCTTAGACGGATAACAATGTTCTCGCCGCGCGTCGAAACCTCGATATCATTGGCTCCGGCACCTGTCAGGCTTGTGACGGGACGGGCCAGACCTCGCACGAGGCTTGCAGCCTCTTCGACCTGCTCGGGGCGCTCGTTCAGGCGAATGATCAATTCTTCCGACGTATCAGCAGCAAGACGGATCGTGCCGACGCGCGCGCGCTCCTCACGCAGAAGATCGCGCACTTCGGGCCACATACCTTCCAGCCGTGCCTGATAAACATCCTCGACACGAACCTCGGCCAGCAAATGCGCGCCGCCGCGAAGGTCCAGCCCCAGATTGACCAGCCCCGAAGGCATCCAAGACGGCCACAGCGCAAGATCTTCTTCGATCATTGCCGAGCTGTCGCCCGCTTCGATGAACTTAGCGGCATCATTATGCGCCTCAACGCGATCATAGAACGCGTTGGGCAAAGCCAAAAACAAGCCAAGGGCAACAACACCCCAGATGCAAATTCGTTTCCACAGATCGATCTGAAGCATTGTGTTGCCTTATATTTTCTTGCTTTTACAGGACTTAGGCCTCGGCCGGCTCGGTCTTGGATACGACCTGAGCGATCGTCGATTTGACCACACGCACTTTGACGCCTGTGGCAATCTCGACTTCGACCTCGTCGTCGTCCTTGACCTTGGAAATTTTACCGATCAACCCGCCTTGTGTGATCACTTGGTCACCGCGACGCACGGCTTCAACCATTGCGCGGTGCGCCTTCAGCTTTTTTTGCTGAGGACGGATCAAAAGGAAGTACATGATACCGAAAATCAGGATCAGGGGGATGAATTGCGCGAATGCGTTTCCGCCTTCCATTGGAGTGCTCCTACATGTTGGCGGGCTGTCCCGCGAATTTTTCGGGAACCTATGGTTCACGGGGGGCTTTTGCAAGGCGCGAAAACGTCGGAAATGCCGCACCCTCTCTGCCCCGGCCGATTCTGGGCGCAACAGCGCACGGGCGGACTCGGGGCCGCGTTTCAATCATCACTCGCAGGCCACGTCACATTGCGAAACCGGCGCCTTGCGCGTTTCGATTGACTTTATTTATTTGAGCGCTTAAATAAATATTTATCCCAAACAGGAATTCCACCATGACTGTCTCCCCCCTTGCCGCCGTTCCAGAGACGTGGAACCGCAATGGCCTGCCCGCCTGGAGTTTTTTCAGCACTGATATGCTGGAGGCCGAAAAAGAATTGTTGTTTCGCAGGCACTGGCAATTGGTGTGTCATGTCAGCGACATTCCGAACGCCGGAGATTTCATGACGTTGGACGTGGTGGGTGAACGTGCGCTGGTTATTCGGGGCAAGGATGGGGCTGTACGCGCCTTTCACAACCTGTGCCGTCACCGAGGGTCGCGCGTTGTGGCGGACGAGCGCGGCACATGTAAATCCGCGATCATCTGCCCGTTTCACGGCTGGGCCTACAACTTTGATGGCACCCTGCGTGGTGCCGCCCAGCCCAGAACCCTCCCCCAGATGGACCCACATGAAATGGGGCTCAAGCCGGTCGAGATGGACATCTGCCACGGGTTTGTTTTTGTGCGCTTCAAGCCCGGACCACAGCCCGCCATGTCCCAAGTTCTGGCCCGCTTCGCAGATGAATTGGCGCAATATGACCTTGACGATATCCAACCCAGCGGTGATGGCTTTGATGCCACGCTGATGACCGCAAACTGGAAATGCGTCCGTGATGTCGACAATGAAGGGTATCATGTGCCCGTGGCCCATCCCGGTCTGCATGACCTATACGGCAACGCGTATCACGACGAACCCTTTCATAAGGGCACCTCGCGCTCGCTGGGAGGGTTCCGCGAAGGCCCGGGCCGTTTCTGGAGCGTGCGCAACTACAAGAAAATTCTGCAAGCACCCGAAACACTGGACGACGCGCACAAGGGGGCATGGCTGTATATCGGCATTTTCCCCAATCTGGTTCTGGGGTTCTACCCGGATCAAGTGATCTTTTATCACGAGTTCCCAAAAGACGTCGGTGAAACCATCCAGCGCAGTGCCAGCTATCGGCGCGGCGATGAAGACCGGCGCATGCGCGCGGCGCGTTATCTGAGCATGCGGATTGACCGGATCACCAGCAAAGAAGACGAACAGCTGATCGAGTGGACATGGGAGGCCGCATTTTCCAGCGGTTATGACGGGATCGTTCTGTCTGATCTGGAGTATGGCGTGCATTCCTATCACGAAGAATTACGCCGCCATTTCCCCGTTCTGCTTGAGGATGAACCGCCCGCTGGCCAACTGGCCGCACGCAATGCGGCCTTACTATCCATGGCACACGAATCTGGTCAGGATGAAAACAGCCCGCTAACCTGATCGTAAATCTGACATAGGTGAATGATGACTCCACAGGATGACCTGCATTATGACGATCACCACTCGGCCTTTTTGGAAGATCTGTGGGGCGAAGGTTACTTGTCCCCGGGCGGGCCTGACGAGGTTGCCCGTGTACTGGATGGCTTGGATCTGACCGGCAAACGGGTGCTTGATATCGGCTGTGGCGCAGGGGCGATTACCCTGTCACTTGCGCAACAGCATGGTGCAGGACAAGTCGTTGGAATCGACGTCGAAGAGGACGTTTGCACCGCAGCCCGCGCGCGGGTAGCGATGGCGAAAATGTCGGACAAGGTGCACATCAAGTGCGTTACCCCCGGCCCTTTTCCGTTCGATGATGACAATTTTGATCTGGTTTTCTCGAAGGATTCGATCATCCACATCGCCGATAAAGAGTTTTTGGCCCGCGAAGCCTTTCGAGTGTTGCGCCCGAACGGGTGGTTCGCCGCCTCTGATTGGCTGATTTCGCATGACGGACCCCCTTCGGACGAAATGGCTGCCTATATTGCGGCGGAAGACCTTGGGTTTCAGATGGCCTCGCCCGCGCGATATCAGCGTGCACTGGAAATGGCCGGGTTTCAGGACGTGTGCACCGTCAATCGCAACGCGTGGTATCGCGACGTATCCCAAGACGAGCTGGCCCTGCTGGAGGGACCGGAACGGCCGAATTTTGAGGCCCGTTATGGCGCCGAGTTCATCGCCGATCAAATCAAGACATGGCGCGCTATGGTCGGGGTTCTGATCACGGGCGAGCATTGCCCCCACCATCTCCGCGGCCGCAAACCCTAGCGGGCGTGCCCCGGAGGCTTTGTTGCCTGATAGGGCATGCGTTGCCGCCCTATTCGCCCAAGGTTTCGGTGACTTCCACCAAGGCCTCTTCCAAAATATCGAACATCTCGTCAATTTCAGCCAGCGTGATCACCAGTGGGGGCGAAAACACCGCCATATTGATCAGCGGGCGCACCAGCAGCCCGCGCTTTTCGCACGCCGCGTCCAGCAACGCCCCCAATCGGCGTTCGGCCTCCAGACCCGTTCCACTGCTTTCCGGGCGTCCTTCGATACATCCCAGCAGACCCATACCGCGCACATCCCCGACGATGGAGTATTTCTTGAGCGCCTGAAGACGGTTCTGGAAATGCGGTGTAATGGCGCGAACATGCTCCAAAATGCCCTCATTTTCAAAGATTTCGATATTTTTCAACGCTGCGACACAGCTGACCGGATGGGCCGAATAGGTGTATCCGTTCGAAAACATCACATCTTCGTTCGGGCCGGTCATACGTTCCATGATGCGGTCGGAAATGATGCATGCGCCCAAGGGCAAATACCCCGAGGTCAGCCCCTTCGCACAGGTAATCATGTCCGGCACGATACCGAACACATCCTCGGACGCGAACCAATGTCCCAGACGGCCAAAGCCGGTCACGACCTCGTCGGAAATATAGAGGATATCGTGCTTTTGGCACAGATCCCACGTTCGCTTGTGATAGCCTTCGGGCGGGATAATCACACCGCCCGAACATAGGATCGGTTCGGCAATAAAGCCGCCGACATTTTCGGCACCGCATTCCAGAATCATCCGCTCCAGATCGGCAACTTTCTCGTCACACCACTCGGCCACGCTCATCCCTTCGGGACGGCGATAGGGGTTTACGTCAGGCAGGAACCGAACCAAGCGGGATTCGACATCGAATACGGTTTTGTCACGCTCTTTGCCGGTTACGCTGGCCGCCAGATAGGTCGAGCCGTGATACCCTTTTTCGCGCGCAATCACGATTTTCTTGGACGGACGGCCCAACTGGTTGTTCATGAAATGCACAGTCCGCAGCGCGGTATCCACGGCGGTCGAACCACCCGTGGTAAAGAAGACGTTGTTCAAATCCCCCGGTGCCTTTTCCGCGATCGAGCGCGCCAACAACGCAGAAGGCTCTGTTGTGCTGGTCCATGGCGAATTATACGGAAGCTGCATAACCTGCGCGGCGATTGCCTCGGCCATTTCGGCACGGCCATACCCGATTTGGACGCACCACATGCCGCCCGGCCCGTCGATAAACCGCTTGCCGCTTGCGTCCCAAAGATAAATGCCGCGCGCCTGCTGCATCACCATTGCCGCATCTTCACGCCATGCATCCATCGCCGCCCACGGGTGCAACTGATGGACGCGATCATATTTCTCCACGGTTTCAGGCGCGGGCGAATTGGATAGGTCCAGTGTCGGGGCATCGGTCACGAGGGGCACTCCTTGAATGTTTCCCATACACTATCTTGCACATAGCAATGCGTAAACATTTATTTAAGCGCTCAAATAAAATATAACTACTGACAGACAGCGCACAGTGTGGGACAACACGCGCAAAAGAAACGGGGCCACCCATGAGCACTCAGACGAATACCGCACAAAAACCCCGCAAAGAGCGCAAGGAAAACGCCGACAAACGGCGCCAGCAATTGCTGGATGCCACACTGCGCTCTATCGCGGCAAATGGTCTGGCCAAAACTACGTTGGCGACCGTCGCCGCCGAGGCCGGGCTAAGCCAAGGGGTGGCTGTGTTCTATTTCAAATCCAAAACCGGCCTGCTGACCGAGGCCCTGCGCGCGCATTACGAACGTTATCAGGCGCATTGGATGGAGGCCTTGGAAAATGCGGGCGATGATCCAGTCCAACAGTTGATCACGCTGATCGAAGCCGAATTTTCGCCCGTTGTCAGCGATGCACAAGCCTTGTCGATCTGGTTCGCCTTCTGGGGGGAACAGACGTTCACGCCGCAATACGCCGAAGTTTCAGCCGCGTTCGATAGCCATCGCACGGCAGAATCCCAACGGGTTTGCGCCGCCTTGATGCCCGGAGCCAGCCCCGAGGAAACCCGTCTGGTTGCCGACTGGATCGAAACACTGACCGAAGGTTATTGGCAGCATCTGCATGTCTTTCCGGCCACAACCAACCGCCAAGAAGCGGCTGCAAGCACCCTCGAACTGGCCGCCCGCCTGATGCCCGAACACGCCGCCCGGATTTTGGCCAAGCGCGGATAACGCCCGCTCGCGCGCGTCAGGACCCTTCGGGGGCTTCGGCGTAAACTGCTATAACACAACCATTTTTCGTACTCGAATTATGGATTGTCCCATCACGCAACCACACCAGATCGCCGGGGCCGTATTCTACCCCGTCATGATCGCTTAGATCGCCCTCAAGGATCAGGAATTCTTCGTCACCTTTGTGCTTATGCGCAACCGTCGTTGTGCCCGGCTCCATCTTGTAGATGTAAAACCCATGCCCCAGCGGCTTGGCCTCATTTAACTGCAAAACGGCCCCGTCAGGCGTGCCATGGGTGGTGATAGGGGTAAAATCAGCCGTGCGGATGTTAACAACGCGGCGGTCTTCCTTTTTGATCGGGTCCATGTGCTAATCCTTTGTTTTATGGCGTCAACGACTGTCGCATGACGTCCAGATACCCGGTGTAAAATGCGCGAATGCCCCATTCCATTTCCGACAAGGGGCCGGGCACGAAATGGTGTGAATTGACGCCCTCTTGATTGACGCGAATGATCCGCTCGTCGTCCAGAGACGTCACATGCCACAACCACGTCAGCGCATCGGCATCATAATCGCGTCCGGCCTCGGCATCTTCGCGGACATACCAGATCACTTGAATGTCGGTTTGCTGGACATCCCGCGGGACAAACCGATATCCGACCACATGGTCGGCGTAGATCAGGAAATTGTTCAGAATGCCCAACTGCAAATCGGTCGCGCCGCCATCAAACGCAGTCACATCCCCAAGCAACGGAGCAAGCGGTGCGCCAGACTGACTGCCCGTTTGATAGCCCGAATACAGTGGGTAACGCCGATGATACGCATCAACCGCCACAGCGCCGGCGTTCGAGCCGTTGATTATGACCTCTTCGATTGACACACCCGCCTGTGCAGCATTTGCCGCCAGCGCGCCCATCAATTCAGGCGTCATCGACGCCGGATCCTTTAGGCTGTGCGAACGCGAGTATTCCTGATGCGCAGGGCCACAATGATAACATTCCATGTAGTTTTCCAGCGCCAGTTTCCAGTTGGCAGGCACCGGATAGGACGCCTCATGCGCAATGCGCAAACGGTCCAATCCAAAAGGGGCCGTCAGGGGGGCTATCTGTTTCAAGACCGGATCAATATCAGGTGGGCTATCGGCGGTACAAATCAGGATCATGCCCTGAAACACGCGGATATGCGCCCGCAACAGCCCGTGCGCCGACGGGTCAAACCCTTCGGGCATATGCTGCGCGCCGCGCAAACGTCCGTTCAGTTCATAGGTCCATGCATGATAGGGGCAGACAAACAGCCGGGCATTGCCTGCCGCCTCGGTACACACCCGCGATCCACGATGGCGGCACACATTCAGAAATGCCCCGACCTCGCCCGCACGATCACGGGCAATGATGATGGATTCAGGCCCATAATCGAATGTGAAAAAGTCACCCGGTTCGGGAATTTGGCAGATATGCCCTACCCAGATCCAACTGGCGTTCCAATACTGACGGATCTCGGCATCATACAGCCCGCGAGACGTATAGAATTCTCGTGGGAAGGCCAATCCTTCGGTATGGCGATCCAAAAGCGCGGCAAGCTCTGGGGTGTTATCCAGCATAGGGTGTCTCCATCAAATCAATGATTTCGCGTCGATAGAACTCTGCCTCGATGGTCGCAGCATCCGCCTGAAACGCGCGGGCCGCACTGTGTCCCGAGTATACCGCATCCGCAATCAGGGCAGGTTGCGACGCATCTCCGATCAATTGCAACGTCTCAAGACCCCTTACCTGCAAGGCATCAAACAGCGTCGTGTTCCGGGTGCGTTCAGTCACCAAAAGAACCGAAGTGCACGCCACCTCCTCGGAGCGGCCAGAATAGGTGCATGCGATCCGGCAGGTCTGCGGCCCGATAGATGAAAGAGCGCGATTGGTATGGATATCGGCACCGTTTTCGATCAAGGACCGCTGGATACGGGTCTGTTCCAACGTGTTTTCCGTCCACGGGCTGACAATAGGTGCGGGCGTCACAAAACTGACGGCATGGCCCGCCGCCAACAGATAATCCGCCAGCACACCGGCCAAGTAAATCTGGTCGTCATCATAGATCAATACCCGACCCGGTGGTGGCTGAATTTCGGTCATGATGTCATCCGGCGTCATCACCACCATTGCGCCAATTTGTTCGATCGGCCTGCGTGCATGCCGACCGATCCCGTCACGTCGCCACGTCGCTCCGGTGGCGACAAACACATTTGGAATCTCCAGCCCCAGAACCTCATCCGCGCTCAGCGCACTGCCGCGAAACATCTGAACGTTGGGGCGCTGTTGCAGATCATGCAGTCGGTAATCCATCACCCGCCGCCAGTTCCCCAGCCCCGGCAACGCACCCTCACGCGACACGCGCCCGCCCCATTCTTCGCGTGCCTCGGCCAAGGTTACATCATAGCCGCGCCGCGCCAGTTGCATCGCGCATTCCAATCCGGCAGGCCCACCACCAACCACCAATGCGGCCTCGGCGTCGCCCTTGGGCGCAATCTGCTCGGGGTGCCAGCCGCGCCGCCATTCCTCGCCCATGGTCGGGTTTTGAGTGCAGCGGATTGGCACGCCGGTATTGTCGGACGCCACACAGATGTTACAGCCAATACACTCGCGGATTTCGTCAATCCGCCCTTCTTTGATCTTGTTTGGCAGGAACGGATCGGCAATGGACGGGCGCGCCGCACCGATAAAATCCAATCGCCCTTTGCGCACCATCGCCGCCATGTTGTCCGCCGAGGTAAAGCGCCCCACACCCACCACCGGTTTGCCCGTCACCTGTTTGACGAAATCGGTATACGGCAGCTGATACCCCTCATTCGGAGCAAATCGCGACGTGGCACTGTCATTTGACCAGTCCGACACATTCACGTCCCACAGGTCCGGCAGATCGGCCAGCAGTTCAACCACCGCCCGCCCCTCTTCTGCGGCTTGCATACCATCCGCACCCATCATTTCATCAACGGCAAACCGCAAGGCAAGCGCGCAGGTATCACCAATTGCCTCACGCGTGTCCTCCAGCACCTCGCGCAGCAGGCGTGTGCGATTTTCCAATGCCCCTCCGTATTCATCCGTGCGCTGATTGCAATCGGACAACAGGAAATGCTGTAAAATCGTCATCCGGTGGCCGGCATAAACATAGACGATGTCAAAACCGGCATCACGCGCACGTACAGCCGCATCGCGGAACCAGCGGCGCAAGTTGCGGATATCGGTTTTATCCATGCCTCGCGCCTGCCCCGGCGTCAGAAGATGCGAGGACGTCTCGGACGGTGCAAAGGCGGGCATACGGCTGCCCAGATTAGCGGCGTGATAGCCGTTGTGGACCAGCTCCACCGCGCTGAGCGCCCCATGTTTGCGTGCGCCGTCGGTCATCAGGCGCAGCGCTGGGATATCGCGCGCATCCCACAAACGCCCCTCGGGAAAGGGCGACAGGTCTGACGAGGGGTGAATTTCCGTCTCTTGATTGCTGACCACTGCCCATCCGCCGCGCGCCTTCATTTCGCGCACCCCCGCATCAGCACGGGGATGCAAGTGCCCCATTCCGGTGCAATGGGGCACTTGATAAAAACGATTACGGGCCGTGACCGGGCCTATTTGAACCGGCTCAAACAATATCGCATAGCGGTCGTCCATTAGGGGAATTCCTGACACTGGGCCTTGTCGGCGCGGCTGGGGTATGTTCATGATTGATCGAACGTCCATTCAGTGAAGCCGAGACAGGCCGCACTGTCAACGCATCGTTTCAGCGCTGACAGTGCGAGGCGTACAATCAGCCACAACAGCTTACTGAGGGGGCTCAGGAGTCCGGCGAACCGCCCATTTCTGAAGCATCAAATGACGGGATCAGGTCCGTCCCACGCGGTTACGTTCACCAGACAGCTATGCGCAATCGGCCCCTGCGACAATTGCGAGGTGCCCTTGTCCAAGGTCAAAGTATTCGGGTTGCCATGCCGGCACAGATCCCCGTCCGAATCCAACCAGGCCCCGGTCGAAATCTGAATCACGCCCGGGCGGATACCATCGCTGAGGCACAGCTCTGCCAGACAGGCCCCGCGAGCATTATGAATGCGCACTATCTGCCCCTCCGTCAGCCCACGCCTGCGCGCATCGTCCGGGTGCATAGTCATCTGTTCAACACCCTTGGGACGATCTGCACGGCTGACTGCTCCATGGTCCATTTGGCTGTGCAATTTGTTTCGCGGCTGATTTGAAATCATATGCAAAGGCCCCTGCTCCGACCACCCTGCCTCTGCCTGCCCCAGCCATTCCACCGGTTCCATCCATGTCGGATGGCCCGGGCAATCATCATAGCCAAAGTCATGAATCGTTTGCGAAAAAATCTCGATCCGCCCGCTGGGCGTCGCCAAAGGGTGCGCCACGGGGTCGTTGCGAAATGCCTCCATCATGATGGTCGGCGCATCTGGAACCGGCAGCTTGATCCACCCGGCCCGCTGGAACGTGTCCCAATCCGGCAAGGTCATCCCCGCCTGCGCGGCCTGTTGACGCGAGATATCCCACAGCCAGCGCTGCCATTCCTGCGGGCTACGTCCTTCGGTAAACGCGTCTTCTACGTTCATTCGGGCCGCGATTGCGCGAAAGATATCGTGATCGTCACGCGCCTGCCCCACCGGTTCAATGGCGCGATCCATAGCAACCACATATGGGTCTTTGGGGGCCATGGCGACATCGGAACGCTCCAGCGGAGTAGTGCATGGCAGAACGATATCAGCGTGCAGGGCCAACGGATTCCAACACCATTCGTTCACGATGATCGTTTCCGGGCGTGCCCAAGCCCGGCGCATGCGGTTCAAATCCTGATGATGGTGGAACGGGTTGCCCCCCGCCCACCAGACCAGCCGTATGTCAGGGTATTCATATGTGGTCCCGTCATACTCAAACGATCCACCGGGATTTTCCAGCAAGTCAGTGACACGCGCCACCGGAATGAAATCCGGCACCGGGTTGCGGCCCTGCGGGACGCTGGCAAAATCAACCTTGTGGCGGTTCAACCCGATATTGTTCATTGCCGAATAGCCAAATGCGAACCCCGTGCCGGGTTGTCCAATCTGACCCAGCATCGCGGCCAGCGTGATCGCGGCCCAGAACGGTTGCTCACCGTGATCCTGACGCGTCAGCGCCCAAGCGACTGATATCATGGTGCGGCTCGCGGCCATCCGTCGAGCCAGAGCGCGAATGTCCGTGGCTGGGACATCGCAAATCTTCGCGGCCCAATCTGCCGTTTTGGGCACACCGTCATCTTGCCCCTTCAAATAGGCGGCGAACCGATCAAACCCCGTGGTATAGCGATCCAGAAAGGCCCGGTCATGCAGCCCTTCGCTCAGTAGAACATGCGCCAGCCCCAACATCAGCGCCGCATCTGTCGACGGGCGCAGGGGCCACCATTCGCCCCCGACATCTCCGTCTAGATCCGAGCGCAAGGGCGAGATGTTCACGAACGTCACCCCCGCTTCATGCGCCGACTGCAAGCCGGCTTTTTGCACATGCGCGCCCACGCCCCCCTGACTGATCTGACCGTTTTTCAACGGCACGCCACCAAAGGCCACGAACAGTTCACAATCCGAGGCGATGGATTCCCAGCTGGTGGACGTATCCAGAAAACCGCGAAACGTGCCCAGAATATGCGGCACGACCACCTCAGCGGCGGCAAAAGAATAGGTATTCTTTGAACTGGTGTACCCACCGATACAGTTCAGGAACCTTTTAAGCTGACTTTGCGCGTGGTGAAACCGCCCCGCGCTGGCCCATCCGTAGGACCCGGCATAAATCGCCGAATTACCATGATCGCGTCGCACGCGGGTCAACTCATCCGCAACCAGTTGATTGACCTTGTCCCACGTGACTTCGACGAACTCATCCTGACCGCGCCGCTCACCTGCGGCGCCTGCCCCCCCCTCGAGCCAGCTTTTGCGCACCATTGGCGCGGTTATCCGCGATGGCCCATGCAACACATCAACGATACCGTGACCAATGGGCGATGGATCTGGGTCTTCGGGAAAATCTCGCAGGCCCGTCACCTGCCCCTCTGCCACGTCGACGCAATAGGTGCCCCAGTGGTTCGATGTATATAGATCGCGCGTCAATCGGGTCATCGTTATCTCTCAGTGCGGGGCCCATCGTTGTGGTTCGCCAGCCGTTAAAGCACCCCCTTGCCCATAACGTCACGCGGAAAATCACCGAAACGCGCCCCGGGCGAGGCCATTTTGTTCGCGCAAGATTCTAATGTGCCCAAAGGCACCACCAGAATGGCTGCCCCGTCAAAATTGGGGCCGACACCAATTTTTACCCGTCCCAAATTGCGGCTTGGGACAGAGGCATCCCATGAATCGCCTTCCGGCAAAAAGGTGGCCACGCAAAGCGTTGCTTTAAATACAACGCCTTACATGGCCATGCTAAGGTGCAGGGAGGTCTTTTACCGTTTCAGGTCGGCCAAGGCAGCGAATATGTTTTGAGGTTGGTAAAGAACTTCATCGCCTCGGTGACACCTTCTTTGACGGCGTTACCGCTGTCCTTGATGCCGCCAAAGGGGGAGGTTTCGATCCGATATCCGGGTTGTTCCCAAATGTTGCACGTGCCGACATTCAAACCGTTGATGTAGGAAATCGCACGGTTCAGATCGTTGGTGCACACCCCCGAGCTAAGCCCGAATTGCGTCCCGTTGGAAATGCGCATCACTTCGGCATCATCATCAGGCACCCGTACGATCGGGATGATCGGACCAAAGGTTTCCTCCATCACCAGTTCGCTATCGTGGGGCACGTGATCCACTACAATAGGCGGCAACAGCGCGCCTTGCCGTTCGGGATGGTACAGAATCGTGGCCCCCTGCTCGGCCGCCATCAACACGCGCTGTTCAAACAGCTCTGCCGCCTGCGCATTCACAACGCAGCCCAGTTCGGTTGCCGGATCTTGGGGGTCGCCAAATTTGATTGCCTTGGCCTTTTCCAGAACAAGCGGGACAAACCTGTCGGCAACAGCGTTTTGCACCAAAATCCGCTTGATCGCGGTGCACCGCTGCCCAGAGTTCCCCGTTGCCCCTGCCACTGCAATTGTCGCGGCCTTTTCAAGATCGGCATCCGTCAAATCGTTGCAAACGATCAGTGGGTCATTTCCACCCAGTTCCAACGCCTGACGTTTATAGGCCGCTTTGGTCGCGATCATTTTGCCGACAGGAACCCCGCCGGTAAACGTGATGATATCGATATGCTTGTTGGTGATCATCTCGTCACCGATGTCTTGCGGACGCCCCGTTACGATCTGAAACATCTCGGGGGGCAGGCCCGCCTCGTACAGGATATCCGCCAAAGCGATTGCCGTAAGCGGCGTCTGCTCGGCGGGTTTGCACACCATACAGTTGTTGGTGGCGATCGACGGGGCGACCTTGTGGCTGACCATATTCAGCGGATGGTTAAAGGGCGTGATTGCACTGATCGCTGTGACGGGTTCGCGCGTGGTGTATATCTTGCGCTCTTTGCCATTATGGGTCAGATCACACGAGAAAATCTCGCCGTCGTCATTCAATGACTGACTGGCGGCGAATTTATATACATCTTGCGCGCGCTTGGTTTCGTAGATTGCATGCTGATAGCAAATCCCCAGTTCCAGCGTTAGCCATTTCGCCAGATAGTCACGCCGCTCACCGATCAACTCACCAGCACGATGCAAAATTTCACTTCGCTGATAACGGCTTAGCTTGGACTTGTAATTTGCGGCAATTTCAAACGCTTTCGCCGCATGCTCTTTGGTGCCGGCGGGCACCGTGCCAATGACCTCGCCAGTGTAGGGATAGATGATGTCGATGACATCGTCGGTAAAGACGACCTCGCCACCGATCCGCATTCCTTCATTTCGGAAATCAATCATGTCCTTCATGTCCTTCATGTTCCGATCCTCACCATTCACAGCGCCGCAGCGGTCGTGGCATAAAAGAACGCATCAAAATTCCGCAACACGGGCTTTGATGGCAAATCGATCACGCGGTTACAGATGAACGGCACGACCTGTTCGGTCAGGCCGCCGTGGCTGCGCAGGGGTTCGTTCAGCGCGGCCAGATCATGACGATGCGCCGAGGTGCCGATGGTCATGTTTTCGGTGGAAATCATCACGATATCGCCGATCCGGTCTGCGGGAAGCTCAAAGCGCGTGACCGCCTCTTCCTTGCCGACAACCTCCAGAAGTTCCGGGCGCGCGGCCAGCCGCGCGATGATGTCGGCGCGGTCTGCACCCTCGGGTAGATAGGCCGTACCGAACCCGCCCAAGGCACCGTGATGCACAACATAAGGATCCGTAATCGGCAGGATCACCCGCGCCGCCGCCTCGCCCAGCCATTCATCCAGCAGGTCCTGAACATAGATGACCTTGGGATCGCCGTTGGCGTCATGCTTAGGCTTCATTCCGTGATCGGCTGTCACCACAATAGCCGCTCCAAGGGCGTCCAACTGGGTCAGGTATGTGTCGAACATTTTATAAAAGGATTTGGCTTCGGCCTGATCGGGCGCATATTTGTGCTGCACATAATCGGTTGTGGTCAGGTACATCACGTCCGGCTTCCACTCCTCCAGAAGCTTGACACCAGCCGCGAACACAAATTCCGACAGTTCGGCGGAATAGACTTCGGGCTGCGCCATACCCAACCACTTGGAGGCCGCCTCTTGGCCGTGTTCGACCACAGTCGATGTATCGGATTTCTCGGCCGAGAAACACTTGGCACGATCATCGTCAAATTTCATGCCCGCCCCCAGCAGAGCGCGCAACTTGTCCTTGGCCGTCACAACGGCAACCCGTGCGCCCGCATCATAAAACCGCGAGAAAACTGTCGGCGCGCGCAAAAAGCGCACATCGTTCATCATCACCTCTTCACCGGATTCGGTGTCGAAAAAGTAGTTGCCGCAAATCCCGTGAACGGCAGGTGGACGGCCCGTGGCTATGCTCAGGTTGTTTGGGTTCGTAAAACTGGGGATGACAGAATGCGCCAGCCGGTCAGTGCCTGTTTCTCGCATCCGCTTCAGCGTCGGCATCAGGCCGTCAGCAATCGCCTTGTCCAGATATTCAGGCTCACATCCGTCCAGACAGATCGCAATCGCACAGGTTTTTGGCACTGGGTATGTTCGTTCGTTTGCAACTACTGGCGAGATAAGTGTCATATCGTGTTCCTTTGTGGGGTCGTCATTTACGTAAACTGTGTGTGTGGTTGAGGGGCACAGCTCGCAGGGGTTACTTTGCTTTATTGACGGTTGCTCTGAGCCATCCTGAGATGAGTTCGGCGACGAGGACCATTGCGATGATGGAG
>JAPWHL010000017.1 GCA_027214255.1 Roseovarius aestuarii
ATCGCGATGGAAGAAGGCCTGCGCTTTGCCATCCGCGAAGGCGGCCGCACCGTCGGCGCCGGCGTCGTCTCCAAAATCTTGGAGTGATGACCGCGCGTAGGGTGCGCTTAAGCGCTCCCTACGTCTTGCATATCAGCGTTTACAGACGACCCAAGGGCGCCTTTGCAGGCGCCCTTTGTTTTGCTCAACATGGGGGCTATATGTCGGTCGAAGACCGCATCACGCTTTGAGTGAGGTTCTATGCCCAACACGTTTCCATCCCCAGACACGCCCCATCCCATCACCTTGCCTGACGGGGCGGCCCACACGGGCACTGTGTTTCTGAAAGCCGTGATTGATCATCCTCACATCATTGTGGGCGATTACACGTATGCCAGCGCGCACAATCCGCCCGATGACTGGGCAGCGCATCTAGCGCCATATCTTTACTCCGGCGCGCCCGAACGGTTGCTACTTGGGCGATTTTGTCAAATCGCGGATGGTGTGCAGTTCATTACGTCTTCGGCGAACCATAGGCGCGACGGGTTTTCCACTTTTCCTTTTGCCGTGTTTGACGGTGGCATCGGAACGGTACGACCGTCGCTGCCTTCGCGGGGGCCCGATACGCGGGTGGGGCATGACGTCTGGATCGGGCAGGGCGCGCGCATATTACCGGGTGCCGACATCGGCACGGGGGCCATTATTGGCGCGGGGGCCGTCGTCAGCGGCACAGTAGAGCCTTATGCCGTTGTGACGGGTAATCCAGCCTGTGTGAAGCGGTATCGTTTTGACAAGACAACCGTCCATCGCTTGCTGAGCTTAGCATGGTGGGATTGGCCGATTGAGCAGATCCAGGCGAACGAATCCGCAATTTGCGGTGCTGATTTGGCCGTATTAGAGGCCGCAGCAGGCGCATTATCCGGCGCGTAACAATGGCCACCACCGCCGACCGCGTTAAACTAGGGCCAGGTAGGATAGGTTCCATTTGAAAACCTGTCGCATCGGGTCTTGCGTCTGGGCGCAAGGTGTCGTAATCCGCGTGCGTGATAGGGGTATAGCTCAGTTGGTAGAGCGACGGTCTCCAAAACCGTAGGTCCCGGGTTCGAGCCCTGGTGCCCCTGCCACTTTTCCTTTCAGATCGAAAATTTGCGTGCTGATGGCCTGTGCCGCGTGCGTCCGTTATTCGCGGAAGGCACGGGCAAAGTAGTCGCGCAGGGGTTTCACCAGATAGGCAATCGGCGAACGGTCTGCTGTGCGGATGAACGCCTCGACCGGCATGCCGGGAATCAGGTTGGTCTTGGCAGGCAGGCGTGCGCGCTGGGCCTCGCTCAGGGTGATTTCAGCGCGATAGTAGGGTGCCGTGCCTTCTGATCCCTGAAACGCATCCGCGGAAATTTTGACCACCTGTCCGGTCAGCTCGGGCGTCGTGCGTTGATCCAGCGCAGAAAATCGCAGGGTGACGTCCTGACCGAGATACAACAAATCGACGTGAATCGGGTCGATCTGGGCGTTGATTACCAGCGGGCGGTCTTGTGGGACGATGAAGAGCACCGGTTCGGCAGCGCGTAAGACCGAACGCAGGGCATAGACCTGTAGGTCATAGATCACCCCAGAAACCGGGGCCACGATTTCAAGGCGATTTAGGTCTTCGATCAGCGCACGGCGCTCTTCGCGCAATTCCAGCTCACGATACTGAAGATCACGCAGGGTGGTGATCGCCTCTTGGCGTCGTGCCGAGGCCCGTTGCAGCAATTGGATGTCAATTTCTGTTGCACGCCCCTCAGACTGGGCCTTGGACGCGCGCAGCTCGCCCAAGGTGCCGCTAAGGCGGGCGCGTTCGCGCTGTAGGCTCAGGATGCGCGAGGCCTGCGCCAGCCCCTTGTCCAATAGCGTTTGCTGATCTTCCAGCTCGGACCCGATCAGGGATAGCTGCTCGGCCAGTGCATCTTGCTGTGCGACGATGCCTACAATTTGGTCCATGATCTGGCTGCGCCGTTTTTGCAATTGTTCATTTTCTGCGGCGTTTGTTTCGACGCGGGCGGCCAACAAGCGGCTTTGACCATCCATCAAGGACCGGGCATCTTCACTGCGCGTTGCGGCCTCCACAAGAAATGGATCAAAGACGATATCGGTGCTGTCATCACGCTCAGCGGTCAGACGGCCCCGGCGGGCCATCAGCTCGTACAATTGGTTGTCGATGATCGCCAATTGCGATGTCATGCTGGCCGCGTCCAGTCGTATCAGAACATCACCTGCTTCGACGCTGTCGCCCTCGTCCACCAGAATTTCGGCAACCACACCGCCGCTGGGGTGCTGAACGACTTGCCGGTTTTGATCCACCTCGATCCGGCCTTGCGCGATCACGGCACCTGAGATGTTGGTCATTCCCGCCCAGGCGCCAAAGCCCCCGAGCAAAAGGACAAGACCCAGCACTCCTATCAACAAAGGTTTGCGGGCGGTCCATGGGTTGGAGGCGGGGCCGGTCATGTCCGTGGTCCCTTGGTTTGTGGGTTTTTCCCAGAGGGGTCTTTGGCAGTGGCCGGGGCCTTGATGGAGGCTTTGGCAGGGGGCATGGCCATGGCTGTGGCTGTGGCTGCGGCTCTGTTAGGGGCCGAGCCTTTGGCCGGCGCATTGACCGGTGCTTTGGTAGGGGCACCGTTTGGTGGCGGGCCTTTCGCATTGCCGGGGCCGGGGTCTTTGCCATCAACCAGTTTGTCGCTGTTGCGCACGTTGCTTTTCAGAACTTCGTCCTTGGGGCCGAATGCGCGCATAATGCCCTCTTCCAGCAGGACGATCATGTCACATTCGCGAATGGCCGCCGGGCGGTGTGCGATGATCACGACCGCGCCGCCGGCGGTTTTGAAATCCGTTACAGCATTGTTAAAGGCGGTGCTGCCTTGCCAATCAAGGTTCGAGTTCGGTTCGTCCAGAACCAGCAAAACCGGGTCACCGAACATTGCACGCGCCAGTCCAATGCGCTGTATTTGCCCGCCGGACAGGCCGCCGCCACTGGCGGTGACAGGTGTGTCATAGCCTTGAGGTAAGGACAGTATCATGTCATGCGCGTCGGCCTTTTGGGCGGCGGCAACGACGGCGGTATCATCGGCGTTGGGCGTGAGCCGGGCGATGTTTTCAGACACTGTGCCATCGAAGAGTTGGACCCGTTGGGGCAGATATCCAATGTGCTGCCCCAGAACGTCAGGCCCGTATTGATCCAGTGCCGCACCGCCCAATCGGATCGTGCCGGTACGCAGCGGCCAGACGCCGGTCAAAGCCCGTGCAAGGGTGGATTTGCCCGCACCTGTCGTGCCGATCACGCCGACGACCTGACCGGGCTGAATATTGAAGGTCACGCCGCGCAGTGAGGGATGTTGCTGACCTGGGGGGACCACGGCCACGCCTTGCACGTCCAAAATAGGAGCGGGGCGGGGAAGGCTGGTGCGTTGGGGTTCTGGTGGGACATCGGCTAACAGCTTGCTCAGGCTTTCCCATGCTTGACGCGCGCGCAGAACCATCGGCCATTGACCGATCAACAGCTCAATCGGGGCCAAGGCACGGCCCATCAGGATGGATGCGGCAATCATTGCCCCGGCGGTCAATTCGCCGCGCAACACCAGAAAGGCCCCCAATCCCAGCATCGCGGATTGCAAGAACAGGCGCAGTGTTTTGGTCGTAACTGAAAACGTGCCGCCAACATCTGTGGCGCTCATGTGTTCGCTCAAGGCTGTGTTGCGCGCATCCTGCCAGCGGGCAGAGGCGTTGTTGCGCATCCCCATCGCTTCGACGGATTCGGCCTCGGCCCGGATTTGGGTGGCCATTGAATCCGCGACCTGAGTCGAGCGGGCGGATTTACGTGTGGGGCCGCGCGACAACCATTGGTTCATTGCGGTGATGACGATCAAAACGATCCCGCCACTGATCGCCAACATGCCCAGCCAAGGATGGAAAATCCAGATACCGGCCAGAAACAGCGGCGTCCATGGGGCGTCAAAAAAGGCGGTCAGCGCGGGCGAGGTCATCAACCCCCGGATCGCGGCCAAATCCGACAGGGCTGTGATGCTGCTTGCGTCTGGCAACCACGACGATTTGCGCAGGGAGGCGTCAAAGACGCGCCTGTCCAACTGGGCCTGAAACCGTGCACCAGCGCGCGCCATGACCCGGCCGCGTGCATAGTCCAAAATGCCCATCATCAGATAGAGAAACGCCACCAGACCCGTCAGCGCAACCAGCGTTTCTACAGATCGGCTGCCCAGCACGCGGTCATAAACCTGCAACATGTAGATAGGGCCGGTCAGCATCAACAGATTGACGAAGGCACTGAACAGCCCGACAAACCAGTAAAGCGGGCGCGACGCCTTACGTGCCGCCCGTAATTCGGCCACGCCGGGGGGCGTCATGTGTCCCACCCGCATGATTTTGGAACGATGGCGGCTCTACGGTTAATATCGCAGACGTGGTTGGGGGCGGGGCTGTAAACAGGGATCATAAAAATGCTCATATCTCCACCTCTACACCAAGTGCCGGGGCGGCTCTAGTGGGATCGTATCCCAAGTTCTAAGTGGTTGTTTTGCCGTTGCACAAGCCTGAAAGCCATAGGGCGTTTCCTGATGCGGTGCGGTCGGTTTCGTGAAACCGTTTATGAAACATGCCGGTCCTGCCAATCTTGGCCGGAAACATTCATATTCGCGCCGACCGGTTTTAATGGTCGGCGCGAAGGTGCGCTTGATTGAGGTCACATTAGATCAATTGGATGTCGTCGATTACCTGCGCGATGGTCAGAACATCAATCGTCAACTCCCCTCCGCCCAAGGATGACAGGTCAAAGCGCACGCCCCCCGGCAGATCCGTACCTGCGGCCTGAAGCTGTGCTATGGTCGTTCCGTCATCCAAATCCAGAATGATCACGTCCACGTCACTCTGGAAATCTCCAATGATGACCTGACCGGCGGCGCTGCCCAGCTCGAAACGATCGGATTCGCTGTGCCCGTCGCCACCGTCAATGTTGTCGGCGCCCGCGCCGCCGCGAATGAAATCATCACCGCCGCCTGCGCGAATGGTGTCGTCACCGTCATGGCCCGCGATGCGATTATCATTATCGTCCGTGGTTAGGTGGTCATCGTGCTTTGAGCCGGAGATATCTTCGAAACCGGCCAAAATATCGCCCGTTGCCTCGCCGCCCGCGTTATTGGCGTTATTGGTGAAATCGACCGTGACGCCCGCTTTGGACAACCAGTAGGAAATCCGGTCGCGTGCTCCGTCGCCACCGTCCAGATCATCCGCGCCTTTGCCACCGCGCACATAATCATCGCCGCCCAAGGTTTTGATCGTGTCGTTTCCGTCGTGCCCGAGAAAGCTGTTGGCATTGTCATCGCCGATCAGGGTGTCGCCCGAATGGCTGCCTGAAATATCCTCAATATCAATCAGAACGTCGCCCTCGGCATAGCCGCCCGTCGCCGTGCCTGCGGTCAGATTGATCTGTATGGGGCCAACCGTGTTCCAATAGCTGACACGATCGCCCGCACCGTCGTCGGAGCCACCGTCAATGGTATCTGCGCCGGTGCTGGCGCGGACGTAGTCCTCGCCGTTACCAGCGTCGATGTCGTCATCGCCACCATAGATATAGTCATCGCCGTCGCCAGCTTCGATATCGTCATCGCCGTCGCCACCATAAAGATGGTCGCCGTTGCCGAGGCCCTGAATTGTATCATCGCCGCCCCGTCGAAAAGGCCGGATTTCCTAAATTTTGCAATGGCCTACTTGAGGTGAAGCAAGAACAAGCTGAACAGTTCCGCCTGCGATGATATCTCCAGCTTGGAGTATATGTTGCGGCGGTGGGACTTTACCGTGGGCAGGGATATTCCAAGGTTCAGCGAAATTGATTGGCTGGAATGCCCGATCAGGATCAACTGCGCCACCTCGCGTTCGCGCGTGGTCAGGATGTGGCCGCCAAAATCGTGAAACCTGTCTTCTTGATCGGCGGGCGAGTCCTCGGCCTCAAGGCTGGCGGGATTGATTGCGAACTGTCTTTGTAAAACGGCATCCAGCGCGGGATAGAGCTGTGTCATGATCTGTCGGCATTGCATGGTCTGAGCGCTGCCCAATGGTGTCAGAAGGCTTAGGTCCAGCATCGTCCCATTGGGCAAGGTGATCAGCACGATCACTTCGGCCATGTTTTTGGGCCAGCCCGGTGTGCGATAGCCAATTGGCTCGCTGTCTTCGATATGGACGTCGATTTCTGGCTGCGCGATATCCACGCTGCCTTTGGGGTAAAAATCCGAAATCATGTAAACCCCCGGCGCGTGTCCTTGCTGAAACGCGCGGAAGGCGGGGTTAATGACATGCGTATAGGAGAGGTAATTTTCCAATCCCCGCATATGCGCAGGCGGGTCCGGTTGATTTGCCAGGGCGGCCGGGCCCTGTGTCTTGCGATACAAAAACAGATGGAACGACTGAAATCCGAACACTTCGGTCAAAACATCGGCCAGATCACGTGCGAAACTGTCACGTCCGATCAGGGCGATCAAACTGGCGATCTGGTCGGGCGTGACGTTCGGGGCGGTCGCGGTCGAATGTTTCATGATGGTATTAACACTGGAGGCCGAGATTTGATCAAGAGGTGGCATTTTTTGCCGTCCGAGGGATGAGGATGGCCCGGTCTCATCCTTTGGGATGATAGGTTTTGGTGTCTCATGATTCCAGACTGCGCAAAAGGCGTCGGGTTCGTCGCATTGAAAAGGGATACGAAAGATGGCTTTTCCAATTGATGACGTTCGGACAATGTTTCCGTCACTGGCGCAGACGGACGACGGCGCGACGCGTTGTTATCTGGACAATCCCGCAGGAACACAGGTGTCTCGGATGGTGATCGACGCGGTCAGCGCCTATTACCTGCACCACAATTCCAACGCAGGCGGCGCGTTTGAAACCAGCCGACAAACAGACCGAATCTGGGCCGAGGCACATGACGACATGGCGCTGATGCTGAACGCCAAGTCGGGCTCCGAGGTGGTGATCGGGCAGTCCATGACCAGCCTGACCTTTCATCTGTCTCGCGGCATCTGCCATGATTTTCAGCCCGGTGATGAAATTGTAATCACCCGGATGGAGCACGAGGGCAACGTTGGTCCATGGCTGGAGATTGCCAAAGACAAGGGAATGACCGTCCGCTGGGTCGATTTCAACCGCGACACATGGCAGGTTGAACCCGAAGATCTGGCCGCTCAGCTAAGTGACCGGACCCGTCTGGTGGCGTTGAACTATGCGTCCAACATGACAGGTTCAATCAACGATGTCGCCGCGTTGACAAAGATTGCAAAGGACGCAGGCGCATTGGTGTTTGTGGACGCCGTGCAACTGACGCCGCATCATCTGGTCGATGTGCAGGCGCTGGGATGTGATTTTTTGGCCTGTTCGTCTTACAAGTTTTTCGGCCCACATATGGGCGTCATCTGGGGCCGTCACGACCTGCTCAGCAGTATTTATGCCTATAAAGGGCGCTGCGTTTCCGATGCCAGCCCTGACCGGCACGAGATGGGAACCCCCCAATACGAAATGCTGGCCGGATTGTCGGCCACTGTAAAGTACTGGGAAACTCTGGGCGGGATGACCGGCGGGCAGGGCGCGCGCCGAGATTTGATCGCGGCCGCGTATAGCGCATCGCGCCAGTATGAAGAGCCGCTGACCAACACGCTGATTGCCGGGCTTCAGGATATTCCGGGCGTCACCGTTTATGGCATCACCAACCCCAACCGTATTGGGGAACGGGTGCCAACCGTGTCGATACGTCATGCCTCGGTTGCGCCGCAACCGATTGCCGAGGCGCTGGGCGCTGCGGGTATCCATGTCTGGCATGGCCACAACTATGCCTATGAACCCGCGCGCGCGCTGGGGCTGCCACTGGACGAAGGCGTCGTCCGGATTGGTATCGCTCATTACAATACGCAAGCCGAAATCGAACGGACGATCAAGAAGGTTACTCAAGCTGTTACAAAGGCCGGATAAAACCGACCATGGCACCGTATACCACCTGCCTCAACAAGGAGACTGAAGAATGAAACGACTGACTGGAATTTTTGCCGCTGCTGCGGCGGCTCTGACCGTGGGCAGCGCTCTGCCTGCTTCGGCTGAGACACTGCGCGTGGGGATGGAATGCACGTATGCTCCATTCAACTATCGCACAGAAAGCGGCGAACTGGCGGGCTATGATGTGGACGTCGCCAATGGCGTGGCCGCGATCATCGGCGCAGATCTTGAATTTGTTTGCCAGCAATGGGACGGCATGATCCCCGCGCTTCTGGCCAACAAGTTTGATTTGATCGTCGCATCGATGTCGATCACCAACGACCGACTGGAAAAGATCGATTTCTCCAGCCCATACCGGGATTCCGTTGGCCGTTTGGTTGGCAGCTCGGATGCTGATCTGAACCTGTTTGACGATGCCGGCAAACCGATTGCGGAAAACTTCAAGGGCCTGCGCATCGGTTTAGAGCGTGCCTCGACCTACGAAGCTTGGTTCAACGCGACGCTGCCTGACGCCGAAACCGTTCTTTATGACGGCAACGAGGCGATGTATCTGGACCTGCGCAATGGCCGCGTGGATGCGATCATGACCAACCCCATGAAGGCGCATTTGCGCTTCTTGGCGACGGAAGAGGGCAGCGGCTATGAATTCGTCAGCCCCGCGATTTCCGAGGTCGAGTATTTCGGCGTTGGCGTCGGGATCGGCCTGCGTCAAGGCCAGCCTGAGCTGAAGGCACGTCTGGACGGCGCGATCAAGTCTTTGATCAACGATGGTAAACTGACCGAGTACGCGCTGAAATACTTCCCGTTCCCGATCCATAACGAGGAATGGGGCGACAGCTGATATCGGGACTTTCCTCGCTTGGGGCGGCGCAGCCGAATTGCGCCGCCCTTTTTACAACTGAATCAGAGCAAAGGGGTATGCCGTGGATGTGTTGTCAGGCTGGTGGGACGATTTTTTCTGGGGCTCTGTCGTTGTGGCGCAGGTGTTTCTGGCTTCTCTTGTCCTTATGGTCATCTTCGGGCTTATCGGGGCCGCCGCCAAATTGTCGGGCAGTCGCATTGCCCAGAAAATTGCGAACGGCTATACAATTGTCTTTCGCGGAACGCCTGAAATTCTGGTGATCCTGTTACTGTACTTCGGGTCTGCCATAACGCTGACCGCCATCGCGCAACTGTTCAATCCCGAGATCAAATTTCTGGATGTGCCGCCGTTTTGGGCCGGGACAATCGCCATTGCATTGATTGTCGGCTCATACGCCACCGAAACGTTTCGGGGCGCGTTTTTGGGGGTCAAGCCCGGCAGCATCGAGGCCGCGCATGCATTGGGCATGAATACCTTGCAAGTGTTTATCTATGTGCGTGTTCCCGAAATGTGGCGACTGGCCCTTCCGGCCTTTGGCAACCACATGCTGTCGCTGATCAAGGACACGGCCCTGATTTCCATCATTGGTCTTAACGAAACACTGTTCGTTGCAAAACAAGCTATGGGTGCCACCGGAGAACCCTTTGTCATGTATATCACTGTTGGCGCGATCTATCTGGGCTTTTCCACGGTCATCACGCTTTCAGTCATGGCGTTGGAACATTTTGGAAGCCGTCATATGAGGGCTGAAACATGAGTTTTGATGTCTCTTTGATCTTATCCGCCTTGCCCAAGATGTTGATGGGGATCGGTCTGACGTTTCAGTTGCTGATCCTGTCCGGGGTGCTTGGGCTGATGTTGGCCATCGTTTTGATGCTGATGCGTATCAGTGGAAAGTGGTATCTGTCGTGGCCCGCACAAGTTTACATCTATGTGTTTCGCGGCACCCCTATTCTGGTGCAGATATTCATCGTCTATTACGGGTTTCCGCAGCTGGATTTTATCCGCGACAGCTTCTTATGGCCGATTTTCCGTGATCCGTTTGGTTGTGCCACTGTTGCGCTGACGCTGAACACCGGGGCGTATGTGTCCGAGATTCTACGCGGTGGTGTGCTGGGCGTTGATCGTGGCGTTCTCGAAGCGGGCGAGGCCTTGGGCCTTAATCCGCGACAGCGGTTCACCTATCTGACCACCCCGATTGCCGCGCGGCTGGCTCTGCCCGCCTATGGAAACGATGTGATCAGTCTGCTGAAATCGACAGCGTTGGCCAGCACGATCACCTTGGCCGATATGACGGGGATAGCGCGCACCTTGGTGGCGCAGACATATGCGCCCTATGAAATCTTCATCTCGCTGGCGATTGTCTACATGATCATCACTTTTCTCATTCAGAAACTTATGGCCCGGATCGAGCGCTGGCTGGGCCGCTATACGGTAAGGACGAGCTGACAATGACCGGATCAACACCTCTCATCCGCATGGAACATGTCGGCAAGCACTTTGGCACGTTCAAGGCATTGAACGACATCAACCTTGAGGTCACCAAAGGCGAACGGATCGTTGTTTGTGGCCCGTCCGGGTCAGGCAAATCGACGATGATCCGCTGTATAAACCGCTTGGAGAAACACGACGAAGGTCGGATTTTCATCGGCGATATCGAGCTGACCGACAAGCTGAAAGACCTGAACGCGGTGCGCCGCGAGGTCGGCATGGTGTTTCAGAGCTTCAATCTGTTCCCGCATATGACCATTTTGAAAAACCTGATGCTGGCTCAGAAACTGGTACGCAAAACTCCCAAAGCCGAGGCGCGCGACGTAGCGATGCATTATCTTGAGCGGGTCAAAATCCCAGAACAGGCTGACAAATACCCCATCCAGATGTCTGGCGGTCAGCAGCAACGCGTCGCTATTGCGCGGGCCTTGTGTATGAAGCCCGAGGTGATGTTGTTTGATGAGCCCACCTCGGCGTTGGACCCAGAAATGATTAACGAGGTGCTCGAGGTCATGACCGATCTTGCCAAGGACGGCATGACCATGATCTGCGTGACTCACGAGATGGGGTTTGCCCGATCGGTCGCGGATCGCGTCATCTTTATGGACGCAGGCGAGATCGTCGAAGAGGGGACACCCGAGACGTTCTTTAGCGCGCCCAAAAGCGAGCGCACCAAACTGTTCCTCAGTCAAATCCTGTCACACTGAAGGCCCTCCAAATGACCCAACCTGATCACACCGAATTTCTTGCCTTTGCCGAAACGCTGGCGGATATCAGTCGCGATATGCTGCTAAAGGCTGCAAAGCAAAAGCTTGATATCGAAATCAAGGCGGATGCCTCGTTTGTCACGACAACCGACAAGGCGGTTGAAACGGCCCTGCGCACCCGCATCCTTGAGACCTATCCAGACCACGGCATTCTGGGCGAGGAATTTCCCAGCGTGAACACCGATGCCGAATTTGTCTGGGTGCTGGACCCGATTGACGGGACCGCGCCATTTATCGCGGGGATACCCGTCTATGGCACGCTGATTTCGTTGGCGTGGAAGGGGGCGCCGTGGCTGGGGGTGATTGACCATCCTGTCACCAGTGACCGCTGGACCGGTGTGGCGCATGAATTTGCGCGTCACAACGGCACGCCGGTAAAGGTACGCACTTGCGGGGCGTTGGAACAGGCGCTGGTCACATGCTCAAATGCCGATTTCATGGCCGCAGACGCACGCGCGCGCTTTGATGTGATCCGCAAGCGGGCACAATACGTGCAATACGGCGGATCATGCTATGCTTATGGCGTCATGGCTTCGGGGCGGACGGATCTTGGCGTGGATGGTGGCATGGACGCGTTTGACGTTTATGCGCCTGCTGCTGTGATCCTTGGCGCGGGGGGGCATTTTTGCGACTGGCAGGGGCAACCGCTGAGCTTCGATATGGACGGGCATGTTCTGGCCGCAGGTGATAAGTCCCTACTGGATGAGGCGCTGGCCATTCTGAGCGGCGCATAAGGGGATCCCAAATGACGACACCGATTGTTCTGAACGCCGCAGACGTGGCCGCCTTGTTGCCGCAACTGGATGTGCTGGCTGAATTGCGCAGCTTGTTCCAAGCGCTGGGCGAAGGGCAGGCGGCGCAACCGGCACAGACTGTCACGGATTTTCCTGGCGGGGGCGGTGATTTTATCACCTATCTCGGGGCCATTGCCGCCCAAGGCGTGTTCGGTGCGAAGCTGTCGCCATATATTCCCGTAAAGAACGGCGCGCCGATTATCACCGCGTGGACACAATTGATGAGCATGACAACCGGAGCGCCGCTGGCCATGGTTGATGCGATGCAACTGACCACCGAGCGTACGGCGGGCACCACGGCCTTGGCGGTTGATCTGCTGGCCCCGGCCACCGCTTCGCGTCTGGCGATTGTCGGCGCAGGACCGGTGGCGCAGGCGCATTTGCATCATGTACTTGGTTTGCGCGACTGGGACGAAATCCGCGTCTTTTCGCCGTCTCTGGGCGCAGATGCGGATAAACAGGCCCTCTGGAGCGGCCTGTCATCGGCTGTAACGCTGGCGGGCGACGCTGACAGCTGTATTGCCGAGGCCGATGTTGTGATGCTGTGTACGTCCTCGGGGCATCCGGTCATTAATCCACTTATGTTGAAACGGGGGGCGTTGGTCACGTCGATCAGCACCAACGCGCCCAATGCACACGAGGTGCCGCCCGAATTCCTAACCGCCGCAGAGGTCTATTGCGATTACGCCCCCACCACCCCCGCCGCCGCCGCCGAGATGCGTCTGGCAGTGCAAAACCATGGGTGGTCTGCGGATGATCTGCGTGGTGATCTGGCCGAATTGACCTGTGGCACCTGTCCCATGCCCACAGGCGTTCGCCCGGTCTATTTCCGCTCGGTCGGTCTGGGACTTGAAGATATTGCCATGGCGCATGGTGTCTGGAAACTGGCGCAAGCCGCGGGAGAAAAGTAATGAAGATCAAACCCTTTGGCGTTGAAATCTGGATGAACGAATTCGAAAATCACTGCGAATTCAATCTGGCTGAAACCTGTGTCGCGTCGCTGACTATAGCGCAGCTATTGGAAATGTCGGGTAAGAACGCCGAGGTTCTGGATGATCTTTTGCCGATGAAGATGACCTATGGCGCGATCGAAGGTTCGGACCGGTTGCGCGACGCGATCTGCACTTTGTATGCGGGGCAAAAACGCGAGGATATCATCGTCACCCATGGTGCTATCGGGGCCAATGCGCTGGTACATGAGGCGCTTGTCGAACCGGGTGATCACGTCTTGTCCGTGCGCCCGACCTATCAACAACACTACTCTCTACCTGAAAGCTATGGTGCGACGGTGGATATCCTGCATTTGCGCCCTGAAAACGGGTTCTTGCCCGATCTTGAGGACTTTGCGCGGCTGATCCGCCCCGAGACCAAGCTGATTGCCATCAACAACCCCAATAATCCCACCGGCTCGCTGATGGATGCGGGGTATCTTGAGAAATTCATCGACATCGCGCGTGCCAGCAAGGCCTATATCCTGTGCGACGAGGTCTATCGTGGCACGGCGCAGGAAGGCGACGGGTTTTCGCCCTCTATCGCCGACCTATACGAGCGTGGGATTTCCGTGGCGGGCATGTCCAAAACCTTCTCGCTGGCCGGTTTGCGGCTTGGCTGGATCGCGGCCCCGGCAGACGTGCGCGCGGCGGTGTCGATCCGGCGCGATTACAACACGATCAGCGTCGGCATGATCGACGATTATTTTGCCGCCTTGGCATTGGAGGCCAAGGACCGGATTCTAGAGCGCTCGCATCAGATCACGCGTGGCAATCTGGCTATTCTGGACAAATGGGTGCAAGAGCAGCCGCGCATTAGTTACATCAAGCCGAAGGCGGGTACGACTGCGCTGGTGAAATATGATTTTGACATGTCGTCGCGCGATTTCTGCATTCAACTGTTGGAGCAAACCGGCGTAATGTTCACCCCCGGATCAGCCCTGCATATGGAGGGCTGGCTGCGTATTGGTTATGCCAACGATCCTGCGATCCTGACGGCCGGATTGGAGCGTGTCAGCGCGTTCTTGCAATCATTGGAGACTAAGGGCACGGCTTCTGCCACGTCCGAGGTTGCGGCCCAATGAGCGATCTCATCAGCCGTACCGCCGCCGCATCTGTGCGAGCGCGCACGCGCATTGCGCCAATGGTCTATCAAACGCCGCTGTTGCCGTCGCGGGCGCTGGGCGACAGGCTGGACTGTGATTTGCGGTTCAAGGCCGAGAATTTTCAATTGACCGGATCGTTCAAGATGCGCGGCGCTGCATCAAAAATGACCAGTCTGCCGAAAGGCCAGAGATTGATCACGGCCTCATCGGGTAATCATGGCATCGCGTCCTCGCGTGCGGCGGCACTGACCGGGCAGGACCTGACAGTTGTCCTTCCCGAATCTGTGTCCCGTGCGAAACTGGCCAAAATCGAGGCCTTTGGCGTCAATGTGAATTTGCATGGCCCTGAATCCGGTGCGGCCGAGGCGCATGCCGCCAATCTGGCCTCGTCTGGCGACTATACATATGTGTCGCCATATAACGATGCGCAGGTGATTGCAGGGCAGGGCACGTGCGCGCTGGAGATGCTGGATCAGGCTGAACGGATCGACAATGTGTTCGTTGCCATGGGGGGCGGCGGCTTGATCAGTGGGATTGGCGCAGTACTCAAGGCGTTTTCGCCTAAAACCCGTGTTATCGGCGTGGCGGCGCAAAACTCGGCCGCCTTGGCCGAGTCTTTGGCGGTGGGGCGCATCGTGGAAACTGCGCATCTTGACACACTGGCCGATGGTGTGGCGGGTGGGGTGGACGATGATAGCCTGACCTTGCCTTTGGCAATGGAGGTCGTCGATGGCGTTCAAACCTGTACCGAGGACGAAATCGCCACTGCGCTAAAGCTTCTGGCGCAGGACGAAACACTGTTGGTGGAAGGTGCCGCCGCGTTGGCACTGGCAGGATATCTGCAACTGGCCGAGACATGTCGCGGCCAAAACAACGTTGTTGTGTTGTGCGGATCCAACTTTGACCGTGCCAAGATTATGCCGCTGGTGGTGTGACGAGTACACATCGGCCAGTATTCTAAACAGGTTTTAGGAAAACCGTGTTGCGCCACGCGGGCGCAACACGCGGTCGCTGAGCGCCGAAACGTTACTTGAGCTCGACTTCCACAAACGACATCGGTGCATTCCCGGCGTTGATCACGTTATGCTCGACACCTTCGTTGCGCCGATAGGCGGTGCCTGCGGGAATAGTGACCTCAGAGATTTCGCCGCCCGGTGCCTCCAGGCGCATATGACAATCGGTGACGGTGGTGATGACGTAATCCATTCCATGCGTATGCCAACCGGTATCCTGCCCGGGCAGGAAATCAAACCGGGTGACGCGTGTGCGGTCATCATCAATCAATGTGGTGGCGGTGCAATTAGTCATGTGTGCAGGCTTTCGATAATGGATGTTTATAGGCGGAATATTTGGTGTGTGATGATCACTGAACCACGCCTGCCCCCTTGATGGCAAGAACGGGTCGTGGCCAATGAAAGATGAATGCGCGCAACGCATCTTTGCGCGCCATTGCCATTTCGCACAGGCGTGGCTTGCCCCTCTGGCGTGCAAGGATTAGGAACCTTGTGACCGTATCGCCTTGTGACCTTCGCCATTTTTCTGGAGACTTGCCTATGAAACGCGCCTTAATTACCGGGATTACCGGGCAGGATGGTTCGTATCTGGCTGAACTGTTGCTGGAAAAAGGGTATGAAGTGCATGGGATCAAACGCCGTGCCTCGTCGTTTAACACCCAGCGGATCGATCACATTTATGAAGACCCACATCAGCCCAACCCCAAGCTAAAGCTGCACTATGGCGATCTGACTGACACCTCCAATCTGACGCGGCTGTTGTCGGAAATTCGCCCGGACGAAGTGTATAACCTCGGCGCGCAAAGCCATGTCGCCGTCAGCTTTGAAGCGCCAGAATATACGGCGGATGTTGACGGAATCGGTACGCTGCGCCTGCTTGAGGCCATCCGCTTTCTGGGGATGGAGAAAACCTGTCGCTTCTATCAGGCCTCAACTTCTGAACTCTACGGGTTGGTGCAGGAAACGCCGCAATCGGAAACTACTCCATTCTATCCGCGCAGCCCCTATGCTGTGGCGAAACTGTATTCCTATTGGATTACAGTGAATTATCGGGAATCCTATGGCATGTATGCCTGCAACGGCATCCTTTTTAACCACGAAAGTCCACGCCGTGGGGAAACTTTTGTGACCCGCAAGATCACACGCGGTCTGGCCAATATCGCGCAAGGGCTGGAAGAGTGTTTGCACATGGGCAATATCGATGCGCTGCGCGATTGGGGCCATGCCAAGGATTACGTGCGCATGCAGTGGATGATGCTGCAACAAGACGCCGCAGAGGATTTCGTGATCGCCACGGGCAAACAATATTCGGTGCGCGAGTTTATCACCATGTCTGCGGCGGAACTGGGGATCGAGCTGGAATTTACCGGCAGCGGTCTGGATGAGATCGGCACGGTAACGGATGTTACGTCCGACATGGCCCCGTCGATAAAGCCGGGCGATGTCATTTTGCGCATTGATCCGCGTTATTTCCGTCCCGCCGAAGTGGAAACCCTGCTGGGTGATCCGACAAAAGCGCGCGAAAAACTGGGCTGGGAGCCGCAGATAACAGCGCAGGAAATGTGCGCAGAGATGGTCGCCGAAGACTTGCGCGCCGCACGACGCCAACGCTTGCTGAGTGAGCACGGCTATGCCCTGCCTGCCAGCGCAGGGGATTAAGGCGATGCGCATTTTTCTGGCCGGGCACCGGGGCATGGTGGGCAGTGCGATTCATCGCCAGTTGATCGCGTCAGGCGTGGCCGACGCGGATATTTTGACCCGGACACATGCCGAAATGGATCTGACAGATCAGGCCAGCGTTCGGGCGTTCATGCAAAGCGAGCGCCCCGACGCGGTCATTCTGGCCGCAGCCAAGGTCGGGGGCATTCATGCCAACAACACCTATCCGGCTGATTTTATCTATGACAACATGATGATGCAGGCCAACGTGATCCATCAGGCTTTTGCCGCGGGCACACAAAAGCTGTTGTTCCTTGGATCATCCTGCATCTATCCGCGCGCTGTCACGCAGCCGATGGCGGAAAATGCCTTGTTGACCGGTGTTCTGGAGCCGACGAACGAACCCTATGCCGTGGCCAAGATTGCCGGGATCAAGCTGTGTGAAAGCTATAATCGTCAACATGGCACGGATTACCGCAGCGTGATGCCGACCAACCTTTATGGCCCAGGTGACAATTTTCACCCTGAAAACAGTCATGTGCTGCCCGCAATGATCCGCCGCTTTCACGAGGCGCGTTTGCAAGGCCGGGACGAGGTCGTGATCTGGGGCAGTGGGACACCGCGACGCGAATTTCTGCATGTCGATGACATGGCGGCGGCCAGCCTGTTTGTGATGGGGCTGGACGGTGAGACCTATGCCGCCAATACCGACCCGATGCTTAGCCATATCAATGTGGGGACCGGAATTGATGTCTCGATTCTGGAACTGGCGCAGATGGTGGCCAAGGTCACTGGGTTTCAGGGGCGGATCGGGCTGGATCGAACCAAGCCGGATGGCACCGCGCGCAAGCTGATGGATGTCACACGTTTGGCGGATATGGGCTGGCGTGCGTCGATACCGTTGCGCGAAGGCGTCAAAGACACGTATGAGTGGTTCAAGGACCACGCGGACGCGCTTCGCGAGGCGTAAAAGGCAGTCGGAGCAGTTAGATATGAGCGAAACGGCCCAGATACATCCGGTAATCCTGTGTGGCGGATCGGGCACGCGCCTTTGGCCGTTGTCCCGCCAAAGCTATCCCAAGCAGTTCACGTCGCTGGTTGGCGCGCAATCGCTGTTTCAGGCATCGGTGCTGCGCACCAAAGGGCCGGGGTTCGCTGCACCTGTCATTCTGACTGGCGAGCCGTTTCGGTTTATCGTGATTGAACAACTGGCGGCGGCACATATGCAGGCCGCTGGCGTGCTAATCGAACCCGAAGGGCGCAACACAGCGCCCGCGGTTCTGGCTGCGGCGAAATGGCTGGTCGCGCGTGACCCGGATGCGCTGATGCTGGTGGCGCCGTCGGATCATGTGATTCCTGACGCCGAGGCGTTTCAAGCTGCCGTCCGCGCCGCCGCGCCACGGGCCGAGGCGGGCGATCTGGTGACATTCGGTATTTGCCCGGACCGGGCCGAGACCGGCTATGGCTGGCTGGAGATGGCCGAGGGTGCGGATGCGACGGCAACCAGCCCGCAAACATTGAAGCGTTTTGTTGAAAAACCCGACGCGGGCCGTGCTCGCCTCATGCTGGAGGCGGGGCATTTCCTGTGGAATGCTGGGATTTTTCTGTTTTCGGCGCGGGCTGCCATTGCTGCCTTTGAAGCGCATGCGCCCGAAATGTTGGCCCCTGTGCAGGCGGCGATAGATGGGGCCGAGGACGATCTGGGCTTTACCCGGCTGGCGGCCGAGCCTTGGGCGACGGTGCCAGCAGATTCGATTGACTATGCGGTTATGGAGCACGCCGATAACCTTGCGGTCATGCCCTTTGGGGCCGGATGGTCTGATTTGGGGGATTGGCACGCTGTTTGGGCCGAAGCCGGTCCGGATGCGGCGGGCAATGTGGTGTCAAAGAACGCGACGGCACTGGATTGCAGCGGCAGCTTGCTTCGCTCGGAAAACGAGGCGCAGGAGCTGGTGGGGATTGGTCTGGAAGACATGATTGCTGTTGCCATGTCCGACGCGGTCGTCATTGCGCCCCGCGCCCAAAGCCAACGCGTGAAAGAGGCCGTTGCCGCCCTGAAGGAACGCGGCGCCAAACAGGCGACATCCTTTCCCGTGGATCACCGCCCCTGGGGGTGGTTTGAAAGCTTGGTGGTTGGTGACCGGTTTCAGGTCAAGCGGATCGTGGTCAAGCCCGGTGCCGCGCTGAGCCTACAAAGCCACCATCACCGGGCCGAGCACTGGATCGTGGTGCAGGGCACCGCGCGGGTGACGGTGGATGATACTGTCAACCTGATTGGCGAGAACAAAAGCGTGTTCATCCCGTTGGGTGCTGTGCACCGGCTGGAGAACCCCGGCAAAATGGACATGGTCCTGATCGAGGTTCAAACCGGGAGCTATCTGGGTGAGGATGACATCATTCGCTATGAAGATGTCTATGCGCGCACCTAACGCGGCGTGACGAAAAGTCCGAGCCGCCGCGCGACGGTTTATTCCGTTTGAAGTGGGCGCGATATGTCATCGCGGGCGTCAGGGCAGATCGCGCCGGCCGGGCGTTTCAGGTATTTCTGGAAAGATGAAAGCCGGGGGGCTTGCCCCGGAATGATCCGGGGCTTTGGCCGGGTTGGCGTAGGGTGAGTTAACTGGCGTAGTTGGAACCTTCGGAATCAAGGATAGCCATGAGTTCGGACAGGTGTTTGTTCGATTGTTCGGGGTATTCTTCCAGCTCGCGCGCAGTTTTTTCAGCGATTTCATCGCTAAGGCGGCGCAGAGGCTGTCCGGTTTGGAGGGCGCGGATATATGTCTCGGCCGCGCGTTCGAAGTAATACATGCGGTTAAAGGTGTCTGCCACAGAATCGCCCAGAACCAGAATGCCATGGTTGCCCATGACCATCACCTTGACCTTGGGGTCGCTGAGTTGTGCGGCGCAGCGTGTGCCTTCGTCTTCAAAGGCCAGCCCGCCGTAATGTTCGTCGACCACGGTGCGGTTAAAGAACGTGGCGCTGTTTTGATCGATCGGGGGCAGGGTGCTGTCAGCCAGGCAGGCAAGCACCGTGGCGTGAATCGAGTGGACGTGCATCACGCAGCGCGCGTGAGGACAATGGCGATGCACCGCACCATGCAGCCCCCATGCCGTTGGGTCGGGCGCGCCGGGGCGATTCAGTGCTTCGGGGTCGTTGGCGTCCAGCAAGAGAAGATCAGACGCGCGGATGCGTGCGAAATGCATCTGGTTCGGGTTCATCAAGAACTCGGTGCCATCATCGTTTACCGCGAGGCTGAAATGGTTGGCGACGCTTTCATGCATGTTCAGCCGTTCGGTCCAGCGAAACGCCGCGGCGAGTTCGGTGCGGGATTGCCAATGGGCGATATTGGGGCTGGCCTGTTCTGTGCGGGCGGTTTGGGACATGGGAACTCCTGTTTGGGGCATGTGACTGAGGATGCAGGCATCCTGCGCGATTCGGGGGGGCGGGTGCAATTGCCCCGACCAGAATAAACAGGATCAGGGCGCAGCGTTGTTGGGATTGCGGGCATAAAGCCCAAAGAACGGTTGCGCGCGTCGAACGCCCGAGGTCTTGTCGCGACACACATAGGCCTGATTTACATTGGCCCGTCTTAGAGCGGGCCGACGCCATTGGTTTGGCCCTGAGGGCGATGCCGTGTGCCCAGGCAGGCCGTATAGCGTGCGGGCCGCGCCGCTGATCGGGTTCCCTTGGGGCGAGTCGCGCACGGTCGGGGAATCGGGTTTTGTGCGGTGTTGGCCGGTGGCATCCGGGTTTTTTGCAACGCGTTTGCGCCCTTAGGCGTGTTCTTGGCCGGTGATCTGCTGGTGGGGGCGAAACCGGTGCGATATGGTGAAAACCTCAACGATTGCAGGAAATAAGGGGTAAATGCCACGAAGCCGCCCAAATCTGTGTGCCTTATTCGTCACAACCGAGGCAACATCATCACGCCAAGGTCGGGCTGCGTTGACAGTACAGGCCAAAATGCAGCATTTCATCCCCAAGTCGCGTCTAACTCTGGAGGCGGCGGATCATGACACACATTCCTGCTACTATGAGGAGGGACACCCTTTGAAAAAGCATCTGCTTAGCACTAGCGCACTCGCCCTTGGCGTTGCCTTCGCTGCACCCGCGACAGCCCAAGAATGGGACGTTTCGTTCGGCGGCTACATGAGCCAACACGTTGCCTGGACTGACGTTTCCGGCACGGCTCCTGCGCCAAACCAAGACGGTATCGACATTCACTCGACATCGGAAATCATCTTTACACCTTCGATCACGCTGGACAACGGCCTGACATTCGGTGTGAACATCCAGCTGGAAGGCGAACAGAACGCTTTCGGTGAAATCGACGAATCGTACATGACGATCAGCTCGGACACTCTGGGTCAGATCATCATCGGTTCCGAGAACTCGGCTGGTTACAAATCGATGGTTGCTGCTCCTGGCGTGACTTCGATGTACATCAACTCGCCTTCGATCTCGACATTCATCCCGTTCTCGGCAGCATACCCCGGCGGTTTCCGTCAGGCTGGTCTGTCCGCGTACACTGAAGTCGCAGGCAACAACGACGTTCAGCGTATCACTTACTTCACGCCTTCGTTCAACGGCCTGACAGTTGGTGTTTCGTATGCGCCTACAGGTGCAATCAACGTTGGTAACAGCTTCAACGTCGACAAAAACACCGTTCTGTCGGACATCTTCGACATCGGCCTGAACTACAGCCAGACATTCGGTTCGACCAGTGTTACACTGGGCGCCCGTTACGGCACAGGCGACGCGGCTGGCGCGGCTTCCGATCCCGATACATGGGGTGTTGGTCTGCAGGTTGGCTTCGGCGACTTCACAGTTGGCGGTCACTATGCTGAAAACGACAACGGCGCAGCCGGTGGCGTTGGCGACAGCGAAGGCTGGTCGTTCGGTGTGACATATGACGCGGCAGGTCCATGGGCATTCGAAGCTCTGACTTTCCAAGGCAAAGTTGACGTTGGTGCAACCGACGCGGATTACGAAGCCTACCGTATCGGCGCAAGCCGCGACTTGGGCCCCGGCGTTTCCTGGGACATCTACGCAGTACAAGTTGACGCCGACAACGGCGGCGCGGCCACTGTAGAAGGTACCGTCATCGGCACCGGCATCAACCTGTCGTTCTAAGAACACCTGGTTGAGTTGAATACGCGGGAGGGGTGGCAACATCCCTCCCGTTTCTTATGTGGGTACGAAAAATGCGCCCTTAGGGGTGGCAAGACCGCCGCCGTTCCTTTAATTCCAAGCATGAATTGAAACCCAAACGGCAGGGGCGGATCCCATGAAGAAAAGCATTGTCTGGCTGGCGTCCTATCCTAAATCCGGCAACACTTGGACGCGGATTTTTCTGGCCAACTATTTGATGAACCCAAAAGAACCCGTCCCCATCAATGAGGTGCACAGGTTCGGCATGGGGGATTCCATCGCCAAGACCTATACTATGGTGGCAAAGGGCCAGCCGGCGGACCTGAATGATGTGCAAACCACGCTGCGGTTGCGCGACAAGGTTCTGCGCGGGATCGTCGGCAACAATGCTGACGTCAATCTGGTCAAAACCCATAACATCCGCAATCCCGCCTATGGCGTGGACCTGATCCCGCTGCAATATACGCGATCGGCCGTTTATATTGTGCGAAATCCGTTGGATATGGTGCTGTCTTATGCACGCCACTATGGGATTGATGTTGCGCAGGCCGTTGCCGCGATCGGTCGCAGCGATAATGCAAACGCATCGGATGCTGCCACGGTCTGGCAGTTTTTGGGATCGTGGAGCGAACATGTGAATTCATGGACATCCAAGGCGCCGTATCCCGTTTGCGTGCTGCGCTATGAGGATATGTTGGACCAACCTGAAGTCGCGTTTGGTGCGTTGGTCAAGCATCTGGGGGTTCCGCTGGAGGAAGAGCGTCTGAAAAAGGCGATCAAGTTTTCCAGCTTTGACGAGGTGTCCAAGCAAGAAAGCGAGGGCGGTTTCAAGGAAAACCCCGGCAAGTCCGAGAAATTCTTTAACAAGGGCCAGTCCGGTCAGTGGAAAGAGGCCCTGTCCGAAGAACTGGCCGATCAGCTGCGCCGCGATCACCGCAGCACGATGAAACGCTTTGGGTATTTGTAAACCATGAGCAATCTACAACGTATCATCTGGATCGCATCCTTTCCTAAATCCGGTAACACGTGGATGCGCAGCCTGTTGGCGCATTACTTTATGCCGCCGGGGCAAGCGCCTGACATCAACAATTTGCGCAACTTTACCACGGCGGATGTGCGTCAGGATTTCTACGATGCGGCCAATGGCGGCCCCTTCAAGGGCAAGGACATGGCCGACTGGATGAAGGTGCGCGGCCCGGCATTGCGCCTGATTGCGCAATCGCGTCCAAACCACCATTTCGTCAAGACCCATTGCCAGACGGTGCGCCTGTTTGATGCGGATGTGATTCCACCCGAGGTGACGGCAGGGGGGATCTATCTGATCCGCAATCCTTTCGATCTGGCGCCATCTTTTGCACGCCACCAGTCGGCAGACATAGACACGGCGATTGACCGGATGTGCAACCCGGATTCGGTGATGGGCACACCCACGGGTATTTTTGATTTGTTGGGGCGCTGGGATGATCACGTCTATTCATGGACCCACGCCCAAGGGCTGAAGCATCGTGTGATCCGTTACGAAGATCTGCTATCCAAGCCCGCGCGCGAAATGCGCGGCGTGCTGGAGGTGTTTTTGGGGCAAAAGGTGGACGCGGCCAAACTGGCGCGCGCGATCAAGGCCACCAGCTTTGCCAATATGCAAAAACAAGAGCGCGAAAAGGGCTTTGCCGAGAAACCCGAAGGCATGACCAGCTTTTTCGCCAAAGGGCAGGCGGGGGTTTGGAAAGATGATCTGACCCCTGCACAGGTTGGCCGTCTGCGCGAGGCGTTCTTGCCGACACTGGAAAAATACTATCCCGAGATGCTAAAGGAAACAGCGGCCTATGCCGCAAACGGCTGATGATTGCCTGCCCTTTGGCGCGCGCGATGCGTAGCCTTGCATTTGTGCGGGCGCTGCGGTTCTGTTGAGTTTGATACCACCTTCCGAGGGAAACACCATGAAAACGCCTGCTTTGATTTTGTCAGCCGCTTTGGCCCTTGGGGCGTGCAGTTCTAACATGCCCGCAGGCACTGCCACGCTGGGCCCCAATCCGACATTGGGTGGTGGGACGTTTACCTCGCCTGGCGGTCTGACCGTCGCGCTGGAGGCGCGCAATATCGGTGGTCGCACAGGGGTGTGCGGTGTCTGGGCCGAAAGCATCAATCAATCCGTCATGACACGCAATTCCGCGCCCAAGATTCTGGACAGCGGCGGTGTCGCGCTCGGCGGAGACGCCGTGGCGCAAGGCCTGACGTTTCTGGCCAAGGTCGAACCGGCAACCGATTATGCAGGATTACAAGCGAATTGCATCACCACCGAGCGGCCTTGGCGCGCGGGCGATGAGACGCGCGAGTTAAAGATCACCATCCCTAGACAGATTGTTTTCAACGATCTTGATGGCGGCTTTGGCGAATCTGGCGGCATTTTGATCTGGTTCCGTCCGGGTGGTCCCGGTGCGCATCCCAGCGATAAAAAACCTTGGTATCATTTCCCCAAGTCGAATTAACGCCCCATTTCCATAATATGTTGCCAATCAGCCGCTGGGTTCTGTCGCACTGGGCGATTCAACCTAAGCGTGCTTGCGCGAGCTGTCAGATGTTAAGACAATGGTAGCATTGTGCGCTTAGCCTGACGCGGTGGGCGAGAAGGGTGGTTGATGTAGATGCTGGTAAAACGGCCCGATATGGATGCGATACATGGCGCTTGGCGCGACGGGTATTATGCGCGGGCGGGGCATGACGCGATACGACTGCACAAAAATGGTACTTTGGCGCAGCGTACGGCGTCTGATCCTCTCACAGGTATGTCTTCGGATGTTGGCGCACACCGCCCATCGGCAGTAGGGCTTTACATTCTGGCTTCGGTTCTAGGCACTGTATTGTTCTTTGCGGCGCTGGTCTTTGGATTTGGTGCAGGAATCGCGTTAAAGGCTTATGTTTTGCCCTGTGCCATCGCACTAAGCCTGCATTTGGGACTGGCCGCCATCCGGCTGACGGGATTGACTCGGCCGCGCAATTGACAGGCTGCATCGTGCCACTTGCCTGACGTGGCGTGACAGCCCCCTCCTTACATATCTGCTTAAAATTTATGCCCGGCATTGATTTTGTTTTTCTGTGCCACTGCCACGGAAACGCCGATTACCCAGTGACCTGACTGTTTGATAGATTTGTCCAATAGGACAGTTTCACCATGCGTATGGCGCGTGACGGCAGGAAAAGGACAGGATGGGATGATCAGAACGGGTGCCCAGTATAGGGATTCGATCCGCGGAAACCGCGATATTTATATGAACGGCGAAAAGGTAAAGGATGTCACGACGCACCCCCAGTTCAAGCCGCTGGTCGATGTTCGCGCCCGAATCTATGACATGCAGCACGAGGATGCCCATCGCGACATCATGACGGTCGAACAAAATGGCGAGCGCAACGCCCTTGGGAATGCGCTACCATATTGTCAGGATGACTGGTGGGCCAAGCGCCGTGCGACCGACAATATGATGAATGACATTGGTGGCGTCGTCACCCGCGTCGGCGACGAGACCGTGGGCGAGATGTGGTCGCTTTATGATGGTCAAGATGTGCTGAACGAGGTCGATCCGCAGTTCTCCAAAAACATCGAGAACCATATTTTCAAGGTCCTGCACGAGGATCCTTTTCACGTATCCGCCAATACCGACCCCAAAGGCGACCGCTCGAAGGCACCGCAGGATCAGGATCCTGACATGCTGCTGCATGTGGTCAAAGAAACCTCGGAAGGGATCGTTGTGCGCGGTGCCAAATACGAAACTGCCGCTGCCTATGCCAATCAGGCCTTTACCAAGCCGACCATCGCCAATTGGGGCAACGCGGCCCTGTCGGATTACGCTGTTGGGTTTATTTGCGACCTTAACAGCCCCAATCTGAAGTTCATTTGCCGTACCGGATTTGCCGGACGTGCCCCTGAAAAAGATTATCCTCTGGCCAACAAATTTGACGAGGTGGACACGATTGTCATTTTCGACAACGTCCTGATTCCTTGGGAGAATGTCCTGTTCTATCGCCATACCAAGGCGGCGGCGTTCATCCGGGCCACGTTGCATCGTTACTCGGCCTTTGCCTTTGTTCAGCGCAACCTGAAAGTGGCGGATATGATGATCGGCGCGGCGCTGTTCAATGCCCGCCAAACGGGGTTGGACAAACAGCAGGCGGTGCAGGAAAAACTGGCACAGCTGGCCGTTTACCGCGAAGGGATCAATGCCCATCTGACCGCATCTATCGCGTTGGGCGAACGCAGCCCAGCAGGCCTGATGATGCCCAACCAGTCGCTGCTCTATACGGGCCGAGTTCTGGCCTGTAGCCAGTTGCACAACATGATCCATATCGCGCGTGAACTGTGTGGCGGGCAGATATGTGTTACGCCTGACGTGGCGTCGTTTGAGCACCCCGAAACAAAGCCGTGGATGGACAAGTACTATTCCATCAATGACGAATGGGTCGCGGATGACCGGCGCAAACTGCTGGCCTTTGCACGCGACCTGCTGAATTCGGATTATGCGGGGCACCGACTAAGCTTTCAGTTGTTCGCGCAGGCTCCGCCCTTTGCGCATCTGGGCGCGGTCTATCGCAGCTTTGATTGGGACGGGCCGTTGGCCTTCGTCAAGGACGCGGCCGATCTCAGTGACCGCGTGACCGGCGGCACTCCCTTCAAGGGTGGCGATTCGTCGATCGACAGCTGGTATGCGCAATCCGCAGCCAGTGCGAGCAAAGCCGCTGAGTAAAGGCTTTGATTTAACTCTTAATGCGTGCGCGCCTTGTGAGGGGGGGCGCATAGCAGACGCAAATGGAGGCCACCCATGCCAGACGATCAGACACCGGACGGAAGCGCCGCAGCATTGCTGCGCGCCAACACCGACCTCCCGTTTGAGCAGGCCCGCGCCATGCCGCCCGACGTCTATACGTCCGAGGAATTTCTAAAACAGGAGTTGAATCAGATATTTGCGCGCGATTGGTATTGCGTGGGGCGCGCCAGTGCCCTGGCCGATACGGGGGATTATGTGTCGCTGGAGCTGGCCGGCCAGCCCATCGTCGTTTTACGTGACCGCGAGGGTGGCTTGCGTGCCATGTCCAACGTGTGCCTGCACCGCATGTCCACCCTGCTGCACGGGCGTGGTAACACCCGCTCTATCGTGTGCCCCTATCACGCATGGACCTACAATCTGGATGGATCGCTGCGCGGTGCGCCCGCGATGACCCTGAACGAAGGGTTCTGCAAGGATCACTATCGCCTTCCGCAAGCGCGCTGCGAAGAGTGGCTGGGGTGGGTTTTCGTCTCATTGAATCCCGATGCACAGCCCGTCGCGGACGCCCTGCAGGAGGTCGAGGATCTGGTCGCTGGCTACGACATGACCAACTATACCGAGACATTTTTCGAGGAGCACGAATGGGACACTAATTGGAAAGTGTTGGCCGAGAACTTTATGGAAAGCTATCACTTGCCTGTGTGCCACGCGGGCACCATTGGCGGCCTGAGCAAGTTAGAGGATATGGTGTGCCCGCCTGGTCGTGACGCATTCAACTATCACACGATCCTCAAGGATGATCAGCTGCGCATTGCGATGGCCCATCCCGACAACACGCGCTTGCAAGGGGATGCGCGGCGCACAACGTTTTTGTTGGCGATCTATCCCAGTTTGTTGATCACGCTGACGCCGGGGTATTTTTGGTATCTGTCCTTGCACCCCGTCACTCCCGGGCGTGTGCACATCCGGTTTGGCGGAGGCATGTCTGATGACTATAAAAACGATCCGGACGCGGCACAAAATTTCGCAGACCTCAAGGCGCTGTTGGATGACGTGAACATTGAGGATCGGGGCTGTACCGAGAAGGTCTATCGCGGCCTGTGTTCGGCCATGGCGGCGCCGGGGCATCTTAGCCATCTAGAGCGACCAAACTATGATTTTGCACATTACCTGAATTCCCGCATCTCGGCAGGTGCGGGCGCCTAATTCCAATCCCCTAGCAAACAGGATTATGGCCATGGCCAAAGACAGTGTGGATGCCCTTGCAGCGCTGGAACAAACGACCAGCCGCCCCTTTGACAAAGCTATGTCTATGCCCCCCGAGGTCTATACCTCGGAGGCGTTTCTGGCGCTTGAACTGGAACATGTGTTTCGCGCAGACTGGTTTTGCGTCGGGCGCGCCAGTGCGCTGGCAAATCCCGGTGATTATACCACGCTGGATCTGGCCGGGCAGCCGATCATCGTGTTGCGTGACCGTGAGGGTGGGCTGCGCGCCATGCCCAACGTGTGCCTACATCGCATGTCCACACTGTTACAAGGGCGCGGCAACACCCGCAGCATTGTGTGCCCCTATCACGCGTGGACCTACAACTTGGACGGATCATTGCGCGGAGCGCCGGAAATGGCCCGCAATTCGGAATTCTGCAAAGGCGATTACAAGCTGGAAGAAATCCGCTGCGAAGAATGGCTGGGTTGGGTCTATGTCACGTTGAACCCGGATGTGGCCCCTGTATCGCAACAATTGGCGCCGCTGGAAAAAATGATCGCCCCTTACGGGATGGAACATTACGTCGAGACGTTTTTTGAAGAACACGTCTGGGACACCAATTGGAAGGTGTTGGCCGAAAACTATATGGAAAGCTATCATTTACCAGTCTGTCACAACGGAACTGTGGGGCCGTTCACGGATTTGGCGCGTGTCGACTGCCCCGAAGGACACCCGCATTTCAACATCCACTGGTTCACCAAAGAGGCCGAGTTGGCCATTGGCAACGCGCATCCTGACAATACAACCTTGCAAGGCGCACAACGCCAGACCTCGGCGCTCATGTCGATCTATCCCAGCCATATGGTCACGCTAACCCCCGGCTATTTTTGGTATCTGTGCCTACAACCTGAAGGGCCGGGGCGCGTGCGCATGTTGTTCGGTGGCGGGTTCGATCCCCATTTCGCCTCCGATCCGGGCATCCATGAGTATGACAGTGCGCTGCGCACCCTGCTGGACGAAGTCAATCTGGAGGATCGCGGGTGTACTGAAAAGGTCTATCGCGGCCTGTCCTCGGGTTTGGCCAGACCCGGCCACCTAAGCCATCTTGAGCGCCCCATCTATGACTTTGCCCAATACATTCATGCCAAGGTTTCCAGCGGCTACGCCGCCGCTGCTCAATAATCCAAGTAAATCAGAGGACTTAAAACCATGATCCACAAGCGCCTTCGGCCTTTCAACACCAAAGAAACCTATCCCGAACAGAAACTGGACAACGATCTAAGCCAAGGAGTGGTCGCGCGAGGAACAATGGTGTTTCTGCGCGGGCAGGTGTCACAGGATCTGGAGAGCCGCGAAAGCCTGCACGTGGGTGACGCGGGCAAACAGACGGCAAAGACGATGGAAAACATCGACATGCTGCTGCGCGAGGCCGGCAGCGAAATGGCCCATGTCTGCCGGATCGTGGTGTATCTGACCGACATCCGGTATCGTGAGGCCGTGTATACAGAAATGGGTAAATGGCTGAAGGGCGTGCATCCGTGTTCCACCGGGATCGTCGTGCCTGCCCTCGCGCGCCCGGAATGGGTGGTTGAAATCGAAGTGACGGCTGTTATCCCCGATTGAGTTTTCGGGCGATGCGACACACGGTCGGGTTGCCCTTTATTGCGCCAAGTAAAGCAGGCGGATCATCGGCGGGTGCGTGCCTGTGTTTGATCCGCCGCACCCGTTTCAAGAAGGACCGAACCATGACATTTTCGATCACCGGACGCTGCGCCCGCACGGGCCAAATGGGCGTCGCCATCACCACCAGCTCTATCGCTGTCGGAAGCCGTTGCCCGTGGGTGCGTGCAGGCGTCGGGGCCGTGGCCACGCAAAACGTCACCATGCCCTCGATCGGCAACGACGTTCTGGACGCTATCGCGGGCGGCGCCGAGGCGCAGGCCGCGTTGGGCAAGGTGATGTCGGGCGAAAAACATCCCGATTTTCGCCAAGTGGCGGTGATTGATCATCAGGGGCGGACTGCGCTGTTTTCCGGGACCAAAACGCTGGGGACCAATGCCACGGCGATAGGCGATGGGGTGATTGCGGCGGGCAATCTGTTGTCCTCGGCGCGCTTGCCACAGGTGATGGTGGATACGTTTTCCGAAACATCTGATCTGGCGTTGCCTGCGCGGCTGTTGGGAGCGTTGGAGGCGGGGCTGAACAAGGGCGGGGGCGAGGAAGGTCCGGTGCGATCGGCGTGCCTGCTGGTTGCAGACCAAACTCCATGGCCCTTGGTTGATTTGCGCGTGGATTGGTCCGAAGGCTGCCCGATTGCCGATTTGCGCGCCCTGTGGACTGCGTATCAACCGCAAATGGCGGATTATGTCGCGCGTGCTTTGAACCCCGAGGCCGCGCCCAGCTATGGAGTGCCGGGGGATTTGTAAACTCATGCAAACGCCGGGTGTTTTTGAGGATGGATTGCCTTTCGCACGCTAAGCTGCGGCTCAAAAATGCGAGTTGATCGCCTGTGCCACTGGCCTGATGGACCGCGCCGGGGTCGGCTGAAAACTGGCGCAAAATGACGATGGCACACGCGCCAATCTCTTTGCGACCGTCGGGCCAGTCGATAGACCGACACGGGCCTGCGCGCGCCTTTGCATTGACGCCGGGCGAGGCGCGGTGTTTAGGCGCGCGGCTCTGCAGATATGAAGGTATGCGTGACGGCCTTGATCGCCGGAATGAGGCCGCACCTGATCGACCGGTTAAAGACGGGGCTGTAAACCGCTGGGATTAGGTCGAGGGTGAATGCCCATCGAATGCCTTGCGACACAGTATGGCGAACTCGGCCGCTGCGCCCTCCAGCGCCGCGCCTTTGGGCCATGCCAGAACCACGCTGCTGGAGCCGCTGACGCCGTCCAGTGGGCGGGCAACCACACTCAGCCCATCATAGCTCATTGCGCTGGCTGGTTTGGTCGCCAATATTGCATATCCCAGACCATGTGCGACCATGCCACGTACCATTTCGATGCTGGGCGCGTGATGCGCGACAGTGGGTGTAGCCCCGGCAGAGGTTAGCAGGCCGGGAAAGAACGTGCGGCTAGGATCGCTGTCCAACAGGACCATCGGCAGGTTGTTCAGCATGTCGGGGGTGATGCGCGCCTTCTTGGTTAATGGATGATCGCCGGGCAGCAACACGTAGGGCGTCAAATCGGTCAGCGGCTGGGTTTGAAACATATCGGCCAACCCGATGTCATACATCAGTGCCACGTCGCATTCACCGGTTTGCAACGCCTGAGACAGGGCGCGACGATCCCCCTCGATCATACGAGGCGTCGTGCCGGGCATCTCGGCCAGAAGTCGTGGCAGAAGGTACGGGCCGATGGTGGGAAAACAACCGATGCGTAACGTGCGCCCTTCGGCGTCACGTCCGGCGCGCAGGCTGGTGACACTGTCGATACGCCGTGCGGCCCCGTAGGCGCGGTTGGCATAGATCAAGGGCGAACCGCCCTCCGCGCCATGCAGGTCTGTGACTTCGCAGAGGAAAATGTGATGGGTGCCGACTTTTTCGGATGATACCAACGCGCAATCAAACGCGACAAGTGGTGCCGTCAGCCGCGGTGCCCCTGACGCGCAGGTTAGCCATTCAGCACAGTCGAATTTATCGGCGACTTCGCCTTTGAAACGGCCCGCGAAGGCGTCGGAAACATGCGATTGATCATCGCGCAGCACGTTGACACATAGAACGCCATTTTCGCGGATCATCGACGCTGCTTGGCTCAGGTGATGCACGCAAACCAACAACGTGGGGCGGTCTGTATCCGCCGAAACCGACGACATTGCCGAGACGGTTACGCCGGCGCGCCCTGCCGGGCCGTCCGTGGTGACGACGTTGACGGTGCAGGCCGCATGACTCATCCCTTGCAAGAACCGGTCGCGTAGGGTGTGGGCGTGTGATCCGTCCATTGAAAATGCCTTTCGATCCGGGCGGGGTGCCCCTGTTGGGAATATATTGCCCGAGATCGCAGCTTCTGCCCAATCGGCTTTTCCGAAGGGTGGCGTCAGGATTCCGAATACTGTGCAAGATCAAGTGAGGAGACGTCAAAGGGCTGCATGCCGGGGATGTTGCCGGGGGAGATCAACTGACGGCAATGGGCTTCAAACGCGCTTTGTACACCTGTGGGGGCGAGTTCCCGCAGGCGGGCCAGACCGACCACCAATGGCGCGTGGTCTCCTGCTAGGGGGACATAGGCCAGCGGCATACCTGTCTGGGCGTGGGTGTTCAGTGGACGTGCCGTCATCAGCGAGAAACCAATGCCTGCCGCAACATAGGACCGCAAGATTGTCGGGTCTGGAACCTCGGCGCGGATGCGCGGAGTCACGCCTTGGGCCTCGAACAGGGTCAGGAAGTATTGCCTGCTCAGGGGCAGGTCCAACAGCAGAAAGGGCGTTTCAACCAGTTCCGCCAGCGTGACTTCGGCTTTGCCTGCTAACGGATGGTCCGCAGCCAAAAGGGCAAAGGTGGGCAGGGGGCTGAGTGGTGTAAACGTCATCTCGGCACCCAGATGCAAGTCATAGGTTAGGGCGGTGTCGATACGGGCCTGACGTAGTCCGCTGACCATTTCCTGTTCGCTGCCTGTGACCACACTCATCTGGATGCCTGGATGCAATGCTGAAAAACTGCGCCAGAGTTCGGGAAGGATCAGCGGGGCAAAGGTCTGAAACGAACCGACGTTGATCTCACCGGACACCAACGATCCGGTGTCGCTGGCGACACTGTAGAGCCCATGCGCAGATTGCATCGATAGTTTGGCGGCTTTTAACAGACGTTTGCCCGCCGGAGTTAACGCCAGCCCCTGCGCATGCTGGCGCACGAACAATTGCACGCCAAATTCGGTTTCCAGATGTGAAATAGCTGCTGAGACCGAGGGCTGCGAAATATTAACCCGTTCGGCAGCGCGCGTGACACTACCGGTTTCGCCAGCGGCGATAAAGTAGCTGAGTTGCCTCAGGGTGAAACGCATGCGTTGTCTTTCGGTTGGGGTATTTGATCACATGTCCCAACGTTGCGCAGTGCACAGGATAGCGCAAGGGGCAGGTTAGGTGCGCTTAAGCGGACCTAACGGAATCGCGGCTAAAAAATTGCGTTGGGCAACCATGTGGCAATGAACGGGAGGAACCAGACCAAAGCGACGCCCACAGCCTGTAATCCAATAAACGGGATCACGCCGCGATAGATATGGCCCGTCGTGATTTCGGGCGGCGCGGACCCGCGCAGATAGAATAGCGAGAAGCCGAAAGGCGGCGTCAGGAACGATGTTTGCAGATTGATCGCAATCAAAATGCCCAACCAGATCGGATCGTGTCCCATCAGGATCAACGACGGCGTGACCAGGGGCAAAACGATTACCGAGATTTCGACGAAATCCAGAAAGAACCCCAGAACAAAAATGAATACCATGCAAAATAACAGGGCTCCATTGGGCCCTCCGGGGAGGTCGGCCAGCATTTCGGCCACGCGATCCTCACCACCCAAGCCGATGAAGACGAGGCTGAAAATCCCCGCGGACAGGATCGTGGCAAAAATCATTGCCGTCATGGTTAGTGTGGAATTCAGAGCCTCTGTGATGACCTTTTCTTGGATGACGGTGCGCAAGGCTTGCAGGATGGCCAGTCCGCCGATCAATGCCAGCCCGGCATAAAGTGCGCCCAACGCATAGCTGCCCATTCCCAGATCGTTGCGCTGCAAACGCACGGGGTAGGCCCCCGCCAAAACGCCAACGGCGATCAATGCGGCGGCCCCCCACAGGATCAGGCGTTTGGAGTGTCCCATACGCCGACCGGCCATTAGCAATGCGCCAACTGCGCCGACTGACGCGGCCTCGGTCGGGGTGGCGACACCGCCCAGGATTGCGCCGAGGACTGCAAAGATCAGCAGAACCGGAGGAACGATTGCGCTGAATATTTCGGCGCGATCGGGCTTGGCCAGATCCATTGGGGCCGGAGGCATGTCCTGCGGGCGCAGCACGCCACGCCCAAGTACGTAAAGCAAATACAGTGCAACCAACAGCAGACCGGGCATCAGCGCTGCGGCGAAGAATTGCCCCACGGACAGGGCCTCGACCGAGAATTTTCCCTGCTCGTACTGGGCTTGTTGGTAGGCGTTGGACATTACATCCGCCAAGATGATCAGCAGAGTCGACGGTGGAATGATCTGTCCCAGTGTGCCAGCCGTGCACACAATGCCCGAAGCGACCCGTGGGTCGTATCCGGCGCGCAGCATGGTAGGCAGGGCGATCATGCCCATGGCCACCACAGTTGCGCCTACTATGCCTGTTGACGCCGCTAAGAGAGCGCCAACCAAGACGACAGATATGCCCAGACCGCCGCGCAACTGTCCAAACAAGCGGCCCATCGTATCTAGAAGGTCCTCGGCGATGCGCGATTTCTCCAACACCGCGCCCATCAGCACGAACAGCGGGATGGCGATCAACACCGTGTTGCTGAGCAGCCCAAATACCCGTTGGCCCATCGCGCCAAGCAGGCCGATGTCCATCGCGCCTGTGACCCATCCCAGATAAGCGAAAATGATGGCTACGCCTGCGATTGAGAACGAAACCGGAAAGCCGCTGAGTATTGCGATCATCAGCGCGCCAAACATGATGATATCAAGATATTCGGTCATGTGGCGCGCTCCTGCTCAAGCAAACGGATCAATTGGGCGAGAGATTGCACCATCACGAGAATGCAAAATGCGGGGATCAAGGATTTCATCAGAAACACGGCCTCAATGCCGCCGACGGACAGCGGTCCTTCAAGGATTTTCCACGAATTACGCACCGACGGCCATGACCAATACAGCAATGCTGCCATGGAGGGTAACAACAGGAAAATATGCCCGAAAATGTCGATCCGTCGTTGGGTGGCTGGGCTGGCCTTGGCAAAGAACACATCAACGCGCACGTGTTTGTCGACCAACAGAGTATAGCCTGCGCCCAACATGAATAGCGTAGCGTGCATGTATAGAACGCTCTCTTGCGCCGCGATGGAATTGACGCCGAAAATATAGCGCCCCATGACGATTGCAAATTGCGTTAGAACCATCATCAGGGCCAGCCAACGCACGACCTGCGCGATGGCCGTGTTGATACGGTCAATTGCCGCTGCGATCTGTCCCATGCTGACTCCCGAAGATGTGGTCTGGCGCGGGCGTGCGCAAACGCCCGCGCCAGAGATTTATGGTCGTGCGGCTAAATGACATGTCGCCCCTGAACCTAAAAGCGGGAAAGGGGCGAAATTTCCTTAGTAGCCGAACACTTGCGCGCGCGCGTTCATCTGGCCATTGTCTGCATAGGTCATATAGCTGCCGATGCTGTCACGATAGGCGATGAAACTTTCGGTGATGCGGCGTGTCAGCTCATCATCATCCTGACGCAACTCGTCGATGACCTCGCCACCCGCAACCCCCATTGCCTCAATCACATCATCGGGGAACTTGCGCACGATCACACCATGTTCGTCGACCATGGTTTTCAAGGCCAGCGCGTGTTTGGTCGTGTACTCGGTCCAAACCGGATTGTAGAGGCTTTCACACGCGAAGGAGACGGCCTGTTTCAAGTCGTCAGGCAATTCGGCGTAAACGTCTGCATTGACGCCGGATTCTTCCGCCGAGGAGGGTTCGCCAACGCCGGGCCAATAGTAGTTCTTCGCGATCTGGTAATAGCCCATTGCGCTGTCGGTCCATGGGCCGATGAATTCGCCCGCGTCCAGCGCGCCAGTTTGCAGCGCTTGGAACATGGCAGGGCCCGACATCGCCTCGGCGGCCATACCCATTTTGGTGGCCATTTCCGACGCCAGACCTGTAGTGCGGAACTTCATACCCTTCAGGTCTTCGGCCGAGTTGATTTCATCGCGGAACCAGCCGCCCCATTGCGGGCCAGAGTTGCCGCACAGGAATGGTTTGATGCCGAAACGGCCATACATTTCGTCATACAGCGCCTGACCACCGCCGTGCTGCATCCAGCCGAATTGTTCGTCCGCACGAAGGCCGAAGGGCTGCGAGCCGAACAACAGGATGCCCTTGGATTTCGAACCCCAATAAGCGGGAACGGCGTGATAAAGTTCGGCTGTGCCTTCGCTCACGGCGTCAAACACGCCCCGGCCGGGAACCAGCTCGCCTGCAGCGTACAGTTTGACCTCAATCCGGCCACCCGACAAGGTGGTGATCCGGTCGGCTAGCATCTGTGCCGCCACGCCTGGTCCGGGCAGGTTTTTGGGCCATGCGGTGACCATTTTCCATTGACGTTTGTCTTGCGCAATGGCCGGGCTGGCCAGTGCAGCCGCGCCAGCGCCCAATGCGCCAGCGGCTAGAAATTTACGTCTTTCCATGATGTTGCTTCTCCTTGTTGATGTTATTGTTTAGGTTAGTTACCCAGTATGCGTGGCAGTTTCAAACCATGTTCGCGTGCACAGTCCAGAGCCTCGTCATATCCTGCATCGGCATGGCGCCAGACACCAGAGGCCGGGTCATTCCACAGCACACGTTCCAGACGTTTTGCGGCCTCGGGCGTGCCATCTGCACAAATAACGACCCCGCTGTGTTGACTAAAGCCCATTCCAACGCCGCCACCGTGGTGCAAGGAAACCCAGGTTGCGCCTGACGCTGTGTTGACCAGCGCGTTCAGCAACGGCCAATCCGACACGGCGTCGCTGCCGTCTTTCATTGCTTCGGTTTCGCGGTTGGGCGATGCAACCGATCCGCTGTCCAAATGGTCGCGGCCAATCACAATAGGCGCTTTCAATTCGCCATTTGCCACCATTTCGTTAAAGGCCAACCCCGCGCGGTGCCGATCACCCAGTCCGATCCAGCAGATGCGCGCAGGCAGGCCCTGAAATTCGATCCGATCGCGGGCCATATCCAGCCAGTTGTGCAGATGGTGGTTGTCTGGGAACAGCTCTTTCATCTTCTGGTCGGTTTTGTAGATGTCCTCGGGATCGCCCGACAGGGCTACCCAACGGAACGGGCCGATGCCACGACAAAACAACGGTCGGATGTAGGCGGGGACAAACCCGGGGAAGTCAAAGGCGTTTTCCAGACCTTCTTCCAATGCCATCTGGCGAATGTTGTTGCCGTAATCAACCGTGGGAATGCCCGCGCTGTGAAAGTCGATCATGGCCTTTACTTGCACTTTCATGCTTTTTCTGGCTGCTTTATCCACAGATTTAGGGGCGGTTTCGCGCATTTCTCGCCATTTTGCCATGCTCCAGCCCTGTGGTAGATAGCCATTGATGGGGTCATGCGCCGAGGTTTGATCGGTCACGATGTCAGGACGCACGCCACGTTTCACCAACTCGGGGAACACATCGGCGGCGTTGCCCAATAGGGCAACTGATTTGGCCTCGCCCGCCTTGGTCCAGCGCTCGATCATTTCAAGCGCTTCGTCCAGACTGTCGGTTTTTTCATCTACGTAGCGGGTGCGCAGACGAAAATCGATGCTGTCGGGGTTACACTCGACCGCGAGACAGCACGCCCCGGCCATTACTGCTGCCAGCGGTTGAGCACCGCCCATACCGCCCAGACCGCCCGTCAGAATCCATTTTCCGGTCAGATCGCCACCGTAATGCTGGCGTCCTGCCTCTTGGAACGTTTCATAGGTGCCCTGCACAATGCCTTGGGAACCAATGTAAATCCACGATCCGGCGGTCATTTGGCCGTACATGGCCAGACCTTTTTTATCCAATTCGTTAAAGTGATCCCACGTTGCCCAATGCGGAACGAGGTTCGAGTTGGCAATCAAAACGCGGGGCGCGTCCGAGTGGGTTTTGACTACGGCAATCGGCTTGCCGGATTGCACGACAAGGGTTTCATCCTCTTCCAGATCCTTCAGGCTGGCGACGATGGTGTCGAAATCCTGCCATGTGCGGGCGGCGCGTCCGATACCACCATAAACCACCAACTCATGCGGGTTTTCGGCCACGTCGGGGTGGAGGTTGTTCATCAACATGCGCATCGCTGCCTCGGTCATCCAGCTTTTGCAAGTCAGCTCGGGCCCGGTGGGAGGATAGATGTCGCGGGTGTTTTTACGTGGATCGCTCATACAGGGCTCCAGTTTTGCAGGGATGTCAGGATGGTTGTCAGATGGGTGCGCAGGCGGGTGGCACGATCTGGGATGATGTTCCAAGGCGGCGCTTCTTGAATATGCGTGCATTGGGCCAGTTCCATTTGAATGGCGTGATACCCTTGGGAGGGGCGGCCATAATGGCGCGTGGTCCAGCCCCCTTTAAAGCGCCCATTCAGAACGGATGTATAACCTTCAGCCTGTTCGCATATCTGATGCACGACGGATTCAATCGAGGCGTCACAGGTGGTGCCTAAATTGGTGCCGACGTTGAAGTCGGGCAGTTTGCCGTCGAACAGAAACGGGATGCTCGAGCGGATCGAGTGGCAATCATAAAGGATAGCAAACCCATGTAATGCGTGCACGCGGGCCAATTCGGCCTCAAGCGCGGCGTGATAGGGCGCGTGATAGGTTTGGCGGCGACGCTCGACTTCGCCCGCGTCGGGTTCAGCGCCTTCATTGTAAATCGAATGCCCATCGAAATCAGTCAGTGGGCATAGGCCGGTGGTGTTCTGACCGGGATAAAGGCTGACCCCGCTGGGATCGCGGTTTGCGTCGATGACATAGCGGTGGATTGGCGTGCGTACGGTGGTGATGTCGGGCACAAGATCGTCGTAAAGCTCGTGGATATGCCAGTCTGTATCGGCCATTTCACGCCCGCGGTCGTTCAGGCGGGTGGCGCAGTCTTCGGGCAGGTCGGTGCCGGTGTGGGGGAGCCCCAAAACCAGCGGGCTGTTGCCTTGGGTGATGGCGATCATGGTCTACAGCTCCAGTTTTGCGCCGCTGGCCCGTGACAATACACCGTCGCGGATCATTTCTGCGGCAGCTTCGATATCGGGGGCCATGTAGCGGTCATCGCCCAGTGAGGGCACCTGCGCGCGGAACGTTTCCAGCGCCGATTGTAGCGGGGCCGAGGTGGCGAGCGGGGCACGTGCTTCGATACCTTGGGCAGCACACATCGCCTCGACGCCTAGGATAACCGAGAGGTTGGCGTTCATCCGCTTCAGGCGGCGCGCGGCATGTGCGGCCATGCTGACGTGATCCTCTTGGTTGGCTGAGGTCGGTGTGCTGTCAATCGAACAGGCATGCGCCAGATGCTTGTTTTCACTCATCAAAGCGGCGGTCGTGACTTCGGCGATCATGAGGCCCGAGTTTAGGCCAGGACGAGGTGTCAGGAAGGCGGGCAGGTCAAATGACAGGGTTGGGTCCACCATCAAGGCCACCCGGCGCTGTGCGATTGCCCCAATTTCGGCCAGTGCCAGCGCGATTTGATCGGCGGCAAAAGCGACGGGTTCGGCGTGAAAATTGCCACCTGACACGATGTCGCCCGTTTCTGTCAGAACCAGCGGATTGTCCGTCACCGCGTTGGCCTCAACCTCTAGCGTTCCAGCCGCAAAGCGTAGCAGATCCACGGCCGCGCCTGTCACCTGAGGCTGACAGCGGATGCAATAGGGGTCCTGCACGCGCGCGTCATCCTCGCGGTGGCTTTCGCGGATCTGGCTGCCGTCCAGCAGGGCGGACATGGACGCGGCTACGTCGATCTGACCCTTGTGGCCGCGCAATGTGTGAATTTCGCTGCGTAAAGGCGCGGTGGAGCCCATGATTGCATCGGTAGACATGGCCGAGGTGACAACCGCGCTTTGCACCAGTTGCCACGCTTCAAATAGCGCGACCAGCGCGCAAGCGGTAGAGAACTGCGTGCCGTTGATCAGGGCCAACCCCTCTTTCGCACCCAGTTGAATTGCCGTTAGACCCGCCGCACGCAGCGCATCGGCCCCTGCCATGCGCTTGCCGTCGAAAAACGCTTCGCCTTCGCCGATCATTGCAGCGGCCATATGGGCCAAAGGGGCAAGATCGCCCGACGCGCCCACCGAACCCTGAACCGGAACCACGGGGGTCACACCCTTGGAGATCATACCTTCCAGCAGGGCAATCAATTCCGGGCGTACGCCCGATGCACCACGTCCCAATGACAGTAACTTCAGTGCCATCATAAGGCGGGTGGTATCGGGTTCCAGCGGCTCACCTACGCCACAGCAATGCGACAGGATCAGGTTGCGTTGCAATTGCGCAGTGTCCTTGGCCGGGATTTTGACACTGGCCAGTTTACCAAAGCCGGTGTTGACGCCGTAAACGGGCATATTGCCATTGGCCGCACGCGCCACCAGATCGGCTGCGGCCGCAATCGCCGTGCCGGTTGCCGGGTCCAGCGCGACCGCGCCTGTGCCGCGCCAGATGTTTTCCAGCACATTCAGATCGGTTTGGCGGGGGATCAGCGTAATCATGCGGTATGTCCTTTGAAAATGCGTTTGTGCAGCGGGTTTATGCCGATCCCATAGGCCAGTTCGCCGGGGGCACTGACGTTCCAAAGGGCAAGATCGGCGCGCATACCGGGGGCGATCTGGCCGCAATCAGTCAGGCCCAGAGCGCGGGCTGCGTTGCGTGTGGTTCCGGCCAGTGCCTCGGCCGGGGTCATGCGAAATAGGGTGCAAGCCATATTCATTGCCAACAAAAGCGATCCCATCGGGGAAGAGCCGGGATTCCAGTCGGTCGCGACGGCCATTGGTACACCACATTTGCGAAACGCAGCGACGGGCGGGGCTTGTGTTTCGTGCAATGTATAAAATGCGCCGGGCAGCAGAACGGCGACCGTTCCGGTCTGTCCCAACGCGGCGGCATCTTCGGCGTTGGCGTATTCTACATGGTCCACCGACAGCGCGCCGTATTTGGCGGCCAATACCGTACCGCCAATGTTGCTGAGTTGTTCGGCATGCAGTTTTATCGGCAGGCCCAATTCCTGCGCCACGTCGAACACGCGGGCGATCTGGGCGGTGTCAAAGGCAATGCCTTCGCAGAACCCGTCGACCATATCCACCAGCCCCTCGGCATGCGCGGCGCGAAGGGCAGGGATGCAAACCTCGTCGATGTAGGTGTCGGCGTCGGCATCTTTGGGAATAGCATGCGCACCCAGAAACGATGTGCTGATACGAATGGGGCGCTGCTCGGCGATCTGGCGGGCGACGCGCAGCATTTTCAACTCGGTCTCAATGTCCAGACCGTAACCTGACTTGATCTCGATTACGGATACGCCTTGGGCGATCAAAGCATCAACCCTAGGTAGTGCGCTGGCCAGCAATGTGACCTCGTCCGCGTCGCGAGTGGCCGACACGGTCGAAACAATCCCGCCCCCGGCGCGTGAAACCTCTTCGTAGGTGGCGCCATTCAGGCGCATCTCGAATTCCAGCGCGCGGTTGCCGCCGTGCACGATATGGGTGTGGCAATCAATCAGCGCGGGTGTAATGACCCTGCCTTCGACGTCCTGCGTGGCCCAGCCATTGTATTCTTTCGGCAGGTCTGTAGCAGGGCCGACCCAAGCAATAGATCCCTTGGCATCCACAGCAATCGCAGCGGCGTCGATCAGGCCATAGTCACTGGCGGTATCGGCCATTGTGGCAACGGTGGCGTTACTCAGAACATAGGCTGCGGACATGCGGGGCTCCTTGCTAATGTGCATGCATAATGTTTATATGTAGGTACATAATATTGTCAACGGAGAAGGTCCTGTGCAGGTCATTCAAGCAAAACAAGCTCTTACCCCTGATGGGTGGGCCAATGATGTCGCTGTCTGCATTGATAATGCAGGTCGAATCGAATCCGTCGGAGCCTCTGCGCACCCCGTCACGCATCACGCAGACCTGTTGCTGCCGGCGCCCACCAATCTGCACAGCCACACGTTCCAACGTGCCATGTCCGGCCTGACAGAAACGCGCGGGCCAAACCCGAATGACAGTTTCTGGACGTGGCGGCAGTTGATGTATCGCTATCTGGACCGCCTTAGCCCTGATGACATCGAAGCGATTGCAGCCATGGTGTTCATGGAGATGCTGGAGACCGGCTATGCGGGGGTGGCCGAGTTCCACTATCTGCACCATGATGTGGGGGGGGTACCCTATGCCGACCTCGGCGAACTTAGCGGACGGATCGTGGCGGCGGCGCGGGCCACGGGCATTGGCCTGACGTTGCTGCCGGTGCTGTACCAATGGGGCGGTATTGACGGGCGCGCCTTGGCAGGAGGGCAGAAGCGGTTTGGCAATGATCCGGCGCGTTATGGCGATTTGCATGCGGCGGGTGCGAAGCTGATCTCGGCGGGGCCTGCGGATTACAGTATCGGCATTGCGCCCCATTCGCTGCGCGCGGTGGACGGCGCGGGTATGCAGATGGCGCTGGGCCTGTCGGACACCGGCCCTGTCCACATGCATCTGGCCGAACAAGTCGCCGAGGTCGAAGAAATCGAGGCTCACACCGGCAAGCGCCCGACCGAATGGTTGTTGGACAATTATGATGTCAACGACCGTTGGTGCCTGATCCATGCGACCCAAATGACCGAGGCCGAGACACTGGGTCTGGCCCGGTCCGGTGCCGTCGCGGGTCTGTGCCCGATCACCGAATCCAGCCTAGGAGACGGGATATTCAATGGCACGCAGTTCGTGGCGGCTGGCGGGCGCGTTGGCTTTGGCTCGGACAGCAATATCCATGTCAGTTACTTTGATGAGCTGCGCACGCTGGACTATTCGCAACGCTTGCGGGATCGCTCGCGAGCAGCATTGGCGACGGCGGATCGCTCTACGGGCCGCGTTCTGGTCGATCTGGCCAGCGCCGGGGGCGCACAGGCGGCCGGGCGCGCGTCGGGCAGCATTGCACCGGGCCAGTGGGCTGATCTGCTGGCGCTGTCGGTCGATAACCCGGTGGTGTGCAACCGGCAGGGTGATGTCGCGCTGGATACGCTGATCTTTGGCGGGCAGGGGGATCGCTGTATTCGCGATGTCTGGAGTGCGGGACGCCATGTGATTACTGGCGGACGCCACCCCGAGCGAGAGGCCATCGCAGCCCGGTTTCAAAAGGTCGTGGGCGCGTTGGGACAGGATATATGACCATGAGTGGGCCGATCCGGCGCAGTTGGAAGGATGTGCGCGATCACATCCACCGCCGCGTCCTGGACGGTACGTATCGTCCGGGAGACAAGCTGCCCCGTGACGAAGATATTGCCGAAACACTGGGTTGTGCGCGCTCGACCGTGCAGCGCGCGATGCAGGACCTGTCCGACGCCGGTATTGTTGAGCGTAAACGCAAGGGCGGCACGCATGTGCGGGTTGATCCGGTCAGCCGGGCAACGCTGGACATTCCCATCACCCGGCGCGAGGTCGAGGCGCGCGGCGCAACCTATAGCTATCACTTGGCGCAACGTCGGCTGGCGCAGACGCCTCGGTCGATTGTCACGACATTGGCGTTGTCCGCACCAGAAGAGATGCTGCATGTGCAGGCGCTGCATCTTAGTGACCGGCGGCCCTACATATATGAGGACCGCTGGGTCAGCACACGAACTGCTCCGGAAATTCTGGATGTGGATCTATCGCGGTTCAGTGCCAATGAATGGTTGGTGCGCAACAAGCCATACAGCCGATATGACTTGCGTCTTTATGCCATTGCCGCCGAAGCGGCAGAGGCCGTACAGCTGGATGTAGAACAGGGCGCGGCCCTGTTGGTGATCGAACGCACCACTTGGATCGGTGATCTGCCGATCACGACCGTTCGTTCGGTGACAACGCCGGGCTATCAGCTTTTGGCGCAAAACGGCGAGTAGGCCGCCCGGCGGTTCTTGCAACTTGCTTGAAGTTTCAAGATAGTTTGCGATGATGCCGCCTTGTAACGCCCCAAAAACATTGGTTTTCCCATGAACGACAAGCTGGAAATGTTCATCGCCCTCAGCCGTGAAAGCCACTTTGGGCGCGCGGCGCAGAGCCTGAACATTTCACAACCCACGCTGTCCTCAGGCATTAAGCAGCTCGAAGAAATTCTGGGAGTGCAGCTGGTTTTTCGCGGCTCGCGCTTTGGCGGGTTGACGCCCGAAGGCCAGGCGACGCTGGTCTGGGCGCAGCGCATTGTGGCCGATACCCGGCAGTTGCGCGATGAAATGCGGATGAAGCGCCATGGCCTGTCAGGCAAGGTCAAACTGGCGGTTATCCCCACGGCCCAAACATGGGCGGCGCGCCTAGCCACCTCATTCACCACTAAGCACCCCAATGTCGGCTTTACCATCCTTGCACGGACGTCGCGCGAGATCCTGAAAATGCTGGACCAGTTCGAGGCCGATGCCGGTATTTCTTATCTCGATAACGAGCCGCTGGGACGGGTCGAAAAAGCCGAGCTTTATGAGGAAAAGTACATTCTGGTCTGCGCCGAGGATTCGCCTATGGCCGGTCGTGAGCGGGTTCACTGGCGCGAGTTGGACGGCGAATCGCTGGCCTTGCTGACACCGGACATGCAAAACCGCCGCATTATCAATCAGATGCTGGCGGAATTTGGCGCAACGCCGGATGTGCGTATTGAATCCAACTCAATTATTGCACTGGTGGCCAGTGTTGCGACGGGGCGGTGCATGGCATTATTGCCCACCGATGCGGCGCGGTTTCTGTCCGGCGGGAAAGACCTGTCTCTGGTGCCAATTTACGGTGCTCGCAAGGGATATAGTGTTGGTTTGCTGCTGCCGCACCACGATCCGCGCACGCCTGTTTTAGAGGCGTTGTTGGCCGAGGCGCGGACGCTGCCTGCGCAGTACGATAGGAAATCGTAATCGCTTGACGGAATAGCGATATTGATTCGAGGGGGGTGGGCCATGCCATAAGCCGGGAAACGGAAGGATCGTTCCCGATGAGCACACCCACCTACACGCCCGATGCATCGGATCATGATGCTGATATAAAGCGGATTATCGACGCACACCTACAGCTTGAAGGCCCGTTATTGCCGATGCTGCACGCGGTACAGGCCGAATTTGGTCTGATCCCCGAGGCCGCGCAACGATTGATCGCGGATGCGTTGAACATCACCCGCGCCGAACTGCACGGCGTCATCAGTTTTTATCATGATTTCCGCGAAAAGCCTGCCGGACGGCATGTGCTGAAAATCTGCCGCGCCGAGGCGTGCCAGTCCGTCGGCGGGGCTGCGTTGGCGGATCATGTGTTGGAGAAACTGGGGCTGAATTGGCATGGCACTACTGCCAATGGGGCCGTTACGGTTGAGCCTGTCTATTGTCTTGGGCTGTGCGCCTGTGCACCCGCTGCCATGGTCGATGGCCGGGTCGTCGGGCGTGTTGATGCCACCCGCATGGATGCACTGTTGGCGGAGGCGGGCGCATGAAGGTCTATGTTCCTATGGACAGCGCTGCCAAGGCGCTGGGCGCGGATGATGTTGTGCTTGCTCTGCTCAAAGCTGCCGAAGGGCGCGATATTCAAATCATTCGCACCGGATCGCGTGGAATGATCTGGTTGGAGCCGTTGGTCGAGGTCGAGGTTGACGGCCAGCGCCACGGTTTCGGCCCAGCCACGCCAGCCGACGCTGCGGCCATTCTGGAGGGCACCAGCGCATTGGCATTGGGCCCGGTGGAAGACCTTGACTGGATGAAACGCCAGACGCGGTTGACCTTTGCGCGCTGCGGCGTGATCGACCCGCTATCGCTGGAGGATTACAGCGCGCATGGCGGCCTAAAGGGCCTGCGCCGCGCGCTGACTCTGACCAGCCAGCAGATGGTGGACGAGGTGCAAACCTCGGGCTTGCGCGGGCGCGGTGGGGCAGGGTTCCCGACGGGAATAAAATGGCAAACAGTGCATGATGCCGGCGCTCGGCAGAAGTACATTGTGTGCAACGCCGACGAAGGAGACAGCGGCACCTTTGCGGACCGCATGATCATGGAAGGGGATCCCTTTACCCTGATCGAAGGCATGACCATCGCGGGGCTCGCTGTGGGCGCAACGCGTGGTTACGTTTATCTGCGGTCGGAATATCCCGACGCTATCCACGTGATGCGCCAAGCGGTTGCAATCGCACGTGAGGCGGGGGTTCTGGGCGCGGATGTTCTGAATTCGGGCCGTGCCTTTGACATGGAAATCCGCGAAGGCGCGGGGGCCTATGTCTGCGGCGAGGAGACCTCGCTTTTGAATTCGTTGGAAGGTAAGCGCGGCGTGGTCCGTGCCAAGCCGCCGTTGCCCGCGTTAGAGGGTTTCTTGGGGCGCCCCACTGTTGTGAATAACGTGATCAGCTTGGCCACCGTTCCGGTGATCTTTGAACGCGGCGCCCAATACTACGCTGATTTTGGTTTGGGCCGGTCGCGCGGAACTGTCACGTTACAGATCGCGGGCAATGTCGCACGCGGAGGGCTGTTTGAAACTGCGTTTGGCGTCACGCTGGACGAAGTTGTTAACGACATTGGCGGGGGGACGGCTTCGAGGCGCCCTGTCAAGGCGGTGCAGGTTGGCGGGCCATTGGGCGCTTACATGCCGGTGTCCAAATTCGACACGCCCATAGGGTACGAGGAATTTGATGCCAAGGGCGGTTTGATCGGCCATGCGGGACTGGTTGTGTTTGATGATCGTGCTGACATGTTGAAAATGGCGCGTTTTGCGATGGAATTCTGCGCGGTGGAAAGCTGTGGGAAATGCACGCCGTGCCGCATCGGATCGGTCCGCGGTGTCGAAACAATCGACAGGATTGCGCAGGGTGATGCCAGCGCTGTGCCGCTGCTGACGGACCTGTGCGAAACCATGAAGGACGGCTCGCTTTGTGCCTTGGGCGGATTCACCCCGTTCCCGGTGATGTCGGCCCTGACTCATTTCCCCGACGATTTTGCGACCCACAAGGAGGCAGCGGAATGAAGGATTTTATCATCCCCAGCTACAGCCGCGACGACGACCGTGACATGGGCACCCCCGCCCGCGAAGGCGCGCCCGTGGCACTGACCATTGACGGGTTCGAGGTCACGGTGCCGGAAGGCACATCCGTCATGCGCGCGGCCGCCGAACTGGGCATTCAGGTGCCCAAACTATGCGCGACCGACAGTGTCGAGGCGTTCGGATCGTGCCGCTTGTGCGCTGTGGAAATCGACGGGCGACGTGGCACGCCTGCGTCTTGCACGACGCCTGTTGCCCCCGGCATGATCGTGCATACGCAATCCGAAAAGGTGCGCAAAATCCGAAAAGGCGTGATGGAGCTTTACATTTCCGATCACCCGCTGGATTGCCTGACCTGTTCTGCCAATGGCGATTGCGAGCTTCAGGATATGGCGGGCGCGGTCGGGCTGCGTGATGTGCGGTACAAAGCGCCGGAAAACGTCCCGCTGGCCAACCATTTTGCCCCGCGCAACACCAGCGGCGAAGCCAATCCAGAATGGTTGCCCAAGGACGACAGTAACCCCTATTTCACGTATGATCCGGCTAAATGCATCGTCTGTTCGCGCTGCGTACGCGCCTGCGAAGAGGTGCAGGGCACGTTTGCTTTGACCATAGAGGGGCGCGGGTTTGACAGCCGCGTGTCGTTTGGTGCGAAAACCGACAACGCGTTGGCGTCGGATTGTGTCAGCTGTGGCGCCTGCGTTCAGGCCTGCCCCACGGCCACGCTTCAGGAAAATTCGGTCATCGACCTTGGCACGCCTGAGCGTGCGGTGATTACGACCTGCGCTTATTGCGGGGTTGGGTGCTCGTTCAAGGCCGAGCTGAACGGCGATCAATTGGTGCGTATGGTGCCCTATAAGCACGGCAAGGCCAATCGCGGCCACTCCTGCGTCAAAGGCCGGTTTGCCTATGGCTATGCCACGCACAAGGACCGCATCTTGAACCCGATGATCCGCGACAGTATCGAAGACCCGTGGCAAGAGGTCAGCTGGGAAGAAGCGCTGACATTTGCGGCCAATCGGATGCGCGGCTTGCAAGACACGTATGGGCAGAAATCCATCGGGGTCATCACCTCGTCGCGCTGTACCAACGAAGAAACATTTTTGGTTCAGAAACTGACGCGCGCGGTGTTTGGGAATAACAATACCGACACGTGCGCGCGCGTGTGCCATTCGCCCACGGGTTACGGTCTGGGCCAGACTTTCGGCACCTCGGCGGGGACGCAGGATTTTGACAGCGTTGAACATACCGATGTGGTGATCGTGATTGGTGCCAACCCCACCGATGGCCATCCGGTTTTTGCCAGCCGCCTGAAAAAGCGTTTGCGCTCAGGGGCCAAGCTGATCGTGATTGATCCGCGCCGGATTGATCTGGTGAAATCGGCCCATATCGCCGCAGCGCATCACCTGCCATTGCGCCCGGGCACCAACGTGGCCGTGGTCAGCGCACTGGCCCATGTGATCGTCACCGAGGGCCTGATGGACGAAGAGTTCATCCGCACCCGCTGTGACTGGGACGAGTTTCAGACCTACGCGGAATTCATCAGTGACCCGCGCCACTCGCCCGAGGCGACCGCCCTGTTGACCGGCGTGGATGCGCAGGAGTTGCGCGGCGCGGCGCGGGCCTTTGCCACGGGTGGCAATGGTGCGATCTATTACGGTTTGGGCGTGACCGAGCACAGTCAGGGCTCGACCACCGTTATGGGGATTGCCAATCTGGCCATGTTGACAGGCAACATCGGACGCAAAGGGGTGGGTGTGAACCCGCTGCGGGGGCAGAACAACGTGCAGGGGTCATGCGATATGGGCTCGTTCCCGCATGAACTGCCCGGTTACCGCCACGTGAAAAGCCCCGAGGTGCGCGACCTGTTCAAAGAGGCTTGGGGGGTCGAGATTGATCCCGAACCAGGTCTGCGCATTCCCAACATGCTGGACGCGGCCGTCGCGGGCACATTCAAAGGGCTGTATTGTCAGGGCGAAGATATCCTGCAATCGGATCCGGATACGAAACATGTGGCGGCGGGTCTGGCGGCAATGGAATGCGTCATCGTGCATGACTTGTTCCTCAACGAAACTGCGAATTACGCGCATGTGTTTTTGCCCGGTTCGACCTTTTTGGAAAAGGACGGCACGTTTACCAATGCCGAGCGGCGCATCAACCGCGTGCGCAAGGTAATGGCCCCCAAGAACGGTTATGCCGATTGGGAAGTCACGCAAATGTTGGCCAACGCCATGGGGGCCGGTTGGAACTATACCCATCCTGCGCAGATCATGGATGAAATCGCGGCGACGACCCCGTCGTTTGCCGGGGTGGATTATGCGCTTTTGGAAGAAAAAGGCAGCATCCAGTGGCCCTGTAATGAAAACCATCCTGACGGCACACCCTTGATGCATGTCGATGGGTTCGTTCGGGGCAAGGGGCGGTTTATCGTGACCGAATACATCGCCACGGATGAACGCAGCGGCCCGCGCTTTCCATTGTTGCTGACCACGGGGCGCATTCTGTCGCAATATAACGTGGGGGCACAAACCCGCCGCACGGATAACGTGGTGTGGCATGAGATGGACCTGTTGGAAATTCATCCCCATGATGCTGAAAATCGCGGCCTGAAGGACGGTGATTACGTCAAGCTGGCTTCGCGATCGGGCGAAACCAGCCTGCGCGCCAAGATCACCGACCGGGTCAGCCCGGGTGTGGTTTACACCACGTTCCACCATCCGGACACGCAGGCCAACGTGATCACCACGGATTACTCCGACTGGGCGACGAACTGTCCTGAATACAAGGTGACGGCAGTGCAGGTTAGCCCTTCTAACGGGCCAACTGACTGGCAAGAGGAATACGCCGCACAGGCCGCTCAGGCACGTCGTATTCTTCCTGCCGCCGAGTAGGTGCGCGATGATTTACGACGTGGCTTACAGTGCGCCGGGCCAGACGCATGGCCTGACCGGGGTGACCGCGGTGGATAGGGCGCGCCCCATCCACCGCACGCTGCCCGAAGAGGTGCCCGTGGCGATGGTTTTTAATGGTACGACACAGGCTGTCATGATGGCGACCCCTGCTGATATCGCCGATTTCGCCTATGGTTTCGCGCTGGGTGAAGGCGTGGTGACTGCGCCCGGAGAAATCGAAAGTTTCGAGACGGTCCCGCATGCTGATGGCATCGAGGCTCGCATGTGGCTGCACACGGATCGTGCCGACGCATTGGCGGCACGGCGACGGGTCATGGCCGGGCCGGTGGGGTGTGGCCTGTGCGGCATCGACAGTTTGGAACAGGCAAACCGCGATGTGCCGCATGTGCCAGACAGTCCGATGCGCCTTGCACGCGCCGAAGTGAATGGCGCAACCGAGGCGTTACGCGCTCATCAGCCCTTGCATGATCAAACGCGTGCTACGCATGCCGCCGGTTTTTTAATGCCCGGTCAAGGCATCGTCGCCGCGCGCGAGGATGTGGGGCGCCACAATGCCTTGGACAAGCTGATTGGCGCGCTGGCCCGTCAAGGGATCGACCCGGCCAGTGGTGCGGTGGTGATGACGTCGCGCCTGTCGGTTGAGTTGGTTCAGAAATCCGCCATGGCTGGCTGTCCGGTGATGATCGCGGTATCGGCCCCCACGGCGTATGCGCTGAAACTGGCGGATAATGCCGGGATCACTATTGCTGCCTTTGCGCGTGGCGGCCGTTTTGATGTCTATTCCCATCCCCATAGAATTAACGACGAGGTTTCCGATGTCGCCTGAAAAAATGGTCTATATGGCCAACCAGATCGCCGGTTTTTTCAAAACACAGCCGGGGGCGGATGCCGCCGAACGTGTGGCGGATCATATCCGGGATTTCTGGGAGCCGCGGATGCGTGAGCAGTTGCTAAGCCATGTTGCGGGGGGCGGCGCAGGTCTGGACGAGGCGGTGATCGGGGCCGCAGGTCAGCTGTAACTGGGCGGTTGGTGGCGCCGGACCTACAATAGCCACTCGATCGGCAGGCGTGCGACGATGCCCAACGCTATGCGCTTGCCCAAGGTTGCGCCCGGTTCATGCCGGGTCTGCGTGTTTGCAGCCGCGTCAATCCAGACCAACCCCAAGGGGCGGCGTTCAACCCGCCAAGCGATATCATCCAGCCCGTGATCGAATGCGTCATGCATGGCCTGTGCCATGTTCGAGCTGTCGATCAACAGCCCCATTTCCGTGTTCAGCGTGGCCGAGCGCGGATCAAAGTTGAACGACCCGACGAACACCCGCGCGCCATCAACGGCAAATGTCTTGGCGTGCAACGCCGACCCGGATGACCCGAATGGGCCCATTTTCCTGCGCGGCGTTGTCTGCGCGGATTGCGCGCGTAACTCAAACAGTTTCACACCTGCTTTCAACATCGCGACCCGGCGTTTGGCATAGCCCGCATGCACGGCCAGAACATCGTTAGAGTTTAGCGCATTCGTCATCATCCGCACGCGTACGCCCCGCGCGCCCAAGGTTGTAAACGCACTGACGCCAGCGGCACCGGGCACGAAATACGGCGTTACCCCGTCAAATTTGGTTTCGATCTTGCCGACGGCCTGCATCAGTCGCGTTGCCAAGAGATCTTCGCGTGGCACCGCACCCTGACCCTTTATCGGGTCGTCGCTCACCAGCAGAGCGTCGGCCCACTCTAAATCAAGCGTGCCTTGTTTCAATGCGGTGACGATGTCCGAATGTCTCAGGGTTTCGCCATAGTCTCGCAGCTGTGGGGCATCGTCGAAGCGGCGTAATCCGGCGGCTATTGCATCGGGGCCTTCCCATTTTCGCAGGATCAACCCAGCCGGGTGAACCGGAGGGGCGGCCCAATACCGGTCAAAATCGGCGCTGACGCGTGGTACGATCTGACCCACAGCCAACACGTCCAGATCCAAAAACAGGCGGGATGCGCTGGCGCCGAAATATTCGTCGCCGATATTGCGCCCGCCCATGATCGTAACGCGCCCGTCAACGGTAAAGGACTTGTTATGCATCCGTCGGTTCAACCGGAAAAAATCAAACGTATAAGACAGCAGTTTAAAGCGGCGCAGGGTAAACGGATTATACAGCCTGACTTCGGCGTTGGGATGGGCGTTCAGCGTGGACAGCGGGCCATCCAACCCGCTGATGCCGTTGTCGTCCAGTAACAAGCGCACACGCACGCCGCGCTGCGCGGCGCGCAACAATGCATCCAGAAGCAGATAGCCGGTCATATCGCCGCGCCAGATGTAATATTGCGCATCAATCGACGACACGGCCGTATCCGCCAGCACCATGCGTGCGGCAAAGGCATCCTTGCCATCGGGCAGGGGGCAAAATCCGGTCTTGCCGTCATGCGCTGTGCTGCGCGTGGCCAATGCCTGCGCCAGCGCGCCGTCACCGTTAGGTGGTAACGCCGTACTATTGGTGCGATGCGTTACGCGGGGCAGCGCAAAGGCCCATCGTGCCAGGAAAATTGCAAGCACGACACATGCGATCAGTCCGATAAGGTTGGTCACAAACGCCATGACCATTTATCCGGCCTGCGGTGGCGGGCCAGTGACACGAAACCGGGCACGGATGGGCCTGTGATCCGATGCAATCTGGGCCGCGTGATCGTTCATGACTGTGCTGTCCAGCAGGGTAACGTCGTTGCTGATCGCCATCTTGTCCAATCGCAAAAGCGGACGTCCGGCCGGAAATGTAGGGCCGGGGCTGTGTGTGTTTAACCAGTTGGGAAGCGTCTCTAGTCCTTTGGTCTCGCGCCACTCATTGAAATCGCCGGCGACGATCGTTGGCAAAGGGTTCAATCCGGCCAGTTGGTCGGCAACAAAGGCGATTTGTTTGCGCCGGTTACTGCGCAGCAGCCCAAGATGCACCCCGACGACGCGCAATAACTGTCCGGCGATATCCAGATCGACGATCACTGCCCCACGTGGTTCGAACGCGGGCAAATCGAACCGCCGGATGGTATGCACATGCACGCCGGGGCGTTTCAGCATGGCAATCCCGTGCCATCCCAGCCCGTCGATCTCGGGTGTGAGGTCCACCACCTCCAGCGGGCCGATACGCCCCTGTTCCGATGGCAGGGCCGAGCGGCGAGGATGGCGGCGGAAATCGGCCTCTTGCAGAACCGTTACGTCTGCGTTCAGTCCCGAAATCACTTCGATGGTGCGATGGGGCATCCGCTTCAGGTCGCGGCCCAGCCCGGCGCGTATATTCCAACTGGCCAATGTCAGTTCGGTCACGTGGGCCTCCTGTGTGGGCCGGCGACATTCAGGCGATGTCACTATGGCATTAAATCACTCTGGGTTAAGGGTGCAACACTCGCACCGGATTTCAAGATGCCACCTGCATCTGGTCAATTCGGGGAGGGGGCGCTATAGCGATCCTTATGAGTGATGTTTTGCCTCCATGCCCCGAATGTTCGTCCACCTACACCTATCCGATGGACGCTTTGTTGATGTGCCCCGAATGCGGGCACGAATGGTCGCCATCGGAGGGGGCTGACGATGCAACCGAAGTGCGCGACAGTGTCGGGAATGTCTTGCAGGATGGTGACACGGTCACTGTCATCAAAGACCTTAAACTGAAGGGGTCATCCTCGGTGGTTAAGGTCGGCACCAAGGTGCGCGGGATTCGTCTGGTTCCTGGCGATCACGATATCGATTGCCGCATTCCCGGAGTTGGCCCGATCGGCCTGAAATCGCAATTCGTCAAGAAAGTCGCTGAATAGACACGACGCGGGGCGTGGCGTCTAAGCTGCGCCGCGGTTGCCGTGACGCGCGCTAAATCGATCCATTTCAGAGGCCGTCGGTGTCTGTCCGGTGAATACCCGTACATAGCCCGCCATACGTGACACACGCAACGCGCGGTCTTCGTCTACTTGCATCGAGATATACCCGATCTGGGTATAAAACACGGTCGCGGCGCGTATGGCCGCATCATTGGCATCATAACCGTATCGCAAAAACATCGCCTCGATCGCGTCTTTGCGGCGGGTATCGGCAAGGGTTAGCCGGGTCTGCAATGGCGCATCATTGCGGGCCCAGTTGCGGATCGCCAGATCAAGAGGCGCGTCAAACAAGGCGTCATCCAGCCAGCAATCGAACAGGTTCAGCATCGCTTCGCAAATGGTTTCACCATAGGCGTCGCATCGCGCAACCAGATTGCCGGTGTTGCGGGCCTCCCAGTGGGTGATCATTGCCTCTAACAGGGCCTCGCGGTCCTTGAAATGCCAATAGAACCCGCTGCGCGCGGTATCCAGACGCTTGGACAGGTTCATGATCTTTACCGCCTCGACGCCGTCTTGGGTCAATACGTCATAGGCGGCGCGCAACCACGCATCGCGGGTGTTTTCGGGGGTGGGGCGGTGGGAAACGTTCATGTCTGAATAATCCAATATCTTGACAGATGTGTCAAGGATGGGGACAGTTATGTCAATTCCGTCCGAGTCGACGTCCATCCGCCCTCACGCCAGCACATGACAGCAAAGAGATCGCAATGACCAAAGACCCGCTTTTGCAGCCTTATCAACTCAAACACCTGACACTGAAAAACCGGATCATGACCACAAGTCACGAACCGGCCTATCCCGAAGACGGTATGCCCAAAGAGCGCTATGCCGCCTATCATGCCGAGCGCGCAAAGGCCGGTGTGGCACTGGCAATGACGGCGGGATCTGCCGCTGTGTCCAAAGACAGCCCGCCGGTGTTCAACAACGTGCTGGCCTACAAGGATGAGGTGGTGCCGTGGATTCAGAACCTGACGGATGGGTGCCACGAGCACGGCTGCGCCGTGATGATCCAGTTGACGCATTTGGGGCGGCGGACGAATTGGAACAAAGGCGACTGGCTGCCTTCGGTGTCCTCCAGCAAGCATCGCGAACCTGCACACCGGGCCTATCCCAAACTTCTGGAAGATTGGGATATCGAGCGGATCATCACTGATTTCGCGGATGCTGCCGAGCGCATGAAAGCGGGCGGAATGGACGGGATCGAAATTCAGGCCTACGGGCATTTGGTGGATCAATTGTGGTCGCCTTTGACCAACGATCTGACGGGGCCATATGGGGGTGATACGTTGGAAAACCGTCTGCGGTTTCCGATGGATGTGCTGTCTGCGATCCGCAAACGGGTTGGCGAGGATTTCATCGTGGGCATCCGTTATACGGCGGATGAAGTGCAAAAGGGCGGTATCGACGCTATCGAAGGTATCGAAATTTCCAAACGTCTGGCTGCGTCAGGTCTTGTCGATTTTCTGAACGTGATCCGGGGGCGCATCCATACCGACCCGGCGATGACTGACGTGATCCCGGTGCAGGGCATGGCCAGTGCGCCGCATCTGGATTTTGCGGGTGAGGTGCGCCGCGCCACCGGAATGCCCACCTTTCACGCGGCGCGCATCCCCGATGTCGCCACCGCGCGCCACGCGATAGCGGATGGCCTGTTGGATATGGTTGGTATGACGCGCGCGCATATGGCCGACCCGCATGTCGTGCGCAAAATCATGGAAGGGCGCGAGGATGATATCCGCCCCTGTGTCGGGGCGACCTTCTGTCTGGACCGGATTTACCAAGGGGGCGAGGCGTTGTGCCTGCATAACGCGGCAACGGGGCGCGAATTGACCATGCCGCATGACATTCCCCCTGCGGGCAGTCCCAAAAAGGTGGTGATCATCGGCGCGGGACCGGCCGGATTGGAGGCCGCGCGTGTCGCCTCCGAGCGGGGCCATGATGTCACCGTCTTCGAGGCGGCCGCCGATCCCGGCGGGCAGGTGCGCCTGACGGCACAAACCCCGCGGCGGCGTGAGATGATTGGCATCATCGATTGGCGCATGGCGCAATGCGCGGCCCGCGATGTGACCTTTCATTTCAACACTCTGGCCGAGGTCGCAGATGTAACAGCCCTGAAACCGGATGTGGTGATTGTCGCAACAGGTGGCCTACCCAATACAGAACTGTTTGAAAAAGGCCGGGACGAGCCGCATGTCGTCTCGGCGTGGGATATCATCTCGGGGGATGTGAAACCCGCCGAGTCCATTCTGATCTATGACGAAAGCGGCGACCATCCGGCCCTTCAGGCCGCCGAGGTGGCCATTGCTGCGGGTGCCAAAGTCGAGGTGATGACGCCGGACCGTACATTCTCGCCCGAGATCATGGCGATGAATCTGGTGCCGTACATGCGCAGTCTGCAAGGCAAGGGCGTTCAGTTTACCGTCACCCGGCGTCTGATGGGGGTGGCGCAGGATGGCAACAAGCTGACCGCGACCATCGGCACGGATTACAGTGATCTGACCGAAAAGTCCGAATACGATCAGGTGGTTGTCAATTATGGCACGCTGCCTTTGGATGACCTGTATTTTGAGCTGAAGCCGCTGTCATCCAATGGTGGGGCCGTTGATCATGATGCGCTGATTGCAGGGCGCGCTCAGTCGATTATCCGCAATCCCGAAGGCGTGTTTCAACTGTTCCGTATCGGGGATGCGGTATCGGCGCGCAACACGCATGCGGCGATCTATGATGCGCTGCGGCTGGTAAAGGATATCTGACATGAACATCGGTTTTATCGGCACTGGCACCATTGCGTCGGCTGTGGTCGAGGGCATTGCAGGTGACGGGCACGTCATCGCAGTTTCTAAGCGCAGCGCGGCCCATTCTGCCCGACTGGCTGGCGCTTTTCCGAACGTTACCGCGCAGGACAATCAAACGGTTGTCGATCAAAGCGACGTGATTTTTGTCGGGCTGATGGCCGAGGCGGCGGGTGACATCCTCGGGGCGCTGACCTTTCGCGCAGATCAACGGATCGTGTCCCTGATGGCCGGGGCCAGTTTGGCCGAGGTGGCGGATATGGTCGCCCCGGCCACCGCGACGACAATTATGATCCCTTTCCCCGGTATCGCGCTGGGCGGCTCACCCTTTATGGGATACGGTGATACCGACCTGTTGGAGGGTCTGTTTGGCGCACGCAACACCCTGTTTGCATTGCAATCCGAGGCTGAATTGACCGCGTATAACTGCGCGCAGGCTGTGCTGTCACCTGCGGTTCGAATGGCCAATGATGCGGCTGACTGGTTGGGGGCGCGGGTTAGCGACCCGGCGCAGGGCGAGGCGTTCTTGCGCGCGTTGGTCGGGTCCAGTTTGATGGGAGGAGACTGTGCGTCGCTACTGGCTGCTTTGGACACGCCGGGTGGGTACAATCAACGGCTGCGCAACCATATGACCGACAGCGGCATGAGCGCGACATTGGCGGAGGGTTTGAACCGGTTGGAGCGAGAAGAATGAGTTTTTCACATATCTTCAAGCCGATCCAGCTACGTCACAAAACCTTAAAAAATCGCGTAGTTTTCGGCGCGCATACCACCAACATGGCCGATGGCGGTCTGCCCGGCGCACAACATCTGGGCTATTACCTTGAACGTGCGATGGGGGGGGCGGCGATGATCGTGGTCGAGCCCGTGCCGGTCCACCCCGCGACTGTTTTGACGCGCGGAAATTTCCGCCCTTCCTGTGACAGTGTGATCCCGCATTTCGCAAAGATTACAAAAGCCTGTCAGGCGCATGGTACGGTAATGATCCAACAGTTGTATCATGTCGGCGCACATGGCGATTCTGACAATTCGTGGCACGCGCATTGGTCGCCTTCGGGTGGGCCCAGCTATCATGACAGCGACGGTAGCCATGAAATGAGCGAGGCTGAAATCGAAGAAACGATTGACGGCTTTGTGCAGGCCGCGATCCGCTGTCAAAAGGCCGGATTTGACGGTGTCGAAGTCTGGGCGGCCTATCATGGGCTGCTGGATCAGTTTTGGACCCCCTTTTCCAATCAACGTACAGATAGGTGGGGCGGCAGTCTGGAAAATCGCACGCGTGCGTCCCGTGAGGTTCTGACACGTATCCGTGCGGCCTGTGGCGAGGATTTCATTATTGGTCTGGCGGTCAATGACGAACCCGATGTCGAGGTCGCGCTAAGTGTCGCGCAAACTGCTGAAATCGTGGCCATGCACGACGCCGAAGGTCTTATGGATTACGTGACATGCGGCTCGGGGGGGTATTTTGACTTTTACAAAATCATCCCGGCGTTTGTGTATGGTGAAAAACTGGGCGTTGATTTGGCCGAGACATTGAAAGGCGTGGTGAAAAACGCGCTTGTGACGGCAGAAAGCCATATCAGAACGCCCGAGAACGCCAATACGGTTCTAGGGGCGGGGCAGGCGGATCTGGTCTCGATCGTGCGCGGACAAATCGCGGATCCGCATTTGGTGGCCAAGGCAGAGGCAGGGCGCGAGGGTGATATTCGCGGCTGTATTTCATGTAATCAGCAATGCTGGGGCAGGCGCAGCCGGGATTACTATATTTCATGCCTGATCAATCCGTCGGCGGGCCATGAATATCTGTGGGGTGGGGATCGTTTCACAGCCACAATCGCGCCGAAATCGGTGCTGGTGGTCGGTGGCGGCCCTGCGGGGTTGGAGGCCGCGCGCGTCGCCGCCGAGCGGGGGCACGAGGTGACACTGGCCGAGGCCGGGCCGGATCTGGGCGGGCAGTTCCGTCTGGCCGGATTACAGCCGCGACGGGGGCAAATCACGGAATTGCTGGGCTGGTATCAGCGACAACTGGATGGGCTGGGGGTTGACCTGCGGTTCAACACTTACATGGACACCGATGAGATCGTGGCGCATGGGGCCGATCACGTGGTTCTTGCCACCGGATCGTTGCCCGCTGAAACGGGGTTCCAAAAGGCACTGCCGCGTCACGCGACCTTGCCAGGGATTGCGCTTGGCGCGGTTTGGTCCGTCGAGGACGTGATGATGCGCGTTGCGCGTCCGGGTGCGCATGTGATCGTTTTGGACGAAGGCGGTAACTGGCGGGGGTGTGGCACCGCTTGGCGGCTGGCCGAGGACGGTCATAAGGTGACGCTGATCACGCCTGACGCGTTGGTGGGCAAAGAACTTCAACGTTCGGCCACGGATTGGCCCTTGCGGCGTGCACTGGCGCTGTTGGGCGTGACCTTTATGACCGATACGGCGATTGCAGAATGGGGGGGCAACGGGGCCATGGTGCAATGTCTGTTGACTGGTCGGACGCAATACATAAAGGCGGATGCGCTGGTTATGGCGACAACCAATGTCGCCAATGCAGACCTGCGCGGCACGCTATCTGACCATGGCATAGATGCGGCCTTGATCGGGGATGCGAACACGGCGCGCAATGCGGCCTATGCCATTTTTGAAGGGCGTAAACTGGCGCTGACGCTCTGACGTTTTTGCGGGCCTGCGTTAGCGCAATTGACATGCGTCGCTTGCGTACCTACCTTTTCTATTATGAAGGTACACGCAGATCATTTTCGATTTCGCCTGCTGACCCGCCCGTAGCCCCGGGCGGCATGGGCGCGTCTGCGCCTGACCAGCCTCCGGGGCCCTCCACCGCGTACATCTGAACTCTTAAAGATATGCCCGTCTGGCCACAGTCCGGCCAAGGCCATCGCCGGATGGGCTCCATATCGAACAAGTTCAACCCTCTCGTTCTCAACTTTACCAATCGCTTGATCATAAGGATGCAGGCATATGACATCTCAGACACTGAACCCCGTCAAAAAGCGGAGCGGGCGAGCACCCAAAGTGGTGATCAGCGAGGCCGAGCTTAATCATATCGAGGCACTGGCCGAAGGCGCGTATCAGCGCAACCCGACGTTGGCGGACCGTCTGCTGGAAGAGCTGAGCCGTGCGCGCATCGTCAAGGCAGCCAAAATGCCCGAAAACGTGGTGTCGATGGGCAGCCACGTGGTTTATCGCGATGAAACTACGGGCCAGGAGACATCCATCACACTGGTCTATCCGGAGCATGCGGATATCGCCCGTCAGCGCGTTTCGTTGATGACACCAATCGGTGTGTCACTGTTGGGCCTTTCCGAGGGGGCGGTTTTTGACTGGAATACGCGGGATAATGAACGCCGGACGCTGACAGTGATCCGTGTGCGCCAGCCTGCGGCGGCCGACACGCCGGTTGCCGGAACGTAAGCGGCGCTGTAACGGCGTAGTTGATTTACCTGTTGGTTTTCTTCCGGTCGGTTTACATTAGGAACTGACCGGGACTGACCGTCTAACAGATCAGACCTTGACCAGAATAGGATCTGATATGTCTGTTTATTTGCATGGTCTGTCGACGACACTTCCGCCACATTGCCTTGAACAACGCGATGTCGAATCTCGCGCCACGGATCTGTTTGCCGGAAAATACCCGCAGTTTGCCCGCCTTTCGCGGACCTTTCGAACCTCAGGGGTTGAACGGCGGTACTCTGTTGTGCCGCTGGAATGGTTCATGGTCGATCACGGATGGAATTCCCGCTCGGACGCTTATCTGGCCGGGGCCAAGGCATTGTTCATTCAGGCGGTCGACGCAGCCTTGCAGGACGCCGGGTGGAGCGCTGGCGAGGTTGATTGTGTGGTCACGGTTTCTTCAACGGGTATCGCGACACCGACGCTGGATGCGCAAGTATTCACACAGGTCGGATTTCGCCGCGATATCATGCGCGTGCCTGTCTTTGGGCTGGGCTGTGCAGGGGGCGTGACGGGCCTGTCGATCGCGCAGGCATTGTCAAGCGCCAAGCCAAACGCAAAGGTGTTGTTGGTCGTGGTCGAGGCCTGTTCCCTGTCGTTTCGCGCAGATCGTTTGCAAAAGGCGGATATCATCGCGGCAGTCCTGTTTGGCGACGGGGCTGCTGCGGCCTGCCTGAGCGGTGCCAAACCGAATACGCGACAGGTGGTCACGCTGGGGCGCGGGCATCAGACGCTGTGGCCTGATACGCTGAACATCATGGGGTGGGATGTGGATGATACCGGGCTGGGCGTTGTGTTTGATCGCTCAATCCCCGAATTCGTTCGGACCGAGTTTGCGCAGGCGACCACGGGTGCTTTGCACGCGACGGGCCTGAGCCATCAAGAGATTGACCGATATGTTTGTCATCCCGGTGGCGCCAAGGTGGTGGCTGCAATCGAGGAGGCGCTGCTCCTTCCAGCGCTCGACCTTCAAGCCGAGAGGGACGTTCTGCGCGACTATGGCAACATGTCGGCCCCCACTGTTTTATTCGTTCTGAAACAGGTGTTGAGCACGGGCGCTAGGGGGCAGATGATGGCCTGCGCATTAGGGCCGGGTTTCACCGCGTCCTACCTGCCGCTTTACGTTGGTGAGGGCACGCGATGATGGCGCTGGCCCCGGTGGTTTTTTTGGCTTTTATTGTTGCTCAACGGTTAAGCGAGCTGGTGATCGCACGTCGCAATACCGCGCGGCTTCTGGCCGAAGGTGCGTATGAGGTGGGTGCGGCACACTATCCGGTTATGGTTGCGATGCACTGCTTGTGGATCGTGTGCTTGGTTGTGTTTGGCTACGATCAAACGGTCTTTTACGGATGGCTGGTCGTGTTCGCGGTCTTGCAGGTGTTGCGGGTCTGGATTCTGGCAACGTTGGGGCGACGCTGGACGACTCGTATTATCGTATTGCCAGAACCTTTAGTCGCGGGCGGCCCGTTTCGATATTTCAAACATCCCAATTACATTCTGGTCGTGGCCGAGATCATCGTCGCGCCGATGGTATTGGGTTTGCTATGGGTCGCTGTGATCTTCACTTTGTTGAATGCAGCGATGCTGTGGGTGCGTATCGGCGTCGAAGATCGGGCGCTGGCCCCGTTGCGGAAAACCTGACCGTCTCGGGGGTGGGGCGAGCGTTGCCAAAGGGCCCGTGCGCCCTGATATAAGGGCTCGCGCGGTTCCGTCGGTGACGATCTCTAGGCGGTGTTTGACCCGGTGACGTCCTGCCGGGTGATCTGTGTGAAGGGGTATATATTCAGGACATATCTTGTGGCGATCGGCATTCTATGAGTAATTGAGCGGCACGCCGCGCAAGCGGACAATACTGAAAGACCCCTATCATGGCTGTTGTTACACGTACTGGAACCCATCTGTCTGTTTTGGCTGTGTTGGGTGTTTGCCACCTGCTGAACGATATGATGCAATCCTTGATTCCTGCATCCTATCCGATCCTCAAGGACGCCTACGGTCTGGACTTTGTCCAGATTGGAATGATCACCCTGACGTTCCAATTGGCCGGATCGTTGTTGCAGCCCGTGGCGGGCATGGTGACTGATCGTCGCCCCGCCCCCTATTCGCCGGTCGTGGGAATGATGTTCACCCTGTCGGGATTGGTCAGCCTTGCTTTTGCGCACAGCTATGCGGTCATCCTGATTTCGGTGGCCTTGATCGGTATCGGGTCGTCCATTTTCCATCCCGAAGCAACGCGGATGGCGCGTTATGCCGCCGGAGGACGACAGGGGCTGGCACAGGGTATCTTTCAGGTTGGTGGGCAGGCGGGCGGCGCGCTGGGCCCGGTGTTTGCAGCCTTGATCATCGTGCCTTGGGGACAGCCCAGTCTTGCGTGGTTTGCGGTCAGTGCACTTCTGGCGATGATGTTGTTGACGTGGATCGGCAGCAAGCAACGCCAGTTAAGCGCAGAATTTGCGTCAATGCGTGCGCGTGCCAAAACAGGCGCTGAAACCGCCAGTCATGCCCCGCGAACCATCGCTATCGGCCTTGTCGTGCTGACTGTGCTGATGTTTGCCAAGAACGCGTATGGCGAAAGCTTCCGCTCGTTCTATACGTTCTATCTGATCGAGCGGTTCGGCCTGACGATCCCGGCCTCGCAACTGATGTTGTTTGTGTTTTTGTTGGCGGCGGCCGTGGGCGTGCTGATTGGCGGGATGCTTGGCGATCGGATCGGACGTTATCGGATTATCTGGATTTCGGTGCTGGGGCCGTTGCCGCTGACGCTGATCCTGCCTTATGCGGATCTGTTTTGGACCGGGGTTTTGACCATCATGATCAATTTGATCATGGCCAGCGCGTTTGCGTCGATATTGATCTATGCGATGGATTTGTTGCCCAATCGGATCGGCCTGATCGGGGGGCTGTTTTACGGGTTGAACTTTGGCTTGGCAGGGGTGGCTGCGGCCTGTTTAGGTGTGCTGGCGGACACGTATGGTGTCGAGGCAGTGTATCGAATTTGTTCGTTCCTGCCGCTTGTCGGGTTGCTGGCATGGTTTTTGCCACGCATTGACGAAGGAACGGGGCGCTAGGCAGACATCCAAACCGTTTTGCGAATAATCTGGGAGCCTGAATTTCCCGGAAAACGCTAGCCGCGCGAAACCCATGATTTCATGGCTGGCGCATTCCTTGTCTAAGTGGTATTTGAAATGCGCATTTAGCGAAGGACTCCGGATGACAAAGGCGCATATGACACAGATAGACATCGGCCCGGATCAGACCAGAATTGATGCTGGCATTGTCGCCAAGGCCCTGAAAATGACCCCGCAAGCGTTGCAACTGGCGATGCGTGATGGTGTCGTTACTAGCCAGTTTGAAACGGGAACGGGTGATGATGCGGGCCGGATACGTTTGACTTTTTATTCCCCCAATCGGCGCGCCCGGATCACTGCGGATACCAACGGCGCGATCCTGTCGTGTACGGCAGTCGACTACGTGCGTCCAACCTCGCGCGCGCCGTCGCCCAAGGTCAACGGGGCCAGAACATGAGTGATACTGTTTCAACCATCGACAGCCCAATCGATCAGCGCCGCGCCCGGATCCGTGCCGCAGCGGGAGCGATGGGAATTGACGCGGCTTATCTATCGCAGATGGTGGATACGTTTTACACGCGCATCCGGGCCGATGCACGCCTTGGTCCGATTTTTGAGGCCGCTATCGGGGATGACTGGGGCCCGCATCTGGCACGGATGAAGGACTTCTGGGCCTCGGTTGCGTTGAACGCTGGCAATTACTCGGGCAAGCCGGTGGCGGTTCACCAAAAGATTGACGGCGTTGCGCGCGGGGATTTTGATCACTGGCTGGGGTTGTTTGAAAAGACCCTGCACGACACGGCCCCCACGCCCGAGGCGGTTGAATATCTGATGGTCCGCGCCGAACGCATCGCCCAAAGCCTGCGCATGGCGATGTTTGACCGAACAGACACCGGAGTCCCGACGCTAAGATAGCGGCGCAGGGGCGGGCGAAGCCAACCTATATCCAGACGGACAAAGCCATGCGATTAACCTCATTTACCGATTACGGGTTGCGGATGCTGATGCGGATGGCCAACGAGCCAAAGCGGGCATTCTCCACTTCCGAGCTGTCTGAGGAATTCGGCTTGTCGCGTCATCATCTGGCCAAGATTATACAAAAGCTGGCGTCTGGCGGTATCATTGTCACCCGCCGGGGGGGCGGCGGGGGCGCAATGTTGGCCCATGACGCGGGCGAAATATCTCTGGGTCAGGTGGTTCGTGTTCTCGAACAGGACCAAGCGCTGGTAGAATGCTTGGCGGCAGACGGCGGGGCATGCAGTATCGACGGGCGCTGCAAGTTGAAGGCGCGATTACGCAATGCCGAGTCCGCATTTTTGCGGGAACTTGATCAGACCAATTTGGCCGATATCGCCCTTGCGCCTGTGTCGGATGCCATTGATCATACGTGACAGGACGGGCAGGGCACAGGTGCCGCTATCAGCCGCGTTGCGGGTAAAACAGACCCGCAACCATCAGCGCGTTTCCACTGGTTTCACGGTCAAAACCCCGCCAATCTGGACGCAACGCTGGTTGCCGTGTATTTTTGGGACATTGGTGGCGCGTCGAAATTTCCGCGGCGTGCCATTGTATTGAAATGGTGAAATTTTTTACGTTTTACAGCTTTCACGCAGAGCGGTTTCACTATGCGTCCCTTCATCGCAGTCACAATTTTCAACAGATGCGAGGGCGGTCTGAACAAGTAATTCAATAGGAGGAACACTATTATGCCATTCGTCTATGCTTCCAATTATGGCCCTAACGGCTTTGGTACCATCCTCGGTACTGGCAGTTACATCTTTATCAACGGGTATTACATTCTCGCCAATTCGATTTCGGGGATTGATGTGTCAAACGGCTCTTCGGACGCGATTGACCTCACGCTCGCCAATTCGATCATCACGGGCTACACTTACGCGGTTCGACTTGACGGCAGTGACACTGTCTTGCTGACGACGACAGGTACGATTACGTCAGAAGACGACGGGATTATTAGCACCGCGGGTGGGAACAATATCAATATCGCGGGCACAATGCACACCGAAGACATCGCGATCAACATTGCAGGCGGGGGCAACAATGTCTCGGTTTCGGGCAGTATTTCGTCCAACACGTCCGACTATGCGGTTCGATTGAGTGGAAGCGCCAATGATGTGGTGATGTGCGGTGACATTATCTTGAATGGGTATGGCTCGGCTATTTTCATGAACGGATCAGGCGGGAGTGCCGTGATCTCCGGCACAGTAAATGCGCAATGGGGGCAAGTGTTTGCATCGCTTGGCAGCACATCATTGAACATATCTGGTGATATTGTGTCGCAAGGCGGGGTTACGATGGGCCTTGGCGGAAACAACCTTGTGTTTACCGGCACCTCACAAAGCATAAACAACGGGTTTTCGTTTTCTGGAAGTAACAACGTTGCGGATTTAGGTGGCAGCGTGATGTCTGGTTACGGGGCGCTTATCTCCAACAATGGCGACAATAACTATTACACGATCTCGGGCAATATGCACAGCGGGCGCATGGCGGTGCACATTCTAAACGGAACCGATAACACCGTCAAAATCACCGATACCGGATCGGTTACAGGTGGCAAGAATGCCATTGGTGACCCGGATGATGCCGCAGGCGCAATCCTGTTTGACAGCGCGCCGGGTGAGGAAAACACCCTGATCAATTTCGGCACTATCACCGCAGAGACCAACAGTTCTACGCAAGCAGTCGTGGCTGTTGTTGACGCCGAGTTTACCGACGAAGAGCCCGGGTTCATCGAGAATTCTTCCGGCGTGTTGAATTTTTTCAACCACGGGTCGGTCCATGGCGATATCTATTTGGGGGCTGGTGATGACCTTTATGACGGGGTCGGTGGCCTGATCACATCGACGTCCCGCATTTATCTAGGGCGCGGTGATGACGTGGCCATCGGCGGGGATGGGCGCGAGAAAATCTACGGCGGTGACGGCGATGATGACATTGAAGGTGGCGCAGACAAAGACCGCATCTATGATGGCAGTGATGACGACATCGTCGATGCCGGCGATGGCAATGATTATGTCCGTGTCGGTGGGGGCAACGACACCTACTATGGTGGCGAGGGCAAGGATTACATCTCGTATTATGACAGCTCAGGAGGTGTGACGCTGGACCTTGAGGCAAACTTGGCCTCTCGTTCGTGGGCATCCAATGATCAGATTGACGGATTTGAGAGCGCATCCGGATCGCGCACGGGCGCGGATCGCATTTATGGCACCTCGACATCGAACACGATCAAGACCTACGGCGGCGAAGACCGTCTGTATGGGCGCGACGGCGCGGATCGTTTGTATGGCGGCGACGACGATGACAGGCTGTATGGTGGTCGTGGCGCGGATCAACTGTTTGGCGGGGATGGCGATGATTTTCTGGACGGTGGCACCGGTGAAGAGACCGACCTGCTATTTGGCGAAGGAGGCGCGGACGCTTTCCACTTTGACAGGGGAGAGGGCTATGACATCGTCAAGGATTTCCAGAACAATATCGATACGATCGAATTTGACAACTTTGGCTATCTTGGCACTGCGGCAGATGCTTTGGCCTATGCCGTTCAGGACGGCAGCGATGTGTTATTCGACTTTGGCTCTGACGGTTCCATGCTGATAGAAGGCGCAACTTTGGCGCAGCTAAGCAATGATATCGCAATTGTATGAGCGCGGATAACGGGCGGTGCGTCTCGTGGGTAAATTATTGCGCTTCGGATTTCCCCTGAGGCAGCGGGACGCCGAAACGGCTTACTTCGTTTTGCCCGCCTCGCGCCGCCAGCCCTTCATCGCGTTGTTGGTGCCGTACACTTCCATAAGGGCGTCCTTGAGGGCGTCTTGCGTGGCTGAAACCGTGATCTCGATATGGGAACGCAACATCTCGCAGCCTGTCTCAATGTCGCGGGTTTGCGCGGCATCCACGATCTGAGAGTGTGAGGCAACGATTGATCCCGTGTGGTTCACGTGCTGAACCTGAATGCGCCTAATAAAGCGGATGCGCTGATTGATCGACATAAGCTGATTGGCGATCTCGGGGTTGCCCGAAAATTCTGCGATCATCATGTGGAACTGTTCGTCCAGCGCAAGGATATCGTCGGGTTCGCGTGATTCATAGTCGTCACGAACACCATACCAAAAATCGCGCAGCTCGGCGATTTGCGCGTCTTCGGCGCGTTCGCACATGCGCGTGAATGCAGCGCATTCGATAATCGAACGCAACTCATACAGATCCAGCAAGCCATCGGTGCTCAGGCTACGAACGAAAAAGCCGCGGTTCGGTGTCAGGGAAATAAACCCGTCCGAGGCTAGCCTGTTCAGGGCCTCGCGAACCGGTGTGCGCGACAGGCCCAGTTGGCGTGACAGTTGAACCTCGTTGATGCGCGCCTCGGGGCGCAGCTCAAAGTCGATCAGCATGTTTTTGATTGTGGTGTAGGCGCGTTCACTGCTGTCGGCGGCCCTCTTGTCTGTTTTCGTCGGCAAGGTTGTCATGGGCGCTTTCATTTGGCGGATATGTCTGAAGTCAGGAAACTTGCGCAAGGCACGTCTCGTTATTGTCATATTTTGACTACGTTTCGCAAGCGGGACGTTGGGTCGATGGGGCGTCTCGCCTTGGCGCGCTATCGGTTGATGGCGTTATTGAATGGCTGTCCCTGCCAGAAATGGTGTCAAATGCGCCCGCTTGCCAAGTGTGCACACATATGTATAGATATTTTCAGCTGTAATCGGAGTGACGCCGTGGCCAACGCCCCTTCCCTTGATGAACACGTAGAAATGTTCCGTAAAATGGTGCTGGTGCGCGCCCTTGAGGAAGGGTTGGGCGCGCTGCACAAAGAGGGCAAGACCCGCGGACCAATTCACCGCTGCGACGGCCAAGAAGCCGTTGGTATCGGTGCAACAGCTGCGCTGACGGCGGGCGACAAGGTGACGACAACGCATCGGGGACATGCGGTTTATGTCGGCAAGGGCATGCAGATGCGACCTCTGATTGGTGAAATTTTTGGCCGCGAAACCGGGGCTTGTGGCGGGCGCGCGGGGCATATGCTGATCGCGGATGCCGATCTGGGCCTGATCGGCGGCAACGCCATCGTTGGTGCCGGAATTCCGGCGGCGGCCGGAATGGCCTATTCGATGCAGGTTTTGGCGCAGCCCAACATCTCGCTGTGTGTGTTCGGGGATGGTGCGGCGCAGACCGGAATCTGGCACGAAACGATGAATATGGCCGCGCTGTGGAAGTTGCCTATGGTGTTCGTTCTTGAGCACAATGGCTTTGGCTTGACCGTGCCCACCGATGTTCAGTCCCCCATCGATGATTTTACACTGCGTGCAAAGGGCTATGGGATTCCGGCGGTCAGTGTCGATGGCAATGATGCAGTGGCGGTGTATCAGGCGGTGGCCGACATGGCGGCACGTGCCCGGCGCGGAGATGGTCCGGGGATGATTGAGGCGCGAACATACCGCATAGAAGGGTTCTCCACGTCGGATATGGGGGGCTATCAGGCCTCAGAAGACATCGCGCACTGGAAGGCCCGTGATCCGATCGTGCTGGCCCGCAAGGCGCTGGAAGGGGCCATTGATGCGGATCAGTTGGATCGGATCGAACGTTCTGCGTTGCAAGAGGTCCGTACCGCGTTTGAACAGGCCCTGTCCGATCCCATGCCGGTGTTTGCCGTCGATACGGCATCTGCCCCTTATACAGAGCAGGCCTGACATGACGATGATGCGATACGCAGAAGCCCTGAACGCCGCGTTGCGCGAGGAAATGCAACGCGATCCATCGGTGTTCGTGTTTGGTGAGGACGTTGGCCGCTATGGTGGCGTGTTCAAGGTGACGCGCGGTCTTCAGGATGAATTTGGTGAAATCCGCGTGCGCGATACGCCAATTTCCGAGCAAGCCTTAAGCGCCATGGCCGTAACTGCGGCCATGACCGGCACTCGCCCGGTTTTGGAAATCATGTATGCGGATTTCCTGCCGCTTACGCTGGATGCGCTGATCAATCAGGCCTCAATTTACAATTACATCTGGAATGGCCAGGTAAAGCTGCCCTTCGTGTTGCGCACCCAAGGTGGCGGCGGGGCAGGTGCCGGGGCGCAGCATTCTAAGGTTCTGGATGGTCTGATCGCCCATATTCCGGGCCTGAAAGTGGTTGCCCCGGTGACGCCCGCCGACGCCAAAGGCATGCTGAAATCCGCAATTCGCGATGATCAGCCGGTGGTCTTTCTGGAACACAAGCTGTTGTACAACCAGCGCGGCGAGGTGCCGGATGACGAGGATTTCATTATCCCGTTGGGTAAGGCGCGCACCCTACGTCAGGGGCGCGATGTCACGTTGTTCGCAACGTCTAAGATGGTTTTGGAATGTGAAAAAGCCGCCGATCTTTTGGAGGCGGACGGTATTTCGGCCGAGGTTATTGACCTGCGGTCCCTTCGCCCATTGGACCTGCCTGCGATCAAAGAGTCTTTGGCGCGCACGCACGCGGCTGTTGTGGTGAATGAAGGCTGGAAGTTCTGCGGATACAGCGCCGAGTTGTCGGCAACGATCATGGACCATTGCTTTGACGATCTGGACGCGCCGGTTGAACGTGTTGCGATGCCGGACATGCCCGTGCCGTATTCCGAGCCGTTGGAAAACGCGATGCTGCCCAATGCCGAGAAAATCCGCGCGGCGGCACGCCGGGCCGTAGCATAGGGGTGGTTTGATGACGATGATCCCGATCACTGTCGACTCAGGCGGCGGCGAATACATGGACGCTGTTGTGGTTCTGGAGTGGAAGGTGCAGCCCGGTGACAGGGTTGCCGTCGGGGATGTTCTGGTCGAGGTCGAAACAGCCAAGGCCGTGATCGAGGTCGTTGCCGAGCAGGACGGATGGCTGGCCAGTATCGCCTTTGGGCCAGATTCCGAGGCCCCCGTTGGTGTCGCTTTGGGTCAGATTTCCGATGTTCAGGACTTTGCGGCAGAGATTCCTGAAACGGGCGCGGCACCATCCCCTGAACTACGCTCGGCCTCGGTTCCACCGACCCAAGTCAGCACGCTGCGCGTTGTGGCCAGCCCGCTTGCCCGACGTGTGGCACGTAACGCGGGCGTTGATCTTGGCACCCTTCGCGGCAGTGGTCCCAACGGTCGGATCAAGCGGGCGGATGTAGAGGCCGCTTTGGCCCAAGGCGCCGCCAACACTGCGCCGACATTGACACAACCGGCTCCGCCGCAGCTTAGCAATACCGCTCGCGTCGTTCTGATCCATGGGTTTGGTGCGGACCGCACGACATGGCATGCACTGCGGGGATTGTTGCCCGTATCCTATCAGGTGCTTGCCCCCGATCTGCCGGGGCATGGCAAGGCGCCAAATGGCCAGATGAATAGGCTGGGCGATTTTGTAAGCTATCTGGCGGATTGGATCGCCGATCAGGGGCTGGAAGACTGCCATCTGGTGGGGCATTCGCTGGGGGGCGCCTTGGCTATCGCGCTTGCCGATAGTGGATGTGTTGTGACCCGATCTATGACCTTGATTTCTCCGGCGGGATTGGGCCCTGACATCAACGGTGGCTTTGTTCAGGGGATAGCGCGCTCGACAACGCCTGACACACTGACGCAATGGCTGTCGGTTATGGTGGCTGATCGCAAATGCCTTCCTGCTGGGTTGGCTCAGGGCATGCTGCGCCAACGCGCAAATGGAGTACGGGGTGAAACGCTGGCGCAAATGGCCGACGCATTGTTCGCAGAGTCCACGCAAGGCTTTGATATGCGAGACGCTTTGGCGCGTTATGCAGGTGCATTGCGGGTGATTTGGGGCCGTCAGGACCGCATCATCCCGGCGCGGCACGCCGATGAACTGCCCGACACAGCCGCCCTGCATCTGCTGAGTGATACGGGGCATGTACCACATCTGGAACGTCCCAGTTTGATTGCGCGCCTGATTGCCCAGACGGTGGCGTCAGGGCAAATGTGAGGCCGTAGCCATGCAGGCGTTTCGCTTAATGCATTTTGACATGAGAGGACCTAGACCATGATTGTTGACCATCGCATCTACACAACGCGTCCCAACAAGCTGACGGCGTTTTCAAAGTTGTACGAAGAAGAGGGCCTGCCACTCCAACGCAAGTACCTTGGTGAGCCGATCGGATTTTATCAGACCCACATCGGTGAATTGTCGCGTCTGGTGCACCTGTGGGCCTATGACAGCTTGGCGGATCGTGAAGAGCGGCGCGACCGGATGGAGGCCGATCCGGCGTGGCATGCCTATCGCGATAAAGTCATCGAGACCGATTACTTGTTGGATATGCGCAACGAAATTCTGAAACCAGTGCCGTTTTTCAAGCCCGGCAACAGGGGCTGATCGCAGATGTCCGGTCCGGCCCTGACCCAGTTGCAATTTGACGTCGATGGACAGTCCTTTCCCATTGTTTTGGGGACGGATGCGCCGCGCACGCTTGGCGCGCTGGCGCGCTATCTGCCTTTGCCGCTGCAACTGCACACGCCAAAGATTGCGGGCAGCCACATCTATTGGCACGCCCCTCTGATCGAGGACGTCGAGGGCGAGACCGCGGTACTGGATGCACCGCCCGGTGCGTTCATCTATTGGCCGGTGCGTCAGTTTCTGGAAATCACCTTTGCGCCACTTCAGGCCGAAACGGCTTCGGTCACTGTGTTGGGCCATCTGGATGCGCCGGTTGACGGGATTGCTGCATTGGCCGGACGGTTGAAACGCGAGCAGGGGCAGCGCATTTTCCGCGGCCAGCTATCGGCGCCCGGCGCCACAACACTGGCATCCCCCGCCAAGACATCCCTACCGCCCGAAATCGCGGCGGTTTCGGCGCGTGTCTGGCAGGCTTGTCCGGCAGACCTGCGCGAATTGACGGCATCACGGGCGATCATGCATCCGGCTGGCCCGGCCCTGCTGGCTGAATCCGAGCTGCGTGTCCTGCATGAGGTGCTGTGGACCCTGCGTGCAAGCTTGGGCGAAACGCCTCAGGAGATGACGCGCCACACAGCAGCGCTAAACATAAACCGGGCAGGTGGACGGCTGCGGGATTTTTGCCATCTCGGGGAGAGCGCAGAGGCGCTGACCATGTTGGGCAGATGTTTTGAGCGAGACAATATTGCACTGGATACGCTGATCGACGAATCCATCCGCATCATTGGGCGATTGTCGGCATGGGCCGACTTATTGATCCCATGGAATGACCTGAATGATGCATTCCGCATCGCCGCAACCCAGATGGAAAAGGCCGAGCAGTGATGAAAAACGCAATAGGAAACGTGGGTTTCGGTCTGATTGGTCAACGATGGGCACTGGTGTTTGCCCATGCGGGTCATGACGTGGTTTGTTATGATCCAGACAGCGCGACATGGGACAGATTTAAGGTGCAGCGTGCCGCGTTGGAGGCCGATCTGATCGCGCTGAACGGCGCACCCGCACGGTTGGGGGATATCACGTTTTCAACCGACCTTGGCGCGCTGCGCGAGGTCGGGTTCGTTCAGGAAAACGGACCAGAAGACCTCGGCCTCAAGCAGACCCTGCTGGCAGGTATTGAGGACAACGTGAACGATGATGTTATCATCGCGTCCTCCTCTTCGGCGCTTGCCGTGACACAGATGCAGTTAAATTGCCGGGTGCCGGGCCGTGTCGTGCTGGGTCATCCGTTCAATCCGGTGCACCTGATGCTTCTTGTCGAAATCGTCGGCGGCGAACAGACGGACCCTGACACGATCGAGCGGGCACGCCGTTTTTATCAGACGATCGGCAAGGAACCGGTTGTGCTGAATCGTGAGGTCACAGGGCATATCGCGCTGCGACTGATGGGCGCGATGTGGCGGGAAGCCATTGCAATGATCCGCGACGATGTTGCCTCGGCCGAGGATATCGACCGTGCCTTTATTTATGGTCCCGGCGTTAAGTGGACATTGCAGGGATCGTTCATATCCAACCATCTGGGCGCGGATGGCATGGAAGAATTTCTGAAGAAATACGGGACAACCTATCAAGATATATGGAATGATCTGGGAACGGCATGTCTGGATGACGACACGCGCGCGCGCGTTGTGCAATCCACGAACGGTGCAGTTAATGCGCGCAGTCCTGACGCGCTCAGGACGCAACGTGATGCGGGGTTGGTTGCCATGCTGGGTGTCGTGCGGGATCACGGTGCGCTTTAGGCGCTATCCAGCCAAGGAGGAGAGATAACAGCATGAGTAAACCTTACCATACAGCACTTGTAACAGGGGCATCGCGAGGAATTGGTGCCGCGATTAGCCGTGCCCTTGTGGGCGAGGGGTTGGTTGTTCATGCGTTGGCCCGTAACGTCGAGGCGCTGCAGGAACTGGCCGCCGAGTTGGGTCCAAACCTGCGTCCGCTTGCTTGTGACGTGCGCGATGCCGCTGCCGTTGCATCTGCGCTGGAGGGGATTGAGATTGACGTGTTGGTGAACAATGCCGGGGCTGTCGCCAGCGTAAAGCCGCTGCACGAACAATCTCTGGAGGAAACGGCCAACACAATTGCGCTGAACCTGACGGCACCGCTGCACCTGTTACAGACTTTGCTGCCGGGGATGATCAACCGCCGCAAGGGGCATGTTTTCAATCTGTCCAGCACTGCCGCGCAAGGCGCGTTGGCAAACACGGCTGTTTATGGCGCAACCAAAGCAGCGCTTGCCCATGCCACCAAAGCGTTGCGGTTCGATCTGGCAGGGCACAATATCCGATTGACGGAAATTGCGCCGGGCCGGGTTGAGACCGACTTTTACCTCAGCGCGTTCGAGGGCGACCGTGCGCGCCTGTCCGAGACAATGTACACCCGCCAGCGCGGGCTGCATCCGCAGGATGTGGCAGACACGGTTGTTATGGCGTTGCGGATGCCAGCGCGAGCCAATGTGACACAGTTGACGATCTCACCGACCGATCAGGCCTTGGGGGGGCATGTGTTCCCCGATGCCCAACATCCGGACGAGGCAGACGCATAATCGGCCCGGTTGTTGCATACCCCGGACGGCACTTTAAGACAGAAGGAAGCGGATAATGTCTGAATACACAAAACCGATGGCCCCCGAGGCTGTGTATATTGCGGGCCCCGATAAAACCGAAAGCTATTGGCAACCGGTCCCCGCCAACGGACATATCGAAGTGGCGCTTGCACCTCATATTGTGGGAATGGAACATCCGTTTGCAATGGGAACCCAAACCGTCGCGCCCGGCGGTTATGTGCGCGAGCATAGCCACGTCGACAACGAAGAGGCGCTCTATATCATCGAGGGCACGGGCCGCGCCGTGGTCGAAGGGCAGGACTATCCGCTTACGGCGGGCACGTCGATTTTTCTGCCCAAGAACACGCGGCATATGTTCATAAATGAGGGAGAGGGAAATCTAAAGTGGGTTTGGTTGATCATACCCAACGGTTTGGAAGATTTCTTTCGCCTGATCGGACGCCCGAAATCGCCGGGTGATAAAGTGCCGGTCAATTTCCCGCGCCCCGACAATGTCGAAGAGATCGAGCGCGCAACCGTCTTTGGGGCCAAACCCGCAGACCAACGTAACCCGGACTGATCCTCTTGGTCGGGTTGTCATGAAAGGACCGTGATGGGATTTCACACTGCCGACGATGGGTGCCGATTGTGGCTGGAACAGGCCGGGCAGGGCGGGCCACTGGTCATGCTGATACCCGGTTTGGGTGGCGATGGCCGTTTCTGGTCTGCGGTCGCCTCCCGATTGGAGGCGTCATACCGTTTGTTGATGCCCGATCACCGTGGTGCAGGGCGCAGTGATCGACCCGACGGCGAATATTCGATTGGGCGTATCACACGTGACATCGTCAGCATTATCGCTGCGCAGACCGTGCCGGTGCATGTCGTGGGCCATTCGACAGGCGGCGCGATTGTTCAAACACTTGCATTGGATTATCCCGGTGTTGCGGCAAGCCATGTCATTAGCAGTTCATGGGCGCGCAGTGATGCGCGGTTTCGCATGCTATTCAAGGCGCGCGCGGATTTGTTGCATGCGAATATGCCCGAGACCTATCAACGGCTAACCAATATTCTGGGCTATGACAGCGCCTATTTGGCCACACATGAGGATACGCTGGACGGGCTTGTGGCCACGGCGGCGGATCGGCTTGCGCCATTGGGTGTAACGGCCCAACGTGTCGAGATGTTGTTGGATCACGACAGGTTGTTGGATCTGGGCCGGATCAGAGGTCCGGTGCGTGTTATCGGGGCGCAGGAAGATCATCTGACGCCTCTTTCTATGTCCCGCGATATCGCAAATGCGATCCCCGGCGCAGAATTTGAGATTGTCGAAGGCGGGCATTTTCATCCGGTGTCGCACCCAGATGCGTTCGCTCAATGTCTGAATGACTTTTTATCCAAAGTGACGGAATAGGGGCTGGAACCGAATGCGAGGAACCATCAGATCAGACAAAATTTCCACATTTGTTGCCCAAGTGTGCATCAATATGCATACACTTAGGGAATCGACCTTGAAACATGAAGGCACACGGTAATGTCCAACGATCGAATAGAGCAGTATCTTGATGGATTGGATCACATTGTCCTTGCGGTACAGGATTTGGATGATGCGGCCGACGCATGGCGCAAGGCCGGATTCGTAGTGTCACCACGCGGCGTCCACAGTGAATTTATGGGCACCGCGAACCATACGATCATGTTTCAAGACGACTACATCGAACTACTGGGGGTTTTGTCCGAGACCAAGTTCAATCTTCCCACGCGAAGCTTTTTGAGTGCGGGCGAGGGGCTGGAACGAATGGCGATGCGCGGGCAGGAGTCCGCCAAGGCCGTGGCAGCCCTCCAGAGCGACGGCGTGGCAGCGACAGGGCCGGTCGATTTTCGTCGTCCCCTTGTTTTGGCCGATGGAACGGCGTCCGAGGCGGCGTTCCGGATATTCCATTGGCCGGATGAGCCCGCGCCCGGAGGTGCCCGGCTGTTTGCATGCGAACACCTGACGCGTGACACGGTTTGGTTGCCGGAATTGATGGCACACCCCAACGGGGCGAGGGGCGTGCGTCAGGTGGAGGTGCGTGTCGATGCCCCCGAGGCCGAGGCGGCGACTTTGGCCCGCCTGTTGGGCCTGTCGGCGGCGCCCGATGCCAAGGGGGGGATGCGCGTTCAAATGAAACCGCGCGGTGCAGACATCGTGTATCGTACGGCATCCGATTTCGACAGGTTGTGGGGTGAACACGCCACATCATGCACCGTGGTGATCGAAACAGACGCCTTGGCCGCGGCGACCGACATCTGCGCCAAGAATGGGAACGCGGCCACGTCAACCATGCAGGTGGCAGGTGCCACGATTGCATTTGTGCCGTAGAGAACAGCGCAATCAGTTAATAATGCTAAACGACGATAACCAACATAAAATGGGAGAAATGTAATGCTTAAACTGAACCGACGCACACTGATGACCGGTGTCGCCACCGCCGCTTTGGCGACAGTTCTCACCGGGGCGCCGATGCGCGCCATCGCCGAGGAACCAGTACGCGGCGGCACGCTGTCCGTTCACATGCCGCAGGAACAGCGCACGCTGAACCCGGCCCTGCGGGCCTCGACCGGGGTCTACGTAATTGCTTCGAAGATCATGGAACCGCTGATGGATCTGGACGAACAGGGTGCATTGGTTCCCATGTTGGCCACGTCATGGGAAGGATCCGAAGACGGGCTGACCTATACGTTCAAGCTACGCGAAGGTGTCAAATGGCACGACGGGACCCCCTTTACCTCGGCTGATGTGCAGTTCACGGCGATGGAGCTGTGGAAAAAATATCAAAACTATGGCACCGCCCTGCATGCGAACCTTGTGTCTGTGGAGACGCCAGACGATCACACAGCCGTATTTACATACAGCCGTCCGATGCCTGCCGATCTGCTGTTTGGAGCGATCCCTGACCTTGGATATATCTCGCCACGCCACATTTATGAGGGCACCGACATTCTGGCCAACCCGGCCAACGTCGCCCCGATCGGTACCGGCCCATTCAAATTCGATCAGTACGAGCGCGGTCAATACGTGATCGCCGTGCGCAACGAAGACTATTGGCGCGCCGGATTCCCCTATTTGGATCGTATCATCTGGCGGTTCATCTCGGACAAGGCCGCGGCCGCGGCCGCACTTGAATCCGGTCAGGTGCATATGAGCAACTACTCGTCTTTGTCGCTGGCGGATATGGATCGCCTCAGCAAGGATGATCGGTTCGAAGTGTCCGCGCGCGGAAACACGCGCCAGCCCTTCCAGAACACGGTGGAATTCAACAACCGCCGCGAAAATTTGAAAGATGTGCGCGTGCGCCGTGCAATTATTCATGCGCTGGACACCGATTTCTTCATCGAGAACTTTCTTTATGGCAACGGCAACCGCGCGCAGGGGCCTATCCCCAAAGCGTCGGACAAGTTCTTTAAAGAAGGCCGGGTCGATTATGAGTATGATGTCGACAAAGCCAATGCCCTGTTGGACGAGGCGGGTTTTGAACGCGGTGGAGATGGCACGCGGTTTGAATTGACTATGCATGTGCCGCCCTTTGGCGAGGACATCCCACTATGGGCAACATTCGTACAACAATCGCTGGATGCGGTGGGGATCAAAGTGCGGATCTTGAACGTCGATGCGGCAACCTATCTGAAAGAGGTCTACGGCGAGTGGAACTTTGACTTGTCGACGGGATGGCATATTTTCCGCGCAGACCCTGCGATCAGCACCATGGTTTGGTATCGTTCCGGCAGCCCGGACGGCACCGCCTTTACAAACCAATGGGGCTGGACCGATCCTAAAGCGGATGAAATGATCGATGCGGCAGCGTCGGAGCTGGACACGGAAAAACGCCGTGCGATGTATCCCGATATTGTGGATCGGTTGAACACCGAATTGCCAATCTGGATGGCGATTGACCGAAGCTTTATGTCAACAACCAGCGAGAAGGTGCGCAATCACCATAACAACCCGCGCTGGCCCTCCAGCCACTGGGCGGATGTTTGGGTCGTCGAGTAAACGACAGGTGTTGCGTTCAGGGTTAGATTGTTCTTTCATATCCACCCTGAACGCGTGCACTCTGCCAAACTTACGGGCGTTTCCGAACCGTCGGATCACATCCGGATGTTGCATGAACGCCGTAACCGAAAGCAATAGGTCATGTTGATACTCCAACTGGCCGTCAAGCGCCTGATGAGCAGCATCCCAACGCTGCTCATCCTGCTTGTCGGACTCTTTCTTTTGCTCCAGCTTGCACCTGGCGACACCGTGGATGCGCTTATTGCGCAACTGGGTGGCGGATCTGCCGAGACGGCCGAGGAACTTCGCCGGTATTATGGGCTGGATGGCAGCACGATGGCGCGCCTGTTGGACTATCTGTGGCGCCTGGTGCGTCTGGATCTTGGCTTTTCGGCAATTTACGACAAACCGGTGGCTACCGTGATTTTCGAACGCCTGCCCGTCACCCTTCTGTTGATGGTCCTGTCGCTGAGCTTTGCTTTTATCATGGGCATGTTGTTGGGCATCATATCGGCGCGCAAGGTGAATGGCTGGCTGGATACGATCCTGTCTTTGCTGGGTATGGTCTTTTACGCAACCCCGGCCTTCTGGCTGGGGCTAATGAGCATTGTTATCTTTTCGATCCGCCTGGGGTGGCTGCCCCCGGGGGGCTATTACGACATTCTTGCAGGCAACACCGGGCTGGCCCATGTTTGGGACGTCACGCGCCATATGCTGCAGCCAACGGTCACGCTGGCTCTGATCTATATGGCGATATACCTTCGGATCATGCGGGCCTCGATGCTGGAGGTGTCGACGCTGGATTTCGTGCGCACAGCGCGTGCCAAAGGGTTAAGCCGCAACCAGATCATCCGCCATCACATTTTGCGCAACGCATTGTTGCCGATGATCACCATCATGGGCCTTCAGGCGGGCGCGATTCTGGGGGGATCGGTTGTGATCGAAAGCGTCTTTTCACTGCCCGGTATTGGCAAGCTGGCGTATGAGTCCGTGATCCAGCGTGATTTGAACATGCTTCTGGGCATCGTTTTCGTGTCCGCCCTGATGGTCATTGTGGTGAACTTTGTCGTCGATTTGATCTATGCGTATCTTGATCCGCGCATCACTTCGGAAAAGGTCTGATATGAACGTTCTGCGCTATTTCGCCCGTAGCCCTGCTGCAATGTTTGGTCTGGTGTTGTTGGGGTGTATCATCGGGTTTGCCCTGTTTGCGGATGTTCTTTATCCGAAAAATCCATTGGGACTTGCCGGACGACCATTGCAATGGCCGGACCTGACCAGCCGCTTCTTGTTGGGTACGGATGCATCCGGGCGCGATATCGCCGCCCAATTGGTTCACGGCGCGCGCACGACCCTGATTATGGCGGGGGTGTCTACGGTCATCGCCATTGCCATCGGGATCGTTATTGGCGCGATTGCGGGGTTCTACGGCGGATGGGTGGACAACCTGTTGATGCGCATTACCGAAGCGTTCCAGACATTGCCGAATTTCATTCTTCTTTTGGTGCTGGTGGTGGTGGTTGGATCAACCATGACATCGGTGACGCTGGCTATAGGTGTCGTTTCGTGGCCCCCGGTGGCGCGCCTGACCCGCGCCGAGTTTCTATCGCTGCGCAGCCGGGAATTTGTCCAAGCGTGCCGCGCCATTGGGCTGCGCAATCGCTGGATCATCTTTCGTGAAATTCTGCCAAATGCCCTGCCGCCGATCATTGTATACGGCAGCGTTGTTATGGCCTTGGCGATCTTGTTGGAAAGCTCACTGGCGTTTTTGGAACTGTCTGACCCCAACGTCGCCTCGTGGGGCAACCTGATCGGGCACGGCCGCAAGGTTTTACGCTCGGAATGGTATGTAGCAGCCATTCCCGGTGGCGCGATCTTGTTGACGATCCTTGCCGTCAATCTGGTTGGGCAGGGATTGAATGACGCTTTGAACCCGAGGTTGCGGAACCGATGACCACTCTGGCCAAAATACAAGACCTCAGCATCGCCTTGCCGAAAAACGCGGACCGCGAATTTGCGGTCGAAAATCTGTCGGTGGATATCCACAAAGGCGAGATCGTCTGCGTTGTCGGTGAAAGCGGGTCGGGGAAATCCATGACCGCCTCGGCGTTGATGGGCTTGCTGCCTGATGAGCTGACGGTGACATCGGGGCGGATCATGTTGGGTGATCTGAATATTCTTCAGCAATCCGAGCAACAGATGCGCCGCATTCGAGGCCCGCGCATTGGCATGATCTTTCAAGAGCCGATGACGGCGCTCAATCCTCTGCGAACTGCCGGCGACCAAATCGCCGAGATGTTCCGAGCGCATACGGATTTGAAACCCGACCAACAGAAATTCCGCGCGCTGGACTTGTTGAAAGAGGTCGGGATTCCCGATCCGGAACTGGCGTATCGTGCCTATCCCCACGAATTGTCGGGCGGGCAACGTCAACGCGTGATGATCGCGATGGCATTGGCGCTGGAACCGGAAATCCTGATTGCGGATGAACCGACGACCGCACTGGATGTCACTGTTCAGGCCCAGATTTTGGAGTTGATCCGCACCATCCAACAGCGCAGCGGAATGGGCGTTTTGTTCATCACCCATGACTTTAGCGTCGTCTCTGAGATCGCTGACCGGGTCATCGTGATGCAGCACGGCAGCATCGTTGAATCCGGCAATGCACGCGATGTTCTCGAGAACCCGCAACACAGCTACACCAAAACGCTGATTGCGGCCGTACCGGGCCTGATCCCGCCGCCGCCCCGCGATCTGTCGCGTCAGGTCGTGGCCGAAGTATCAAGTCTGTCGAAAACCTATCGCACTGGCGGAGGTGTTTTCGGACGTGCGCGGCGCGTAACGCATGCCGTGCGCGACGCCAACTTTACCCTGACCGAAGGCGCAACCGTTGGCATTGTGGGCGAAAGTGGTTCGGGGAAATCGACGCTGGCGCGCTGTATCGTACGTTTGCAATCTTCGGACGCGGGACAGGTCATGTTTGGCGATGTCGATTTTGCCGCCTTGCAGGGGCGCTCCCTGCGCGAGAACCGTCACTTGGTTCAGATGATCTTTCAGGACCCATATGGATCGCTGAACCCACGGCGCACCGTTGGGGATCTGGTAACACAAGGATTGGTCGCGCGCGGAATGAAATACAGTGATGCGCTGGCAAAGGGGCAAGAGTTGTTTGCGTTGGTCGGGTTGGACCCGACTGTCATGGACCGGATGCCACATCAATTTTCCGGAGGTCAGCGCCAAAGGGTCGGTATCGCGCGGGCTTTGGCGTTAGAGCCGCGCCTGTTGATCGCGGATGAGGCCGTTTCGGCACTGGATGTGTCCGTTCAGGCGCAGGTGTTGGATCTATTGGTCGACCTGAGGGATCGCTTGTCCCTGTCGATCTTGTTCATCACCCATGATCTACGCGTGGCCGCGCAGGTCTGCGACCGGATCATCATCATGCAAAGGGGTGAAATCGTTGAGCAGGGCCTGACCGCGGATGTCTTTGCCAATCCATCGCATCCCTACACGCGCAGCTTGCTTGCATCAGTCCCTGGGGCTGCCTGAAGAGGGCGGCACCACGCTTAAAATCCACGTCTTTACCAGCCGCGCAAAAACTGTTCCGGCGCGCAACGCTTTGGGCCTGTTGCACGGGCGGCAGTTCCAGCTTTTCGGCGAGGGCTTCAATCGTGTTTGCAGGCTGTACCCAGTCGGGTTCATATGACCCATAGCAATGAGACGGCAGCGACGTTTTAGAAACCTGCGGTCAGCGATCAGATAGCAGGACAGGTGAATGGAGTGGCCCGCAGCGTCCCGCGCATCCAGTCGCTCGCCGAGATTGTAATCGTTCTGCCTGACGAACCGTTCTGTATGACGCTTGACGTCATTCGAATGCGGTTCGGCCTGAAAATACCATCTGAAGCCCGCAATGCGGCACAACACGCAGCCGCACCTGATCTGACAAGCACAGCATCCACTTTTCCATGAGGTGCGGTTCTTACTGGTTGAGGGGTGGGGCGCGTAGCCAACACGCGCAGATCCTCAAGATGAATGCAATTTGTGAGTGTGTTCTCACCCCCCATTCGCACGCGGAGGGCATAAAGTTGGCAAGGGTGATTTTAGAAAACGGGTTTTTTTGAGTATTATCGCCAGATACTGCGCGCACTATTGAGACTTTTCATTTCGTATATTACCAAATCTGCATTCTAAATGCGATCATCTATTTGCGGGATCATTCCTAATTCAGACTTTTATATTCAAAAATGATCGATAGTATATTGATAATTCTAGTACCATTAACGGTGTAATTGTACGTTATGTGCAGTCAGTTATTGATTGGATTTTTTTTAATAAGGTGTCGATTGAGGTGTTGAAAGAGAAGTAGCAAGTGGCTCTTTATCTTAAAATAGCATATATAATTTCAGTTACCAAATGTCAATTTACGTGGTTGAGATTGTTGCTACTGTTGAAATGAAGCAAAGAAAAACTTCCGGAAATCCAGCATTGTCAGTGTACCAAAAATTCGCAAATTCAATGAATTGATATTTTTCAATTATAGTAAATATATCGATCTTCCCGCCGTTGGTTTCGGTTTTGTTTCTGTTGCCCGAAAGCGACGCGGAATTGCGGATACAGATGGCGTGTGCAGGTCGCATGCCGCTGATGCTGAGGCCATGACCTTGATCTGCTGTGTTTCCGTTTGTTGCCCCAAATGTCCTTCAAACTTGCCTCCGCCAGCACCGAGTGTGGGTCACCCTTCGGATCACGGCAATGGGCGCACAGGTGGGTAACGTGTTTTGACTAAATGGATATTTCTGCCTGCATAGTTCAGCGCCGCTCGTGGTTTGATTTGAGAATGATGGTCTCAAGATTGGGGGGGGGAGTGCTGGCCGATAAGGTGAAATGCGCGCATGACCGGCGGCGTAGATTGCCGCCATGGAGCGATCCTGACTAACTTTTGGCGTCGTGCGCAGTCGGCCTTCCTTTCCCAAATCGGTCAGAAAACTGATGGAGTAATCTGGAAAATTGCGGTGTGTGCGATTCTGTACGCACTTTGCTTATGGTTGAGTTCCGTTTCTAAAAAACAATTAAAAGGATAATAGATTTGGAAATGGCGCAACTATAAGTAATCCGAATTGCCGCCGAAATGCACTCATAAGTTGTTAGTTAAAAATTATTTACCATTTGGTTAATTGGGATTTTGTGTGGGTTTCTGCGGTGCGGAATTTCAATAATCGCCTTTATAAGAAGAGTTTTGCTGCCATATAATAGCCGCATTTCAATAAGGTTTTGCGTGCGTGCAAAGTGGCAAAAGTGGAAATAGCCGAAAAGTGTTGTCTTCTCAGATTTAATTTCACGTGCCATAAATTTTCCTCGTGAGGGGAAGAGGAGTTTATTGATACAGGTATTGAGAATTAAATTTTCAAATTCCGATGACATATCTGTTCGATATTTTCTCTCCTCAGAAAGCTGTTTCCGCAGCTGCTTCAAAAACGCGATCCCATTTCAGGAGAAATGACCATGACTATCTTTACCGTTAACCTTAGTGGTGCCCTCGGGGGCGGAAACTTTCACACCATTCAGGACGCGATCAATGCGGCCGGTGCAGGCGATACGGTTCGGGTCAGTGCAGGTGTCTACACTGAAAACGTCACCATCTCGACCAGCGGTATCACGCTGGAGTCCGTCGATGGGCGCGACGCGACGGTAATCGACGGTATTTCCGGCGCAGGGTCGTTGGGGGCGGTCGTTTTGGCGTCCGGTGCAAACGATGTGACCATTGGTGGTACGGGCAAAGGGTTCACGATCAACGGCATCGACAACGGTAACCCGGCGGTTGAAAATGCTGCCGTCTACATTCAAGGCGCACACAACAATCTGACCATTCAAGGGAACGAGATCGTCGCCAATGGCGATTCAGGCATGACCAGCGAATACTCGGCCGTTGTGACCAATGTGACCATTGATGGGAACATTTTCTCGGGCCAGACATTCAATGGAATTCCAGCGGGCGAAGGGTTTGGCACGCAATTCACAGAAGTCGACGTCCCTAGGCAGCTGGTGACATTGGGTGGTAATGGCCAGAACACTAATGGCGTAACCTTTTCGAACAACCAGATTACCGGCACGGCAGGCGGCACCAACGCGGCAGGCGATCCCCAAGGCAACACACTGGTTACGATTGACGCGGCTAATTCGACCATCACTGGGAACGAGTTTTCAGGGTTTACAACACGTTATGCCACCCAATTGCGGGTGCGTGAAGACGCGACTGACCTTGTTGGAAACACCTATTCAAATGATGCGGGCGGTAATGTCGGACTCTACCTTGGTCTGTCGGGCGGTGAATCCGCAGGAACCATAAGCGGCAACCTCGCGACTTATGGTGACGGTGACGATGTTATCATGGCGGCCATCGGAAATGACTCGATTGATGGCGGCGCGGGTGTTGATACTTATGACATGTCAGCCAACGGATCTGGCGCAAGCGTCGTCGATCTGGCTGGGGGGTATTCATTCTCTGCGGTGACGGGTTTTGACAACCTGTCCAACATCGAAAACGTCAAAGGCTCGGCGGGCAATGACGCGCTGTTGGGTGATGCGGGCGATAACATGTTCATGGCGACAGGCGGAACCGACAATATCGACGGTCGTGGCGGGATCGATACGTTTGACGCCTCGGATGCGGTGACGGATCTGAGCGTGGATTTATCCACCGGTGCTGTGTCGGGTGCGTATAGTGCGACACTCAGCAACGTTGAAAACGTCGTGACCGGCAGTGGTGATGACACTGTCGTGACTTCGTCGGTGAGAAACAATGTGTCGACCGGCGCGGGTGAGGATGCAATCACCGCCAGCGCTGGCGGCGACAGGATTGACGGTGGTGCGGATTTCGACACGGTCAACTTTGCGGGTGATCGCGGCGATTACACCGTGACATGGAATGGCGCGACTGCCACGATCGATGATGGTGCGGGCAATGTGACCTGGGTTGCAAACGTCGGAATGTTGAACTTTGCAACCGGGGGCAATGTGCATCTGGTCAGCGAGACGGGTGATTACACCTCGATCCAAGATGCCGTTGATAATGCTGGAAACGGCGACGAAATCCTTGTCAGCGCGGGCACGTATACCGAACAGGTGACAGTGGACAACTTTGCCGGTCTGAACATCACAGCAACGGGCGAGGTGACCATCAAGGCACCGGCAGACGTGGTTAACAACGGCGGAACCTCTAACTGGAGCAGACCGATCAATGCGGTGGTTGCCGTCGGTGATTCAACAGATGTCGTTCTGACCGGTTTCACTGTCGACGGTGACGGAAATGGCGACACCATCGACGGGGCAGGTGCCAGATTCTTTGGGGTCTCTTACCATGAATCGTCCGGTGGGCTGGAAAATGTCGACATCACCGGTGTGCGTCGCCCCTATGATGCCGGGACGACGTCAGACGGGTTCCCCGTCGTTTCGGGCGCTCAGGACGCTCACGGTCTGCACGTTGACAACCATGGCAAAACCCAGCTCGATTTCTTCATGCATGGCGGATCGATCAGCGACTTTCAGAAGAACGCGACGTTGATCTATAACGCCAATCTGGACATCAACGGTGTCACCATCACTGGCGGTGGTGCGCAGCCGATTATCGGCCAGAACGGTATTCAGGCCTATAATTCGACCGGCACGATCCAGAACAGCACGATTCAGGACATGGGCTATGCTGGGCCGGACAATGTTGCGTCGTCGATGTTCCTTCTGCGTAGCAACACAGACCTCAACGTGATCAACAACACGATGACAGGCGCAGGTGATGACGCTGCAAAAGTGCAGGCTGTCCTTGTCGGGGATTACGCAGGTGATCCAAACAGTGGCGGCGCAATCAGCGGCAACACTATTTCCGGAGTGGACACGGGGATCTTGGTCGTCGGCACTTTGGATCCTGCAGGGATCGACATCTCTGATAACGACATTTCTGATCTGGACGCTACGAATATGGATGCGGCAGGTGTCGCATTCGCTCCGGCTGGTGCGGCGGCGGTTGCGTATACTGTCGAAGGGTCATCTGTGTCTGACAACTTGACAGGCGGCTCCGCCGACGATGACCTGTCGGGTCTTGGAGGCGATGACTTCATCGAAGGTGCGGGCGGCGCGGATGCCCTGATTGGCGGCGCGGGTGACGACACGTTCAACTATTCCCAAGCCGCTGATTTCGCGGCGGGCGAGACGGTCGATGGTGGCGATGACGATGATACCATCACCTACGACAATGCGACGGGCGGAACACTGACCCTTGGGGCAGGTGTAAGCAACGTCGAGAATGTCGAGGTTCTGGACGCGGGCAATATCGACGCTTCGGCGGTTTTGACCGGCTTGAACATCACTGGATCGGCTGCTGACAACACGTTGATCGGCACGGCACAAGATGATGTGATCGACGGCGGCGCCGGAAACGACGTGCTGTCCGGCGGCACTGGTGACGACATTCTCGATGGTGGCGATGGCATGGATACCGCGATGTTTGCGGGTGATCGCGATGACTACACCGTGACCTGGGATGGTACGGAGGCAACCGTTGACGACGGCAGCGGGAATGTAACCACCGTTACTAATGCCGGGTCGCTGAAGTTCGCAACTGGAGGTAATGTGCACCTCGTCAGCATGACAGGTGATTTTTCGACCATTCAAGCGGCGTACACTGCATCCGTGGATGGTGATGAAATCCTTGTAGGAGCGGGAACTTTTGCGGGTGTAACTATCGCCAAAGACGTTACGTTGCGCGGGGCGAAGGCTGATGAAGCGGGCTATAACGACTTGACGCTGTCCGGCGGGGCGCGCTCGAGTGTCGGGGAGTCTGTAATTACATCTGCGTTCAATGTGAACGACGCGACAACCACAACAATTGATGGTTTCCGCTTTGAGAATACCAACGCGCTGAATGTAAATGCGTTTGAGGCCAACGTCGATTTCTCTAACAACGTGATTGTAGGAGGCGTCAATCAATTTGTTGGCGGGTCGACTGGTCTTGGCACCATCACGATCAGCAACAACTATGTGTCTAGCGTATCGGGCAACGGGTTCCAGATCAACTCGATGGGCAATGGCGACGTGACCGTGTCGGGCAATATGTTCAATGGGACGGGCGCAGGGGCGGCAGCGGTCAACGCCAATGGTATTGCCGCGTTCGAGTTTTCGGGCAACGTGGTGATGAACACCGACAGCCACGGCGTTCAAGTCGCTGGTTCGATGGGTGACGTTACCATTGATGACAACACGTTCGATAACACCGTTTCCAGCGGAAAAGTTGATCGTGGTGCAATTTCTGTGTCGGCGCCACAGGCCTTCACCGGTGATGTGACCATTACCAATAACACGGTCACAAATAGTCCCTATGGCGTGGCGTATCGCGGTTCAGACGATGCCGACACGACTGGCGTTACTTTGGATGTGAGTGGCAACGACTTTAGCGGTGTGTCCGAGGCCGGTATTGGTTATGTAGGGAATGCAAATGCGAATGCGTTGACTGGTGGTGATGAAGCCTCTGAGTTCCGCGGCTTTGGTGGCGATGACAGTATCAATGGTGGCACTGGCGATGATACCATTGATGGTGGCGACGGATTTGATACGGCGACATTCACAGGCAACTTCGAAGACTATACGCTGGACCTTGCAGCGGGCACATCTATGGGGGCCGACGGTTCTGACAGCTTTAGCAACGTCGAAAAGTTGGTGTTTGATGACCGCAACGTATTCATCGTGCAGGCGGGGGACTCTGTGCATGCAGCGGTTGCCGCTGCTGAAGATGGTGATCTTGTTTATCTGGCGGCGGGCACGCATACCCTGCCAAGCCAGCTGAGCCTGACCAACCCGATTGAGATTATGGGGGCGGGCGAAGGCCTGACCACAATCGTGGGTGGCGCAAATGCGTGGGCGATTTACGTCGACGCGGATGACGTTACCGTGTCGGGCTTTTCGTTGGATGCCAGCGCCAATGATCGCGGGATCAAGTTGCAAGGCGCGGACGAAGCTGTCGATGTTCCAACCGAACGTTTCACGTTGAATGACGTGACAATCACCGGCGCGGCAGTTGCCGAAATGGACATCCACCGGGTCGAGAATTCCACCTTTACCAACCTCACGGTTGATGGCGATGGAACTGCCGGCACAGGCGTGGGCATCACCGCCTCCAACAACCTGACCTTTACCAATCTGGAAACCATCGACAACGGATGGGGAGGCGTTGGTATCTTTGGGAACACCAGTGTTCCTACATGGAGCGACGGCTCGGACAACATCAAGTTCCTCGGCACGCTGACCCAAAACGAAGCGATCAGCATCTATGCTCAAGAAACCGATGGAAAGCCGGTCACGAACATCGAGATCGAGTCTTTTGCCCAAGTGTACAAGGTGTTCAATGCCGATCATCGTGCGAATGGCGCTGATTTCACCTTCTTCTTCGAGACCGCCGCCGAGGCAACTGCTTATGCTCGTGGGATGGTAAACCCCGCGTCTGCCGTGGTCGCGGGCCCCGAGGATAACCAGATCGAAACCATGGACCTTGGCACCACGTTTGTGGTGGGTGACGGTATGTCAATTCAGGCTGCGGTGGATGCGGCGTCGGCTGGTGACACGATCACTATCCTTGCTGGCACATATGCCGAAGATGTGGTCGTCAACAAGCAGCTGACGATCAACGGGGCCAACGCTGGTATTGCGGGCGATGGTGTTCGTGACGCGGAAAGCATCATCGACGGGTCGATCCACGTTCAATCCACAGGCGCGGGCAGTACTATCGACGGTGTCAGCATCGAAAAGGACACTGCGACCGGTATGGCGCATGGTGTCTATGTTCAATCCGCTTCGAATGTGACTGTGACCAACAGCATTCTTACTGGCACAGGTGACGGCGACACCGGGCGCGGTGTTCTGTGGTCGACTGGTACAACAGGTGGCTTGGAGGTCTCCAACAACAGCATCTCGGGCTGGCGGTCGGGGATGTATCTGAACAACGGATCAGATGCGATCATCACCGGAAACGTCTTTGACAGCAATGGCAACCACATCAACAACGATGGTGCGGATCTGGCGGAGTTGTCGAACAACAGCTTCACCAATTCCGGCGGCGCGCAGCTTGCGTTCCTGGTAGAGGCCGGAACGCTGTCGGCCGATTTCAGCGCCTTTATGGCGGCTGGCAACACGTTTGACGATGGCGCGCGCCACATCTCGATCTACGCATCGGGTGAGGGCAAAACTATCGTCGGCTCGGATTATAACGACACGTTCTGGGAAAATGCCTTTGACAACACCGTCGTAGGTGGGGCCGGAGACGACTTCCTTCGTGTCGGCAATGCCAGCCACTTTGGTGCAGCGGACATGTTTGACGGGGGGGACGGCACCGACAGTGTGGTGTTTGGCTCTGGCTCTGGCGGAACACTGACGTTGGGGACAAACTTTACCAATGTCGAAGTCGTCGAGCTGGACACAGGTTCGAACGATGCAGTGGCCATGAATGTCGATGCATCTGCCGTGGCAAACGGGATGACCATCAAGGGCAACTCGGCGGCCAATACCCTGACAGGTACGGATCATGACGACACTCTGTTGGGTGGCGCAGGTGATGATACCTTGACTGGGGGCGATGGTGACGATGTGATGGACGGTGGCGCGGGGGCCGACAGGTTCTTTGGCGGCGCTGGAAACAACACTGTGACCTATGCCAGTTCCTCGGCGGGTGTGACGGCAAACCTCGCCAGTGCCATGGGTTCGGGTGGTGATGCACAGGGCGACCTCTATGCCGGTATCTCGAACCTGATCGGTTCGGACATGAACGACACGCTGATCGGACGTGGTGATGCCAACCTTCTGGAAGGTGGTGGGGGTCTGGATGTTCTGTCAGGCGGTGCTGGTGACGATACGCTGGACGGAGGAGACGGCAACGACATCATCATCGGCGGCGCGGGCAATGACCGCGTGTATGATGGTTCTGGCGATGACGACATCCAACTGGGCGACGGTGATGACTATGTCCGCGCGCAGGGTGGGGCCGACTATTACGATGGTGGGTCGGGCACTGACTATATCAGCTATTACGACAGTTCCGGTGGTGTCCGTCTGGATTTTGAGGCCAACACCGCATCGCATGGCTGGGCCAACAATGACACGGTTCTCAACTTCGAGGGCGCGTCGGGGTCCAAAACCGGGGACGATACGATCACCGGCTCATCGGGCGACAACTATATCCAGACTTACGGCGGCGATGACCGTGTGTATGACGGTTCTGGCAACGATGAGATCAAGCTGGGCGATGGTGATGACTATGTCCGCGCACAGGGCGGGGCCGACAGCTATTATGGTGGCGACGGGGTTGACTACATCAGCTATTACGACAGCACGGGTGGTGTCCGTCTGGACTTTGAGGCCAACACCG
>JAPWHL010000018.1 GCA_027214255.1 Roseovarius aestuarii
TCAGCGCGACCTCCCGTTTGTCGCGCTTTGTCGCAAGGGTCTGGCCTGATACACCTTGCGACAATTCAGTCGGTAAATTGCCTGTCAGACTGTTGATTTTATGGCTCGATCAGGCGCAGTTAAGAACAGTGGACGCCCTGCGCCCCGCCCGAGGAGAGACACCGTGACCGACCCAATTGTTCCCCAGATCCTGATTGTCGATGATGCCCGCGATATCCGCGAACCCCTTGGGCAGTACCTGCGCAAGCAGGGCTTTCGTACGCGACTGGCCGCACATGCCGCCGAAGCGCGCGAAATTCTGGCCGAAGCGGGAATTCACCTTGTGGTTCTGGACATCATGATGCCGGGCGAAGACGGGCTCAGCCTGTGCCGTTGGCTTGTCGCACATAACGGCCCGCCAGTTTTGTTGCTGACGGCCATGGCCGATGAAACGGACCGCATTGTCGGGCTGGAACTGGGAGCTGATGATTATCTGGTCAAGCCGTTCAATCCCCGTGAATTATTGGCACGGGTCCGCGCCATCCTGCGCCGCACCCCGCCCGAAGCAGCGGCCCCACCCAGCGGGCGACGTAACTTTGCCGGATGGACGCATGATCCAGACGCATTGAAGCTTCTCCACAATGATGGTCAGGACGTCGAACTGACGACTGCCGAAAACCGTCTTTTAGGGATTTTTCTGGACCAACCGCGCACAGTCCTTAGTCGGGCCACCTTGCTGGACCTCACCGCAGGGCGCGAGGCCAAAGCCTATGACCGCGCCATTGACAATCAGATCAGCCGTCTGCGACGCAAAATCGAGGCCGATCCCAAAGCCCCGCAGATATTGGTGACCGAATGGGGTGGCGGCTATCGATTGGTCGCAGATGTGACAGAGGTCGAATGATGCGTGCACTTAGACATCTCTATCCGGACGCATTGGCGGGGCGCATCGTTCTGCTTCTGGCTGCGGCCGTTTTGGTAGCGAACATTATCGCGCTGGTGGTTCTTAACTTTCAGCAACAACGTTTTGACCAGCAGGTCAGCGAAGACCGTGAAATCGAACGGATCGCGGCCCTTATCCCGGCCATGGAGGCCGTGAACGCCGAAGTGAGGCGTGTGGTGGCCCGCGATGCGTCCACCCGATTTGCCCGTGTGCGCGTCGAGAAAAAGCCATTGCTGACAGGAACCGCCTCCGATAGCCGGTCTCGCTATATCGCGCAGGTATTGATGGACACATTGGGTCGCGACGATGTCAGCGTTGCAATTATCGCACGCCCCAATCCCCCCGAGGGCCAACAACGCAAGGCCAGATTCAAAACCGAACACGTAATTGCCATCACGATGCCCCTGACCCCAAGGAATGGGCGTGATGAATGGTTGAACGTCGTAACCAGCGGCGCGGCGCGGCGCCCCGATGGTGTAGATGGACGGCCCTTTCTGACCGTTCTGGTCCTGTCACTGCTAAGTGTTCTGGGTGTATCCATCGCACTGGCCCGTCACCTAACCAAACCATTTGAGGAATTGTCACAGGCCGCACAAGCCGCAGGGCGTGGTGATCGCTCTGCCCGTGTCCCCGAAGGCGGCGCACGCGAGATGCGCAAAGCCGCGCGGGCGTTCAACGCGATGCAGGCCGAAATCACGCAGTTTGACGCAGAACGAATGCGGATGCTGGCCGCTGTCGGACATGATCTGCGCACACCGATGACCAGCCTGCGTATCCGCGCAGAAATGGTCGAGGATGACGAACAACGCGAGGCAATGATCCGTACCTTGGACGAAATGACAGTAATGGCCGACGGGCTGGTCAGCTACGCCAAGGACGGACAAGATGCCGAACAGATGGCACAGTTGGATCTGGGGGCCGTTCTAGCGCGAATTTGCGCGGATCGCGGGGCAACATGCCATGCAGAGCAGCCGGTACAGGTGATGGGCCGCCGCGTCGGTCTGGGCCGTGCGATTGGAAATCTCGTCGACAATGCCTTGCGCTATGGCAACACCGCAACCGTCACGCTAACGAAAGACAAACATCACGCAATCATCACCGTCGAGGATGACGGCCCCGGAATTCCCGAGGACAGGCAGGATGCCATGTTTCAGCCCTTCACCCGTGGCGATCACAGCCGTAGCCTTGAGACTGGCGGAACCGGGCTGGGCCTGTCCATCGCGCGAACCATCATCATGGCTCATGGTGGCGACATAGCCCTTGAAAACCGGGTCGAAGGAGGGTTGCGCGCGACCGTGACGCTTCCTTGGATCAGGCAAGCGTAATCCGTTACGGAATCCCACAGCGACATCAACAGAACGCGCGCAGGTCGGTTAGGTTTTCACGAACAGCTTGCGCGGAGTGTTACAAAAGCAGCGATGCCCGTTTTCGGTGATCTGGATCGGTTCGGTGATCTCCAGCCCGCCATCATCCAGCCACAACGCAGGCATGAAATGGAACGTCATGCCGGGCTCAAGGAGTGTCTGGTCACCCCGCCGGAAGGAAATCGTACGCTCGCCCCAATCGGGGGGATAGCTGATTCCGATAGCGTACCCGCAACGGCTGTCCTTTTCAAAGCCAGCTTTGTTCAGCGTGGCATTGAAAGCGTTGGCAATATCCTCGGCACGGTTGCCCGGACGGGCCTGCTCCAGCCCTGCATCAATCGCATCAAGCACAGCATTTTCAGCATCAAGGTACTTCTGGGGCACCTTGCCCAAAAACAATGTACGCGACTGGGGGCATTGATAGCGGCGATGCGCGCCTGCGATTTCAAAAAACGTTGCCTCGCCAGTTTCCATCGGGCGGTCATCCCACGTCAAATGCGGCGCGGTTGCATCCATTCCCGAAGGGGCCATAGGCACGATCGCAGGATAATCCCCCCAGTATCCGTCGGCCCCGCGAATACCCGCGGCGTAGATCTCGGCCACCAGATCGTTCTTGCGCATGCCCGGTTCAGCCAGCTCAACGATTTGATCGTGCATGACCTCGACGATACGCGCCGCGCGTTGCATGTATTCTATCTCACGCTCGGACTTTACGGCGCGCTGCCAATTAACCAATCCTGTCACATCCGACAATTGAGCGCCTGCCATGCCCTGCACCAGCGTGGCATGCGCGGCGGCCGAATAGTAATAGTTATCCATCTCGACACCGATGCGCGCCTTGTCCAGTCCCAGCGCGACCAACACCTTGGACAGATCCTCCATCGGGTGCTTCTCGGGGTTTTGAACATAGGTATCGTCATATCCGCGAATGCAGTCCTCACCTTCCATGAATACAGTGCGCCGCGCACCCAAAGCATCCATGCCGCGCCCCCACCAGACGGGATCACCCTCTAACGTCAGAATAACCGCCTGAAACACATAGAATGACCAGCCATCATATCCTGTCAGCCATGACATGTTGGACGGGTCGCTAACCACAATCGCGTCCACCCCCCGCGCCGACATTTCCACGCGGGTCTTGTCGATGCGGCGCTGATACTCACCGTTGGTAAAATTCGATTCAAACGTTGTCATGCCTTAACCCTTCACTGCTGCGCAACCACGTAGAACGGTCCGCTACATGCAGACCCTATGCGCAGTTTTGCGGCGGGTCTACATCGCGTTAAGGCGTGACACTCATACGTTAGGTCCGTGCCCTTTCGCGGGGTCAATTTTGCGGGATCGAGCGCGCCATGTGGCCAGACCATCCGGTATCCCGGCAAGCCCTTTTGGAAAGAACCTGAGGATCGCCACGATCAACACCGCCGTTACCAAATAGCGCCCGGGGCCGAGCGGTGTCATCACTTCGGTTAGAATCGCAAAGACAAGCGCGCCCACAACCGGCCCCCAAACTGTTGCAACACCACCCAGCAACAACATCGACAAGGCGATCGTCAGAAAGGAAAAGCCAAACATATCGGGCGACGCAGCGCGCACATATTGTGCATAGATTGCCCCTGCGGCACCGGGGAAAATAGCCGAAAAGGCAAACGTAGCCAGACGCACCCGCGCCAAGGCGATGCCGCGCGAGACTGCATAATCTTCGTTTTCGCGCAGCGCTGCAACGCGCCACCCAAAAGGCGAACTACGAAACCAGTTGATCAAAACGACGGTCAGGATCAACCCGACCAACGCCAGATAGTAATACCCCATCGCCTGATCTGAACGGAAGGAATAGCCAAAGACTCGCAGCGGCGGAATCTGCACAAAACCAAAGTTGCCCCCGGTCAGTGACCGCTGATTCAGCACGAATTGCAGACACAGCTGGCCAAAGCCAAAGGTAACGAGAATGACGTATATCCCCTTTAATCGCAGTACAGGCAGGCAGACGATCAAACTTGCGATAACCGCTGCTATGATACCAATCGGCACCCCCATCCAGCTGGGAAATCCGTAGGTCTTCGTCAAGATGCCCGTCGCGTAGGCCGCAATCGCGAAAAACGCGAGATGCGCAAAATTGAACACACCGCCAAAGCCCAGCGAAACGTTCCATCCCGACACAACGATGGCGTAAAGAAGCGCCACGATGGAAACATGCCGGATGTAGCTGTCGTCAGAGACGACAGGCAGCAACGCGAGGATCGCAAAGAACACGCATATGATAAGGGATTTACGTGTCATTTACGCCCCATAATTCCATTTGGCCGGATCACCAGAATAACGATGAACACAAGGAACAGCGCCGCCTGCGTCCAGTAGGCGCCCAGAAAATAGGTCGATGCCGCCTCGCCAAAACCGACAAGATACGCACCGACAACAGTACCGGGTATGGACCCAAGGCCGCCCAAAATCACCACGATCATTGCCTTGATCAACGGCTCGCTGCCCAGTCCCGGCGTGATAAAGCGGATCGCGCCCAGCATCACACCCGCGAACCCCGCAAGGCCCGCAGAAATGGCAAAAGCAACCGCATACATGGCGCGTGCACGAATTCCCGACAGTTCGGCAAATTCGCGGTTTTGCGCCACGGCCCGCACGGCGGATCCGACCCATGTAAAGCGCAAGAACGCCCATAACCCCAACATCAAGAGCGGGGCGAGAACAATGATCGTCGCCTCGTGCCCTGAAATTGCCGTACCTGCAATCGACACGTTTCCAGAGACAACTTTTTCCAACTGCTTGATACGCGGACCCCAAATCAGCAGCGCCGAATTCTCCAGAAAAAATGCACCCGAAAGGGTGGTCATGACGGTAATCAACACAAGATTCGGCTGAGACAGGAACGGCAGAATCAGCAAACGATTGATCACCAGCCCCAGCACTGCGGCAGTTGCGACCGCAATCAAAACACCTGCCGCCATTCCCCAGCCCAGCGCGGCAGGGTCTGAAATGGTCCATGCGACATAGGCCCCGATCACCATGATCGCCCCATGCGCAAAGTTGAAAATACCCAACGTGTTCCACACGATTGCCAGCCCGGCAGCGATCAGCACATAAAGCGACGACAGCACCAGACCCGAGGCGAAAATGGCCCGCGCAGCGACACCGATCTGGTCAATCCATTCCAAAATACATCTCCATGATCTTGCCGTGTTCCAGACTGCCCGACACAAAATCATCCCGCGTCAGACCTTCTTCGACAAACACCTGACGGGTGGTCAGCCTGCGCAGAAACTCGGGGTCTTGCTCGACGATGATCAACTGAACACCTGACGCAATGATTTCGCCAATCGCATCGCGCAGCTCGCCCTTTAAGCGCGGCGACAGGCCCAGCGTCGGTTCGTCCAGTATCAGCAGTTTGGGTTGTCCCATCAGGCCACAGCCAATCGCCACCATTTGTCTTTCGCCACCTGACAGGGTACGGCAACGTTGCGATTTGCGCTCGGCCAGTCGTGGAAACAGGGCGAAAACCTGTTCCAATGTGTTGCGCCATTCTTTGCGCGGGCGCGGGGCATAGGCCCCCAAATGCAGGTTTTCCAGCACGGTCATGTCAGGATACAGATGATTGCCCTGCGGTACGTGCACCAATCCGCGCTCGGCAATCAGCGGGGTACGCAGGCCTGTTATGTCCTCGCCCAAGAAACGGACCGCACCTTGCCATGCCGGTATCAATCCCGAGATCGCGCGAAACAGCGTTGTCTTGCCGTGCCCATTTGGCCCAATCAATCCCAGAACTTCGGCGGGGTCCACATGAAGGCTAAGACCATGCAGGACGGGTTGGCGGCCATAGCCCGCAACAAGGTCTGATACGTGCAAGACGGGTTCAGGCATCTTCGGCCACACTCCCTAGATAGGCCTCGACAACGGCCGGATCACGCACAACATCGCGTGGCGCACCGCGCGCCAGAACCTCGCCAAAGTTCAGAACGATCAACTTTTCGGACAGTGCCAAGAGCAATGGAATGACATGTTCGATGACGACAATAGCAATGCCTTTGGCGTTGATCTGACGGATCAGTTCAATCATTGCCGCGACCTCGGGTTTGGACAGACCCGCCGCAGGTTCATCCAGCAACAAGATTTTGGGCTGGCGCGCGAGCGCAGTGGCAATCATCAGCTTTTTACGGTCAAACACCCCGATCTGGCCCGACGCCTGATCGGCCATGCCATCAAGATCGAACTCGCTCAGCAATGCCATCGCCGCATCGCGGCCCGCTTTGGTGCCCGGCTTGGAGTCGCTGGGCATGGATACGAGAATATTCTCAACCACCGACAGATCACCAAAATCCGTTTCGGTTTGAAATATCCGGACCATTCCTGCACGGGCGATCTGATGCGCGCGCATGTTTTTCAGGCTCTGCCCATCTAGACGCACATCGCCCGCGTCCGGCCCCGTCGGTATCTTGGTCAACATATTGAAAAGGGTGCTTTTCCCGGACCCGTTCGGCCCGGCCAGCCCCAGAACCTCGCCCGCCTCCAGCGAGAAGGAAACACCCCGGAGCGCCACCAGCGCTCCGAAGCTTTTTGTCAGCCCATCAACTTCAAGCAATGCCATGTTACTTCCGATCAGATTGCTTTTCAGGTCCGGGTCTTTTGATTACTTGGTCATCCAAGGCGGTGTCTGGCTGTCGCCAGTGGCGTATTCGCTGGGATAAATCGTCACGCGGTTCCCTTCCCAGATTTGATAGAACTGGATCGGCAAATAACCATCCCCCTGAATAGACAGGTGGGTTTCGGGGTCAAATTTCACCCGCCCGTGGACCATTTCCTTGTCAGTTTGGGCCAGCTCGGCGTTGATCGCATCATAATCCATTGGATCGCCCGTCTTGGCCAGAAGATCGGCATACAGATAGACCATCTCATAGACGATGTAGCCGTAGATCGAGCTGTCATAGCCATATTCAGCCGTGTACTTTTCGCCGATTTCCTTTGTGCGTGGACGCACCTCGCCGGAAATCGGACCGCCCAGCATGTTATACAGAACTCCAGTCGAGTTCTCTTTCGTCAGATCGACAAATTCCGGCACCGACGGCGCATATTGGATGAACAACAGCGAGTCTGTCGGGTCTTCCATGAACTGGTTCATAAAGGACGCGGCGTTGGACGAAGACGCCTCGGTATTGATGATAACCGACGGCGGGTTCTGGCGGATTTGCGACAGCATCACGCGCCAGTCGTTAATCTCGACCGGCGGCACAACATCGTCAAATGTCATTGTCCAACCCGCCGCATCCATTGCCTTTTTCAGACCTTCATAAATCGGCATCGAATACGGGTTATCCGAACCGATAATCGCATAGGTTTTGTCGCCCGCATCAAACGAACCGGCCTCGACCATTGCGTCGATCACCTTGGGCAGTTCTGTTTGATAGGCGTCATAGGACGGCGCCAAGGACCAAACGTTTTTGTAAAAGTCTGGATCTTCCTGAATGATCGAACGGTATTGGTTTGAGTTGGCCGCGACCATGTAAGGCACGCCGATCTCCGCCACGTAATCCATCTCGAATCCCGACAGCGATCCGAATGGGGTCACGATAGCACCCAGATTGTCAGTGGATTTCAGGCGCTCTACCGCTGACAGCACCGCGTCGGGTGTCATTTCCTTGGTGTCGTATTTTTCAACGTCCAGCATATAGCCATTGATGCCGCCTGCCTCATTGATTTCCTTGGCGGCCAGCGCAGCGCCATTGTAACCCTCGACCGCGTCGGCGGCAAAGGGACCTGCAAACGCGCCAAGCACGCCCAAAGTTACTGTTTTGTCCTGTGCCATAGCGGGCCCAGCGAACGCGAACACAACGGACGTTACCGCCGCAGTCACGATGGAACCGGATTTCCTGATCATGGTCCATCTCCCCCTGAATTGTTTCGTTTATAGGTTACAAGACACCCGCCCCACCGATGAGGGCCGCGTCCAGCCTGAAACCAGCATTACGGTTCGCACGCCAAGCAACAATCTTTGTTCTCGCAATAGTGCGATACAAAACTGTTATAGATGCAAAGTGCCGCGCATTCGGTCAGCCTCGACCAGATTACGCACCAGATCACCGGTAACGCCTGCAATCACCTCGGCAGCGCGTGACAGGGCCCAGTCCTTGCTTGAGGCCAGATAGACGCGCCGCGACAGTGTAGGGTTTTGGATTTCGGCAGCGCACAAGGCGCCTGTGCGGCACTCGTCCTGAATGGCGCACCAAGGCAAGACCGAATGGCCGTAGCCCGCGCCGACAAGTTTTTTGATCGCGTTCAAAGAATCCAGCTCGGTCTTGATGTTCAGGCGCAGTGCGTTCTTGTGCTGATGACGATCCAGCACCTGACGCAAACCATGGGCCTGTCCCGTAACCACCAGCGGCACATCGTTCAGACAGTCCAAATCCACACTGTCCATCCCCGCTGCGGGACCACCCGGCGCGGTCACGAAATAAAGGGGTTCGGTCATGATAAAGGTCAGATCAAAGGCTGCGCTTTCGTCGACATCGAACAAAATCGCCAAATCCAACTGTCCTGATCCCAACCACTCCGACAAATATCCCGAATGGTTCTCGTTAACGTTCAGTGTGATCGCCGGAAACAGTTTTTCAACTTCGGTCAGCAATGGCACCGCCAAGGCGATAGACACAGATGTCGGCAGACCGATCTGCACTGGCCCCGATGGCATCGACGAACAATCCTGAACTTCGCGTGTGGCTTGTGTCATCTGACGCAGAATGATTTCGGCGTGGTGCATCAGGGTGACGCCACACTCTGTTGCGACCACGCCGCGCGTCGAGCGGTCAAACAATTTCACGCCCAGTTCGGCCTCGAGATTCGCGACATGATGGCTCAGCGCGGGCTGCGCGACGTTCAATTCTACCGCCGCACGCGAAAAGCTGCCGCAGCGTCCGATCGTAAGAAAGTAACGAAGCTGGCGGACATCCATACCGTTCACGACCTCAGGAAATAAGCGAATGCAGATGATCCTGACACCCGCCGCGCATGGCTGCAATGGGTAGGACCATAACTTTATCGTCTAGGGTTAGAGAAAGGTTGTTCTTTCACCACGGGCCTGCGCACTGCAAACGTGGTTGCGCACAAGCACCGGAGAACGGCCAATCATGACAGAGACAGCCAAACCACTTGACGGAATTCGCGTGCTGGATCTGGCCACGTTCATCGCTGCCCCCATGGCAGCCGGCATCCTGAGCGAGTTCGGCGCCGAGGTTATCAAGATTGAACAACCCCGTACCGGAGACCCGCTGCGCCGTTTCGGGGTTCCAGCCGACGGGACTGATGCAACCTATTGCTGGCTAAGCGAAGCGCGTAACAAAAAATCCGTAACGCTGGATTTGCGCCGCCCCGAGGGCGTCGAAATTTTCAAGAAACTCGTCGCTGAGGCAGATGTGGTATGTGAAAATTTCCGACCCGGGAAACTGGAAGAATGGGGGCTTGGCTGGGAAACACTGCACGCAATAAACCCTCGGCTGGTGATGCTGCGCGTGTCGGGTTACGGCCAGACCGGCCCGAACACATCGCGACCCGGATTTGCGCGGATCGCCCACGCGTTCGGCGGGTTAAGTCACCTCACAGGTCAGGTTGACGGCCCGCCCCTGACGCCCGGATCGACATCGCTGGCCGATTACATCACAGGCGTCTACGGTGCACTTGGTATCTTGCTTGCTTTGCGGACCAGCGAGGCGTCCGGCGTAGGTCAGTATATTGATCTGGCGCTTTATGAGCCGGTTCTGCGCATGCTGGATGATCTGATTCCAGCCTTTGCCGCAAAGGGAATCATACGTGGCCGGCAGGGTTTGGGCACCTCAAACGCGTGTCCGCACGGTCATTTTCGCACCTCCGACGGCTGGGTTGCTGTTGCCTGCACTAACGACCGGATGTTCGAACGATTGGCGCAGGCAATGGAGCAGCCCGAACTGGCCACCCCCGAGCGTTTCGGAACCACCCCCGCGCGCCTAAAGAACGCCGCCGAGGTCGACGCAATCGTGCAGGGTTGGGCCTTGCAAATGTCCACGGTTGATCTGGTCAATTATTGTGCCAGCCGCGACGTTCCCTGCGCTGCGGTGAACACTATTGAGCAAATTTTCGAAGATCCCCATATCGCCGCCCGCGAAAATCTGGTCACATTGACACATGACGTTTTAGGTGCGGTAACTGTGCCTGCAGTTCTGCCTCGCCTGTCCGAAACGCCGGGCCGAGTGAATGCCTTGGGGCCCGCATTAGGATCCTCCAACGAGGACATTTACAAGACATTGCTGGGCATAGATGCTGACCGCATGATCGCCCTGAAAGAAAGTGGCATCATATGACTGATTTTCACCAACTGGCAGATGACAGCGGCCCATCGCGCGCCGTTTGGAATGCCATTTTGGAGCGCGGCCCCGATTTATATGCCGAATATGCGCGCCAACCTGTCGGCGCGCACTCGCCCGATTTACAGTTCGTTCTGCAACATTTTCGCATGGCCCCCTGCGCTGGAAAATTTGTTCTGGTGGCATTGGAACCGCACAAACTTTGGGCACTTGGCACACTGACAGGCACGCGCGGAGACCCCGTAACCGTCCATGACGACATCACCTTCAACGATCTGGCCGAAGCCGAGCGCTATGTTTTCCGTCAACGTTGGATAAAATTGACCGGCATTGACCCGGCAAAGGACTCCTGATGCTTCTCCCATATATCACCGGATATACCGATCAGGTTAGCCTGCTGCGCGCCGGACGCTTGCGCGTGATGGCATCCTGCACCTGTGCAGATCAATTTGAGGCCGCATTGGTGCGTGTGCGCTGTGGTGACCTGAACCCAGAAGGTCCGGGATTATCCGAGACGGTTATCCCATCGGCATTTGACGGCACCTATCCCGCGCGCGAGCAGATCGCCAATGCAGGATCATCCGTCCTGATCGACATGGCCGGATGCGCATTTTCCGATTTCACTGCGATGGCACATATCTGGCCAACCTCCCACGCTGGCGAACAAGTGATTATGTCGCGCAACGGACCTCAGGGTGCGTTTCGTTTGTATCTGAACGATGGGTGTCTGACCGCCGAGATCACTGGCCCAGACGGATCCGCCCATGTGGCCAATCGCGTTCCACTGGTCCTGCGGCAATGGCATCTGGTGGCGATGACCTTGGCCGATGGCACATTGACTGTATTGCAAGAACCCTATTCGCGCAGTGGCGCAGGTGAACGCGCAATCAACGGCACCTGCCCGGTCGGTTTCGGCTGGACCTGCGACGCATATGCTCCTTTGATCATCGCCGCGCGGCGTGTGTCCAGCGACGGTGACAAACTGCGTACCGCTGGCCAGTTCAACGGCAAGATCGAAAAGCCCAGGGTGATCCGGGCCGCTCTGTCGCGCCTGCAAATCGAAACATTGCGCCATGCCGCAATCCCCCCCGATCTGAACGATTGCGTGATTGGGTTTTGGGATTTTTCCCGCGATATAGACAGCGAGATCGTGCGCGATCTGTCGCGCAATCTGCACCACGGCGAAACTGTCAATTTGCCTGCGCGCGCCATGACCGGATCAAATTGGACCGGCGAAGAGGTCAAATGGTCGGCCGCGCCCGAACAATACGGTGCCATCCATTTCCATGATGACGACATCTATGATGCCGATTGGGATACCGACATAGACGCGCATTTGCCCGACGACCTGCCCTCGGGGGCCTATGCGATCCGTCTGACCGCTGGCGACAAGGTTGAACGCCTGCCGTTCTTTGTGCGCCCCCGCCCCACGGACAAGCCCGCACCGCTTCTCTATATCGCCTCCACCGCGACCTATTGGGCGTATGCCAACCTTAATCCGGTGCCATTCCCGATTGCCGAATTGCTGTCCAGCCGCCTGATCATCCTACACGAGGCCAACCGCCTGATCGACGAACATCCCGAATGGGGCCCCTCGCTGTATGATATCCACTCGGACGGCTCGGGCGTGTGTTACTCATCACGGTTCCGACCGATACTGAATTTCCGTCCCGGCTATATTTCCAGCTTTGGCACTAACGGCTCCAATCTGCGCGAATACAATGCCGACACGCATATTCTGGATTGGCTGGATGCAACCGGTCAGGACTATGACGTTATCACTGACGAGGATCTTCACAACGAAGGCTATCCCCTGTTGGCCCGCTACAAAACGATCATGACAGGCACGCACCCGGAATACTTTTCCGCCCCCATGTGGGACGCAGTCAAAAGCTATACTGACGGTGGCGGGCGCATGATGGTTATGGGCGGCAACAGCTTTTACTGGCGCATCGCATTTCATCCGCGCCTGCCCGGTGTCATGGAGGTCCGCCGTTCGGGCCCCGCAATCCGGACATGGGAAACCCAACCCGGTGAGGAATACCATTCATTTGACGGCAAGCGCGGCGGGTTGTGGCGCGCGCAGGGCAAACCACCGCAATCTATCGGTGGTGTCGGGTTCATCTCGGAAGGGTTTGATCTGTCCACCGGATATCGGCGCACGGATGCCGGGCGCGGGCCACGCACTGCGTTCATTTTTGACGGTGTCGAAGGCGATTGGATCGGCGGCTTTGGCCTGCAAGGCGGCGGAGCAGCAGGGGTCGAGATTGACCACGCCGATACCGCGCTGGGAACACCCACGCATACGGTCATTCTGGCTTCTTCCGAGGGCCATACCGAAGCCTATCGTCTGGTCAACGAGGAGATGTCGATCACCGTGCCGACCGTCACGGCACCTGTCGAGGCACGCATTGCCGCCGATATGGTATTCTTTGAAACACGTGGCGGAGGGGCTGTGTTTAACACCGGTTCCATCGCATGGGCGGGCAGCCTGAGCCATGCCAACTATTCCAATAACGTTTCTCAAATCACGGCCAACGTGTTGCAGCGGTTTCTGGACCCTGCACCGTTTCAAACACCTCAAGAGGACTGATACATGTCAGAATTTCAAGCCGTCGAAAAAGTACTGTGGGACTATCTGGACGGGCTGTACGAAGGTGATGTTGACCGGCTGGCGGGGATTTTCCTGCCCGAAGCCCATCTTTATGCCGCCTCGGCCGATGGCCTGTCCAGCCTGCCGCGTGATGTTTGGCTGAACAAAGTGCGGGAACGCACATCGGCCAAGGACAGCGGCTTTCCGTCAACAAACCGCGTCCATTGGATTGATGTGGCTGGAACAACGGCAACAGCGCGCGTCACCTGTTCGCATCCGCCCAACGGGTTCACCGACACGCTCAGCCTTTTGAAATTGTCCGATGGCTGGAAGGTTATCGCGAAAACGTATCATGTCACGCCACTTGGCTGACCTGCATCTAAGGACGACATCATGACTGCCGCCACCCTACCCGACCGTATCACTGGCCTTCTCATCGACGGCGCCTGGAGCGAACCCCAATCGGGGCAGTGGTTGGACATAATTGCACCCGCCGAAGGGAAGCCCTATGGCCGTATCGCGGGGGCGCAAAAGACAGATGTGGACGCCGCCGTAGCGTCGGCCCGTCGCGCCTTGTCCGGTGAGTGGGGGCAGTTGAACGCCGCCGAACGTGGGCGGTTGTTGTCCCGTGCAGGGCTGATTGTACAGGAGCGAGCCGAAGAACTGGCCCAACTGGAAGCGCGCGACACGGGCAAACCCATTGCACAAGCACGCGCCGATCTTGCCGCCTGTGCACGCTATTTTGAGTATTACGGCGGGGCCGCGGACAAAGTGCACGGCGATACGATACCGGTGCAAAACGGTTACTTCGCGGCAACTGAACATATCCCCCACGGTGTTACCGCACATGTTATTCCTTGGAATTATCCCGCCCAGATGTTCCCCCGCTCGGTCGGTCCGGCCTTGGCTATGGGCAACGCCGTGGTGATGAAACCGGCCGAAGATGCCTGCGCCACGCCATTGGCGCTGGCCGATATCATGCTCGAGGTCGGCTTCCCGCCCGGTGCGATCAACATGGTCACTGGACTGGGAATGGAGGCAGGGGCCGCCCTGTCAGAACACCCTGATATCAACTTTATTTCCTTCATTGGATCATCCGAAACCGGGGTCGCCATTCAGACGGCCGCGGCCAAGTCACACATCGGTTGCACACTGGAACTGGGGGGGAAATCTGCACAGATAGTCTTTGCCGATGCCGATCCTGCACTGGTTGTCCCGACGGTCGTGGCCGCGATCACTCAGCATGCCGGACAGACTTGCTCGGCCGGGTCGCGCCTGTTGATTGAGCGATCGGCGATGGACACTTTACTGCCCCAGATTATACAGGCCTTTTGCGAGGTTCGCGTGGTTATGCCCCACATGGAGGGTCAACTGGGCCCGGTGGTTAGCGCGCGCCAAAAGGCCCGGGTAGAACGCTATATCCAACTGGCCGACGACACAGGCCTGCCATTATTGGCCAGTGGGCAAATGGCACCAGAACTAAGCGCGGAAGGCTATTTTGTTCAGCCGCGCATGTATGGCCCCGTTCCACGCGATCACCGGCTGGCGTTTGAAGAGGTGTTCGGCCCGGTACTGGCCGTGATCCCATTTGACGACGAGGCCGACGCCGTCGCCCTTGCCAATGCCACGGAATACGGGCTGGTCGCGGGCATATGGACCCGCGACAGCGCACGCGCCATGCGGGTCGGGCGCCAGATGGAAGTCGGACAGGTATTCGTCAACTGCTTTGGAGCGGGCGGCGGAATCGAATTACCGTTCGGCGGCATGAAAAAATCGGGGCACGGTCGCGAAAAAGGGTGGGAGGCCCTGCGCGAATTCGCCGCCGTACGCACCCTTTTGGTGCGCCACGACTAAGACAAACGCCCCACGCGACAAGCATGTATAGCAGCCCGGCCAGTGCGTTATCGCGCCAAACCCAACAGGCCGGGCACATCAACATGGCTTTCCAAATGCGCGGCAAGCGCATCCAGCGTGTCCTCTACGCCGTCGGCGTATTGAAGGCTGGATGCCTGCCCGCCAATACTGTCCAGAAAGCCCGCACGAAAACGGTCATTACTGAACATTCCGTGCAGGTAGCTGCCCATCACCCGGCCATCCCCCGACATGGCACCCTCGGGGCGGCCCTCAACCATTGCAAATGGCCGCTGCCGGTCAACTCCATCCGAACACCCTATGTGGATTTCATAGCCTTGCATCGCTAGGCCTGTGGTGTGGTGAACCGCGTCAACGCGCGTCAGCCTTTTATCCTCAGTCATCTGCGTTTCGACCGCCAGATGCCCCAACCCCAACGTTTCCCCAGCGGGCCCCTCGACGCCAAGCGGGTCACGTACCACCGTGCCCAACATCTGATAGCCTCCGCAAATCCCCAAAACCTTTCCATCGCGCCGCAGATGCGCCGCAAGATCAATATCCCATCCCTGTTCGCGCACAAAGGCCAGATCGCCCCGCGTTGATTTCGACCCCGGGATAATGACCAGATCGGTATCTGGTGGAATCACCTCGCCCGCGCGCACCATCGTCAGGCTGACCCCCGGCTCTTGCGCCAATGGGTCAATGTCGTCAAAGTTTGCGATGCGCGACAACACCAGAACAGCGATTTTAAAGGCGCCGGATCCGCCCCCCTTAGGCAGATCCAATGCGTCTTCGGCCGGAAGTTTGGATGCGCCATCAAAAAATGGCACCACTCCAAATCCGCGCCACCCAGTACGGTGTTCGATCCATTTATACCCGTCATCAAACAGCCGTGGATCGCCGCGAAACTTGTTCACAAGAAACCCGGCGATCATCGCGCAATCGCCACGGTCCATCACGGCCTGCGTGCCAACGATTTGTGCAATGACTCCGCCACGGTCAATGTCCCCGGTCAACACCACCGGACAATCCGCAGCGCACGCAAACCCCATGTTGGCAATGTCGCCTGCGCGCAGATTGACCTCGGCGGGGCTACCGGCCCCCTCGACAATCACCAAATCATGACTCCGTTTCAATCGCTCGAAACTTTCCAGAACCGACATCTTCAAGCTGGTTTTGAAGGCTGCGTATTCGCGAGCCTTGACGGTGGCGATACGCTTGCCCTGTACGATAATCTGACTGCCTGTTTCGCTTTCTGGTTTCAACAAAACAGGGTTCATATCCGTGTGCGGCTCGATCCCACAGGCAAGAGCCTGAAGGGCCTGCGCGCGTCCGATTTCACCACCATCCAGTGTCACAGCGGCGTTATTGGACATGTTCTGCGGCTTGAACGGAGCAACACTGAAACCACGCTGTTTCGCGGCGCGACACAGGCCTGCCACCAAAACAGATTTGCCCACATTCGAGCCCGTTCCTTGGATCATCAAGGCCTTCATTAATGCACTCTCATTGTTGATACGTCTTGATGTCAGGCGCGCGGGGCGTGGTTGGAAAATGTCAGAACTCGACGCCGGGCTGTGCCTTGATACCCGACCGGAACGGGTGTTTGATGAGCGTCATCTCGGTGACCAGATCGGCAACCTCTATCAGCTCGGGTTTGGCGTTACGCCCTGTCATGACCACGTGGGTCAGTGGGGGTTTTTCCGTCGTGAGAAACGCCACAACTTCGGCGATATCCAGATAATCATACCGCAGTGCAATGTTTATCTCATCCAACAGGACCAACCTGTTGTCCGGGTCACGGATGAGTTCCTTGGCCTTTTCCCAACCCTTGGCAGCCATCGCGACATCACGTTCGCGATCCTGTGTTTCCCAAGTAAAACCTTCGCCCATTGCGTGAAATTCGCACAGGTCTGAAAAATGCGTTTCGACAATACGCCGTTCGCCGGTATCCCAACCACCCTTGATGAATTGCACCACGGCACAGGGCATTTCATGTGCGATACAGCGCAAGATCATGCCAAACCCGCTGGATGATTTGCCTTTGCCAGCGCCTGTGTGAACAATCAACAGCCCCTTGTCGCCCGCCTTGCCGGCCATGATTTTATCTCGAGCGGCTTTCTTCTTGGCCATCTTGCGGGCATGGCGGGCGTTCTCGTCAATTGGCGCGTCATTGGTCATTGAGGCGCCTTCCTGGGCGGGATCTTTCGACGTCATAGGTGTCTCCGATACTGATTGGGGTGTATATGTAACCGCACGAGCGGCAAATTATGTTCGGCGCAGAATGTAGATATCCATGATCCAGCCGTGACGCGCCCGCGCCTTGGCACGCAACGCGGTGATCTGATCGCCCACTTCGGCCAGCGCCCCTTTGCAAATGATCTGCTCGGGCATTCCCACATAGGCGCCCCACCAAATGTCGATCCCTTCAGGGTCCAACGCGGCAAAAGCACTGCCTGCGTCCAGCATGACAACAGCGGTATCCACCCCCTGCGGCCAGCCTTCATCGCGCAAGCGCCTGCCCGTGGTTACCACGAATGGCGCGCCGATGTCGTTCACGGCAATCGCATGGGCCGCTGTCAGGGCATGCAACGAAGTGATGCCCGGAATGACCTCTAACACAGGTGCAGGATCAAGGCGCGCGGCGATCCGCAGCGTGCTGTCATAGAGCGACGGGTCCCCCCATACCAAAAGGGCCACATGCCGCGCATCTGGATGCTGTGCCATTGCTTTTTGCCACGCATGGGCGATCGCGTCATGCCAGCTGTCAACGCGGGCGCGGTAATCATGGATTTCCTCATCCCGCACGGGCAAATCAAATGCCACGATCTGCGTGACCTCGTTGCTAAGCACTTCGTCGCAAATCGCGCGGCGCAATCCGGCAAGATCCGTTTTGCCTTCGCCCTTTTGCGGGATCAGGATCACGTCCTGCCTGTTGATGGCCCGGATCGCCTGAAGCGTCAGATGCTCGGGGTTGCCAGTACCGATCCCAATAAGCGTTAGATGCAAACTCATCCCGGTATCCTTGCCAGTGCCCTAAATCGCAAATCCCCCAACACGCGGGCATCGGCAAAATGGCCGTCATTTGATGCATCATAAAGGGATGCAAACCTGCGAAGCAAAGGCAAGTCCGCCGCCGTTACCTCCCCAAACAGATAGGCCACCTTGCCCGCGCTGCGAAACGCAACCGTTTGAGAGTTTCGGCACCCCGACATGCAATCAACGGGCGTGACAGTGATATCCCCCATGCCTTCGCGGGCACAGTTAAGGAACGCGCCATCAGAGGCGCATTGCGTGCAAACCAACATCGACACGCCCCCACTCATTGACGCAAGTCCGCCAGCGCACCGTAGAAAATCAACGCCGGTGTGGTGCTGCTGGTTGTCTGTAAATGCGTGGCAAGAGAGGCAATAGTGAACCGTTCGACCCGCTCGGCCGGTGTTGAGATAGCCTCGGCCAAAACAGCCGGGGTATTGGGTGACAGGCCATGCGCGATCAATCTTTCTGCCAGCCCTGCAAAGGTTCGTTTCCCCATGTAAACGACAGTGGTCGCCATCGGATCGGCCAAGGCGGCCATATTGACATCTGACGGTAGGTCGCCCGTCACATCCGCGCCCGTAATGAACTGAACCCGGCGCGCCGTCAGTCGCCGGGTCAGCGGAATACCTGCCGCCGCCGCCGCCGCCGAAGCCGAGGTCACACCCGGGACAATCTCATAAGGAATGCCCGCCGCCTGCAGCGCCAGAATCTCTTCTTCCAGCCGTCCAAAGACACCACAGTCACCCGATTTCAGCCTCACAACCTGCATACCGGCCTTGGCATAATCCACCAGCACGCGACTGACGTGATCCTGCTTGGGCGAGGCCCTCCCGGCGCGTTTCCCAACCCCGATCAAATCTGCATCCGCGCGGGCGTGTGTCAGGATCGGTCCGGATGACAGATCGTCAAACAGAACAACCTCGGCCGCTTCCAGCCGCTTGACCGCTTTGACGGTTAGTAGTTCGGGATCGCCCGGCCCCGAAGAAACGAATGAAACAAACCCTGTCATGTTGCCTCAGCGATCATATGAAAAAAGGTGCCCGTCGCCATGCCTGCGCCACCGTGACGTCGGACTGACCCGGTTTCCGGCACGACCACATCGTTGCTGTCGGTGATTGTCGCCAGCGGTGCGTCCGGCTCGGACATGATTGTTGCATAATGAAATTCGTGCCCGCGCAACCTTGCCGAGGCCGGGTGGCCGGGCATCGCGGCTTGCAGGTCTGCCTGCCGATAGCCAAGATGCATCTTGCGTGTAGCAAAGGACGTTTCGACCCCCAACAGGCCTGCCATCTGATGACGCGTGCCGTCGCGATCGACCAGCCCCGCCCCCATCGCCATATAGCCACCGCATTCACCGTGGACCGGGCGCGTGCGGACGAAAGTCTGTAACCCGTTGCGAAATGTCTCGGCGGCGGCAAGGCGTCCTGCATGTAATTCTGGATAGCCACCGGGAAGCCAGCAAACGTCGGCACTGGTGTCAGGCGCCTCATCCGCCAACGGCGAGAACGGCAGGATCGTAGCGCCCGCAGCGCGCCACCCCGCCAACAGATGTGGATATACAAACGCAAACGCTTCATCCTTTGCCAATGCGATGCGCTGACCCGGAGGAATGACCCGCGCTGGCGGTGGCGTATCCTGAAATATTCCCCCTGCGGCGGCAATCAGCGCCTCGACATCGATGTGGGCCGCGACAAAGGCCGCCGCCTCGCTCAAAATCGTCGGCAGGTTTTCTTGCTCGCCCGCCTGCACCAACCCAAGATGGCGTTCAGGCATCTCGATCTCTTTGCGGCGTGGCAAGGCCCCGAAAACGGGAATACCGACGTGTTCCATTCCAACGCGGATCAAGGCCTCGTGTCGCGGTGATGCCACCCGGTTCAGAACCACTCCTGCCAATGCCACATCCGGGCGCATTTGCGAAAATCCCAGCGCCGTCGCAGCGACAGATTGCGCCGCGCCGGATGCATCCAGAACCAAAACAACGGGCCACCCCATATGGGCGGAAATATCGGCGCTTGCCCCGTTGCCAGAGGCACCGGATACGGCGACGCCGTCAAACAGGCCCATGGACCCTTCTGCAAGGATCAGGTCGGCGCCTTTGGCATTTCCAACCAGCCCCTCAATGCCAGCGTGGTCCATCGACCAACTGTCCAGATTGAACGACGCCCGCCCGGAGGCCGCTGTGTGAAAGGCAGGATCAATGTAATCCGGCCCGCTTTTGAATGGTTGCACCGCTATGCCGCGCGCGTGCAGCTCCGCCAGCAGGCCCAACATCAGCGTGGTCTTGCCGCTGCCCGAGGCGGGTGCCGAAATCAGCAGGCCGGGGGGGATCATTCTGCACCTTCTGGAAAACGTGGCGCGGTTCCAACGGGGCGGAACCGTCGATCATAATCGCCAGCGTAAAGACGGCTTTCGCCAAAGTTTTCGGACCCCAGCGCATGACCCACAAGGATAAGCGCCGTGCGCTCCATTTCTGCACCTATGGCGGTCTGTAGTGTCGCAAGCGTTGCCCGCACAATGCGCTGATCCGGCCAACTGGCACGCCAGACCACGGCAACCGGACAATCCGCACCATAATGCGGGGTCAGGTCCGTCACGACCTTGTCCAGCACATGCACCGAAAGGTGGATCGCCAAGGTGGCCCCGGTGCGCGCAAAGTTTTCAAGCGCTTCGCCCTCGGGCATTGCCGTTGCTCGCCCAGACGTTCGCGTCAAAATCACCGATTGCGCTACCCCGGGCAGCGTCAGTTCGGCCCCCAGTTCGGCGGCGGCAGCGGCGAAGGACGGCACACCCGGCGTGACGTCATAGGCGATGCCCAGCGCGCGCAATCGTCTTAGCTGTTCGCCCATCGCGGACCAGACGGACAAATCGCCTGAATGAAGGCGGGCAATGTCGTGACCAGCGGCATCAGCCCGTGCAATGACGTCCATGATTTCGTCCAGCGACATGCGCGCAGTGTTCACCACCTGCGCGCCTTCGGGACAATGCGACAACAGCGCCTCCGGCACGAGTGACCCCGCATAAAGGCATACCGGACAGGCGGCGATCAGATCGCGACCGCGCAGTGTAATCAGGTCGGGTGCACCGGGACCGGCGCCTATAAAATGAACTGTCATGTATCTGTTCCTTCGTTTTCCGCAATTGCCGCCGTGGCCATTCCATCATGTGAGACGACGCGCGTCGTAACCAACCATGCACCCGGTCCCGCTGCGGCCAGCGCCGACGCCTCGGCCAGTGACCCGGTGGCGTAACGTTCTTGGACGCGCTGCGATTGAGTTGGGGTAAATATCCCGGCAAGGGCCGCACTGTTGATCGCCAGCACAGGCACCGACAGGTCCGCAGCGAGATCGCGAAACACTGGCGTCGCGGCTTTGTCGGTCTCAGTGGCAATAGCCTGAAGTGACGGGCCGTCACCGATGGCGCGCTTTAATGCCTCGCGCAACGAATCCATGGTGGCCGCGCTGCGAAACCCGATTCCAGCGACCCTCATAGCGTGACACTCCACTGTACAACAGGGCGCGCAGGTTGCCACCCCCGCATCCGGCCCAGTGGTTCCACCTGAGCAAGCTCGATCCGTAAAAGCGTTCCACCACGGGCAGCTTGAAGTGAGCCTAGAAGTGCCTCGGTCTCTAACGTGACGCCATTGGCAACAAGCCGGGTACCCTCTGGCAACAGAGTGAACAATTGCGTGAACAATGCAGCGGTCCCGCCCCCCCCGACGAAAACGGCGTCGGGCACAGCTTGCCCTGCAAGCGTGGTATTTGAATCGCCTTCAACCACCGACAACTTATGCGTCAAGCCAAAGTCCTCGGCATTGCGGTGGATGTTGGCGACACGGCTCGGGTTCTGCTCGAACGCGACGGCACGCCCCCCGGACAGGCACCATTCCACTGCGATCGACCCTGATCCGGCTCCGATATCCCACAACGTTTCCCCCACACGTGGCGCGAGCGCCGAAAGCGTCAGAGCGCGAACCGGACGTTTTGTTATCTGGCCATCATGGGTGAAACATGTATCCGACAAACCCGACGCGCGCGACAAACCGACGTTACCAGGCAGTTCGATAGCCACGGCAACCGGGGATAAAACATCCGTCAGATCAAATACTTCTGCTGTGGTCTGACGTACCCTTTGATCCGCGCCCCCCATCGCCTGCATGACCCACAGCCGAGCCGCACCAGCGCCTTGCGCTGTCAACCACGCGGCAAGCTGCGCGGGCGCTTCACCATCACGGACAAGACAGATCAGCCGGGCATAAGGAGCCAGAACGGCGCGCAATCGCGCAAAAGGTGCGGCATGCAGCCCATGACAGGTAATGTCTTCCATTCGCCAGCCCAGTCGCGCCGCAACCAGCGAAAACGTCGACGGTGCGGGCAAGGCCTGCCATTCATTTGAATCAAGATGGCTGGACAGACTACCGCCCACACCGAACCAAAACGGATCCCCCGAAGCCAAGATGGCAGTTGGCCGCCCACGGCACGCCAGAACCTCTTCCACGGAAAACGGAACAGGCCAAGCGCGCCCGCGCGCGCCCACATCGGCCAGTGCAAGATGGCGCGGGCCGCCAAACACAGCCTCGGCCCTGTCCAGTGCGACACGGCTTGCCGGGGGCAGTTCGGCTACGCTATGGTCCGACATTCCGATCAATGTAAGCCAAGGTTTAATGATGACGCGCGTCCTTCTTCTGGGTGGTACGACCGAGGCAAGCGCCATGGCCCGGCGCCTGTCGCAGGTGGGAACCGACGCGGTGTTTTCCTATGCGGGCCGAACCCGTGCCCCCGCTGAACAACCACTGCCCACGCGCATCGGCGGCTTTGGTGGTGTTGCCGGGTTGGTATCCTACCTCAGGGCTCAGAACATCAGCCACGTGATCGACGCAACGCACCCGTTCGCGGCAGGCATGAGCAGAAATGCTGCCACCGCCTGCGCCGAAACCGGCACCCGGCTGATCCGTCTGGAGCGCGCGCCATGGGTGGCTGGTGCTGGGGACAACTGGACCACGGTAGACAGTCTCCAAGACATGCCTGCCGCGCTGCCCGACACGCCCGCGCGGGTGTTTTTGGCAATTGGCAAACAACAAATCGCCCTGTTCAGTGCTAAGCCCCAACATCACTATGTCTTGCGGTTGGTGGATGCGCCCGACGCTGCATTGCCGCTGCGCCACGCCACCGTTGTTCTGGCACGCGGCCCCTTCACGATCCAAGGCGACACCGCCCTGATGCGTGAACACCGGATCACCCATGTTCTGGCAAAAAATGCCGGGGGCACTGGCGCACAAGCCAAGCTGGCAGCCGCGCGCGATCTGAACCTGCCCGTAATCATGGCCGACCGCCCCACCATAAGCAGCGCGGCACTGGACAGCGTCGATGCGGTGATGAACTGGCTCAGTCATTCGGAGCTACGCGGTGTGTAAACATACCGTCCAATACGCCGTGTCGCAGAATTTCCCAGCAAGACAACAGTGCGCATATCGGCCATCTCGGGGCGCGCATCGCCCAATGTAACGGTGCGCAACGACTGTTCCGGTGTGCTGACGGCGCGGGCGAAAATAATCAGACGGTCCGGCCCACATTCCTGACGCAGAATTTCAAGCGCATCGGCAAACTGATGTGGGCGGGACTTGGAACGCGGATTGTAAAAGGCCATCGCAAAATCCGCGCGCGCCGCCAGACGCAAGCGGTGCTCGACCGTCGCCCACGGTTTAAGATTGTCGCTTAGGTTGATGGTACAAAAATCGTGTCCCAAGGGCGCGCCAATGGCAGCAGCAGCAGCCAGCATTGCGGTGATGCCGGGCAGGACACGGATATCAACGCCCTCGTGTTCGGGATGCTTTTCTAACCCTTCAAAAACAGCCGAAGCCATGGCGAAAACACCGGGATCACCCGAAGACACAACAACCACACGCGCGCCTTGCGCAGCCAATTGCAAGGCATGGGCGGCGCGGTCCAGCTCAACCCGGTTGTCACTAGGGTGCAATGTCAGACCGTCCCGCGGCGCAACCCGCGCGACATATGGGATATAGCCGATCACATCCGTCGCCTGCGCCAGCGCGGCGCTAACTTCGGGTGTCACGAGGTCTTCGCGCCCCGGTCCCAGCCCTACAATCGCAATCCAACCGGTCATGCTGTGGCCTCGGGCCTGCGGCCTTGACCATGCACCAAGACAATCGCGAAATATGGGCAATCAGCGTCATCCACTTGGGACAGCCTCGCGATCCGCTGGCCCGGCATCGTTCCTTTTTCCACCAACCACGCATCGTCCAGCCGCCCGGTCGCGATCAGCGCACGGCGTACAGCAGGCAAATTGCGCCCGGTTTTCATCACCACAAGGGCATCCGCGCGGCCCATGTGCTGAATCAGGTCGACCTCGGGCAAAGTGCCCATCAACACGGTCAGAACATCATCGCCCCACGTGAAGGGTGCATCCAACGCATTCCAGCAGCCAACCATCCCCGGAATTGCGGGCAGGACTTCGACCTCGGCGTGGCCCTGCAAACGCGTGTGCAGGTGCATGAACGACCCGTAGAAAAACGGATCGCCCTCACAAAGGACAACAACGTCATGCTCGCGCGACAACTTCGCCAGACGGTGTGCCCACTCGGCGTAGAAATCGACCATCTGGGCCCGATATTCTGGTGAGTCGAAATGCAGTTCAGTGGTGACGGGATATTCCATCGCATATTCGACCACGTCGTCGCGCAACATACCGTTCACGATACTGCGGGCCTGCCCCGCACGGCCTTTCTTTCGGAAATATGCAATGTGGCGTGCAGCACGAATGGCGCGGTCTGACTTGACGCTCATCAGTTCGGGATCACCGGGGCCAAGGCCCGCGCAAACTATTTTCCCCATGTCACTCCACCCTGCTTGCTAGGGCGTTGACCGCCGCCACGGTTATCGCCGATCCACCCAGCCGCCCGGCAACGATCATCGACGGAACAGGCAAATCCTCCATCAACGCGTTTTTGGATTCAGCCGCCCCTATAAACCCGACCGGGCAGCCAATAATGGCCGCAGGACGCGGACAGTCTGGGTCGTGCAACATATTCAGCAGGTGAAACAGCGCAGTAGGTGCATTGCCGATTGCCACCACCGCGCCTTGCAAATGTGGGCGCCACAGCTCTAGCGCGGCGGCGGAGCGGGTATTGCCCATATCTGCGGCCAACTGCGGCACCTTTGGGTCACGCAGGGTACAGATCACGTCGTTTTCACGGGGCAGACGTTTACGGGTGATCCCCTCGGAAACCATATATGCGTCGCATAGGATCGGTGCCCCGTCTTCCAACGCAGCCCGCGCAGCAATTGCCATCCCCGGTGAGAACCTGATGTGCTGTTCCAGCCCAACCATACCCGCCGCGTGAATCATTCGCACCGCCACGATTTCCTCCTCAGGAGAAAAGCAGGACAGAGCGGCCTCGGCGCGGATAGTGGCAAAGGATTGGCGATAGATCTCGGCGCCATCTGTGATGTAGGTATGCGGCATCAATGCACCTTTTTCAGAAAATCAGGAAGGTCTCTGGCGCTCAGGCCAGTATGTTCAGGCGTGGCATCGGCGGTGCCGTCACGGATCAGGTCAAACCCCGCCGAAGTGGCTGTCATCGTAAAGTTAGCCGCGCGCGGAAATGCACAGCCCTTGGCGCAGCCGGATACGTGCAGGGTTTGCCCCACGGGCACATGCTTGGCCAAGTCGCGGGCCAGATCACGGGTTCCGGCGTGCCCCTGCGTGCAGCCCGGCGCACCAATACAGGCCATAACGCGCAGCATCGGGTCAGCAGGCGAGCAGATCAGGCTGGCACGCCTTGGCAGGGAGGTCGCCCCTTCAATCAACAGCATTCGCCACGGCGTCACACGCAGTGCGCCCAGTCCCGCGATGTCCGACAAAGTGGCTGCGTCTAACTGACCAAACGCGGTCGCGACCAATACGCCAGCGGGATAAATCCCCGGTTCTGGAACTGACGCAACTGATTGTCGCGCGATGTCGAACCCGTCGGGCAATGGTGTGCCCTTGTCCAAAATGCGCGACATTCGCGTACCATGTTCAAGGCTCCAACGGGCAAGGCTCAACATCTGGGGCACAGCGGTGTCATGGCTGACTGGTTTGCCCAGAAAATACCCGGCTGCACATAACAACAACGTCCCATCTGCGGCGCGTTCCAGCCGAACATCGCCTGGTGCGTCTTGTAAAACCGGCTTCGCGCCAAGATCGACAGCATAGCCAAATTTTGCACTGACGTCAGGCGCATCTGGCCTCGCAAGCATCGAAGAAAGCTGTGCGGCAATGACCCCACTTGCGTCATCGGCGGATCGAAAGGGCGTGACCAGAATGTTTCGACGGCTTTCAACCACGCGATCAGGGTCGATCAAGCCCAACGAACGCAGCCCATCAATCAGCGCCTCATACCGGTTTTTCGCTATGCCGCGAAGCTGCACGTTTGCGCGGTTCGACAGATCAATGATCCCGTTGCCAAAGCGATCTGCCAGCGCCGCGATTCCCGCCGTCTGGCGTTGATCCAATCGCCCGGCAGGGGGGCGAATGCGCACAATAAGCCCATCACCGGACATCATCGGGCGCAGCGCACCCGGACACCAACCTTTGATCTTCACCGCGCCGCTCATTGCATACCATCCAACGCGGCGGTGATCGAATTGCGTCGTGTGACCCACAGACCGGCATCGCGCAGCGCGGCAAAGCGATTACGCATGGCCTCCAGTGCGGCGGGATTCTCGGTGGCCATAAAATCGACCAGATCGTCCCGCCCCAGCGTCGCGTCATAATAAAGATCAATCAAATGTGCGGGCACCTCCCGCGTCAGATGCGCGAATGCAGCCAGATTATCCAGCGTTGCGGCCACCTCGGCCGCGCCGCGAAAACCGTGGCGCATCATACCGCTGGCCCAGTCAGGGTTGGCGGCGCGGGCACGCACAACGCGCGCGATCTCTTCAGGGATGGTGCGCGCACGCGGGGTTCCCGCGCGGGTATGATCAACGTGATACATCGCCGGTTGCGCGGCCCCCAGATGGGCCATAGCGGCGGCGAACCCGCCTTCGTGGCTTGCATAGTCTGACGCCAACAACAGATCGCTTTCCATCAAGTCCTGCACATGGGCAAACCCGTCTGCCTTGTGCAATTGGGCCTCCAGCGCAGCACGATCCCGGTGCGCCGTGCCATTCACGTCAATCGCCCATTCCGACCCGGTCAACCACGCCTGTCCAGCCGCGTCGCGCCCTGCATCCGAATAATCCTGCAACACACTTTCGATATTGACCCCGTACAGCCCCGGCTTTGGCCCGAAAACGCGAGGCGTCCGGGACAGATACGGGTTCATGTCAGCCGCCTCGTTGCGCAGAGACAACGCGGCGGCCCCTGCCTCAAAAACTTGCGCAAGCGTGGGGAAAATATCGCGAAACAGACCTGAAACGCGCAGCGTCACATCGATGCGAGGGCGATCCAGCAAGGCAAGAGGCACCACCTCGAACCCCGATACGCGATCTGATCCTTCGTTCCATGTAGGGGCCAGTCCGGCAAGGTGCATCGCCATCGCGACCTCTTCGCCAGCGGTGCGCATGGTTGCTGACCCCCATAGGTCAATCACCAGCCCCTTTGGCCAATCACCCTTGTCTTGCAGATGGCGGCGCAACAGTTCTTCGGCCAATTTGACGCCTTGGGCATGCGCCGCGCGTGACGGCACCGCGCGTGGATCGACAGAATACAGGTTGCGTCCCGTTGGCAGGACATCCGCACGCCCACGGTACGGCGATCCAGAAGGCCCCGCAGGAACGCGCCGACCGTCCAACGCCGCCAGAAGGCCCTGATTTTCGCCCTCGCCAGCGCCGAAAACATGTAATCCGTCGCCGTACTGGCTTTCTTTGATGTCACACACGTAACGGTCGATACGCGTCATTGCCTCGGCGGCTGATGCCGCGTGATCAATGCCCAGATCAGCCTCGACGCCAGCCGCCTGCGCTTCGGAGCGGATCATCCCAATCAGACGGTCGCGCCGCGCGACATCCAGCCCATCCGCCGACGAATACTCATCCAGCAGGCCCTCAAGACGCAGTAGCCCGTCGGGAACCACCGCCTCTTTCATGGGCGGTGGTAGATGGCCCAGTGTTACGGCCCCGATCCGACGCTTGGCCTGTGCGGCCTCACCGGGGTCGTTGACAATGAAGGGATAGACAACCGGCATCGAGCCAATCAGCGTCTCGGGCCAGCATTGCTCGGACAAGGCCACGGACTTGCCCGGTAACCATTCCAATGTCCCGTGTGCCCCAATGTGAACCAGCGCGTGATGCCCTTGGGCGCGCAGCCAAAGGTAGAAGGCAACATATGAATGACGCGGCACCCGCGCCAGATCGTGATAGTCACTGTCCCGCGCATCAACTGCACCGCGTTCGGGCTGCAAGGCAACCAGCGCGTTACCACAGGTTCGCGCGGCAAACTGAAACGCTCCGTCCCTAACCAGCGGATCATCTTCGGCCCGACCCCACACCCTGTCCAAATCATCGCGCAATTGTTGCGGCAAAGCCGCCAGCGCAGATCTGTAGTCATCCAGCGACCAAGGGATCGTTTCGTCCGCCAACGCCCGGCCAAAGCCCGCGCTACGCTGGACGGCATATCCCGCATCCCCCAAAGTGTTCAGCATATCTTCGACCGAAGCCAGCGCATCCAGCCCGACAGCATGGGCCAACTGATCGCTTCGCCCCGGATATGTTGACAGGATCAAAACCAGCTTGCGCTGTGTTACCGGGGTTTTGGCAAGACGGTGCCATGCCAAAACACGATCCGCAACCACCCCAATCCGAACTTCATCAGCGCAATGGGCAAACCGTGAAAATTCTAGGTCGGGGTCTTTTTTATCCGGTGCCTTAAAACTGACTACACCTGCAAAAATACGCCCGTCCACCTCGGGCATGACAACGTGCATGACAAGATCGGCAGGGGACAAGCCGCGCTCGCTTGTGGCCCAGTCCTTGCGCTGCGCAGTCGAAAGAGCAACCTGAAACACAGGACACCCCACCGCGTCCAAGGGCGTCGCTCCATCCTCACCCCGCCCCGAAAATGCGGTTGCATTCACGATTGCAACAGGGGCAAGCCGTGCCAGCGCATCGTCCAGAAACACCCGTGCACTGTCTGCTTTAAGGGACGGTACAAACACGCCAACGGCGTTGAATCCGCGCGCACGCAAGGCATCAAGCAATGCATCCACAGGGGCCGTATCCGCAGCCATCAGATAGCTGCGATAGAAGGTGACGACGACGACATCGCCGCCTGCACCAGCCGCTTTGGTAACATCAACGAAAGGAATTGCACCTGTTTCGGGGTCATAAAAACCGCACTCTGGCACGGTTTTCGCCCCAAGCACCGGGCCTGCGTAGAACCCCGCAGCCAATGCGAGTTGCGCCAAGGCCGCCTGAGCAGCAACCGCACCGCCCGTATCGCAAAGATGCGACAACCGCCGTAACGTCGAGACAGGCAGCGTCGAATGCGCGTCCAGACCGGGGTCTTCACGGCCATCGGCGGGCAGGATCGCCAGCGCAATGTTGTGGCGACGGGCGAAATCCTGCACCTGCATGACTCCGTAAGGCCAATAGTTTTCGCCCCCGATCAACCGGATCAGAATCCCCTTGGCCCCAGTCAGTGTCGTCTCGACGTAATTGTCCACCGATGCGGGGTGACGCAACGCCACAAGATTACACAGCCGTAAGGTTGGCAGATCACCCTGCGGCCCGCCGCCCCTGTGCCACCCTGCCGCAAACGCACCGAGATCGCTGTCAGAAAAAGATAACACGACGAGATCCGCAGGCGTCTGGCCGGGATCATACGGAGCGTCCGTATCCTCCAATCCATGACTCTCGCGGAAAACAACGTGCATGAGGTCAGGCCCCCAACAACGTACGGATTTTGTCGCCGTCGATGTGATCATGTTCCGCAATGACAACCAAGTGGCCCGCACGCTGTCCTGCGCCCCAAGGTCGGTCGAACTGGTGCCGCACGCGTGCGCCCACCGCCTGCACCAGCAGACGCATCGGCTTGCCCGTTACCGCAACATAGCCTTTGACCCGCAAAATGTGCTGTTCATTTGCCAGCCGCTCGATTGCAGAGATCAACGCATCCACATCATCAATTTCAGGCATCGCCACCACGACGGTTTCAAAATCATCATGTTCGTGGTCATCCGCCCCGTCATGATGCGACGGGCGCGCGGCCAGATCATCTTCGGCAGCAGCGTTCAGGCCCAATATGACCTTGGGATCAATCACGCCTTCGCTCATCTCGAGAATTGGTATTTTCCTTGGGCTCTCGGCCTCAATCACCTTGCGCGCCGCAGCAAGCCCATCGGCACCGGCCAAATCTGCCTTGGACATCAGAATGATATCCGCACATGAGATTTGATCCTCGAAAACCTCGGAAAGGGGCGTTTCATGGTCGAGACTGTCATCCGCCAGACGCTGGGCATCCACCGCAGCCACATCAGCGGCAAACCGGCCCGCCGCTACGGCCTCGGCATCGGCCAGCGCAATCACCCCGTCAACTGTGATCTTGGATCGGATCGCAGGCCAGTCAAACGCCTTCAGCAAAGGTTTTGGCAAGGCCAGCCCCGAGGTTTCGATCAGAATGTGATCAGGACGCACAGGCATCGCCATCAGCGCCTCAATCGTGGGAATGAAATCATCGGCCACGGTGCAACAAATACACCCATTGGCAAGCTCTACGATGTTTTCCGCCGGGCAATCCTCGTCTGCGCAGGATTTCAAAATGTCACCATCCACGCCTACGGTGCCAAACTCATTCACCAGCACAGCAAGGCGACGTCCCTTTGAATGTGTCATCAAATGGCGGATCAACGTGGTTTTACCAGATCCCAGAAAGCCGGTGATCACAGTAACGGGAATTTTGGCTAGATCAGTCATGTTGGCAGCTCCATAGGGGGGATACGGGCAAGGCTTTGCTTGCGGAAAATCACCGGACGCTCGCGCCATGGCACAAGCCCGTCAGCGGTCGCAGCATAGGCGGCAGCCCCCGCAAGGATGTCCGCACAATCGGTGTCTTTCAGGCGGCCATAGACATAAGTCCATTTTCCCGGCGCAGACAGCGCAACAGACGCTCCTTGGGAACAGGCCGACAGGCATTCAACAGGCACGATTTGTACGCCTTCGGGCGCGCCGGCCTCGGTCAATGCCGCATGCAGCAATGCGCCCGGTCGTGGCGCGCCTTCTTCCAGCACTTCACCCGCGCGGCAGGTTGTGCAGACATGCAAGGTTACGGTCATTGGCAAGCTCTCCTTTTGGTGTTTCAAGGGCCCACACGAGGCCCCTAGTTTGTCATCAGACCACGGTGATCATTCGACAATCAGTGTCGAACTGGCGGAAATGGGCTGACCAGACACCGCAAGCGGGCTGTGCATGTTGCTGTTCAGGGTAACTTTCACGGTTACCTCGCCCTTGGGCAGGTCCGGGATGTGCATCCATTCGCCGTATAGACGCCCCAGTTTTTCATTGTTGATGAAGACATGGGCATGCCCTTGGCCCCGCGCGTCCTCAAGACCCGCAGCTTCTGGTGCGAAGGCAAAATTCTTGGTCAGAACATGCAGGTTATATCCGTCCATCGGGTCGGGTGTCAGCTCTACCGCGATCTGAGGCGCATTCAGCGCGGGCACTTCAAGTGCCGTGCTGTGCGCCATGTCATGCCCTGCATGCGCGCTGCCATGGGCCATTGGATCCGAATGATCATGGCCATCAAAAGTGATCCCATTGCCCGCAGCCAAGGTGAAACCAATGCCACCCCCAAATACGAGCCCGATGGCGAACAATCCTAGCGCCTTACCCATGCGCAGCCTCACGTTTCCAGAAGAATCCAGCAAAGGCGCCCAACAGAACCCACGCCGCCAACCCAACGCCTAGCGCGCGCGCCGCGAACAATGCAGCGATTTCGGGCGGCACTGGGCCACTAAAGCTGTCCGGTTCAGGCGCACCGATCACGTGAGGGGCTACCAACAACACCGCAGCCAGCGCCCAGAACGCCCAATGACGCGAAAAGGCAATCATCCAAAGCGCGACCACCGCCGCCCCGACCGCAGCGAACCACCAAACCTGCCGCGCGCCAACATCCGCGGCTGCGACACCCGGCACCTCGGGTGCCAGCGTGAAACCGGGCGCTAGGTGAAACGCCACAAAGCCTGCCACCCCCCAGATCAATCCCGTACGCCCGTCAATGCGCGCCCCGCGATCCTGCGCCAACGACATCAAAGCCAGAAGAATCAGCGCATAGCCCGTATAGATCAGCATCGTGAAAATCAGACTCAGCCCGTCACGAACCAGGTCAAACCCCGGCAAAACAGGGTGCGCCGATACAGGATCGGCCCCGAAATGAATCAGGTCTCCGCCTTCGTAAAGTTCGGCGTGCAACAAAACAGGCTGCACGAATGCCAACTGTAGCAGACCGGCAATCAAGCCTGCTACAGCACCAGCGAACAACGCGCTGGTTAACAATTTAGAAATCATGCGTTAGTGGCAGGGAAAGCCAGTGGCGTGACGCACATCATGTGCCGCATCATGCAGCGTCGATGCCTGCACATGGCCTGTCAGCGTAATAAGTGCCACCCCCATGATTGCAACGAAAAGCGCGGGAACGAATTGCGCGCGCGACAGGTTGCGGGATAGGCCTTGAGCCTCAGTTTGTACTGTCATTTCATGTCTCCTGACCGTCACACCCGACGGCTTCGTGTTTCATTCATGCTTGGCAGGTCTCCTGGCTGGCGGATCGCGGCCATTTGCCCGCCTTCCCAACCGCACCCATGTTTCGGGTTTGGCAAGTGGCATGAGGGGCAACGGCTCACCGCTTACAGTCGCGGGGGCGGCTTCAGTTTCGGGCAAATGCCCTTAGTGAATTCCCTATTAGGTCCCACACATTTCTGTGCTTCTCGGAACACCAAGCCCTATCATGTAATCAACTTATCCATCATTGCGCAAGGCGTTTCAGGCCCTGATGGCCGAGACGAACAAACACAGCGACACTCTGCCAGAAATTGGGCACCAAAACGTCTTCGCCCTCTCCTATCCGTTTTGTGGCGGATGCAAAGCCCCGGCAGCGGTTCCAAAATTTTTCGAATCGTGTCGGGCGTCGTCAGGTTATCAAGGGTCTCCTGCCGCCCATCGCACTGGCGCGGCTGTTCTAAATCCTGCCTCTGCAAACGAAACGATCCGCTCCAGCGTGGGCTCAAACTGCGAAATATCACATAGCCCCTCTGAAATCCGCTCAAGGCGTTTCAAATCGGTGATCGTGTAATGCAGCGCGCCCAGCGTAAAATGCAAACGCCAGAGAATTTCATCCTCGCCCAACTCGGGCAGGACGCGCAAAAAATAGGGAATGAAGCGGCGCAAATGGCCCACGTCATTATAAAAAATCTCATGTAGCGGAGATGAGTGATCCAGCCGCGAACGGGTCAAGAACTGGATAAACAGCCCCCGCCCGCCGGTATCAAAAGACCAACGGATGCCGGGGCGCAACAGCGCGGTCAGCACCTCGCGCAGGGGCACAACGCCGCCATTGGCCCGTTTATCCGCAGCCTCCAACAATTGCGCGCGCTCGCGGTTCAGGTCGCGCGCCCGTCGCAAAAATACAGCCTTGAACAGCCCTTCTTTGCTACCGAAATGGTAGTTGACTGCGGCCAGACCAACCCCCGCCTCGGCCGTGATCTCTCGCATCGACACGGTGGAATAGCTACGATGCGCAAAGAGGCTTTCGGCACCCTCGATGATCCGGTTACGGGTCTCTTTTGTGCGGGCTTGCCCGGTATCGGACATCTTCAGATCGCGCCCAAGCGCTTCCAAATCGAGGTTATCGGACGACGGCTTGGTCATATCACCTCTTAAGCGGCTCAAGGTTGCGCGCGGCCTCGACCAGAGGCGCCTTCATCATCTTGCCGTTTGCATTGCGCGGCAATGCGTCGGTCGAGATCCTGTAATAGTCCGGTTGCTTGTAGTCCGACAAGTTTTTCGCGGCATGCGCACGCAAGGTATCCTCGTCGGTGCTGGCATCACGAACGGTCACATAAAGACATACACGCTCGCCCATGACAGGATCGGGCACAGGAACGGCGGCGCATTCAACCACTCCGGCATGCGCGATCATCACATTTTCCAACTCGGCGCTGAACACTTTGTAACCAGCCCGGTTAATCATGTCTTTCTTGCGATCATGGATAAACAGGTATCCTTCGGAATCCATGCTGACAACGTCACCCGTCCGCCAGAACCCGTCGATAAAGTTCTGAGCCGTCTGTTCCGGCGCATCCCAATACCCTTTGACAATCATCGGGCCGCGCACCCACAGCTCCCCTATGCCACCCGGCGTCACCTCTATGCCGTCATCGTCCATGATCACGGCCTCGCCACACTCGACCAGCAAGCCGATGCTGGCGGGGCGGTCGGCACTTGCCCATGCAGGCATGATCGAGACCGGCGATGTTGTTTCCGTGGCCCCATAGGCATTGATCAAACGCAGCTCGGGCAGCGCCTGACCCAAACGGGTCACGATGGCAGGCGGCATGATACCGCCACCGTAGATACCGGTGCGCCAATGGCTCAATTTGTTGGCGTCAAAATCGTCGTGCATCAAAATAAGCTGATAGATCGAGGGCACAAATACGGTAAAGGTGATCCGCTCGCGCTCAAGCACGTCCAGAACAGTTGCCGTCTTGTAGTCGCGCAGGATCACCGTCGCGCCAGCAACACTTAGCATGTTGGTATAAAGCGCCATGAACCCTGAAATATGCGCACCCGGAATCGCCAGAAGGCCACGCTGCCCCGGCTTCAAATCAATGCCATAGGCGTAATGCTGGGCCGAGTGGATGATATTGATGTTGGCGATACAGGCCCCCTTAGGTTTGCCCGTGGTGCCCGACGTGTAAAACAGAAAAATCGTGTCATCTTCACCGCCCACAGGGGCGATGTCTGTTGCGGGAGCGTCCAGCAGGGCCGCGAACGGCATCATCCCGACAGCTTCGCCCTCGGACCATACCGCGCGAACCGATGGGCATTCCGCCAGCGCGGGCAGACGATCATGAACCGCAGCCTCGGTGATTAGCGCGGCTGCACGACAATGATTTAGAATATAGGCTGTCTCTGGCGGGCTCATCTTGACACTCATCGGCACGGCGATGGCCCCGGCGCGCACCGCACCCATCAGCGCCAGAAAGAATGATATGCCGTTGCCCAACATCAGGCCCACACGCTCGCCGGGTTCAATCCCGGCTGCCCGCAGCCCGTTCGCCACCCGCGTCACACGCTGGTCATATTGCGCATAGGACAACCGGACATCGCCGAAAACCAGTGCTTCGCTGTCAGGCGCTTTGCGCGCGGCACGGCGCAACAGATCATCGAACCGTTCCGGCCGCTTGGCATAACAGCGAAACACCCTGTCATCAAAATGCCGTTCGACCCTGGTCGGGTTCACATCATCGCCAACGACAAAACGCGTGCCATCGATCCGGGGGGCATAAATATCATCCGTCATTTTTGCATCCTACCATTCAGCGCGGGGGCAGACGAATTCCGCCATCCAAACGGATGACTTCGCCGTTCAACATTCGGTTGGAAACAATCGCGGATACCAATGCTGCATATTCATGTCCTTCGCCCAATCTATCAGGAAATGGCGGGCGCAACGCGGTCACAACATCCCGTGCCCGCTCGGTCATGCCGTTGACCATCGGCGTCGAAAACACGCCCGGCGCAATCGCCATAACCCGAATGCCGTATTTTCCCAACTCGCGCGCCAACGGCAGTGTCATTGCCGCCACAGCCCCCTTGGAGGCCGAATAGGCAGGTTGCCCGACCATCCCATCAAAGGCCGCGACCGAGCTGGTATTGACGATCACGCCGTGCTGATTGTCGACGCCGCCCGGTGCCTGCTGCATCTGAAGTGCGGCAAGTCGAACAAAGTTGAACGTTCCTGTCACGTTCACCTCCAGGACCTGACGAAACACATCCAACGAAAGCGGCCCGTCCGAACGTAATGTGGCACCGGGGGAGGCAATGCCTGCGCAGTTGACCAAAACGCGCACCGGACCGACTTGGGCCAAATGATCGGCAAACACGGCCTCGGCTCCTTCGGCATCGGCCACATTGCAGGCCGTCGTTCGAATGCGCCCATCGCTGCGGTCTGCAAATGCTGCCGTTAACGCCGCATCATCCAGATCAACGGCTGTTACCACATAGCCTTCGTCAGCCAGACGATTCGCCGTCGCATATCCCAGCCCCGACGCCGCCCCGGTGACTATTGCAGACGCCACGCCACCCCAAAATTCGTACGACCGTTCCAATATTTCATCCCTCCCAAGATGTATTTCCGCCTTTCAGGCAGTAAAGTTACACCGCCAGCAAGGATTGCTTTGCATATATTTCAACATTTAGCTCCAAATTCAATGAATAACTTGAACGGTTGTTCCATATTTGCTAGCACTGACGGAATATTCAGGGAGGATATCATGACTTTGAAATCAATCTTGGCGGCCACGGTCGCCACCGGGCTACTGTCTTCTGCGGCCATAGCGGACACGATCCGCATCGCGCATATCGATCCATTTTCGGGCGCATTTTCCAATGTGGGCGCCGTCAACGGCAAACACGTTCAGTTCGGCGCCGACGTAGTGAATGGCGCGGGGGGCGTCTTGGACGGTGACACGCTGGAAATCGTGCGTTTCGACAACAAGCTAAGCGCGCAGGAGACCGTGATCGCCTTTCAGGAAGCGCTGGATCAAGGCATTCGCATCATCACGCAAGCCACCAGCAGCGGTGTCGCACTGGCACTTGCCGACGCCGTACAGAAGTACAACCGCCGCAACCCCGACGATCCGGTGCTTTATCTGAACTATGGCTCTGCCGATCCGTCTTTGACCCGTGACAAATGCGACTACTTCATGTTCCGGTTCGAGGCTCATTCAGGCATGAAACAGGCCGCCGCGACCGATCTAATCGCCCAAGATGACAGCATCAAGAAGGTGTACATCATCGGTCAGGATTATGGCCACGGTCACGAAGTCAGCCGCTACACCAAGGAAATGCTGGCGGAAAAACGCCCTGACATCGAAATCGTCGGGGACGAATTCCACCCCTTTGGCTCGGTCAAGGACTTTACACCCTACGTCGCCAAGATCCTGTCTTCGGGTGCCGATGCGGTTGTAACCGGCAACTTTGGTTCGGACCTCACTCTGCTGATCAAGGCCGCCAACAGCGCGGGTCTGAGCGCCAAGTTCTTTACCCAATACGCGGGCACCTTCGGCACACCGACCGCGATTGGCGATGCGGGCAAAGGTCGTGTTTACGACGCCGCCCCTTGGCATCCTGACGTACCGGTCGAGCAAAACAACGAAGCCAGCGCCCAAATGGCAAAGGACTTCGAGACCAAGTACGATAGCGATCTCTATTATGTGCAGATCGTCGTGCAGATGCAGATGCTGGGCGAGGCAATCAACGCCGCCGGATCAGCCGAGCCTGCTGCCGTCGCTGCCGCGCTGGAAAACATGAGCTTCGATGGGCCTACCGGTCCAATGCAGATGCGCGCTTCGGATCACCAGCTGTTTCACCCGCTGTTCGTGTCTGTCTTTACTGACGACGGGATCACCAATGATTCCGAAGACACCGGTCTGGGTTGGAAAACTCTGCTGAAGGTCGACGCCGATCAGGTAAGCGACGATTCGACTTGTCAGGTCGAAAAGCCGTAATCCGACTCCCGCCCCCGGAGCACTCCGGGGGCGTTCCTTGTCATGACGGGAGGCGTGCGTGGACACTTTCATATTCGTGCTGGTTAACGGACTGCTCTACGGCATGTTGCTGTTTATGCTGTCCAGCGGCCTGACCCTGATCTTTAGCCTGATGGGCGTTTTGAACTTTGCGCATGCCAGCTTTTACATGCTGGGTGCGTATTTCGCGTACCAATTGTCCAGCTTCGGATCATTCTGGTTGGGGTTGATACTGGCCCCGCTGCTGGTTGGGGTCCTCGGCGCAGCCATCGAACGGTTCGGTCTGCGCGTGGTACATAAACACGGGCATGTGGCGGAACTGCTGTTCACCTTCGGACTCGCCTATCTGATCGAGGAATTGGTGCGCCTGATCTGGGGCCGTCAGCCGGTGCCGTATCGCATCCCTGAAAGCCTTGATTTCACGTTGTTCACTGTCAGCGGCATTGATTATTCGGCTTATCGCGCCTTTATGCTGCTTATCGCTGTAGCCATGTTTGTTGCTGTTTTGCTGTTGCTGAAACGCACGCGCGTCGGACTGATGGTGCAGGCGGCATTGTCGCATCCGGATGTCCTTTGGGCGATGGGGCACAACGTGCCGCGCCTCTTCATGCTGGTTTTTGGCGGCGGTGTTGCGCTGGCCGGTTTGGCCGGGGTGATCGGTGGCAATTACCTAGTGACCGAGCCGGGCATGGCCCAGCAGATGGGCACTATCCTGTTCGTGATCGTGGTCTTCGGCGGGCTTGGCTCGCTTTTGGGGGCGTTTCTGGCCTCGTTGATCATCGGTATCGCCCAGACCCTGATGGTAACAATGGATACAACTCTGTCGGATCTGGTCGCGGCCCTTGGCGGAACTGCACCCAACGCCACCGGCATGTTTCGCGAAATCTGGACCATCGCACCGTCCAACCTCGCACCGGTCTTTCCCTATCTATTGCTGGTCATTTTGCTGATCGTACGCCCGCGTGGCCTGTTGGGAACGAGGGACTCGTAATGAAACGTACACTGATTATTCTGGCGGCGCTGGTCGCCCTTGGGGCCGCACTGACCCTGCCTTATCTGGGCGCAGGGCGGTTCGTGATCGTGCTGCTGACGCAACTGGCCATCATGGTGACATTCGCCATGTCCTATAACGTGAACCTCGGCCAAACTGGCCTGCTCAGCTTTGGGCACGCTGTCTATCTGGGGGCCGGTGTGTTCTCATCTCTCTATTTAATTACGGCTATCGGTGCGGGCCATGTCGCCTTGCCGCTGGAAATGGTTCCGCTGGGTGGGGCGTTTGCCGGGTTCACTCTGGCTGCAATCTTGGGGCTGGTCTCGGTACGGCGAGCAGGCGTCATCTTTGCCATGATCTCGCTTGGGCTTGCCGAACTGGCGGTGGCCGCCGCAATGCTGTTTCCCAGCGTCTTTGGCGGCGAGCAGGGCGTGTCGACCGACCGGATGGTGGATTTCTCTTTGACCGGCTTGGGCTATGGCCGCCCGCAAGAAATTTACATGCTGGTGCTGGTCTGGGCCGTCATCAGTGTCGCCGCGATGGTGTATCTGTCGCGCACACCGTTGGGGCGGCTGGCCAATGCGGTTCGGGACAATCCCCAACGGGTAGAGTATCTTGGATATGCGCCCTACTGGATTCGCTATATCCAGTTCTGTATTGCAGGCACGTTTGCGGGTCTTGCCGGCAGCCTGTTCGCGCTGACTTACGAGATTGCCAACGCCAGCGTGCTGGGTATCCACATGTCGGCCAACGTACTGATCGCAACCTATCTGGGCGGGATCACCTATGTCTTGGGTCCAGTCGTCGGCGCGTTGATGGTGACATTGCTGGAAATCAACCTGTCGCGACTGACCGAGGCATGGCTGTTCTATTATGGTCTGCTGTTCATCGCGATCATCTTGTTCGCACCACGCGGGATAACGGGGCTTTTGGTGGATGCACCCGGCGCGTTCCGGCGTGCCGGTATCAGCGGGATGGTCACAACGCTGGCGCGCTGGGTGCCCGTGGTCGGATTGATCGGCGGCGGCACAGTCATTCTGGTGGAGCTATGCTATCACGTCTCCAACAGCTTTGACCCACGTGAGCCACTGACCCTGTTCTGGACCCCCGTCAGCGCCCAAAACTGGGCCCCGTGGATCACAGGCGCCGTCATGATGGTGGCGGGGCTGGGGCTGTTTGCCCTGAACCGGCGCAACGCGGCCCCCAGACGCCCTCAGACAGGAGACGCATCATGAGCATTCTGTCCATCAACGGCCTGCACAAGAACTTTGGCGCAGCCAAGATCATTCAAGGCATCGACCTGAACATCGAAGAAGGTGAATTCCATGCCGTTATCGGCCCCAACGGCGCGGGCAAATCAACCCTGTTCAACCTTATTTCGGGTCAGTTTTCGCCCAGCGCGGGCGAGGTCACGCTACACGGACAACGCATCAGCGGATTGCGCCCCTACCAGATCAACCGCCGCGGCCTGTCACGGTCCTTTCAGGTCAGTAACATCTTTGCGCAGATGAACGTGTTCGAGAACCTGCGCTGCGCGTTGATGTGGTCCTCTGGCGTTGGCTATTGCTTTTGGCGCCGCGCCGCGCGCAGTGGCGACATTGACGCACGCGCACACGCGTTGATGGACGAAATCGGCCTGACCGCGCGCGGCACGGACATGGCCGGAAACCTGTCCTATGCCGAACAACGCGCGCTGGAAGTAGGCATGACAATTGCCGGAGGGGCATCTGTGCTGCTGTTTGACGAACCAACGGCAGGCATGAACCACCACGAGGTTGAAACCTTTGCCACCTTCCTGAAAAAAATTGCAGAAGGGCGCACGGTGATGATGGTCGAACATGACATGAACGTGGTTTTCAGTTTGGCCGACCGGATCTCGGTCCTGGTTTACGGTCAGATAATCGCCACCGGAAAACCCGAAGATATCCGCGCTGACCCCGCTGTTCGCGAAGCTTACTTGGGGGCGGACGCATGAGTGATACCCCCCTTCTCAGCGTGCGTGGCGTACATGCCTATTATGGCCTTAGCCATGTGTTGCACGGCGTCGATCTGGACGTACATACAGGTCAGATCGTTGCCCTGTTGGGGCGCAATGGCGTGGGGCGCTCGACCCTGTGCAAGGCGATCATGGCGATTGTCGAACGCCAAGGCAGCATCCGCGTCAAGGGCCGTGAAACCATCGCCTTGGCCCCCCATCAGATGGCGCGTTTGGGTCTGGGATATGTTCCCGAGGACCGCGCGATTTTCCCCGGCCTGACCGTAGAGCAGAACCTGATTCTTGGCCAACATTCGGACGCGGGTCCGAAAAGCTGGACGATTGATCAGGTCTATTCACATTTCCCCTCGCTGGAGCGGCGTCGTGCGACCGATGCCGACGTGCTGTCGGGTGGCGAGAAACAAATGCTGGCGATGTGCCGCGCGCTGATGTCCGGGCCGGACCTGATCCTTGTGGATGAACCGACCGAAGGTTTGGCCCCCTTGATCGTCGAGCAGGTTGGGGAACTGATGGCCGAGATCGCGCGCACGGGTGTGTCGATCCTGCTTATCGAACAAAAACTCACAATGGCGATGCGGATCGCCGACCACGTCTATGTCATGGGGCATGGGCAAACGGTGTTCAGCGGCAGCCCCGAACAGCTGCGCGCGGATCAGGACACCTGCAAAGCATGGCTGGAGGTATGAACGATGTCACAAGGTAGCAAAGCAGTGTATGTTCTGGGCGGAAGCCAGACGGATTTTGCCCGCAACTGGGCCCGCGAAGGCCACGGGATCGACACGCTGATGGGCGAGGTTCTGGCCGATGGTCTGACCGCCACCGGCCTTGAGGCGCGCGACATTGAATCAGCGCATGTCGGGAATTTCGTCGCCGAGTTGTTCTGCAATCAGGGGATGTTGGGTGGTTTCTTTGCATCCCTCCATCCCGATCTATCTGGCGTGCCGACCAGCCGTCACGAGGCGGCCTGTGCATCCGGCTCAATGGCAATGCTGTCTGCCATGTCCGAGATCGAGGCCGGGCGCTATGGTCTGGTCTGTGTTCTGGGCGTTGAATACATGCGCAACGTTCCCGGCCAGACCGCCGCCGAGCATCTGGGTGCAGCCGGATGGCAGGGCCGTGAATGGGCTGACGCGAAATACATGTGGCCTGCGGCGTTTTCCGACCTGAACGATGCCTATAGCGAAAAATATGGCGAAGTTGACTATCGCCACCTAGGTGAAATCGCCCGCATCAACTATGAGAACGGGCGGCGCAACCCCAATGCGCAAACCCGCAAATGGGCCTTCAACGACGCCAGCTTTACCACCGATGACGAAGCCAACCCCGTGATCGAAGGCAAGGTGCGCCGCAACGATTGCGGACAGGTTACGGACGGGGCCGCTGTGGTCTTTCTGGCCTCGGAGACACGCGCACGCGAGTATGTCAAACAGCACGGTCTGAAGCTGAGTGATTTGGCACGCATCGACGGCTGGGGCCATCGCACAGCGCCTATGCTGTTTGCGGACAAACTGAGGGAAAGCCAGAATTCGCGCTTTGTACTGCCGCAAGTCAACCAGACGATCAAAGAGTGTTTCAGCCGCGCAGGGATCAACTCTGCTTTTGATCTGGATGCAATCGAAACGCATGACTGTTTCGCCATGACCGAATATGCCGCGATTGACAGCTATGAAATCACAGCCCCCGGTGAAAGCTGGAAGGCCGTCGAAGAGGGCGTGATTGCCGCTGACGGACGTCTACCGATCAATCCGTCTGGCGGGCTGATCGGTCTGGGGCACCCCGTGGGCGCAACGGGCGTGCGCATGATGCTGGACGGCTACAAACAGGTGACAGGGCGCGCAGGCGACTGTCAGGTCGAAGGCGCGCGCAAGGTTGGCTTGCTCAACATCGGCGGGTCGACCACCACTATCGCCAGTTTTGTTGTCGGAGCCGCAGAATGAGTTCGATGGATCTGACCGGCAAAATAGCCGTTGTCACCGGAGCATCCTCGGGGCTGGGGGCGCATTTCGCACAGGTCTTAGGCCGCGCGGGCGCACAGGTCTGTTTGATAGCGCGTAGTACGGACAAGCTGAAAACAGTTACCGAAGAGCTTGCCGCGCAAGGTATCAGCGCCGATTGCTATGCGGGCGACGTGACCGACCGGAGCGCACTAGAAGCCGCATTTGCCGACATTGCCAACACGCATGGTGGCACCGACATCCTGGTCAACAATGCGGGCATCGCACGCACGGCACCATATCTGGACATGGACGAGGCCGACTGGTCCGCCGTACTGGACACCGATCTGGCGGGCGTCTGGCGGTGCGGGCAAATCGCAGCGCGACAAATGGTTCAGCGCGACTCGGGCGGGTCGATCATCAACATCGCGTCGATCCTTGGGCAAGTGGTGCAACCGACCCAGACCAATTATGCCGCAGCCAAGGCCGGTGTTTTGCATATGACCAAGGCGATGGCACGCGAACTGGGCCGCCACAACATCCGCGTCAACGCCATCGCGCCCGGGTACTTTCAGACAGAAATCAACGCCGACTTCTTTGCCAGTGACGCAGGCGCCAAGATGATCAACAAGCTGTTCCCCCGCCGTCTGGGGGCATTGCACGAATTGAACGGTCCACTTCTTTTGCTAGCCTCCGATGCGGGCAGCTTCATGACCGGCACCACTCTTACCGTCGATGGCGGCGCAACACTTGCAGGAATTTGAACTATGACACTTGCCGAAACCGACCGCGTTCGCGATCTGAAATCCCGCCTCAGCGCATTCATGGACGCGCATGTGATCCCGGCCGAAACCGCCTATAGCCATCACCTTGCCACAGCGCCGGACCGCTGGTCGATCCCGCCTGTCATGGAAACCCTGAAAGAACGCGCACGCGCCGAAGGACTGTGGAACCTCTGGTGCCCCTACCCGGAGTTTGGTGCGGGGCTTAACAATTTGGATTATGCCCCCTTGGCCGAAATCATGGGCCGTTCGCTGATCGGGCCCGAGGTGTTCAATTGCTCTGCTCCGGACACCGGGAACATGGAGGTGTTCATCAAATACGCCACCAAACCACAGCAAGAGAAATGGCTAACCCCCCTTCTGGCGGGCGAAATCCGTTCGGCGTTTTGTATGACTGAACCGGCGGTCGCTTCGTCAGACGCCACCAACGTCGAGGCGTCGATCCTGCGTGACGGTGACGACTATGTCGTGAACGGACGTAAATGGTGGTCATCAGGGGCAAACGACCCGCGGTGTAAAATCCTGATCGTCATGGGCAAGAATGACCCGTCGGCCGAACGTCACAAACAACAGTCAATGATCCTTGTGCCAATTGACACACCCGGCGTCACCGTTCTGCGCTCGCTCAACGTCTTTGGGGCAGATGATGCCCCCCACGGTCATGCCGAAATCAATTTTGATAATGTGCGCGTCCCCGCCGAAAACATTCTGCTGGGCGAAGGGCGCGGTTTTGAGATCGCGCAGGGGCGGCTTGGCCCCGGCCGCATCCATCATTGCATGCGCCTGATCGGCGGCGCCCAGCGCGCGCTTGAGATGATGTGCGCACGTGCCACCAAGCGCACGCCCTTTGGCAAGCCTTTGGCGGATCAAGGCGTTGTGCGTCAACAGATTGCCCTATCCGCCTGCGAGATTGAGCAGGGCCGCCTTTTGGCCATGGCCGCTGCAGACAAGATGGACCGTCTGGGCAACAAAGAAGCCCGCGACCTGATCGGAATGGCCAAGATCGTGATCCCGCAAATGGCACAGACCGTGATTGATCGTGCAATCCAACTCCATGGTGCGGCGGGTGTCTGTCAGGACACGGTCCTAGCCGGGCAATTCGCCTATGCGCGCACGATCCGCATCGCTGACGGCCCAGACGAGGTGCATCAGGACTCGCTGGCGCGCCAGATGATCAAGCGTTTCGGCACCCAATGACCGACGCTGCCGCAATCCCCGCCGATATTGCGGCACTGGCCCCGCTGATTGCGGCGCGCGTCCCCTCGCTGGGGGGCGTCCCGCAGATCCGGTCCTTTGGCAAAGGGCAGTCAAACCCGACCTACCTACTGGAAGGGCCAAGTAAACATGCGGTTCTACGCGTACAACCCCCCGGCCCCTTGTTAAAAGGTGCACATGCCGTAGATCGCGAACACCGCGTGATGCGGGCACTGCACAACACACCCATTCCTGTGCCCGAAATGTTGATGGAGGGCGGGCAGGACGCCACTTTGGACCGCAAATTCATCGTGATGGAGATGGTTTCAGGCGTCACGCATTGGGACCCCGCCCTCCCATCTCAAACGCCCGCTCAACGCGCCGCGATCTATGACGCGATGAACGCGCTTTTGGCCGATCTTCATATGGTTGATCCTATTGCCTGTGGCTTGGGCGACTTTGGCCGTCCAGGCAATTATTTCGCACGTCAGTTCGCCACGTGGACGCGTCAGTACCGTGCCGCCGAGACCGAAGAAAACCCGGATATCGAGCGGTTGATCAACTGGCTGGAGGCCAATCAACCACCCGATGACGGCGCGGTCGCGCTGGTGCATGGTGATTTTCGTATCGACAACATGATCTTTGCCGAAAACAGTGCCGAGGTACGCGCGCTGCTTGATTGGGAACTATCGACCTTGGGTCATCCGCTGGCCGATCTGGCCTATCAATGTATGCAATGGAGGTTGCCACATACCAACGCCTTCAAGGGCTTGGGGGGGCTGGATCGTGCCGCGTTGGGCATCCCCGACGAGGCAAGCTATGTTGACGCCTATTGCCGTCGCAGGGGCCTGTCGGGCATCGATAACTGGACGTTCTACCTCGCGTTTTCCTTCTTTCGCCTATCCGCGATCCTGCAAGGCATCTATCGGCGATATCTGGATGGGAATGCGGCCAATGCCGAAACCGCACTGCTATATGGCAAGACAGTTCCGATTTTGGCCCGCCTCGCCACCGAAGCGATTGACGGCGCCTGAAACGTATTTGCGCAATATTGCGGCGGCAGGCCGACAGCGAAGGGCGCGCTGTCGGCAAAAATTCTTCGACTATTAGTTCAAACATGCGTAAGCAAATTTGGTATCCGCTGTGCAGAAAACAAGGGCGTCATGTAATGAAGAACTGGATCCGTGCGCAACTTAGGCGACGCCAAGCCCGAAAGCACCTTAAACGACCAGCAGAGATGACACCCTTTGGCTTCGCATTCTTTGGGCCAAAATCGATGCAAACAGGACAATTCGAACCAACGGAAACCGTCCTTTTACGACATCTCCTGTCTCGGGCGGATTTGTTCGTCAACGTGGGCGCGAACTTTGGATACTACATCTGCATGGCCAGACAGTTGGGAATTCGATCCGTCGCCGTTGAGCCGGTACCAATCAACGTTGAAACCCTTAGGCGCAACATTGCGGTCAATTCATGGGATGATGGGTTCACCATCCATCCCGTGGCTTGTGGCGAAACAGCCGGAGACTGTGAAATTTTTGGCGAAGGAAGTGGCGCGTCTTTGATACCTGGATGGGCACGCAATCCCAGCGCACTGTGCCACACGGTGCCTGTTGTCCGGCTGGATGACCTTCTGAAAGACGAGAAAATTTCTGGCAAGTCAGTGTTTCTTGTAGATGTGGAAGGCTTTGAGCTTGAGGTTTTACGCGGCGCGCAGAAAATTCTGACATCGCCGGATCGACCGATCTGGATGTTGGAAAGCGGCCTGACCGATCACAGGCCCGAGGGGAACTTGAATACAAAATTCTTGGACGTCGTGACCCTTGTTCAAGAGCACGGCTATATTGTGCTTAATGCCCAAGACCCAAGTGTAGAAGTAACGCTTGGCCTGATCGAGGACAGTATCGCGCAAGGCGTCGATCAACTGGGCACCCATAATTTTGTTCTGATCCCGAAGGAATATGACCGCTCGCTACTGACCGGGGCTTTGTTAGACAAATCTGTTTAAGCTGGCGATCCAGTTTGGGCCATGGCCAGTATGTCAGCTATGCGTGACACTGCGGGCTCGCCATCAAAATTCGTTGGAATATACCATCGACACTTTTGAACCGTTACTGACAGGCCAAGGTCGGCATGTCCCCTCGCCACTGGTGAGGCATTGCTCCTAGAGCGGCGCCGCCTTCTTGCCGTTGCCCGATACCTTGCGCCCGCTGGCACCGCCCCCAAACCCACCTTCCAAAAGCGCGGAAGGCCAGAGTGGTCCGTAGCAATCACACAGACGAAAGAGCCAATTATCGTCGCATGCTGCATCTGGGTTTGGTGGCGATGAGTGAAGATCAGGGCACGAAACGCTCCAACCGTTGATAGTTGACCTTCCGTTAAAAGGCTTATGATTTACTCAATCAAAAAGGCATCCTGATGCCGTGCAGCTTCGGTTGCTTCCTGCGCGCCCCGCAAACTGGAAGAATGCACTTTCAACAGTATCTCACCCGCCTGAACCTGTTGACCGACCTGGGCAAGGATCACGACCCCCGCAGCCTTGTCTCCGGGGGCTCCGGCGCGGCGTGCAATCCTGGAAACAGACTTGATGTCGATGGCCTTGATGACCCCGCTTTGGTCGGCTCGTAAATCTTGATTGAAGCGGCCGGGGTCCAGTGACGGATTTTCCTGCGCGCCCTGAAGCGCGATGAGTTCCTGTAGCTTCTCCATGGCCAGACCACTTGAAATCAGACCCTGAGCGCGCGCCCTGCCTTCGCCCTTTGGCACCGCCTCAACCCATTCCAAAATGAGGGCAGCATACCCCAAAGACTTCTCCAACAGATCTTGCGCTGCGCTGCTGGACCCTGACAGGACCTCCAAAACATCAAGCGTTTCCAAGACCGGACCGACACCTCTGCCGATTGGTTTTGTTCCATCGGACAGGTTGACCAAAGTTTTGACGCCAATGCCGTGCCCGACGCTTTCAAACAGGTTTTTCAGGGCCTGAGCATCCGCGTCATTTTTGGTCTTGGCCCCCGGGCCGACGGGCATGTCAATCAACACATGGCTTGAACCCGCCGCCAGTTTCTTGGACATGATTGACGATACATCAAGCAACGTCGACGAAAGCCCCAATGGGCGGTTAATCGCGTTCATCACATCGTCTACCGGCGAATGCGTCAGTCGTCCGTTCCATGCAATACAGGCGTTTGACGTTTCCACCACACGGTGCATTTCATCCGGTGTCAGATCAACCCGTGCCAGAACCTCCATCATATCGGCAGTCCCGGCAGCAGAGGTGATCGCGCGCGACGAGGTTTTGGGAATAGTCAGGCCAAATGCCGCAAGAATTGGAATAACGATTGGGGTAATCCGATTGCCCGGAATGCCACCCATTGAATGCTTGTCCACCACAACGGGCTTGCCCCAGTCCTGACGGTGCGCAAACTCGGCGCGGACGCGCGTCAATGAAATGACTTCGTCTATCGACAGGTTTGTCGAGGCAGCCACAAGGAATCCGGCAATTTCCGAAGTGCTAAAGCGCCCCTTCACAAGGTCATGAACAAAGGCTTCCATCTCGGAATCCGTCAGTTCACCGCCGCGAACTTTCTTTTGCAAAATAGAGCGGCTTTTCGGAGTCGGAGACCGTTCGATAAACACGATATCGCCTTCGACCGCGCCCAGTTCGCTCATCGCTTTTTCCGAAAGCGCACACTGATCTTTTGAAACGATTTCATCTGAATCTGTTTGGCCAAGCTCGGCAGCAATCGTCTTGTTTCCAAATGTCAGGGACACACGCGTGGAACCAGCCAACAGGCGACTGGCAATTGGGTTTTCCTTGTGAACCAAACAGACCTGTTTACCCGCAATCTCCACCGGGAACTTCTGAACAACCGCACGCAGATCGCATGTGCCTGCGATTAGTTCAACAAGGGCGGCAATGCCTTCTTGCTGCGTTGCGTCGTTCATCACTTCCAACGCGGTGCCCGAAGGGCTTGCATGTGCGACAAGCCGGGCAAGCCGTTTCTGGATATCTTCTTCGGTTTCTCGCCCTCGGGCACGCAATCGTTGTTCGACAACATTCGGGGATGCCGAAATGAATATCACGACAACATTCTCGGATTTCTCGCGAAAGGCATCCAGTTCATTGCGCGAGGTATTCAGGACGACATTGATACCCTGAGCAAGGTCGTCTTTGACACCAATGGGAATTCCATAAGACAAGCCGTGGGCGTGCCAATGGTGCCAAAGCTGGCCTTGGGACAATTGAGAATCAAATTCAGCCTGCGTGACTGGAATGTGATCTTCGCCACCTGCATCCGCAGCCCTTGTTATCACCCGCTTGGGAAACGAGAACCAACAACTGGAGGCGAGCGTTTCGCGCGCGCCGTCCAGCAATGTATCTTTGCCGACGCCACTTGGACCGACAACTAAGAAAAGTGTGCCCTGCATAGGTGGCCTTTCAGTGAGGCAAGTTCAGACGTCGTCCAATCCGATATCGACGCAGGTTGCAGATTGCGTAATCCGCCCAACAGACACGAAATCAACACCGGTTTCTGCCTTGGCCCGGATCGTATCCAACCGAACACCGCCCGAGCATTCCAGAGGGATGCGCTTGTTCACGATTTCGACGGCTTTGCGCATGTCTTCGTTGCTCATATTGTCCAGCATGATCACATCGACACCAGCATCCAGCGCCTCTTGAACTTGATCCAGACGATCGGCTTCGACTTCGATCTTTGTCAGCATGGGGGCGTCGGCCTTGGCACGTGCAACAGCCGCCGCGATACTGCCGGCAACTGCGATGTGGTTGTCCTTGAGCATTATGCCGTTGTCCAACCCCAAACGGTGACTACGGCCACCTCCGCACACAACCGCATATTTTTCGATCATGCGCAGACCGGGCGTGGTTTTGCGGGAATCCAACAAGACAACGCCGGTGCCTTCGATTTCTTTGACATACTTGGCCGTCAATGCAGCAATGCCGCACATTCTTTGCATAAGGTTCAACGCCACGCGTTCGGCTGTCAGCAATGCCTGAGCATTCCCCGAAATAACGGCAAACGTCTCACCTGTGTCGACCTTGTCGCCGTCTTTGTGAGACGTCTCAAAGGTGCAATCTGGATCGACTTTCTTAAAGATCATCTCGGCCAGCTTCAGACCCGACAGAATGATGGGTTCGCGGGCATTCATTCCGAACTTCGCGGTCGCATCGTCATCAATCATGATTTTCGCAGTCAAATCATAATAGTTCACATCCTCGTCCAACCACAGGTCGATAAGGTTGTTCATTTTCCGTAGGTCTAGCAGCATGATATTGCCTTTCATTTGTATACTAACGATACCTAGATGCGCTTGAATTTTCAATCCATTATTGCGCGTTGGTTGTTATTTTTCAGCTTGTGAAGGGCTGTCGCAAGCAGCAGCGCCCCACCAACGCACCCAATCGATTTGAGTGTGAAACCTGGCGTGGACAACAAAACCGCACTGACAAACATGGCAAGTCGGATTGGCGTTGATGTCCAATCATCCCATTTCGCCTCGGCCCCGAAAGCGACCAAAACACACGCCAAGGCAACCCCAGCACTGACGAGAAACGCTTCGAAGCTGGAAAACGGCTCCAAGACCTGTGGGTTCACGACAAACATGAATGGGACAACAAATGCGACAATCGAAAACCGCATTGCCACAACCGCAATTTTCAACGGATTAGCCCCGGATATAGCCGCAGCTGCATAGGCTGCCACCGCGACAGGTGGCGTCATTGCGGACATCACCGCGAAATACAGCAAGAACAAGTGCGCGTTCAGATCCCGAAAGCCAAAGTCGTTCACCAGCGTGGGACCGACAAGAACCGCCGCAAGCACATAGGCGCTGGGAGTGGGCATACCCAATCCAAGTACGATCGTCACAATTGCACTGAGCATGAGAACAATCATCGTGCTGTCGCCAGCCATTGTGAACGCAATGTAGGAAAACTTGGACGCAAGCCCTGTCATTGTAATGCCACCAATCACCAGACCAGCCGCGGCACAGGCCCCCGTCACGCCAATCATACGAATGGCAGTATCTGACAAGGCCTCGATCGTTGCCTTCACCCCAAGGCGCGTGTGGCCGCGAAACTGCGAGACAACCCAAACGGCGACTGCGCTAAAGACCGCAACCATCGTAGGAGAATACCCCATAGCAAGCAAAACAACCAAACCCACCAGCGGCAATACAAACTGCCACCCCTGTTTCATTGTGTAGGCAAGCGAGGGAACCTCGGTCGCATCCAGCGGCGCAAGGTTAAGCGCGACGGAGCGAAGATGAACCTGAATGGTGATGCCAACATAGTAGAGGATCGCAGGCAGAATAGCGGCCAAAACGATGTCGCCATAGCCCACGCCCGTCATTTCGGCCATGATAAAGGCTGCGGACCCCATGACAGGGGGCAAAAGGCTGCCGCCCGTCGACGAAGCAACCTCGACCCCGGCCGCCAAACTGCGATCATAGCCCAGCTTTTTCATCATCGGGATCGTAATTGAACCGGTCGCAACAACATCTGACGTCGGACTACCGGACATGGTTCCGAACAGCGCCGAGGACACGACCGCGATTTTTGCAGGGCCACCGACGGATCGCCCGGAAATAGTCGCCGCAAGGTTAAAGAAGAAATCTCCGCCTTTTGCTTTCTCCAGAAACGTTCCGAACATGACGAAAAGGAACGCATATGTTGCAGCAACGCGGACGGGCACTCCGAACAAACCATCCGTTGTATAGATGTTGATATCGACAAAATGCCCAAGGGAAATCTCGCCGTGCCCTAACTGACCGCTGATTTTGTGCCCGAACAGATTGTACAGAATAAACATGATCACGATGCACATCAGGAACAATCCGACCGTACGTCTGGTGATCTCCAACGTGAGCAAGATCAAAAAGGACGCCATGATGAACTGAATCGTGCTCAGCTCGTCGAACAAACTGATCCGTGATGCCGTTTCGGGAATACTGATGATGAAGTATCCCGCGCATAGGGCAGCTAGCGCCGAAAGTATCCAATCAATGATCGTCGCCCGAGGGCCGGAACGATCCGTGGCACCGATCAACTGGAACGCGGGGACATATATCAGGCAAAGGAAAATGACTGTCATCGACAGCGCGTCAATACGCGAGAACGTCGCCGCCCAAATGACCCAGACAGAAAAAGTGGCTGTGTACAGCCTGATCGGCCAGTACATGGCGCCCTGCAGTTCCCGGCGGCGCCCCGTAGAAAATAGTAGGCTTAAGATATTGTTTGCGGACATGTGGCGCCTCTAATCTCTACGTGCAAGCTGACTGGGGAAAGTAGAACCGGCGCGAACGCCGGCTCTCGGCCTGATCAAACTGTGATTAGTTGCCAGCGGCCTCAATTGCGGCAGTCGCCGATGGGTGATACGCAAACTGCGTAATCGACGCGCCCAATTCAGGGTTAAAGGCACCCATGGACTTGTGCACTTTTTGGACTTCGCCAGCGTGCTCATAAATTGCCTTGGCGACAAGACCGACCAACTCGGGATCGGCATCATCCGCTGCGATCAACGCAGCCTGAGCGCCAAAGGTTACGACGTCATGATCCAGCCATTCATAAGCACCAGCCGGAATTGTAACCGCTGTGGAACCATACTCGTGCTGCATCTGCGAAACCACTTCATCCGACACGGACAGCAGGGTCAGATCGCGGTGGCTTGCGATTGACTTGATGCTACCACTGCCCACAAACGTCGCGTTGACCCATGTGTCGGCCTTGCCGTCCTGCATAATCTCGGACGCAGTTTTAGATCCTTGGAACTGAACGCTTCCGCCGTTTTCCTCGATGCTTTCAAAGCTCAGCCCTGATGCAATCAAAGACTTCTCGGCAAGGATAGAGGGCAGAATTCCGCGACGGTTCACGACCAGATTATAAGCGCCGTCAAAATTGGCCAGATCGCTGATGGACTTAATTCCATTTGCTTCCGCAAACTTTTTATCCGTCACCCACTGCATCGGCGCCCAATTATACAGCAATGCAATTGCCGAAACGCCGCCTGTTTCCTTTTTAAAGGGCTCTTCTCCGCGTGCGGCGATGACCACTTCGCCAACATGCACAATCGCAATGTCGCATTTGCCCTGGCCCAGCTGAACAATGTTCGCGAAACCACCGCTAGAAGTCTGGTATGTGACGTTAGAGTCCGGGTCCACTTCGCGGACAGCGGCGTCAATGCCGGCCCCCAGCAAAGACCACAGCCCACCTGGGCTTCCTCCGCAAAGGGTAATGTTGCTACCTGCATGGGCTGGCGTGAATCCTGCCGAAACAGCACCCGCGATGACCGCAGCCATGACAAACCGAGATGATTTAAACATAGTTAGTTTCCCTGTGATTATTTTTTTTCATTTGTATACTAATGGAAACAATATGAAACGAACTGAGTCAAGATAATTCTTAGGCCAATCTTTTGGGCTAAGAGCGCCGCCAAGTAGAACGGCAAGTTAACTCTTCACCAAAGCCTCGGGAAACTCAGCAAGCTGAAGGCCTTTTGGATCGTCGCCCCTAAACACCCGAATTCATGGCCATTTTTCTTGCCCGTCTGATCAGGTCAACCGATGCAGCGTATTCAAACGCGCTTCAACCCGCGGCTTATAGGATTTTGTCGTTGGCTTGCAAAACCACTCATACCCGCGTGATACATGCACCCCCTCATGGAATGTGCCTCGTGTCGGAACTTAATCTACGAATGCGCGCTCCACGACGAATGTGGCCGGTTTATTGTTGGCCCCTTCAACCAAGCCGAACCCCTCCAAAGCAGCCTTGGTGTCGTTCAGCATCGCCATTGACCCGCAGATCATTCCACGGTCTTCATCTGGATTGATCGGGGGGACGTCGAGGTCACTGAACAACTTGCCCGAGCGCATCAGATCGGTGATCCGCCCCTTGAACTCATAATCGCCCCGTGTGATCGAACAATAGTGACGCAACCGGCCACGGGCCAGCTCTCCAACCAGCGGATCATCCATGATCTGCGCAACCAATTCCTTGCCATAGGTCAGTTCGGATACTTCGCGACAAGTATGGGTCAAAATGACTTCGTCAAATTTCTCATACGTGTCAGGATCACGTATCAATGACGCAAATGGCGCGATCCCGGTGCCCGTCGAAAACATGTAGACACGTTTTCCGGGCAGCAAGGCGTCGTTGACCAACGTACCAGTTGACTTTTTACGCATCAAAACTGTGTCGCCAACCTGAATTTTCTGCAAGTGCTCGGTCAGTGGGCCGTCATCCACTTTAATCGAGAAGAATTCGATCTCTTCGTCCCACGAAGGGCTGGCAATCGAATATGCGCGATACACCGGCTTGTCGGCATTGGGCAAACCGATCATCACGAATTCACCGGACCGGAAACGAAAACTGGCTGGGCGGGAAATGCGGAATTTGAACAACCGGTCGGTGTAATGCTCGACGGATGTTACGGTTTCGGCAAAAACTCCGGTCGGGACGGCAAACTCGGTCTGCTCACCTTGAATGATCACGACGTCATCAGTCATTGTTGTATATCCTATTACCTTTGGTTCGTTAGTCGGCTGGTGCGCTCGAAAGAAGCTTAATTTTGTCGGATTTTTCCGCCCACGCGTCACTGTCGGGCATCGGGTCTTTTCTCTCGGCAATGTTGGGCCAGATGTCGGCGTATTTCCCGTTCAGCGTGACCCACTCGTCCATGCCCGGATCTGTATCCGGCTTGATTGCATCCACCGGGCATTCAGGCTCACAAACACCACAGTCGATACATTCATCCGGATGAATGACGAGAAAGTTCTCACCCTCGTAAAAGCAATCCACTGGGCACACCTCTACACAGTCCGTGAACTTGCAGTTGATGCAGCTGTCTGTGACGATATAGGTCATTTCGGCACCCTGATTTCGTTTGTATGCAAACAATAAATCAAAATGCTACTCTGTCAACTCTGAACTCGGTCCGACAACAATTAGATGGCCGTAGTCACAGCACCCACGCGAACGGGCCGGGTTCGACGCCACCAACATTGCGCACATCGCAATGGGCAAGCTTACGATTGGCGGATCTCATGTGGCCCAAACGCAAAAAAAACGGCCAGAATTTCATCATGAGTTGCCCCCTGAGAAAACCTGGCCAAACGCGTTCTTACCTGTATGGATTGGATCGTAGCACCCACAAAGCCGCGTTGCCTGTGGGTGCCATGTTCCGGCGGTGTCACTTGCGCGTCTTAGCGCAATCCATCTTCGCCTTTGGCGTCTTCGTGTTTCAAACCACCAACACGGGGCAGCGGCCGACCACTGTCTGTCACGGCTATCGCGACCAATATCTCGTTTGCGCGGGGCGCATCGTTGATGCGGATTTCCACGCCATCAAAATGAGACCGCACATAGGCCGCATCCTTGTGACCAAGAGGGACGTCCAGATCTTGCCCCATCCCGCCCCGTTTTTTTGACGAAGGGACCAAAGCGGCGCCCTTTTCAACGGCTGCGCGCAAAGGTGCGCCCATCTGCGGGTGCAGCAATGCAGCCGCATGTTCCAGTTCGCCGTTTTCGCCAACCATTGCAGCTTTGCCATAGCTTTCGGCCTCTTGGGGCTTGATCCCAAGCGCGGCCACAGCCTTGCCACCCAACAAGCCGCCCAACTCTGCGCCGATATCCATAAGCGGCTGTAAATCTTCGACATACTGGCCAGCAAAGGGGTTATCGATCACCGCACAAGCAACGGCCTTGCGGGTTGGCGGGGCAATGGCTTTGCCGCCTTCGATATGCGTTTCTTCAACCCAAACGCAGATTTTCCTGATACGCGCCGTCATCTCAAACCATCCTCTCCGACGATGTCGGATACATCCAATCCGCCCGAGCGCGCATGGATGCGTGGCCCGGTTGTCATAACCAACGCAAACATCAGCTCATTGGCACGCGGCGCGTCATTCAATCCAATTTCCATACTGTCAAAGTGGCTGCGCACATAAGACGCGTTGATATGCGTGATCGGTACGTCCAGACGGCTGCCTGTGCCGCCAACCTTTTTGGCAGAGGGAACGATCGCCTTGGTCCCGCCGATCACTTCGCGCATGGCATACCCGCCGGGCGCATGCCAAAGCGCACCATGCTCCAGCTCACCAGCGGACCCGACCAACGACCCCTTACCGTATCCTTCGATCTTGTCCGCACCACCAAGCGCCGTCGCCAGACGTTTGGCAAGATCCAGACCAAGAGGGCGAAGATCATCCATGAACCCCTGAATGTTGGCTTCATACCGGCCAGCAAACGGATTGGTGATAACCGCAAAGCAGGCCCCGCGCAGCAAAGGCGTGTCGACGACAGGCCCCCCTTCGTGAAAAACCTCTTCCACAGAAAGGACGATCTTTCTGATTTCTATTTTAGACATTTTCTAACTCCGGTGTCTGGTGTTGTTGGCCACAGCCTTGGCCAATTGTGACAGTCTGACCCTGCAAGAACAATGCAGCGCCTTTGATATGATGAGCGTTAAGGAATGACTGGGCCAATCCAAGCCCCGCCGCAAGCGCCGCGTCTCGGTCCGCTTTTATTAGGACAGGAACGCGCGTAACCACCATACGGTCCCCAAGATCACTATCCGGTTGCAAGTGACTTGCTGGCTCGCGCCGGATTTCAGGATTGTCAGGCAGATCGACGGCATTGGCAATCAACGTTGCAGCGGCGTCGGCCGTCGCTGCGGTTCTCGCCAAAACCGTGACACTGTCCGCAATGCCCATCGAATGGCTACGGCCATGCGTGCCGCTGGTTGCTATACCACGGATCCCGTCATCCGCCGAAAACCGAATACGCCCCAGATCTTGACCATCCGCCTGCGCCACGGCAATCGAATACTCGGCGTCGCCTGCCAGATGCACCGCAATGTCGCCGCCGTTGTTCACATACGCCCGCCGCAAAGGAAGCGCATCACATATTGCGCCCAGAACTTCGTCCGCAACAGACCCCGCCACCGCGATCATCGGGGTGACAAACGTCTGAGTGCAGAACGGTTGGGCCGCGCAATACATCCGTTGCGCAACCGGATCACTCGGGAGAGGCGTGTGCGGCATCAACTGGCTGCGGTGTTGATCCAAGCCCACAACCAGCCCTTCCAGGATTGTCTGAAACCGCGCATGTGCCGCCTCAAACGCCTGTTGGCGCTCACGTGGCGTATGTGCGTCCACGCCGATGATCAAATCAATCGGCCCGTGATGCAAATGCAGGCGATCACCTGCACCCAGAATGGCGGCTTGTGGCCCCTGCATGTTAAATCAGTTGTCCTTCTTCCAACGATAGTTGTGCTTGGCCGTTGGATCCGCCTCGGGGTCGATCTGCCCAACCCGACGCACCGAGTCTGAAATCACATCCTCGATCGGCCGGATCTGGTCTGCATGCCCGCCCAGCGCCACATAATCCGACAGCCGCATGGTGAATTCGATCGGCGCCACCAAAGCTGGCGTTGGAACGTACCCAAAGGAATTGGATGGCATGTCCAAGACGTCCGCCATCACTGTAATTCCGCCACCCGGCCAGACATAGGTATTCGCACCGCCGCATGACACATGCGTCAACGAATCCTTCACCGAGTTGGTTAATTTTACCGGGTTTTCCGTAACCCCGGCCCGCAAGGATCCACCTGCCCCGCCCATGAACAACACCGAGCACACCGACGGCTCACAGTTTTCCGCGATCCGTTCGACAGACAGTTTGATCGCTTCGGTCAATGGCGCAGGCTGTGGCTCTAGATTTTCGTCCAGTTCGTAGTAGGCGTATTGTTCGCCCGTGGTCGACACCATCAAAAGACGCAGACCTTGCCATGCAACTTTGGGGTCCGCTGGTTTCAGAATGGTCAAAGGATCTTCGACATCCGTGCCGCCCCAACCGGTTCCCGGCTCCGCCACTTGAAAGTAACGCCCCGGAGTTGAACGCCGACCGTTAACCTTTATTCCTGTTGGCGGAACATTCAGCATCTTGCCCGCCTGATGCTCGGACAGGACGCCGGTGATGTGGTCATCAACAACGATCACCTCATCCACGTGTTGCGCCCATTGCGAAGCGAACATCCCAATAGTGGCCGACCCACAGCCGACACGCATCAGGTTTTCAACCTGCCCATTCACGATAGGTGCCTTGCCCGCTTGCACAACCACTGTCGCGCCATCGTCCACGGTCAGTTCGACCGCCTCAGCGTTGCACAGCTTAAGAAGCGTGTCGCATGTCACGCGACCCTCCTTCTTGGTGCCACCTGTCAGGTGCTCGACACCGCCAAGCGACAGCATTTTTGAGCCATACTCGCTAGTCATAACATGGCCCACAGGCTCGCCCTGACACCGCACAATATTACGTTCGTGCCCGATAAATCGATCCGTATCGATTTTGATTTTCACACCACAATAGCTGAAAATTCCCTCGGTCACGACGGTGACCATGTCGGCACCATCTACGTTCTGGCTGACAATAAACGGTGCAGGCTTGTAATCAGGATATGTCGTGCCCGCCCCGACCGCCGTGACGAATGGCCGATTGCTTTGGACCAGATCACCGTCCCAGTCGCTGCCGTCTGTCCCCTTCATAAAGGGAACAGCCTGTGTTCCGCTTTCAATGGAATTTTCAATAATGGTCAGGGGATCAAGGCGCACCAGCTCACCCGCGTGATTGGCATACCGATCACAAGCACCAGATCTCCCTTCTGCTATAAAACACAGAACGGGGCATGCATCGCAGCGGATTTTTTCGGGCTTCTTGAGTGCTGCATCAGTCATTCGTTCTACCTTTAATCGCTTGGCGCAACCGTGACGGCGTGACAGGAACGGAATAAACGCGGACCCCGGTTGCGTATTTTATCGCATTCAAAAGGGATGGCGCAGTTGGGATAAGAACATGCTCGCCCAGCCCTTTGGCGCCGTAGGGACCATGCGCATCGGGCACTTCAATAATCAGCGTTTCAATTGGTGGGATATCCCCGATCGTCGGGATCAGGTAATCGTGCAGGTTCTCTGTACGCCCCGGCAGATACTCTTCCATCAGCGCCATCCCCAGACCTTGGGCAATACCGCCCTGCACCTGACCTTCGACCAGCATCGGGTTAATCGCCTTGCCCACATCATGCGCCGCCACAAACTTGATGGGGTTGATCGTGCCCAGCGCCTCGTCAACCTCGATCACGGCCAGTTGCGCCGCATAGCCAAACTGTGCGTACGGGATGCCTTGACCGTTTTCATCCAGCGGTTTTGTCGGCGGATCATATGTGCCGCTGGACCGAATGACATAGCCCTCGCTGTCTGGCTCCATTCCGGTCAGGTCAATCTTGTGCGTCTTACCTGCATCTGTCACCAAAACTGCGCCAGATTCGAACGCCAGCGTCGCATCCTCAGACAGGTTCACATGCCGCAAGATTTTTGCACGCATGTCCTCCCCCGAAAGGCGCGCAGCATTTCCAGACACGAATGTCTGGCGAGAGGCTGATGTTTTGCCTGCATCAGGTGTTACATCCGTATCGCTGCCAATCAACTCAACATCTGTGGCCGAAACGCCCAGCGCAGTCGCAAAGATTTGCGAAATCACCGTGTTGGCCCCTTGCCCGATGTCCATCGCGCCTTGGTGCAGAACCACGCGACCATCTGCGCGAAGACCCGCCTTGATCGTCGACGGGTTAGGCAATGACGTGTTGCCACATCCATACCAGCCCGCCGCAAGGCCCACACCACGCCGCAAACTGCCAGTAGATGCGGCGTTAAAGGCATCCGCCGCTTTGCGTTCGTGATCCCACGCCGGGCGCAGAGCCTCAAGACATGCCTTGGCACCGACCCCCTGCGAAAACACCTGTCCGCATACTGTCGGGGTGCCATCTTCCAACGCATTCAGAATACGGAATTCAAGCGGATCAATCTCCAGTTTTTCTGCAAGATCATCAAATAGGCTTTCCTGCGCGATCCCCGATTGCGGCACGCCAAACCCGCGGAACGCTCCGGACGGCGGGCAGTTGGTATGAATACCGTTTGCTGTCGCTATGTAATCTGAAATGCGATAGGGTCCTGACGCGTGCACCGGCACACGGTTCGCAACCGTCGGCCCCCACGAAGCATACGCCCCAGTATTGAAATCACCTGCAAAACGAAAGCCAGACAAACGGCCATCCTTTTTCGCGCCGATTTTAAGCTTGATCTCAGCGGGGTGGCGTTTGGTCGTCGATTGCATGGATTCCTGACGCGAATAGGTAATCCGCACAGGTTGCCCGGTTTTCAGAGCAGCCAACGCCAGAAATGGCTGCACCGAGATATCGAGTTTGGAGCCAAAACCACCGCCAACCCCAGTCGGCACGATCCGGATTTGGCTGCGATCCATCCCTAGGATGGTTGCCATCGCTTCAAGGTCCATGACGGGGGCCTGCGTGCAGGCGTGAATTTCAACGCGCCCGTTCACAACCTCGGCAAAACCTGCCTCGGGCTCGATATATCCGTGTTCGACAAAACTGGTTGAAAACGCGCCTTCGACGGTCACGTCAGCAGCCTGCAAAGCCGCATCTGCATCACCAGTTTTGACAAAACCACGGCACATCAGGTTCCCCGCTCGCGCCGGGTGGAGTTGCGGCGCACCGGCGACCTGCGCCTCGTCTACGGCGGTGACGTTATCCAGTTCCGTCCATGTGACGGGAAAATTTTCGGGTCCAAAGGCACGGATCGCTTCCGGCGTCCCAACAACAGCCGCCACTGCCTCGCCCCTGAAACGCGCAATGTCCTCGGCAAACACTGGTTGATCAGCAAAATCAGGAATTACGCCGAAACAGTTTTTCCCTGAGATATCCGCAACCGTCAGCACCGCCTCCATGCCGGCAGTGCTTGCACACCACCCATCCAGATCGCCAAAGACAAAAGACGCGCGCGGATAGGGCGAGCGCACTACCCGCACCTCTAAGGTTCCAGATGGGGCGACATCATCACCAAATGCCTCGACCCCGGTGACTTTGTCGATACCATCCAGCCGGCGCATTGATCCGCCTGCACCGCCCATCCCGTCCAACGTCGACGGCACCCCAAGGATCGCATCAATAATTTTCCGATACCCGGTGCAACGGCACAAAACACCGGCAAGCCCATCCTTGACCTGTTGTTCGGTCGGGACTGGCGTGTCACGCAACAAGGCCACGGCGGACACCATCATACCCGGCGTGCAAATCCCGCATTGCGCGGCCCCATGATCCTGAAAACGTTCCATCAGGGCCTTGGCATGGTCGTCATCCTTGACCAGTCCCGCCAACGTTTCCACCTTTTGGCCAGACGCTTGCTGAGCAGGCATCAAGCACGCGCAGACTGTGTCTCCATTCACGAGAACAGAACACGCGCCACAGTCACCGGCGTTACAGCCGATTTTTACATCGCGCCGATCCAGCCGTTCGCGCAATGTCTCGGACAGGCGCTCGCCAAGGTTTGGAACAACGTGAACAGATTCACCGTTCAATTCGAAATGAATACCCGACACCGGATTGGAAGCACCCATGGTTCAGTTTCCCTTGCATGCATCAACAACGACGCGTCGGCAAATTTCGGTAACAACATCGAGACGATATTCATCAGATCCGCGCACATCAGAAATCGGGCTGAGCGGGGCCAGCGCCTGACCACACCCAAAATCAATATCCCCAAGATCGCCGACCGCTTGCCCCACAAGACGCGCCTCTAACTCAGGCAATCGTTTTGCAACCGGCGAACAACTCCCGACCGCAATACGCACGTCCGTTAGCTTTCCCGCCTTAACCTCGACAACCGCAGCGACCATCACGATGGAAATCACCAGATGCTTGCGACTTCCAAGCTTGGAAAAACTGCTGGTCGCGGTTTCTGAAATGTCTGGAATGTGAAGCGCGACAACCATCTCGCCCGGCTTTAAATCAATCTGGCGCACGCCGGTGATAAAATCCGACAGCCCAACCATCCGTCGACCGCCGACCGATCCAATCTCAACCATTGCATTCAGCGCAAGAAGCGGTGGCACGCCGTCAGCTGCGGGAGATGCGTTACAGATGTTCCCCGCAATGGTTCCCTGATTTTGAATTTGCCGTGCTCCTACCTCAAGCGCGGCCAGCTTCAGTGCATCAAATGCCGGCGGCAACGGCGCGTGCGCAATGGTGGTCCATGTCGTTGCACCACCAATCCGCCACCCCGCATCCGTCCGTGTGACACCTTGCAGCTCACCAAGGCGGCTTACATCCAGAAGGTCATCGTCGATTTGTCCCTGCCGCAGGCTTGGAAAATAATCCGTGCCGCCAGCAACTATTCTGGGGTTATTGCTCTCAAGAAAGCGAAACGCTTCTTCAGTATTGATAGGAGCCAGATAAGGCACGCAGTCCTCCCAGAGCTAATCGTTCGTACACTAACGTTAGCAGCGGGTTCCAGACTGTGTCAAACGGAATCTTGGGTCAAAAACGCGTCAGCACAACGTCAAATCTTGCCAGCTAAGGCTGGGCAATCATGGGCATCGCCGAATGCCACCAAGACCAAACTACCATGCCTTGAGGCCGATAAAGAGCCAGATAACCTAGCCCAATCTTTTTAACATACGTATCAGCGTTTTTCGTTCTGATGCGGACAAAGGCGACAGCGTGAGATTTGAAACTTTGTTACCTGCCTCGTAAAGTTCCGGAACAATACCCAGTTGATCCTCTGGAATTGACAGGATCGCACGACGCTTGTCATTCGGGTCTGAATTAACTTCTACCAACCCTTTCTTACGCAACCTCTCAACCACCCCCTTGATGGTGGCGACATCCATAGCAGTCCGGCGCCCCAATTCATTCTGTGAACATTTTTTCAACTCGGCCAACTTTACCAAAGCCGCAAACTGCGTTGGCGTCAGGCCGTATGGCACGATTTCCTGAAACAATGATGAGTGACGCTGGTTTGCAAGCCGGAGAAGATAGCCGACCTGATGATCAAGAGTATATTCGCTTACTTTATCTTCCAAACCGCAATCACTCCGCTACTAAATGTTGTTACCGGCTCATAAATCCCCGGGTATAAGATGCAAGCATGTACAACAACCCTTCGCGGTCCGGTTCCACTGGGCGAACAAAACCAGACGCCCTAATCAGTGACAACCGGCATGCCCAGTGTCAAAGGAAAATGGTAGACAGCCGCTTGCCAGTCGTTAGTATGCCAACAGATATTCAACCTAGGGGGTCTCGATGGGGAATGCATCTAAAAAACTGGTGATCAGGAATATCGGTCTTATCCTGACAGGAAAAATGGAAGCTCCGATTGCGGATGGCGATTGCGTCATTGCAATTGACGGCAAGATTTCCGCCTTTGGGTATGAAAAGGATCTGGACACAGAAGGTGCGAGCACGACGATCAACGCACACGGATCGACAGTCGCGCCCGGCCTGATTGACAGCCATGTACACCCCGTCGTTGGCGACTACACCCCGCGGCAACAACAGCTGAACTGGATCGATTCCACCTTGCACGGCGGTGTGACAACCATGATCTCGGCGGGCGAAGTTCACATGCCTGGCCGCCCCAAAGACATCGTTGGACTAAAGGCCATGGCGATCGCCGCCCAGCGCTGGTACGAAAATTTTCGCCCATCCGGCGTCAAGGTATTGGCCGGCGCACCTGTTATCGAACACGGCATGGAAGAACATGATTTCAAAGATCTGGCCGATGCAGGTGTCAAATACCTTGGCGAGGTCGGGCTGGGCACCGTCAAGGACGGCAAGACCGCAAACCAGATGGTCAACTGGGCCCGCAAATACGGTATCCAATCCACGATCCATACCGGCGGGCCTTCTATTCCCGGCTCAGGACTGATTGATGCCGATATGGTTCTAGAAACCGGCACCGATGTTGTCGGGCACATCAATGGGGGTCATTCGGCACTGCCTGACGATCAAATCGTTTGCCTGTGCGAAAGCTGCACCAAAGGTTTGGAGATTGTTCACAACGGGAACGAACGCGCGGCCTTGCTGACGCTGAACACGACCCGCGAGTTGGGTAAGATGGATCAAATCATCCTTGGTACAGATGGCCCCGCAGGCTCTGGGGTTCAACCGTTGGGCATTATGCGCATGGTGGCCATGCTTTCCAGCCTCGGAAATGTACCTGCCGAAATCGCCTTCTGCTTCGCAAACGGTAACACATCACGTCAACGCGAACTGGACGTCGGCCTTATGGAAGTCGGCTATTCGGCTGATTTCGTAATCATGGATCAGGCCCAGCACGCACCCGGCAAGAATATTCTGGAATCTGTCCAGCTAGGGAACTTGCCCGGTATCGGCATGATGATCATTGATGGCGAAGTTTGCAGCACACGCAGCCGAAACACACCACCGGCACAGAACCTACCCGAAGTGGAAGCCTAGAGGCCTTTCCAAAGTCCAAGCGCCAGTAACAATGCGTTGTTCTAAATCATTTTGGGGGCGCATTGCACCCCCAAGCTATCGTCCTTAACCTCAGGACCGCGCACATCATTCGCGGGTTGGGAATGCGAAACCTGCTACGGCGTAGGTCCAACTGCAGTATTGCAGATACGCGACTTCAAGGATGCACGCAGGAACGCACGACAAGCGTTCATCTATATAAATCGAGGCGCCGGTCCTGTCGGTAAGTCGCAATGGAACGCCAGCGATCCAAATCGTCACTTTGATACTGGATTTCTGCATGAGCGATACCTTCACCGTTGCCCGCCGCGGCCAGAACCTTGCCCGAAGGGGCGACAACGCAGGATTGCCCAAGTGATGTAAATCCGGCCTCAGGGCCCGTGCAGTTGGCCATCGCCAGCCACACGCCGTTTTCCAAGGCTCGCGTGCGCGCCAGTGCCAAGACCGACTCTCCGCTCCAGCCCCAGACATCGTGCTGAAAGCTATCGGAAATCCAGTTCGTGCTATTGATAACAATGTCTGCGCCCAGCTCGGTCAGGCGACGGATGTATTCGGGAAACATCAGGTCATAGCAGATTGTCATGCCAATACGGCCCAGCGCCGTTTCGACCACCATCGGCGCATCACCAGCCGCGTACCAATCACGCTCGACCGAAAACAGATGCGCCTTGCGATAGGTTGCGATTAACCCGCCATCGGGACCGAACATAAGTTGCGCGTCATAAACGTTGCCGCCCTCGGCCAGCGCGGTCCCGGCCACCAGATGCAGATTGCATTCCGACGCCAAACTTGCCAGCCGCTTTGCGGATGGTCCGTCGGCGGCTTCGGCCAGATCCGGCAATTGATCCGCGATAAAGTATCCGGTGACGGCGTTTTCCGGTAGAATCGCCATATCGACCCCTATCGCGGCAGCGGCGCGAACCCACATGTCGATCTTGTCCAAATTTCCAGCTATGTCCCCACTTATGGGGCGCATCTGGATCGCGGCGACTCGGGGGGCAGGGGTGGTCATGCGGTTTCCTTTTCGGTCGGGCCGCCCGAGGCAGCGATCAACATTTCTTGCTGGTCGGCCTGACCAACCGGCAAATCGGCCACAAAGCAGCGATCCCGCATCACGACGATACGATGGGCCAGCGCCTGTAGTTCTTCAAACTCTGACGATATTATCAACACGGCCGCGCCGTTGGCGGCAAGATCACGGATAATCTGATGCAATTCAGCCTTGGCACCAATGTCGACGCCGCGTGTTGGTTCGTCACAAATCAACAAACGCGGTTCCGTCATCAGGGCGCGGCCCAGAACGACTTTTTGTTGGTTGCCGCCGCTTAGCTGCGCCACCGGCATGCCTAGCCGCGCGGCGACCAGATGCAACCGTTTAAGCACGGCTTCGGCCTGCGCACGCTCGACCTGCGGGCGACGGAACCCGCCGCGCGTTGTGCGAGGCAAGGCCGCGGCCGTCGCGTTGGCCACTATGTCCAGCCCGGCAAACAGCCCGTCCTTTTTGCGATCTTCGGTCAGATAGGCAATGCCCGCGCGCATTGCCTGACGAGGTGTGCTGTTGTTTAACAGCGCGCCCTCATGGGTTAGCGTCGCGATAGCGCCGGGTCGATGCAATCCGGCAATCGCGCGCCCAAATGTGGTGCGCCCCGCCCCGACCAACCCCGCAAGACCGACAATTTCACCCGCCTGCATAGTCAGTTCCTGCTGTCCTGCATGCGTGGCGTAGGTGATCACAAAATTCGCCGCCCGCTCGGGACTGTCGGCGGCTGTCGGCGCAACAGGCGCGTCCCGACCGATCATCATCTGTACCAGATCGCTGATCTGCAAATCCTTGGCCTTGCGCGTTCCGACTATGCGCCCATCGCGCAAGACGGTGATCCGGTCGGCGATCTCCAGCACCTCGTTCAGATAATGCGAGACATACAGCACCAGCATCCCATCTGCCCGCAATCGGCGCATGATGCGAAATAGGTTTTCCTGTTCGGCCAAAGACAGAACCGCTGTCGGTTCGTCCAGAATGAGGATGCGCGCAGGCTGGGACAATGCGCGCGCGATTTCCACCATTTGTTGCTGTGCAACGCTGAGTGTGCCGACCTCGGCCATCGGATCAAGAGTGATCGCAAACCGGTCCAGAAGCGCGCAGGTTTGAGCAATCAATCCGGCGCGATCCACCAACCCTAACCGCGTTACCGGCTCTCGTCCCAGAAAGATATTGCGCGCAACCGACAGGTGCGGAACCAGACTGAACTCCTGATAAACGGTTGCTATGCCTTGCGCCTGCGCCGCTGCCGGACCACCATGCCGCAAGGGCACCCCGTCCAGAGACAAGGTGCCCTCACTTGGCGTGTTGGCTCCGGCAATGATGGTCATCAAGGTTGATTTTCCAGCGCCATTGGCCCCGACCAACGCGTGAATTTCACCCGCGTCAGCCGAAAAATCGACCTCGGTCAGCGCGGCGACACCCGCATAATGCTTGGACAGGTTATGTGCCTCTAGCAAGGGCATCGCCGGGGCGTCCTGTTACTGCTGCGGTAGGAATTCGGCTGGCAGATCGGTTGCCCACCAATCATCTGGCGCGTCCATATCGGCATAGTCGCCAATGTCCGTGGGCGCGATGTATTCGGATGCAACGGCCAAACCACGTTTGACTTCGTTACCTTGCAGAATATCCAGACCGACTTGCAACGCGACACTGCCTGCCTTGGTCGGAAAGGTCACCGCCCCGCCCTGGCCATGTTGGGCCACCCATTTCAGCCAACCGTTGAATTCATCGCCGGGGGAAAACGTAACCTCGCTCAGACGGCCTGCCTCGTCAAAGGCTTCGGCCATGCCGATCGACATTTGCCCTGCTGGTGAAAACACCCCGTCTATACGGGGGAAGCGTTGCAACAGGTTCTCGGTGATTTGCTTGGCCTTGGCGCGGTTCCAATCGCCATATTCAACAGCGGCCAATTCGATACCGGGATGGTCTGCGAGAACGGTCTCTAGAGCGGCCAGTTGCTCCACGGCGGCAACGGTGCCCGCGATAGGCAACATGGCCACAACCTTGCCCTCGCCTCCCATGTCCTTGACCAGTTGACGGGCAACCATCTCGCCCAGTTTCCATTGGCTGATATAGGCATTGGCGACGGTGCTGTCAGACGCTGTAAACCCGCCACCAGCCTGAACCGTAGGCACGCCATCGGCGATTGCGCGGGCCAGAACATCCTCAACCGAGGCGTCATCGACGGGCCAATAGATCAGCAGGTCAATGTCCTGACGCAACAAATCCTCAATGTCGGAAATTTGCTTGGCCGGGTTAAAGGCGGCGTCGGTTACGATGATTTCTTCTACATCGTGTTTAGAGGCCTCCCACCGCAATTGTTGCAGTGCAAAGATAACCCACGAATTCGACAGATATCCCGCCGAAACGCCCACGCGATAGGGGCCTTCCTTGACGAATGGGGCGGTATCTACGATTTCGCTGGCCTTCGCCTCGCGCAGAGCATCGACGCTCTGCGCGCATGCCGGTGCGCTGACAAGCGCCGCAACAGCCAATGCGCCAAGTGAGGATGTGAACAGTCTTTTGGTTAGTTTCATTACGAGTGCTCCCTGTTGTTTTTGCTAAAACTTACGTTAATTTCCCGCACCACCCAGCTGCCCGTAAAGGGCCGAGGCGGCGATGATGATCGCACCCATCACAACAAGCTGCGCGTGATAGGGCAGGCCCATGACATTCACCAAGTTGAAGGCCAGCCCCAGAACCAGCACACCGATCACCGTGCCAATGATACCACCGCGTCCGCCCTCAAACGTGGTGCCGCCCAGAACCACGGCGGCCAGCACCTGAAACTCCATCCCCTGCCCGGCCTGCGTGCTGGACACGCCTGACCGCGCAAGCAAGGCCAGCCCGGCCAGCGCCGCGAACAGCCCGGACAAGGTATAGGCGGCAATTGTGATGCCACGTACCGGCAGCCCTGCAAGGCGCGCAGCCTGCGCATTGCTGCCCAAAAGAAACAAGTGCCGCCCCAGTAACGTACGCTTTTCAATCACCAGCCCCACGGCGGTCAGCCCCAGCAGGAACAGCGCCAGTACAGGTAGGGTACCGCCCAGTCGCGCATTGAACACTTCGCGAAACCCGGGGGCAACAGCGCCGCGGGCGGTGCCCCCGGTAAACATCTGCGTCAGCCCGATCAGCGCAATTCCCGTGCCGAGCGTCAGGATAAACGGCGACACACGGCTGAAGGCGATGAGTGCCCCATTGATCGCACCCATCAATATTCCCGCACAGCACGCCACGGCGATTGCCAACGGCATGTTCGACGCTGCACCATCCATAAGAGCCGCGCTTAACACCACCGTCATCGAAATGACGGCCCCCACCGACAGATCCACTCCGCCAATGATCATCACCATCGTAACGCCGATCGCGGCAATACCCACCGGCGTAACCTGACGCACTGTGTTCAACAGATAGACAGGGTTGCCAAAGGCGGATGGCGACAGAACCAACCCGACAAGGTAAATCGCAACCAGAACCAACGCGATTGCCCAGCGATCAAGGCGCAGCCGCGCAATCCGGTTAGGGGCAAGCGCGCTCATGCCCTGTCCTTTGGCGGTTGATTAACCAAGATTGCAATGACCACGATCATGCCCTTCAGTGCGGTTTGCGCAAAACCTGAAACCTGCATCAGGTTCAACAAGTTTGAGATGATCGCCAGCAACACAACCCCTGCAATCGCGCGCGCCACGCTACCGCGTCCGCCCGATAGGGCCGTACCGCCCAGTACAACCGCGACAATCGCATCCAGTTCCAGACCCTGCCCCGCAAGCGGAAAGCCAACCCCGATACGCCCGGCCAGCAACAAACCGGCCAATGCCGCGCTGATACCGGACAGCGCAAAGGCAAGGACGAAGATGCGCCGCGTCGGGATACCTGCGCGCCGCGCGCTTTCTGTATTCCCGCCGGTCGCAAGCAAGTGATATCCAAATTTGCTGCGTGTGAGCGCGACATGTCCCGCTATGCCCAATGCCAAAACGATCATTGCCGCAAACGGAACACCCCACATCTGGCCATTCGCAAGGTCGCGCAGAAAACTTGGTGCGCGCCCAATGCTGCGATCCGTGATGATAAAGATCACCCCGTGCAACACGGACATCATTCCAAAGGTCAGGATTAGCGGATTCAACCGTAATCGCGTGAACATTACCCCATTCAACACGCCCACCCCGGCCCCAAGACACATCATCGCCAGCATAACGGGCAACAATGCATACTCAGGGCTGAGCGCGCAGGTCAGCACCACGACCAGCCCGGCCAACATGCCCACGCTTAGATCAATCGCACCCGCTGCGATGACAAATGTCTGCCCGATGGCCAAAATGCCCAACACACCGATCTGACGCCCTATGTTGGCAAGGTTTTCCGGATCACGAAACTGTGGAAGCAACGCCCCCGCAACGACAAGCACCACACTCAGTGCGATCCAAATTCCGGCACGCCCAAACGCGATGCCCATCTGCCCCGGCTGGGCCACCGCGCCACTCATGATGCGACAGCCGCCATTACGCGACCCGCCATCTCCAAGCATTTCCCAAGTGTAAGGCGCATCATACGACTATTAACCGTCCTGTTTACAGGTCAGGGCGCGTGGCCGCCCACAGACCGAACTTGGCAGCGAGGCTAGGACAGGGTAGAACGGGAGTCAACAATTACCAACTGTTTGGTTGATATTTATGACGCGAGCTAGTGACATCTCTGAATCCCCCCTCTCGGCAGCCGACAAAAGCCGTCAAATCCTGTTGAATGCTGCGCGGCGCGCGTTTGCGGACAAGGGCTTAACCGGAGCGCGGGTTGACGAAATCGCGCGTGGTGCGGGGCTGAACAAGCAGATGCTCTATCATTACTTCGGAAACAAAGAGGGGCTCTATACTGCCGTTCTTGCCGATGTGTACGCGCAGATCAGGCGCCGCGAACAGCAGCTTGACCTGTCCCGCTTGCCCGCCGAAGAGGCGATGCGCCGGCTGATCGAATTTTCCTTTGATTTCCTGTCTGAAAACCCAGATTTTGTGCGGATTCTATCAGATGAAAACGTGCATGGCGGCGCACATTTAACTCAGGGCGGCAACGTGGGCGCGATGAACCGTCCAGTTCTTGATTTACTGGGCGAAACCTTGGAACGCGGTGTGGCTGATGGCGTGTTCCGACGCGGCCTTGACCCATTGCACGTGTACCTATCCTTTGCGGGTATGGCATTCTTTTACTTCTCGAACAATCACACCCTGTCGCGCGCGTTCGACCGCGACTTGATGACCGCCTCCGCAGTGGCCGAACGGCGCGCTCATATCGTGGATTTCGCGCTGAACGCAGTTCGAAGCCGCGAGGGATGATCCTTGACAGAGGCAAGCTCGAGATAATATCAACCGAATAGTTGATGCTTTTCAGCGCGCGCCACGACGGGGAGGTCAGGCAATGAACCAGACGCAAGATGAGGCAGAGCCGGACCATTTTGACGATGTCGAGGCCCTGGAAGAACGCCTGTCACGGCCAGATGCCGGTGTGATCAACGATCTGGCGGCGCTGGATGGTGACATCATGATTCTCGGCGCGACCGGCAAGATGGGGCCAACGCTGACCCGCATGGCGCGACGAGCCGCCCCAAACAAGGCGATCCACGCCGTCGCACGATATTCTGACCCGTCCTTGTTCGATCAATTCAAATCGCAGGGAATTGAGCCGATCAAGGCCGATCTTTTGGACGCAGATGCGCTGGCCAAGCTACCGCCTGCACGCAATGTTATTATGATGGCGGGTTACAAATTCGGGGCCTCCGATGCACCGTCTCGGACATGGGCGATCAATACGTTGATGCCTGCCAGAATCGGCGCTGCGTTACAGGACCGACGCCTTGTCGCTTTTTCGACAGGGTGCGTTTATCCGTTTGTAAATGTAGCCTCGGGCGGCGCAACCGAGGATGCCCCCCTGACCCCGTTGGGTGAATACGCAAACAGTTGCGTGGGCCGCGAACGGGCGATTGAATGGGAGGCCGGACAAAATAACACGCAAGCGCTGTTGTTTCGCCTGAACTATGCGATTGATTGCCGTTATGGCGTGCTCAGCGACATCGCAGAACGAGTGGCGGCGGGTCAGCCGGTTGATGTGTCGTCGGGGCATGTCAACGTGATCTGGCAGGGCGACGCCAATGCAATGGCCCTGCGCGCCTTGCGTCATTGCACGTTACCCGCGCGCGCACTGAACGTGACCGGCCCGGAAACGGTTCCTGTGCGCTGGATTGCCGAACAGTTCTCCGCCCGTCTGGGCAAACCCGTTACCTTTGAAGGTGAAGAGTCCGAAACCGGCTGGCTGAGCAATGCCGCACAGGCGTTTGGGCTGATGGGATATCCCAGCGTACCACTGGCGCGGATGATTGATTGGGTCGCAGACTGGACCGTGCGCGGTTTGCCCAAATTGGGCAAACCCACGGGGTTTCAGGTACGTGACGGCAAATACTAAGGGGGGCATCATGCACCGCACGGACATTCCGCAAGACATCCATGATGCGTTTCGTGATGGCATGGTCATTCCTGCCCATCCGTTGGCGTTGAACGCGGCGCGCGAACTTGATGAGCGCCGCCAGCGCGCTTTGACACGGTACTATATTGACGCGGGCGCTGGAGGGGTGGCCGTAGGGGTGCATACTACGCAGTTCGCAATCCGCGATTGCGGTCTTTACCGTCCGGTTTTGGCGCAGGCAGCACAGGCCGCACACGATTGGGCCACGCGCCCACCCATGTTGATTGCAGGCGTTGCAGGCCAAACAGATCAGGCTGTGACCGAGGCGCGCATCGCCCGTGATCTGGGCTATCATGCCGTGTTGCTCAGCCTTGCCGCTCTTAAAGGAGCAGATGAAGATGCCTTGATTGCACATTGCAAGGCAATTGCGGATGAAATGCCCGTGATCGGCTTCTATTTGCAACCCGCGGTGGGCGGCATGCCCTTACCACGAAGTTTTTGGCATCGTTTTGCGGCCATCGACAATGTGATCGGAATCAAGGCGGCCCCGTTTAATCGTTATGCCACTTTGGATGTGGTCAACGGTGTTGCAGATGCGGGCGCGCAAGAGCGGGTGACGCTATACACCGGCAACGATGATCACATCGTTCTGGATCTTGTCGTACCGTTCCGAACGTCTGTTGGCGATGTGCATTTCGTTGGCGGGCTGTTGGGGCACTGGTCCGTTTGGACACACAGTGCGGTGCAGATGTTGGACCGGATCAAACAGGCACGCGGCCATGACACTATCCCGCGGGATCTGTTGGCATTGGACAGTGACGTCACGGCCTGCAACGCCGCGTTTTTTGATGTTGCCAATGGGTTTGAGGGCGTGATTGCAGGGTGTCACGAGGTCCTGCGCCGTCAAGGCCTGCTGGAAGGTCGCTGGTGTCTTGATCCAACCGAGGATTTGGGGCCGGGTCAAGCAGACGCGATTGATGAAGTCTATGCGCGATACCAAGCTCTCAGCGATGATGATTTTGTCGCCGCCAACTTGGACAAGTGGTTAGACGGTTAAGCCATCCAGAAATCGCCAATGCCTTTGGCCCGTCCATCCCCCCACGGTTGGAGCTGATAGTGTTGATATGTGCCTTGATTTACAGCCCTGATAGAAAGAGGTAACTGTCCCTGATGCTGCTGGACTGCTCCATCGGCAGACGAGCCTGATCGCCTAGCGTTTTCCGCTGTTCCTTCAGGAAAATGCAAACTGCCTTGGGCCATATGTCGAATATCAACCTTAAACTTCTCCAAACGTTTCTCTTGGCGGCCGAGCACGGAAGTTTTCGGCGCGCAGCCGAGGAAAGCAATCGCTCGGCCTCGGCTGTCAGTATGCAGATCCGCAATCTGGAAGAACAAATCGGCATCAATCTGTTTCAACGGACCCCCCAGCGCGCGTTGCTGACCGCCGAAGGGCGGCTGTTGTTCGAGCAGGTCCGCAAATCCATGCAGGATGTCGAAATCAGCCTAGAGCGGCTGATCCATCTGGCGGAACAGCGCAAAGGCAAGATTCGCATCGCTTGCGCGCCAACACTCGCGGCTGGCCCTCTGGGCGGCATTTTGGCGACGTTCAAACAACGTTACCCGCGCAGTATGGTTGAAGTAACCGAGGTTCCCACGACTGCGGCATTGTTGTTACTAGAACAGCAAGAGGTCGAATTTTACATCGGCCCCGAAGTTCCTAACCTGTCCGATTTCCATTTTGAGAAGATCATCGACGATCACCTCTATGCCTGCATCCCCGACGGAATGACCGACGGCGTTCAGGCGATCACCTTGGCGCAACTACAAGAATTCCCCCTGATCCTGCTGAATAGGACGACAGCCGTGCGCGCCCTGTTTGACCGCCTGATCGCTGAGGCAGCCATTCAGGTTCATGTACAATACGAGGTTGTAAGCGCGCAAACCGCCCTGGCCTTTGCCAGTGCTGGTTTGGGCGTTTGTATTGTACCGCGCATTGCAATGTCGCAAACCACGCCCAGCGGTTGCAGTGCAGTTCCGATTGCCTCGCCCGAAGCGCATAGGGCGGTCGGTATCATCACACCGCGCGGCTACTTGCACCACAGCTTTTCGGAACAATTGATGATCCTGATCCGCTCCAGCCTGACCGAGATGCAGGGGGCCTTTGCCACAGGTTGATGCCCATCAGGCCCTCGACGGGCGACAAAGGGTCTGGCGCATCGGAACATGCTGACGTGGTGTCGAAAAAAACCTGCGGCTGAACCGCATTTGCATTCAGTCTTCCACAGTTTTTGTGTAGGTGCCCAGTGATATGCACTGACGCCGCCAAGTTTGGGAACGGGAGGACCCAAGATCATGTCCCTGATTGTGAAAATCTCGCGTGCCATTGACGCGCTGACCGGATTTTTCGGCCGATATGTCTCGTGGTTCGTTCTCGCGGCTGTTTTGGTCAGTGCGGCAAACGCCATTTCGCGAAAGGCATTCAACGTGTCATCAAACGCATGGCTGGAATTGCAGTGGTATTTCTTTGGCGCTGTTTTCATGCTGACTGCGGCGGATGCTCTGCGCCGCAATGCCCATGTGCGGATCGACATCCTGACTAGCCTGTTGACCAAGAAAACCCGCGATGTGATCGACCTTGTCTGTCATATCCTATTCCTTCTGCCCTTCTGCCTTTTGATGTCTTGGCTAAGTTGGTCCTTTTTCCTACGCGCGGCCAAGTCAGGCGAGATGTCCTCGAATTTTGGTGGTTTGATCATTTGGCCCGCGCGATTTCTGATTTTGCTGGGATTTATCCTGCTGTTGCTTCAAGGCGTGTCCGAAATCATCAAACGGATCGCGGTTTTGAAGGGATCAATCAAAGACACGCAACGAGACGGAGGGCTTGATCTGTCATGATTGACCTGGTCGCACATAATCTGGCCCCGATCATGTTCTGCACGGTGATGGCCATGCTGCTACTGGGCTATCCAGTGGCGTTTACATTGGCCGCTGGCGGTCTGGGTTTCTTTGTCATCGGGGTCGAGCTGTCGCACCTGTCCAGCGAGATCAACCTGTCTTGGCCCTTGTTGCAATCGCACCCCAGCCGCGTGTTTGGCATCATGTCCAACGAGACGCTGTTGGCGATTCCGTTCTTTACCTTCATGGGCCTTGTTCTAGAGCGATCAGGCATGGCCGAGGATCTATTGGACACGATCGGCCAGTTGTTCGGCCCTGTCCGTGGTGGATTGGCATTGGCGGTGGTGTTGGTTGGCTCGCTTTTGGCGGCGACCACGGGGATCGTTGCGGCCTCGGTCATGGCTATGGGGCTCATATCCCTGCCGATCATGCTGCGCTATGGGTACAGCCCGTCAATAGCATCGGGAACAGTCGTTGCCTCGGGGACGCTGGCACAGATCGTACCGCCGTCGTTGGTTTTGATCGTCATGGCCGATCAGCTGGGCCGTCCGGTCGGCGATATGTATGTGGGTGCTTTTGTGCCAGCGATGATCACCATAGGCCTTTATTGCGCCTTTGTGGTTTGGTTAAGCATTTTCCGTCCCAAGTTGATGCCTGCCTTGCCAATAGAAGCGCGCAAATTCAAAGGCGGCATAGGATCGCTGATCGGCATTGTAGCCTTGTCGGCTTTCGTTGCACTGGCGGTGCACCGCTGGGGTTTTGGGGACTTTGCGGATGAGACACGTCTGGTGATGGCCGTCACTTTGGCCGCATTGTTTGCTTTGGGCGCGACGCTGATTAACCGCAAATTTTCGCTGGGGTTGATGTCATATCTGGCCGAAGAGGTGGTGATCGTGTTGATTCCACCATTGGCACTCATTTTTCTGGTGCTGGGGACAATCTTTCTGGGTATTGCCACCCCGACCGAGGGTGGAGCAATGGGCGCCACCGGGGCGTTGGTTCTGGCATTTGTGCGGCGTCGGCTGACCTACTCCATGCTGAAATCAGCACTGGATGCGACCGCGCGTCTAGCCGCCTTTGTCATGTTCATCCTGATCGGCGCGCGGATTTTCGGACTGACCTTCTATGGCATTAACGGCAACCTCTGGATCGAAGAGTTGTTGCTCCAATTGCCAGGGGGCCAGATCGGGTTCTTGATCTTTGTGACCCTGATCGTGTTTATCCTTGGCTGCTTTCTGGATTTCTTTGAGATCGCCTTTATCGTTGTGCCCTTGCTGGTGCCTGTGGCGGATCAACTTGGCATCGACCTGATCTGGTTCGGGGTTATTTTGGGGATCAACTTACAGACATCCTTTTTGACCCCGCCCTTTGGGTTCTCTTTGTTTTTCCTACGGTCGGTTGCTCCAAACGAGGATTGGACAGATCCGGTGACATCGCGCCGGATGAAAGCGGTGCGCACTATAGAAATCTACAAAGGTGCACTGCCATTCATTGGCTTGCAGGCCTTGATGCTGGCGCTTGTAATTTCCTTTCCAGGGCTTGTGACGCATTACAAGGACGTCACCCCGCCGACACCGGGCAGCATTCAGCAAGGGCTGCCCAGTCTGGGCAGTTTGCCGGGACTGGGCGGAGGACCGCTTCCCGGATTGCCGGGCTCGTCCAGTGGTGGGGGCCTGGCCCCATTGGAATTGTCGCCGCTGGGTGGCGGGCAGGACTAATCGCGGCTTCCCGCTTGGCACGTAAAAAGGGCGCATCCGATGGATGCGCCCTTTTCATCTTTTACAGTGATAGCCCTTTAGCTTTTGGGCCAGTTGCCCTGCTCGGCCTGATAGGCGACATAGTCATACGCGAAACCGGAGATGTTGGTAAACGCCTTAGCCTTGCCCATAAATTCGAACATGTGATCGTGAATTTTCTTAAAGTTGGCGCTCTCTTCGGACATTTCCGCATACAGCATATGCGTCTGGCGATAGCTCTCGCGCAGAATTTCCTCGGGCATTGTGCGCACAATTGTGCCTTCGGCCAGCAATCGCTGCAGGGCAGCGGCGTTACGCGCGTCGTAGCGGTGCAACAACTGGGCACCGCTGGACTTTGAAGCGTGCTTTAGCGCGGCTTGGAAGGCAGGCGGCAAGGCGGCATGAGCGTCAGCGTTAATGAAATAGCTAAGCTCGCCCGATGGCTCCCAGAAGGCAGGCGCATAGTAGTATTTCGCAACCTTGTAAAAGCCCAGTCGCTCGTCATCGGCGGGGCCCACAAATTCAATCGCATCCAACACGCCGCGCTCTAGCGCCGGGTACATATCTGCGCCTGCGATCTGCTGTGGAATGACGCCCATACGGCTCATCACGGTGCCGCCCATCCCGCCGATACGCATTTTCAGACCTTTCAGGTCATCCAATGTGTTGATCTCTTTGCGATACCAACCAGCCATCTGTGTGCCGGTGTTGCCAGCAGGAAGGTTGATCAGGTTGAAGTTGGCCAGAACCTCATTCAGCAGGTCGTTTCCGCCGGCCTCGTGCATCCATGCCTGATACTGACGTGCGTTACCCGACCATGGCATCGCGGTGCCAAAGGCAAACGCCGGGTCTTTACCCATGTAAAAATACGATCCGGTGTGGCCCATTTCGACCGTTCCGTCACCGACCGAGTCCGCGATTCCCAGTGGCGGCACCAACTCGCCTGCGGCGAAAACCTGAATTTCGAACTGGCCGTCGGTCAGGTCATAGACTGCTTTGGCCATTTCTTCGCTAGATGCAAACAATGTGTCCAGCGATTTGGGATAGCTGGATGCCAGCCGCCACGTCACCTTGGGTTTTGATTGGGCAATCGCCGGGGCGGCCAATGTGGCGCCGGTCGCAGCGACAGCGCTGCCTCTCAGGAAATTTCTGCGGTCCATGGATGTCTCCTCCAATTCCATATGACTATTTTATGTGCAAAACAATTGGCGTGCCGAGGTGTGTGCATACTCCCCCAACCCCGGCAGGGCGCTTTGCGTCAGACGCCGCAGTCTAGGGGGGTGCCTTGACCACGACAATGCAGTAAATCTGAACAGGTGTGCCAAAGATAAGGCTGCGCTGTGCGGAAATTTCTGCGTTTTACCTTGTTGGTGATTTTTGTCAGTCGGTTTGAATCCACACCGCTTTGGTGTCCATATAGGCGTGCAGATGTTCCACACCCCCCTCTTTGCCATAGCCGGACATTTTCAGCCCACCAAATGGCACAGCGGGATCGATCGCGTGATACATATTCACCCAGACAGACCCGGCCTTTATCCGTTTGACGGTTTTATGCGCGGTGGACAGATCGCGGGTAAAGATGCCGCCTGCCAAACCATAGGGCGTCGCATTGGCGCGGGTCACAGCCTCGTCCAGTGTGTCAAAGGGCATGGCCGAAATAACCGGGCCAAAGATTTCTTCACGGGCGATGGTCATGGCGTCGTCGACACCGCCAAAGACAGCGGGGCGCAGGAAGTTCCCGCCGTCATAGGCATCCCCTGTTGGGCGATCACCGCCGGTGATCAATTGCGCGCCTTCATCCTGACCTGATGCAATGTAACCCTCGACCTTGCAGGTCTGACGATCATTGATCAGCGGCCCAAGGTCAGTGTCAGGATTCAGCCCGTGGCCGATTTTCAGCGTTTGGGCATATTCAGACAGACCATGGATAAACTCGTCATGGATTTCACGTGCCACAAACAGCCTCGATCCCGCGATGCAAATCTGTCCCGAATGCGCATAAACCGCCATTGCCGCCACAGGAATGGCCTTGGCGATATCGGCATCCTTGCAGATGATCATGGGGGATTTTCCGCCCAACTCCAGCGTGATGCGCTTGAGTGTATCGACCCCGGCGCGCGCAATCGTCTGACCCGTCGCGGTCGAACCTGTAAAGACAACCTTGTTCACATCCGGATGCGAGGCAAGACGGGCACCCGCCTCGCGACCCGTGCCGGTCACGACATTAACCACGCCGTCGGGCACCCCAGCCTCCTGCATCAGCTGGGCCAGCCGCAATGGCACCAACGGCGCATCCTCGGAAGGTTTCAGCACAATGGTACAGCCGGTGGCCAATGCAGGTGCGATCTTCCAGACAGACGCAGCGGTGGGGGCGTTCCAAGGAATGATCGCGCCGACAACGCCGACAGGTTCGCGAGTGGTATAGCTGATCATCGACTGCGATACTGAATTCTCGATGTAATCGCCATGCAGCGCAGTGGCTTGCCCCGCGTAAAACCGTAGCATCCCGATCACCCGGCGTTTGTTGCCCAAGGTGCGTGAAATCGGCAGGCCCATGTCCAGTGTGTCGGTCACGCACAACTCGTTCCAGTTCTTTTCCACCAGATCAGCGATACGAAGCAACACTTCCTGCCGGTCATAAGGGGTAAATTTTGACCACTCCCCTTCAAAAGCGCGCCGCGCCGCCGCAACGGCGGCGTCAACATCGCTCTCCGAACCGCGCGGAACAGTGGCAATGGCACGCCCGCTTGCCGGGTCTGAAACGTTCAACACCTCGCCGGATTGTGCGGGCACCTGTTTACCGTCGATAAACATCGGGCAGAACTGACCCGTATAAAGGGTTGCGGCCATTTGTCTGGGATCAAAGGTCAAAGTCATGGGAACCTCATGTCAACTTTGCGCCTTCCCTATCAATCCATTGGCCAAGATTAAACGCCGAAAATCTGAGGGGGCGTGCAGAATAAAGTGATGCGAGCATCTGTGTCCGCCAAGGGTGGCCCGATCATCTAAGCCCGAGTTCTTGGTTTCACGTTATGTGAGGGGCGCAAACGCACTTGCATCCACGCAAGGTCCTGTCCTACCCCGACGCAAGCGATCATGCGGCAATGGCCTAGAGCGCTGGTTGGCGAATTTAGAAAGCAAAGGCGATGCAGTGACACAAAGGCTAACAGTTAATCTGGTGGGTGCGGGCAATGTCGGGCAAACACTGTGCCATCTCCTGAACCGAACCGGCCTATGCGAGGTGCAAGACATCACCAACCGTTCACCGGGCAAGGCCAGTATCGCCGTAGAATTCATTAAATCGGGGCAGTCTGTTGCACAGGTGCAAGACATGCGCCCCGCCGATATCTGGCTGATCACCGTTTCGGATACCAGTGTGGCCAGCGTTGCCGCAGATCTGGCCGATTGCGATCATCCGCCCGCAATCGCGGTGCATTGCAGCGGCTTCCTGCCTGCTGGCGAAATGCACCCCCTTGGCGACAAGGGCTGGCATCTAGCCAGCGCGCATCCAGCGACGACTTTTGCCAATCCGGCCGTGTCTGTCGCCCAGTTCGCGGACACCTATTGCGGTCTTGAGGGGGATGATACCGCCATCGCGACGCTCAAGCCGCTGTTCACGGCTATTGGCGCCCGCTGTTTTCCTGTCCGATCCGACGCCAAGGCGCTGTATCACGCCGCTGCGGTCATGTCGTGCAACCTGACCACCGTGTTGCAGGCCGTCGCCCAAGAGGCATGGGACGCGGCAGGAGTCCCAAAAGATGCAATTGATGGGCTTCAGTCGACGTTGCTGCGCAATACCATAGACAACACGCTGGCATTAGGCCCGCAAACCGCGTTGACGGGCCCTGCCGCGCGGGGCGACAAGGATGTCGTCACCCGTCAACACAAGGTTGTCGCTGATTGGCACCCGGAGGCCGGCCGCGCGTATGAGGTGCTTAGCACGATGGCAACTCGGCTGAAACAGACCGGCAAGACGCGTTAGGCATCCTTGCGGAAAATACGCACCAGCTCAGGCAGATAGGCATCGCCTTCGCCGCTATCAACGACACCGGATAAGGCCTGATAGACGCCATCGGCAATCGTGCACTGCGCCTTGGCCTCGGTCGACATGGTACGGTAATAGTCAAAATCCTTCAGTGCATTGCTGATCGCAAAAGGCAGTGCGTCACGGTTTTCATCAACGATGAACGGCGCCAGACGCTCCAACGCGATGCTGGCTCCTCCGCCACCCGCCAGTACGTCGACAAAAGACTGCGGGTCGATTCCGGCATCCGCCGATTGCGCCGCCGCCTCGGCCAGCAACGACATGAACCCGACCGAGACATAGTTGTGCAACAGTTTCAGGCGATGCCCGGCACTGATCCCGCCGACATGTGTCACGCCCTCGGTAAATGAGGCCAGAACTGGGCGCACCCGCTCCAACACGGAGGGATCGCCCCCCACCAGCAAGTTCAATTTGCCCTCATGCGCAAATTGGGCTGTGCGGGTCATTGGCGCGTCGATGAAATCGCCGCCAGCCGCCTGAACCGCGTTGGCCATCTTCACGGTTGAAGCTGGTAGCGCGGTTGAGCAATCCACCACCACTGTGCCCGCACGCAATCCTGAAATCACGCCATCTGGCCCCGTGAGGATCGCTTCGACCTGAGGCGATCCTGTGACGCAAAGGATCACCACATCGGACTCGGCCGCGACCTTGGCTGACGTGTCAAGTGCCTGTGCTCCAAGGCCCAACAGCTCATCCGTGGGCTGGTTGCCGGGATGATCCAGAAAACTCAGGTTAAATTGCCCACGCCGCATGACGTTTCGCGCAATCCCATGGCCCATCAGGCCGACACCGATAATTCCTACATTCATATCACTTTTCTTTCTTCAATCACAGCGACCGGCACATGCACCGTGTGCCGGCAAAGCTGTGCCCTTTGGCGTTGCCCCCAAAAGCCCAATGATCACGGCGGATGCAACCCGGTTTTCCTGAAATGGCGTTCGCTTTTCCGCGTGGCGTCTGACCATGGCACAAACAGGTCAACGGACCCTCGCCAAGCGCGACCACACCCTAAGAAAAACTATCCCTCACACCGGCAGCGGACGTTACGTAACGGCGCCGGGAACCAATGCAACTACCCTTGTGTTGAGCCATAAAGAAACCGTATTGTTCTCCTAATGGTGGAAATTTAAATAATCACGCAATTTTAGGTAGGTGAGAACTATGCCACTAAAGGTCAAAATGCTTCAACTTTTGATTGTTTTGACACTCTGTTTGTCTGCGCTTCCTTTTACAGCGACCGCACAGCAAATCCTGTCGGTTGAGAACCATGGAAATGTAACACACTACACCTTCGAAGATCTGTTGAAGCTGCCGCAGGTCGAGGTCACAACATCGAACGACTATGTCAATGAAGCAACTACGTTTTCCGGCCCAACTCTGCGCTCAGTGTTGGAACAAAACGGTATAGGCGAAAACGACGAGATCGAACTTCACGCGTTGAACGACTTCTTCATCGTTGCTCCTGCTCAGGATGCATATGCCTATGATGTCATCTTGGCCATTCTCAAGAATGGAGAAAAGATGTCTGTCAGAAACAAGGGGCCAATTTGGGTTATCTACCCCATGAGTGATTATCCCGAGTTGCGCGGTGACGTCTACAACGGTCGGCTTGTCTGGCAACTCGACCAAATCATAGCGCAATGAAGCGATCGAAACGGATTGTTCGGGCGGCGTTGCTCGTTCTGTTTGTCGGCGCGACAATCCTAAGTGCCGGCGTGCTCAGGGCTCTGAATCAGCATTTCAAAACTGCGATTGTGGTCGAACAGGGGGACCCCTTGTGGATTGCATCGCAGTTGCAACTGGAATTGCTACGGCTAAAGGATACCATCCACTACTACGACGATGGCATGGCAACAGCCGATGATGTTGCTCTAAGGTTCGACATTGCATGGAGCCGCATAAACGTCATGCAGTCCGGTCAAATGGCCGAATTTTCCTCTGTCATTCCCAAAAAAGACAACCCAATTGATTCCTTGGAAGAAGTCTTCATAGAAATTGAGCCTGTCTTACAATCATTGATTTCACCAGAAACGCCCCTGAGCGACCGCGCTGAGATAACTGAGCTACTCCAAACACGATTACATTCTTATGATCGCGAGTTGAGACGGTTTGCGATACTGATGGCCCAAGTAAAGGCCGCTTCCATGCATGAGTACCGCATTAACGCCCTCTCGCTTTCCAAAGAAATCGCATTTCTATTCACAGCCATCATGCTGCTCGCAACAACGTTTTGTGCCTTTCTTATTGTCGATCTTCGCGAAAGCCGCGCGACAACGACAAAAATGAAAAAACTGGCAGAAGAGGCTAATTCCATTTCAACCGCTAAAGACAAATTCATGAGTTCCGTTAGCCATGAACTCCGCACGCCTCTGACTTCGATTCATGGCGCGATTGGGCTTTTGAAAAACTCATTCGAAACGATGCCGGCAACGCAAGCAAACACAATCATCAATATCGCCGAGCGAAATTCCGAACGGCTTATGACATTGGTGAACGACATATTGGATGCGCAGCAGATTGTGGAAGGCAAGGTAAAACTGCGAAAAGAACGCGCCAATATGTCAGCGATAATCCGAACCGCAGTGGAGGATTGCAGGGCGTTTGCCGACCAAATGAACGTCACTTACTGCATCGAACCCAGCGATACACCGCTTATGGTCATGGCGGACAAAGACAGAATTTCTCAGGTTGTGTGTAATCTTTTGTCTAATGCCGCTAAGTTCTCAAAGCCCAATGACAAGGTCATTGTTCGTGCCGCTAAATCTGGAAAAAAAATCAAGGTAGAGGTCGAAGATCACGGCGTCGGAATCGCCACATCCGAACACCCAAACATTTTCACTCGATTTCATCAGATCAGCCCCGGTGAAACCGGCCCCAACAAGAGCAGTGGCCTTGGCCTGAGCATTTCGAAAGAACTGATCGACATGCACGGTGGAGACATCGGTTTTTCAAGCTCACTGGGGCACGGCTCCACTTTCTGGTTTACCCTGAGCGCCGCAGATTAGTCCGCCTGTTTCGGAGATTTATTTAGGTGTTGATCAGAACGTTGTTTCGTATCCGATAGTGAGGCCGTAGCTTTCAAAGCTGCTGGCGCCGATGCCGTCGTAATAGGTTCCGACGGACAGGCGTTGGTCGGCGAAGAAGTCGTAATTGAAGCCCAGTTCGACGCGGGCGCGGCCACCGTCGTAATCCGGGGTCACGGTTGAGGCAAACCCGGAGCCCTTGGTGTGTGACCAGATCCCCGATATGCCGCCCCACAGTTCAAGATCATTCCCAGAGACCGGGATCGCCCGGGAGAAATCCAGACCAAACTCAACCTGGCCAAGCTCGATCCCTTGTTCGGGTATCGTATTTCCCAGGCTGTCCACGTAGGATTTCTGACTGTCTGTGGTGTAGGACAGGCCCAAGAACGGGGCCAGGGCCGTTGCGCCATAGTCCAGTTCACCGGCCACCTTGAGCTGGGCAAGAAGCCGTTCTGTATCGAACTTGTCTTGATAGGTGCCGAATGGAGAAATCTTGTTCTGGGTCTGGCCATACAGCAGCCTGCCTTCAAAATAGAGCGGATGATTTTCGGCTTTGGCCGCGAAATAAGGGCCAAACATCCAGCCTGTGCCACTCACCTTGGCCGCGCCTGTTTCCTCGGCCAAGTGATCGAACTGAAGCATCGCCCCCAGCAAGAGGGTCTCGCTGATCTTCTGATGGCCGCCAAGAGCCCCGAACATATACGCGCTTTTGCTATCGGCATCCTTTGACCACGCCCCAGAAATACTTGCCCAGAATGGATAATCGGGGCGAGAGGCGAAGTCGAAAGTGCTCGTGCCACGTGTGACCGACAGATTGAACTTTCCCTTGCCAGCTCCGGACAGGAACGGGATCAGCTCGGGCTGGTTTTGAACCAATTGGTTCGCGCGGGTCTGCATATATCCAGCGATCAGGCCTTGCGTCTGCTCGACAGTCGTATCGGCAATCTGAACGGTGTTGGAGGCCAGGTTGCCGTTGCCCGCACTATCAGCGGCACTATCCGCAGGCACCGACAGGATGACGTCACCCGTTCCGGATGCAATCACGGAGACCGCATAGGTCGCCCCGCTTCCGCTGACGCCGGTAACCTGGGCGTTTGTGGCGATCATATCCGAGGCATCGAACCCGGTCACAGCTTCAGAAAACGTCACTGTGACGGCAAAGCGCGAAGCCGAGGCCAAAGAGCTGGGCGCACCGGAAATGTTCACCGTAGGGGCACTCGCGTCATGGCTTGCCGTGACCACATTTGAGGCCGTGTTGGGATTGCCGGCCGCATCGCTAAAGGTTGCCGCCGCGACTGACAGGGCGATCTCTCCGTCAGCCGCAGGCGTCAATACTGCGATATAGTCAAGCCCGGAGCCCGTAAGCATGGCCCCCGCATTGACCAGCGTAAGGTCGGACGCTGTGAAATCGTCACTCGCTTCCGAGAGCTTGATGGTTGCGGTATACATCCCGTTTGTTGGGCCGCTAAGCGCCGCAATCTCAATTGTCGGCGCGACATCGTCCCCGGCAAACTCAAGCGGCAGCGTCGGTGAGACATTGCCGGCCGCATCCCTCACCGTAATGCCGACACCGCCGGACGGCTGCGGAGCAACCGACACGGTAGAAAATGCGCCGGTCGATGGATCCGCTGTGACGGTCTGTGAACTGCCATCCGGGAAGGTTACGGTCACTATACTGTCCGGTTCCGCCGTGCCAGACACATGTGCGCGCCCGTCCGGCGTGGATGTAGGGGCCCCCGCGACAGGTAACGCCGGAGCAGTCGTATCCTTAACCGTAACCGTGAAAGACACCGGTATTGCCTGATTGCCAGCGCCATCTTGGGCCGTCACCGTCACAAGAGTTGCACCAACAGGAAAGGCATACGGGCTGCTCAGCACCGTGCCATCGGCGCTGAACTCGGGCGTGATCGCCTCGCCGGAATTGTCTGTAACACTCGCGGCCAACACCAAAGAGGCTGTGTTCAGACCTGCATCCGTGTCGATCTCGACGTCGGCCGTACCTGTAATCTCTGGCGGGGTTGTATCCAGCGGCGGTGTGATGGTGATCGTGACACTATCAGCCTGCGATTCAGCGCCTGCGTTATCCGTCACCACCAGTTCAAAGATATGCGTCACAGCCACGTCATTGAAGCCCAAAGAGCTATCCGTGAACGTCGGATTCTGCGCTGTCCCAGAGGACAGGGCGGCGTTGCCCGCCTCCCCGGATCCGCCTGTGCGGGTCCAGGCATAACCGACAATCGTGCCCTCATCATCCGTGCCGGACCCAGAGAGCGTGACTTGCGTGCCAGACACCACCGAGACATCCGCGCCCGCATCCGCCGTGGGGGCCGTGTTCGCCGGGGCATTAACCGTGATCTCAACCGTATCCGTATCCGTCGCGATGCCGTCGCCAAAACTCAGCTGGAAGGTCAAGGTCTCGGGGCCGGACCCCGCCACCCGTGTCGGCGCCGTAAAGCCGGGCTTGTCTGCGTTGACATCCGACAGGGTCACCACCGTGCCCCCCGTCTGCGACCAGGTATAGCTCAGCGTCTGGCCCGTATCCGGATCGCTGGACCCCGTTCCATCCAGCGTCACCGCCGCGCCGGAATTCACCGTCTGCGCTGGCCCGGCTTCCGCCGTCGGGGCCGTGTTGGCCGGGGC